>NZ_OZ245041.1:2307500-3507500 GCF_965224175.1 Kordia sp.
CACTTTTGTTTTCTTCTCCTCCGGGTACTTAGATGTTTCAGTTCTCCGGGTTTGCCTCCTTACGGATACTATATCTTCAATATAGTGGGTTGCCCCATTCGGATATCTGCGGATCATATTGTATGTGCCAATCCCCACAGCTTTTCGCAGCTTATCACGTCCTTCTTCGCCTCTGAGAGCCTAGGCATTCCCCATACGCCCTTACTTAGCTTATTGTACTTTTTTGCTCTTTATTATTTTTGTTCTCTCGAAGATTATTTTATTAATCTCGTTTCTCTTTTATCTCAATATGTCAATGAACTTTTTCAACTTTACGTCGATCGTGGAGAATATCGGAGTCGAACCGATGACCTCCTGCGTGCAAGGCAGGCGCTCTAGCCAGCTGAGCTAATCCCCCATTTATGAAATTCAGAATCTAATGAATTCAGAATTATGAAGGTTGAATCCTCTAACTTCCAGAATTTCCTCTATACTTGTAGTCTCAGGCAGACTCGAACTGCCGACCTCTACATTATCAGTGTAGCGCTCTAACCAGCTGAGCTATGAGACTCTACTTGTATTTCGTTCAATTTCTTAATTAACAGCTAAGCAAAAACAATCTCTCGATCATTTATATATAATTATTCGTCGTCTCTCTAGAAAGGAGGTGTTCCAGCCGCACCTTCCGGTACGGCTACCTTGTTACGACTTAGCCCCAGTTACTAGTTTTACCCTAGGCAGCTCCTTACGGTCACCGACTTCAGGTACCCCCAGCTTCCATGGCTTGACGGGCGGTGTGTACAAGGCCCGGGAACGTATTCACCGGATCATGGCTGATATCCGATTACTAGCGATTCCAGCTTCACGGAGTCGAGTTGCAGACTCCGATCCGAACTGAGATAGGTTTTATAGATTCGCTCCTACTTGCGTAGTGGCTGCTCTCTGTACCTACCATTGTAGCACGTGTGTAGCCCAGGACGTAAGGGCCGTGATGATTTGACGTCATCCCCACCTTCCTCACGGTTTGCACCGGCAGTCTTGTTAGAGTCCCCACCACTACGTGCTGGTAACTAACAACAGGGGTTGCGCTCGTTATAGGACTTAACCTGACACCTCACGGCACGAGCTGACGACAACCATGCAGCACCTTGTAAAGTGTCCGAAGAAAACTCTATCTCTAAAGCTATCACTCTACATTTAAGCCCTGGTAAGGTTCCTCGCGTATCATCGAATTAAACCACATGCTCCACCGCTTGTGCGGGCCCCCGTCAATTCCTTTGAGTTTCAATCTTGCGATCGTACTCCCCAGGTGGGTCACTTATCACTTTCGCTTAGCCACTCAGACCGAAGTCCAAACAGCTAGTGACCATCGTTTACGGCGTGGACTACCAGGGTATCTAATCCTGTTCGCTCCCCACGCTTTCGTCCCTCAGCGTCAGTATATAATTAGTGATCTGCCTTCGCAATCGGTATTCTATGTAATATCTATGCATTTCACCGCTACACTACATATTCTAACCACTTCATTATAACTCAAGTCATTCAGTATCAAAGGCAATTTTACAGTTGAGCTGCAAACTTTCACCTCTGACTTAAACAACCGCCTGCGGACCCTTTAAACCCAATGATTCCGGATAACGCTTGGATCCTCCGTATTACCGCGGCTGCTGGCACGGAGTTAGCCGATCCTTATTCGTAGAGTACCGTCAAACAAATACACGTATCTGCGTTTCTTCCTCTATAAAAGAAGTTTACAACCCATAGGGCAGTCTTCCTTCACGCGGCATGGCTGGATCAGAGTTGCCTCCATTGTCCAATATTCCTCACTGCTGCCTCCCGTAGGAGTCTGGTCCGTGTCTCAGTACCAGTGTGGGGGATCCCCCTCTCAGGGCCCCTATCTATCGCTGCCTTGGTAAGCCGTTACCTTACCAACTAACTAATAGAACGCATGACCATCTAATACCGATAAATCTTTAACTATAATCCCATGCGAGATCACAGTACCATGGGGTATTAATCCAAATTTCTCTGGGCTATCCCCCTGTATTAGGTAGGTTTCATACGCGTTACGCACCCGTGCGCCGGTCGTCAGCAAGTAGCAAGCTACTCCTGTTACCCCTCGACTTGCATGTGTTAAGCCTGCCGCTAGCGTTCATCCTGAGCCAGGATCAAACTCTTCATCGTTGTTCTTTAATATATTATCAAACTCCGAAAAATTATCTACTTCTCAAAAGATGTCTTTGCTTATGTTTTTTATCATTATCTTATTCCTAAAATAATTGCTGCTAATCAATATGTCAATGAACTTCTAATTCTCTATTTTCTAAACTTCCTTCCGAAAGCGGGTGCAAATATAAAACCCTTTTTTCATTCTAACAAAACTTTTTTTAAGATTTTTTTTGAAGCTCTTTCGCAAACTTCTTGCCTCTTAAATTTTAATAGCTTTTCTATTCAGAACTTACATAAAAACGTTCCCGTTTTTAGCGGATGCAAACATACAACCTTTTTTATTCCTCAGAAAACTTTTTTAAAACTTTTTTCAAAAAACTTCTATCTAATCTTAAACCAGTAATCAATGAACTTTTTTAACGCCAATTCTTATCGTTTTAGCGGCTGCAAATATAAAGACGTTTTGTTAATATCCTAACCTTTTTAAACCCTTTTTTACTCTTTTTTTTAATCTGCTTTTTAACACCTTATTCTTAAGCCTTTTACAACCTAAAGTTTTTTTCATTCTTCAGTTTTGGGTTTTAGGTTAAATGTATTGTTTCTTTTAAATTTCAAAAATCTATCGTGAATTCTTTATCTATGAAAAAACAAAACAACTATTTTTTACTACTTCTTATAAGTTGGGTTAACGATTGAGGCATTGTTGGAGCTACTCACTTCGACTACACTCAGTGACATGTGTCTTAATATACAACTTAATTACTTTAGTATTGAACTGTGATACTCTATATTATAGAGAGCGACTGACGAAAGCGTGACCGTTATTTCTTTTACCTAAAAAAAGAAAGAAGGGAAACCCCACAACTATTTATTTTAAAAAATTAGATATTCTTTTAAGAAAAGAAGTTCCAAACAAGTCCGAAACGCACAATGAAGTCTCTGTAAGGATAGTTTGGTGCCGAGAAAAAGTTGTATCCTGTGAAAGATGAGTTTAGATGCTCTAGCTTGAAATAGATTCTAGTTCGCCTTACTTTTGCGTTTATGAAAACATCAAAACGCGGAAAGCTTCCTATTTTTTGTTGATTTTGACTGTAAAACTCACCTAGTAATGGACTGTAAGCATCTCCAAAGTATTCAGTGAAGTAACTAAAGGTAACTCCTGTTTGAATGAATAATGCTTTTTTAAACCATTTGTCTGTATAGTATAGTGTATTTCTAGTAACCAGTTCTGGCACGTTGAATATATCTCCAGATTGCGTTACTTTTTGATACATTACTGTATTATTGAGTGCAAATTTTCCATAACGGAATTCTTTTCCAACTTTTACTTTTAGATATGTAATGGCATCTTCCGATTGTTGTGGTGTTACTTGAGCATCTGCTGTAAGTCCTGAGAAATAGGTATAGTTATCTAAAGAAGTAAAACTAACATCTGCATTTAGCCATTTTTTTGACTTGAGACTGAAGTTAATACTTTGTGTACGTTCATTCTTTAGATTGTTTCTCCAGTTATAACTTATATAGTCGCTTTGATGGAGAATGAAGTTAAAGTTTGGCGCTTTGGAATTGATCACAATGGAAGCTTCTACTTTTGCATCGTCATTGAATTTGTAACGCGCACGACCTTTGAAGTAGTTTCCTCCGAGTTCTCCAGATACATTTGCTAGTAAATCTGCTTTTAAATCGATTCCTGCAATGTTATGCTTCCATTCACCTCCAATTGCAACAACATCTCCTTCTAATCTGTTTGGCACCACTTGACCACCGGCGAGATAGAGAATTTTATCAAAAAAGTAATCATATTTTGTATGATTGGCTTTGAATTTTACATCTCCAAAGGTTTTTGTTCGATAGCTTAGACTTGCTTGATTGAATAGTTTTCGCAATTGCGATCGATCACGGAGCGATGTTGCCACAAAACTGTCTCCAAAAAGATCGTTTGCACGATCTTGATCATAGATATAATATTTTGTTTCATAATTGAACGTATGACCAACACGCAGATTATTGTCTCGCAAAGAATCTTTTTGTTTTACAATTTTATAATCATGTTCTAAATAGTACCGTTTTCCAACTAATATGTTTTGTGCGTCTTGAAAGACAACAGCCAAACGTGAACGATCTGTAAATTCTTCTACTCCTGTTTCGAATTGTTCTACAGCTTCATCTGTTATCCCTCCATTTTCATTGTTTAATACATCTTGCGAGTAGAAATGTGCGCGAAGTCCATAGCGATCGTTTTTTGTACGATAGTTTGCCGTTAACCTAAAGTTTCCTGTACTACTAAGTATGTTTTGATATTTACCTAATGAACGCATTCCTTTGTACGCAATAGAAAAGTTCATACGCTTAGACGTATTCATGGTAATAAAAGCATCTAATAATTGCCCTTGCTCCATCGCTGTTTTAAAAAACAACTCTGTTGTTGGTGTAGGCACATTAAAGTATTTTACATCTTCTACCTCATCATAGTTAAAATGTTTTGCGCGCATTCCAATACTTGGAAAAGCAGCAGGCATATCAAAAGAATATCCTAATCGATTGTAGGTTTGTCCTAGATTAGAAAACGGTATTAGTTCAAAATCGTCTTTTCTAAGATAATTATATTTGTAATCTTTTTTGATCGTTAATGTAGTATCAAAAACCATTGTATCGCGCTCATGCGTAATAATTTTGTAGAGATTGATATCGTATTCTTTTCGTTTGGCTGTTTTATCCTTTTCAGAGGAATTACTTGTATCATCAAGTGATCGTTGTCCTTGTTGATTGAGTTGCTCTTTTGGATTGCTTACTGGTGTTAATGTTCTCTGCGCATGCATTGCAGAAACAGTAATACATATAAATATAACGAAAAGGATGTGCTTCACTTCTTTATTTTTTTAGCGTATTCTTTACAACGTACCTGAACATTCTACGCTTTATGTCTGACAAAAGTATACTTTTTGATCGAAATAAAAAGCTAAGATTTGTTATTGAAATCATAAATTGTTGTTTTTGACAAAAAAGTGTTTCGAGTTTCTATTTTGATTTGAATTTTAGAAGGGATAGTTTTGTCTCTTAAGATTTTACACATGTTAGCACTACAATTACTCGACGGACTGGAAGCTGGAACAGATGAAGCAGGTCGCGGATGCCTTGCAGGACCTGTAACTGCGGCTGCTGTAATTTTACCTAAAGATTTTTCGAATGATATCTTAAATGACTCCAAACAATTGAGCGAAAAGAAACGTGATATGTTACGCCCTATTGTTGAGTTGGAGGCATTAGCTTTTGGTGTAGCACATATTTTCCCTGAAGAAATTGATCAAATTAATATTTTGAATGCTTCTATTTTAGGAATGCACAAAGCAATTGACAAACTTTCTGTGATTCCAGAACATATTATTGTAGATGGCAATAAGTTTAAACCTTATAAAGAGATTCCACACCAAACTATTATTAAAGGTGATGGAAAATATTTGAATATTGCCGCTGCTTCAATTTTAGCAAAAACCTACCGAGATGCATATATGGCAAAAATCCATGAAGAATTTCCAATGTATAATTGGAAGAAGAATAAAGGATATCCTACAGTAGAACATCGTGAAGCTATTAAAAAATATGGCACTACAAAATATCACCGTATGTCGTTTCGATTACTTCCTGAGCAATATGCTTTAGATTTATAAATTTCTTAAATTTTGTTTCCTATTGAAACAATTGAACAAATAAACTACCTTAGTGTTTTAATCATACATTTATGAAAACACTTCAATTGCATCTTGCAAAAACACAGTATTATCGTTGGTATCAATTGTACGAACGTTCTATGACTGAGAAACGCATCAAACATCAAATGGAATTATTGGCTGATGATATCTTTTTACAAAGTGCCGCAGGCGAAATGCGCGGAAAAGAAAGTTATCCTGAAAGATTGAAAGTGTATGATGGTTGGCAGAATGCGCATCACGTACAAGCAGTTTCCGTTCAGGAGCATGAAGAAGGTTTTTTACAATTATTAGCTTCTATTCGCTATCAAAACATTCAGCCAAATGGTG
This sequence comes from Kordia sp., assembly GCF_965224175.1. Taxonomy (GTDB): domain Bacteria; phylum Bacteroidota; class Bacteroidia; order Flavobacteriales; family Flavobacteriaceae; genus Kordia. The sequence goes on from NZ_OZ245041.1 coordinate 2,313,686, forward strand.
AAAAAGCAAGTTATACTATTGATTATACAATCGATTTTGAACACTTTGATCGTTCACTTCCACAGTTTAAAACTGTAAAAATTACTCCAACAGGACAAACAGAAGATATTTTTGTAGATGCGTATCCTGAAAATCGCACCAAAGCTTTGTTGCATTATTGGTTAGCAACTATGGAACTATGCGATGGAAATGTTACTCCTTTTGCCGAATTACTCACAGATAGTTTTGAATTGAATTTTTCCAGCGGTACGATTCGCTCGTTAGATGATTTTTCCGTTTGGTTAAATGGCGCGCCAAAACATATGAAAGAAAGCAATCATCATCCTGAAAATTTTGAAGTAAACACAATTAATGATACTACTTATGAAATGAAGGTTGAGTTTGATTGGAATGGTATTACACTTGATGATAGAAAAATGATTGCACACACCTCTCATCATTGGATTATTGTAGATGATCCTGAAGAACGATTTGCCCGAATTAAAACAATGAATGTTACACAACTGACTCCTTTTACAGTGGTCGATTAAAATAAATTAGTATGTGGGAAGAAAGATTGAAAATTTTTGATGCCATTGTTGAAAAATGTCCACGCTTTGAGCGTAAAGGCAAAAATATGATTTATACTTCTGCCAACGGACATATGTTTGGATTGCTTAATAAAGCTGGAGAAATTGGGTTTCGTTATTCTAAAGAAGTCCAAGAAAAGTATATTAAGGAATTTAATTCTGACTACTATAAATCATACGGAGCTACAATGAAAGGATATGTATTGATTCCTGAATCTATGTTGACTGATGTAGACAAATTAGCTAAATATTTGAACGAAAGTTACGAATATGTAATGTCGCTCGATCCAAAGTAAACAACTAACTCATTGAAAAGGTTACTTTACTCATTCTACATTTCACAGGATATTATTTGCTGCTACATTCGTAGTAAATAATATGATTATGAAGAAATATACATACACATTTATTCTGTGCTTATTGATAAGCTTTTTTAGCTACGCACAACAACATAAGTACAATGCTTTAGAAAAGGAAGCGTTTAAAAAGGCCTTGTATTTTGCCTACGAAGACAATCCTAGAATTGCATTGCATCATTTTAAACAGTTTGCTGTCAGTTATCCCAATTCGGCGTTGATGCCTAAAGTTACTTATAACACAGCTGTCTTATTAAGAGATTTGGGCGATATTGAACAAGCAATTCCTTTGTTTAGAAAAGTATTATATACTGAATATGATTACGATATTATTGACGAAGACGATCACAAGGAGTTAGAGAAAGAATATATTGTTTGCAAAAATAAAAGTGCCATGCATTTGGCCGAAATATACTTAGACAAGCGAGACTTCAAAAAAGCGTCAACATATATTTATTTGTTTGATCAGAAACATAAGTTTGATCATTTTTGCGGAAATGAACATGTAGCGCATGATATGTATACTGCCAAAATGTATGCACGCTTGTATGCCGGACAACAAAAGCATCAAAAAGCTATTGCCGAATTGATTCCGTTTATGTTTCAAAATCCATTTGCCGACAACGATGAAGTTATCACTCTGTTAGGTCGCTTGTTGGAAACCAATTATTCTTCACAAGAGTTACGTTCAGCTGCAGAAGTAGCTGTATATACTATAAAATCTACAGGCAGCGACATTATCATTGATTTTTTAAATCATAAAGTAAAAATTGAAAGAGCAACTATTATTGACGACTTAGATCGTTATAAAAACTTTGTAAAAAGTAATCCTTTGATTAAAAAATATTTATCAGAAACTCAGAGCTAATCCAAATTGAAAGTTTTGTCTGTTTAGATTTTATTTTTTAAAAGTCAGATAAAATTCAACAATAACAATGTTGAGAAATTTCAACTTTATTATTACAGCTCATTTCTTAGTTCAAAACGGAGTTTCTGTTCGCTAAAACTCAACAATGGTTATTTGTTAATAAGAACTGTAATTCTATTGCCTTTATACTATTTTACTATAATACAAGTTTTATACTTTTGTAGATAGTTATTAAAAAAGGGCAACAACATCTATACGATGTTATAAAATAGAACATTACATGAAAAGAATTCTCATTCTTCTTCTTACCATATTGATTATTGGCTGTACAACAGAAACTCCTAAAGAATATTCGCTGTTAAAGTATGCACCTCAAAATGCAGCTGTTATTTTACAGATTCAGGATTTTGAAAGTTTTCAGAGCGAATTGAAAAATAATCAATTGCTGAAATCATTCAAACAACCAAAATTCAAGCAGGATTTTAATGCGTTTGTAACGTATGTAAAATACATTCAGCCAAACTCAAAATCGTTATTGTGTTTTAATGAACTAGGAAAGAATAGTTTTGAATATACGTTTGTTACGAAAACACATCCAAATTTGATTCAGTTAGACTCGCTACATAAAGCTACAACTGAAAACATTGCATATGAAGGCAATGAAATTATTAAAACTACACTTGGCGATCATGTAAATTATACGTTTTTGGCAGATAGTATTTTTGTGAATTCTTCTTCTCAGTTATTGATTGAAAATTGTATTCGTTCGTATAAAAAAGTGATCATTCCTGAACCACTTAAAAAAGTATATGCTACGATAGATGAGAGCAAATCTGCCACTTTACTCGCTACTCCAAAACATCTTTCACCATTATTAAAAAAGATATTTCCAAATGCTGACACGAAATTTGTAACCACATTTGGAGAACAAATGGCTTTAGATGTATCTATATTACAGGATGAAATTTCTTTTACCGGAATCATCACAGCCAACGATTCGTTATCACACAGCCTAAGTTCTTTAAAAAATACAACTCCAAGAGAACATAAAATCGCAAAAGTGATTCCTCGATTTTTTGATCATTTTACGTCAATTACCTTTGATGAATACAAAAAGTTTCACCCAGAAACTAAAAACTCTTTGCTAGATGCTTTGGAAGAAGTTTGCTCATTTTCTTTTAATAATGGCACATTTACAGCTTTGCGTTTTATTTCTCCAAGTAATGAAGCCATTACACAATTAACCACAAATACAGAACACAACACTGTACGAAATGTAAAAGTGTATGAAAATGAAGATCCTGAACTTTTTAAAAATCACTTTACACCATTCATCTCCGATTTTGGCAATGATTTTTATATTGTTTTAGATGAATATATTGTGTTTAGTGATCGAGATAATTTGCGAAATTTAGCCATGCTAATTGGACTTTATAAAGACGAACAAACACTTTCTTCGCAAAAGAGCTACCAAGAAGCGCTTCAAAACTTAAGCGATGAATCTTCGTTAGTGTCTTTCGTAAACACAGATTCTTTTAAGAAAACATTCGCGGAAAGCACGAAAAAGACATATCAAAAAGAAATTCTAAGTATTAATGTAGACGATTATCCGTTTGCCGCATTGCAATTTACTAATGAAAAAGGGAGTAATTATGCACATGTTCACGGTATTTTAAAACGAAATACAGCTAAACCTACTGAAAATACAGTGACACAATTTTTAAACGTAGTATTAGATAATCCTGCGATCACAAATCCGCAGTTTGTAAAAAATCATATTACCAAACGCAGAGAAATTGTCGTGCAAGACGCACAGAATATTTTGTATTTGATTTCTACAAAAGGAAAAGTATTGTGGAAAAAACAGTTAGATGGAAAAATTTTAGGAGACCTATCACAAATAGATTTGTATAAAAACGGACGTTTGCAATTGGCCGTTACAACACCACAATCTTTTTATGTTTTTGATAGAAAAGGTACAGAAGTAAAGCCGTATCCAACAAAAGCAACATTAGCTTATACACAACCTGTCGCTATTTTTGATTATGATAATTCGAAAAATTATCGCTTTGTGTTTACGGAAGGAAATAAGGTAGTAATGCGCGATAAGAAAGGAAAGGAAGTTACTGGTTTTAAATTTTCAGGTTCGGAAAATGAATTCATCAATCCGCCGCAACATTTTAGAGTAAAAACGAAAGACTATATTGTTCTTCAAGAAAGCAATGGAAAACTTCACATTCTGTCGCGAACAGGAAAATCTAGAATTACAGCTAAGGAGAATATTCAGTTTTCAGACAATCAAGTATACATTCACAACAATTTATTTACTACTTCTGATCGCAATGGAAATTTAATTCAGGTAGATAGTAAAGGACAGATTCAAAAAACAAAACTTCCTGTAGAAGAAAATCATGATGTAACCATGACAAGTAAAACATTGGTAAGCTTTTTTGAGAATAAATTACGTATCAAAGACAAAACCGTAGAACTTGACTTCGGATCGTACAGCAAACCAAAAATCTTCTATATTAAGAATAAGATTTATGTGTCCATTACAGATAAAGATGCTCAGAAAGTATATGTATATGACAGCAATGCAAAACTTCTTCCTGGATTTCCCGCTTTTGGAACTTCAGAAATTGATTTAGAAAATTTAGATAAAGATGCTAAATTAGAATTTGTTACTAAAGGAGAAAACAAAACGATTTTAGTATACAAGTTAAACTAGAATTTACTGTAACGAACTTCCTATTTCGTCAATTTCGTTTTGCGCATTACATTCTTCTTTCTGTTTTTTAATACGTTTTGACAAAATAGAAGTTTCTATTATACTGAAAATCCCATAGAGCACAATCACAGCCAGCGCTATAAAAATTGGTAAATCCGCAGCTCTCATACCTCTGGTTGAGATAGCCGCAATGTTTCCAAAGGCAGAAAGTATTCCAAAGAATGCATAACAAACACCTGAAGCGATGGCTCCAATCCATAAAATCAACGGTATTTTCTTTGCTTTTACAGCACGTTTTGATGGTCTGTAATATCGAAAACTTACTATATGATACCACATTGCTAAAAGACCAACGAATATTCCTATTCCAGCAAACAGCAGCATAAATTTTGTATCTGAATTATGGTTACTTGCACTGTAAATTCCGATAGCTCCTACACTCATTACAAGTAATATAAATGCTAAAATGAAGATGAGAATGATTTTATATACACGCATGATTTCTTTTTATATTGTTGAACTTCCTATTTCGTCAATTTCATCTTTTGTATGACGTTCTAATCTGAGTTTCTTAAGTCGATTCTTTAAAAGTGACAATTCTAAAAAACCTAAAACACAACTTACCAACATAAATACTAGCAATAACACATCTTTCAATTGATGCGCTATACCATAACTCATCAATCGTAAATAATCATACAATGCATATCCAAAAAGTACTAGCAAAGCACCATTAAACACAATAGCTCCAATCCAGAATACTTTACTAACTTTAAATGCGACAGTTATATTTTCTTTTTTCTTATAAAACTGAAAACTCTTTATATGATATACCAAATTCACTATGGATGCCATATAGACCAACGCTAAAGAAAGGTATGCGATTATAGATCCACTATTGTTTTCATTTGTGAGTAATATATACACGATTACGGACAATCCTCCAAAACAGAACAGTCCAGACAAAATTAAAAGTATTTTTAGTACGCGTATCATTTACTCAGTTTGATTTCCTATTTCGTTAATTTCATTTTTTGTCGCTACAATAGCTTTAAGGCGCTTGATACGTTTCTTTAAAATTAGAACCTCTAGAAAACCTAACAATCCTGGAACTAAAAAAGTAAGCACTGAAAACAGATATCGACCTGCATAACCATATCTATACATTTGTATCAAATTATACATACTATCGCCTGCGGTACATAATAAGAGTAGTGAAAAACAAATCGTTCCAATCCATAAAATTACAGGAAGCTTTCTATCAAGTTGTCTTTTTTCTTTACGTTGATAAAAACGAAAACTTTTTACATGATAGAAAACATTCAATACAGAAGTAACAATTGCGATTCCCGAAAAAACAAAAAGCGCTACAGGTGTGCCCACAGTTTCTCTGTCTCCAAATAGAATCAAATAAGAAATTCCGCCAAAAATAAAAAGGGAATATAATGTTAGGAGAATTTTTAATACACGCATCATTTACACTATTTACTTTCCTATTTCTTCAATTTCATCTTTTTTTGTTCGAATCATTTTAATTCGTTTTTTCAACATGGAAACTTCCAAAAAACCTAATAATGATGGACCAATTAAGAGCGATATAAAAAATATATCTTCCGAACTATATCTGTGTGATAAATATTTATCTGCATTATTATACATCGCTACACCAACTAAAAATAATAGAAAAGTAGAAAAACACAGTGTTGCGATCCATAAAAACATTGGAAGTTTTTTAGTTAAATTCCATTTTTCTTCACGTCGATAAAAACGAAAACTTTTAACATGATACAGTATATTCAATATTGCTAGTATATACATAAAAGCAATAAGGATTTTTGCATACAAAGGCATATTCGCTTCTCCTATTGAAGAATCTTCAAGTAGCGCATAGGATAATCCCAATAGAATGATGGAAGCATATGAAATTAGTATTATTTTCAAAAAACGCATACCTAAAATGATTTATAATGTTGAATTGCCAATATCGTCAAATTCATCAGTAAGATTTAATAAATCGTGTTGTTTTTTAATTCGTTTAGGCATTAAAACAACTTCTATGATGCCGAGTATGCTTGAAAAAAGTATAAACATTGTAAACACAAAATTTGGCATATCTTGTGAAATCGTAGTATCAGTATGGTAAAAAATAGTAAAATAGTCTTTTACTATTTTAAAAATCACAGAACTTGGCAAAGCAAACGCTGCAAGCCAAAGTATTCTCGGAAATTTTCTTTTTCGTCTAATTTTACTGTAGTAAGAATAAGTTTGCACATGAAAAAAAACACTTAAAATTCCCGAAGCAATCACCAAAGACAAGATAATGATTTGAATGAAACCATACGTTTCAATATCTTTCAATGACTCAACAAGCATAAGTGTAGCACCTAAAATTACAGTTAAAGTGTACATTACAATAAAAACCTTAAGCGTTTCTTTAAAAATAAGTCGAGTCAATACTAATGATTTAATTTTTTACCTACGTAGATCAATATACAAACAAATCAGTCAACAGTTCCTTTTATATTTTCAATATTTTGTTGTTGTCTGCGACGTTGTTTGTACACTTGTACAAATCTATTCAACTTATACAGTTCCCATAAGGTAAATAATCCGAAAACAACAAGACAAGAAGCAATGACAATTCCTAATGAATTTACAGAGACATTGTCCATGAATATATTTGGTAAAAAAAGACCAATACCTAATAACGTGCTAATAAGCCCAAAAGCTACATGTAATGCCCAATATTTTTTAGAGAGTTCTTCTATCGTTTTTCCGAAAATAAACAACGGATAATATGCTAATGTCTTGATATGAAAGTAAATGCTAAATGCGCTTGTACAGGCAAAGAAAAATAATGCAGAAACGGCTCCCATAAAACTTTTAAGTTCTAAATACAGCAGATAACTAAATGACAATAGTAATATCGTGATCAATACCGTAAAAATGAGCAATCCTACTTTTACAACTTTCATCTTATGCTTTGATATCTAGTTGTGCCTCAAAAAGTGTTTTAAAATGACGCAATAGTTTTTCTTTAACTTCCGCTTCATCTACGTGCATTTTCCCTAATTCTACATTCAAAGATGTAACAGCTTTTCCTCTAATTCCACATGGAATGATATTGTCAAAATATCCTAAATCTGCATTTACATTCAAAGCATATCCATGCATGGTTACCCAACGACTCGCTCTTACGCCCATAGCACAAATTTTACGCGCAAATGGAGTTCCAACATCAAGCCAAACACCTGTTTCTCCTTTACTTCTTGCAGCTTTCAAGCCATATTCCGCCAAGGTTAAAATGATCATTTCTTCCAATAAACGCAAGTATTTATGAATATCAGTAAAGAAGTTTTCCAAATCTAAAATAGGATATCCTACAATTTGTCCTGGTCCGTGATAAGTAATATCACCACCGCGATTTATTTTATAAAACGTAGCTCCTTTAGCAGCCAATTGTGTTTCATCTAATAACAAATTAGACATATCGCCGCTTTTCCCTAAAGTATATACGTGCGGATGTTCTACAAACAAAAAATGATTTGATGTTTCTAAACCAGCATCTTCACGCCTATTCTTAATCTTTGTATCTAAGATTTCCTTGAATAGTTCTTCTTGAAAATCCCAAGTTTCTTTATAGTCTTTCGTACCTAAATCCTGTACTTGTATTGTTTTATTCAAAGTAGTTTCTTTTGCGATTACAAAAATACAACATTACAAATATCTATTCTTATCAGATAAGCTTTATTTAACAGCATTTTAGAAACTGAAACCATGAATTCAAAAATTAACTTTTAATACAAACATATATTTACGGTTTCTTAGTCACAAACACGAATAACTAAGACATGAAAAAAAATCACTAAAATCATTATCTCTCAAAAAAAGCAATGTTGCCAACATTTCCAGAGGATCACAAAATGCACAAGCAGATCAAGCACAAAACGCAATCAGTTCCATATGCCCTAACCCAACAATTATATTTACAGTTCATTCCGCGCTTCCTTGGGATTGTAGAACATTGTCTTGTCTTACTGATTGCGAATGGTGTAAAGTATTTCCTTAATAAAAAAAGAGGAATTGCACAATTGCAATTCCTCTTTTTCATATTTTATAACGTAGTTTTTATTTTTCCAATTCAACTTCTACGTCTAACATTTTTGGATTCTGTATGTATTCCATAAAGTTAAGTTCTGCTGTAAAGCTTTTTCCATCTTCACTAATAACTGCATTTTCTAAAGAAACTGATTTTATTTTTCTTGGGAAATGATACTTTAAGGTATAATTAGACGCTGCAAACATCATTTTTGCTTGTCCTAAATTTTGCTGTAAAGAATCCATTTTTGCTTGATCTACAATAGCAACTGTACGCTTGAATACATTGTTTTTGAACGAATAATTTGTTGTAGTCGTTCCGTCAGAACCTAAAGAAGACAATGGATTTCCTGCTTGCGACTTTCTACTTTTGTCCATTTTTCCAGCAGCATTCATAGCTTTAAACATATCTTGCAACTCGTCAACGCTTTCAAAATCAGCAAAAATATCCATATTCATTTTCTTCTCTCCTGAATTCATCACCATATGCATACTAAAAGGCTCTAAACTTTTTAGTTCTGCTTGTTGTTCTGCTGATAATTTTGAGATACTATCGCGTTCTGCTGCAAACATTTCTTTGAATGACATAACAGAATCAATAGCAACTTCTTCGCCTTTGCTCATTTCGTCTCCCATCATGTCCATTAACTCAGCTCCATCCATATTGAAAGATACTTTTCCACTTCCATCTTCATTGATATAAATGTTTTCAGTAAACTGACAACTTGTAAAAAGCGTTACAAACGCGACTAAAAGTCCTAAATAAATTTTTCTCATTGTTTTTATTTAAATTATTATTTATCGTTTCGGGTTGTTTACAATTACTAAAGCGGCAATAGTTCCCGGAACCCATCCGCAAAGCCACAAAATAAAGACAATTAAAATTGATCCGCAACCTTTATCTAATACAGATAACGGCGGAAATATAATTGCCAATAATACTCTCCATATACTCATACTATTTTTTAATTTGATGATTGATGATACTCATAAGACACAAAAATCGTGAAAACGTTACACTAGCTTAGCGTTTATAAACTATAATAGCTTCAAATATTTCCAAATCAATACATTGGTATACTAACGAAATGTATTTATCTTTGCAAACTTAATTTTACAAATATTATTATGCAATTATCAGAGCAAGAAATCGTTCGTAGAGAAAAACTTTCAAAGTTACGCGAACTCGGCATTAACCCATATCCGGCAAACCTTTATCCTGTAAATCATACTTCGAAACAGGTAAAAGAAACGTTTGCAGAAGGTAAACAGGTGATAATTGCAGGTAGATTAATGTCACGTCGTATTCAAGGATCAGCGTCATTTGCTGAAATGCAAGATGCAGAAGGAAGAATTCAAGTCTACTTTAATAGAGATGAAATTTGCCCTGGAGAAGATAAATCTCATTATAATACGGTCTATAAAAAATTATTAGACATTGGTGATTTTATCGGAATTGAAGGAGAATTGTTTACAACGAAAGTTGGAGAAAAAACAGTAATGGTAAAAAACTTTACAGTATTAAGTAAAGCATTACGACCATTACCGCTTCCAAAAGAGAAAGATGGTGTTGTATACGACAAATTTGATGATCCTGAACAACGTTACCGTCAACGTTATGCTGATTTAGTAGTAAATCCGCAGGTAAAAGAAGTTTTTGTAAAGCGTACAAAGTTATTCAACGCTATGCGTAATTTCTTTAACGAAGCAGGTTATTTTGAAGTGGAAACACCAATTTTACAACCAATTCCTGGTGGTGCAGCGGCACGTCCGTTTGTAACGCATCATAATTCATTAAATATTCCATTATATATGCGAATTGCGAATGAATTGTATTTAAAAAGATTGATTGTTGGTGGATTTGATGGTGTATATGAATTTTCTAAAAACTTCCGTAATGAAGGAATGGATCGTACGCACAATCCAGAGTTTACTGCGATGGAAATTTATGTAGCATACAAAGACTACAATTGGATGATGGAATTCACAGAAAGCTTATTAGAACACTGTGCCATTGCTGTAAACGGAACCACAACTGCGACATTTGGCGAACATTCAATCGATTTTAAAGCACCATACAAGCGTGTTACCATGACACAATCTATCATCGATTTTACAGGATTTGATATTACTGGAAAATCTGAAGAAGAATTGCGTGAAGCTGCAAAAGGCATGGGAATTGATGTAGATGAAACGATGGGGAAAGGAAAATTGATCGATGAGATTTTCGGCGAAAAGTGTGAAGGAAATTATATTGAACCAACATTCATCACAGATTATCCAAAGGAAATGAGTCCGTTGTGTAAAGAACATAGAGAAAACCCAGAATTAACGGAGCGTTTTGAATTAATGGTTTGTGGAAAAGAAATCGCAAATGCATATTCAGAGTTAAATGATCCTATTGATCAGCGCGAACGTTTTGAAGCACAATTGAAGCTTTCTGAAAAAGGTGATGATGAAGCAATGTTTATTGATAATGACTTTATTCGCGCATTAGAATACGGAATGCCACCAACTTCTGGTTTAGGTATAGGAATGGATCGTTTGATTATGTATTTGACAAACAATCCATCTATTCAGGAAGTATTATTCTTTCCACAAATGAAGCCAGAGCGCAAACAAGTGGCTTTGACAGATGAAGCAAAAGCTGTTTTAGAATTATTAAAGAAAGCTGAAAAACTACCTTTAGCCGATTTAAAAGCTCAGGCAGGATTGTCTAACAAAAAGTGGGACAAGTCTATAAAAGAACTAACTAAAAATAGTTTAGCAAAAGTAGAGAAAAACGACGACGGACTTTTTGTAGCCATCGTTTAGTTTAAAAACGTACACTTCGACTTCGTTCAGTGTACTTTTATAAGATCAATTAAAGGAATTGCAAATTGCAGTTCCTTTTTTTGTTTTCAAAACATTATGGTCGTTTTTTTGTTTTTCAATTGTTTTATAAGTAGCTTCGACAATACACAACTTTCTCTTTACGAGTTTTAAAATTTCACTACATGAATTTATTTCTTTTAGGCATCAGTATTTCCATTATTGTTTTTTCATATGCAATTGATCATCTTATTTCCTTGATCAAGAAATAAAGTTCTTTATAACCAGTTTTTTAATCTACTCTTTTTACCTACGAAAAGAGTGTATACTCACGTATTTTTATATCTTTAAACACAAACTAATTGTCAGTGAAGCGTTCTAGACGTTCAGAATATAATAAGAAGAGAGATCGTTCGAAAAAAGATTCGAAACGAAAGTTTACCTTTAGCAATAAAGATTCTCAACAAAAAGAGAGCCCTGAAAAAAAGAGCGTTCAAAACGATCCTATTCCTGAAAAAAAAGAAATTCTTCACTCTGAAGTTGTTCTTCAAAAGAAGCTATTTCCAGAACAAAAAGAAAAACCTATTGATTTTGAAGTATATACAAAACAGGATCAAAAGTATCAACAACGCACTACACATCAGCGAAAGAAAAGATCATTTCCTAAAATAACTTGGCCATTTTATATGGTTGTTATTTTCTTTTTTATCAAGCTTATTCTAAATATTAATCGCTGTGAACAAAATTCGTCAACACAAAATGACAGATACCAACCTGCTTTTGAAAATCGCACAAAAACCAATCGTTCTAAGAGAAATTCTAGAAAGATTTCCCGTGTAAAAGTTTCACGTTTTATTGTAGGGAAAAATAAAAGGCTGCGAGAAGTGACTCAGCTAAAGAAGGATTCTATTATAGATATTGTGCCAAATGTACAAGTACGGCTTTATAAAGGTTTCCATATGTACAATTCCTCGGTGTTTCCTTCAACACCTATTTTAGCAAAATACTCGAAGTTTCATTTTTTCTATGATGTCCAAGATGTAAAAACAGATGTATCTATGGTAGATCAATGGGTTTCATTACGAAAAAAGTTTATCAATGAAGCTAACGATGACTATTTTTACCATGAACGCTATAAAACATATGATTTTAAAGGATTGAAAGTACGAGAAGAAAAGTTTTCTATTTTGGTAGATGGAATTGTTATTTATGGAGCAGCCACACTTGTAGAACATAAAAACAAACGCTACTTTTTTCATTTTATCTCCAAGGAAGCCATTGATGCGTCACCAAATTATATGTATTTAAGAAGATACTTGAACTATTATTTAAAGATTAGATAAAAATCATTGGCAATACAAATGCTTGAGATGGTTTTGGTAATATTCGATATAACTCAATAAAACTATGGCTTCACCAAGTTTAACGTAGTTTCATACAACGGAGATTTGTTCATTTTTGCTTTCAACCAAGCATAAAAACTCATCACAAAAATATCTTCTTCTATTCGATCTTTCCATTCAAAGGAATTTTCAACAGCTTCTTTAAACGCTTCTGATGTTACCTTTTCTGGAGCATGATAATACTGCTTTACAAATTTCAAAAAGGTAATTACACGCTGTTCTCCTGCTTTTTTTAAGAACGGATAGTATTTTCGTTGAAAGCTTGCAAAACGTGAATCGACATACGAAATATTCCCTAATTCAATATGCAATAACAATTCTATTAAGTTCTTTTTAATGACCCATTCTACTCCAGCTTTTTCTTCATACCATTTATCGGTGTGATAAAATTTAGAGAAGGTTTGTTGTGCTTTTTTAAATGCACCTTGTTGAAAATAAAATACAATCAGGCTTAAATGTATATCTAGCATGACTTCCAAATCGTATTTCTTAACATCTACAACGTCTTCCAATATCGCAATTGCATCCTTAGAATTTCCAGAATAATTATGATTTAACGCAACCAAACACTGATGTTGTAAAACAGAACTTTTGTAATATCGCTTTTTTTGCTTCTGCATTTCACCATACATCAAGTCTAAATAGTGTAAACTTTCAGGGAATTCTTTTTTACGAAAGAAGATATTTGAAATAAGATGTAGCACTTTGATATGATAAAACACGTGTTTGTCCGTTTGTTTCAATCTGCTTGAAATATCTTTGTAATTCTCCAAAATAAAAGGCGCCACATTGAAATAATCTTTAGTTACCGAAGCCACTGAGTTTACAATTTGCGCCAATTGATACAACGATTTATAAGACAATCCAATTTCTTCAGAGATTTCAAAACGTTTGTAGGTTTGCTGAATGAGTGTTTGTAATGATATCACTTCTCCTTTATAAACAACTTTTTGCAGGTTTTCTTTAATGACTGCGTACGCCATATTTAACTTTTCTTCTTGTAAAAAATCTTTTTGATTAGCCGTAAACTTTTCAATAAGTATTTCTAGTGGTGGTGCAAAAGAAGTTGTATGCGCATATTGTATTTGTGTGTGATACACTTCATTTAATAATGAAAAATGCAATGATTCACGTGCTTTCTTTTCTGCTTTGTCTAATACTTTGAATGCAGTTTTAAATTGTTTGTGCTGCAATAAGTTTCGAGCCACAAGTACACGCTTGGTAATATCGAGTTCTACAGAAACTTCATGTGTTAAACTTTGTGTTGCCATAAAATCGAGCAGTGAACTCCATAAGCGTTTTCGCAATCCGTGATATGCAGTTTTATTATCCTTTCCATATAGTTTCTTCGGAATTTCTTTTGCAGGATAATTTGCTTGTAACAATTTAAACAACTGTACATTTTTGGTATCGTGTCGCTTGTTTTTATAGTTCAGGTATTTTATAAATTCTTGTTGTTCTTCTGTAGAAAATTGAGAAATAATTGTATCAATTGCAATCATTATATCGCCTGTTTTTAATTATTCAAATAATTGAAAATCATTATTTTAAACAATTTTATTTACTATAAATATAATCCTTTTTTATGAAAAATTGAATTTTACAGCTAAAAATCCAATCGCATATTTGCCCTGTAATCAACAAACAAAAATTATGAAATCAATTCACCAGAAGTATCCGTTTTATTTGAGTATGGCAACAGCAATATACTTTACGTTATACTCTTTAGCATTTCATTTTCAGTGGCGTCATGTGCTTGTTGGCGTGTTTACAGAAATGTTCACCATTCCTGCTATTATAATCACACCAATTGTAGCATTGTATGCGATGGCAAGAATCATCAAACACAAAAAAAGAAATGCATATACAATTACAACATTATTACTATCAATCACAACCATAGCATATGTAATATATCGCTTTGTAAATCATTAAATCAAACATTTAAACAAAAGAAAATCAAGTAACATTTAAAAAATATCATTATGGAAAATCAAACATTTTTTAATCCAGAAGAAAAAGTAAAAAAATCTATAGACCCTAAAAAAGAAGAAAAGAATCCTTTTAAACCAACAACTGCTTTTGTTTCTGCAGCTTGGGCAGCATTATTTATCGGAATGGTTGCTTACTGTGTAGGATTGTGGAATGCAGGTATGGAATTGAATGAAAAAGGATATTACTTTACCATCTTACTATTCGGTTTATTCTCGGTAGTTTCGGTTCAAAAATCTGTAAGAGACCGAATGGAAGGAATTCCTGTCACAGACATTTATTACGGCATAAGTTGGTTTACAACAGTGGCTTCTGTCCTATTATTAGTTGTAGGATTGTGGAATGCAGAATTGGAATTGAGTGAAAAAGGTTTCTACGGAATGTCGTTTGCCTTAAGTTTATTCGCTTCGGTTGCCGTACAAAAAAACACTAGAGATGTGCATGCTATAAAAAATCAAGAAGCTTAAATGTTGGTTGATTACCAGAACCTCGTAACGATATGATTGTAAGTTGTTGCGAGGTTTGTTTTAAACATCTACATCATGAATGATAAAATTAAAACAGTTAGCTTACTACTCAGTGGATTCCTAACCTATCCACTAAGTTTTATAATTCCTATTGGCGGTGGCGGCGCAAGTACAATCTTTCTGCTCTCTATTCCTTTTTTTATTGTAATGGGAATTATTTACCATGTTTTTATTCGAAAAATAAAGAATCCTTATTATAAAAACGGTATCTTTTTAGCGATGTTATTACTTATAATCAGTTTAACCTTCGCTTGGTATCCGTATGTATAACCCAACATTATTTTAAATTCTGTATCATGAGTTCAAAAATCACAAGAGCTTTACCCGAATTGGTCGAAAACGGCATTATTACGGATGAGATTGCTCAAAACATAAAAGCCTATTACGCAACATCTGAAGAATCGAGTTCCAATAAATTATTCACGATTTTTGGAATTTTAGGCGCCACATTAGTCGGTTTAGGCATTATCTTAATCATGGCGCATAATTGGGATAATTTCCCAAAATTCATCAAGCTTATCATTGCTTTTCTGCCTATGATTATTGGGCAAGCCATATTAGGTTTTAGTATTTTTAAAGAGAAAAGTACTGCTTGGAAAGAAGCGGCTACAGTATTTTTATTTTTTGCTGTTGGCGCATGTATCGCATTGGTAAGTCAAGTATATCATATTTCAGGCGATTTGGAATCATTCTTACTAGCATGGATTGTATTATGCCTTCCATTATTGTATGTCACCAAATCAAAATCTGCGATTGTATTACACTTAATCTTTATCACATATTTTGCTTTTGAAGCTGGTTATGGTCGTTCGACAACCATTCCGCACTTATATTTCATCTTATTACTCATAGCTGCACCAAGATATTTTCAAATTATAAAAACAAAAAAACCATCTGCAACTGCTAGCATGTTACATTGGTTATTTCCACTGAGTTTAATTATCTCATTACCTATTTGTATAGATCATAGTGAAGCTATTGGTCTTTTAATGTACGTATTACTCTTTTGTGTTTTTTATAATATTGGACAGCTTCCTTACTTTAAAGACAAATCATTACTTCAAAATGGGTATCGTTTTTTAGGTTCTTTGGGAACTACAATTTTATTAATCATTTTAAGTTTTCGATATGTTTGGGAACATAATTTTAAAAATATGTTCTTCTATTCTTTAGAGTTTATATCTTGTATTATTCTATTCATCATTGCAAGTATTTTGGTATATCGCAATTACAAAAACGCCAAATTACAACAATTTAATCCGTTTGATTTTGTTTTTCTAATCTTTGGAATCATCTTTTTTATTGGTATTGGCAGTCCAATTATTGCAACAGTACTTATAAATCTATTATTGCTTGTTCTAGGAATCACTGCCATAAGAATTGGTGCTTCTAAGTTTCACTTTGGTATTTTAAATTACGGAATGCTCATTGTTGCTTCACTAATTACTTGTCGATTTTTTGATACGAATATTCCTTTTGAACTCAGAGGATTATTGTTTATCCTGATTGGTGCAGGTTTCTTTACTGCAAATTACATTATGTTTAAAAAACAAAAAGCTAAAAAATTAGAATCATGAAAAAAACATATATATACCTTCTTTTCGGCTTGATGGTAATTGCTCAAATTGCCGCTTCTGCTCAAATAGTATACAAATACGAAAATACAATTGCTTCAAACAACGTATATAAATTTAAAACAGCACCCGTAGATCCAAATGATCCTTTTCGAGGAAAATATGTCGCCTTAAATTTCGCCATGGATTCTTTTGCTACAGATGAAAAAGATTGGGATTATAGCGAAAAAGCATATGCATATGTATCAAAAGATGAAAACGGATATGCAGTATTAGAAACTCTATCTAAAACTATTTTACCTAATAGTAAGTTTGATTATGTAGCAGTAGATATTCGTACTTATTACGGAGGAATTGTTCATTTCGATTTACCTTTTGACACGTATTATATGAAAGAATCGAAAGCATATGATGCAGAACTTTTGTATAGAAACAATAATAGACGAGGAAAGCAACAAGATGTATACGCAGTTGTTCATATACAAGGAGACACACACGTACTAACGGATGTTGTAATTAATGGTATGTCTATGAAAGATGCCGTAGCTAAATAACTTTTCAACTTGTATCAATCATGAAAATACTTATCAAAAAGGATTGGAAATACACTTTGTTTATTAATGATGTAGGCGCGCATGTGTTAACCGTTATTTGTGGTTCAATTGGTATTTATGAAATAGAACACGAATTGACTACAGAAGAACTTACTGAATATCAACAACAAGGTGAAGAGTTTGTGGATGCCTTAGCTAGTAAGATCAGTTATTATCCAAATTCATATCAAAAGAAATAAATTTAGAAGATTACAAACTTCCTTGCGAAATGTATTTGTAATCTTCTAATTCCGTGAGTTGCTGAATACGCTTAGAACTTCCATTCTTTATAAGATAGATTGTATCTGAAACTTCTGTAATTTCTCGATACAGATGATCGGTAATCACAATGATTTTATGTTGTTTTTCTATTTCTATTAACTTTTTAATAGCTTCAACTTGCACTGGCGAAATATGCGAAAAAGGTTCGTCGAGCAAAATGATTCTAGAAGGTGTTTTTAAAGTCAAGAAAACTTCTACGATTCTACGCTGACCGCCTGAAAGTTCCCCAAATTTTTGAGATAATCTAAAATCATTTTCTATAAAAAATGATTTAAAATCTGCTTCCGAGATATGATACAATTGCAAAGCTTTTCGAATCGATAGAAAATTTGGAATAAAGTTATGTTGTGGCAAATACTTCGCAATTCCTGTTTCATACAACTTTTTTAAAAGTACATTTCCATCAATCTTAATGAGTTTGTATTTTGATTTAAGTGAACCAAAAATAATTCTTAATAAGGTACTTTTTCCGCAACCATTACTTCCTAGAATTCCTGTGACTTGTCCTTCTTCAGCTTTCAAATACACACCATATAGTATTTGAACATTGTCGTAATACTTTTCTATATTATCAACTTCTAGCATCTTAGTTGAGTATAAATTGAAGCAGTAGCACATCTACAGTAGTGAGAAAAAGCAATATTCCTAAAATAAAACGATTGCTCATTCCTAGGTTATATAAAAAGTATAGTGTACTATGATCTCTTGATTTTTTAGTTACAAAAAAGACAATTGTCAAAATTATTTTTGCGGCAACAATTTGTAGTAATGCGGAAACTCCAGATACAGTACATGCAATATATACGATTGTCAAAAGTACTGACAGTATCATAAGCTCTTTTGCATAAAAAAAGATAGGTGTAATGTTTTTCATAAATAATATTGACGCTTTTCAAAGAAAAGAATTTCACAGAAAAAGAATCGTTAAAACAAACATAAAGACTGTTAAACAATTACCAAAATAAGAACTTTATTAAACCTTTTATCATTGTAGGAGTCATAGAAACAAATATTTAAAAGAACAGAACTCATGAAAAACATCATTTATGCACTGGCAATTATATTCACTTTAAATGTTGCCGCACAAGAAGGTCACGATCGTAAAGACAGAAAAGAACGAAAAGAAATGAAGAGAGGTTTTATGCAAGACTTAACTCCTGAAGAACAAGCAACATTACATACAAAAAAGCTAACCTTAGCTTTAGATTTATCAGACAATCAGCAACAACAAGTTTTAGCCTTAAATACAAAGGTTGCTCAAGTAAGGAAGGCAAAGATGGAAGCGCACAAAACTCAAAAGGAAAAAGGAGAAAAACCATCTAAGGAAGAACGTTACAAGATGATGAATGAACGACTTGACGCTAAAATTGCATACAAGAACAGTATGAAGAAGATTCTTTCGAATGAACAATACGAAAGATGGGAGAAAATGCAAGCACGCAAAGCAAAAGGCAAGAGAAAGAAGAAAGGAAAGCGTAGAAGCAGAAAGTAGTTAGTAGGAAAAAGAGAAGTTAAAAAGCTTCTCTTTTTTGCTATTTGTTAACAATTTTAGTAATATTGAGTTATTATTTAGCTAACACCAACCAACAGTTATGAAAAAATATATTACACTATTCACGTTTGTATGTGTATTATTCTTAGGAATGCAAACTGCTTCAGCTCAGGAAACACCTGAAATTAAAGCAAAAATGAAAACGTTAGAATTAGCAAAGAAAGTAGAGCTATCTGACACACAAGTAAGACAAATTTACCCTATTTATTTAGCGTATGTAAAAAACAATCGCGTTGAAAATTCAGATGCTTTAGATAAAGTGAGAAGTCAAATCAGCGAATTGTTATTACCTGGACAAAAGGAAAAATTTAAAGCTAGCTTTATTAAAGAAAGACAACGTAAGAAGAAAATGGAGAGTGTAAGACAATAATACTCATTTATTATAATAACATAAAAAACTCGGCAAATTGCCGAGTTTTTTTATATCTGTATTTTTCTTTTCTAGGTATTTCTTCGAATACAAATTTGCAGAAAAGAATTCTAAAACTAATATCAGTACTATAATTCTGCTGCGACTTCTTTTACCGCTTGAATTGTTTTGTCTAAATCTTCATATGATAATGCATCTGATAAAAACCATGTTTCAAAAGCTGACGGCGCAATGTAGATTCCTCTATCTAACAAACCATGGAAAAATTTCTTAAATGAATCATTATTTCCTTTAGCTGAAGAAGCAAAATCTGTTACTGCTTCTTCGCAAAAATGTACCGAAATCATAGAACCAATTCTATTAATTTGATGTGTCACATTTGCAGCAATCAACACTTCTGATATTCCTTTGTGTAAATACGCTGTTTTTTCTTGTAAACTCGCAAACACTTCATCTTTTGCATTCAATTCTTCCAACATTGCCAAACCTGCTGCCATTGCTAGCGGATTTCCACTCAAAGTTCCTGCCTGATATACAGGTCCTAATGGCGCTAAGTGACTCATGATTTCTTCTCGCGCTGCAAAAGCTCCTACTGGCAATCCGCCACCAATTACTTTCCCAAAACAAACGATGTCTGCATGTACGCCAAGTAATTCTTGTACGCCACCTTTTGCCAATCGGAAACCTGTCATTACTTCATCAAATACTAATAAGATATTGTGTGCATCACACAAAGCGCGTAATCCTTCCAAGAAACCTTCTACTGGCGGAATACATCCCATGTTTCCAGCAACTGGCTCTATAATAATACAAGCTATTTCACCTTTATTTTGTGCAATAATCTCTTTTACATTTTCCAAATCATTGAAACGTGCCAACAAAGTATCTTTTGCAGTTCCTTGTGTGACACCAGGACTGTTTGGACTTCCAAAAGTTACAGCGCCACTTCCTGCTTGAATTAAAAACGCATCGCTATGTCCGTGATAACAACCTGCAAATTTGATCATTTTATCTTTTCCTGTAAATCCTCTTGCCAAACGAACTGCACTCATACAAGCTTCTGTTCCGCTGTTTACAAAACGAATCATATCAATATTTGGCACCATAGAAACAGCTAATTCTGCAATTTTCGTTTCAATTTCAGTTGGCATTCCAAAAGAAGTACCTTTTCTTGCTTTATCAACTACGGCATCAATTACAGGTTTGTGCGCATGACCTAAAATCATTGGTCCCCATGAATTAATGTATTCTATATACTGCTTATCATCTTCATCAATAATATAAGCTCCTTTGGCTTCTTTGACAAAAATTGGTGTTCCTCCAACAGCTTTAAACGCACGTACAGGTGAGTTTACACCACCAGGAATCACTTTTTGTGCTTCTGCAAACAGTGCGCTACTACGTTTATATTCCATTCTGTTTTTTTATGTTTTTTATTTGACTAGAAATCTTTTGGAAGTGGTTTTACAAACAATACTTGTCCCACAAATATATCATTGCCTTCAAGTCCGTTTAAAGATTTCAATTTGGCAACCGTTATTTTATGTTTCCTTGCAATACTATACAAAGTATCACCTTTAGAAACCGTATAACGATCGTTATGTGTAGTTACTTTTTTGGCATCTTCTGGCTTTTTCCCTAAAACCTCAGCGTCATATTTATACAATTCGTAACGCTCTATCAATGCAATTAATTTTTTAGGGTATTTACGATCAGTTGCATATCCTGCTTTTTTCAAACCTTTTGCCCAACCTTTGTAGTCATCTTTTGGTAATTTGAACAAAGAAGCATAACGTGATCTTCCCGTTAAGAATAAGGAATGATCTGTAAACGAATATGCAGGGTTTGCATATTTACGAAAACATTCTTGGTCTTTATCGTCATCGTGATATACACGTTGTCCCTTCCAGCTTTTATGGCATTTAATTCCAAAGTGATTGTTAGACTTCATCGTTAATTCTCCTTTTCCAGAACCCGATTCTAAAATCCCTTGTGCTAGTGTAATACTTGCTGGAATTCCGTGACGTTCCATTTCTTTTTTTGCAACTTCTCTATAAGTTTCAATATAAATTACGGTTCTACTTTTTTTACTAGAACTCGGAGTTTTCACTTCAACTTCTGGTGTCGTTTTAACCACTTTAACAGATTCTTCCTTAGGTGTTGTTTTGACAACTCTTGTTGTTTTCTTTGTTCTCTTTTTCGTTTTGGAAACACGTTTTTGTGTTCCACAACTTGATAATATCAATAAACCTAAAAGTGTATAAATAAGTTGTTTCTTCATGTGTTTATACGATCGTTTTGTGTCCTTTTCTTTCTAGTTTCTGATTCATGCCTACAATTCCTTGCAAACCACCAGTATGAATTGCTAAAATACGGTTTTGTTTGGCAAAATATCCTTTTTTGATTAAATCTATGATTCCAAATAGCATTTTCCCAGTATAAATTGGATCTAACGGAATATTGGTTTGTTGTTTAAATTGATTGATAAACGTAATTAACTCGTCCGAAACTTTTCCGTATCCACCAAAATGATAGTCATTGATTAATGTCCAATTGTCTTTGCTAGTATACTGTGAAATTTCTTGCTGTAAAAAATCTCCTTTTAAAGCTGGAAAACCTAGTATTTGTTGTTGCGAATATGCTCCGTGACTCAGTCCAGCAATTGTTCCGCCAGTTCCAACAGCACAGCAAACAACATCAAAATTCTTTTCGTTTTCCGTGATGATTTCTGCACAACCTTTTACCGCCAAATCATTTGTTCCTCCTTCAGGAATACTATAGAAACGTCCAAACTCTTGCGTTAATTGTGCTAAAAAAGTCTTTGCTGTTTTTTCTCTGTATTGTTGGCGTGTAACAAATTTAAACTGCATGCCATTTTTCTTAGCAAACTGTAAGGTAGGATTCTGATCAATTTTGTCAATCAGTTCTTCACCACGTATGATTCCGATGGTTTTGAAACCGTGTAATTTTCCTGCCGCTGCAACTGCTACAATATGATTGGAAAATGCGCCGCCAAATGTTAGTAAAGTATGTTGCTGTAATGTTTTGGCTTCCGCCAGATTGTAGGTAAGTTTCCTAAATTTATTCCCAGATACAAACGGATGAATCAAATCTTCACGCTTTACAAATAAGCGTACATTTGTAGTAAAGTTTAATACAACTTCTTGAATTGGTATGTGTTCAGTTTCAAACTCCATTCAGCATACAAAAATACCGCAAAATTTGGAATCCTTTCTATTCTATCATTGAAATATTAATTCCCCAAACAAAGACTAGTTTTTAGCTTTATTTAGTAAATTCACACATAAAAATTCTAAAAAGCATGAAAAGATATTTTTTACAAGCAGGTTTCATCCTTTTTTGTTTGAGTAGTTTTTCATGTACTGTTTTACAATGGCGATCTACTGACGAAGAGATTCAGCAACGATTTGAAGTGGCTAAAATTCCAACTGAAATCTCTTATTTTAAAATTGACAGTCTAGACTTAAAAATTCGCATCCAATCTGTTACATCTTCAAACCAAAATATAAATCTAGTTTTCTTTCATGGTTCACCGAGTTCTTTATCTGCTTGGGAAGGCTATTTAGTTGACACAACACTTAGAAAAGTTACAAACATGCACGCCATAGATAGACCTGGTTATGGCTATTCAAATTTTGGTAACGAAATGACTTCTATTGAAATGCAAGCACAATTGATGAGCGAACTTATCAATCATAAAAAATTGAATAATGTGATCGTTGTCGGTTCTTCATACGGCGGACCTTTGGCGGCTAGAGTTGGTGTTTTAAATCCGAATGTAAAAGCTGTCGTCATGATTTCTCCTGCCATTGATCCTAACAATGAAAAAGATATCTGGGCATCTCGATTCACACAATGGAAATTAACAAGATGGTTGGTTCCTACTGCATATCGTGTAGCTGGCGACGAAAAAGTTGTACATGCAAAAGAACTAGCTCTTTTAGAGAATGATTGGCAACATTTGCAAATTCCTGTGATACATATTCACGGTGATATTGACGACATTGTACCGTATGAAAACATTACATTTAGCAAAGAACATTTTCAAAATATTGAGATCATTTCTATTCCAGAAAAAGGACATGAAATTGCTTGGAAAAACAGAGAACTTATTATTCCACATTTACTCAAACTTATTGAACAAATTTCGAGAGAAGAATAAAAACTTTTACTTAATAGACAAGTTTCCAACTTCAAGCGTTCTACTATTTTTATCTAAGTGAACCACAGTAATTGTCTTTTCTTCGTTTTTCTTTCCATAATCTGTATACATAGTTATTTTTAAAATAGTAGGTCCGGATATTTTTTGTACTCGATCTGTAAAATAATTTACATAAATATCATATACTCCTTTCATTTCATTTCTTAGCATATATTCTTCAGGCCCGTATCCTTGTCGTAAATCATCAGACATTCTTCCACCAATTTCTGTACGCGGATTTTGATAATATGCCTTTTCTCCTTTCGGATCAAAAACCCACAAATCGATATCGGTTTCATTATGATTCCAGTCAATAACAATTCGTACATCAACTGGCATTGCTGTAAAAGCCTTTTGTTCTTCTTTTGTAAGTTTGAGTTCTTTTGCATATTTATTCACCAATCGCGCCAGCTCTACATAGGCAATTTGTTCAACTCCAGTAAAACGCCTACTTTCATCTTTTTTTAGTAATTGTCCTTTATATAATGCATACAACAAATCATAGCTTTTTTGAATTTCTCCAACTTCTTCATACGCTAACGCTAAATCTCGATAAGATTGTGGTTCTTCTGGTCGTATTTCCAATACTTTTTCATAAACTAATACTGCCGTTTCATAACGTTTAAAGTATTCTAATTTATAAGCTGCAGCTCTTAATAATTCGTAATTATGCAATTCAATTTCTACTAAGTTTGTAATAATAGTGATGGCTACATCTGTAGCTTCTCGCGAATGAAAAAAGTCAGCTACATCTAGGTAAAATGTTGGTGTATTCGTATATGCTTCACGTATTTCTAAATACTTTTTGTAAGCAGCTGCAATCGTTGTTTCTTTTTGCAATTTTTTGATATATGACATGTTTGTATTCCATGGTTTCAATGAAATTTTCTCTTTCACTTTTTTATTGAAAGCTTTGATGCTTGCTTTGTTTTCTGCAAATGCTTTTTTGGTGGTCACAACCATTAGTCCATCTGGAGCATTGAATCCACAAATAGCCGCTGCTTCTTTATTTTTCAAAACAATAGCTTCGTGAATATCTTTAGGTTGTATACGATTAAGCGCTTGTTGATCTGAGAAAATTCCATCAATTATAATTATTGGCGTTCCGCTATTATTCAAAGAATTATTTCCTCTAATCACTACATTACCAGTTTGTCCTGGTGCTCCAGAACCCATTTCTACAGGAATTCCTGATCCTTCTGAGCCTAAAATTACGCTATTATTTTGTTCAATATACAAACCTCCTGCACTACCTTGAAGCACTTGCGCAATATCACTTCTGCTCATTTTAATTGCAGATTGATCTGCTCTCCTACGATTTCCTTGCGCTGTGATTATGACTTCTTCTAATTCAATATCAGAAGACAACTCTGTTGTTATATAACCAGATCGCACCATTACTTCTTTCGGTTCAAAACCTACATATGAAATTACTAGTTTCTGTCCTTTTCGTACTTGCAATGTGTAATTACCATCAAAATCAGCAATAGTTCCTTTGCTCGTTCCTTTAACTAGTATAGTAGCTCCAATTAAAGGATATTCTTCATTATCTATAACGGTACCTTTCAAGGTGATTAAATCATCCAAACCTTTGTTGGCTTCTGGCTCAAATTTAAAATCTGATGCATGCCATTTATCAATTTCTCGATAACTGTTCTGTAAATTCCCTATTCGATTTTGCAATTGTTCAGCGCGTCGTTTTTCAGCACGTTTTGCTGTTTCTAAAAGAGCTTTGTATTGCTCCATCAATTCTTTTGGTGGTTCAATTTTGTAACGCACATAATCTTGAATTCTATCTAAAACAATCAGCGAAGTATAATCAGTGATCAAACTATATTGTTTTGCCAAAGAGATAATAGCACCTTTATTTTTTTCTTTTGAACGATACAAATTTTTCAATTTTTGCTTTGCCCACAAACGCTTTACTTCTTTTGATCCATTTGCTGTTTTTATCTCTACAGGAATTTTTTCAGTCACTTTTCCGCCATAACCAAATAGTAATTCCATAGTAGTATTATCCGTAAATTGTCCACTCACAGAAAAATCTTGATACACATTAGTTCGCTGTTGCGGATAAACCTCTCGAATCTTTTTATTTGTTGAAAAACCTAAAAACTGATATGTTTCCTTTTTCAGCAACTGAGCCGCTTTTGTATACTCTAATCGTAGTAAATTAAGATAGCTTCCGCCAGATTGCGTCGCGATATCATTTAAGCTTTGATGATTTGCAGAAACCAACGAATTAATTGTGTATACAGGCATTTTTCGCTTGATCCCAAAATCTCCTAAGTTTGCCAAACCGTCAGAAAATAGCAATACTTCATCGGCTTTGATTTTTGTGTCTTGAAACAGGTTTAACTTCGTTCCTCCGTCATAATTCAGATTCTTTATTTCTTCCAATAAAGCATTTGCATTACCATCTTTTATTTTAAAATCTTTATTTGTTAAGATGTTATTATTGAACGCGATAAAATTGACTTTTACATTTCGTAAATATTCTAAATAAGATTGCAATACTTTTAGTTCTTTTTCTACATCTCTGTAACGCATTGAGTACGAAGCATCCCAAAGTATTGCGACTTTTCTAGGTTTTTCTTTTAACCGTGTTTTGGGTTGCAATGCTTTGTAATAGTGAAAATAACCGTTGTATGTATGTAAGCTTTCTTGATTGGTTTTGTTTGGAATTTGAATTACGATTGGAGCTTTAGGTGCATGGTTGTTCTTTGAGATACTAGCCGTATATGCTTCTCCTTCTTTCTTGAAAAAGAAATTTTTATAAACTGTTTTTGAGATTACAGGTTGCTGATTATTAAAAATATTTAATGTTACGGAAAAAGTATCTAGATTTCGAGTGATTCCTAAAGGCAATTCATATGTTTGTTTTCCATCGAGTGTACTTAACTCTTGTTCAAATGTGATAATGATATGCTTCTCTTTTCTTGGAAATATAGGATATACACGTGCTTTGTAATTATTTCCTTCTGTTTTTTCTAACAATCCTGGATCTATTCTCCTTCTAATCGTAGTTTCATAAGCAACACGTCCCAATTCTTTTTCTACAATCACTGCATCACGCATCTTACCATTTACGTCCATGGCAAAACCTGAAACTGTTTGTCCTTCTCCCAAAGGAAAAACCAATTCGCCTTCCAAAGTTCTACTTAGTCCATTATAAAACTTCATATCATAGCTGGTAATAGCTAAGTTTCCGACAATATCAACAGTCACTTTTACATCTGTAAGTTTTAAGTCTTTTTCATCTTTAATTTTTACAGAAGGTATATTTTGAGCAAACACATGAGTCGATACGAATACGATAAAAAATACAACGTGTAGAAACTGTTTCATAATAAGATTGTTTTAATTTCAGAACAAAACTGCGAATTTGTAGACCTTTAAAAAAGAGAGAATGAGTAAGTACAGCTTTTCAATGAGTTAGTATACTTTTCTATTGAAGGTTAAAAAAACTAAAAACAAAGTATATGATTTCAATTTTAGTTAGAATGTCGTAGCTTTAACTTAACTAAATTAAATATATATTTAGCAATCAAAAGAAATCCCTACGCTGTATATATCACCTCATAATAATACAACATGAAAAAGGCAATCAAAGCATTTCTTAAAGAAATCATTCCCATTGTAATTGGTATTCTAGTTGCATTGTATATCAACAATTGGAACGAAGATAGAAAAGACAGAAACTATATTGATCGAATATCAATATCTATGCATAAAGAATTGACCGAAACTAGCAATGATATCACCGAAAAGTTGGCACAGCAACAAATGTTGGTTGATTCACTTAATTTTTATGAAAAAGACGATCAAATTCCACTAGATCAGATCATAAAAAAAGCCAAAGGGATTTATATACCTTCAATAAAAATGAATTCTTGGAAAGCTATTTCTAGTTCAAAAATTGAATTAATGGATTACGATAAAGTATCATTGTTAGCAGACATTCAAGAACAAAAAGAACTTTTACAAATAAAATCCGAAAAGCTATTAGACTTTATTTATGCCAATTATAGAGAAGCTAAAGAAGAAAAAAAGGAGTTCATGAAAATATTGATACGGGAAATCATGAGCACAGAAACCTCTCTTAGAAATGACATTCAAAAAATTATTAAAAAAACAAATGGAGCAAAAAACTAAAACAATAGAATTGGTTCGTTACAATCTTTGGGCAAACAAACGATTGATTTCTTGGTTAAAAGATAACGATGACGAATTGATGTCAAAAAAATGCGCATCTAGCTTCTCAAGTATTCTTCAAACCTTAGATCATATGATAGATGGACAACTATTTTATTATGCTGCTTTAAAGGAAATTCCAATAGAAAAACCATGGAACAATTCACTAGAAAAAATCTACAAAGGACTTATAGAACAATCAAGCGATTTTGTAACTTATGTAGAACATCAAGATACTTTTGAAGACTCCAGATTGATTAGAATTAATAGATTGAAAGGGAATTTTCCTCAGTTTGAAATTATACAACATTGCATGAATCACAGTACGTTTCATCGTGGTCAAGTAATTACTATCGGACATCAGTTACTACTGACAAAAGCACCATCAACAGATATGCTATTTTACTTTATAGAACGAAACAAACATTAAAAAACAGGTTTCATTTTTCTATAGATACCGAAGAAATTGATAGGGTTTGCGTTTTTTCAAATAACTTAAATCATCTTCATTACGATACGCTTCTTTTTCAAAACTCAACATAATATACGCTACATAACTGTTATGAAAGTAACAAAACCGCACAAGCCATTCTAAAAAGTATAATAGATAAAAAGGAAGTACCAGCAATTCTACTTGTTGCCTCAAATGTATTCGCTCATGATTCATCAATACTTCATTGCTTTTATCTTCTGCATGACGCAAAATAATAAAAGGAAACAAGGTGATTCCACGAAAACCTTTAGGCACTAAATACTTTGATACCAAAACCATTCACTTATACCAATTTTGGGTTGAAATTATTGTAAAGAAAATGATGATTTTTTTCTTTGTTCGAATTTAAAAAATCAAGCATAGCCAAAGCTACGGTTTCTTTTTAAAATAAAGAAGAAAGGAAAAAAGGGTATTTTAGTACAGTTATTTCAACCCATAAGTGGTATTATCCATTCAAAATTTAAGCCAATTTAAGTACCTTTGTAAAAATGAAGAAATTAATTCCTATTGAAGAAGGTGATTTTTATCTTTCACCCGAAGGTTATAAGGTGTTTACAGAACAATTTCACCTTAAAAGAGGCTACTGCTGTGAAAGTGGTTGCAGACATTGTCCATATGGATTCAACAAAAAAAGAAAATAAATATTCATGGATTCAATCTTAATGAAATATAAAAAAGCTACTGCACATTTTCATCGTGTAGATATTCGCTATCCATAGCACATGCTCAGACATACAAGTTTTAGCATAATGAATAACTATACAATTTAATTTATAAAATGACAGTACAAGAACATATTTTACAGGGAATCCCTAACGAATTACCAAACGCAAAACCGTACGATCCAACAATCAATCACGCACCAAAGCGTAAAGAAATATTATCTCCAGAAGAAAAAAAATTAGCATTGCGAAATGCACTGCGCTATTTTGATAAAAAACATCACGAAGTCTTATTGCCAGAATTTAAATACGAACTTGAGACCTATGGAAGAATCTATATGCATCGCTTTCGTCCTGATTATAAAATGTATGCACGTCCAATAGACGAGTATCCAGGTAAATCTACACAGGCAAAAGCAATTATGTTGATGATTCAGAATAACTTGGATTATGCTGTAGCGCAACATCCGCATGAATTAATTACTTACGGAGGAAATGGTGGCGTATTCCAAAACTGGGCACAATATTTATTAGTGATGCAGTATTTGGCCGAAATGAACGACGAACAAACCTTGGTAATGTATTCTGGACATCCATTAGGTTTATTCCCTTCTCATAAAGACGCACCAAGAGTCGTTGTAACGAATGGAATGATGATTCCTAACTACTCAAAACCTGATGATTGGGAAAAATTCAATGCGCTTGGCGTAACACAGTACGGACAAATGACTGCAGGAAGTTATATGTACATTGGTCCACAAGGAATTGTACATGGTACGACTATCACTGTACTGAATGGAGGACGTAAGATTTCTAAAAATGGAGAAGGCTTAGCTGGAAAACTATTTGTAACTGCCGGATTAGGTGGAATGAGTGGCGCGCAACCAAAAGCTGGAAACATTGCAGGTTGTATCACTGTATGTGCAGAAGTAAATCCGAAAGCTACTGAAACACGCCACTCACAAGGTTGGGTTGACGAAGTGATTCACGATTTAGATGCATTAGTCAACAGAGTCAATTCCGCGAAAGCGAATAAAGAAGTAGTTTCTATTGCTTATCAAGGAAATATTGTAGACGTTTGGGAAAAGTTTGATGAAGAAAATGTTTATGTTGACTTAGGAAGCGATCAAACTTCATTACATAATCCGTGGGCAGGAGGTTACTACCCAACTGGACTTTCGTATGAAGCCTCTAATGAAATGATGGCAAACAAGCCTGAACTTTTTAAAGAAAAAATACAAGATACGCTTCGTAGACATGCGTCAGCTGTAAATAAACATACCGCAAAAGGAACTTACTTCTTTGATTATGGAAATGCGTTTTTATTAGAAGCTTCACGAGCTGGCGCAGATATTATGGCTGAAAATGGTATCGATTTTAAATACCCAAGCTATGTGCAAGACATTATGGGACCTATGTGTTTCGATTATGGTTTTGGTCCATTCCGCTGGGTTTGTGCTTCAGGAAAATCAGAAGATTTAGCTAAAACTGATCAAATTGCTTGCGAAGTATTGGAAGAAATCATGAAAGTTTCTCCAACTGAAATTCAACAGCAAATGGCAGATAATATTCGTTGGATTAAAGGTGCGCAAGAAAACAAACTCGTTGTAGGTTCGCAAGCACGTATTTTATATGCAGACTCAGAAGGACGTATGAAAATCGCACAAGCTTTTAATGAAGCTATTGAACGTGGAGAAATTGGCCCTGTAATTCTAGGAAGAGATCACCATGATGTTTCTGGAACAGATTCTCCATATCGTGAAACTTCTAATATTTACGACGGCTCTCAATTTACAGCAGATATGGCTATTCATAACGTAATTGGTGATAGCTTTAGAGGCGCTACTTGGGTTTCCATCCATAATGGAGGTGGCGTTGGTTGGGGCGAAGTTATCAACGGTGGCTTCGGCATGGTTCTTGATGGATCTATGGAAGCATCGAGACGATTACATTCTATGCTATTTTGGGATGTAAATAACGGAATAGCAAGACGAAGTTGGGCACGAAATGATGAAGCTATTTTTGCTATAAAACGCGCTATGGAAGTAGAACCAAATTTAAAGGTAACACTTCCTAATATCGTAGATGATGCTTTGTTAAACTAAAGATTAAAAATGATATAGTAACCCAAAAAAAAGCAGTGATATGAAAAAAAATAAATTACTTTTTCCAGTAGTTGCCTTGCTACTACTTGTTACTTCTTGTATTTCGGTCAGAGTGGTTTCTGATTACGATACAGAAGCTGATTTTGACACTTATAAAACATTCGCGTTTTATAAAACTGGAATTGACAAAGCTGAAATTTCGGATTTAGATAAGAAAAGAATTCTACGTTCTATTGAAAAAGAAATGATTGCAAGAGGTTTTGTTAAATCTCAAAATCCAGATCTTCTAGTAAATATAATGACCAAAGCTAACAAACGTATCAATGTCAACAACAACGCTTTCGGCTGGGGCTGGGGCGGCTGGGGAGGCTGGGGCTGGAACCCATGGATGTGGGGCGGCGCTACCAATACCGTAACTACACGTACTGATGGTGTTTTATATATTGACTTAATTGACACAAAACAAAAAGAGTTGGTATGGCAAGGAAGAGGTACTGGAAACCTTAACAGTCGTAGTATGGAGCGTAAGGAAGAGCGTATTCGTGAGTTCGTAGCAGAAATCATGAAAGAGTATCCTCCTGTAGCAGACTCAAAATAATACACAATTCACATATGAAAATTGAACCTCGAAGGTAAAACTTCGAGGTTTTTTTATCTCCTTCTTCTGATTTTAGTAGTTACTTCTACTGTAAATTTTCTAAATACTGTAACAAAACGGAACAATCACGATCCTTAATTAAAACTTATTTTATGAAACCATATGTTATCATCTTATTATTTTTGGCATCTATACAATTCGTAAAATCTCAAGAATGTAATTGCCAAAAAGATTTTGAATTTGTCGCAAATTATTATGAAGAAAATCTTCCTGGATTTAGTGACAATGTAAATGACAGCACTATTAAAGAGTATACCAAATTCAAAAACCAACTCTTCAATCAGTCTAAAAAGTATTGTAGTGATGAAGATTTATGCTTTAAAACACTATTGGTATTTGTAGAATTTTTTAAGGATAACCATTCTTCAATTTACGCAAACACTTTCGTCAATGTAGATGAAAATAAAAAAGAAGAAGTAGATCAATTTCTTCTTTCGGATCTTTTTAAGAATCGTGAAATCATCACCGATATCAATTCAACTTCAAGTAATTCAATTCAACATATAGAGAATCAGTATCAAACTAAAGATGCTGCATATACTGTAGCGATTGTGAAAAGCAAAAATGAATTTAGAGATTATGCAGGTGTTATTATTGATTCAAAAACTCCACTTTGGAAAAAGGGACAAGTAAAGTTCGAATTAAAAAAAGTCAAAGAAAACACCTATGATATGTTTACATACATGCGAAACCATTCTTTACAATATTACAAGAATGTAAAACTCACAAATGGTATTCTGAATAATGGTTGGTATAATACTAATCTTAAAGAGCGTAAATCATACAATATTGATGTTGCGCACAGAGAGCTTACTTTTAAAGAACTTGATAAGGAGACGAACTACATGTACACTCCTACTTTTAGTGGAAACTGGCTTGCTAAAATTTCTGAATTTTACAAACAACATGATGCCACAATACAAGCAAAGCCTTACTTAATTATTGATGTACGAAATAATGGAGGCGGCAGCGATGCTTGCGTTTATCCATTACTAAAGTATATGTATACAAAACCTTTTCAAAGTGATAAAGTTGATGTATATGCTACCAAAGAAAACATACGAAAGAGTTTAGAATGGTATAATAGTATGAAGAAGGATACAGTAAACTTTAGTAAAGAATTTTTAAATGGATTTGCTAAAGAAATCGAAACCATGAAATCTGTTCCTAATAAAACCTTCATTTCAAGAAGTTTGGGACAAACAGTAACATTAGATACAATTTTGAGTAATCCTAAAAAAATTGTCATCATTGCAAATAAGTATTGTGCGAGTTCTTGTGAAACTTTATTGTTTTGGGCAATGGAAAGTGACAAAACTATTATTGTTGGAGAAAACTCAGGAGGATACGTTGGTTATGGCGAGATTTCAGGAGTAAATACACCAAATTTCAATTTTGAATTGGGTTGCACCATGACTCGATATAACCATCAAAGAAAGTATGAAGTAGATGGAATTCCTCCTAATTATTATTTAAATAATGACAAGGATTGGATAACACAAGCTGTTGAGATTATAAAGAAAGACTAATTACAAAAGTATATAACAATAGATGTTTTAAGCTTTTATTATACATTTCTTGCCGCACATTTTATATATTTACTTTTATTAAAATTTCATCCAAAAATGGTTCAAAAAGTAATTTTTACATTCATTGTTTTCTTTGCGTTTGTCACTATTTCTAACGCGCAAAGTGAATTCTATATAAAGCTTGATCGTAAAAATCGTGTCAAAGAAATTGGCATGAAACAAAACGGCGAGAAAGAAGGATTGTTTTTTCGTTATAAGCGCAACGGAAAACACAAATCGTTCTTTTATGATAATGGTAAAAAGAGAAAGTTAAATCCATCAGAAGTTGTGGTTGAAAAGACATACGATCCAAGATCAAAAGGTCAAATTTTAGAGGAGAGTTTCGGAATTCTAAAGGATGGAAAAAGAAATGGTTTATGGTTTACCTTTAACCGAAGTAAACAATTTACAACGGCTTCTCAGTACAAAAATGGCGTGATAAACGGCATGAATTATCGCTTTCATGAAGATGGTGAAGTATTAGGTATTGAAAATTATGTAAACGGCAAAAAACAAGGTATTTGCAAAGAGTTTCATAGTGGCGGCGCCTTGCATTATAGTACTGAATATAAAAATGGGAACATTGTAGATGGAGAAAATACATACTACTATCCAAACGGAAATAAAAAATTTGTAGAGAACTATAAAAACGGATTAAAGTTTGGAAAAAGTGTCACATATTACGAATCTGGAGCTATAGAAATTGAAGGCATTTATCGCGATAAAGGATTGCAGGAAGGTCCTTGGAAAGAATATTATGAAAGCGGAAAACTCAAAGAAGAATATTATTATAAACACGGACTTTTTCATGGAGAATACACTATTTACGATGAAAAAGGAAACATTCTAGAGCAATATATTTACAAAAATGATAAGTTGATTAAGACGATTGTGAATTGAAGGTTAGATTGCTAAAGTTTGATGCACTTTTCCTCTTAAAAAATCGATTAATGCTATCATATTAGCATTGATTTCATAATTTGTATTCCAGTTTAGTTTAGTCGCTTTCGTTGTAAGCTGACAATAAAAACCATCTAATGTAATTCCTTTCCATTCAACTAGACCCAATTCTTTAGTCAACAATATATTCAATTCATTGATTTCTGCTTGATTCAAAACAATAGTATGCTCATGAATCGCTAAGCGATCTAAATTAAAAACACCTATTTTAAAGCGCTTCCAATCGTATTCAGCATCCCAAGATTTCACTAATAACTCAGATGTGCTTTCTTCAAAACCACTTATAGAAAAGCCGTATCTCATAAAATAAGGAATCTCCAAATAGATAAATCGCGTAAAAATACCTTTTGGAGATTTAATCGTTGAGAGTTCAATTTTCACTTGATTAAAAAATTCGTCTCTATTGTTTGAAAAACGTTCCATTTTTAGTAATTCATCAACTCCTCTATCTTCGCTTTTACTTTTTCCGTAGATGGAATCATAGTTTGCTCTAATGTACTGTTTAACGGAATTGCTGGCATATTTTCTGAACCAATAATCATCACTGGCGCATCTAAATATTTAAAGCATTTTTCTTGAATCATTCCGCACAACGCTCTAGCAAAAGAATTGTTTACAGGTTCTTCTGTTACCACTAAACATTTTCCTGTTTTCTTTACAGACTCAATGATGGTTTCTTCATCCAATGGATATAATGTACGTAAATCGATGATTTCAATATTTTCGCGTTGTCCTTCCGATGCATTCATTGCCCAATGTGTTCCCATTCCGTATGTAATTACCGTCATGGTTTCTTTTTCATCTTGTTTCCAGATTTCCTGTAAAACGTTGGCTTTTCCAAATGGCAACATATAATCTTCTGAAGGTTCAATAGAAGTTGCGCCTTTTGTTCCTGGTACTTTAGACCAGTACAATCCTTTGTGCTCTAAGATTACTACAGGATTTGGATCGTGATACGCAGCTTTCATCAAACCTTTTAAATCGGCTCCATTACTTGGATAGGCAATTTTGATTCCTCTGATGTTTGTTAATACAGATTCTACCGAAGATGAATGATACGGTCCGCCACTTCCATACGCACCAATTGGCACACGTAAAATCATAGAAACTGGCCATTTTCCGTTAGATAGGTAACACGAACGACTTACTTCTGTAAATAATTGATTGAGTCCTGGCCAAATATAATCTGCAAATTGAACCTCTACGATGGGTTTCAATCCTACTGCACTCATTCCTACCGTAGAACCTACAATAAAGGCTTCCTGAATTGGCGTATTAAATACACGATCATCTCCAAATTTTTGTGCCAACGTTGCTGCTTCACGGAAAACTCCTCCCAAACGTCCACCAACATCTTGTCCGTATAGTAAACATTCTTTGTGTTCTCGCATCAATTCTTCTACCGCAAACAAAGCACAATCAACCATTACTACTTTTTCTTCACGTTCAGGACTGCGCTCACCTACTTCTGTAGTAACTGGTGTTGGTGCAAAATCATGCGTAAATAAATCTGCTGGTGTTGGATCTTCTGCTTGTACTGCTTCATTAAAATCCGCTTGTACTTGTGCAATAGCATCTGCTTCTATTTTTGTTACAGCTTCCGCTGAAAAGCCATTGTCTAGTAATTGTTGTTTAATTACTGGATATGGATCTCGCGAACGTGCTTCTTCCAAATCGTCACGATACCATTCCATACGCACACCAGATGTATGGTGATTCAGTAATGGAACTTTGGCATGTACAAGTATTGGTCGACGTTCTTCACGAATCGTTTTAATCACTTTTTCAAGCGTTTCATAACTTTCTATAAAGTTGGCACCATCAATAGAAACTGCGTCTAGTCCTTTAAATCCTTCTGCATATTCTGCGGCATTTTGCGCTCTAGTTTCTGCAGCATTTGCCGAAATATCCCAACCATTATCTTGTACTAAGTATAAAATTGGGAGTTGTTTTAAGGCTGCCATTTGAAAAGCTTCAGCAATTTCTCCTTCCGTCACCGAAGCATCACCTAAAGAACAAACTGTTATTGGATTTAAATCGCGTGTTTCGTCAAATGGAGAATCTTTTGCTGCCTGATCTTCAATTCCTTGTATTTCCTTGTATTTCATTCCCATCGCAACACCTGTAGCTGGAATGGTTTGCATTCCTGTCGCTGAGGACTGATGTGGAATTTTTGGTTTGTCTGCTTCTTTTAAGCTTGGATGTGAATAATACGTTCGTCCACCAGAAAAAGGATCATCTTTTTTAGCTAATAATTGTAACATTAAGTCATACGGACGCATTCCAATAGATAATAACATCGCATCATCACGATAGTATGGAAATGCATAGTCTTGCGGCACTAATTGCATTCCTAATGCACATTGAATTGCTTCATGTCCACGTGAAGTTGCGTGTACATATTTGGAAACTTGCTTGAAGTTGTCTTCGTATAATGTTGCCATTGCTTTAGCTGTACAAAGCAATGAAAATCCTTTTTGTAGTGTTTCTTTGTTCATAGGTGATCATCTAAATCCGTTCACTTCGACTCCGCTCAGTGTACTCTGTTTTGTTTTTCAGTGTAAACACCTGATTGTACTCATAAAGCACGTTGAGCGGAGTCGAAACGTACTTTTATAAAAACGCCTAATTATTTATTCAACAACTGAAACCATCCAATTGTGTTTGTCTTCTAATTTTCCAGAGCGAACTCCGTTGATGGTATCCATAACCAATTGCCCAACTGGACTTTCGTCTGATACATGAATTTCTTCGTCTTTATGTCCAATAGCCTGAATCATTGCAATTCCAACTGCCGTTCCAGTTCCAAAAGCTTCTTCGAGTGTTCCGTTTGCCGAAGCATCTTTGATTTCAGATAGTTTGATTGGTCGTTGTTCCACTTCATAACCATTGTCTTCTAAGATCGTGATCACACTTTTACGCGTGATTCCATCTAAAATGGCTCCATCTAAACTTGGTGTAATGAATTTACCATTAATTTTAAAGAATATGTTCATCGTTCCAACTTCCTGAATGTATTCAAAGTCATGCGCATCTAACCATAATACTTGATCAAATCCTTTTGATTTTGCAATTTCTGTTGGACGAATGGCTGCTGCATAGTTTCCTGCTGCTTTCGCTTCTCCTGTTCCGCCTTCTGCAGCACGGATAAATTTAGTTTCAGCGTATAGTTTGATACGTTTTGTAAAAAACGGTCCTGCTGGTGATGCGATGATGATAAAATGATAGCTTGTTGCGGCACGCATTCCAATAAAAGGTTCTGTAGCATACATGAAAGGACGTAAGTATAATGCACTTCCTTCTTGTGGTGGAATCCAACCACGTTCCATGTTGACAATTTTTTTGAGCCCTTCTACAAATAAATCTTCTGGAAATTCTGGCATTCCCATACGACGTGCACTAAAATTTAAGCGTTTTGCATTTTCTTCTGGACGAAATAGTAGCGGTTCTCCTGTGCTATTTACCGTTGCTTTCATTCCTTCAAAAATAGCTTGTCCATAGTGTAAAGCCATTGCTGCAGGATGCGTTGGAATCATTCCTAAAGGTTGAATTTTTGGTGTTTGCCATGCACCATCTTCATATGAACAGATAAACATATGATCTGTAAAAGTTCTTCCTAGAGGAATGTTATCAAAATCGAGTTTTGAAACATTGGATGTTGCTGCTTTTGTGATTTCTATCGTATGTTCTTGTATCATTTTTTAGTTGTTTGTTGTTAGTTTTTAGGGAATCTATTTTGGGTTTTGGGTTTTAAAAAAGTGTCTTTCTTCATTTAAAACTCAACATTTCAGGTACAATTTAAATTTTCCTGTTTGGGTCAAATTCTTCAAGATAATCTCCTACCTTTCTCAGAAACGATCCACCTAAATAACCATCTACGACTCTATGATCGAATGATAATGATAGATACATCATGCTACGGATAGCAATTTCGTCTCCTTTCTCAGTTGAAATTACTTCAGGTCGTTTTTTGATAATTCCCAATGCTAAAATTGCTACTTCTGGCTGATTGATAATTGGTGTTCCCATTAAGCTTCCAAAAGTTCCTACATTTGAAATTGTAAATGTGCTTCCTTGAATTTCTTCAGGTTTGAGTTTGTTTTCACGAGAAGCATGCGCTAAGTGATTCACTTCAGCAGCTAAGCCTTTTAAGTTTTTTTCATCAGCATTTTTTACGACAGGAACGATCAAATTTCCGCTTGGCAATGCTGTTGCCATTCCTATATTAATGTCTTTACGTTCTATGATTTTCTTTCCATCTTCCGATACAGAAGCATTAATTCCAGGAAAATCAATAACTGCTTTTGCTACCGCTTCTACAAATAATGGTGTAAAAGTTAATCGTTCACCATATTTTTCTTGAAAAGGAACTTTGTTAGCATTTCGCCAATTCACCATGTTTGTCACATCAATTTCAATGTACGCCGTTACATGCGGTGATGTATGCTTTGAATACACCATATGATCAGCGATCATTTTTCGCATACGATCCATTTCTACCACATTGTCATATCCTTCTACATATTTGATTGGTGGTGGATTGTAACTACTTTTTGCTGCTTTAGGTTGTGCTTGCGGACGACTTGCTAATGGATATTGTCTATTTTTTAAATAGTTGAATACATCACTTTTACGAATACGTCCATCTGCTCCAGTTCCTGGAATACTTTGAACTTCTTCAACAGTCATGTTTTCTTTCTTCGCAATACTTACGATTAATGGAGATAAGAAAGCATCAGGATTTCTAACAAATTCTAGATTCTGATTTTTGAATTCAGTATTGCTTGAAGCTGATTTGTTTGCTGTTATTGGTGCTTTTGGAGATTCTTTTTTCACTTCATCAGTCGATGATTCTTGTTTTATATCTGCAACTTCAGAAGCATCAATCATAGCAAGAATTTCGCCGACAAGAACGACATCGTTTGGCTGAAAACGAATTTCAGTAATAACACCTGTACAAGGTGAAGGCACTTCAGAATCAACTTTATCTGTCGCTACTTCTAAAATGGTTTCTTCTATTTCAATAGCATCTCCAACATTTTTAAGCCAGCTAATGATAGTGGCTTCTGAGATACTTTCTCCCATTTTGGGCATTTTCAGCGGTATAAGAGGCATGAGCGTGTATTTTTCTATTTTATTTTGCTTTCACGCAAAAAACGAACAAAAATACTGTTTTTACGTCTTACAAAAACAAATACACTGCCATAGGTTTTCATTAATAGTATTTTTTTCTTTATTTTTGACTTTTTATTATCTTTTTTTCTTTTAGAGGCTATTTGATATGGTTTTTATATAATTTTTATCTGAATATCTATGAAATTAGATCACATCGATTTGAAAATTTTGAAATTACTTCAAGAGAATAGTAATCGTACCACCAAAAGTTTAGCTGAGGAATTACAAATGTCTACTACACCTGTATTTGAACGTATTAAAAAGCTTGAAAAAGAAGGGTATATTGATGACTATGTTGCTTTGTTAAATGCTAAAAAATTAGGGCTAAAGCAAACTGTTTTTATTGGAATTACCCTTCAAGGACATACGCGTAGTTATTTGGAAAAATTTGTAAAACAGATTAATGATTTTCCAGAAGTGGTAGAATGTCATCGTGTCACAGGAAACTTTGATTATTTATTAAAGTTAGTAGTTACTGATGTAGAGGCTTATGAGAAGTTTATCATTACAAAGTTGACATTACTTCCTTATTTGGGAAGTGTACAGAGTTATATAGCTCTATCCAAAGGAAAACAAACACATGAATTGAATTTGGAAGAATTGTAAAACACGAATGTTATGGTAGATTTTAAATTAGATTTTTTAGATCATGTGGCAATTCTTGTAAAAGATATGGATGCTTCGGTTGCGTGGTACAAAAAAGTATTGGGTTTGAAACGTTATCAGGTTCCAAAATGGGGAGATTTTCCAATCTTTATGTTATCTGGTAAAACAGGCATCGCGTTATTTCCTGCAAATACAAATGACCCAAAACTTGAACCAACTTCTAATAATGTAAAAATAGATCATTTTGCGTTTCAAGTAAGTAATGAAGCATTTGAAAAGGCTCGGAAGCATTATGAAAGTTTAGGTCTTGATTATGTTTTTAAAGATCATTATTATTTTCATTCGATTTACACAAAAGATTTGGACGGGCACAATGTAGAGTTAACCACTTTGGTTGTGGATGAAAGTGAGTTTTATGATTTTAAACTATAAGTACGTTTCCCTATTAGGCTTTTTTTATTTTGTAATAGTATCTTTGTCGCAATACCTTTAATTGTTCAATAAAGAAAGAAATGAATCCGAAACTTATTATTGTACTGGCATTTTTGATTTATTTGTCACCTCTTTTTTACCATTCTTATTTGGCTTTTAAAGCGTATAAAAAAGATAACAAACGCCCTTTGCAACGACTCAAAAAGTTTTTCAAGTATACTTGTATTCTTCTTGCTGTTCTGGTCGGAATATTTGCAACACTTAATCATACTAATTTTCTGAATTATGAACGTCCAATGACGTATGATAAGTATGATACAATTACGTTTGAAAATTTCCGTGGCTTGGAGTTTTTCCAAAAATCACTTTATGGGATCGAACGCTTTGCATATGTAGTGACTACGATAGAAACAGATATTGAAGAAGACTCTGTGAGTATTGCTTCCTATTTTCATCCGTCACGATCGTATGTATACAATACACATTCTAGTAGTACAGAATTGTTAACTCATGAGAAATATCACATAAAAATTACCGAACTTTACGCCCGAAAAATAAAAGCCAAACTTGTAACTTTACGAAAACCATCAGAAAAAGAGATTCAAGATGTGGTTGATGAAATGCTTGAAGCAGAGCAAGCATATCAACAAAAATATGATTATGATACCTTTCATAGTTATGTGTTAAGTGAACAAAAAAGATATCAAAATGAAGTTGATAGTTTATTAGGAATATTGACAGAATTTAAACACCCAAAAATTAAATTGAATGACTAAAATCAAGATTTTTTTATTACTCATAACTGGTGTAATGCTAACCAATTGTGGAAACGAAGAACGCTTTCCGTTGAATAAAAGATATTGGACCATAGATGATTACACAAGCGCTATCAGCGAATTGAGATATGGATATAAGGACGATGAAAAACTACCAACTTTTAGTAATCCTGAAACGCGAAGGATTGTTGAAAAGTTTACAGACGAACAAAATTTCCTTGTAGTTCTTGAAGATAAAGAACTTGGTTTAAAGTATAAGAATCAGGTCGCAGAGGACTTTTTTATGAAATGGAAATTAATGATTGATATTTATGATGCCTTAGATCGTAAAGATAATTATGTGTATGATCGTGAAATGCTCGCTACGTATCATTTTGGCTTAGGCTTACAGCTTCAATATTTCGGATTGGGTAATGAAGAAATAAAAGCTTCTGCCGACGATCCTGAATCTAGTTACATTAAAAGTAGATTAAATTCGAACATTAATACGCTTGTCAATAATTATAAAATCTATTTAGATTTGGTTAATGAAGAAAATAGATTCTCTGAAGAAGGACAAAAATTATATGCTGATGGAATCACAAAATATTTTATAAAACTTGTATCACTTTATCCTGATGCAAATTATAAAAGTATGGAGCGAAAAGTAGATTTAATGCTTAATAAGACGAAAGTTCCTGTAATTGAATCGGCACTTACAACGTTGAAAACAGCAATTACAAATACGCAAGAAGTACCTAAAGAAAATGAATAATTGAGTTTTAATTACCTACAAAACGTTATGACAACAATTCCCAATAACAAACGAAATTTAGTCCGAATCATGTATGATATTGCAAAAGATCATACTATTGATATTACTTCTTTTTCTTTTGATTGGATTTTGAAATTGTCTAAAAACGGAATTCATAAACATATTTTTGGCTATAATTTTGAAATCAACTCTTCTACTGCTAAGATGATTGCAGGAGATAAAAGTGCGGCTTCTGATTTATTAAAAGCTGCCAATATTACCACCGTTGAACATACATTGTTTTTGAATCCAAGTATGGAAAAATATGTTGGTAGTTTTGGAAATTGGGAACAAATTCTAGCTTATTTCCATGACAACAATCAACATATCGTATGTAAACCAGTAGATGGAACTGGCGGAAATGGTGTATTAATGGTCGCAACAGTTACTGAATTAGAACAAGCCATTCATACCTTATTTTCAAAACATAGAAGTATTTGTTTATCTCCTTTTTATGATATAAAAAAAGAATATAGAGCTGTCATTTTAGATGGTAATGTTCAATTATTGTATCAAAAAAATATTCCTTTCATTGAAGCTGATGGTTCAAAAACAATTTTAGAATTACTACAATCAACTTTTTCGGGTGAAGCTTTAGATAGTGTTATCGGTTCTTTTTCTAAGAAGAAAGATCTAAGTTTCAGTGATATTCCTCCAAAAGGAAAAATCATAGAAGCCAATTGGAAAAGTAATTTGGGTGAAGGTGCTCAAGCAGAAATACTAGAAAATGAAGCTATCGAAAATCTTGCTATTAAAGCAGCAAATGCCATTAACATTCGTTTTTGTTCGGTAGATATTATTGAAACAACTTCGGGTGAGTTTTATGTTATGGAAATTAATTCTGGCGTGATGATTGAGCATTTCCTTAATAGCAATCCGCAAGAATATGATCGTATAAAAGCTATTTATGAGAAAGCGGTTTTGCGGATGTTGGAGGTTTAATTCAATTACATTTCTACAGCACTCCATATGACAATTATTTTTTCATAAAATCCCGCAACGTATCATAAAACGCTTCTTGCGTAGGACGATCTTTCGGAACTTCACGCAACGGTTCAACCTCACGAAGCGTTTCATGACAATCGGCTGGCAATTGTTGGTATAATTGTGTTCCTTTGGTTTTCCAAGCAATCATTTCGTCACTGACTTGCTTAATGACTTTTGCTGGGTTTCCAACCACCAAACTACGTCCTGGAATTACCGTTTTTGCTTTAACAAATGCCATGGCTCCAATGATACTTTCGTCACCAATTTCTGCATCATCCATAATGACAGTATTCATTCCAACCAACACATTCCTACCAATATTAGCTCCATGAATTATCGCGCCATGACCAATATGTGCACTTTCTTTTAATACAATGGATTTTCCTGGAAACATGTGTACGGTACAGTTTTCTTGTACATTGACACCATCTTCTAAGATAATTTCGCCCCAATCACCACGAATTGCTGCGCCT
The DNA here is from genome assembly GCF_965224175.1 of Kordia sp. Taxonomy (GTDB): domain Bacteria; phylum Bacteroidota; class Bacteroidia; order Flavobacteriales; family Flavobacteriaceae; genus Kordia. Next base: position 2,357,513 of record NZ_OZ245041.1, read on the forward strand.
GGTCCGATATAACAATCTCTTCCTATAATTACATTTCCTGTGACAGCTGCCAACGGATGTACAAAACTACTTTCGTGTACTACAGGAATGTAACCTTTAAATTCGTAGATCATATTTTTAAGTATTGAGATTTTTATTGTGTAAAGATACTGCATTTTCGATTTCGTATGTGCATCTATTTCAAAAAGCGCTGTAACGACTTTTAAAAACAGTACTTCAATATCAAAAATGTTAAATTTCTACAAATCACGCAATACTATGTAAGTTTCACTAGAGATTTTACTACTACTTTAGTATAAATTTGAAAAAGCTATGAATTATACATCACCATCTTGCATCATACAAAAAGAAGACATTCCTACATTGAAGTTTTCTAAAACAGAAATTTTAAAAAATCCTAAAAATCGTAGTTTGAGATCTCACTATTTACAAAGAGCTACAAAACTTGGAAACTTATTGAAGAATAAGGTTACCATTTATTTTAAAGATCATACGAATCAATTAATGCAAGTTACAACTACAATTTGGGCAGTAACGACTGATTTTGTTGTATTAAAACAAGGTATTACGATTCCAAAAAGAAGTATTCTATATATTGATTGATCAATGTATTTTTTTACCCCCAAAGTACAGAATAAGCAAATTATTCAAAAAATGAACTTCAAAACGTCATTCCGAAGAAGCATGACGAAGTAATTTGCTTTTCTAATACACAGATTACCACTAATCTCTTCTAAATTCTAGCAATGACATATTAAACTAAAAGTGTCAGTTCGAGTGGTTTTTATAAAGCAAAGTGAAATAAAAATTGTATCAAGAACAGCTACGAAATTCTAAGCTGTTCTCGATATAATTTTCTCCATTTTATTCCGAAAATCACTCGAACTGACGTTTTGAGGAATCGTATTTAGTGATGAGAGCAATCTCAATTCTTTTATATTGAGCGCAGTTGAAATACACTACTAAATACTAAAATCTATTTATGCAAATCGTTTCAACGTCTCTTTTGTAAATTCCGAAAGTACCAAACGTCCTGAGATTGCTGCGCGTTCTGCTAGTAAATCGTCCCAGTTTTCCGTTCCTGTCCAAAATGCTTTTTTCATTTCTGCCATGGCTTCTGGATTGTAGGTACATAAGTGATTTGCGAATTTTGCTACTTCTTCGTCAAGTTCTTCGTTAGAATCAAAAACCTTCATGTACAAACCTTTGCTTCTCGCCCATTCTGCATCGTAAAAACTGTTTGCATCAATCGCAATTTGCGACATTCCGCTTAAACCAAGTTTACGTTCTACCGCTGGTCCAACTACAAATGGTCCAATTCCGACATTTAATTCACTTAGTTTGATGGAAGCATATTTTGACGCCATGCAATAATCTACCGCGGAAGCTAACCCAACACCGCCACCAACAGTTTTTCCTTGTACACGTCCAATAATAAATTTTGGGCATTTACGCATCGCATTGATTACGTTTGCAAATCCTGAGAAGAAGATTCTTCCTGTTTCTGCATCATTGATATTGATGAGTTCTTTGAAGCTTGCACCAGCGCAGAATGTTCTATCTCTTCCACTTTTTAGAACAATAACTTTGATATCCTCATTGTTTCCTGCATCTGTAATGGTTTGTGCTAGTTTTGCTAATATATCACCTGGCAAAGAGTTATGTGCTGGATGAAAAAATTCGATGGTTGCTACACCATTTTGTATGTCTTGTTTTACGTATGGATCGCTCATGGTAAAATGTTAAATTTTAAATGTAAAATTATAAATTGCTGTCAGTTTGAGTGGTGAATCTGTAATTCGTTGTATCCAGAACTACTTAGAATTTCTGAGTATTTCTCGATATATTTTTTATTTCCGCTTCGCTCCATAAAAAACACTCGAAATGACGTTTAGGTTATTTTATTATTGTTAATTATTAGTTCTGTCTCAGTAATATCACAAAAATCGTTTATCAATATTTCGACATCTTCTTCTATTAAGAGTTTTAATTGCGCAAAAGTAGGATCATTTTCTTTTTTATAAGTTACCTCTACATTCAAAATTTCTTTATCCAGTAAATTATATAATTCAAGTATGTTTACCACTTTCCATTTTCCGCCTTCATCATCAACATACTCTTCAAGTTCATCTTTGATATAATCTTCAATAGAATTTTCATGTCCATCTTTTGCATACTGAAGTGCTTTCGCTGGATTCAATACTTCCCAATATGGAATCCAAACATCCATAAAGAATCTATGCCATACATTATCATCCGTTTTCATCCAAGCAAACACAGGTTCACTAGAATTATTTACTTCATGAAATAAGTATTTAAAAAACACGGTCTTTTTTCCTATCGGCGCTTCAATTTTTCCTGCATAGGATTTTATAAAGTCTTCTAATTCCATTTCTCGGGAGTTTTGAACAATTCAATCTTTTATAAAAGTCCAAACTGCTCAAAGTGATGCCCAAAATGTTTCGTATTCATTAAGCTCCACTCAAATTTGTCTAAGTGTCCGAAGACTGCATTCTTCGTCGTTGCTTCTGGATTTTCTTTGAAATATGCCTCAAATGCATCATATGCTTCTAGTAATTTCGCTTTGGCTTCCGCAAGATTTTCATAACGTGTTTCTGATATTAGCTTCTCTAATAGTTTTGGGGCGTCAAAATTTCTAGGCATTTTATCGTGTGTATACAGACTATCGTGTACTTTTTCTAAATATTTTTCTGGTGTTTCTATTTCGAAATCTTGAATTTCCCCAGAAGCAACTTTCAGCGTATACTCTAAATGTTCTACCATTTGTTGAGCAGACATTTTTCCCCAAGCTGGTTTTGCATCTTCTGTCAGTTTTCCTAAATAATTTTTAATTGTGTTTTTATTGATCGTTGCAAATGGATTTTTCTTTTGAACCATCGTTAAGATTGTGGCAATTGCAACTAATTCATCTTCTTGATCGAAAACCTCAACAAACCATTTTACAATTCCGCTTGGCAATTCTTTTCCACGTGAATCACGATCTACTTTTTCTTTACATGTCAATCGCACATAAATAGTATCATTATGGTAAATTGGACGCAAGAAACGGCATTCTTCTAATCCGTAGTTAGCTGCCACTGGTCCTTTGTTTGGATACACAAATAATCCTGCCGCAGCAGCAATGATAAAGTATCCATGTGCTGTACGCTTTTCAAAAATACTTCCGTCTAACGAAGTAATATCTGTATGTGCATAAAAATGATCCCACGTAAGGTTTGCAAAGTTGATAATATCTGTATCAGTAACCGTTCGCTTGTGCGTTTTTAACGACATTCCAGCTTCAATATCTTCCCAATGATATGCGAATGGATGTTTCTCCGTTTCTTTGTATTCGGCATTCGCCTGATAGATTCCTGTAACTTCCGTTAGTGTGGTTGGTGAACCTTGAATTGCGCAACGTTGCATATAATGTTTGATGCCTCGCATTCCACCCATTTCTTCTCCGCCACCAGCACGTCCAGGACCTCCATGAACTAACAATGGTAATGGTGAACCGTGACCTGTACTTTGCTTTGCCATGTCGCGATTTCCAACCAAGATTCTTCCGTGATGTGACGCAGCTCCAACAACATATTCTTTGGCACGTTTATCCTCATTTGTGAATATAGAAGATACTAATGAACCTTTCCCCATTTGCGCTAATTCAATAGCTTCGTCCATGTTTTTGTATGGCATGATGGTACTTACTGGTCCGAAGGCTTCAATTTCGTGAACATTTGTATTTTTGAATGGATTGTTTTCTCTTAACAAGATTGGACTTAAAAAAGCTCCTTTTTCGCCATCTGCTCCAACTGCTTCAATAGCATCTAGAGTTCCGTAAACAATATCTGCCGTTTGCGCTAGTTTAGAAACTTGATCTTTTACCGATTGTACTTGTGTTTTATTGATTAAAGCACCCATGCGCACTTCTTTGCGTCTTGGATCACCGATAGTAACTTTACTTAGTTGTTTTCCTAAAGCAATCTGCACATCTTCCACTAAGTTTTCTGGAACGATGATTCTTCGAATTGCGGTACATTTTTGACCGGTTTTTACGGTCATTTCTTTACGAACTTCTTTGATGAAGAGGTCAAATTCTGGAGTTCCAGGCACGGCATCTTCTCCAAGTACAGAACAGTTTAATGAATCTGCTTCCATTGTGAATGGTACAGCTTCTTGCGTGAGTCTAGGATGTGCTTTTAGAATACGACCTGTGTGTGCAGAACCTGTAAAGGTGACTACATCTTGTGATTCTACAGTATCTAGAATTGATTTTGTCATTCCGCTTAACAATTGTATTGCTCCTTCTGGTAAGATTCCAGAATCTACAATGACTCTTACTACTGCTTCTGTTAGATATGCTGTTTGTGGCGCTGGCAATACGACTGCTGCCATTCCTGCCATCCAGTTTACAGCACATTTTTCTAACATTCCCCACACTGGGAAGTTGAATGCATTGATATGTACAGCTACTCCACGCTTTGGAACTAAGATATGATGTGCCATAAAACGTCCACCTCGAGAAAGATCGATTGGGTCGCCTTCTACATGATACGGTTGATTTGGAAATAGCTTACGCAAAGAAGCGTTGGCAAATAGATTTCCGAATCCACCTTCGATATCTATCCAACTGTCTACCCGTGTAGCTCCAGTTTTGTAACTGATATCGTAGAATTGTTCTTTTCTTTTATTGAGATACAAAGCTAGTTTTTTGAGCATGTTTCCACGCTCTTGAAAGGTCATTTTTCGAAGTTTTTCGCCTCCTTTGGTTCTTCCATATTGCAAGGCCGCAGGAATATCTAATCCTTCTGTAGTTGCAAATCCGATGGTTTCTCCTGTTACGGCATCAAACATTGGAGAACCGTCTCCAGTTCCTTGTGTCCATTGTCCGTTGATGTAGCTTTGTAAGATCATGTTGTTGTTAGTTTTTTGTTGATTCGTTTGCTTGTTAATTTGTCTATTTGTTTTGCTTACTCAGACGTATTTAGTCACGAATTCACGAATTATCTTTGTTTGTGATGCTTCTCTTTTTGATAAACACGAATTTTGTTCCTTTTTCGATGTAAACTGTTGCTTTATTTATTGTTTATCTGTTCGTTTATCATTTCTTTGCTTACTCGTATGCTTTTTACCACGAATGCACGAATTGTTTTTGTTTGTGATGCTTCTCTTTTTGATTAGCTCGAATTTTGTTTGATTTTCGATTTAGAATCTGAATTTTTGATTCTTGCCAACCTGTTCATTTTATAATTTATTTTGCTCACTCGGACGCATTTTGCCACGAATTCACGAATATTTTATGCTTATTCTATATTTTGAAACTTCTCAATACTCAATTCTCATAACTCAGTACTAATTTCTTAGGTTTCTTTGAGTTTCCTATTTTCATGGAAACGTTGGCGTTAGCGATTGAGACGGTATCCTTTTTGTTTTGCAACGTCATTACGAGGAGTTTGCGACGAAGTAATCTGCTACTTTAGAAACAGATTGCTACAATAGATTACAAATTTAGCTCACAATGACTCTATTTTAAAAAGATATAGCCGAAAGCGCGACCGCAAATGTTCACTTCGAGAGTCTCAGTGAACATTTGTGGGAACGCTCAAGTTATTTTACATATTCACATTTTCAATGATGGCTGCATAGCCTTGTCCGACACCAATACACATGGTGATGAGTGCGTAACGCTTGCCTGTTTCCTGCAATTGTAATGCCGCTGAATAGGCAATACGCGTTCCTGTAACTCCTAACGGATGACCAATGGCAATAGCGCCTCCGTTTGGATTGATTCGCGCATCATCATCTGCCAATCCCCATTCGCGAATGCAAGCTAAACTTTGTGCTGCAAAGGCTTCATTGAGTTCAATAACGTCCATATCATCCATTGTTAATCCTGCTTTTTGGAGTGCTTTGTTGGAAGCATTTACAGGTCCAATTCCCATGATACGCGGTTCTACACCTACAACAGCCGAACTTACGATGCGCGCCATTGGTTTTAGATTGTATTTTTTGACAGCTGCTTTGGAAGCTATTATGGTTGCTGCTGCTCCATCGTTGAGTCCAGATGCATTCCCTGCCGTAACACTTCCGCCTTCTTTTTTGAATGCTGCTCTTAGTTTTGCTAAGATTTCTGGTGTTGTGGTTGGCTTGATGAATTCATCTTGATTGAAAATGATTGGATCTTTTTTACGTTGCGGAATTTCCACAGCTACAATTTCTTTGGCTAAACGTCCAGATTCTTTTGCAGCTGTTGCTTTCATTTGACTTCTGTAAGCAAAGGCATCTTGATCTTTACGAGAGATATTATACTTCTCCACTAAGTTTTCTGCCGTAACACCCATTCCGTCTGTTCCATACGCAGCGTGCATTTTTGGGTTGATGAATCGCCATCCGAAACTGGTATCGTACATTTTTGCATCGGTTCCAAAAGCACTTGAAGGTTTTGCAATGGCGTATGGTCCGCGTGTCATGTTTTCCACTCCGCCAGCAATGAATAGATCGCCATCACCAGCTTTGATTGCTCTATTGGCATGAATGATGGCTGATAATCCAGAACTACACAGTCTGTTTACCGTTTCGCCAGGAACCGTATATGGCAATCCTGCTAATAACAACGACATGCGCGCTACGTTACGATTGTCTTCTCCTGCTTGATTGGCACAACCAATGATTACATCGTCGTATGCATCTTTTGGAATGTTTGGATTTCGATCTGTTACTTCTTTGATGACCAAAGCTCCTAAATCGTCTACACGTTTTGTTGCTAATGATCCTTTGAATTTTCCTATTGGAGTTCTTACTCCATCTATGATGTATGATTCCATTTTGAAATGTAAGATTTTAAATGTAAAAGTGTGGTTTCTGTTTTCGAAATCTATGTTACACTTTTCATATATTTTTAGCCTTTGTTCTTATTTTTTACTTGACGATTATTGATTTTAAAATTTACAATCAAATATCGTTAATCTTAGATTATTCTTCCCAGTCCTTTTGAGTTCGATACACGACACCTTTAAACAAAGCAATGAGTTCATCTCCACGTTTTACTTCTACGATATTGAAGCCAAGTTTGTTTTTTACTTTTTCGATGACAGATTCCGCTACAATAAAGTCACCTTCTTCCAATGCTTCAATGTGATTGATAGATGTTTCTATGGAAACTGCGTATTTCCCATGTGTGTTTGCCGCAAATCCAAAAGCAGTATCTGCCAATGAATAACTGATTCCTCCATGTGCTTTCCCCATACTGTTAAGCATGTCCTTTTTGATAGTCAATCCTACTTTACATCGTCCAATTTCACATTCTAGAATTTCGATTCCGAGCCATGTACTGAATGGATCTTGGCTTAGCATTTTAGTTGGTATTTTTGTTCCGCTTAAAGGCATTAGTTTTTAGGGATTAGGGATTAGTATTTCTTTCTTTTATCCTTTTTCGTAAAGACGACATCATTTTAGTTAACTCAGAAAGAAGTTTCCTGTTTTCTTCATCTTCTTCAAAATTAATATAATTTCTCCTCCTAGCCTTTGTACTACAACTAACACATTCGTTAGCACTGAAAATAGCATGATTCAAATGTTTTATAAATTGTGCATCAGAACCAGGATAACCTTCTGCAATGTTTAGTGCTATAGAATCAGCAGCTCTTCTAAATTGTGATGATAAAGCATACAATTCATGGTTTGGGAATTTTCTAACAATAATATTTACTAGCTCTCCAAAATCCATTGCTTTTTGATAGACTTTTAAATCTTCAAATTTAAAATTGTATTTGCTTTCTTGACTCATGCTTAATACCAAATACCTAGTTAAAAAACTTTGTTTTTTGACGATTCATTTTTCGCAATAAAGGCGAACAACGATATCTGTCTTCATGGTATTCGTCGTATAAATTGTCTAAGGTTTTCACACACCAATCGATTCCTTTTTCATCTGCCCAAGCTAATAAGCCTTTTGGATAGTTTACTCCTTTGGTCATGGCGTTGTCAATGTCTTCCGCAGAAGCAATGTTTAAGAATAAGGCATCGGCAGCTTCATTGATAAGCATGACTAAGACACGGTCAAATATTTGCTGTGATAGCTCCGTATCTTGAGGCGTCTCGACTGCGCTCGACGTGACACGTTTTCCGTTTTCGTCATAGTCGTAATATCCTTTTCCTGTTTTTCTACCTAAGTATCCAGCTTCAGATAGACGTTTTTGTGTAAATGATGGTTTGTATCTTGCGTCGTAATAGAATGCTGTAAATACGGTTTCTGTTACGGTGTAATTTACATCGTTCCCAATGAAATCCATTAGTTCAAATGGTCCCATTCGGAATTTACCCAACGTTTTTAGAGCATTATCAATTGTTACAAAGTCAGCTAGTCCTTCTTCGTAGATTCGTAAGGATTCTCCATAGAATGGTCTTGCAACTCTGTTTACAATAAATCCTGGTGTGTCTTTTGCTACAGCAACTACTTTTTTCCAATCGGCAATGGTTTGTATTGCTTTGTCAAGTACCTCTTGTGAGGTTTGAATTGCAGGAATCACTTCAACTAATTTCATTAATGGTGCTGGATTGAAGAAATGAATTCCAATACAACGTGTTGGTTTTTGTAATGACGATGCTATTGATGCAATGGATAATGACGACGTGTTTGATGCAATGATAGCTTCATCACTTAGGTATGTTTCTAGTTCTGAAAACACCTTTTGTTTGATATCTAGATTTTCAATGATGGCTTCAATAGTTAGATCAGAATCACCTAAGTCTTTGAGTGAATCTACATAGGAAATGTTTCCTTGAATTCTATTTTTTTCAGCTTCATCGATACGTCCTTTTTGAATGAGACGATTTAATATTTTTTCTAAAGCAACTTTACTTTTATCTAAAGCAGCTTGTTTGGTGTCATATAGTTTTACCATGCATCCTGCAGTTGCTGCTACTTGTGCAATTCCGCTTCCCATGGTACCTGAACCTATTATTCCTACGTTTTTAATCATAAATGTTAAATGTTAAATTTTAAATGTTGAATGGTTAAATATTCATCTTTACATTTAAAATTTAGGCTTTTAGATTATACAGTTTGAGTTTTATTTCCCTTTAAAGTTTGGTTTTCTTTTTTCAACAAATGCCGAAACACCTTCGCGATAGTCTTCTGATTCGCTTGATTCTATTTGATATTTTGATTCTAATGCTAGTTGTGATTCTAGATCGTTAGTTAATGACTGATTTAATACTTTTTTGGTCAATCCGAGTGCTTTTGTTGGCATTTTAGCTAGTTTTTCAGCTAATGTTACAACTTCTTCTTTGAATGTTTCTAAGGGTAATACTTTGTATAACATTCCTAATCTTTCTGCTTCTTCAGCTCCAACCTTGTCACCCAACATCATTAACGCAGATGCTTTTTGGAATCCAATTAATCGTGGTAAAAAGAAAGTCCCTGCACTATCTGGAATTAACCCAATTTTGCTAAATGCTTGAATGAAACTTACTTTTTCATGAGCTACCACAATATCACACGCTAAAGCAATGTTTGCTCCAGCTCCAGCCGCTACTCCATTTACAGCGCCAACAATTGGTTTTTCAATACGTCGAATTCGCTGAATGATTGGATTGTAGTGTTCTTCTAATATTTTTTTAAATCCAGGATTGAGTTCTGGATGTGTGACTTCTTTTAAGTCTTGTCCTGCACAAAATGCTTTTCCTTCTCCAGTTAATACAATGGTTCGTACTTCTTCATTTTGTTCACATTGATCTAGTGTATCTTGTAAGCGCAATGCCATTTCTCGATTGAAACTGTTGAATACTTCAGGACGATTGAGCGTTACATACGCTACATTGTTTTCAATTTTTAGTGCAATTGAATTGTTACTCATACCTTATTTTTTATTTCTATTATAAATAGAGATTCCCGTTTTGCTTCGACAAATTCAGCATAAACGGGAATTATTATTTTAAACATTTAAAGTAGTCGAAAGGTTCTAAGCAATCTTCACATTTGAATAGTGCTTTGCATGCTGTGGAACCAAATTGACTGACTAATTTTGTATTTGTCGAATTACAGTTTGTACATTTCACAATGCGTTTATCGCCAAGTAACGCATCTTTATCTGCATCGGGATTTAATGGTGGTGCAATTCCGTATTCTCGGAGTGCTTTTCGTCCACGTTCTGTAATCCAATCGGTTGTCCATGCTGGTACTAGAATCAATTTCACTTTGGATTCGTAACCATGTTCTTGTAATGCTTTTGATATGTCATCACCAATAACATCCATTGCGGGACAACCTGAATATGTTGGTGTTATATTTACTTCAACTATTCCATTGACGATTATTGCAGAACGTACAACACCCATATCCATGATAGAAAGTACCGGAATTTCAGGATCTGATACTTTTTCTAGAATTGGGATAAGTTCTTCGTCAATATGTTGATTGGTTGCGATCATATATTACTATTGAATATCGAATAATGATTTTTGAATGATAAAGTATTTCCTATTTCGTTATTTAGGATTCAACATTCGCTATTCTTTACCATTTCATGTTTGGATATGCTCTCTGCATATATTGCATATCTGCCAATAGATATCCTAGGTGTTCTGTATGAATTCCTGCTTTTCCGCCTTTCTGGAAATATTTGCTCTCTGGAACTGTTAGTGTTGCTTCTTCTAGTAATGTGCTTACTATTTCGTAGTAAGTATCTTTTAAGGTAGAAACATCGATTCCGATTCCTTCTTCTGCCAATGCTTTTGCTTCTTCGGTTACTTCAAACAGTTCGTTTGTATATGTCCAAAGTCCATCAATAGCTGTTTGCATTTTTTCATGACTAATTTCTGTTCCATCACCTAAACGTTTGATCCAATCGCCAGTGAAACGCACATGATATGATACTTCTTTTTTAGATTTTTTTGCAATAGCACTCAGTGTTAAATCTTGACTGAATTGTAATTTTTCTAGTAACAATAGATGAAAAACATCAAATAAATATTGTCTTGCTATTGTGTATGCAAAGTCACGATTTGGCTGTTCTACTAACAGAACATTTTTGTATTGACGCTCGTAACGCAAAAATGCAATACTGTCTTCTGTGGCATCGTCACCTTTGATATCAGCTGCATATTGAAAGTAACTTCTCGTTTGTCCAAATAAGTCTAAAGAAATGTTTGTACATGCAATGTCAGTTTCAAGACTTGGTCCGTGCCCACATAATTCTCCTAATCGCTGACCAGCTATTAAGCAATTATCTGCTAGTTCAAGTATGTAGTTGTATAAGTTTGTTTTCATATTTATTTCCCACAGAAATGGGTAATCTTTTGTTGTTAAACTTTATAGTACACTTCGACTCCGCTCAGTGTACGGATTTAGATTCCCAATTTCTTGGGAAGACATTGCGTATTACATGTGTTTGATTTCGTCTGGTAACGTGTAAAAGGTTGGATGACGATAAATTTTATCTTGTGCTGGTTCAAATAATTCTCCGTTGTTTTCAGGATTGGAAGCCGTGATGTTTTTCGATTCTACTACCCAAATACTTACACCTTCACTTCTACGTGTGTATACATCTCTTGCATTTTCTAATGCCATTTCTGCATCTGCTGCATGCAAACTTCCAAAGTGTCTGTGTTCTAATCCGTTTTTACTTCTTACGAATATTTCCCAAAGAGGCCAGTTTTTTTCCATATCTATTGCCCACGAAAGTGGGTAACTTTTAATTAATACTAATGCGTTTGCGTTTTATATGCATCTCGACTGCGCTCGATGTGACACGCAGCAATGATATAACATATTTTATCCTGCTTTCGCTTGATTTTCTTTTTTGTTTTGTTTTTTCTCGGCGTGAGCCATTGCTGCGTCTCTAACCCATGTTCCGCGTTCCCATGCGCCAACTCTGGCATTCATACGTTCTTTGTTACAAGGACCATGTCCTTTTACTACTTGCCAGAATTCATCCCAATTAATTTCTCCAAAGTCATAGTGACCTGTTTCTTCATTCCACTTTAAGTCTGGATCTGGAACTGTTAATCCTAAGATGTCTGCTTGTGGTACTGTTTGATCAATGAATTGTTGACGTAATTCATCATTGGTTTTACGTTTTAGTTTCCACTTCATTGATTGCTCTGTGTGTACCGATTCTGAATCTACAGGACCTAACATCATTAATGATGGCCACCACCAACGATTTAAAGCATCTTGTGCCATTTCTTTTTGCTCAGGAGTTCCATTACATAAAGACATCATGATTTCAAAACCTTGACGTTGGTGAAAACTTTCTTCTTTACATACACGAATCATAGCTCTTGCATAGGGTCCGTATGAAGTATTACATAATGGTACTTGGTTGATAATGGCAGCACCATCTACCAACCAACCAATAGCTCCCATGTCTGCCCATGTTACCGTTGGATAATTGAAGATACTTGAATATTTTGCTTTTCCTGAGTGTAATTGTTCGTATAATTCGTCACGAGAAACTCCTAGTGTTTCACAAGCACTGTATAAATATAATCCGTGACCAGCTTCATCTTGCACTTTGGCAAGCAATGCTACTTTTCTACGAAGTGAAGGTGCTCTAGTAATCCAGTTTCCTTCTGGCAACATTCCTACAATTTCAGAATGCGCATGTTGTGATATTTGTCGGATGTGTGTTTTCCTGTATTTTTCAGGCATCCAATCTTTTGGTTCTATCTTTTCATCATTTGCAATACGTTGCTCAAAGATTTCCTCTAGACTTCGACTACGCTCTGTTCCAGTGTTTTTTAATTGTGCTTCACTCATAGTTATGAATTTTAAATTTCGCTTCGATTACGCTCAGCAAATTAATTTTGTTTTCTTCTTTTTTTGATTTCCGATTTCTCGGGAATTTTTGCGTTAGGGATTGAGCAATTTGTATGAGCTACTTGTGAGATGCTGAATCAACTTCAGCATGACGAACAAGAGCGAGTTGCGAAAGCCCGACCCCAAAGGGTAACGCCCTAATTATTTATTTACACATCAAAGTCTACTACGACTTTTTCTGTGGTTGGAACTGCTTGACATGATAATACCAATCCGCTTGCGAGTTCTTCTTCGACTAATGCATAGTTGATTTTCATTTCTACTGAACCTTCAACTACTCTACATTTGCAGGTACTACAAACACCACCTTTACAGGCAAATGGTAAGTCGGCACCAGCAGCTAATGCTCCGTCTAGTATGTTATCGTATTCGTCTTCCATGATGAAATGAAATTCTTTTCCTCCATCGACGATGGTTACATCTGTTCCGTCTACTTTTTGTTCTAATATTTCGGCGATGTGTGCATTTGATGCTTTTTTGTCTCCCGAAAAGAACAATTCGTAGTGAATGTTTTCTTTTGGTAAACCAGCAGCTTCTAATTCATCTCTGATGAGAAAGATCATTTCTTCTGGTCCACAGATAAAGCAGTCTGCCGTATCATTGATATCAATAAACGTTTTTGTGAGTATTTGGATTTTTTCTGGTGTAAAACGTCCATTTAAAAACTCAATATCTCGTTGTTCTTTTGTTAAGAAATAGAATATATTAAAACGCTGTAAGTATCTGTTTTTCAATTGCTCTATCTCTTCTTTAAAGATAATAGATTTTACCGTGCGATTCAAGTAAAATAATTTGAACGTGCTTTCTGGTTCTAATTCGAGATGTGTTTTTATGATGGATAGCATTGGTGTTATTCCACTTCCGGCAGCAAATGCAATATAGTTCTTCTTTCCATTTGGATCTACTTCTACATAGAAACGTCCTTGTGGCGCCATTATATCAAGCGTATCACCTGCTTTTAATTCTGTATTTGCATAGGTTGAAAATATTCCTCCTGAAATTTGTTTTACTGCAACTTTCCACTGATTGTCTACTGGACTTGAACATAAAGAATATGATCTACGAATATCTTCTTCATTGATCATTTTTCGTAATGTGAGATATTGCCCTTGAATATATTTGAATTCTTCCTGAAGATTTTCAGGAATGTTGAATGTAATTACGGTACAATCTGAAGTTTCTTTGTATACTTCAGCCACTTCTATTTCATGAAACTTTGCCATGTATTTTTTAGTTGTTTTCACAAAACTAACAATTGTTAGTTTGACTTGCAACCGTTTTTTTATTTAAAGAGTTCATTTAGATTGATTCCAAATTATATTTTTAAAGCCTTTCGAAGGTGATTTAAGCAACTTATATTCAGTTAATTAAAAAAAGACGCTTTTTCAAGCGTCTTTAGCGTTTTAAAGTTATTAATATTACATACAGATATTACAAGTCTGTTCATCACATGTAACAGTAAGTAGATTACAGTTTATACATGTTTCTTCTTTTACACAGGAATTACTTCCTGGTGGTACAGGTGGTCCGCCAGCAACTACTGCATTTAGATTTGAGATCATACTTTTCTTCAATCTCAAACCATTCTTAGGTTTGCTTTTCATTTTATGGTAGGTTAAAAATTAGTATAACTTAAATATACGTAAGATAAAACCTACTTTTCGAGGGTTTTACAATAGACATTTTAACGCAACACTATAGATATTTTATAGGTTTACCATCGTTAGGCAGTAACTCCAGTGAGCAAAACTTGACTCAATTTACCGATTAAGTTTTCTTTTATAATGTCTTCTTTTTTAGGAATCCACAGATATAACGAGCGCAATGTAGAGAGAATGGAGAATAGTATTATTTCGATGTCTAAATTTTTGAGTTCTCCATTTTGAATTCCATCTTCTAAGATTTGGCGAAAGCTTTCTTCGTAGTTTCTTCGCAATTGTAAGTAATAATCTAGTTTTCCTTCTAGGTGCATCCAATCATTATTCATAGTTGCCATTTTAGAAGGATTATCCATCGTAATTTGTACATGCAGCTTAATGATTTGCTCTAACTTTTGAATGCTTGTAGCTTCTTGATTTGATAGAATTTCAGACATTCCAGCAGTAAATTGCTCTCCAATTTGGATGATGATATCTGAAAGTATTTGTTGTTTTGATTGTATATGATTGTACAAACTTGCTGCTTTTATTCCCATAGCTTGCGCAATATCACGCATAGTTACTGCACTGTATCCTTTTTTTTTGAAAAGCATTTCAGCAGTACGTACAATTTCTTCTTTTCTCGTTTCAGATTTTTGTGTCATGGTCTCGCCCTTAAAGTTTGTGAAGATACATATTTTATGAAATACGTTGAATTTCTATATTTTATTGTCTTACTATTTTATGTTTTAATAGCTTTGTAAAAATTTACCGCATGAATCAGTATATTGAAATGAATCCATTATTGGATAAACTTCCTCCGCATTTACAACAATACATTAAACCGCAGAATTACGATGATTATACTTCTATAAATCAAGCAGTTTGGCGTTATGTGATGCGAAAGAGTGTTTCATATTTGAGTACTGTAGCTCATGATTCGTATTTAGACGGTTTGGAGAAAACTGGAATTTCTATTGATGCTATTCCAAGCATGTATGGAATGAATCGAATTTTGAAAGAAATTGGTTGGGCAGCTGTCGCGGTAGACGGATTTATTCCTCCTAATGCTTTTATGGAGTTTCAAGCTTATAAAGTGTTGGTTATTGCAAGTGATATTCGTCAGTTAGAACATATCGCATATACACCAGCTCCCGATATTATTCATGAAGCTGCTGGGCATGCGCCAATTATTGCCAATCCAGATTATGCAGAATATTTGCGTCGTTTTGGAGAGATTGGTGCTAAAGCTATTTTGTCTGCTCATGATAATGATATGTACGAAGCGGTTCGAAAGCTTTCTATTGTAAAAGAAGCACCTGGAAGTACTGTTGCTGAGATTGAAGCTGCAGAAGCAAGTGTAAATGAATTGCAATCAAAAAAGGTAGAATTGTCAGAAATGGCGATGATTCGAAATTTACATTGGTGGACTGTTGAATATGGTTTGATTGGCAATGTTGATGATCCTAAGATTTATGGCGCTGGACTTTTGTCCTCTATTGGCGAAAGTAAATGGTGTATGACTGATAAAGTAAAAAAGATTCCTTATTCAGTTGATGCAGCTTACCAAGAATTTGATATTACACAACCACAACCGCAATTGTATGTAACACCCGATTTTTCGTATTTGATGCAGGTTTTAGAAGAGTTTGCAACAACTATGGCATTACGAAAAGGTGGTTTTAGAGGCTTACGAAAGTTGATTAATTCTAAAAAGATAGGAACTATTGAGCTAAGTACTGGATTGCAAGTTTCTGGAGTTTTTACTGAGATGATTACGAATGAAGATAATGAAGTTGTATTTTTTAGAACCGAAGGACCAACTGCTTTATCGAATAGAGAGAAAGAATTGATTGGTCATGGTGTTACAATGCATCCGCACGGATTTAGTTCTCCTTTAGGGAAATTGAAAGGAATCAATTTAGCTATTGAAGATATGAGTCCGAGAGACTTGAAAGCGTATAATTTTTATGATGGCGAGCGCATTGCTTTTGAATACGAAAGCGGAATAAAGGTTGAAGGTTTGAATGTTACTGGAATTCGTAATATTCATGGAAAACTGATTTTAATTCAATTTACAGATTGCACCGTTATTTATAAAGATAAGGTTTTGTTTAAGCCTGAATATGGAACGTTTGATTTGGCTTTAGGTAAAGAGATTGTTTCTGCTTATGCTGGCGCTGCCGATTATAATTCGTTTGACAGTATGCACTTTAAATCTGAAACATTGACTGTGAAAGTTGAAAAATCTAAGGAAGATAAAGATTTAGAAGCTTTGTATACGAAAGTCCGTAATTACAGAACTCAAAAAGATACTTCCGTTTCTTTGGAAACAATTTTTGAAACACTTACTAGCAAACATTCAAAAGATTGGCTATTGCTACTTGAGTTATATGAGTTGGTTGATAAAAGTAGTCTTTTAGAAGAAAAAATTTCACAACGTTTACAAAACATCCAACAAGAACGTCCTGATATTGCTCAATTGATTATTGATGGAATGGATTTAGTTGTAACTAGCTATTCAGAAAATCTTTAAATTTCTTTGTAGACAATAATTTCCATATACCTAATAGTATTGCTAATCCTTCCATAAGTGAACCTACTGTTAAAATCTCTGATCCATATGGCCAATGCTGAATTTTAAATAAGGTACCAATAATCGTAATAAAAATACCTAATAAGAATAGCGCTATAATGTGTTTTACTTTCATGTATATATGTTTTACTGATTTTCACATCTAAGTTAGCATTTACTTTCAGAATAAAAATTTTAAATAAAAAAGGCTACAAAACTGCAGCCTTTGTAAGATAGCATTTGTTTAAGCTAATGTAACGCCACTACATTCGTAAAAATGCTCATTATATAAAGTACTCATCGTTACTTCATCATCTAAATATCCTCCGGCTTCTCCATCTGCTAATGCCATTGCTGTAGCATAATGATTGCATACCATAAGAACGTTAGGATCTATTCTTCCTCCTTGAATTTCTGACTGTTGAGTTTTACTTAAACCTTTTACTCCTTTTAAGTTTGAAATTTTTTTTAACATACTAAATAGTTTTAAAATTAATATATCTCAAACCTACTATAAAAGCGACCTCAACCCAAGGTTTAGAAACCTTGATTATCGAATTGAAGGCACAAAAAAGTAATCAATAGTTCCCAAAAATGCAAAGAAATTGCTTTTTAAAAGCTCTATATTTTATGATTTATGAATTGTAAACACTAAGAAGTAGTGTGCAATTGGAAATGTATTTAAAACTGAATATGCGGAAAGTCTTGCTGAAGTTTCTCTATTTTAACTTGAAGATTTGCTATGAATTTTTGATGCTGTTCAGATTCAGGATTGAAAGGTTTGTGCGCCAATCCCTTTTGGATTTTTTCTATAGCTTCCATTGTTTTTTCACTTTCTTGAGAAACCCAAGTATGTGTAAATTTCTCCCAAATGTAGTCAATTGCTATTGAGTTGGGATGAATCATATCTTGTGTGTAAAAACGATAATCTCGCAATTCGTCCATCATGATTTCATACGATGGAAAATAATGTATTTGATGACGATTTGATACGGTTTGATGAATTCCAGCTAATAAATGTGCTTTGCTTTGTTGATTTTCTATAAAACCATCTTTTACATGTCGTACAGGTGAAACTGTAAATAGAATGGTAATTTTCGGATTAATACTTCTTAATAAAGCAACACAATTTTCAACACTTGCCGCTACTTCATCTACTGGTAGTATTTCTTTTAAAAATTGCTTTTGTGGTACTTTATGACAATTAGCCACAATGGTATCCGTTTCAATATGTCTATATACCCAAGCAGTTCCTAGAGTTATGATAATGTGCGATGCTTCAAGAAGAAACGTGTACATTTCCGCCATAGCGGTATTTAAATTATTCAACAATACATTCTTATCAGGATGACTTAGTTCAGAATGCGCGTCAAAACAATGCCAACGTTCATTAGCATAGAAAATATCTTCTTCGGTATAAGTACCTTGATTAATAGCTTTTAGAATTAGATTTTCAATCGCTTTTGGCTGAAATAAAATTCCGAATGGATTTTGAAGCGTTTTTAATTTATAATACGCTAATTTTTGACCAATATGTGTCGAAAAACAAGAACCCAATAAACACACATTTGAGTTGTATGTTATTGGGTTGTATATTTCCTTTTTTAACGGAATATTGGTTTGTAATATCATTTGTTACTGCTTCTTTGCGTCTGCTGCTCTTTTGGCTGTGAAATACATTAAATTCAGTCTGTTTTTCATTCCTTGTGTAAATCCTACAAGCTCTTTGCTGTCATATGTTACACCTTTTCGTGATTCTAATTTTAAAATCGCATCACTTGTAGCTCTGTCTAATTTACCTTTTTCAACGATATCATATTCGTTCAATAATTTTAGATAAATTAATTTATCCTGAAAATCAGTCACTACTTTTGGTGTTGGTTTTTCTAATTTATACCACTGACCTTTTTTACGAGGCATTTTACACCAAATGTACACATCTTCTTTTTCCTTTTTTTCTTCTACCTGAGTACTTTCTTGTGCAAACATTGGTATTGTAAAAAACAATGCTAATACTGCGATATATATTTTTTTCATTTGACTATTATATATGGGTTATTATTTCTTTTTATTTTACATATTCACGTACGCGCTCTATTGCTTTTGGAATTCCGCCAGGGTTTTTTCCTCCTGCTGTAGCAAAGAAAGCTTGTCCGCCACCGCCGCCGTGAATTAGTTTTCCTAACTCTCTTACTACTTTTCCTGCATCATATCCACGTTCTGCTACTAATTCTTTAGAGATGTAACATGTTAACATTACTTTACTTTCTGTTGCTGTAGCAAAGAATAAAAATAAGTTTTTCATTTCTCCACCTAGTTCAAAAGCAAGGTTTTTGATTCCATTTTGGTCTAAATCTACTTGTTTTGCTAAAAACTGAACACCGTCAATATCTTCAAGCTCATTTTTAAGATCGCCTTTTAAGTTTTTTGCTTTGTCTTTTAAAAGACTTTCAATCTGCTTTTTCAGTTTAGCATTCTCATCTTTTAAATCTGTTACTGCTTTTACGGTGTCTTTCGGATTATTTAAAACATCTTTAATTTCGTAATATGCTCTATTATTTTCAAAATAGAATTCTTTTGTTGCATCGAAAGTGATTGCTTCTATTCGTCGAATTCCTGCCGCAACAGCACCTTCAGATTTGATCTTAAAATGCCAAATATCAGCTGTGTTTTCTACATGCGTTCCTCCACATAATTCAATAGATTGACCAAAACGAATAGAACGTACTGTATCACCGTATTTTTCACCAAATAATGCCATTGCTCCATCTGCCATTGCTTCTGCAACAGGTCTGTTTCGTATTTCTTCTAATGGAAGTTTCCCTTCTATTCTTGCATTTACAAAATTTTCCACATCGCGCAATTCTTCTACGGTCATTTTTGAAAAATGAGAGAAATCAAAACGTAAATATTTAGAATGTACTGCCGAACCTTTTTGTTCTACATGTGTTCCTAAAACTTCACGTAACGCTTGATGCAATAAATGTGTTGCTGTATGGTTTGCCGCTGTACGTTCACGTTGTTTTTTGTCTACAACTGCACGCAATGTTTGATCTACATGCTTTGGCAAGTTCTTAGCCAGATGAATAATTAAATTATTCTCCTTTTTCGTATCTAAGATGTAAACAACGTCTCCGTTAGGCACTTCTAAGTATCCTTTATCTCCAACTTGTCCTCCGCCTTCAGGATAAAATGGTGTCATGTTAAATACCAACTGATATTGTACACCTTCTTTTTTTGTTTCAATTTTACGGTAGCGTGTAAGTCTTACATCTACTTCAAGTGTATCATACCCAACAAATTCTTCATCTTCATCTTCTAGTAACACAACCCAATCGTCAGCTTCAATTTTAGTTCCTACACGTCCGTCTTCTTGCTGTTTTTTGAGCGCTGCATTAAACTCGTCTTCATTATACGTTAATCCGTGTTCACTTAAGATTAGTTCTGTTAAATCTTGTGGGAAACCATACGTATCTTTTAATTCAAATACTTTTTTCCCAGAAACTACTTTCCCTTCTACATTTTCAATGACACGATCTAGCAACACTAAACCTTGTTCTAAGGTACGTAAAAACGATTGTTCTTCTTCTCTAATTACATTCTGAATCAATTGTTTTTGTTCTTTGATTTCAGGAAATGCTTTCCCCATTTTTTTATCTAAAACGTCTACTAAACGATAAATAAATGGCTCTTTTTTATTTAAAAATGTAAATCCGTAACGAACTGCTCTACGTAAAATTCTACGAATTACATATCCTCTTGTATTGTTGCTTGGCAATTGCCCATCAGCAATAGAAAAAGATACGGCGCGCACATGATCTGCAATGACACGAATTGCGACATCTACTTTTTCATCATTCCCATAATCTACATTAGCAATGGTTTCTATTTCTCGAATGATAGGTGTAAAAACATCTGTATCATAGTTTGATTTTACATCTTGTAAAACCATACACAAACGCTCAAATCCCATTCCTGTATCTACATGTTGGGAAGGAAGTTTTTCTAAAGATTTGTCTGCTTTACGATTGTATTGCATGAATACTAAGTTCCAAATTTCCACTACTTGCGGATGGTCCATATTTACTAAATCAGCTCCTGGAACTTTTGCTTTTTCTTCATCAGAACGAATATCAACATGAATTTCAGAACAAGGTCCACAAGGTCCTTGACTTCCCATTTCCCAGAAATTGTCTGCTTTATTCCCCATTAAGATTCGTTCTTCCGGAACAATTTCTTTCCAAAGATCATACGCTTCTTGATCGAGTTTTAAACCATCTTCTTCACTTCCTTCAAAAACAGTAACGTATAAAATATCTTTATCAATTCCGTATACTTCTGTCAATAATTCCCAAGCCCAAGCAATGGCTTCTTTCTTAAAATAATCACCAAAACTCCAGTTTCCTAACATTTCAAACATGGTATGATGATAGGTATCATAACCTACTTCCTCCAAGTCATTGTGTTTTCCACTTACACGTAAGCATTTTTGAGTATCGGCGATACGATTGCTTGTTGGCGTTCCATTTCCTAAGAAATATTCTTTAAAAGGTGCCATTCCAGAGTTGACAAACATCAAAGTTGGATCGTTTTTCGTCACCATTGGCGCAGATGGTACAATTTGATGTGTTTTAGATTTAAAAAACTCTAAAAACTTAGCTCTAATATCCTGAGATTTCATGTGTAATTTTATATTGTCACTCAATGGTCGCATGCAATTTTCTTTTTCTCATTTTGTTTAAATGATAGCGTTTTTTTGCATGCTCATTTCATGTATTATACTTTTATATTGTATGCTTCAGACAACTCTTTTTTCTATTAAAATTATCTTAACCTACTTTAAAATTTCTAAAAACTGTGAAACAATAACTATATTTGTTCGTCTTACAGCTGCTTCGTGATTTACTTTTCACGAAAATTTGTACAAAAATAGAATAATTTAAGGAATGAGTAAGGTAAAATATTATTACGATTCAGAAACATTGTCATATCGCAAGATAGAAACCAAGCGTGGACGCAAAATTGGCTATATTTTCTTGTACATTGCTTCTGTTGTTTTATGCTCTTTTTTGCTACTTGTTTTATTCTTTTATACACCATTTTCATTTGAAACACCAAAACAAAAAGTGGTTGAACGTGAATTGGAGAAAATGCAATTACAATATAAATTGTTGAATAAAAAGATGGAACAAGCGCAAGCTGTTTTAGAAAATTTAGAAGAAAGAGACAATAATATTTATAGATTGTATTTTGAAGCCAATCCAATTCCTGAAGAACAACGCAAAGCTGGTTTTGGTGGAGTAAACCGTTATGAAGCGTTGTACAATTATGAAAATACTGATTTATTAATTTCTACTACAAGAGAGCTAGAAAAATTACAGAAACGCATGATTGTTCATTCTAAATCCTTAGACGAGATTGCTAAGTTGGCGGAAGATAGAGAAGAGTTTTTGGCATCTATTCCTGCAATACAACCTGTAAACAATGAAGATTTGACACGCATGGCTTCTGGATATGGATGGAGAAACGATCCATTTACAAAAGCTAGAAAAATGCATTGGGGAATGGATTTTACCGCGCCAAGAGGTACACCTGTATATGCTTCTGGTGATGGTGTTGTGATTAGATCTGATAATTCTGCTTCTGGTTTTGGAAAGCATATTCGTATTGATCATGGATTTGGATATGTGTCATTGTATGCGCATTTGAGCAAGTACAATGTTCGTAAAGGAACCAAAGTAAAACGTGGTGATTTAATTGGTTTTGTAGGTAGTACAGGACGATCACAAGCTCCTCATTTGCACTATGAAATTCGAAAAAATGGCGAAAAAATAAATCCAATCAACTTCTATTATGGAAACTTATCTGCTTTAGAATTTGAAGAATTACTTAAAAACGCCGCTAAACAAAATCAATCGCTTGACTAATGCATATTGATTTACCAGACAAATTATATTACAGTATTGGCGAAGTTGCCAAGGCTTTTGGTGTAAATGCTTCTTTGATTCGTTTTTGGGAAAAAGAATTTGATGAAATTCAACCAAAAAAGAACGCAAAAGGAAATCGTAAGTTTACACCAGACGATATCAAACATATTCAACTTATCTACCATTTAGTAAAAGAACGTGGCTTCACACTCGACGGAGCAAAGGTTCACTTAAAAGAGGAAAAGAAAAAAACACTTTCCAATTTTGAGATTATTCGTAAATTACAACATATTCGAGCTGAACTTGTAAAAATCAAGGACAACTTGTAACATTTGAACCAAATACAATACTATACTAATAAATAAACCCGAATAATTATGAGTAAGAAATCGTTAATTATCCTCGTTGTTGTTGCGATTTTAGCAATTTTCACGTACACCAAATACAACGGAATGGTAGTTTTGAGAGAAGATGCTAAAACAGCATGGTCTAACGTAGAAAGTGAATATCAACGAAGAAGTGACCTTATTGGAAACTTAGTAAAAACGGTAAAAGGTGCTGCCGATTTTGAGCGCACAACACTTGAAGCAGTAATTAATGCAAGGTCAAAAGCTACGCAAACACAGATTAATGTAGATGATTTGACGCCAGAAAACATGGCAAAATTTCAACAAGCACAAGATGGATTATCAGGAGCATTATCACGTTTACTTGTTACTGTAGAACGTTATCCTGATTTGAAAGCCAATCAAAACTTTTTGAAGCTTCAAGATGAGTTGGCAAGTACTGAAAATTCAGTTCGTACTTCAAGAAATCGTTTCAATTCTGCCGTAAATGATTATAATATCGCCACAAAAACGTTCCCAAATAATATGCTTGCAGGCATGTTTGGATTTAAAGAAATGGCACGTTTCAAAGCAGAAGCAGGTACAGAAAAAGCGCCTGATGTAGAATTTGATTTTCAATAAAACATTCACAATTTATGTCTAAAGTAGAAGATTTCCTTTCCGCTAAGGAAGAACAAGAAATCATTGCTGCCATTAGAACGGCAGAACGAAATACTTCTGGTGAAATTCGTGTTCACATTGAAGATCATACAGATGCAGATACTTTTGATCGTGCACTAGAAGTATTTCATCTGCTTAAGATGGATAATACCAGACTGCGTAACGGTGTACTTATCTATGTCGCTGTTGCGGATAAATCATTCGTTATTTGTGGAGACAAAGGGATTAATGATGTAGTTCCTTGTGATTTTTGGGATAGCACACGTGATGTCATGCGCACTCAATTTCAACATGGAAATTTCAAACAAGGTTTGATTGATGGTGTCCTAAAAGCTGGTTTAGAATTACAAACACATTTCCCATGGGACGCTAATACACACGAAGACGAACTACCAAACGAAATTTCAAGAGGCTAATGCTTAAAAACTTTCATATAAAACATCTACACACTTTTATCTGTATCATCGGATTGTTCTTTTTGAACATTTCGCATGCGCAATTTGATATTCCTCCAAAGCCAACAAAAGCAAATCCTGACGCTGTTTATGATTATGCTAATTTACTTTCAAGAGCAGAAAAAAATGCACTAGAGAATAAACTTATCAAATATTCTGACACAACGTCTACACAGATTGTTATTGCTATAATTGAATCTACCAATGGAGAAAGTATTGGTATGCTTACACCAGAATGGGGACACAAATGGGGCGTTGGACAAAAAGGAAAAGATAATGGTGTCATGGTTGTTTTAGCTGTGAAAGATCGTAAAATTTGGATTTCTCCTGGATATGGTGCCGAAAACAAATTGACCGCTGGTATTGTTGGACAAATTACACGTAATCGCATTATTCCATTCTTTAAAAAAGGCGATTATTACGGCGGATTAAATGAAGGTGTTAATAGTATTATTGAAGTTTTAGAAGGTGAATTTACAGGTGAACGAAGGCGCTCAAGCAAAGGAATTCCCATTGGAGTTGTATTCTTTTTGATCATCTTTTTTATCGTTCTTGTTTCTATTTTGGCAAATAATAAACGAGATGGCGGCGGAAATAATCATGGAGGCGGACGTAGCACTGGAAACGATTTGTTGGACATTATCATTCTCAGTAATTTAGGAAAAGGATCTTTTGGCAGTGGAAGCGGAAGCAGCGGAGGTGGTTTTGGCGGAGGCGGAAGTTTCGGAGGTGGTTTTGGTGGCGGTTTCGGCGGCGGCGGATTTAGTGGCGGTGGCGCAGGTGGAAGTTGGTAGTTTTGACGAGTTTCGTTATCACAACAAATAAAATTACCGTAATCAACTTTTAGACTAACTTAGATTTTCTCGAATTATTGTGGTTCGTCATTACTAGAAAGTAGAGAAAGTAAACCTTGTTGATAGCACCTAATTTCAAAGTATTTCTCGATACAAATTTGTTTAGCAATAGCTACACTAGGTATTTCCAATCAAAATATATTTTGATCTCAATAATACTCGAAATGACGCTATAATTATCGAGTTAGTGAGATAACACAACACGCGAAGCGATCCAAAAGCGAAGCGATCCAAAAGCGAAGCGATCCAACAATCTAAAAAACTATCTTTTCAATGTAAAATGTCCTGTGAAAATTCTCCCATCTTGTAGTGTGGCAGAAAACCAGTAATCGCTTGATGGCATTTTTGCACCGTTAATGTTTCCATTCCAAGCATCTTCTGCATTGATGAGTATTCGAAGTAGTTTCCCATAACGATCATAAATAAAAACTTGTGTATTTGACTGGAATCTTTCTGAAATTCCTTTGAGTTGCCAAGTATCGTTGACACCATCATTATTTGGAGTAAAGAATCTTGGATAGCCAATTACAGCAATATCATCACTGACAATTCCGCAATTATTTTTAATGTCTTTAACGTATACTGTATGAAAACCTACTCCTACATTTTCAAAAATATTTGATTCTTGATAGATTCCATTCGGATCATCTAATGCAAATACATAATCGCCTTCTCCAGAAACTATTACTGTTACCACGTTGTTGTCTGAAACATCATTGATTTGAATACTTCCTATTGTAGCAATGTTTGATGGTTGTACATTAATTGTTTTTTGTTTTGAACAAGCTCCAATTTGAGTGACTTCAACCGTGTAAACTCCTATTTGATTGACTTGTATTTCTGGTGTAGTTTCCCCATTAGACCATAAAAAAGTATATTGATCAAAATTGGCTGTAATTCCGCTTTCCAATGTAATGAGTTGCGGAGAAAAGTTTACACAATAATAGATTTCTTCTTCCGTATCTATTGAAGGTAAACCAATAACGTTTAATAATACTTCTGCAATTCCGTAACAATCGCCATTTTGCGATACACGAGCGTAAATAGTTTGTGAATAGGCTGATGTATTTGTAAATAGATTTCCTAGCGGATTTGATAGTAATAAAGCATCATTGAGCGTTTCAAAGTACGTTACAGTTACATCTGTTGGCAAACCACTTGTAATTTGTATATCTGCCAATGAAAGATCAAATTGTGTCTGTCCGAGTTCCTCGTTAGTATCACAAGCATTTAAAACAGCATTATTTACAGCATTTGAACGTACTTCCAATAAAACTTCTGCTGTATTTTCGCAGCCAGAAATTAAGTCTGTAACTTTTGCATAAACCGTTTGAAGGTTTGATGTGTTGGTATACGCGCTAGTGGTTATTTCTTGTGTTAGCGAACTATCAATATAATATCGAACTTGGCGATTTTCTAAAATTCCTGCAGCAACTTCTTGATTGTATTCGAATAGGTTAAAAATTGTTATTCCGTTTGTAGAACCACATTGAACAATTGTAATATCGTCCGTTTCTGGTAGTCCGTAAATAGTTGCTGTAATTGGAGTTCGTGCTCCATTTGTACAACCAGAAAATGCAGGATATATCCAAAAAGTAGTCGTTTCTGAAACAGTCACGGTATAGTTTGTTCCTGTGTGAATTGGTGTTGTTGCGGTTTCTGAAGCATACCACAATATAGTATCGGTATTGGTTTCTACACTAAGTGTAATTTCACTTGATTCGCAACTAGCGCCTTCTGTAAGTGTAGATTTTGGTGTTTCTATTTGTGTACTTGCTGATAGATTTATTTCAGGTTCTCCGGGCATTCCTCCATATTCAATAATATATCCTTGTGGATGATACGGATTTCCTGGCTCCAATGCGCCTGTGTTGGGCAAATCGTTCCACGAACCTAATAAACCTACACTTGGATCGGTAATATGTGCGTAATGTTCTTCATTGAAATTGTTTGGCTCACCTGTATTCCAGAAAGTATATGAGCCATTTTGTGCTGCTCCATTAGATTGTCCAATCCAAAAAACGGTTCCAGCTTCTGGTCCAGTAACCCAACGCCATGTTCCTTCTTGATCTACATCTGTAGCACCTATCCAACCTGTACCTTGACTTTGCGATCCTGCTAAACCTGCTTCTTCTTGTGTTGTTAATGTTGCTAAGTATCCTTCCAAACCAAAGTATGTTTGTGCAGCGGCTGCATCTCTCGCTTCTGTCCAAGTTATTCCTGGACTAGATACATAGAAATAATAATGTCCTGTAGAAGGCAAATAGTTAGCATCGCCTAAGTTGATGGAAAAGAATTTATCTTGTACAAAATTGGTTTGTGTTGTTTGATAAACTACTGCTTGAATTGCCGCTTCGTATTCTGCGAATGTTGCCGGACCAACAAGCGCCAATCTTCCTAAAGCTGGTGTCCAAAAAGCACTGATATTTGGATGTGTTCCTGTTAAAGAAAGTTCGTCTTGTCCATTTACATAGCCTTCTGAAATTTGAATATATACGACAGGTAATGTTGTATCTTCAGGATCTGGATCTGTGATAGAAACACTCGTTACAATACTCATTGGAACATCTCCACAATATTGCTGATTTCCTTCTGCCGTAATTGTTGGCGGCGTATTTTGCGCATACGATATTGTGGTTACTAATAGTAGCAAACATATCCATATTGACTGAGAAAAATAACGCATATTTTATTGAGTATCTCTTTAAAAATAGACATTTTTTTGATTCAGTCTAGCGTATAAATAGATTTTTAACAACTACAACGTTGTAGTTGCTCTTAGTTCTCGAAGAAAATTTTATTTGGATAGATTTTTATTAAAAAAAATAAAGATTACATCAGTTGTTTCTCTATAAAATTCATCAACTTTTTTGCATAAGTTTCTCCGCCTATTTGACCAAGATTGAAATGTCCAGCATCTTTTACCAAAACAAATTCCTTTTCGGCGGAAGCCAAATTTTCATACAGACGTTTTCCGTATGTGTAATTGATATTTTGGTCATGATCGCCATGTGCTAAAAATATAGGTTGCTGAATGTTTTTGACGGATTGAATTGGCTTTACCATGTCTGGATTGAAATTGGCAATATTTCCCGCTTCGTGCAACGCAGCATCTGACACAAAACGCAGTCCAAAACCACCTAAGATATTTTTTTTGTATTCATATACAATTTGGTCTAATTCAGTAAAAGTACTTTCTATAATACCAAAATCGATACGTTTGTCTAGTTCTAAAGCTTGAATTGCAATGGCGCCACCAAGCGAATTTCCCCAGATTCCCACTTTTACAGAAGAATTACGTTGTTTTATTACATCAACAACAGCCGCAATATCATGTTTTTCGTAGAAACCATAGGTACAATACTGACCTCCACTTTCACCATGTGCTCTTCCATCAAAAACTATACTAGCAATTCCTTTGCTTGCCAAGTTACCAGCAAGATCTAGAAAGTGTTCTTTACAGCCGCCAATTCCGTGAAGTAGTATCATAACTCCTTTAGTATTTCCTGTTTTTGGCTGAATCCAATATCCTTTTAACTCAATATCATCTTTGGTTTTTATAATGAGCTTCTCACTTTTTAGATTGAGTTGAGTTGGCGTAATGGCAAGATTTATTTTTTGTGGTTGAATGATTGCATAAGGTGCCACATGAATTGTAAGTATGTATCCTACAATTCCGATAATGAATAAAAAGATGACGAGTATTCTTAGCAACCATTTTTTCATCTTATTTCTATTCTAGATATTGTTTATTGTTTTTTATTGGCAGCGTTATACTTATCAATCAAAGAAAATGTTAGGTATTTGTAGAAATCATGTTTGAAGTCTTTTGCTTCAAATATTTTCAACATCTTTTCAGATAACTCATTAATTTTTGAGTTATTTCCTGAAGTAGATAGTCCGATAATTTGACCTACTTTCGAGTTTTCGAAATTAGCATCAGTCAAAATACTATTCATACAAGCAGAATATTTTTTTACGTTTTCTGTTCCGCTCAGTGCTTTTATAACATAGTCACTTACACCAAAATTAGCAACTCTGCCATCAACCGCAATTCGTATTGTTTTGTGTAGTGCGATGTAACTTTCACCACTTGTATTTGTCAACACTTCTGCATTTATCAAACTTTGCTCTGCTTTTTTGAGTAATGCTTTGAATTCTGTTCCGTTATCTTCAAACAAGTTACACATACACTCCATGTATTTAGTTTCTAACTTGTAGTTTTCGTTTTGTGCAAAACTGGCGTATGATGTGAATAGCATCATAGCGCAAATAAATGATTTTAAACTATTTTTCATTTTCATTTTTTATATGACGAGTGTTTTTATAAATCGGTTACAATATTTTAACAATATACAAAGTTAAGCGCATAAAAAAAGCTTTCGAATTGTTTTCAAAAGCTTTTTTATAATGTAAAATGTCTGTTAGAAAGTCTGGAAACTATTCTTATTTCCTCCTACTTTACTGATTTTATACGTAAATCCTAGCATAAAGTATCGTTGTAATACTGTACTTTGTGAATCTTGAATGAAATCAGCAGTTACTGTTCTACGTGTATTGATATTTTGATCGAGTAAATCGTAAGCAGTCAACTTTATAGTTCCTTTTTCTTTAAGAATTTTTATTCCTAAACTCATATTCCAAAATAAAGCACTTCGTTCAAATCCAGGTGCAACATTGGTTCGGTATGAATATCGAATATCATTTCCAAATACAATATTTTTTGGCCAAAATGTTGTTGTTTTTAGTGATACTGTATGATTTTGAAATGTTTCGTTGTTTAAGTTGTCTAAGCTGTAACGTGTTGTATTGAAAGCGACAAAGTAACGTGGTTCTATTTCTAACAACTCTTTGTAATTGTACGTCAAGTTGATACTTGGCGTGATTGCATTTCGTTTGGTAGAAAATTTTACTCCATTCGTAAAATTGTATTCTTTGTTAAAGTTTGAATATAAACCAACTCTAAAACGCAATGAAGTACTGTCTCGCTTAATTGTTTTACTATAAGATGCGCCTCCACTTGCTCTAATGATACCATCTACGTTTGTATAGGTTGTTGTTCTAATTCTGTTTTCATCTATGACAGATAATGGAACTATTTTATCATTGGTTAAACCTGCTGAAACCCATAAGAACATTCCACTTTTCGATTTGAAATCGTAATTATTGAAGTTCGCATATAAATCATGTACAAATTCTCTGTTTAAGTTTGGATTACCCACTGTTATATTTAGCGGATTACTCACATTTGCTACAGGCTGCAACTGTTGCGCTCTTGGCGCTTCTGTTCTTGTGTTGTAGTTAAAATAAACACTCATTCCTTGTTTGATACGATAACGCATGTAACTATTTACATTGATATCTGAAAAGTTAGATTTGATCGACGTATTTTGAATGAATTCTTCATTTTTTAATTCCGATAGTAATAATCCTGTAGTTACACCTAAGTAGAGTTTTTCTGTTTCATAATTTACTCCAATACTCGGCAAATGTGTTTGAAAGTTTACTTCTAAATCAGAACTTAAGCTTTCGTTGAAATCGTCATATTGATTGGTTACGTTGTCTAAATCAAATACACGTCTGTCATTACGTTCGCGTCTGTTTGTAAAACGATATCCAAAGTCTATAAATAGTTTTTCTTTTAAAGGAAGTCTGTATTCAATATCGGCAGAAACATTGTTTTGTTTCGATTCTGTATCCGTAAATTGATCTCTAGTTTCTATTGATGGCGTTGTTCCAAATATTTCGTTGGATGTGTTTAAGAAGTTTTCAGTAGTATTGTTTATGAAGCCTGCATTAGTTTCAATGCTTAAGAATGCTCCTTTACTTCCAAACTTTTTGATGATTTCAATCTCACTTGAAAAGTTACGACGTTCAGAATCGGTGCTGTTTCGAGAATCACCTCGGTTTAGAAGTGTTCCATCTTCATCTAGAGATTCTTCATTTCGAGAAGAAAAGTTTTCTCCTTCTGTAAATTGAAATTCTGGAGCTACAATAATTCTGAATGTTGAATCGATTTCAAATTGTAGTTCTGCACTAGCTCTGTGATTTTGATTGTTGTTTAAAAATCTACTTGAAGAATTGGTAAAGAAGCTTCCGTCAGGCAAAATATTTTCACGTTCTACTCTACTGTCATTCTCTGAATCGATACCAGAGTAAAAGTAATCTGCTAGTATTTCTGTTTTGTCTTTATACTCGTCTACAAAACTAGCTCCTGCATTTGTTGACGTTCGAATTCCTTGTCCGCCACCAAAGTTTTGACCATTTATAGAGAAAGCTCCGTTGCCATTCCAAGAAACACTACCTGCATTTCCCATCATATCATAAATTTCATCAAAACTGAATCCAGATGTATTGATATTGTTTCTTCCTGCTAGTACGCTTAATCGTTGTTTGTCGTTAAAATAGTTTCCTATTCCACTCATGGCATACCGATCATCTGTTCCTCCACTCACGGTTGCTCGCCCAAAGAATCCTTTGTTTTGGTCTTCCTTGAGTTCTATATTAATGGTTTGTGCTTCTGAAGTTCCTTTTTTACCTGTGAATTCTTCCGATTCACTTTTGGTTGTGGTTACTTGAATTTTATCTACAATTTCTTTGGTAAGGTTTTTCGTGGCAATATTAGGATCGTTTCCAAAAAACGGTTTCCCGTTTACTAAGATTTTGTTTACTTCTTTTCCGTTTACTTTTATTTTTCCATCGCTATCTACCTCAACACCAGGCAACTTTTTTATCAAGTCTTCTACGGTTGCATCTGGTCGTGCTTTGAAAGAATCGGCATTGAATTCTAGAGTATCTTTTTTAACAGTAATTGGTGCGCGTATTGCCGTAATTTGAACTGCATCTAGTTCGTCAGTAGCCAATTCCATTCCTATTTCTGGTAGCGTGATTACAGATTTATCTATTGCAATTTTTTGTTGATATGCCTTAAAACCATTGAAGGTAACAAATAGATTTACTTCTTTTAATTTGGTTCGTCCTGCAAGTTCAAAACGTCCATTTTTATCACTAATAGTGTATGTGATTAATGTAGAATCTTTGATAGTTTGCACATATACTGTCGCAGATTCTAACGGTGTTTTATCTATTTTGTCAACAATTTTTCCTTTGATTTCAAATTCTTGTGCAGATAATGTTGAAGTGAATACACTGATAATTAATACCAGAATTGTAATTAATGGTTTATTCATTTTTTGTTTTTGATTGATGGTGTCGGTTTCTTTACACAAACAAACAGAAAAATTGATGATTTATTATTAAAATAATCTTAAAAACCTTTCACATACTCTTAAAATATTTAAATCAATTAGGACTGAGCTCTATTCTTCACGAATTAAAAGATATTTATTTTGCTTGAGAACATCTATATTTTTAATTCAAATTCGACTTCTTTAATTATTTACTTTTGCAATTCATTAATGAGTATTAACTCTTACCCACATGCAGAAATTTATCCTTTTAGTTATTATCTATTCTATTTTTTCTTTACATCTATACGCACAAGAAAATAAGATTCATCCAGATAGTTTAGAAAAGTATTCTTTTAAAGATTTAATCGAAAAATATAATTCTCACAAGAACCCAAATCCCAAAAAAGCAAAAGTTTATCTTAACGAAATGCTTTTAAAAGCAAGTGTTTTAGAACAACGCGTCACTTCACTATTAACAGCCAGTAGGCATGAAACTTTTTATGGCTCTACAGAAAAGGCTTTTGCATATGTTGACTCTGCAATTTCTTTATTGAAAAACAAAAGGAACACTTCAAAAATGGGCAAAGCTTATGAACGAAAAGGGTTTATTTTTTATTATAAGAAGAAAGATTACAAGACTGCTTTAAAGTTTTATTTGAAGGCTTCAAAGATTGCAGAAAAAAATAACGATACACTGTTAATGATTACGGTAGAACATAAAATTGCAGCACTGTATTTTATGATCAATAATAAAAAAGTTGCTTTACAAAAGTATCTAACTTTATATGGTGAAACATATAACAAAGAAGAAATTCCTTATCCTATAAAAATTTCTATTATAAAGAGTTTGAGTAATGCATATTTTAAAAAATATTCGTTGGACTCTTCGGTTAAAAAGTTATTAGATTCTTCTAGGCTTTTTGGTCAGCAAGGTTTGAAATTAGCTTTTGCAGAAAAGAATAAAAAAGATATTACTTATTTCACAACTCTATTGGGAATTGCTTCTTATACCAACAAAGATTACGGTGATGCCTTATCTTATTTATCAAAAGCAAAAAATACAGCTTCTGAAATTGGGTTAAAAGAACGTTTAAAATCTGTGTACCATTACAAAGGAATGGTTTTTTTGGCTCAAAAAACACCTGATTCAGCCATCTATTATTTTAAGAAAAATGCAGTACACTTAGCAGATACTTCAAAGTTGTTTACATTTCCCAATACGTATGCGCTCTTGTCCGAAAGTTATGAACAACAAAACAATTTGAAAGAAGCTTTAAAGTATGCACAACTTGCCGTAACATATACAAATAATACTTATTCAAAAAGAGCTTCATTACAACATACACTAGATACAAAGTATGATTTACCTAAACTGAAAGAAAAATCAAGACAGTTACAAGATGAACTCACTCAAGCCTCTCACACTAAAAAATTCTGGATAGTTTTAGCTTTTGTTTTAGTGCTAATTTTAATAGCGAGTTTTGTGTTTTTTAAACGTAGAGAACGATTAAATAAGAAGAATTTTGAGCAAACTTTAAAAAGTTTATCAGAACTTGAAGAAAAAGTAACACTTCCGAAAAACACAGTTTCTACACATGTTTCAGAAGCGCAAACAGAAACTATTTTAAATGCATTGGAACATTTTGAACAAAGTACGTTATTTGTAAATCCTGACTGCACTTTACGCTTTTTAGCTCAAGAATTAGCTACAAATACTACGTATCTTTCAAAAATCATTAATACTCATAAAAAACAAAGTTATACAGAATATTTAGTTAGTCTACGAATTTCGCATGCATTGAAACGATTAAAAAACGAAAAACGATTTAGAGCCTACTCCATTGCCTCTATTGCACTTGAATGTGGTTTTAAAAGCGCAAAATCATTTTCAAGAGCTTTTAAAAAGAAGACTGGAATTTATCCTTCTTATTACATCAAAAATATAAAAGCTGAAATGATATCTGACTGAATATTTTGTGGCTAATTTATAAATGGGCACTAGTACTTTTAACCTAATGTGAGTTTTACAATTACATTTGAGAACACATTTTAAAATCTTGATAATTATGAAAAGTAAACTAGTATTAAAAAAACGCTCTATTTCTAATTTGAATATTTTCAGGTTAGTTGGTGGAACTGGTGATGGAAATTCACTTGATGATGAAACAAACAAGCCACCTCCAACGACAGAATGCAACAATCCTCCAACTCAAAACCAACATACCTGTATGCAAACAGATTGTCATGATGGTTGCAGCGTAATCCCAACACAATGTATGCAAGATCCGCCTACACACCCGTAATTTATTTTATGTTCAGATATAATTCCATTGCTATCCTAAAAAGACAACAATGGAATTATTATTACACTAAACTTTCTAACAAGGTCCTTGCTGATTCGAAATATCACACATTGCATTAAAACATGATGGCTGACAGCTAACATTTGTTGGACAATTATCTGTAGGACATCCTGCAGTACAATTCACAGTACAGTTTGCTGTTAGGCAATTCGCAACACTTAAACATTGAAAGACTTGTGAAGTATCACAATCAACTTCTCTTGTATCTCCTGTTCCTCCTTTTACTTGTGTAGCTTTAAAGTTTGACACTGTACTTTTTGTAAATGATAGTTTTGTGTTAAGATTCTTTTTTTTCATGATTTTACATTTTTAAATATGTACTTTGAATTATTTATTACAGTCAAAGTTTCTGTAATTGAACTCATATGATTCTTAACGAAAATAGCTATTCAACATAGGCTGTAAAAGAAAAAGGCATGCCCATTTATAAATGGGCACACCTTGAAATCATTGGTTATTATGTCTTGATGTTTTTTAATTCTCATTTTCGTAAATAGAAACCGTTCCGCTATCTTCATATGAAATGATCACTAAAGCTTTTCCTGTTGGGCTATCTTCTGCATTGACTGCTAAGATTCCTTCTGGCGCATAATCTGTTCCTTTTTGCAAGAATTGTAAAAATTGTGGTGCTGTAGGATTTGTAATATCGTATACCATTACTTGACTGTTTCTTTCCAAACCTACAAATAGAATGTAACGTTGGTTAGCAATGTTTAATACTTCTACAGATTCTGGCTCTGCTCCTTTGTCGTCACTACGTTTGTCTGTTTCGTTGTCTTCCCAATCCCAATTGAAACGATTTGGCGTTTCTGCTAATACACGTGTAGAAATTTCATTTCCACTATCAAACAATAATGCTCCATCAGCAGACCAAATACTGAATGAACGTGCTCCATAATTGTATAGTTTATCATAATCGCCATCACCATCCGTATCTCCTATATCTAGAGCAATTTTTAAACGCCCTATTTTTTCGTTGTCTTGATAGTTTTCTGATGCAGGAAAAGCAGTTTCATCGAGAGTAACATCTTTTACACGATCTTCACCAACATATCCTGGTGTTCCTTCATATTCTCTTGAATCACCTTCGTTTGCGGAGATTACGTACTCAGTTCCGTTAATGTTTACCGAAGTGATTGCATCTGGCTGATACATTCCGTAAACAGGCCAATTTTTCAGTTCGTTTACATCATCTTTATCGCTTGCATCAATTGAATTTCCTGAAATACTGTAATCTTTGAAACCTAATGGATAAATAGCTTCAATTGTTTTTGTAACTAGATTTATTTTAGCAATTCCATTATTTTCTTGTAATGAAACCCATGCATATTGTGAATCTTCAGAAACTGTAATATATTCTGGTTCTACATCAGCAGCTAGATCTGTATTTGGTCCAAATACTCTAAACCCTTGACTTTCTAAAGTTGTTTCTTGTGAATTGAACGCTGCAAAGTCTAAGGTTGTTACTGTATTGCTCGCTACATCAATAATACTTACTGTTCCATCAGGATCAATTGTATAATCGTCATTTGGCTCACCTTCATTAGCAGACAGAATATAGTTTCCATCTTTTGTAAATGTGACCATATCTGGCAAAGATCCAACTGTATATTCGTTCACTAACGAATTATCAGAAGTATTGTATACAGATATTTTCCCAGAAGCTTGTTTATTCGCTGCTTCTACAGCAATTGCTAATTTTCCATTGTGTACAGCTACACTATTTGGTGCGCCAAAACCACTTACATCTATCGGAGTTTCCATTACTGGAGCATCTATGTTAGAAATATTGTACACTGAAATTTGATCAGATTCAGTATTTACTGTAAATATTTTGTTTGTAGAAGGATCAAAAGCCGTGATTTCTGCCGATCCTTCTCCTCCGACATTAATAGTGTTTTTAAATTGAAAATTTACCGAAGTATCAACTGGTGTTGTATTTGTGGGATTATCATCATCATTATTACAGCTATTTAATCCAATGATTGCTGCCGTAATTAAAAGTGAATGTTTTAAGGTTTTCATTGTGTTGATTTTAGTTTATTTCAACAAAAATGAACCTTGAATTTTATTTGAATGTTAGTGAAAGATGATTGAATTATGTTGATTTTGAAAAGTTATTGTTAAGCATTATTGATTATTTAACACAGTCGTAAAGATATCTTCTCTTTTCGTTTTTATATCGTGATAGAGTGATGTTAGCTTTACATAGGAAGCGATGGCTGGAAAGTCTTTGAAGTTATAGCTAAGCCAATCTTGATTGTTTGTATATGACTGACGTACTTCTGTTTTTATAACATTTAGCGCAGAAAAACTTTTTTGAAGTGTACGAATGTTATCCTCAAAAGCATCGAGTTTCGCTATGAATTGTGTTGCTTCGTTTGTGTACGTTCCATTTTCTTTGAAGAAAAGCGCATTGTTTTCTTCTACTCTCGGTGTTTCCGGATTGATATTTTCTCCAAGCTCCTTAGAGTATAATGCTTCTTGTAAGTTTTGAATATGTGTTAGTAAATCTTCTGTGATTGCAGTAAATGTTTCCAAGGCGATCATTTGATCTTTGGACACAATTGATGTTCTCGTTGATTCGAGTGAATCTATCGTGATCTCTGCTTCTTGCTGATTGACTTTTTCAAATTCGTTTTCTAATGTTATAAAATCGTCTACCACAGGATTATTTCTAACATCTACAATTAAAAACATCATTCCTATTAATAATAGACTGATGATGAAGAATGTTATAATAATACCTTTAGGGTTCATGCTATTTTTTACGGAAATAGACCTGCACAGGAACTCCTGTAAAGTCAAATTGTTCGCGCAGTTTGTTTTCTATAAATCGTTTGTATGGATCACGTACGTATTGCGGTAAGTTTGCAAAAAATGCAAATTGCGGATATGCCGTTGGCAACTGCGTACAGAACTTTATTTTTACATATTTTCCTTTGTGTGCTGGCGGCGGTGTGCGTTCAATGATTGACAACATGGTATCATTCAATTTACTTGTAGGAACTCTGTTGGAACGATTTTTATATACTTGTACCGCCGTTTCAATGGCTTTAAAAATACGTTGTTTGGTTAATACAGATATAAAAACGATTGGCACATCTGTAAACGGTTCTATTTGTTTGCGAATGTGTTGTTCAAACTCTTTTACTGTTGATGTATCTTTTTCAACTAAATCCCACTTGTTTACAAGAATTACGATTCCTTTGTGGTTTTTTTCAGCTAACCAGAAGATATTTTGTACTTGTGAGTCAAATCCTCTTGTTGCATCTACAACTAATAAACATACATCACTATGTTCAATAGCACGAATAGAACGCATCACTGAGTAAAATTCTAGATCTTCTTTTACTTTGGCTTTTCTACGAATTCCAGCCGTATCAACTAGGTTGAATTCAAACCCAAAACGATTGTATTTAGTATCTATAGAGTCACGAGTTGTCCCAGCGATATCAGTTACTATGTAACGATCTTCACCAATCAATGCATTGATTAATGATGATTTTCCAGCGTTTGGTCTTCCTACGACAGCAAAACGCGGCAAGTTTTCTTCTACGACTTCTTCTACATCTGGCAAAGCTTCTACCAAAGCATCTAGCATGTCACCTGTTCCACTTCCATTGATACTTGCAATTGGATAGTATTCTCCTAAACCTAACGAATAGAACTCTGTTGCATCATGCAAACGATTGGCTGCATCTACTTTGTTTACTACCAAAAGTACAGGTTTATCTACTCTACGAAGTAAGTTAGCTACTTCTTCATCCATTCCTGTAACACCAGATTCTACGTCTACTACAAAAAGAATCGCGTCTGCTTCATCAATTGCCAATTCTACTTGCTTGTCAATTTCCTTTTCAAAAATATCATCGCTTCCTACTACATATCCACCAGTATCGATCAATGAAAATTCTTTTCCATTCCAATCTGATTTTCCGTAATGTCTATCTCTTGTCACACCACTTACAGCATCAACAATTGCTTCTCTACGTTTAATCATACGATTAAATAACGTCGATTTCCCAACATTTGGACGTCCTACTATGGCTACTATATTACTCATTTCGTTCTTTTTGTGCCTGCAAAGGTATATTTTATGTTGATGATTAAAAAGTAAAATTGACTAAGACTTTCATTGAATTTTGATTTTAGCTAGATTTTTAATTATTTCAGTCAAAATTATGCTAAATTCAATTGAAAACGACTCATATTAAATAGTTTATGATATATATCAGTTCTTGTCTTGATAGAATATTTTATTTTGGAATTCTTAAAATAACAGCAATGAGTTTAGAAGAAGTTGTTTTACGGCCTCGCTTTCAAAGAGAAATTCCACAACCGAGTGAAACCGTATTGAATCGTTTAGAAGTTAGCAAAGTAACGCAAGATGAGTTTGTAGTTTCTCGTGTTGACAATCATGTATTTATACGAATTCCGAAACATAAACAACATTTTTGGTCTCCACAACTACATATAGAAGTTGATGAAATTGATGAGCAAAACTGTTTACTTCACGGCTTGTTTGGACCAAGTCCAACAGTTTGGACATTTTTTATGTTTTTACACTTTATAGTTGCTTGTCTTTTTATTGGGTTTGGAGTTTGGGCATACACAAACGCTTCCCTAGATACTTCGTATGCAATTCAAGTTGCTTTGATGTTTTTCATGGTATTGATATGGTTTGCTTTGTATTTTGGAGGTCGCTGGGGAAAATCGACAGGAAAATCCGAAATGATCGCTCTGAACAATTTTTTAAATATAACTGTCGGTTTTTGATTTTTATTGGTTAAAAACTTTTTATAATTACGGAAAACCACAAGTTATCATATAGTCTTTAGCCTATTTTTACATAAAAATGTAGCATATGAACTATAAATTAGTAAAAATAGGATATCTTTCACTAGGAATTATTATTCTTATTTCTTCCATATTAGGCATCATATTTATTGATGAAGTGTTGCAAAAAGTTTCTACAAATGCACTTATAGTAATTTCTGCGTGTTTATGTTTTCCATTTTTTATGTTGAAGATATTGTATGAACAGAAGTATCCGCCAACTAGGAAAGAAAAAATTGTTGGATGGTCCATTGTTGGAATTATGATAGCATACTTATTATTTGAAGTCATCAAAACACTGTAAAGTAAGTAGTTTTATAGTCTCTGTTTTGAAGAGAAATTCCAGAAACAATAGCATTTTTGATGATTACAACGCAACTATCTCTTCGTGTTTTTTTGTTGTCACGCATACTATTATCAAAAAAGAAACGTATTGTATAGTATGAAGTTATTAAAACTGATGCTACTAACAACAATTGTTTTTTCTCTTTCCTCTTGTTCTTGGGGAGTTTTATTAATTGTAGGCAATAGTTTAGATCACGATATTGTTATTACCTACAAAATCAATGAATCGGAATTTACTAAGAAACCAAAAACCTATGTTTTTGATCAAAAGTTAAAGAATTTATATAAAAACAATTCCAAAAAGAAACCTATTGAAATTCCAAATGATGCAGTATACGATAGCATTTCAAATACTGTGATAGTAACTATAAAGCCACATGAAGCTGCTTTTATTGGTGGTTACGGATCTTTTGAATCTTTTGAAGAAGAAATTATAAAGAGTAAGTTGAAAGTCAAAACTGCAAAGAATAATATTTTAACTTCAGAGCAATTGATTGAAACTAGAACCAATTTAACACGAAAAATTACAGTGTTAGACATCAAATAAGCTTCACTTTGTATATTTGTGTATCCAAGTAAAAACCGTGAGCAAAGAGAAACGATTATATTTTAATACGCTTGTTAGTACATTTAAAAAATCTGATGCTTCTGCCAAAAGTATAGAAGCTATTTTTGATTTTGTATACCTTCTAGAGAAAGAAAAACAAGATTATAAGGAAACTTTGTTACTCACAGAAGCATATAGTCTTCTGCATTTACATCAAAAAGCATACAATCTTTTTTCATTAGTAAACACAGAATCTTTTTCCTCTAAGGAAATCAAAAAACATCAGCAAACATTACAAGAATTAAAGAAAAATACAAGGCTACAAAATCACTTTTACTATCGTGATTTGCGAGAAGCAAGAACAACAAAGGAAATTACACAACTTGCGCCAACTGATTTTTCAGCTTTTCAAGAAGAAAAAAAGTATCGAGTTGCAGTAAAAGAACATGTAGGTTCAATTGTAATATTCAATAAATACATTTCCGTTGCAGATATATTTATAACATCAGATCAGCCAAATTTAGAATGTATTGCCAGCTATATTTTGTGGCTAGGAGATTGTAAAGAAGAGCTTATCAATTATTATAAGCAACATGATTTTCCTTATAAAATTGACAATATTGACGAAACATGGTTTCATGGACTGAACGTTAGCGATGTCGAAATAGAAATCAAAGAAGGTGTTATTTATAGTTATATTACCATTATAGATTATTGTAATGGTAATCTAGGGTTTCATCTAGAAACTAGAGATAGAACTATTTCCTCCATTGAGTATGATCCTATTTTATAAAATAAAGTTGTTTAGTGTACTACTTAATTTCAAACAAACTAATAGTTCCGCTTATTTCGTTTGAAACCACTAAAGTATTCTTTCCTGTTGGACTTACTGCAGCTGGAATGACAAATAATCCTTCTGGAGAAATGTCGCCTTTGTGCTGAATCCACTCTAAGAATATAGGCTTTTTAGGATTAGAAATATCATACATTAAGACACCACTTGTACGTTCTAAACCAACAAATAATAATGTTT
Source organism: Kordia sp. (assembly GCF_965224175.1). Lineage (GTDB taxonomy): Bacteria > Bacteroidota > Bacteroidia > Flavobacteriales > Flavobacteriaceae > Kordia. Next base: position 2,399,105 of record NZ_OZ245041.1, read on the forward strand.
TTCCTTTAAGTTTTAGTGTTGCTAATGCTTCTGGCTCCGAACCTTTGTCGTCACTTCTTGTATCGTTTTGATTGAATGCTTTTGGATTGATTTGTGTTTGCTTAGCGATGTCATTTCCGCTATCGTACACTAAGTCACCTTTTGTATTCCAAATAGAAAATGAACGCGTCCCAAAAGCATACAATTCATCATAATCACCGTCATTATCTATATCTCCAGCAGTTGTAGTTATTTTTAATCGTCCAAGTTGATCATTTTGCTGTAATTCTTTGGCGTTAGGAAATGCTTGAGCATCTAGCACTACATCAGAAACTCTAATTTCCTCAGAAAATCCGGCATAATCTCTTGAATCGCCTTCGTTGGCTGTAATAATATATGTTTTACCATTTATTACAGTATTTGTAATGGCATCAGGCAAATAAAATCCTTTTAGGTTTTCCCATGTATTCAGTTGTATTTTTCCGTCTACATCACTTACATCTAATGCATTTTCAGGCAAACTAAAATCTTTGACGCCAAGAGGTAATATATTTTTCAATTCTGCATTAATGATATCAATTTCTGCAATTGCATTATTTTCTTGTAAAACTACCCAAGCTGTTTTTCCATCTTTGGAAATCGTCAAATATTCAGGTTCCGCATCTTTTGAAAAAGTAGCATTTTTACCAAAAATTCGCAATCCTTTTTCTTTTAGTTTTTTGATTTTAATAGCACTCAAATCATCAAAACCTACAGAAGTCACTATATTGTTTTCCATATCAACAATGGTCACAGAACCATGCGGATCTATAGAATAGTCATTGTTAGGTTCTCCTTCATTTGCCGAAATAATATAGTTTCCGTTTGGAGAATATGCCAACATATCCGGCAATGCATCTGCTTCTAAGACTTCAATTTCTTTCAGGCTTTTAGTATCGTAGACTACAATAAATCCATTCTCTTGTCGATTAGAATTTTCTATTGCCATCGCAATATTTCCATTCGACACAGCGACGCTATTTACATTTCCACCGTAAGGTGATATATCTATTGTGGCGACTTTTTTTATGTTTTTCACATCTGAAATATCAAAAACCAATACTCCAGTATACAAAGTACTCGCTGTAAATAATCGTTGTGTTTTAGCACAATAAGCACTTATTTCAACAGCATTCATACCTTTTGCATCAATGGTATTTATATGGGAAACTTGTATCTCTGTAGAGATTGCTTTTGATGATTGTACAGCACAACCAATCAATAACAAAGAACTTACTAAACCGAATACTTTCTTCATCATGAAATTACTTATTATTGTAACCGAAACGCTTTAATTGTTTGGCATTACTACGCCAATTTTTGTTGACTTTGACATACAATTCAATATGAATTTGTTTTCCAAAAAACTTTTCTAAGTCTTTTCTAGCTTGAATTCCAACAGTTTTTAACGCACTACCTTTATGTCCAATTATAATTCCTTTTTGCGTTTCACGTTCAACCATGATTACAGAACGAATACGAATGATGTTTTCTTCTTCAAAAAATTCTTCCGTTTCTACTTCTACTGCATATGGAATTTCTTTCTTGTAGTTTACTAAGATTTTCTCGCGAATAGTTTCGTTAACAAAAAATCGTTCTGGTTTGTCTGTTAGCTGATCTTTTGGATAAAATGCTGGCGATTCAGGTAATAATTCAATAATTCTTGAAAATACTTGTGGTACATTGAAATTTTCTAGCGCAGAAATAGGGTAAATCTCTGCTGTTGGCACTTTTTCTCTCCACAATTCCATTTGCGCTTCTAGTTGTTCTTGAGAAGATGTATCAATTTTATTTAATAGTAAAATTACTGGAATCTCACTATTGACGATTTTCTTGAAAAACGCTTCATCTTTCAAACTTTTTTCCCCAATTTCTACCATATAAATCAACACATCTGCATCTTCAAAAGCAGATTTTACAAAGTCCATCATAGACGATTGCAATTCATACGCAGGTTTTATAATTCCTGGCGTATCAGATAAAATTACCTGAAAATCCTCTCCATTTACAATTCCTAATATTCGGTGACGTGTAGTTTGCGCTTTAGAGGTAATTATTGAAAGTTTTTCCCCTACAAACGCATTCATTAAGGTAGATTTCCCCACGTTTGGGTTCCCGATAATATTAACAAATCCTGCTTTATGTGCCATATATTGTACGTATCTCCAAGTGTACTTTATAAATATTGAATTATCAAAAAAACTAAAATATCACTTGTGTTTTAAGATTGCAAAAGTACACATATTTACCAAGAAACAAGGGTTTTGAAGCTTTTTCGTGTGCATAATTCACAAACAATATTGATCATTTTTACAAATCTCGATACAAATTTTCTTCAACTTTTTTTCAAAAAAAATAGTTAAACTTTTATTTTTTGATAGTAATACTATTATATTTGTAATTACTAGTATGGATCGTTTACAAATACATATTGTCATTAGTGAAGAACTGTATACAAAAAATCCTGAGTCGTCAGAATTAGGAAAGAAAATTGTATCACGTAGTATTGAGATGATTGATGAATTGGGTTTTGAATCTTTTACATTTAAAAAACTTGGGAAATCAATCGGATCAAACGAAAGTTCTATTTACCGCTATTTTGAAAGTAAACACATGCTTTTAGTGTATTTATTGTGTTGGTACTGGAGTTGGGTTGAATATAAATTAGTGTTTGCAACGACTAATATTCAATCGAAAGAAGACAAATTATGTGCTGCCATTGAAATTTTGACGCGAAAAATTGATGTTGATAATTCTTTTTCATACATCAATGAAGTGATTTTAAACAGGATTATCATTGCAGAATCTTCAAAAGCGTATCACACAAAAGATATTGACAGTGAAAATGAAAAAGGATATTACAAAGTTTACAAACGTGTTGTACAACGTGTAAGCAATATGGTTGTAGATATTAATCCTGAATTTGAATGTCCGCATATGCTCATATCAACAGTGATTGAAGGTTCGCACCAACAGCGCTATTTTTCAAAGCATTTACCGTCGTTAACAGATACACAAAAAGGAAAAGATATAATTACAAAATTTTATACTGATTTAGTTTTTAAAGCGATTAAATAATGTCAGACAAATCACAATATATGATTCGTGTGTTGAAGCAAATTCCTTTTTTGCTGGTATTCTGTGCATTATTATCTCAGCCTATCATACAAACATATTCACTACTTACAGACGCTTCGTATGAGTTTGTCGATTACGACTTTGAAGATGATACCGAAGAAGAAGTCGAAGATACTTCAGAAGATGAAAAAGTAACACCATATAGCATCAATTTTTTACTTACTGAGACTGATCTTTCTTTGTACAATTCTCACTTTTATGTACAAAAATCATGTCTTACGTATAGTACAGAAATTTTGATTCCGCCTCCGAAATTGGTGTAATAGCTCTCGTGTTATTTTATTACATAACGAATTTATCTCTATATACATTCTCACAAATTTTCTACAGAGATTCATTCACTCATTACATTTTAAAAACAAAAATAGCTAACTGTGAATTGAAAACAAGTGTTTGTCATGAGCCGTATTTCAATTCCTAAAACATTTACTTACTATCATGAATAGTTCAAACCCATTTAAAAATTTAAAAGCGGATTTCCCCGCTAGTATTGTTGTATTTTTCGTTGCACTTCCGCTCTGTTTAGGAATTGCTCTTGCCAGTGGTGCGCCACCAATTTCAGGTTTAATTTCTGGAATAATTGGAGGTATCATTGTAGGAATTATTAGTGGCTCGCATATTGGAGTTAGTGGACCAGCCGCTGGGCTTGCTGCTATTGTTTTCGCGGCAATTGCTTCATTAGGATTTAAAGACTTTTTAGTTGCCGTTGTATTGGCAGGTGTAATTCAAATTCTATTTGGAGTCTTAAGACTAGGAATTATCGGATACTTTTTCCCTTCATCAGTAATTAGAGGAATGCTTACTGGTATTGGTATTATTATCATACTTAAAGAGATTCCTTATTTCTTTGGATATGATCCTGTAAAAGGAGAGGGTACATTTGCGGCTATCGCATCTACTTTTTCTAACATTAATATGGGAAGTACTGTTGTAGGTATCATTGGAATAGCTATATTATTATTATGGCAAAATATCTTAACTAAAAAAGCAAAAATCTTTCAACTTATACAAGGACCTTTAGTTGCGGTAATTGTTGGTATTATTTTCTATATTATCTTAGGAGGTTCAGAATCTTTAGGAATTCCTACAGAGAACTTGGTTGAAGTTCCACTAACAGAGGATTTCGATTCTTTTAAGAAATTGTTTGTGTTTCCTAATTGGTCAGTAATTACAAATCCTGAAGTTCTTGTTACAGCATTCACTATTGCTTTGGTAGCAAGTTTAGAAACATTATTGTGCGTGGAAGCTACAGATAAATTAGATCCTTTAAAAAGGGTTACGCCTACAAATAGAGAGCTTATAGCACAAGGTGCTGGAAATATGGTTTCTGGATTAATTGGTGGATTGCCAATTACACAGGTAATTGTAAGAAGTTCTGCAAATATTCAATCTGGTGGAAAAACAAAAATGTCTGCTATTATTCATGGTTTCTTCTTATTAATTTCAATTATTTTAATTCCAACCCTATTAAATAAAATCCCACTTGCAGTATTAGCGGCAATTTTATTCTTAGTAGGATATAAATTAGCAAAGCCATCTACATTCAAGAAAATTTGGGATTCTGGCTGGATGCAGTTTGTACCATTTATTGTAACAGTTTTATTAATTGTTTTTAAAGATCTTTTATGGGGAATTGGAATCGGATTAGCTATCGGAATTATTATCACATTATTCAAAAGCTATCAAAACTCTCACTTCTTGCACAAAGAAAGAGGAGGCAATGATAATACTGTAAAAATGACACTTGCTGAAGAAGTAACATTTTTCAACAAAGCTACTATTTTAAAAGAATTAGATAGTTTGCCAAGAGATACATACTTAGAATTGGATGTTCGTAAAACAAGCTATTTAGATTATGATGTAATTGAGATTTTAGATGATTTCAAAGAAAAAGCTCAGAATAGAAATATCTCAGTAAAGCTAATATCAGAAAGAGGAACAGTTGAAAACCCTGAGAGTTATCTTGAGTTTTTTAAACTTAGACAAAAACAAACATCATAAATACAAATAAAAAGATTTACACAAAATAATTAAAGATTTATATGAAAGCACATACAAAAGACACACAAGCCGTAATGACACCAGATTCGTCTATTCAAGCATTAAAAGACGGAAACCAACGCTTTGTAGAAAATACGCAAGTTTCTCGTGACTTACTTGACCAAGTTTCAGACACAAGCACAGGACAATATCCATTTGCAACAATTTTAAGTTGTATTGACTCAAGAGTTTCTTCTGAATTAATTTTTGATCAAGGAATTGGAGATATTTTTAGCGTTCGTGTTGCTGGAAACTTTGTCAATGAAGACATTTTAGGAAGTATGGAATTTGCTTGTAAGCTTGCAGGAACAAAAGTAGTTGTTGTCTTAGGACATACTGCTTGTGGCGCTGTAAAAGGAGCTTGCGATCATGCTAGACTTGGAAATTTAACAGCTTTAATCAACAAAATTGAACCTGCTGTAGAAGCCGTAACTGAACCAACTGACGAAAGCTTACGTAATTCTAAAAACATTGACTTTGTAAACAATGTTGCCGTGAAAAACGTAGAAATGACAATTGAAAACATCCGTAAACAAAGTCCTGTTTTAGCAGAATTAGAAAATGATGGAGATATCAAAATTGTTGGTGGAATGTATGATATCAGCAATGGTAAAGTAACGTTTTTATAAGAATGAGACATAGCATACAACAAAAACTTATCGTTCTTTTATTGTTTGTAATTCCATTCATGAGTTGGAGCCAAGATGAAACAGGAAACTGGTTGATGTATTTTGGATCTAACCGAATCAGTGAAAAATTCAGTATTCACTCGGAAGTACAATTTCGTAATCATACTGTATTTCCAAACAATACAGAACAATGGTTGTTACGAACTGGATTAAATTATCACTTTACTAAAAATGCTTTCGCTACGGCTGGATATGCCTATATTGGAAGTTTTGTGTACGACAGTGAGCGCGATAGTCCAGAAACAGAAGAACATCGTATTTGGCAACAATTAATTACGAATAACCATTTAGGCCGTGTAAAATTTGAACATCGTTACAGAGCAGAACAACGCTGGGTTGAAGACGATTTTAAAACACGTTTTCGTTACCGATTGATGCTTTTCATTCCTGTAAACAAACCTAAAATGCAAACAGGAGCGTTTTTCTTCGGTGTATACAATGAAATCTTTATCAACGGAGAAGAAGAACTATTCGACAGAAACCGTTTATATGGTGGAATTGGATATCAACTTAACAAAAATGTAAACCTCCAAACAGGTATGCTGTATCAAAGATTACGAACTACAGGAAAAGGGTATTTACAATTTGCCGTAGTATTTAATACTGATTTACGCAAAAAACAAAAAGAAGTACAAGACTAATACTCTTTTAGTTTAAAAATATAGAAAAAGCCAGAAACTTCATCATAGATTTTCTGGCTTTTCTAGTTATAAGAACTAGCTATAAAACCTTTTAAGTCGTATCTTTACAATGCTATAAAAAAGAAAAATTATGTTCGGATTATTCAAAAAGAAATCAGAAAAAGACAAACTCTACGAAAAGTATCAAAAACTTACGCAAGAAGCTTTTAATCTTTCAACCTCAAACAGAAAATTAAGCGATCAAAAAACGGCAGAAGCAGAAGAAATTATGAAGCAGATTGAGGCTTTGTAACTTCTGTAACCTTTGTTACTGTTCATTGAATCAGAAAACAATAATTTTGCTTTCTAAATCGTTTCATTACTTTTAGAAAACAAAATCATTAAAGTCCAAAAAAGCCATTCATGATTCAAGAACTCAAAGACAATTACGGACACCTTTTTGAAGAAGATTTACTCAATGAAATTGCACAAGTAGGAACTTTTAAAGAAATTCCTGCAGGTTTTACCATGATGTCTATTGGCGATTATGTACGTGGAATGCCATTATTAATTTCTGGAGTTATCAAAGTAATGCGCGAAGACAAAGAAGGTGATGAATTGCTCTTGTATTATCTAGAAAGCGGCGAAACTTGTTCTATGACGATGAATTGTTGCGTTGGGCAAACCAAAAGCGAAATCAAAGCGGTTGCCGAACAAGACACTAAACTCATCATGGTTCCTGTACAAAAAATGGAAGAATGGACTGCCAAGTATAAAACATGGCGCGATTTTGTGTTTGAAACTTATCATACACGACTCAATGAAGTATTGCATATTCTAGATAGTGTTGCCTTTGAAAAAATGGATCAACGTCTTCTAAACTATCTAAAAGAAAAAATTCGCATCAACAAAACAGATACAATTCACAATACGCATCAAGAAATTGCTTATGACTTACACAGTTCCAGAGTAGTAATATCAAGGCTTTTAAAAAAATTAGAGCAAATGGGACGTATAGAATTGCACAGAAATCATATTAAAATCATAAATTTAGCCTGAATATGTAACTTTTGTTACTGCCAGCTCATTGCATAAACTATAACATTGCACTGACAAACATCTAAAACAACTATGGAAATACTTGGCTATGTTAGTGCCTTGGTTATTGGAATTTCACTTGGTCTTATTGGCGGTGGCGGCTCTATTCTAGCTGTTCCCGTGCTTGCATATTTATTCTCTGTAAACGAAAAAATAGCTACAGCATATTCACTATTTATTGTTGGAACAAGTGCTTTAGTTGGTGGACTCAAACAGCACTTTAAAGGATTTGTTGACTGGCGTACCGCAATCGTTTTCGGAATTCCTGCCATTGTTGGTGTTTCACTTGTTCGTTATTATGTTGTTCCTGCGTTACCAGATACATTATTTACAGTTGGCGACTTCGAATTTACACGTAGAATGGGTATGTTTGGTTTATTTGCTATTCTTATGGTTCCTGCAGCTTTATCAATGCTTAAAGAACGAAAAGAGAAAACAAATTCAGGGAAAGTCTCCTATAATTATCCGTTAATCTTAATAGAAGGTTTGGTTGTAGGTGCCATTACTGGAATGATTGGTGCTGGTGGTGGTTTTTTAATCATTCCTGCATTGGTATTATTGGCTAATGTTGAAATGAAAGTCGCAGTTGGAACTTCTCTAATTATCATCGCGTTTAAATCTTTACTAGGTTTCTTTTTGGGAGATGCGATAACGATGGAAATCGATTGGCAATTCTTAACTATTTTTACTTCTATTTCTTTAGTTGGAATCTTCATCGGAAGCTACTTAGGAAACTTTATTGATGGAAAAAAACTCAAAAAAGGATTCGGTTATTTCATCTTTGTCATGGCTATCTTTATTTTCTACATGGAGTTCTTTGTAAAACAATAAACAACCCTCAAAAAAATAACATTCTGTAACACAAGTTACTGTGTACCATTCTATGTCTTCGTAATTTTATATCATCTAAAAATTACTACTTATGAAGATAGAACAAATATATACAGGTTGCCTTGCACAAGGCGCATATTACATAGAAAGTAATGGAGAAGTCGCTATTATTGATCCTTTGCGAGAAGTACAGCCGTATGTTGACAAAGCGCAACAACAAAACGCTACAATTAAATATATTTTTGAAACGCATTTTCATGCAGATTTTGTCAGCGGACATGTAACACTCGCTAAAAAAACTGGCGCGCCAATTGTGTATGGACCCAATGCAAAACCTTCGTTTGAAGCAGTGATTGCCAAAGACAATCAAGCGTTTCCTTTAGGAAATATAACTATTATTGCGCTACATACGCCTGGTCATACTATGGAAAGTACTTCATATTTATTACGAGATGAAAACGGAAAAGACCACGCATTATTTAGTGGAGATACCTTATTCTTAGGTGATGTTGGAAGACCAGACTTGGCACAAAAAATCGGTGAAATTACTGTAGAAGATTTAGCAAGTCATTTGTACGATAGTTTGCGCGAAAAAATCATGCCTTTAGCAGATGATGTTATTGTATATCCTGCGCATGGAGCTGGATCTGCTTGTGGAAAAAATATGATGAAAGAAACTATTGATACCTTAGGCAATCAAAAGAAAGTGAATTATGCTTTACGTGCAGATATGTCGCGAGCAGAATTCATCAAAGAGGTAACGGATGGTTTGTTGCCGCCACCAAGCTATTTTCCAGACAATGTAAAGCTCAATAAAGAAGGTTATGATGATGTATCAGAAGTTATAAAACGTGGCACAACAGCTTATTTACCTACAGAATTTGAAGTTATTGCAAACGAAACTAACGCCATTGTGTTAGATGTTCGTCATCAAAACGATTTTGTAAAAGGTCATATTCCAAGATCGATATTTATAGGATTAGATGGAAGTTTTGCACCTTGGGTTGGCGCCTTGATTGCAGATATTGAACAACCAATTTTATTGGTAACTCCTGAAGGTCGTGAAGAAGAAACGATCACGCGATTATCAAGAGTTGGTTTTGATACAACTTTGGGTTATCTAAAAGGCGGATTTAACGCTTGGAAAAAAGCTTCCAAAGAGTACGATTCCATTAGTTCTATTTCTGTAGAAACATTTCAAAAATCATTCAATGAAAAACTTTCAATTTTTGATGTAAGACGTGAAAACGAATACAAATCAGAACATGTTTTAGAAGCAAAAAACACACCTTTAGATTATTTAAATAATCATTTAGCCGAATTTCCTAAAGACAATACATTTTTTGTGCATTGCGCTGGCGGATATCGAAGTGTGATTGCTGCTTCTATCTTAAAAAGTAGAGGAATTCATAATTTGATTAATGTAGAAGGTGGTTTTAAAGCAATTAAAGAAACTGAAATTCCTGTCTCAGAATTTGTATGTCCTACTACTTTGTAAAAATACAAGTCGAGTGCAGTTGAAAAAGAAGATGTTTAAAGTTTGGTATGATGAAAAACCGATCAGCTGTACTCGATATATTTCACAAAAAAACGATTTTGTAACCAAAGTCACTGTGCATTAAAAACTCTACAACTACATTTGTCAAAAATTAAAGTTCCCTAAATCTCAATACTATGTCTTTTTTAAATTCTTTATTTGGAAATAAAACGCAACCTTCTGACGAAATAGAAATTCTTGATGCTACTACATTCAAAGAAGCAATAGCTTCCAAAAACGTTCAACTAATAGATGTTCGAACTGGCTTGGAGTATAGATCTGGACACATAGAAAATGCCGAAAACATCGACTTTTTTGATCGTGCAAATTTCAACGAAAGTTTTGCTAGTTTCAACAGAGAAGAACCTATTTATTTGTATTGTAGATCAGGAAATAGAAGTCAACGAGCAGCTAAAAAATTAGTTCAAATTGGTTTCAAGAAAATTTATGATTTAAAAGGTGGTTATAAAGCTTGGAAATAAAAATATCATCACAAAAAACGACTTAAGTATACAACTTAAGTCGCTATAATTTTAATACTCTTTTTATTATTCACTAATGTAAGCTTCTAACTTAGCGAATGCTTTTTCTCTGTAGGGAATCAATTCTTTATAAGCTTGACTCTCAAAAACTGCATTTAATGAATCCATATCTGGAAACTCCATAATAGAAACAATATTTGGAGTGTACTCGCCAATTAATGGCTTTGTAACTTTAAATTTATTCACAGGTTTTGCATTTACTTTTTTATAAAGATCTCCTACTTTTTCAATATAATGTGACAATTGTTCTTTGCCTTCTGGATTAATCGTTCCTACGATTGTTACATTTACTTTTCCCATACTTTTATTATAACTGTTTAACTATTTTGTTTGACCCATTCTGTAATTATGAAATGAGAGATTGAGTCTTTTCTAGAAATTACAAGTTTCTCAGCTTGTACTAGTTTTTTTATTTCTGCTGCTGAAAACCATTGTGCCTTCTTTATTTCCTTATTATCTATTGTAAATTCTTTGCTTTTAGTTTTTGCTGTAAAACCTAACATCATGGATGCTGGAAATACCCAAGGTTGTGAAGCAACATACGTAATGTCACTTACACTTACGTTGACTTCTTCCTTCATTTCTCTAATAACAGTATCTTCCAAACTTTCTCCTATTTCTGAAAACCCTGAAAACAGCGAGCACATATAGCCATAATCTTTTTGATGCATATTCAATAAACACAAAGGCGGTTTATTTTTTCCATTATAAGTTATCAATACAATTACTGCAGGATTAATTCTTGGAAAATGAGGAATTCCACATGTTGAATTTGTACATTTTCTTCGATGTCCTTTTTCCTCTATCACGGTTGAAGCACCACAATTATTACAAAATTGATGTGTATTGTGCCAAGAAACAAGTCCTTTTGCATACGCTAATAAAGATGCATCTTGCTCATTAATAAGATGTAAACAGTCACGAACAGAAAGCAATGTTACATTTTGAATATACTGCGTAATTATTTCATACGTTATCTCAGAAAGATCAACACACCAAACTTCTTGATTTGCTACAACTCCTAAAAAATAATGCTTATTTGTATGTGCAACTAATTCTAACGGCACTTGCATTAATACAGTTCCAACTTCACCTTTAGTCACAAAAAAATCTCCTTTAAATATTGGAATAAAAGAAACATTCGTTGTGTCTGTAACTACTTCTCGCAATTCAGCAGCTCTATTGAAATCTTTGTTACTATAAAACTGCTCTTTATGTTTCATCTGAATTAAAATTAGTTGCCCATCCTCTAGCCCAAGATTCTAGTGGTTCCAATAGTTCAAAGATTTCTTTACCTTGCTCGGTAAGCGCATAACCATCTACTGTTCTTTCTATCAAAAAAGCTTGGGTAAGTTCTTTTATTCTTCTATTAAGCGTTGTTGGTGAGATAGATTCACATCGATCTTGTAAGGCTCTAAACGTACAAGAACCTTCATTTAATCTCCAAATGATTCCCATAGCCCAACTTCTTCCTAACAGATCAAAAAGTGCCATTAAATGGTTTCCTGATTTCGAGCCTCTAACGGGTTTTCCTGGAATTGGTAATGCCATAAAGTTAAATTTGCTACATTTTAAGCAGCAAAGCTACACAATGTGTAGCAAATAAAAAATAGAAATTAATTTTATTTCAAAAAAACTTAATTAGATGCTACTATTTTTTGGTCAGCACTAAGGTTGTCATACTTCTCAAATCGCTAACATTGGTACTTTTTACGTGCTCTAATAAGGACAGTTGATGTGTACACAACATTTCTTTGAGTAAATTGCGCGTAAGTAAAAACCGTTGAGATTCGTCTGGCAAGAAATATACGCCATCCTGTAAATGTGTTGGTTTTCCTTCAATACCAATATCTGAAGTCATTCGTATAAATAAACTTCCTCCTTGTTTGAGCACACGCACCAATTCAGAAAACATTGCTTTAAAATGTGTTTCACTTTTTGCAAAATGTAATACCGCATTGCACAAAATATGATTAAAAGTAGTATCTGCGAAAGGAATTTTTTCTAAAGCAGCCACTTTAAAATTTTGAGCTAGTTTCGGATATTTTTCTTGAAGATTTTTGATGTGTTCTTCGTTGATATCAATCGCAAAAAAAGTGAAATTACTTTGATTAAAATAGTGCAAGTTTCTTCCACTTCCACAACCTGCATCAAAAATCAAATCGTTTATTTGATAACGATCTTTTAAAATTTGATCGATTAAATAAATATCTGCGTTTCCTAGAATTTCAGTCAAAAGTTGTTGCTTCATTCCTCTAAAATAAAAAAACAATTATACATTTTATCTTCTCTGTAACCAAAGTTACTTTCTGCGTGCTATGATTTTCTTTTTTTTGTTGAAAATGATTGTTATTTATGGAATTGATATATGAACCTTGGCCTTGGTATGTTTCAGGTTTTATGATTGCTTTGATTATGTTTTTATTAATCATGGTTGGGAAAAATTTTGGAATGTCTGGCAACCTTCGAACTATTTGTAGTATTTGCGGCGCCGGAAATAAAGCAAACTTTTTTCAGTTTAACTGGAAAGCACAACGTTGGAATTTAATTGTAATGTTAGGTGCTATTATTGGCGGTTTTATTGCACATCATTTTTTGACAATTGATGCTTCCGTAGCTTTGAATGAAAATACTATTGCTAATTTACAATCATTAGGGTTTGAAAATGCAGGTAAAAGTTATTTGCCTGAGAAGTTATTTTCTACGGCAGTTTTTTCAGACTTTAAAAGCCTTTTACTTTTGATTATCGGCGGTTTTTTTGTTGGTTTTGGCGCACGTTATGCAGGCGGTTGTACTTCCGGTCATGCTATTTCTGGACTGAGTAATTTACAGTTACCTTCATTAATTGCCGTTATTGGTTTTTTTATTGGTGGATTGACTATGATTCATTTAATTTTCCCCTTACTATTTTAAATTATGAGAACACTTATTTATTTATTGATAGGAATCGTTTTTGGAATTACCATGTTTAAATCGGAAGCTGCTTCTTGGTATCGCATTTATGAAATGTTTACATTTGAAGCGTTTCATATGTACGGCATTATTGGTGTTTCTGTAGTTTTAGGAGCTATTAGCACACAAATTATTAAACGATTTAAAATAAAATCATTTTACGGCGAAAAAATCACCTTTCCTCCAAAACAAAAGAGTTTTGCTCGTTATGCTTTTGGCGGAATTTTATTTGGACTTGGTTGGGCTTTAGCTGGCGCATGTCCTGGACCAATGTTTACGTTACTTGGCGCAGGGTTTTTACCAATTATTATCGTAATTATGGCTTCACTTTTTGGAACTTTTGTATACGGCTTGTTAAAAGATAAGCTACCACATTAGACTTTGCTACAAATTATAAAAAAGACTGTCTTTACAGACAGTCTTTTCATTTACAATTAAATCCTAATTAGCACGTTTCTCCTATTTGAGTTTTTGGTGCATTACAATGAAATGCACATGTTCCACCTGGTGTTATTGTGCGGCACTCCATCTGAGAATCTGGATAGGTTTGATCACAGCAAACGTTTCCAACTGCCGTAAATGTATCTATACAAAACTTGGCCACACTGTAAGCTCCGCCTCCACCTTTGATAGCGTTTAAATTTGATACATTTTCTTTTTTTAGTTTTAATTTAAAAGATTGCTTTTTCATAATTAAATGTTTTAATGTTATACTTGGTTCAAATGTAGATAGAGTATTACATCAAACCAAGGAAATCCTGTCAACATTCATGAATTTAAGGAATGAATTTTACAAATAAACACCTCACAATCAAATAATTAAAATACACACTTCAATTTGAAGCTTCATTACTAAATACCGAATGATTTTATAATCAAAGAGCTAGAATTATTCTTTAAAGACTTGAAATAATATATCTAATAAGGACGAAAAAACTATAAAAAGCAGTTACAAATAGTTTTAAATCAACTTTTGTGATTTCGCTTTTTGCACAGCTTCCATTTTGTTATGCACTTGCAGTTTTCGGTAAGTATTTTCTATGTGTTTTCTAATGGTTCCTGAAGAAATGAATAGATTTTCTGCGATTTCGTTATAGTTTAGTCCTTTGCTTAATTGCAATAAAACATCCGTTTCGCGTTTGGTAAGTTTTACTTTTTCAATAGCTTCATTTTCTGTAATTGTCAAAGGATTTCGGAGTAAGTTTAATGCTTTTAGCGCAATACTTGGTGACATTGGTGCGCCATCATTTACGACTTCTAAGATGGATTTGTGAATGTTTTCCGCATTGATTTCTTTCAATAAATATCCATCAGCACCAGCTTGAATAGCTTTGAATATGTTTTCTTCATCATCAAAAACAGTGAGCATGATAATTTTAATTTGTGGATATTTTTGCTTGATGATTTCTGTAGCTTTGATTCCGTCCATTTCTGGCATTTGAATATCCATCAGAATTACATCTATATTATGATTGGCTTCTAGCTTTCCAACCATTTCTGCTCCGTTTACAGCTTTAAATTTAAACACAAAATCGTCAAAGAAAGATAGTTTTTCAATCACAGCTTTGGCTAAAAAATGATTGTCTTCTGCGATGGCGATCTTTAGTTTCATTCTTTTATTTTTGTTGATTTGTTATTTTAGTTTTGATGACTCTTGCATACTTTTTAACACATTAAATATGTAGCTTCACTGTAATTTTGGTTCCTTCAGATAGTTTTGAATTGATATCGATATCTGCGTTAATTTCGTCCATACGTTTTTGCATATTGTATAATCCGTTGCCAAGTTGAATTGTTTCTTTTTCAAATCCGACACCATCATCTTTTAAACTGATGACAAGCTGATTATTGATTTCCGAAAAATCTACCGCGATTAGATCTGCATCTGCATATTTTAATGAATTATTGATCGTTTCTTGCATCACTCTAAACAAATTCATTCCTTCAATAGCAGTAAATTCTATTTCGGTTTCCACTTCATTGTTGAATTTAAATTTCACATCTTGTTTCGCCATTTTTGCTTTTTCAATAAATGCGAGCGTTCTACTTTGTAAATCCGTCAATGAAATCTTGTCTTTGTTCATTGCCCAAATTGTATCACGCAATTGATCGATGGTTGAAGATGTGAATTCACTTATATAGCTCAGTTTTTCTTTGAATTCGTTGGACGTTTCTTTGGAAGCATATTTTAAATTGTCAATTGATGAGATTATAAAAGATAGCTGCGCGCCAATATTATCGTGTAAATCGCGTGAAATTCGCAAACGTTGCTCTTGCAATTTGTTTTGTGTTTCTATTTCTTTTAGTGCATCTTTTAATTTAGTTTCTTTAACTAACTGCCTGTTTTTTAGCTTCTGCTGATTATAGAATAGATAGCCTAAAATACAGAATAATAAAGCCAAACCCAAAGCTCCATAAATTTGATATTCTCGTTCTTTCAACGCCAATTCTTTTTCTGCTAGTTTGGCTCGTTGTTCTAAAATTTCACGTTCTTTTTCTGCTGTTTTGTATTTTACTTCCATTTCAGAAATTCCCTCAGCAAAACGTTTGTCATAATTTTGCACAGCTAATCCAAAGATAGAATCACCCATTAAACTTGCCGCTTTGTAGTCTTTTTTACTCGTATACAAAATCTTTTTTTCGAGATATGCATATAGTAACGAAGGACTATCGCTTGCCATATCGTATGTTTTAATGGCTTCATTCAATATAACCTCAGCTTTTTTATACTGTTTATTCTTTGTAAGTATGTGTCCTTTTTTTATCAATGCAAATCCTTTCTGCGCTAAACTTTTACTTTTTTGAGCGTAAACAATAGCACTGTCTAAATATTGAAGTGCTATTTTTCGTTTTTCAAGTTGATTGTAACCTTCCGCAAGCAGACTAAAATTGGAAGCGACTTTGGTATAGTTTTTATTTTTCTTATTGATTTTAATCGTTTTTTCGAAAATCCTGATCGCGTTGAGAAACAGCGAATCGTTTCGGGTTTGCATTCCATTTTCTATATCAGCAGCGCCATAATTTGCCAATGCACCTGTAGAAAGATCTTCACTAATATATTGCCTGTTTTTATAGACTTCCATCATGAGTCTTTGTGCATCAGCACGACGACTTGCATAGTAATAGCAGATTCCTATTTTGTAACGTGCACGATAATAGTTGGTGTTATCATTTTGTAATTTGAAGAATTCGGCAGCTTTCAATAGCACTTTCATTGCTTCATCAGATTTTGTGCTACGTGTTAATACTGAACCGCGAATTAAGTCAGTTCTATAGTAATAAGATGAGTCTTGGATTTTTGGAAGTAATGCGTCTAGTTTTTCCAAGTACGTTTTCATGGAATCTAGCTCTCTTTTTGTATTGAAATATTCGCTTTTTTCTTCGTATTTCTTAAATAGTTCGATGGTTTCAGAAGATGACAGATTTGTATTTTGTGCCATCAGTACTGCTGAATAGAGTAAGAAGAATATGAATATGTGTTTTTTCATCTTTATAAAGATAGAAAATGTTTTGGTTGGTTCTGTTTTGTGTGATGATTCACTGTAACAATATTCTTTATTTTCTACTAAAATTCCTATACGTAGAGTTGCGTATATTTAGTCTTATAATTACTCAGCATCAACTTTTCTTATGTATCTTTTTGAAGATAAAATCAATGATGATTGAAAATAGTATATAGTAAAGTAAGTACTTTGGAAAGTATAGAAAACTAAAGAAGGTTCCATAGCTTTCTCGTCCGCTAGCATATGGTTTCCCAATGGAAGCATCTATCCCAAAAGTAGCCAATAAAAGCATGAAAATAAACAATAACGGAATTATTATGGCTCCAATGATTGCAGGTGTAGAGATTTTCTTTTTAGGGTGTTTTTTTCGGAAAGTGTACATTCGCCACACATGGAATAGGACAATGAAACTCGTTAATATTAGTGCCAACCAAAACGATTCTAGATTGAGTAAGAATTTTGTAAAACTACTCAGCCTAGGCATGCGTGTTATTTGAATGATTTCCAACGGCATTTTTTCAAAATGGTAGTTTGCAATTCCGTTAATTTCTCCACTTTTTGGAGTTCCTAAGTTGATCGCTATGTTATCTTGAACATTTGTAGCATCAATAGTAATTGCTAGTGTTCCGAAGGATTTCCAGTATTTTGCTGGCGCTAATGCATATCGAAAACTATCTTCATTCAATCGGTTGTGTTTGAAACGCCAATTGCTAGCTTTGTAACTTACTTTGATACTATGTTTACCAGCAGTGATGTCTGTTTCAAAGTATAGAAAATCGTTCAGAGAAATTCGGTCGTTTCTACCGTATTGAAAATTGTTTTCGATTTCCGCAACTTCTTTTCGATCTGAATTATATAGGTAGTGAAAGTTCTTTAGTTTTTCTTTGTCATCACCATATAAGTTCCAAAAATCTTCTTGTTTTTTGAGTACTATTTTCTTTCCATCAATACTTACTTCAAAGTTCTCATAGTATTCAGACGCATAGAATAATAATGGAATTTGACGTCCATCTTTTTCTGCATTGATAATGTATTCTATATCGAAGTCTGCGTATTCAAAGTTTTCATCGATGGTAATGTGTAGATTCTCATGTAAAATGTGTACATATTGACTTAAAAAAGGACGTGTTCCAAAGGTTCCTTCTTGTACAGGAGACGCCATATTTGCGTGTAGTAAGAGAACATTTAGCAGACATACTACAAAGATTTTAAGTTTCATCATCACACTTTTTTTTTAGAACTTTCTGTTGGAAAACGTTTATTTATTTCATTATAAAATAAAAAGACTTACTCGTTTCCAAGCAAGTCTTTTTTCACAATTAACTAGGTCACTTTAGATATGTAAAGGATTTCCAAACTTTAGAAATTGTCAATTTATTTTTGAAATCTTCGAAATCAGAGACTTCACTATCTTTTGCCGCCATCAACATTATGATATGTGTCTTGGAATACGGATTGGGTTTTGCGATGACATTGAAATAGTACCGACCGATAAATTCATCACTTAGTCCTTCTTTCATCGTTCCGACAGCTTTTAGTGATAGGTAATTTTCGCCATCAAATTCCGATACTCCTATTGTGTGTTCTTCTAATTGATATCCACCGCTTTTGAGCATGTTACGAATTTGCTCCATAAATGTTTTACCATCTTTTTCAAGCGACAGTCCATCTAGCGTAATATATCCAAACGAATACATTTCTGAAACAATACTATCTTTATCCCTCTTTTGAATCATCCCGTAAGAATGTGTTTTTTTACCTTCTACAGGTTTGTCAAATTTTAAACTTTTTGGAATTTTTACAGTGAAATGTACTTCTGGTTTGTCTATTTTTTTTGAAAACTCAGGTGTTACTTCATACGTAATGACTTCTTCTTCTGTTTGACATTGTACGAAGCTAATTTGCAAGCAGATTAATGATAGAATGAAACTAATTTTTTTCATGTGTTTTTTATAGATTGTTAGTATTCTCTGATTTTGGCTCCTTTGTTATTAAATACACCTTGTACAGTATTGCCCGTTTTGTTGTATTTCATGACTCCTAATCCGTCAATTCTGTCATTGACAAATATTCCTTTGAAGACAGATTTATCAACATATGTATAAATTCCGTAACCATTTCTGACACCATCTTGTGTGTATGCTCCTGTATACTTGCTCTTGTTTTTCCAAACATAAGTTCCTACACTGTAACGTTTTCCATTTTTGAAAAATCCTAAGTATTCATCACCATTATTATAGGTATACTTTCCAAACCCGTCAGAACAATTTCCTAGACAGTTCCCTGTTTTTTTATTTTCGTAATAACTTCTATCTTGATTTTCGACTAGTTTCCCATTTTCAAATCGTCCTGCAGAGGTGATTTTATTTTCTGTATTCATGGTGTATCCCAAACCGTGTTGTTTCCCGTCTTTCCATTCACCAATATATATAGTTCCGCTGTCCCATTGATAGTAACCAACACCTTCACGGCGATTGTTTTTGTATTGTCCATGATAATAGCCACCATTTGGATAAGTAATGTACGCCACACCATCAATAGCATTGTTTTTAAACGTTGCATCCGTAATGATTTCGCCTACTTTTACTCTTCCCCAACCTTCTTTACAATCACCTTTTACACAATCATAACTACTTTCTGATCTTTGAGTTGTATTTGCGGCTTTTTGTGGATCATCTAATTCTCCATTGTATGGTTTCCCTTCTAAAATTTCATTGCTTTTTGCCATTCGGAAACCTGTAAGTACATATAATGGTTTGTCTTCAAGAAAAATAACTGGATCGCCATTTGATAGATATTCGAAACGTGCTTTTTTGTAATCGATATGTTTTCCTTTCACAACCACGAAGAAGTTGTCTTTTTCTAGCTCACGTGTGTACAGAATTGATGCTGGGTTTACGGTAAAAAGCTCCATGTTTTTTACCGCTTGACTTTTGATGTTCTTATAATTGCGAATTATATAGGTTCTTCCAAACACTTTATCAATACGATAGTCTACCATATGCGAACCTAAGAAGGCAAAGTCTCGTGATTTCACTTTATTTTGTCCATGTACATAGTTGATAAATTTTCCATCATGAGCATAATTAATCATATTTTGTCCTTTGGAAATAACCGTACGAATAGGAATGCGCGTATTTACTGTATCGGTGTCTGGGTTGATATTTGAGATCGAATAATAGGTTTTTGTTAAACCGTCATAGACTATCTTTTCGTTAGGTTTCACTCCTTTGTTGATGGTAATATCTGAGCTTCTTTGCCCATTTAGATAGATTGTCCTTATTTTTTTTGCTGTTTTACTTTCACTTGTTTTGTAATAACCATATTCAAGTTTTACAGGTTTGTTTGCATCACTGTAATAACGATTGAAGGTTTTGAAGTGTTTTGCTTTTGGATTGTTTGCTGCATAGAAATCAATTTTATTTCCTTTTGCGTCTATTTCCACAGTGTAGTCATAAGTTCCTGAGCTTATAACTTCTTTGACTAAAAACCCTCTTAAATAGTGTGATGCTCCTTTAAATCCTTTTCTTCCGTTTGTATATGTATAATTCATATTTACCACAACAGAATCTCCTTTTTTACTGTATGAAAAAGTACGTTCTTGATCTAACTTCCCTTTCTTTTTAATTGTAGCCTTTACGACTCTACCTTTTGCATCATACGTGTATATTTTTTCATCTCCATAGCTGTTTTTTTCATATGACAATAATCCTTTTTCGTTAAATTTATACGTTGTAGTACTTCCGCTTTTGTAGCTAAACGAAATTATATTTCCTCGAGCATCATACTTGAAAGTATCGCCGTAATTATTTCCACTAATTCTTCCATTAGTATCATAGTAATAGCGTGTTCCATAGTTGTAGACTAAGTTTCCACTTTCATCAAATATTTTCCCTGCAGAAGTGTAGATATCGCCTCGTAAGAAGAAATGTTCTTTTTTATGCTTGAAACCAATTGGATTTCGTGGTGCATTATCCATGTCTATTTTTTGTGCAATTGCCAATTGACATATTAAGCAAAAAAGTAACGCTATTACTATATGTTTCATTTGTACTGTTTTGTTTGTTTTCTAAATTTCTTTTAGCGTATTCATTAGTTCATCGCACATATGAACTTTTACAGGTAAACTACTGAATACTCTTTTTGATAATTCACCTTTAAAGAATGTTAATAATCCTATCGTAGCTTTGTCATCTACTCTATTTTTATCAATGACCATTCTAAAAATGTATTTTTCTTCTTTTCTGTCTAATTCTACTGTTTTAGCACTTTTGTCATCTGAAAACCCATATTCTATTAAGAAGTCTTTGAGTTTTTCTGCGTCTTGTAGTGTCACGTTTTTGGTATAGCGAATTTCTGTAGCTTTTGCCATGATCGTTTTTCGAGCATCTTCTAGTTTGTGTACTCGCAACGTATTGAAACTTTCATCGCATAAATGTAAATCGACAGGTACATCCATATAGTCAGATAGTTCTTTTGGAAAGAAGTTAAAAACACTTTCTAAGGATTTGTCTTCTAAAAACTCTTCCTTAATTACCATTCTAAAAATATACACATCGCCGTCTTTGGTAAATTGAACAGACTTTGGATCGCCATTGGCAAATTTTGAATCTATTAAACTTTCTCCTAGTTTATCTGCTTGCGCTTCTGTAACTCCATCTTTATAGTAAACTTCCGTTCCATTAAAGACTTTCTTTTCTCCATAATTTGCACACGAAACACATAGTGCAAGTACTGATAGTAGTATTCCTATTTTTTTCATTGTCATTATTGTTATTGATTGTTATACTGTTTCAAACAGTAACAAAATTCCATTTTTTAATACTTCATTTCAATACGACAAACTGCGTATTTTTTCAGGTTTACTATTGTTTGCATTTTGCTTCATAACGTCTTTTATTTCCTGTATACCCAAGTGTTATTGCTTTCTTCCAGTTTTTACAGGCTTTGGTTATTTCGCGTTTCATATCATAAATATTTCCTTTATTCGAATAGGCTTTTCCATAAGATTTATCATAAGAAATTGCTTTATCGAAATAACTCATCGCTATCTCTACTTTTCCTTTTTTCGCATAACAAACACCCAAACTATTGTAAACTTCTGGTTGATTTTCTTCTATTTTGATAGCTGCTATATAATCTACCATGGCTTCATCTAAAAAACCTATGGCATCATGTGCACCACCACGATAAAAGAATGCTTGTGCATGTTTTGGG
Source organism: Kordia sp. (assembly GCF_965224175.1). GTDB lineage: Bacteria > Bacteroidota > Bacteroidia > Flavobacteriales > Flavobacteriaceae > Kordia. The sequence goes on from NZ_OZ245041.1 coordinate 2,421,290, forward strand.
TTTAATGTGATCACTTTGGTATAATTTGCAACTGCCGCTTTGTAGTTTTTGTAATCTTCTGCTGCGTTTCTTTTGTTAATTAATGCGGTATGAAATCCTGCTTTGTAAAAATATGCGTCTATTAGTGTGCTATCTATAGCAATAGCTTGTTCACATAGTTGAATGCCTTCATGAAATTTTAATTGTTCTTTTTTTGTCAAAGCACTTTCGAGTAATTCTTTTGCGGATTGTGCATTTGCGAAAGAAAATATCCCTAACAATAATACTATATATAAATATCTCATCAGTAATAAATTAGAATATAAAATTCTATATTTCAAAGACTTTAAACAATACGATGAATTGCGTATTTATAAAGTTTGAATTGAATTTGTATGTAGAAAAGTTGTATCTTATTCATTATATTTCGCTTCGTTTGATCTTAACTTGAAACTTTATGAAAACAACTACTATTTATATACTTGCTTTTTTCAGCCTTCTTCTATTTGTCAATTGTTCTGACAATAAGAAAACGCCTGAAACAACTCAGAAAGAGACACAATCAGAAGTAAAAGATTCGGTTGTAGATAAAAATTCTATTGAAGCATTAAATAAAGAAATTAATGCCATTCCGCATCATTACATTTGTTATAAGAATGATGACAAACCTTCTATGCAATTGTCCATTGCTTTCGATTCTGAAGGAAATGCAAAGTTTGTAAAGTATAAAGGTCAAAAAGATTCCATTCCGTTGCAAAACATAAAAGAAGATTTTCAAAGTGACGGTGCATATCCAACGATTACGCAGTTCTACAATGAAATATATAATGGAAAGAAAAACGGAACGTATGAGTTGACACACTCAGGAAATTGGGATTACGCAAAATATACACGCGAAAAAGACGGAGAAATATTCAAGTTTACCATTGATCACGAAATGACAGTTACAGGAAATGGTTATAGGAATCGTCCTTGTTTTGAATGATACACTTTTTAAAGACTATTATTTTCGATCTTTATAATTGTGTGTATGTGTAGCAAAATAATCACTGATATTAAATTTACGATCTTCAAATTTTTCTTCTAAAACTTTAAAATCTTGAATGCGATCTATGCGAAAGGCGCGCATTTCATTTCGCAAATGGCACCACGCAATTAAAATCCACTTATTATCTGTAGAATACATAGCGTAAGGTTCTATTTTTCGCTGCGAAATTTGATAATCATTTGCTTTTTTATAATTAATTTCTACGCAGTTAAAATTCGTAATTGCTACTTGAATTTCAGAAAGCGCATTGCTTGCTGTTTCTTCTAATTTCCAATTAAATACATGAATTTTATTGTTTAGTATTTCACTTTTCTCTTGTACTGAAGTTTTAAACACTGATTTTATTTTGATCAATGCTTCTTTGAAATCATTGACGAATGATGCATCTTTTGATTGACTAATAATGTGTTCTGCTGTAATCAATGCATTTGCCTGCTTTTCGGTAAACTGTACAGGCGCAATTGTATACGTATCCGTCAAACTATAACCTCTACCTTCTATTGTATATACTGGCACGCCAGCTTCTTCTAGCTTTCGAATATCTCTATAAATCGTACGAACGCTTACATCGTATTTTTCGGCTAATTCTGTGGCTGTTAACAATCGCTTAGATCGTAACAGTGTCAATATTGATATGAGTCTTGCTAACTGTGTCATAATTTGAATATGTGGCAAACCTTAGGTGAGATTTGCCACATGTTGTTTTTGTTATCCCATAGAATGTAAAGCTACACGATTTCCTTCTGTATCAAGAAATTGTGCTATGAATCCATTTTCTTGAATGTCTGTTTTTGGCATGATAACTTCTCCGCCAGCAGCTTCTACTTTTCCTAAGGCAACATTTAAATCATCACCGCCATTTAAGTAAACCGTAGAACCTTGACGTGAAGGATTTGTACCTTCCATTTGCATAATGGCTCCACCTACTTTATGGCTTTCCATATCGTATGGAAAAATTCCATATTTCATGTTATCCATGTGATGATCTATTATTTCTTCTCCTAATATTGCAGAGTAGAATTTTTTAGCTCTTTCATAATCTGTTACTGGAATTTCAAACCAGTTAATTGCATTTTTCATGTTGTTGGTATTTTTTAAATTAATGATACCACAAAAGTATTTGCGTCTTTGACAGATGATGTCAGAGGTATTTTATTTTTTAAAAATTAATGTTCCTCGTTGATATTTACAGAGATCTTCAACCGCTGAAAGTGTTTTATATTTCTTAATAATATCTTGATGAATCAGCTCACTTGGCAACGGATTATGTGCTCTATAATTTTCTCCTTGAAAATCAACAACGTTTAAATCGTTTTCTTCACAGAGTTCTAAGTAATATAAAAACGACAAGCGATTTGTATACGCAATATCATTTCCTGCCCAAAATTTCCATGTTTCATCTGAATATTTTAAAAAATTGAATTCTGAAATATTTTTGTCTTGAAAAAAGCCTGGATTTGCAAAATGATCTATAAAATTAATAGTATGCACAGCACAGCTTTCTTCTGTAAGCCACAGCTTCATTTTTTTAAATAATTCTTGTAAAAATATTGGCGGAATATGTTCAAAAACAACTTGCGAACAGATATAATCAAATGAATTCGTTACATTTTCTATGTCATTTAATGTGTATTTTGGAATGTAGCTAATGTTACAATACTCTAGTAATTCTTCGAGTTTTCGAAACGATTGTATACTGGTTAATTTTTGGTGTACTTCTGATAGATCAAACTTTCCATTCGTTACTATTTTTTGAAGTAACTCTTCGTTGTTTAAATGCTGAATTTGTCTTTGAAACGTTTTGATAGATACATCTTTGGAAATATCAACCGTAACAATATTCTCAAAACCTAATAAATATAAAACAACAGGCGCCACAAGCGAATAACCTGTTCCAATTTCGAGTGCTGATTTCTTATCTTTTGCCTTTAATGATATGTTTGATACTTCAAATTTTCGAATACATTCATAAAATTGATACAAACACACGTTTTTATGATATTCTTTTTTGAGCGTAGCTGGAATGTGATTGAGCTGATCGCCAATCTTTGTAAAGTGCAATAGTTTTTGCAAACTTGCTTTAATTTTCCAGTGCATGCTTATTATTTATCTGTGATGCAAATTCTTAAATTTATTACGATCCACCAATATTTATCAATTCATTTTTATAACAATAGTGTAAATTTATTTTTTTTAACTAATTTTAAAAAGACTAAAAAACCGAATCACCACCTTGAAAGAAATTCAAAAAAACCTACATTTAACTTTATCTACAGCTGCTATTTTGGTTGTTGGAGCTACTTACGGATTGTATCCTGATACATTTTTACCATTATTTTTTGATTTTTCCGTTAAAACTACAGATCTCAATCATGTGTTTAGAGCCATTATGGGTTCTTATTTTGCGCTAGGTATATATTGGGGCTACAGTGTTTATTTTCAAAAACATTGGCGCAGTGCCACCTATTCTGTCGTATTTTTTATGGGCGGATTGGCTGCTGGACGTTTGCTAAGTATTTTTATAGACGGAATTCCTTCTACAGCATTTACTGTAGGAACTATTTTAGAAATTGTTTTTGTGATTTGGGGCTGCTACAATTTAAAAATCTACAAAGAAAACTGATACAGTTACTATTGTTTTATCGTATTTTTGTGATGATTTTTAGATCAAATTGTCATGGAAAAAGAAGCGTACAAAATTTATATTGTCGGAGCTGGAATTAGCGGATTGATTGCAGCAAAAACCTTAGAAGAATACGGATATCAACCTATTATTATTGAAGCTACCGATCGTGTTGGTGGACGTTTAAAAACCGATATTGTAAAAGGATATCAGTTAGATCATGGTTTTCAAGTGTTGTTGACAGCGTATCCTTCTGCAAAAAAACATTTAGATTACGATGCGCTCGATTTACAAACTTTTCTTCCTGGTGCCACAATTTTCACTGAAGGAAAACAGAAAACAATTGGCGATCCGTTGCGAAAGTTTTCTTTATTGTTTCCTACATTATTTTCCGGTATTGGAAATTTTTCTGATAAACTAAAAATTTTACGATTAAATAAAGAATTAAAGCAAAAATCGCTTGTTGAAATATTTGATCAACCAGAAACAACAACACTTGCACATTTGCAAAAATTAGGCTTTTCAGAAGCTATGATTTCGAAGTTTTTCAAGCCTTTTTTTAGTGGTATTTTTTTAGAACCCAACTTAGAGACTTCCAACCGAATGTTTGAATATGTGTATAAAATGTTCGGAGAAGGATTTGCTGCACTTCCAAAAGCTGGAATTGAAGCGATTCCAAAACAGATTGTATCAACATTAAAACAGACTACTTTTCACTTTAATACACGTGTACAAAATGTGGAAGATGGAAAAATTACACTAGAAAATGGTAATGTTTTAGAAAGTCATTTTACAATAGTAGCCACAGAAGCAAGTTCGTTGATTTCAAATCTAAAATCGCAAGAAACCGCTTGGAAATCTTGTGACATCTTGTATTTTGAAACTGAAAAACGTACGATTGAGCAACCTTTAATTGGATTGGTTGCTGATAATTCACTATTCGTTAATAATATTTTTTATCATAATAGTTTGGCGACAGCTTCCAAAGGTGATAAAGAATTGTTATCTGTAACTGTCGTTAAAGATCATAATTTATCAAATGATTTTTTAATTCAAAAAGTACAAGAAGAATTAAAAAAATACTGTGGAATTAGTTCATGTACTTTCTTAAAGAGGTATTCAATTCCAAAAGCATTGCCAAATTTACAGCAACTTCAATATAATATTTCGTTTACGGAAACACGTTTGACAAATCAGGTGTTTTTGGCTGGTGATGTACAACTTAATGGTTCACTAAATGCTGCCATGATCGCAGGAAATGCTGCTGCTTTGGGCATTGTGGAAACCTTAGGAGACAATGTGAGCATTGAAGCTATATAGTTTTGCATTTGTAATATTTTTTAAAAAGAAGGAAAACTTTCATCAGAAAGTGTACCTTTCGGAATATCTGTAAAAATAATTGCTCAATACATGCCATTTTTTTCGCGAATCATTTTATTTTTTCTGCTGTTTTTTTCTTCAGTGGCGTTTGCTCAATTGGGTGATTTAGCACGCATAGATTATACATATATTCCAAACGCAAAATCAAATGTTGAGTATTCGAGATTTAGAGCATTATTTAATTATCCTATCAAATTAAAAGATGATGATACATTTTTATTTTTAGGATTAGATTATAGTAATATTCATTTGAAGTCTGAACGCGATTTTCCTTTTAACACGCGTGATTTAAACGATTTTCAGTTGCTCGATTTTAGTTTTGGCTACACAACTCCTTTGAAAAATGATTGGCGTTTAGGAATTCGATTTCAACCTGGTTTCAGTACAAATTTAGCCGCAAATGCATTGAGTCTTGACGATCTTGTATTCTCTGGAACTATTGCTTTTATAAAGAAAGGAAAAGTAGCTTACGGCAAAGCGCAACGATTAATTTTGGGTGTTTCTTATGAAGGAAATTCTGGATTTAATTTCCCACTACCTTTTATCAGTTATTATAAAAAATTCAGTCCAAAATGGTCATATAATTTAGGAATCCCAAAAACGAATTTGCAATATTATTTTTCTTCAAAACATCGATTAAAAGTTTATGCGCAACTTGATGGTTTTACATCCAATTTACAACGAGACGTTCCAGTGATTAATGGAGAAGCTGCAAAAAGCATCAACTTATCTTTAATATTATCAGGTTTACAATACGAGTATTATTTTACCAAACATCTACAATTTTATGCACGTACTGCATATATTTTTGCTACAGATAATGAACTTCGAAATAAAAGTAGAGCCGGTATTTTTTCTTTAGATAATAAAGCAAAGATTTATCTGAGAACTGGCGTTAAGTTTAAAATTTAATGAAAAAAGCGAACCGAAGTCCGCTTTTGTATTATTTATCCTGGATTACAACCTGTAGTTCCATCCATGCTACCACATGGTGAATAGCAAGAAGCCATTTGGCTGTATAAGCACCAATCAGTAACAGTTTGTTGCATAAACGTATAGCATTTTTCATTTGTAGAAACCATTCCGCCTGCAATGCGATTGATTTCAAATTGGGAGATTTTTTGTTTGTTGAGATTTAATGCTTTTAATTTTTGTTTTTTCATGACATATCATTTTAAGTTATATCTACTTGGGAGAAAACTTAAAATTCATTACCCAATCATGATAAATACTATTAAAAAGGTTGTTTTTCGCTTAAATATTTCCAGTATCTTTTGGGAACATGTTGAACGTGAAGTACCATGTTTTTTCTGGATTCAATATTGGTGCTTTTAAAATAATTTTGCCATAATTCTTGGAATTCGAATTCTTCATCTGCAAAGAAATCTTCAGAGGTTTTTGTAAAATCGAAATGCTTCGGGAAGTCCATGATAATTGTTTCTACGTTTGTCAAATTATAGTATAAACCAAAGTTTCGCTTAATGTCATAAATTACCCATTTTTGATCGGCATAACGTGATTTAAAATGCTTTGCAATCAATGGTAAGACATTAAAATCTGGAGCAACATTTGCGAAGTACAAGCCATCTTTGGTAAGTTTGAAACGCACAAAAGCTTCCATTCTATGCTTTTCTCGTCCAACACTTTTGGTAATTTTTGAAAGCTTTAAAACTGTGGCATTTGAAAAGTCTTTTTCTATATTTTCTTTCGTTTTGAATACTTGCTGAATGTAATCTAGCAGTGTATTTTCAACTGAATCGATTTCACTTAAAAAGGAATAGTATATATGATTTCTTCCAAAAGAAGTTAGTTTCTTTTTGAGTCCACTCCAAACTCTATCAGCATGTAATTTATTGGTAATTACTTCTTCATTTTCCCCAAAAAACGAAGCTTGTACTTGCCCAGATTTCTGAATATCGACTTGCGGTAGTTTTTCTTCATATACTTTAAAAACTACACTTAAAAATCCTTCAAACGAACCATCATATACCAATACTTTTTCCATTATCCGAATAGGTTGAGTTGACTACTTGTAGCGTTTCTGAATTTGCTTTTTGAGTTTTGAAGAATAAAACCTTTTATTTTTGAAGGTTCTAAATCACGACGTTCGTATGCATTAGAATTACACACTAAGAAGTATTTTGCTCTGTTGAGCGCAACTCCTAAACGTTTTAAATGTTCCCAATTTAATTGGCGAAATTTTCGAGCGTTTAGTATTTTATACACAGAAGTCATTCCTAAACCTGGCACACGTGCCAACATTCGTTTGTCTGCACGATTTACATCTACAGGAAATTCATGAATGTTTCGCAATGCCCACGAAAGTTTCGGGTCAATATCTAAATCTAAATGTTGGTGTGTTTCATTGACAATTTCATGAATGTGAAAGCCATAAAAACGCATTAACCAATCGGTTTGGTACAATCTGTTTTCTCGTAACATAGGAACTTCACTTCCTATTTGTGGCAAACGACTGTCATAACTTATGGGCACATATCCGGAATAGTATACACGCTTTAGATTGAATTTTTTGTAGAAGAAATTGGAAGCCGTCATGATTTGATAATCATTTTCACCACTTGCGCCAATAATCATTTGTGTACTTTGTCCGGCCGGTGCATATTTTGGTGTGCTTTTGATGATTTTTTTCTCAGCTTTGTATTGAATAATTTCATTTTTCACCTTTTTCATAGGCTTAATAAAATCTTCTCTGTTTTTATCTGGCGCCAAGCGTTTTAATCCTGCTCTTGTTGGAATTTCAATATTTACACTCAAACGATCAGCGTATAGTCCAGCTTCTCGCATGAGTTCATCAGAAGCACCAGGAATTGATTTTAGATGTATGTACCCATTAAAGTTTTCTTCTAAGCGTAATTTTTTAGCAACAGAAACCAAACGTTCCATGGTATAATCTGCATTTTTGAAAATTCCCGAACTCAAGAATAAACCTTCAATATAGTTTCTACGGTAGAAATTGATTGTCAAATCGACTACTTCTTGTACTTTGAATGCCGCACGTTTTATATCATTACTCTTTCGCGTAACACAATACGCACAGTCAAAAATGCAATGATTCGTCAACAGAATTTTTAATAAAGAGACACAACGACCATCTTCTGTATACGTATGACAAATTCCCATACCAGTTGCATCACCTAAACCTTTGTTTTTGTTGGTTCTATTGCTTCCGCTAGATGAACACGATACATCGTATTTTGCCGCATCTGCTAGAATGTTGAGTTTTTCTTTGATTCGTTCGAAAGACATGAAAAGGTTTCTATTTGTATTGAAAAGTTAAGTTCCTACAATTTACACTACAAATATAACTTTTAACAGATTATTTTAAAACATATGTGAACAATATTCTGTTAAATGTTTGAAATAATATTTATTAAGAGCTTTCGAAGGCTGTGTTTTAATGAGAAAATTGCATTAACTCATCATTAAAACACTTAGGACAAGCATTGTATATTGATGAAGAAAAAGAAAAAAGCGGACGTATTGTCCGCTCTTGTTTTTATAGAAATACGCAGATTCTGTTGACACATCTCGAAGCTCTATCAATAAAAAAACAATCTGAACGACGTACACATCCTATTGGAAACTGGATTCCACCATTGATGTTTTCTTGTTCTTTTTTGTTTAATTTTTGTACTCCTTCTAAGTTTAAAATTGATTTTAACATGATTATAAGTTTTTGGTTTTGTTGGAAAGTATTTATTTTATTTTTCAAACTTTTACGGGAACACCATACTTAACATTTTATTATTTTTTTTCACAAACAGAAGTTTAAAGTAATTTTGAGCATAAAAAAACTTCACATTTCTGTGAAGTTTTCCTGTTGTAAACAACTCCTTATTTTCTTAAAAAAAACTTTTTATTACGAAGAAACTTAAGATAAAATAAAGAGGTTGTTATGCCTTTATTGCACTATTGTTTTAGATTATGTTTTGTTATTTTTTCAATTTGATAGACTAAAATTAGTCATGAAATTGCTACATTAAAAGCCTTTGCAGTCGTATTTATTTAATTCCGAGTCCTAAAAAGCAATTGTTTTTTAGGATAATGCCTTCCAAAATGTAGCGTTTGGTGACAAATCTATTTTTTGTATTGAGATTTCTTTGTGTACTGCCGTTTCTGGAAAAGCGATATGACATTTGTAGTTTGTATCAATGAATAACTCTTTTACTTCGTATTGACGGTTTTCTATTTCAGTCATCTGATTTTGTATTTCAAACGATTGTAATGCTATCGACATTCCTTTTCCTTGCGCTTTTATGACGGCTTCTTTTTGCGTCCAATATTCATAAAACGCAACTTGTTGATTGGATGCATTGTATATTTTTAACCATTCATTGTCTGTCATTTGCATCTTAAAATCATCTATAGTAATGGCGTCCATGACTTCTATATCAATTCCGAATTCCTCTGTTTCAGAAATTCCACAAATTACAATATCGCCAGAATGTGATATATTGAAACGTACATCACTGTTTTTAAAATACGGTTTATTGTATGCTGTATATTCAATTTGATCTTCCAAATGTGATTGCTGACACATTTTTAAACCATATCGCAATAATAAGCGTCCTAAAAGTGATAATTGTGCATCTTGCCATCTTCTAAAACGCAGTATTTTTGTTCTAATTTCTTCAGGAAACGTATGCAGATAGGTTTGCAATAGTCTTTGATGTACTTCCTGATGTATGTGAACGTAGAAAATTTTATTCATTTAATAAAACATCATCCATTTCATATACAAGCGCTTCTACGGCACCTGTTGCTGAGTTAATGATTCCTACATCCGTTTTTAACTCTGACATTCTTACCCAAACGCCTCCATACGTATCTCCATAACCAAATGCGCCCCAAATAAGTTTGTGCGGTGTCCATTCGTTGTGTTTGTTTGGTGCTAGATAGTTTGAAGAATCGCTAAATTCTTGTGCGATGAAATCGGTTTCTTTTAAAGCAATTTGTATAGCTTCTTCCCATTCTTCTACAGAACAGAATTTACCAATGAATACATCTTTACCTTGATATCCGCGAGCCGATTTGATGACTAATGTTTCTCTATTTTCTCTGATGAAAGAGACTAGGTTTACCGTTTCTTTTCGATAGATAATTTCACGATTTTTTACTTCTGCTGTCCAAGGAATTCCTTTGAGCACTAATTCGTTGTCTTCTTTGGAGAATTTTTCTTGCTCAGCTAATTCTATTAATAAGCCTAAATTTCGCTTGTCTGCATAGATGTTAAGTGCTAAGTTGTCTGGAAAGTAAATCAAATCCATTAAAAATGCTCTGAATACGTCTACAGGAACTTCTTCTCCATCTAAATTCATGATAATTACGCCATGTATAGGTGTATTTCCTAGACACAGTTTCCCTTGGTTTAGTTTTAATGCTGCTATTTTATCACTGTATACATTTCCTTTTAAACCTCTTTTTTTGAGTTCTACCTGTAATAAATCATTGAAGAAGTCTAAACTGTTCTGTTTAATTTCTGGATCTTCTATTTCTTCAACGGGCATAAAAACATTTACTTCACCTTGAATAGATGATACTTGTTCTGTGATTTTGTCAAGTAAAAATTTCAGGTAATTTTCTTGAGTGTTTACAGACGTAAAATGTCTTCCTGTATTAGAATCAGTGAGATATGAATGATTTTTTCTAATAGCTTTTTCAAAACTTTGTACTTGCCAGCCACCAATAGAAGTACCAATATTTATTTCTAAAACTTTAAAACCGTTGTCAGAAAGTGTTAAATCTAAACGACAACCAATATCAATTTTCTTTTCATGACATACGAGTGCGTATTGTGCTAATAATTCGTTACCTTCAAAGTAATAGTTTGCAATTTTTTTTGCGTCATTTTGAAAGTATAGTTCAGGTATTTGCTGTAACAATTTTGGCAATCGCACACAAAGTTGTTCTAATTCGTTTGCGGTGGTTTTGTTAATGATAATTGGCCAAGAGCTTACAGGATAGATATAATTTCCCAATAATTTTGGTAATTTGTTTGCTGTTGGATCTACCCAAGAAGGAAACGTGACCTCAACGTTATTTTTTAATTCGTCAAATTTATCTAAAAGGATTGTTTTTTCGGTAGTGCTTATCATGGTTAACTTTACTTGTTCTGTTATTGATTAAGAAAGTGATTCGTATACAATGGCTTCTACAGCGCCATTTGCAGAGTTTATAACGCCGCCATCGTTTTTATTTGCAGACATTCTTACCCAAGTTCCTGCGTAAACGTCTCCAAAACCAAATGCTCCCCAAACTAGTTTATGAGGTGCCCAAATGTTTGCGGTATTTGGTGCTAATAAGTCTATAGATTGTGAAAATTCTTGTGCTATATACATATTTCCACGAGAAACATCTGCAATGACAGTTTCCCACTTTTGTTGTTCACAGAATTTACCAATGTATACGTTTTGTCCTTGTAATCCGTCTGCAATTTTGATGACAAAGTTTTCACGTTGATTTTTGAGTAGTGTGATTAAGTTATACGAAACACCTTTGTATGATACTTCACTATTTGTAACTACAGCTGTCCACGGAATGTACTTTAGTACTTTTTGGTTTTCTTCGTCACTGAATTTTCCTTGTATAGCCAATTCTCGTAGTAAGGCTAAATTTCGTTTATCACCTAAGAAAACCGTTCCTAAGTGATCTGGAAAATAGACTTTGTCAGACAACAATGCTCTAAAGATATTTGGTGTAATATTGTTTAGTGCAAAGTCTAAGATTAAAACTGCATGAATTTTGTTTTTATTATACTGCAATTCTCCATTTGTGAATTGCAAGTTTTCTATCGTATCTACATAGGTAGTTCCTTTTTTTCCTCGTTTTTGAACTTCTTTTAAGAGTAAATTGTTAAAAAAGTCTCCTACTAATTTCTTCGAAGGATGATCTCCTTGATGTCCATTTACAATAAAAACACCTAATTCTTTATCTTCCTTAGAAACATATTGTTCTATTTTGTTGATTAAGAATTCTATGTATATATTTTGAGTTTCTCTAGAAATAAATTGTTGTTCTGTTCCTGATAATGTAGGATGTAATTCTTTGATTAATGGTGCAAAGTTCTGAAACTCCATTCCTCCTATTGAGGATCCCATATTGACTTCTAATATTTTGAATCCATCTTCTGTATAGGTCAAATCGAGTCTTGAACTAACATCTAATCTCTTTTGATTACACATTAAGGAAAATTGTCCCATCGTTTGATCTCCATTAAAATAGAAATCAGAAATTTGTTCTACATCGTTATCAAAATAGAGTTCTGGTATTGTTTGTAATAGTTTTGGAACGAGTATGCAAGCATCTTCTAAGTCTTTTTTTAGACTATTACTAATAATAACTGGCCAAGATGAGATAGGATATTTAAATCCTCTAAATACATGACTTACTAAATCACTATCTGTGTCTAATAAGCTTGGTATTTCTTCCGTATTTCCCTTAACTATAGTTTCATAACTATCAAATAGAATCGTATTTTTCATATCAAGCTTATTTTTAAAATGATAAAATTCCCCAATACAACATGTAAGTTACAATGAGAATATTTGAGAAGATTACAGAGAATACAATACTTCTATCGTTTATTGTTTTGATTCGTATTCCAAATACAAGCACTGTTATCACTACTAAAATTAAAAAGACGAATGCTAACTGAAATAGATACCCGTAGTTTTGCGGAAGTCCAAATGCGAGTATAAAAAAGTTATAGCCAGATACGTTTAGTAATGCACTCACAAGTCCAAATAAGCAAATAAGTCCTACGATTGATGATATAACCGTTAATATTCTCAGCAACTTATCTGATGTGTTTATGTATTTCTTTCTGAGCAATCTGTAGAGATATACAAAGATGAAAACCAGCATAACACCTACTGCAATTACTAATGGCGCCAAGAATACGAGGTTCATTTCACTCAAACTATTTCCCATATTTCCAACACCACCATTTAACTTGATATCTTTTACAAGATTCATAGCTGTTGCATTTTTAAATGCATCTTTGGGTTGATTTACTGAAGGGTTATTCACGAATGATTCTGTGAGCAAAGTTCCTATTTTTGTAAGTCCAGGTATGTGCCCAAAAGTATATGCAGGAATCGCATTTGCATTTTTAAATTTACGTGCTACTTTTTCTCCATTTGTTACTGGCGTTATAGGGTCGTATTCACCTGAGAATACCATTACAGGAAAAGAAGCTTCTTTTAAATTACTCAAATCATGATGAAGTAGTAAGGAATCTGGAATGTTTTTATTCCATTTTTCACATACTTTAAAATCTGATCTGTAGAAAGATAATCCACCTTGTAGTTTTGAGTATTTGGCAGCATTCGCTTCAAATTCAGCAATTTCATTGTTAGGCAACGTTTCATTACAACTTACACAATAATACACACCATAATCCATTCCTAATAGGCTAGAAAAAGCGCTAACTAAATTTCCTAAGGCATCTTCATTTCTTTCTTTAAATTGATAGATAAGTATCGGAATGACCTCTACTAAGTTTTTATCGTATAAGGCTTGTTGTACAGATATTTTGAAATCTTCTGCGTTGAATGTAAATTTTTCAGCTTTTACTAAGTTTTTATCAACATCTACAGTAATTGGATTTTTTCCTATATCGGCAATAACTTCATAGTAAGTATCTTCTAGATTTGGATATTGTTGATTGCACTCAGGATCATTTTTACAAGCTGTAAATACCTTTTCAAGACTCGTCATGTAATTGCTTGTATTTTCTGTGTAATATGTATTGATATCAGCTACCGAAGAATCTAACACTAATGCCTGTATATCTTCTGGAAACATATTTGCATACACTTGTGCCATGTAAGTTCCGTATGAGACAGCATAGATTTTCCATTTTTTATATCCTAAATAGTTGCGCAAAGCATTTACATCTTTTGCCACAGAACCACTGTGATATGCATCGACATCTACGCCATGTTTTATCAATTCTTGCTTACAAGAGAGTGCTGCATTGGTTTTTTCTTCTTCGTCTTTTTCTGCAGATTGATCTTTGGCTAAGATTCCTAATAATTCTTTTCCTAGTTGAGGACAAAGGCGCGGTTCAGAAAGTCCTGTTCCGCGTACATCAAATAAGATGATATCGTGATTTTTACGTGCTGGATGATTTGTCCATGAGAAAATGTTTTGTATAGCTCCAGCTCCTGGTCCGCCTTGCATGAATACCATTGCCGGGGCATTTTCCTTGTTTTCAAGATTTTTAAGTACTGCAACCGCAATTCTAACGATACTTCCTTTTTGGTTATCCCAATTTTCAGGCACGTTTAAATAGCCCCATTTGATAGTATCTTCGTTTAATACTTCTGAGGTGTAGAAACCATCTTCTATTTCATCAAAAGTAATTTCTTCTTGGGCATTTGCTATATTTAAGAAGCTAAAGCAACAAATAGCAATGAGTAGCAATGTATTTTTTGTTAAAATTTTCATGATTTTTGAATAGTGAGTGTTGTCCGATTAAAAGTTAAAATCAATATCAATAACTTCTTCTTTTTCAAAAGCTAAGTCAATATCGATTGTGTGTATTGATTGGTTCATATTTTGAGTGATTTCCTGTAGAAATTTTTCGTATTTCATAATCAGTAAATCCATAGTTTCTTTTTGATATTTACTCGTGTCATAGAGAATTGAACCTCTTAAGTAATCATTGCTCAAAGCAAAATCCATCAACATTGGCAAACGATTGTATTTTGCGATTACTGGGCTCGTTTTGAGTGTTAAGTCTTCCGTAACTTCTACCTGACCATAGTTGAAGGTTTGATTTTGAAGTACGAGTATTGCTTCAAAACGCAACGTATTTAATACGTCTTCTGGAATGTCTTGATGTTCGTCTACTGAAAGTAGGTTTTGGTGCATTTGCTGCATGATTGTCAAGAAATTCTCTTCTGCTTCTATTTTGCTTCGCAATGGAAGTGTCTTTACAAACATCCCGATATGATCATTTAATCCTGAAGATGTCCTTCCTGAATTGATGGTTCCTAAACAGATATCATCAATTCCATACATTTTGTGTAGTAATACATGAAATGATGCCATGAGTAATGTGTGCAAGGTTACTTTGTGTTGTACCGCAACAGCATTCAATTCATCTAAGAAAGATCGTTCCCAATTAAAAAGATAAAAAGCACCTGTATATTTGTCTTCGACATCTTCTTTGTCATATGGAAGTAAGCTTTTCCATTGGTATTCTTTTAAGTATTCTACCCAGAAATCTCTATTAGAAACTTCGTTTTCAATTTCATGCTTGTTTTGCCATGCTACATAGTCTTTAAACTGATATTCTAGTGTTGGTAAGCTAAGTTTTGATTTTTCAACAGTTGCACGATATCTGTCTGTGATTTCTTTGATCATTAGTTCTAACGACCATCCATCCATAATGACATGATGTGTAACAAATACCAACATATCGTCGCCATCTTCTACGTGAAAAATTGCCACTCTGACTAGCATATCATTTGCTAGATCGAATTCTTCATTAGAATATGCTGAAAGTGCTTCATCATATTGATCGGCAGACATATGCTTTTCTTCTATTTGAAACGAGATTTCTTCATTTGCTGTGATTTTTTGATATGCAGTCCCTTCAATTTCAACAAAATTAGTTCTCAGTATTTCATAACGATTAATGGTTTCTTTGAATGCTTCCGTAATGATTTCCAAGTCTAAAGTTCCTTCAATCACATAGGCTCCAAACATGTTGTACGCTACCGATTTTTCAGATTGTAAAGAAGCTAACCAAATTGCGTATTGAGGAAACGTAATTGGATAGTGAGGTTGTATTTCTACTGGAAAGATTTCCCTACTCTTCTTATCTTTTTTATTGCTTAAATATTCTGATAGTGAAGCTATGTCTGCATATTCAAATAGATCTTTGAGTGATAGACGATGTTTAAATTCTTTTTCGATATATCCAATTAATCGAACGGCATTTAGTGAATGTCCGCCTAACGCAAAGAAGCTTTCTGTAATATTGAAATCTTCATTAGTTTGCAGTGCTTTTTTGTAAAATTCGTATAACTTTTTTTGCATTTCATTTTCTGCTTTTACTACAGTTTCTGTTTTGTTTGTTTTCACGATTTCTCTTTGCACCAATTCTTTTCTGTTTACTTTTTTATTAGGCGTTAGTGGAAATGCTTCTAGAGTTACCATTGTATACGGAATCATATATGCTGGCAATTTTTTTCCTAAATACGTTATAATTTCTGTTTGATCAATCGTTTCTTCTTTTGGGATAATGTATGCTACCAAAAAAGCTCCTTGATCTTCTGATTTTTTTGCGACAACTACTGCATCTTTGATGGTTTCATGTGCGTTTAATTGTGCTTCTATATCGCCGAGTTCAATTCGGAAACCTCTTATTTTCACCTGTTGATCGTCTCGTCCAAAGAATTCAATTTCACCTGTCGTATTCCATTTTCCAATATCTCCAGTTTCATAGATGTATTCATCCGAAATAAAAGGATTTGGTATAAATTTTTGAGCTGTTAATGTTGCTGCTTTGTAGTATCCTTTTGCTAAGCCTTTTCCTCCAATGTAGATTTTACCTTCAGTATTTACAGGTAATAATCCAGTATTACCATCCAAAATATAGAATGAAGTATTTTGAATAGGTTTTCCTATGTTAGAAGCGTCTGCTGCTTTTTCAATGTGTTTTATGCTAGACCAAATAGTGGTTTCTGTAGGGCCATACATATTCCATAAAGATTGTGTAGTTGTCAGTAGTTTTTCTGCTAAAGATTCACTTAGTAAATCGCCACCACATAGTACTTTTAAACTTTTGTTTCCTTCCCAACCTTCATTGTATAGCATTTGGTAAAAACTAGGTGTCGCTTGTATGATTGTTGGTTGAATGTTTGATAATTCATCAATGATATGCTTAGGATTTTGTAATGTTTCCTGGTTTGCCACATATAAGGTAGCTCCTGAAATTAACGGTACAAAGAATTCTAGAATGGAAATGTCGAATGATTGTGTTGTTACTGAGTATAGCGTATCTGCATCTGAAATTCCTGGTTTTTGTTGAATGCTTTGTAGAAAATTGATCAGTGATTCGTGTCCAATTTCAACTCCTTTAGGATTTCCAGTAGAACCTGATGTATATATGATATACGCTGTATCTTTTTGCGAAACGTTAGTATTGATTGTTACTTCTTCTGAAAGTGTCGTCAGTGTTTTTGCGTTTATGAATTCAATACCTTCTTTAAGCGTCAATGAAATTTTTACATCACCAATAATTGTTTTTAATTGACTATGTTCAATGATGTATTGTAAACGCTCTTCCGGAAAGTTTGGATCTAATGGAATATATGCTCTTCCCGATTTTAAGATTCCAAGTAGTATTAGAATCATATCTGCTGAACGTTCCATTAATAAAGCTACTGGAGTTTTTTCATCTACAAAATGCTGATTTAAGTGTGAAGCAATATTGTTTGAAATCGTTTCAACTTCTTCGTAAGTATAAGATGTATGAGCATCTTTTACAGCAGTTTTTGTTGTATATTTTTTTGTAATTTCTTCAATCTGAGAAATAACCGTTTCCGTAGGTTTTAAAGTAGTTTGTGTATTGTTGAATTCAACGATTAATTGCGCTTCTTCTGCTTTTGATATATATGTATAGTCTTTTAGTTTTTGTGTTGGATTTTCTCTGAGATGCGTTAGTAGATTTTCAAAATGCCTCACT
Organism: Kordia sp.; assembly: GCF_965224175.1. Classification (GTDB taxonomy): domain Bacteria; phylum Bacteroidota; class Bacteroidia; order Flavobacteriales; family Flavobacteriaceae; genus Kordia. Next base: position 2,439,041 of record NZ_OZ245041.1, read on the forward strand.
ACGCTTTCTATTTCTGTATCTGTGAAATAGTTGATGTTGTAATCGAAATCGATTTTTACATCTTCTTCGGCATCAAACTCCCTGATGTATAAAGCTAAACCTACACGTTCAGATTCGTGCGTCATTGGAATTACCGTAGTTTTGGTGTCTTGAAAATGTGCTGAATAGTTTTGCTTTTCGTAAGACAGTGTAATGTCAAACAAAGTTCTATTTTGTGTAGCCAATCCGAGTTCGTTCAATAATTTTCCTAGTGGAAAACGTTGATGTCTGTAATCTGATCGTAATTGTTGTCGTATTTGCCCTAAGAATTCATCGAAAGTACATTCAGCATCAATATTCATTTTTAAAGACGAAACGCCCATAAAGAGTCCAACTGTCTTTTTAAATTTTGCGGAACCTCTATTTAATACAGGAACGCCAATCACCATAGATTCTTTCTGAAATCTTTTCGAGAAGTACAGATATAATGCGCCAAGAATGAAGTGAAATGTAGATACTTTGCACGCTTTGGCTATCTCAATAATTTCATTGTACGTACTACGTTTTAAGATAAGTTCTTTACGTTTACTTTTATTGATTGTCGCTTTTTTATCTATCTTTTTCAGTAATGTATCTGGTAGATTTTCAAATGTATTTTTCCAATAGGCTGCATCTTTTTGGTAAGCTTCAGAAGTTGCATATGCTTCATCATCTACACCAAAATCAGTATATTTAAAAGGATATGCTGTTTCAATTTTTCCTTTTTGAATGAGTTCATTGTAGTTAGCTACTAAACGTTGAAACATTAAGGAAGTTCCCCAACCATCAGTAATGATATGATGATACTTAGAGTACAGGTAGAAGCGATTTTCATTTACTTTTAGGAGAACAAATTTGTGAAGTTTTTTGTCTTCTTCTAATTGAAAAGCTTCTAGAAAATCATTTTTCATGTATGCTTCCGCAGTACTTTCAGGATGTTCTTTTTCAGAAAAATCTATGTACGCAAGCGCTGAATTGTAATTTGGTATCGTTTTGATTTCTACGAGTTCATAATTTGCTTTAATTTGACTTCGATACGCATCATGTTGATTGATGAGCGCGATGTATGCTTCATTCAGAATTTCGTATATGATGTTTCCTTCAATTACTATTTTTGCTCCTATGTTATAGATAGGTTCATTTGGATATAGTAACTGTTCAAAATAAACATCTTGTTGTGGCAGCGTCAGTTTCATTGGTCGTTTTAATTTCGGTAAGAGTATGCTCTTTGAATGGTAGATACTGTGTTTTATTTTTTTAAGGAAAAACACAGTAAAAACTTATATACTTATAGATTTACTTTTGGAAGTAGCTTATAGCATACGTGTAATAAGATTTATATTTTTTTGATGCTGAAAAAATTTGAATCTAATCATACTGTAATTAAGCAGTATGATTAGATTCTAGTACATTTTTAACAGAATGTATTTCTTGATGTATAATACACATCATTTGGATCTGCCATACGGCTCGATGCTGGTCCTGAACAAAGCACTTTATCGCCTGTCGCAGCTCGTGCTGCTCCACCAACTAAGTCTACAATTTGTTCTTTTTTTAGTTCTAATTTTTTTACACTTTTTTTCATTTTGTTTTGATTGTTTTTGGTTAATATTCGTAATTTCTTAAAAAGAAGATCCAATGTTACTTTTTTGTATTTGTGAGTAGTAAACATATAGGTTTTGGAATCTTTTTCTCAAAAAGGATGTTCTTGTTAATTAATAATTGCTGGTTATGAAATTATTTTTTCTTATCTATTTATTATACCCATATAATATTTGATATATCTTCTTCTTTTTTGATTTCTACGTCTTTTATAATTTTACCGTAATCAAATTTTATGATTCTATCCGCATTTTTAAAATAAGCATCATCATGTGTTACTGCAATAATAGTTTTGCCTTCTTTTTTTAGTTTTGGGATTAGTTCCTCATAGAAGAATTTTCTAAAATGTGGATCTTGATCCGCAGCCCATTCATCTAGAATAAGTATTGGTTTTTTCTCTAGTAAAGCAAAAATCATGGACATACGTTTACTTTGTCCTTTGGAGAATCTTCTTCGAGCAGATTCTTCTTTATCATCTACAATAACGCCATCCATTTGCATCGTTTTTAATAGATCATTGTATTTTTCATTCCCTGCGAGTTCGTAATTATCATAATTTTTTGAGAAGATATGATTGTTCGTAAAAATTGCAGCCATTGAATCTTGCAAGTCTTCTTTTATACTTATCGTCTCTTTTTCATTAAGTATGACTTCTCCTTGTGATGGTTGGTATAAACCAGTAAGTATGTTTACAAATGTACTTTTCCCTGACCCATTTCCTCCAATGATAAAAATTACTTCCCCAGCATTAATTTTTAGATCTACTGGACCTAATGCAAATGATGATTGCTCTTTATCATTGCTTTCGTATGAGAAGCAAACATCTTTAAACTCTAGTGATTCTAATTTTTTATCGTTACGTTCATCAATTGCAGTAGAAGAGATATCTATTTGAAAATCATTCATGAATGTATTGATTCTTGTATTTGCCACCATAAATCGGGTATATGTTTGCTGTAAGTTGATTAAGTTATTTATAGGTCCTGATATGAATAGGATTACAACTACATACGCAATTACTTCTTCACTATCTAGTAATCCCATGGCAGGTAGCCCGAATAATACAGCAGCAATCACAAAATATAAACCATATTGACTGATCATATTAATGGATAAGAAGACATAGTTAATTCTGAAATCTAATCCTTCTGATTTGTCTCTATTAGGTCCTAAATAATCGCCTAAGATATTTTTTCGTCTTGACAGGCTTAGCTTTAGTTCTTTGAATCCTGATATTAAATCATTTACATAACCGTAATAATGTTCATTAAGAGTTCTTAGTTCAGCAACTTGTGACGACATAGAATTCATTACTACAAAATAACACAACGCAACGAGCAAGACTAGTACTAAGACAATCGCCGCCGCACTTACCGAGATTGTAAACATGTAAATAACTCCTAGAATTAACATGAGTAGGGAACTCACAGTGTGTGTTACGGTATACGGCAGATTGGCGAATAAGCGTAAATCTTCCATTGCCGTATAAAAGCGTTGACTACCAAATTTTTCAAGTGTTAACAATGGTGCTCTTAAAATTTGATTGAATAATTTTTTTTCGTTTTCATATAATATTTTAAAGGCGTATTTATTAAGTCCTTTTTGAAATATTATGTTTAATAAATAGGTATAAAAAACAATTGCTAGGAAAACAATAATCATATAATCTTTCATAAAGTTTTGGTTTCCGGCTAGCACCTTATTTATTATAAATACAATCCCAAAACTTAACATAGTGTTGGGTATAGCATATAATAATAGAAGTACAATGTCTTTTGCTTTTAGTTTAATCATGACTCAGCAATTTTGGTTCGTTTATTTAATATTGATTACTGTTTAAATTGACTAGGGCTACTAAGTTAATAGTAGCCTAATCAAATTTTGTTGGTATATGTTTGTGTATTATAGTAAGTTTAATAGTGAAGTTGTTTCTCCTTCGATACATTTACTATTTGACTCATTACTTGTTTAGGGTGATCGTGTATAAAAAAGTGATTTCCTTCAAATATTTCGAAGTCAAATTGAGCAATTGTATAACGTTTCCAATTCTCAATGTTTACTACTTGATCTTCTTCTGCTCCCATCATTGCATAGACAGGGCATAATAATTTAATCTTTGATTCTATATGAATATCGTCTTTTTCTAGTATTTCAAAATCGGAACGCATAATGGGTCCAAAAAATGTATATAGCTCTTCATTTACTAATACTTCTTCCGGTATTCCTCCTAATTCTCTGAGTTCATTTTTAAAATCAGTATCATCCATTAGGTATCGTTTCCCTTTCTTTTTTTCTCCTAATACAGAAGGTGCTCCAGGTCCAGAGTTTCCTGAAACGACAAGCTTTAATGGTAGATCATTGAGTTTTTGCATTTCAAAAGCAACAGATAAACCTAATGTAGCTCCCATACTGTGTCCAAAAATAATATATGGAATAGCTTTGTTTCTTCGAGTTTGTATTTGAGAAACATAATCTAAGATAGCTTCCTTCTTAGAATTGATAAAGTTTTCTCGAAATCTTTTTCCTCTTCCTGGTAATTCTAATGGAATAAATTCAATATGAGACTGTACATATGGTTTTAGAAAATCATATGAATATCCATTTCCTCCTGCAAAATGCAATAAAAAAACTTGCATTTTGTTTTGTCTAATTTGTTCTTCTCTGTTCTTCATTGTTTCCGGATCTTCTTTGTCTTACATTAATCTTTTTATTTCCAAAATTGTAACTCAGTGAAAATCTAATTCCTCTACCTCTAAAAAGTCCGTATCCTAAGTGTGTAGATCTTACTCCATTTACAGTGCTTATACTTTTTCTAGGACTACTATTGAAGACATCTAATAAGTTAACTCCAAATTGAACTTTCTTTTTAAACATTGACATTCTGTATCCAAGATTTAACGATTGGTTTGCCTCATTCTCTGTCTGATTTGTTGTAAATGGTGCTGAATACCAATAATCTACCTGAATACTTTTTGTGTTATCTTCATCTAGTGTAAAGCTATTATTTGTAGATAAATAGTAACTAAAATTACTTCCTACAGGAGCATCAAAATTATTGTTTGTTATTTTCGAATCGTAATTTACTAGGTAAAGGAAATTTTGACTACTCCACCAAGGTTTTGGTCTAAAACTATAAGATTCTGACAAACCGAATCTAGTTAATCTAAAGTAGTTGTAAGGTCTTATTTCTTGATCAAATGTGGTGTCATCTGCTAGTACAACGGTACCAACTCCATCTGTTTCTATTTCATAAAATATTGTAGTTGATAGTTTCCCTTTATATAAGTGAGTAAATTCAAAATTATTATTGAATGAAGGTTGTAAAAATGGATTTCCTACACTAAATGTATTTTGATTTACAAAAAATCTAGTTGGGTTCAACTGAGCAAAATAAGGTCTATTTATACGTCTTCCATAATTTAGAGAGAATGAATGATTATCATTGGGAACATAGGATAAGTAAAGAGATGGAAAAAGTTTTAAATAGTCAATATCTGTTGTAATATTTAGTATTTGTGTTGTTCCTTGTGTATCTGTATTTTCCAAACGCAGTCCCATTTGCACAGACCATTTTTCACTAAGTTGTTTTACTGCATTTAAATAAACTGCTTGATTTCGTTCTAAATACGTAAAACGGTCAAATTCATTGATGTTTTCTAGGTCATTTACATTATTTACATCGTATCTACTATCAATATAACTTACTCTAAATCCGTATGACAGATTTATTTTTTTTAGAGGATGTTCTACATCAAAACTTAAACTATAGTTATCAATTTCACGTCCAGTAACGTTTATACCTGAATAATTAGGACCTATTAATGTTCCATCTGCTTGAAATGCATCCGCAAAATTCCCTCTTGTATCATCTGCATCGTAGTTGAAATAATCTAAATCAACAGATATTTTTCTTCCTATTGTATCTAGTTTTACATTATAATGTGCGTTGGCAGATATATTTTCTGTTTTTAAATTTCTTGTTCCTACAGAATTGATGATGGAATCTATGTTTGTCGTTGCGTTATCTCTAATCACTACATTTGAAGTATCATCCCATAATGCAGAATTTTTATTTCCAGCAATTTGAAATCCTATAGTTGAATTGTCTGAAAGATTATAATCTAAAATAAAACGACCAGAATAATCTTCTATATCTCTATCTTGACGTGATCGAAAATCCCAATTCTTTTGCGAATAAAATGTTTCTGCCTCTTGTAGATAGCGTTGGTCTCCAAACCGAACATTTCCAGTGGCTAAAATATTTACGCCTCCTTTTCTATATTTAAAGTTGTTTCCTATAGAGTACAATGGTACGCGAATTATTTTGGTATTTGCCGATATGGTATTGTTCCAAGAATTTTCTTTTGCTTTTTTTAGAATAATATTTATCAGTCCTCCATTTCCTTGCGCTTCATATTTTGCTGGTGGTGTTGTAATAATCTCGATGGATTTTATATCATTTGCCTGAATTGAATTCAAGAAGTTTGTCATTTCTTCTCCTGATAGATTTAATATTCTACCATCTATCATAATACGCATTCCGCTTTTTCCAAGTATGGCAATTGCTCCATCTTGAACTGTAACTCCTGGTGCCAAACGAAGTGCATCTACTGCGTCACCTCCTTGAGCAGATATACTTTGATCTACATTAAATATTAAGCGATCTGTTTTGCGTTGTATTAGTGGTTTTTTTGCAACTATTTCCACGCCTTCTAATGTGGTTGATGCATCTTGTATAACTATTTCTCCTAAATTAAGGTCGCTTGTTGCGTCAATTTGTTTTGTCCAATCTTCATATCCTAAAAAACTTACAGTGACTTTATATTGTCCTGCTGGTGCTGAAATTGAAAAGGTTCCGTCATCTTCAGTAATACTTCCAGTTACAATATTATTTGCACTATCAGTTAAAACTACATTAGCAAAAGGTACTGGCTTAGAATTATTCATTATTTTCCCGGTTATTTTTACTTGTGAGAAAGTTAATAATGGTACTAAAAAGAGTATAAATTGAAATAAAACTTTTTTTGTCATGGTAATTTGTAGTATGATGTATACTGTTATTTAATTAATGTTAATTTTATTATGTTTGGCTGTTTTTATTTACTATAAAGGTAGAAAAAACGAATGCTTATTAATTTATTTTCACTTACTATTGGTAAGGTAAAAACGTAATTACATAAGTGTTTAAAACTTTATTTTATAAAATGAGCTTTTTATGCTTATTCGCTCACTAATTGTCTATTTTTTCTAGCATAAAGTCAAACAAATTGAAACTTTCAGGCAATCGTTTTGACATTGATTTTGTTAGGGAAACTGTAATATTGATAACATTATTGTATGCATTTACTTCAAAGTTGCATAGGTCGTTATAATGGAAGATTTTATCTTCACGTGTTTCACTCATCCCAGTCATAGTTTCAAACGATTGTTCAAAACTCTTAAAATTATAGACTCCGAAGCTACAGTCATCAATAATCATGTTATGGGATTCCCTTATTTCTTTTTCTATAAGTACATAAGGAATGATTTGATGTTGCCTAGCACGACAATATTCTGAAAAAATCTTTATTGCATTTGACTTAAAATTGTCTTGTAACGGTTGTAGAACAAGAGGAATTGTATTACTCACCATGCCATGAACATTTTGTATATCAAAATCTGCCATGGTTTGTTCTCTTCCACTTACTCTTATTAACTGCAATCCTTTGACTTCACCAAATATCAATTGTATTAATTCTTGATGCATCGCTAGAAAAAAAGCTGAAATAGGTATTCGTAAACTTGTTAATATGCTATGAAACTCATTTAGTTTTTCATGAGAAATTTGTAGTTTGAAAGTATCATATATATAATTTCTATCATTACTATTTAGATTTTTTTTGAACGGTTGTCCTTCACAATTCGTTGTATTGATATTTTTTTTCCAAAAATCTATTGATTTTAATGCTTTTTCAGAAGTTAAAAACTGTTGTTGCCACTCTTGATAATCGCAATTAGTCAACTTAATTTGTTGCATTGGTTTTTGTTGAAAAAACGTATATAAATTTTCTTCTAATATCATATTGGTATACATATCTGTAAGAATATGATGAATTCCAATTACGATAGATGTATCTCCTCTTTCTTCGTTTGTTACTGCTATTACTCTGATTAATTCTCCTCCATCAAAGTTATAAGTGTTACTTAGAAAATTTAGCACTATATTTTCTATAGTTTTAAAGCCTTGATTTTTAGAAATAGTTTTGCATTCCAATTCAAATTTGACTTGTTCAGGATCAATTTCTTTTTGGACATATGTATCTCCTTCTTTAAAAATTTCAACACATAATACAGGTACTGTTTTTAAAAAACTACGTATTAAAATTGGCAATTCTTCTTTGGGAATAATTCCTAATGCAAAAGGTCCCATGATTCCTACTGAATTTGGTTCTTTTAGAAAATATTCTTGATTCAGCGATAGCTGAGTAATTGTCTTCGTAGTCATCATGAGTTATTCAGTTATTATTTTTGAAATATTAGCTGCTATATTTCCTATTCGAGGTTCTTCAATAGCATCTGCAACTTCCAAGTGAAAGCCTTCTTTTTCGAGTCTGGACACCAACATCATAATATGTAATGAGTTACCTCCGATAGCAAAGAAATCATCATTCATCCCTATGCTTTCTATATTGATAATCTCTAATAGAATATTGACTAATATTTTTTCTTCTTCTGTTTCTGCTGGTTCAAAATCTGTAATATTAGAAAGGCTTTTTTCGTCCATTTCTAATAGTGCTTTTCGATCTATTTTTCCATTATATGTGAGTGGAATTGTGTCTAATTGTACAAAGTACGAAGGAATCATATAGTTAGGAATTTTTCCTTTAAGATAGTTTCTAAGTTCGGTAAGCTGGAGTACATTATCCGAAACTAGAAAAGCAATTAATACTAATTCATCATTAATTTTTCTAGTAAGTACAACCGTTTGCGTAATCTCTTTTTTGGCAGCTAAAGCAGTTTCTACTTCTCCAAGTTCAACTCTATATCCTCTAATTTTTACTTGCTCATCATTTCTTCCTAAAAACTCAATAGTGCCATCAACGTTCATTTTACCGTAATCGCCTGTACGATATAATCTTTCTTTGGTATTGAATGGATTTTGAACAAATTTTTGTGCTGTCAAATCTTCATTGTTGATATATTTCTTTGCTAAATGACTTCCTCCTATCACTAGTTCTCCAGCAACGCCTAAAGGCATTAAATTAAAGTCATTATCTACAATATATATTTGAGATCTATCGATAGATGTTCCGATATCTGTATTTAATTTTTCGGCTTTTACTTCTGCAACAGATGCCCAAACTGTATTTTCTGTAGGTCCATATTCGTTGTATAACTTACAAGTATTGAGTACTTCAAAATGTTTTTCAACTAGTTTCTCTGTTAGTTTTTCTCCAGCAACGACTATTCTTTTTAAAGATGTGATTCTTTGCGATCCAATTGTTAGTAATACATTATATAATGAAGGAACACATAGCAAAGATTCTATTTGATACTGATGAATTAAAGCACTAAGTTTTTCTGCATTTTTTACGGTTGTTTCACTCACAACATGTAAAGCAGCTCCTGTTGTTAGTGCTTGCCAAATTATTGCGATAGAAGAATCGAAAGAGAATGATGGTATTAATAAATATGACTTTACTTTTTCATAATATTGATTTCTTACTCGGGTAGATGATGCCAAACTTCCATGTCCAATGAGTACTCCTTTTGGTTTTCCTGTAGATCCTGAAGTATAGATAATGTAAGCATCATTTTTTGATGCATCTTTTACTTTTATTAGTTTGGAATCATATTCATTCGCTTCAAAATCTATGTCTATTAATAATGGCGTTCCTGTAAAGAATTCTAGATCGAATATATTTTCAGAGATGGACACGATTGTTTTTATTGCGGCATCTTCTACGATGTGTATCTTACTGTCTTCTCCTAATTCTGTATTTATAGGGACATATGCAGCTCCAGCTTTCAATATTCCTAAGATAGAAATCATCATCCAATCTGATCTTCCTAGATAAATACCTACTTTTTCACCTGTAATGACTTCTTTTTCTTTAAGATAGTTTGCCAGTTGATTGGTCAGTGTGTCTAATTCTTGATATGTATATGTTTTGTCTTCAAATACTAAAGCTTCTTGATGTGGTGTTTTGTTTACCTGATCAGAAAACATATCAACAATTGTAGCACTATTAGTTAGCGTTTTTGATGGCTTATTAAAAGTGTGAAAAATTTGATGTTCCTCAGCATCAGATATAATTTTCAATTCTTTTATACTTTTGCCAGATGCATTCATTAATGTATCAATAAACTCCTCAAAACGAACTAATAAACTTTCAATTCCATCGGTATCATATGCCAATTCATTGTACCTGAAAGCTACACGAATTGATGTATCTTTTGGAAATACTTTGATATCAAAATCAAACTTTGGTTGATCTTTTTCTGATATCATTTCCACATGAATACCATTAGCACTTTCTTGCGTTTCCACTTCCACTTCTGGTATTGCATCTACTTCTTCCGCATAGAAATTTTGAAAAACTAGTAAGTGATTTATAAGATTATTCCCTAATTCACTTTTTGACTGAATTTCCGCAAGACTTAGGTAGTGATGATTTTTTCCTGCTATGTATTTTTCATTTAGTGATTTTAGATATTTCTCAACTTTTTCTTCTTTATCAAAGTTTACTCTTACAGGAATCGTATTGCTGAATAATCCTATAATTTCATCAACTCTTGCAACTTCCTCCGAACGACCAGAAACTACTGAACCAAAAGTAACATCATTAGTATTGCAACATTTTGCTAATAATATTCCCCAAGCTCCTTGAAAAAATGTATTGGTTGTAATGTTTAGTTTACTACAGAATTGATGTAATTTTTTTAATTTATCTTCTCGTATTTCAAATTCAATTTTCTTTTCTTCAAAGTCTTTTTCATTTTTTTTAGCAAGCTTATATGGTACTTCTGCTACTTGATCAACTCCTTGTAAGTAGTTTTCCCAATATTGAACCATTTCTTGTTTATCTATTTTATTCAACCACTGAATGTAATCAGAAAATGGTACAGGAGTATCTAAAGCTATTTCACTTTCACTACTACTAGCTTTTAATATTTCAATAAAGTCATTGAGTAAAATATTCATACACCAACCATCCATAAGAATATGGTGATAGTTCCATATGAACTCATAGGTTGCTTTTGAAGTTTTTATTACATATAAACTCATTTGTGAAGGATCTCCCAACTGGAAGTTTTTCTCAAAAATTCGTTTATTGATTGCTTCTAGTTTTTTTTGTACTGCTTTCTGTGAAGTATTATCTTTTATTTCTTCATAGGTGAATTTTGCAGGCACATCTTTACATACAATTTGTAATGGCGTGTCGTTTACTGTTATAAACTTGGTTCTTAGTATAGCGTGTCTTGCTATTAATTTTTCATACGCATTTTGAATAAGTTCTATGTCTAAATCTACAACATGCATTCTATAGGTTGCTTGCTCAAAATAGGTTTGCATATTTTTCTCGGCAATACTTTGAAAATAGATACTTTCCTGCATTGGAGAGAGTTGATATATATCTTCTACATTTCCATCTGCGTTAAGCTTTTCTAATGTTTTATAAATTAAACCTTTATAAATAACATCTGATGGAGTAAGGTAGTTTTTGGTTTCCTTACCAATGTCTTCTATGAGTGTAACTAAATGTTGTTCATAAGCTTCTTTGAGTGCTATGATGGTGTCTTTATCATAGTGCACTTCTGAGAATTTGATCGCCATTTGTAATTTGCCTTCCACAATCATTCCTGAAACTTCTAGCAAATATGTTTCTTCATTTTCAGCAGCAATATTGCTCCCTATACTTTCTCCTGCATAGTTAAAGATTGATTTTTGTTGATCGTCTCCAGCATTTTCCCCAAAATCACCCAAGAAATTAAATACTATTGAAGGTTCTAATTCTAGTTGAAAGTCTTCATTTAAATATTTTAAAATACCATAACCCATTCCTTTATTAGGAAGTTTTCTTAGGTCTTCTTTTACTTGCACAAGTGCTTCTCTTGAAGTTTTTGTATTTGAAACATTTAAAACAAACGGATACATTGATGTAAACCAACCAATAGTACGGCTTATATCCATATTTTCAATGATCTCTTCTCTTCCGTGCCCTTCCATTTCTAACACACATGTTTCCAAACCATATATATCTCGCACTGCTAAGCCGAGCGCTGTTAGCAATATATCGTTGTTATTGGTTTTGTATATGCCATGAAATTTAGTCTGTAATACTGTTGTAAGTTGTTTATTTAATGTAAACTGAGTTTCATAAGTTTTATAATCAACAGCTTCTTCAGCAACTATTTCTTTAGGAATAGGAACTATAAATTGATTTTGTACTTCTTCCCAATAGTTTCTTTCTGATTCGCTTTTATCACTTTTTGCATATGTTTTTAGTGATGCAGCCCAATCTTGAAAAGCATTCGTTTTTTCAGGAATTTCAATAGTTTTTTGATTCAGTATTTGCTGATATACATTTGTAAAATCTTCCAAGAAAATACGCCAAGAAACACCATCAACAACCAAATGATGAATGATGAATGCAACTCTATCACTATCTTTTAAAGTAAAGTGTGCTACATTCACTAATGGCGTTGCTTCAATATCAAAACTTGATTGTAATACGTTTCCAATAATTTCAATGTCTTTTAATGGATTTTCTACTTCTTGTAAATCGTAAGAATTAATTGTAAAATGTTCTGCTGTATTGTCTTGATTGTATTGCTGCCATGTTCCATCTGTAAATGTAAAACGCATTCTTAAGGCATCATGATGAGCTATTAAAATTTTTAACGATTTCTTAAGCACATCTAAATCAATACGTTGATCACTTCTCAATATGACAGACTGATTGAAATGCTGTATATTTTTTATAGTGCTAGTTTCGAAGAAGTAATGTTGTGTTGGTGTAAGCGCTACGTTTCCTGTAACTTCTTTTTGATCGACTACATGTGTATTAGTATGCATCAATTTTGCCAAATCTTCTAATACAGGATTGCGTAAAATATCATCTACCTTTAGTTTATAGCCTTTTTGCTTTAGTTTAGAAACCACTAAAATTGACTTGATAGAATCACCGCCCATGTTATAGAAGTTGCTTCTCCTCCCAATTTTTTCGTGCTTTAGGACTACCTGTAATACTTCTGCTAGATTTTTTTCTTCTGTCGTCGTTGGAGCGATATACTCTTCTTGTATTTCAGCTTGTTCACTTGGAATAGGCAGCTTCTTTTTGTCTAACTTTCCATTTGTATTTAAAGGAATTTCTTTTAATTGTACATATATAGAAGGCATCATATATGCTGGTAACTTTTGTAACAGTTTGCTTTTGATGTCAGCGCGATCTATTTCTTTTTCTGAAACGATGTAAGCAATTAATGTCTGAGAATCATCTGTTTTATTTGCAATTACCACTGCATTTAAGATTTCTTCTTGTGCAGTTAAAAGTTGTTCTATTTCTCCTAATTCTATACGATATCCTCGAATTTTCACCTGATTATCTATTCTACCGTGATATTTTATACTTCCATCAGAATTCCATGAAGCTAAATCTCCTGTTCTATATAGTTTTTCTTTTATGTCAAATGGACTTTGAATGAATTTTTCTTTTGTCAATTCTTCTCTATTCAAATACCTTTTAGCCACTTGTATTCCGCCAATAAGTAATTCTCCTGCAACTCCAATAGGTTGTATTTGCATGTAGCTGTTTACAATATAAATTCTTGTGTTAGGAACAGGATATCCAATACTAACTTGCTGTGTTGTATCAATATTAGTTAAGTTAATAGCTGTGACATCAATAGCCGCTTCTGTAGGTCCATAGTAATTGTGAATATTTACTGAAGGTAGTTTTTCTTTAAATCTTGACACCGTATTTGGCATGAGCGCTTCTCCACTGCATACTACATGCTGTAAGTTTGATAAATTATCTTCAGAAAAACTTTCTAAAAAAGCCGCCAACATTGATGGTACAAAATGTATTATCGAAACTTTTTCTTTGATGATAAGTTCTTGTAAGTAAAATGGATCTTTGTGTCCTGCTGGTTTTGAAAATACTAAAGTACTTCCCGTTATCAGTGGTAATAATAATTCCCAAACAGATACATCAAACGTGTATGGTGTTTTTTGGATTAATATTGAATTTTCATCTACATTTAGCTGATCTCTCATCCAATACAAACGGTTCATTAAACCTGCATATGCATTTAGTACTCCTTTAGGTTTTCCTGTAGTACCAGAAGTGTAAATTACATACGCTACATCATTTTCATTCAAAGTAACAGCTAAATTTTCTGATGATGTCGCGTATGACTCTGCTGCTTTTAAGTCTAAAGAAATTATATCTTTATTTATAGTTAAATTTTTGGAAACCTCAGCTGTTGTTAGGATGAATTTTGCTTCTATTTCTTGTAGAATAAAATCAATTCTTTCTGTTGGGTAATCGGTTCCTATTGGGACATAAGCAGCTCCCGTTTTTAGGATTCCTAAAACTCCAATCAGCATTTCAAATGAACGTTCAATACACAAAGGAATTAATGAACCTTTACCTAATCCTAATGACAGTAAGTTATTAGCTAATTGATTGGACTTTTGATGTAATTCTTCGTAGGTCAATGATTCACCTTCAAAAATTGCTACTACTTTTTTGGGTTGCGTTTCAACAATTTTTTGAAATGTATTAATGAACGCTATATTTTCTTCAAATACTTTCGTATTTCCTTGAAATGTTTCTGTGATTGTTTTTTCTTCATTGGTAGCTAGCATTGAAATTTCAGCTACACTGATTACTGGATTTTTCAGTACATTTTTCATCAATACCTCAAAATGCTCCATGAATTGAATTATCAATGCTTGTTCATACACATCTTCATTATAAATAAGATCAATAGTAAGTCCACTTTGAGATTCTACTATGTTTACTTCAATATCAAAACGAGCTCTTGTAGCACCCATATTGATTATTTCATTTGTGCTAACTACTTGTTCTTCTTTGGATATGTTTTGCATGGTAAGAAGTACATCAAACAATGCATTTCTCCCAACATCTCTTGAGACATTTAATTCTCCTAATAGCTCGTCAAAAGGATATTCTTGATGATCAAAATCTACTAATAATGATTGCTTAATTTTTTGATAGAGCGTATTAAAATTTTCTGTAGGATCAATTTTATTTTTCAATACTAATGTATTTACATAAAATCCTATTTGATTTTTGAGTTCATCATCTGCTCTATCAAGTAAAGCGGTTCCGATGATTAAGTTTTCCTGAGATGTATATCTATATAATAAAAGTTTCCAAACAGAGAGTATTCCTGTAAATAAACTTCCTTCTTGTTGTGAACAGAATGTTTTTAGATTATCAACTACTTCTAAAGGAATAAAACTTCTTAGCTTTTTCCCTGAAGTTGTCATTATTTTTGGTCGCTGTTTTTGACTTGGTAAATCGAGTACAGGAATTTCTCCCGATAATTTTTCAAGCCAGTATTGTTTATGACTTTCGTATTTTTTTGTTATTAAGTTATTATGATTCCATGTAGCATAATCTTTGTATTGAATCCTGAGTTCTGGTAGAGCGACTGCTTGTTTATTTTCGAAGGAATTATAATATGCTAAAACATCTGAAGTTAATACATTTTTTGACCATCCATCACATATAATATGGTGCATACAATAATGAAACGCATATGTATCTGTTGCAATTTTTAAGAAATGAACACGCAGCAATGGTCCATTTTCTAGGTTAAAAGATTGCTGAACATCATTGTCTGTAAAACTTTGAAGACGTTGCATAGGGTTTTCTGCATCAGATAAATCAATTGTCTTGATTTGAAAATCAATTTCTTTTCTATCCAATATCCATTGTTTTACTTCTCCTGTTTCATCTTGTTTAAAAACTGATCTTAATATTTCATGTCTATCAATAACAGCTTCAACCGCTTTTATAAAGCTCTGAATGCTACTACCTTTTTCTAGAATTTTATAGTCAAATATATTATACGCACTAGCCATTTCTTCATATTGACTTATAATCCACAGACGTTTCTGTGGCGCTGAAAGCGGATAATTTGCAGCAGTTTTCGCTAGAGGAATTGTATTTTGATTAGTGTTTTCTTTTCCTTTTAGATAAGTAATTAAACCTTCTTTATTAGATTTAATTTCTTGAATTAAGTCAGAAGGTATTTTTTTAGTATATGATTTTACTTCTAAATTTTCATCTTTAAGAGAAAGCTTTATATCGTGTTCTCTTAATAGTGATAATAAGTCTTTAACATTTTTTATCATGATAATTACTAAAATGGTTTGCGAATAATTTTGTAGGCTTTGGTATAGTTTTATAGAAATGGTTTTATGAAACTTCCATTTCGTCAGAAATAATTAGGTTTTTCTTGCTTAGAGATGCTAATATTTCCGTGTGTTCATTGTATATATCTTCAGAACACATTAATTGTATTTCTAGTGTATTGGAATGCATAAAAGCTGTTAGGTGAATTCCTTTTAGCCAATGACCTTCAATTTTTCTAGTCATCGGTTTTTCTATATCATAGATATAATTTGAAGATTTATCTATTTGATAATTGAATCTTCCCGCTAATAGTCTGTCAATATCTTTTTTGAATTCTTTTTTAAAGTCTTCCCTAATTGTTTCATATGGGATACGTTGGTTAACTCTAGCTTCAAGATATTTTGAATAACATTTTTTTAAGTATTCTTTGTTTGACATGTTATCATCAATCATCACTGGTATTGGTAATAAGTTATCAATAACTCCTATAAGAGATTGCATATCAATATTTTCAATTTGCTCTTCTCTTCCACTAACCATAACTCCAACAATATTTTTACCATCTACTTCTATTTGCCCCAATAGTTTTTGATAGTATCCTAATAGAATTCCGCTTACAGGTACATTAAGCACATTACTCATTTCTTCGAGTAATTGTAACTCTTCTCCTTCTATAACAACATTATAGCTTATAAAGCTTGATATTTTTTCTGTGACATCATGGGTTACATAGTTATCCGTATTATCTTTTAGTAGATTTCTCCAATACAACTTTTGTTCTAATGCCTCTGATGATTGCAAATAGTTTTCTTGCCATTTTATGAAATTAAAGTAAGATAAATTGTAGGATTTTTGAATGCTCCCTGTGTCAAAATAGTCTTTTAATGCTTTTTGTATTATATTACTCGAATAAGCATCTAACAATGAGTGATGTATTACCATTCCTATTATTGTTTTTTCAGCTTTGTATTGTGGTACAATAAGCACTTTTACTAATGCTTCTTGTAATACGTCAAACGGTTTTGTATTATATTGATGTAACCACTCATCATCTTTTATATTACCTCCATTTTTAATTATTGTTTCTATAATTATTCTACTTGCTGGAATATATTTTTGAATTATTCTTCCATCCACTTTTGCATATTGCATACATAGCATTGGAAATAATGACAAGAAATGTCTAAATTTTTCATCAAATGTATCTTCCTGATAATTGTGTGTTGTACAGTGTAAAAACACAGAAGAATATTTAGATTTGAAAAAACGCTTTTGATTGGGACTAATTTGAATGGTATCGCCAAAATTCCATTCTTTTTGAGTGGTCGATTTCATTGTTTGGATAACTTCTTTTTTTAATAGCAATTTTGCTAGACTTTCAATGGTAGGAGTTTTTAATAAATCTGATATACTTAGTGTATAACCTTCTTTTTTAAGTTTAGAAATTACCATTACTGACTTGAGAGAGTTTCCTCCTAGCGTAAAGAAATTGTCTTTAACTCCAATTTTGGAATGGTTTAATACATTTTCCCACACGCGAGCTAATACTTTTTCTTTAGTATTGTTAGGTGCTATGTATTCTGACCCTGCTGAAACAGCTGTGTTAATATTTGCAAGTGCTTTTTTGTCTACTTTCCCATTAGCTGTTCTTGGTAACGCATCCAACTGAATGTAGTGACTAGGAATCATATAGGAAGGGATTTTTTGAGAAAGATAACTTCTAATTTCTGATGCATTAAATGTTGTATCTGAAATAAAGTATGCTACAATTTCTTTTAAATTTCCATATTCTCTGATGATCGCTACAGCGTCTGTAATATTTTGTTTTGTTTTTAACTGGGTTTCTATTTCTCCCAATTCTACTCGATACCCATTTATTTTTTTCTGATCATCTTTCCTTCCGAGTAAAGCAATTGTTCCATTACTCAATCTTTTCCCTAAATCACCCGTATTATATAAAAGTTGGTTTTCATCAAACGGATGTTTTATAAATTTTTCAGCAGTTAATTCTTCATTGTTTATGTAGCCATTTGACAACCCAATTCCTCCTATGTATACATTTCCGACAATGCCAGTTGGTTGTAATTCTAGTGCATCGTTTAGTATTATAATACTTGTATTGGTAATAGGATAGCCAATTACTGGAGTACTTATATACTCACTTAAGTTTGATTTATTGATTTCGTAGGTACAAACTCCAATTGTTGTTTCAGTAGGTCCGTAATGATTAACTAATTGTATATCCGTTTCTGTAACTATCTTTTGTACGTCGTTTATATTTTGATGTTCTCCTCCTGTTAAGATCAATCGTAACGATTTACTATTTAGTATTGAATCTTCTTGCGTGTTTGACAATAAAAAGTTCAAATAGGTTGGTGTAATTTTTAAGAACGAAATATTATTTTCTGCAATGTATTTTGACATTGCCATTGGATCTTTTATTGTTAGTTCGTTTACGATATGAATTTTACTACCGCTCAAAAGTCCTCCATAAAAACTTGTATAAATTAAGTCAAAAGCGATACTAGAAGTTAAAATCGTAGTATCATTACTGGTAATGTTATGAGTTGTTTTGAACCAACTTGCATAGTTTATTATTGAGTTGTGACGTACTTGCACTCCTTTTGGCAGCCCAGTAGTTCCTGAGGTGTATATGATGTATGCAACATTTGAAGCTTCATATTGTACGTTCGGATTTTCTGTACTGTATGCTTTAGACGCTAGTATTTGTAGTAACTCTTCAGTTTGTAAATAACAAATACATTTAGCATCTTTTATTACATAATCAATGCGTTCTTTGGGTAATGTATTATCTACGAGTGTGTATGTGCCTCCAGTTTTTAAAACTCCTAGTAAAGCCGAAATTGAAATATCTATACGACTACCAAGTTCTATTGCAATATTATCACCAAGCATTGCATTTTTTTCTCTCAATAGATAATCTGCAATACTATTGGCACGTTCATTTATTTCACTGTATGAAAGTTGTGTTTTGTTGTAAACAAGTCCTATGTTATCTTCATTAGCTTCAACAATTTCTTCAAATAATTGAACGCAATTTTTATTTTTAGGAAGATCTGTACTTGTGGTATTGTATTTTTCTAAGAGGAAATGTTTCTCTTGATCTGATAGATATGTTAGATCTTTTATTTGCTCATTTTCAGGATTACAGAATGCTTTTATGGTATTGAAGAAGTGTTTTCCACAATTCTCTATATCTGTAGCATCAAACATATCTTTATCATATCTAAATTCAATAGATAGTGAAGTATCTGAAGGGCCTACAACAATATGGAAGTCATAATTATTTTGCTCAAAAACATTTGAAGATTGCATTTCAAAACGACTTTGAGTAGGTTGATCGTCTGTAATCTCTGCTTGTTCGACTTCATTGCTTTCTTGAACATAATAATTTTCAAAAACCATGATATGATCCATCAAGTTCATTCCCAACTTACTCATGGATTGTACATCAGATAGACTGTTGTAATGATGTTTATTACTACTAATCGTATTTGCATTATGAGTTGCCAAAAATTCTGGTATCGTTATAGATTCCTCAAAAGAAATTCGTACGGGTATTGTATTTATAAATAATCCAACCATATCTTGTACGCCTGTTAATTCTCCTGGCCTACCAGATACAACTGCTCCAAATACGACGTCATTAGTAGTATTGTACGTTCCTAATAAATATCCCCAAACTGCTTGTATGAAGGTGTTTTGAGTTATGTTATTTTTTCTACATAATTCTTTTACCTTAGAGAACATTTCTCCTTCTACGATAAACCTGTGATGTAAATGTTCATTATTTGAGGTGGCACTTTTTTCTCTTTTGAAAGGAATTTTCGAAGTCGTATTATAATCTTTTAAGTATTCTTTCCAATACCCTAACGACTTGTCAATATTTAATTTATCTAACCATTTTATGTAATTAGAATATTTATGTAATAGTGTCGTATCGATTTCTTGTCCGTGCTGAACTTCTTCATACATTTTATAAAAATCGTTGATCAAGATACTCATACACCATCCATCCATTAAGATATGGTGATGATTCCAAATAAATTCATATTCATCTTTTTGAGTTTGAATTATTTGTAATGATATTTGAGATGCTTCTTCTAAGTTAAAACCAACTGAACGAGATTCAAAAGCACGTTTTTCAACGTATGTTTTAATTTTTATCGCATCTAAATTTTCTGGTAGTTTTTCAAATGAAAATCTACGTATACCTTCAACATGCACTATTTGAAGTGGTACTCCTGCATAGTCATTTTGAAAACTTGTGCGTAATACTGCATATTTTTCTAAAATTTTGTCATAGACCTTTTGAATTGCAGCTACATTTAAGTTTTCAATTTTTAAACGGTAAGACATTTGTTCAAAATAAGTGACTGCATCTTTATCTGCTAACCAATGGTAGTATATTCCTTGTTGTAGCGGTGATAGTTTATAAACATCTTCGATAAGCGATTGTCCTTGTATCTCATTGAATTCCTCTATACTTAGTCCTTTGAAGGTAAAATCAGATGGAGTTTTATAAGTTTCAGTCTCTTTACTTACTTCATTAATTAGGCTTACTAAATACTTGTTGTAATTGTCTCTTAATTCGTGAATTGCTTCTGTATCATATATCTCTAAAGGATAACGAATGTTCATGTGAAGTTTACCTTCTACAATCATTCCTGAAATATCTAGTGTGGAAGAGTCTTCATTTTCAAGCGCTATATTTCTGCCGAGATTTTCAGAAGAATATTCAAAACGTACTGTTTCTGTTGCTCCTCCAACATCTTCTCCGAAATCTCCTAAGAAATTAAAGGTGATTGATGGTTCTAGGTTTCCTTTGAAATCTTGATTTAGATGTTTTAAAATTCCATAACCCATTCCTTTATTTGGCAACTTGCGTAAATCATCTTTTATCTTGATCAGTTTTTCAATATTTGAATAATTCCCTGCAACATTCAACACAAAAGGATATATAGAAGTAAACCACCCAACAGTTCTACTAATATCAACTCCTTCAATAATTTCTTCTCTACCGTGTCCGTCCATTTCTAACACACAGCTATCTAAACCAAATGTTTCTTGAATTGCTAACCCTAAGCTTGCTAACAATACATCGTTATTATTTGTTCGATATACATTGTGAAATTTGGTCTGTAATAAATTTGTCGTTTCTTGATTTATTGCAAATTGAATTTCATTCGTTTTTACTTCTGTCTCTTCTGTTATTACAGCTATTTTAGGAATAGGAATTATTTGCTGCTCTTGAATACTTTCCCAATATTTTCTTTCCCATAAACTATCGCTACTTTTTGCATACTTTTCTAGAGAAATAGCCCATTGTTGAAAAGAATCTGTTTTTAAAGGCAATTCTATTTTTTCACCATTCAGAACTTGTGTGTATAGAGTTCCGAAATCATCTAATAGTACACGCCATGAAATTCCATCTATGACTAAATGATGTATAACAAACCCTATTCTGTCGCTATCTTTGAGTTTAAAACAAACAACTCTAACCAAGGGAGATGTTTCGATATCAAAACTTGTTTGTAATTCAGTTCCGATGATTTCAATTTCTTTTAACGGGTTTTCCGTTTCTCGAAGATCATATTCTTGAACCGTATAATGTTTTTGACTCGCACCTCTATTGTACTGCTTCCATTGCCCACTTCTTTGTGTGTATGTCATTCGTAAAGCATCATGATGTTTTACCAACGCTTCAATGGATTTTTCTAAAGATTTGAGCTCTATTCGTTCTTTACTTTTTAGAATAACCGATTGATTATAATGATGTACATTTTTAATTTTAGCACTTTCAAAAAAATGGTGTTGTATTGGTGTTAGAATAACATCTCCCGAAACCTCTTTTTGGTCAACGACATGTGTATTTTCTTTTAGATGTTTTGCAAGGTTTTCAACAATAGGATATTTTAAGATATCATCTACTTTAAGTGTGTAACCTAATTGTTTGAGTTTAGATACGACCAAAATAGATTTGATAGAATCTCCTCCCATATTATAGAAGTTACCTTTGATTCCTATCGTTTCTTGTTTTAAGACTTCCTGTAACACAGACACCAATACTTTTTCTTCTTCAGAAGTTGCAACTATGAATTCTTCTTCCAATAATTCCGTAAGCATAGGAAGTTTTTTCTTGTCTACTTTACCATTTGTACTTAGTGGTATTTCATCTATTTGTATGTATAGATTTGGAACCATGTATTCTGGTAATTTTTTCAACAATGTTGCTTTTATAGCCGCTTGATCTATTGTTTCCTTAGTAACTATATAGGCTACTAATTCATCATTTTCATGAACTTTATTTGCAACGACAACAGTTGCCTCTATTTCTTTTTGAGCTAGTAAAACTTGTTCTATTTCTCCTAACTCTATACGATAACCTCTTATTTTTACTTGATCGTCTTTTCTTCCTAAATAGACAATTTCTCCATCATTTTTCCATTTCCCTAAATCCCCACTTTTGTACATAAGTTCTCCTTTTCGGAATGGGTTTGGTATGAAACGTTCTGTTGTTAGTTCTTCTCTGTTGAGATATCCAAGAGACAAACATTTTCCTGCAATATATATTTCACCCGCAACTCCTAAAGGATTTAGTTGAAGTTCATTATTTAGAATATATACATGAGTATTTCCTATTGGTTTTCCTATGGTAATTTGTGATGCGCTTTGTATTTCTTGTACTACACAACCTACAGTTGCTTCGGTTGGTCCGTATTCATTGTATATTTTTATTGTAGGATTTAATTTTTGAAGCGTTTTTACATGCGAATCTTGTAACGCATCACCTCCAACAATCGCCATTTGAGTCTTTACATCCGTCGGCTTAATATCTAAACCATTTAGAAGATGTATATGTGCTGGTGTTAGTTTGATACATGCTATCTCAGAAGAAAGATATTTTTGTAATATTTCACCTAAATCTTTATGATTATCAAATACAGTTAATGTTCCTCCACTAATTATAGGTAAGAATAAACTCGTGATCGTTAGGTCAAAAGATAATGGTGTAAATAACCCAAAATTGAAATTGTGTAATTTTTCGGATAAATATGCATCTTTTGCCCATAATAGATAATTAGTAAGTGAGCCATGTGCTATTTGTACACCTTTTGGTTTTCCCGTAGAACCAGAAGTATAAATAATATAAGCTAAATCGTTTATAGTTGATTGTGTTGTTAAAGAAATATCTATATCGTCAGAGAATTCAAATTCAACATCAATAGCTGTCATGTTTCCATTATAAAAGTCCAATTCAAACATATATGTTGTATCTGTCACCATTAACTTCATATTGGTATCTTGCACCATAAAAGTTTTTCTTTCATCAGGCAGATTTGGTTGAATAGGCGCAAAAACTCCTCCAGCTTTGAGAATTCCCAAAATTGCTATTAATGTCCACTCGTTGTGATCTAGATATATTCCAACAATATCTCCTTTGGTAATTTGATGCTCGTCTTTTAAAAATAACGCAAATGCTGTACTCGTTTTGTTTAGTTCTTTATAGGATATCTTTTTTTTACCAAATTCTACAGCAATTACTTCTGGAGTTTGCATTGCTTGCTGTGCAAAGAGATCTACAATTGTTTGTTGTGTAATAATTTCTTCAATGTCAGGATTGAAATCTACAAGTTGCTGTTGTTGTTCTAAATCTGATAAGAAAGAAATTTTTTCTATACACTCATTCGGTTTTTTCAATAACACTTTTATCAAATCATGAAAATGATTCATAAATTCCTCAATAAGTTGAGCATCATATATGTCTTGGTTATAAATTATATCAAGGCGCAAATATTCTCCAGGGATTGACACTCCAATATCTAGGTCATATTTTGCTTTTGTTTCTCCTAGATCTTTAATTAAAAAATCTATGTCGCGCGGATTGTATTGTTGCTCTCTTTCATTGTTTGCAAAAGTGACAAATACATCTAATAAAGAATTTCGTGAAGGATTTCTCTTGAGTTTTAAGTCTTCTATTACTTTGTCAAATGGGTATTCTTGATGTGAAAAATCATTTAGAATAGATGCATTTGTTCGTTTTAAAAAAGCACTAAAACTTTCAGAAGGAATCACTTCGTTTCTAAGTGCCATTGTATTTACATAAAACCCTATTTGTTTCTCTAATTCAGCACGTGACCTATCGGCTGCAGAGGTTCCTATGGTAATGTCGGTTTGCGCCGTGTATTTATGGAGTAAAATATTTAATACTGAAACAACTCCAATAAAGAGACTCGCTTCTTGAAGACTGCAAAAGTTTTTGAATTCTTTTGAAGCTTCTTTTGAAAGTAAGAGGCTTTTTTTGTATCCGTTGTAACTTACTAAATTTGGTCGCTTTTTATCACTAGGCAAATCTATTAAAGCAATTTCTCCTGATAGTTTTTCTTTCCAATATTTTTGATGGTTTTTAAAAATATCTGAAGTAAGTTGATCCATTTGCCATACAGAAAAATCTTTATATTGAATTTCTAAATCTGGGAGTGTTTTATTAGTATTTCCTTGAGATAGATTATAGTAGTGTAACACATCATTTATTAAAATTTTTGACGACCAACCATCAAAAATAATATGATGAATACAATAATAAAGTATGTAACGATCTTTTGCCATTTTAATCAGGCTCATTCTTAACAAAGGACCATTAACAAAATCGAAAGATTTACTAGCATCTTTTTCTATATAATCAGTCAGTGTTAACTCTGGGTCTGTCTCTTTTGAGAAATCTAGATTTCCTATTTGAAAGTCTAAATCTTCCGTTGGTAAAATCCATTGATGTACTTCTTTATCTTTATTCTCTTTAAAAACTGTGCGTAAAATTTCGTGTCGCTCAATAACTTTTGTGACTGCTTTTTCTACATGAACACTGTTGATTTCAAAATCAAAAGATATGGAATCATAAATATTATACAAGTTGGAAGTTTCTTCATATTGATTGATAACCCACAGTCGTTTTTGAGAAGGTGACAATGGATAACTTTCAGAACTTACTGCCAAAGAGATTTTCATCTCTTTAGCAGCACTCTGGGCACCTAAATATGTTATTAACTCAGACTTGTTAGATTTAATTTCCCGAATTAGTTCAGGAGCAATCTTTTTTGAGTATGATTTCACTTCTAATCTACCATCTTTAAGAACTAATTTGATATTGTTTTCTCTTAGTTTTGTTAATAGATTAGTTATTATTTTTGTCATGGATAAAAGGTTGGTTGGTAAGTAAAATGGCTTTAGTTAATTTCTAGTATTCTATTGTTTTTTCACCAAATAGACGTTCTGCATCTATTCCAGCTTCTATACAATGATCAATTAACTTATTTGACTCAACAATTGGTTTTGATTCATCTGTATATTTTATAGAACTGATAAACTTTAACCAAGGTTCTAATCCCATTGCATAAACGAATACGTTTTTAGGTTTAAAAATCTCCACAAGATCATTTCCTTGTGTATAGTTACAACCTGCTAATCTTCTTGATTGATCTTTGTCTCTTTCAATATTGTTAGACATTAACGGACCGTATAACCATGATAATGGAGCTCCGTCACATTCCATTCCTAAGAATAATACATCAATATCTCCCATAATTTTATGTACTCTTCTGTAAATTTCTGGTTGTACGTTACAAGAATCTGCTGCAAATAATACTTTAAAATTATTGTGTAAAGCCACATGGAAACATAGCTTACTACGTACATCTAAGTCTGAATGTTCTCCTAAGAATGGAATTCCTGTAATGGTACACCTGTCCAATTGGATCGTTTCCATATCACTTAATTCAATAATATTATTGAATCCAATATTGTTGAACATCAGTTTTAGATCTGGATCTTGTAAGTTTCCTTTTCCACTTGCAGGTACTACTATATTTTTCGTCATGTGACGCAGTTGCAGTAGCGTTTCTAGTAATACGTGATCTTGGTGATTGTGTGTGATTAAGATGTAATCAATTTCATCAGGAAGATCATTTACCGTGTATCGGTTTACGTCAGTTTCATAACCGTCATAACTGATTACTGGATCTACTAGGATAGAGATTTCTTTTGTTTCTACCAATACGCATGCATGCCCGAAATAACGTGTTCTTATTCCTTCTCCTTGGTAACGCTCATATTTAACTGGTGGCGTAGTTGTAAAGAATGATTTGAATAACTCTTCTTGTTCTGGTTTAATTCCTAATCTGTCTACTAAAGATTTAAAATCGCCAGGTGTTTTTTTCATGCTGAACAAGTCATCGATTACTTGATCTCTAAACGCGATGTTTGAATGAATTAAATGCTCATCATCTAATCTTGGTGTACTTAATACAAATGATCTACTATCATCAGACTCCACTAATTGTAAAGAGATTGATTGTGCAGCTTCATCATAAAATTCACTTTGATATAATAATGATTCAAAGAAACGGAAGTTTGGCTTGTTGTTTAGGTCATAATACAATTCTACATATCCTTTTAAGGTTTCTGGAATTTTATCATATAGTGGATCTAAGCTATATCCTGTAGCTTCTGCTTGAAGCATATCGTTTAATTCTACGATAGCTTCATTTAGCTTTAGCATATTTGCTCTTTTAGTTTTCGTTTCCTCTAGTAATTCTTTGATATCTTCTACTCTTCCTCCTTCATAATCGATAAATGGTCCACCTAACATTTTCGGTGTTTTTACCGCTGCTGCATGAATTTTTGGATTTTTTATATAAGACTCCATAATTTTCATGTGGCGTTCTTTAATATTCATCGCGGCAGTTGCTGGCGACACTAAATGTGCCCACCCGTACCATCTGTCTACTAATGCTTCTATAGCTACATTTAATTTTAAATAATAAAGGTTTTCTTCTTGATTCATGGTGTAATAGTTTTTATTTTTAAGATTGTTTTTAGTTATATCATTATTGAATCCACGGCATCTTCAGAAGTATCTTCTTTTTGCCATAAATTATTTGCAATGTCTTCTGCTAATGATTTTATAGTTGGATTTTGGAAAAAAGATCGTAAGCTGATTTTAACATCATATCTTTTTTTTATTTTCGAAATAATTCTAATTCCTCTGATGCTATCTCCTCCTAAATGAAAGAAGTTATCATTGACTCCTATTTTATTTTTGTGTAAAGCTTCTTCCCATAGTGCTACCAACTTCTCTTCTATTTCATTTTGCGGCGCTACATATTCTGTTCCACTTGCCATTTGTAAATCTGTAGGAATCGGGAGTGCTTTCACATCTATTTTACCGTTTATTGTTAATGGAATTTGAGCTAGCGTAACAAAATAGTTTGGAATCATGTATTGAGGTAATCTACTAGATAAGTAATCTCTCAATGTTGTGACATCTTGTGTTTCTGTAACTTTAATGTAAGCTACTAGTTCTTTTTGCTCATGGTTATTTCTAACAATAATTGTAGCTTCTTCTATTTCTTCTTTTGAGCATAAATGTTTTTCTATTTCGCCTAACTCTATTCTGTTTCCTCTAATTTTTACTTGATCATCTTTTCTTCCCAAGTATGTAATGTTTCCATCAGAAAGCCACTTTGCATAATCACCTGTTTTATATATAATTTCATTTTCCTTAAAAGGATTTGGCATGAATACCCTCGAAGTAAGTTCTGCTTGGTTTAAATATCCATTTGCTAGTTGCGTTCCGCTTATATATAATTCGCCTTCAACTCCAATAGGAACAATTTGTAATGAAGCATCTAAGATATAGGCCTTCATATTCGTAATAGGTTTTCCTATACCAACAGCGATGTCTTCATTGTCTTTTTCAACTTTTTTCACAATACAACCTACGGTTGCTTCTGTTGGTCCATATTCATTCCATATGGTAACTTTATCTCCGTAATGTTTGTAGAGACTCTTAACCGTTTCACGAGATAATGCTTCTCCTCCAACAATGAATCTTTTAGCCAAACTATCATTTGCAAGTGTTACCTCTGGAACTACTTCTAGTAAAACTTTTATATGTGAAGGTGTTAATTTTATAAGATCAAAGTCATCATTTTGAATGAGCTCTATTTCTTCTAAAACATGTTCCTTAGATGGTATGATTTTGATACTTCCTCCAAAACAGATTGGCGTAAATAGAGTCGTAATTGTTAAATCAAATGAGATTGATGTAAATAGCAAACATCTTAACCTATCTCCTTGCATGTACTCATTGCCTGCAAATTGTATATAGTTTTGAAAAGCTTTATGAGAAATCATTACACCTTTTGGTTGCCCTGTAGTTCCTGATGTGTAAATAATATAGGCAACATCCGTATCTTTTATATTGTTTGATATTTTTGAAACTGATAAAGTGCTCTCTTTTTCCAAGTAGTTACTTAAAAAGTCATTATCAATATTTACTTTAGCTTCACTATCTTTTATTATATAATCTTTTCTTCCTTGTGGATAATTAGCATCTATAGGAATAAAAGTTGCTCCCAATTTTAGTACCGCCAAACTCGCAATTAGTAAGTATTCATTACGTGGTAGACTAACGGCTACTTTATCATTAGTGTCGATTTCAAATTGCTCTTTTAGGTAATATGCAAATTGGTTTGACTTGTCATCTAATGTTTTATAATCTAGTTGTTTGTCTTCAAATTCAAGAGCTTTTGCTTCTGGATTATTTTCTACCTGTTCAGCAAATAACGTAGTGATATTTTTTCCTGATACTGTTTCACATACTGTATTGTTAAAATCACTAATAATATGTGCTTTTTCTGCATCTGTAAGGTATGTAATATTTGCAAGTTTTGCAGATGAATTATGTATTAACACATCTAGTATTTGAGAAAAATGTTTCATTAATTGCCTAATGAATTCTTCTTCATAAATATCTTTATTGTAAACGATATTAAAGCTTAAATAACCACCATATACTTCTCTTAATTCGACATCTAAGTCAAATTTTGCTAAACTAGATCCTTGTACAATTTCATGTATAATCTCTACTGACTCTTGATCGATTTTAACAGGAACATTTGCCTCATTATCTAAGGTCAACATAATATCAAACAGTGCGTTTCTACTTAAATCTTTTGTGAGTTCTAAATCTTCCACCAATACATCAAACGGATATTTATTATGTACAAAATCTGAAAGTGTATTTTCTTTTACTTTTTCGTAAAATTCATCAAAACTATCGTCTAAGTCAATTTTCGTACGCAATGGCATACTTTCAATATAGAAACCAATTTGATCTTCTAAATCTGCATGATCTCTTCCAGATACAGAAGCTCCCAAAATGATATCTGTTTGTGAAGTATATTTTGCCAATAACACATTCCAAATAGTTAAAAGTGCGATAAAAGGTGTTCCACCATTCTTGTCTACATATGTATATAAATTTTGCATTTTTGCTGCATCGATGTACATATGTAAATGCTTTCCATTATTGGTTAGCATTTTTGGGCGCATCTTGTTGTTTTGTAAGTTTAATACAGGAATTTCACCTTCAAAGCGATTTAACCAATATAATTTGTGCTTTTCATATATTGGTAATTTTTGCTGGTTTTGTTGCCAAACAGCATAATCCTTATAATGAATTTGTAATGGTGCAAATTGAGGTATTTCTTGTTTGATGAATGCTGTATAATATTTCATTGCATCATTTATAAATACTCGCATTGAAATAGCATCACTTATGATGTGGTGCATATTAAAGTAAACTATACATGCATCAGCGTCTATTTTGTAGAGTGTTGCTCGTAGCAAAGGTCCTTTTTCTAAGTCAAATATTATATATTGATCTTCTCGTATATGACTTTCTGCATAGTTTTTTGGAGATTTTTCACCAGTACAATCAACAAAATTTACATTAAAATTTAATGTCTCAGGAGTTAAAATCCACTGTCGGATCTCACCATTTTCATCTTCTTTGAATACTGTGCGTAAAATTTCATGTCGTTCTATAACACTTGCGATCGCTTTTTTAAATAAAGTGACATCAATTGCTGGTAGTAATTCAAAGTTTGGAATGTTGTATGCCTTTGAGTTTTCACTCATTTGACATACCATCCACAAACGTTTTTGTGCATTAGATAATGGATAATTTTTTTGTATTGCTACAGGTACTAATTCGTTAGTAGAATTATCAAAATTATGCTTCTCCAGAAGGTTAATTAAATTTTGCTTGTTGTGTCTTATTTTTTCAATAAGTTCTGCATCGATAGTATCGCCTTCAAAGCTTAACTCTAATTCTCCATCAACGACAGCAATTTGTATATCATGTGACTGTATTTCTGCAATGAGTTCTTTCATGAATGTGTTTTGTGACTTTGATTAGTTATATTTTTATTGTAGTACGTCCTTTCTTCTTGACCTGTAAATTTTGTACTTGTAGTATTAAGTCTATTTCATTTGCTAAATCTTCTACTGTAGATTTTGAGAAGAAATCTTTGAGGTTGTATGAAATATTGAATGCTTTATTGATACGCTTGATCACGGTCATTGCTTTCAACGAGTCACCTCCTAAGTCAAAGAAATCATCCTTGAGTCCTACTTTTTCATATCCAAAAAACTCTTCCCACAATACACATAATTCTTTTTCTGTTTTTGTATTTGGCTCTACGTAGTTTGTTTCAATTTCTGGACGTTCTATAATTAGAGTTTCATCTGTAGTTTCTTGTGTCGTATTTTGCTGATTTCTTTTATGAATATCAAATACAGAGATGATTAACTGTGAAACTGCTTTTGTATGAATTGATGTTTCAAATATTTCAATTAAATCTGTTGCCTTTACACCTGTATCACTAACTCCATCTAAGTTTACCCAAGACCAGTTTGACAATTGATCTTTTTTAGATTTCATAAAGGCATCAATATAACTATTCGCAGCAGCATAAACTCCATAAGTTAAACCTCCTAATATTGAAGATAAACTTGATGTAACCCAAACAAAGTCTAGTGGTTTATCTTTAAGAGCATTATAAATATTTTGTGTTCCTATAACTTTTGCTGAGAAGTGTATATCTATAATTTTTTCGTCAATTTCTTCAACAAACTTATAGGTATCCGTGTCTGAGACTCCTGCTGCATGAATGACTCCAGAAATCACTCCATGTTCTTCTTCAATATCATATATTGTTTTTAGTAATTGTGCTTCATTAGAAATATCAGTAGTTGCATAATGTACTTTTCTCCCTTTTTGTTGATGCTCTATTAAATGGCTTATTTTATCAATAGTACCTTGATCGGCATCTGATTTTCTTGATACTTGTATCCATTCATTCTTTGGAGGTAATTTTGTTCTCCCTAACACAATGACAGTAGCATTGTATGTATCACATAAATATCCAATGATAGATGTTCCAACAATACCTAATCCGCCTGTAACTACATAAATTTTATCACCAAGAACTGTATTTTCAATAGCATTTGTTTTGAAATTTTCAAAGAAAGGAATCCATTTTTGATCATTTCTATATGCAATTTGTTCCTCATATGATTCACTATGGATATCATTGATGATTTTAGAAACCATAGGTTCTGTACATTCCTGTGTATTTACATCAATGATTTGTGTTTTTATGAATGGATTTTCTTGTGAAGCAACTTTCAAAATTGTATTTGAGGCTATTGCTTCTACTTGAGAAACTTCATTCCCGAGAACAACTTCTTGATAGTTTTCTATAAGTGTAACTTTTCTATTTTTTTCATCTCCATATGCTATGATTCCTTGGCTGAGATAGAGTTTCGTTGTAAATACGTCTTTGTAAGTCTTACTTGCAACTATTTCTCCCCAACCGTAAATTATATGTGCTGCGAAAAATGCATCTTTTTCAAGTGTATCAAATAGAGCTTTGAAATTGTCTGATTTGTTAGGGCTTATAGCGAACTTTTGATTATTAATTTTACTAAAATTGGTTCCCTTTACAACTTCTATTACCGTATTCCCAGTACTAAGAAGCTTCTCTTTTATAGCATTGATTAGAGGGCTTTCATCAGAGAATATCAAATACTGACCTATTTCTTCAAAAGTAACTTGTTTACTGTCTTGTAACGTTTTTTTCCAATTGAGTGCATAGAACATACTGTTTTCAATGGAATTGACTGTATTTTGTGCAACACCTAATTGTGCGTATAGCTTCTTTAGATCAATACGTGCTGGAAATTTGTATTCTTCAAAACTGTACGTTGGTAATGGCGTTTTGTTGAGTTTTTCGTTATTATAGTATGTATTCCAATCGATATTAATTCCGTAACTCCAAATAGTTCCTAATGCTTTCGCTAAAACAAGGCTATCTTCTTCTTGTTTTTTAGGGTGACTCATTGTTTGAACGGCTATATTGGTTTTGTCTCTAAAATTTTTGTGTTGATTAGAGAAATGAGCTAGTGTAGTTCCAGGACCTATTTCAAGGTATATTCCTTTTCCTTTTTCAGCTAACACTTGTATTCCGTCATTAAACTTTACCGTATTTCGTAAGTGCTGAGACCAGTATTGAGGATTCATTACCTCTTGTGTTGTAATTTCTTTTCCTGTAAGATTAGAAATAAATGGAATCGTTGGTAAAGAGAATTTTAAAGTTTTTAATTCTTGCTCAAATAACGATAACATTTCATCCATCATTTCTGAATGAAACGCATGTGATGTATGTAACTTTTTATAAGGAATATCTTTTTCATCTAATATTTTTATAAATGCTTCCATTGCTGTAGCATTCCCAGAAATAGTACACGAATCTTTTGTGTTTATTGCTGCTATTGATAGTTTTTCTGGCAAAATACCTTCAATCATTCCTGCAGTTTCTCCAACTGCAATCATACTTCCACTTGGTAAGGCTTGCATGAGCTCTGCTCTTTTAGCAATCATTTTCAATCCATCTTCTAACGAGAATACTCCAGAAATACATGCAGCTGCATATTCTCCTAAACTATGTCCAATCATATAGGAAGGTGAAATTCCCCAACTCATTACTAATTTTGCCAAAGCAACTTCTACTAAAAATAGTATAGGTTGTGTGTAGAGTGTCTGATTTATTTTAGAAGCATCAACCGAAGAGTTTTCATCATAGCCAATAATAGCTTTGTAATCTTCGTTTACATTTTTTTGAAGCCAATCAAATCCTGTGTCCATAATCGATTTGAATAACGCTTCTTCTTGATATAACGTTTTCCCCATCGTCATAAATTGACTTCCTTGACCAGGAAACATGAATACTACATTTTTATTTCCTGACAGTACATTATTCGAATTATTTTTTATGCTTTTTTGTAAGTTTTCTATGCCGATTTTAGCTGTATCGCAAACTATAAAATCTCTCACATTAAACTTTGTACGTCCAATTTTTGAAGTGTATGAGATATTGACAAGTTTTTGTTCTTCACTGTTTTTTAAGAAGTTTATAAGTTTTGATTTGTATCGTTGTAATGAAGCAGTAGTTTTTGCTGAATAAACAATTAGTTCATGTTTACGTAATTTTTTATCTGCGCTTTTTTCTTCAGTTTCCTCTAAAAGAATATGTGCGTTTGTTCCCCCTATTCCCAAACTGCTTACTCCTGCTCGTAATGGTGTCCCATTTTTACGTTCCATTTTTTGCAACGTGTTGTTAATATAGAATGGTCCTGATTCAAAATCTACATTTTTATTTTTTCCTGTAAAGTGAAGTGTTGGAGGTATTTCTTTGTGCTTTAGTATCAATGAAGTTTTTATAAATCCAGCTACTCCAGCACCTGTATCTAAATGTCCCATGTTAGATTTTACTGCCCCTAAAACACATTTTTGTCCTTTGGTATTTTTAAAGACTTTGTTTAAAGAAGCTACCTCAACTGGATCTCCTAGTTGTGTTCCTGTACCGTGTGCTTCAATATATCCAATTGTAGCTGGTTCGATGTTTGCAAATTTGTATGCATTTGTAATACATTTTGATTGTCCTACAATACT
Source organism: Kordia sp. (assembly GCF_965224175.1). GTDB lineage: Bacteria > Bacteroidota > Bacteroidia > Flavobacteriales > Flavobacteriaceae > Kordia. The sequence goes on from NZ_OZ245041.1 coordinate 2,472,911, forward strand.
CGGAGCTGTGTATCCTATTTTTGAATTCCCATCATTGTTCACTGAGGAAGCTTTTACCACAGCATATATATGATCTTTGTCACGAATTGCATCTTCTAAACGTTTTAAAACAACTAATCCAGAACCTTCTCCTGCAATAGTCCCTGAAGAGTCTTTATCAAATGGCTTACAGCGTCCATCTTTTGACAGAATCATTCCTTCTTGATAAAAGTATCCTTTGCTTTGAATAGTGTTGATATTGATTCCGCCTGCAACTGCTACAGAACATTCTCTCAACAATAAATTTCTGCATGCCATATGAATAGCTACTAGTGAACTGGAACAGGCAGTATCTAGTTTTAAACTAGGTCCTGTAAGGTTCAGTTTGTAAGAAACTAGTGTGCTTATGAATTGACTATCAGCTAAACGCATTGAAAAGAAATTGTCTACGTCAGGACTTGGATTTAAGCGTATATAGTTTATCCAATTGTAGCTATTGGCAGCTGCTAAATACAATCCGATGTCTTCTTTTGCTTCTTTTATATCTATAGAAGCATCTTCTAGAGCGTTCCAAACACTTTGGTGCATTAATCTAGATTGTGGGTCCATAAGTTTTGCTTCCTCTTGGGTATATCCAAAAAATGAAAAATCGAAGAATTCTGCATTGTCAATTTTAGAATCAACATTTTTGAAGTTAGGATTTTCTATCAACTCTTCTTCAATTCCTAATTCTCTTAATTCTTCATCAGAATATGTATGAACTAAATCTTTGCCTTGTCTTAAATTGTTCCAAAATTCACGAATGTTTTCTGATTTTGGAAAATTGCAAGACATACCAATAATGGCAATGTCTTTTACATTACTTTTTTTCATTATTAATTACTTATGTATTGTGTGGACTTGAAAATAACAGCTAATGCTATTTATTTTTCGTAATATTTTTGATTATTTAGGATCTCCTTTTAGAAGTTTTATGATCCTTAAAAGCTTATTTTTTATGTATACTTTTAGTTGTTTTACAAAAATGATTTTTTATAAAAGGATTTTCTTTAATACTATTGAAAAATCATGAATATTAAATTCTAATTGTTTTTTTGCGAGTACTTTTTAGAATTTTTTCAAAATCAAATTCATTTTGTGTTACGAGAATTTCTTCTTTAATAGAAGCTAAAGCATTACGTCTTTCTTTTTTTTCATTGGAAGTTTCATTTAATGATTTCAAGACACTTTCTTCAAATAATTGATAATATTCATCATCTTCTAGATTTGGAGATATATATTTTGAGACTCCTAGTGTTTCTAAACGCATCGCAATTTCATCGCGGTCATAACAATTGCTTCCTAATACAATTGAAAAAACTTGATAATTAACTTGATAATTATATGTACCTGACCCACATTTATGTATTGCCAAATCAACATTAGAATAAACAAGATTGTTAGGTAAAAAATCGGAAACAAAGAGACGTTGTTCTTCACTTTCATTTTTACATTTATATTTCGTACTATTTGTCAAGATTGCTATATCTGGTTGATCAAACAATATTTCAAAACATTTTTCTATTCTGTTCAAAATTATATCTGGTTGAAATAAACCTAAATCAACATACACCAATTTTTTATCGCTATTTTGTTCTATAAACTTTTTGGCAGATTGTAACATTTCTTGAGAAAAATGTGAGCCTATCATATCTTCATCACTTAAAAGCAAAGGTCCTGAATATACGTATGAAGAGTCTGTACTTAATTCTTCTGGAAGCGTTTCAATAGATTTAATTGAAGGAATAATATTTATTTTCCCACGAAACAAATCACTAATTGATTTTGGTTTTTCTATAACTGAATCATCAAATTCTATTTCTCCTAAAGATGTGAAATAATCAATTACATCCGAACTATGTCTAAAAGCTGGATTGTACGATTCAAACGGAAGAATTCCTTTTCGTACGACAGATACTCTAGGAATGTTAAACAATCTAGATGAAAAATATGAAAAGTAATTAAGATCGTCTACTATCACATCTGGATCAAAAGTTGAAATTGCACTTATTTCTGGCATTAATTTATCTTCACCTTTACGATCTATACCTAAATGCTGAAAGCCATTTTTTTCAATATCGTAATGGAATCCTTTAGGTACGAGAAATGCACTATTGAAACGATTCACATCTAATGTTTTTGCTAGAGAAAGCAATGGTATCAAATGAGCTGGCATTGGATTAGGTATAAATAATATATTCATGATAGTAAAATAATAGGTTAATTTTATGCTTAAAATAATTCATCTAAAGTGTCATCAATAGCGTCTGAAATGTTGACTTCTTCTAGTTCTTCTTGCTTGTTGAATGTATTTGCGACTAAATCTTTGATTGTTGTGTGTTCAAATAGTGTCGTAATATGTATTTCTATTTGAAATTCAGTACGTATCATGTGTTGCATTTTCATTAACTCTAAGGAATTAATTCCTAAGTCAAAAAAGTTGGCAATCGTACTTATTTTATCAACTGGAATTCCTACGAGTTGATGAATAATGTTCGTCATACGTGTTTCATCATCATTTACTGGCGCTACATAGTCTACATGCGACAACAAAGCTCCACTAGCAGGATTTGGAAGTTGCTTTTTATCTATTTTACCATTGGTTGTTAATGGCATTTCTTTCAACTGCACAAAGTAAATAGGAATCATATATTCAGGAAGTTTTTGTCCTAATGCTTCCTTTATTTCTTCTATATTTTCTTCTTGTTTAGCTGTGAAGTAAGCGATTAATTTTAATTGATCTTCTGTTGTTTTTTGAGCAATTACAATAGTTGATTGAATGGTTTCAATGGCTTGAATATTTTCTTCTATTTCACCTAATTCAATTCGGAAACCGTTTATTTTCACTTGATTATCAACTCTTCCCAAGTACTGAATTTCTCCGTTTTCTTTTTGTACAGCTAAATCTCCCGTTTTATATAAATATTCGTCTTGTTTGAACGGATTTTTTATAAATTTTTCAGCTGTTAATTCAGTTCTATTGATATACCCTTTTGCTAAAGCAGTTCCTGAAATACAAATTTCTCCAGAGATTCCTTTTGGCATTAATTTTTCATTTTCATCAAGAATATAAATTTCAGTATTTGCGATTGGCTTTCCAATGGTTATATTGTTTGCGTTTGTAATTTCTTTTACAATACATCCCACGGTTGCTTCTGTTGGCCCGTATTCATTATAGATTCGAATGTTTGGATTTAGTTTTTGTAAAGTTTCTACATGTGTGCTTTGCAATGCATCTCCTCCAACAATTGCCATTTCAATATTGGTGTTAATTGCTTCTGGCGATAATGCACTCATTAAACTTATATGTGCTGGTGTAAGTTTGATGCACGATGTTTCTGAAGACATATACTTTATTAATATTTGACCGATATCATCCGTATCATTATACACATTCAACTTTCCTCCACTTAGTATTGGCAAGAATATACTTGTAATTGTTAAGTCGAAAGAAAGTGATGTGAATAATCCGAAATTATAATTTGTTAAGTCTTTCGTTAAATAAGTTTCTTTACTCCAAGCTAGATAGTTTGCTAATGAACTATGCGCTACTTGAACTCCTTTTGGTAATCCGGTTGAACCAGATGTATATATGATATATGCTAAATCGTTTATTTTAGGTGTTGATGTTGGCACTATTTCTGCAAAAGTTGAAGCTTCAAATTCCACATCAATCGCTGTCATGTTTCCATCATAAAAATCGAGTTCGAACATGTAGTTTGTTTCCGTTACTAAGAGTTTCATGTTCGTATCATTAACCATGAAAGCTTTTCGTTCATCTGGCAATGAAGCCTCTATTGGCACAAATACGGCTCCTGCTTTTAGTATTCCCAAGATTGCTACTAATGTCCAATCGCTATGATTTAAATAGATTCCTATGACATCTCCTTTACTTATTTGATGTTCTTTTTCTAAATACACTGCATATGCCGAACTCTTTTCTTGAAGTTCTTTATAGGTGATTTCTTTTTCATTGAATTGTACAGCTAAACTATCTGGAGTCAACATAGCTTGTTGTTCAAATAAATCTATTATGGTTTCTTCATTTTTGGTATGAAGTTTTACTCCAGATAGGCTTTTTAAGATTTTTTCTTTTTCATCTATTTCTAAATATGAAACTTCTGATATTTTTTTATCAGGTGAACTTGCAAAAGCAGTTACAATATTTTTAAAATGCTGTAATGTGCTTTTTATAAAGCTCTCATGGAAGCGATATGTATTATAGTTTATATCTAATCGTATTCCAATATCAGATGGAATAACTTCTATATTATACTGGAAGTTGTTACGCTCTAAGATTTGTGTATCTTCTACTATAGAGTTTTCAAATACATTTTGATCATTTTCAGTCACTAATTCCTGCACTAAGTAATCCTTAAATACTAAAATATGATCTATTAAATCTGTTCCTATTTCACTTTGAGATTTTACTTGTGAGAAATTTAAATATTGATGTTGAGATGTTTCAAGTGCTTGTTCGTGTATTTTGGTTAACAACTCTTTAATTGTTTCATTTTTATCATACTTTAAACGTACAGGAATTGTATTGATAAATAATCCTATCATTTCTTCCACTTTTGAAACTTCAGCTGGGCGTCCTGATACTACTAATCCAAAGACACTATCATTTGTGTGATTGTAATTTGATAATAAATATCCCCAAGCTGTTTGAATGAAGGCATTGAGTGTGATTCCTAATTCTTTACAAAGTGCTGATACTTTATCAAATACATCTCCACTTATTTGAACTATTTCTTTCTTTTCTTCATAATCATCCAAGTTAAACCCTTGCTTTGTATAAGGTAATTGTACCGTTTCAGTATATCCTGATAAATACTTTTTCCAATATGCTAAGGATTTTTCATTGTCTAGCGTATCTAACCATTCAATATAGTTTGCATATTTTACTGGTTCGGTTAATTGAGATGGTCTACCATTAGTAATGTCATTTAATATTTGATAGAAATCATTAATTAAAATACTTACACACCATCCATCCATTAATACGTGATGATGACTCCAAATGAATTCATATCCATCTTTTCCGAAGTCTAATACATGCAATCGCATTTGTGAAGGTTGTTCTAAATTGAATCCTTTGCTACGATCTTCTTTTTTTACTTTATCTAAATAATTTGCTCTTTCTTCAGAAGAGAAGTTTTTAGTTGTTAAATCTTCATGATAAAACTGAATTGGCGCTTTTTTCCAAACTATTTGTAATGAATCTTCCGAATGATTACTTGTAAAACTAGTACGTAAGATAGCATGTCTTTCGATAAGTTTCTCATAGGCCAATTGTACATTTTCCATATTAAAAGAGACGCCATTTAACTTGTAATAAGTTTGCTCAAAATAAATTTCTGAAGATATATTTGAGAGCCATACAAAGTAAATTCCTTGTTGTAAAGGTGATAATTTATAGATGTCTTCTACGTTGTTATCAGCATTCAGTTCATTTAATTCTTCTACTGTTAAGCCTTTATATGTTAAATCGGAAGGTGTTATATATGACGTTTCTTCCATAATTAACGCTTCAACAATGTTTGTAAGCTGCTTTTTGTATTCTTGTAATAGTTGTTGAATTTTTTCTTCTGAGTATTGCCCGTTATCAAAACCAATAGACATTGTCAGTTCATCTGAAATAATCATTCCTGAGACTTCTAAAGGAATATCACTTCCATTTGCTGGATGCATGCTATTCCCAGCCGACTCAGAAGCATATTCAAAAATGGTTTCGTTATTATTTGTTGTAATATTACCTCCAAAATCTCCTAAGTAATTAAATAAGATCGACGGTTTTATTTCTGGTAAAGATACTTGCGAAAGATGTTTAAGGATTCCATATCCAATACCTTTGTTTGGTATACTTCTTAGAGATTCTTTGACATGTACTATTTGTTGTTGCACATTTCCTAAGATAACTTCTAACACAAAAGGATATATAGATGTAAACCAACCTGTTGTTCTACTGATATCGATATTATCTATGATTTCTTCTCGTCCATGACCTTCCATTTTAATTACATACTTCTGTAATCCAAATACATCGTCAAGTGCTAATCCTAGTCCTGTGAGTAAGATGTCATTTATTTCTGTATGGTACACCTTGTGGACTTTACTAGTAATGGCTTCAGTAATTGTTTTTTCAAGAGAGATTGATAAGACTCTTTTTTTGCTAGTTTTTTCCGCATCATTTTCTAATTCAGCATGAAACTCTGGAATTTCTTTGCTACAAATATTTTTCCAATATGTTGCTTCTTTTTTCATTTTAGAACTATTTGCATAGGCATTTAATTCAGCAGCCCAAAATTGGAATGAATCCGTTTTCATTGGTAATGTATGTGTTTCGCCACTTTTAAAACCTACATATAGTAATGCAATGTCTTCTAATAAGTTTCTCCAAGAAACACCATCTACCACTAAATGATGAATTACTAGTAATAATCTATCTCCATCTGCTAACCTAAAAATTGCTGCTTTACACAAAGGTCCATTAGCAAGGTTAATTCCTGATTGTATGGTCTGTCCTAATTTTTCCATTTCCTCTAGCGGATTTGAAAATTTTGTTAGATCGTGAAATTGAACTTCGTAGTTATCATCAGAAACATCATTATTATATTGCGTCCAAGTATTATCTTGTTTAGTGTAACGCATACGCAATGCATCATGATGTGTGGTAATAGCTGCTAACGATTTTTCTAGAACTTCTACATCAATAGGTACTTTACTTTTTAGTAAAACTGACTGATTGTAATGATTTGGCACTTTTGCTTCTTGCAAGAAACTATGCTGAATTGGTGTAAATTGAACATTACCTGTTACTGCAGATTGATCTATAGTTCTTACTTCTTCTTTCAGTAGTTCGGCAAGATTTTTTATAATTGGATTACGCAACACTTCTTCCACTTTTAGCGTATACCCATGTTGTTTTAGTTTCGAAATTATCTGAATTGACTTAATAGAATCTCCTCCTAAATTATAGAAATTTTCTTCCGTACTAACTGCTTCTTTTTTTAGCACTTCTTCCATAACTGCAACTAATATTTTTTCTTGCTTTGTAGTAGCAGCTACGTACTCAATTCCGGAACTTATTTCTTCTCCTTTGTAATCTTCTAAATATTGTTTGTCGATTTTACCATTTTGGGTTAATGGAATTTTATCTAATTGTATAAATCGCGTAGGAATCATATACATTGGCAATGATTTTTGTAATTCCTCACGCAATGTATTTCCTTTTAATTTTTCTTTGGCAACTATAAAAGCGACTAATTCTTTTTCTTCTTCTTCAGTGGTAGACACCAGTACAACAGCATCTTCTATATACAGACTTTGTTGTAGTTGTTGTTCTATTTCACCAATTTCTATACGATATCCCCTTATTTTTACTTGATCATCTCCTCTACCAGTATATTCTATTTCTCCTTCAGGAGTCCATCTACCTAAATCACCTGTTTTATAAAGATATTTTTCAGGATAAAATGGATTTTTTATAAATTTTTCTGCAGTTAGTTCTTCTCTATTTAAATAACCTTTTGCCAAACAATCACCCCCAATATATAATTCTCCAATAATTCCTATTGGACTTAAATTTAGTTGTTCATCTAAAATATATATTTGTGTATTGGCTATTGGTTTTCCTATATTTATTTCGGCAGCACTCTCGATATCTTTGGTAATACTTCCTACAGTAGCTTCTGTTGGTCCATATTCATTATATATTTTTATGTTTGGATTTAATGATTGTAATATTTTAACATGATTGCTTTGCAAAGCATCACCACCAACAATAGCCATTTCTATATTTACTTCTTTAGCTTCTAATTGTAAGGAGTTGATTACGTTAATGTGGGCAGGTGTTAGTTTGATACATGAAATTCCAGAGGTAAGATATTTTCCTAATGTATGATTTATGCTTTCATTGTTGTCGAAAATAACAAGTTCGCTTCCACTGACAAGTGGCACAAATAAGCTTGTAACTGTAAGATCAAAAGCTAAGGATGTATAAAGACCAAAGTTATAATTATTAAACGTTTCCGATCTATAGTATGTTTTTGCCCAACTAATGTAGTTAAACAATGAAGCATGCGTGATTTGAACTCCTTTTGGCAAACCTGTCGATCCTGATGTATAAATAACATAGGCAGTGTAATTTACATTTATTTTTGGCAGTGTTACTTCTTCCTCAGAAAGTTCTGTAAATTCTTGTTCTACATCAATAGCAAATAATTCTCCATCAAAATAGTCCATATCAAACAAGTAACTTGTCTCGGTGATAATTACCTTGACTTTGCTATCTTGTATCATGTGAGATTTTCTATCATCGGGAATTGTTGTGTCAATTGGCAAATATGTGGCTCCAGCTTTTAAAATTCCAAGTATACTTATTAGTGTCCATTTACTGTATGACAAATGAATCCCTACAATATCATTTGTAACAATTTCGTATCTTTCTAATATATGACTTGCAAATTGATTGCTTAGCGTATGAAGCTCTTTGTACGTCACTATTTCATCTATTCCTCTTATAGCAACTGCATCAGGAGTTTTTTCAGCTTGCTTCTCAAAAAGATCTAATATGGTTGTTTTTTCAGCATATGTGATATTTGTTGTATTGAAGTCTATAAGTAATTGATTCTTTTCAATTTCAGACAATACTTCTATTTCTGCTATTTTAGTCTCTGCATTTTCAGAAATTTTTGTAATTAAACTTACTAAATGTCCTGTAAATTGTTTCATTAAATAAGCATCATACACATCTGAATTGTATGTTACATTTAGTATGATTGTGTCTCCAATTTCTCTGGCTTTAAAAAGGATATCATGCTTTGCTGTTGTTTCTCCTAAGTCAGTAATTTCAATTGTATTTCTCGTATGTTGAGCAGCATCAACTTTTACAATATCTGCATTATCTATGGCTAAAGAAATATCAAAGATTGGGTTTCTACTAACATCACGTTTTAAATCTAGTTTTTGCACTAACTCATCAAAAGGATATGCTTGGTGTTTGTAAGCATTTAACGTATTTTGCTTTACTTGATTGAAGAATTCTGAAAAACTTTCTGCTGGATTCACTTCATTTCTAATGGCAAGCATGTTTAGGTAGAATCCTATTTGATTTTCTAGATCTTTGTGATCTCTTCCCGCAATTGGACAACCAATGATGATATCTTTTTCACCAGAATATTTATAAATAAGTATTTTGATAACTGTAATTAGCCCCATAAACAGACTTCCTCCGTTTTTCTTTAATACAGTTCTAAATTTTTCAGCTACTTCTGGTGTTAGGTATGTTTCTAATTGATGTCCTTCATATGTTTTGTATAAAGGTCTTGCTTTATTGGAAGGCAATTGAAGCTTTGGCAATTCGCCTGTAAACATATCAATCCAATATGCTTCATGCTTATTATAGGCACCTGAATCTAATTGTTGTTTTTGCCAATATGTATAATCTTTGTATTGAATAGGTAGTAAAGGTATTTCTGTGTCTTTTCCTTCTTTTATTAGATTATAACATGTGAGAATATCATTGGTAATTACATTTGATGACCAACCATCACTGATAATATGGTGCATATTGTAAAAGAACACATATTCGTTTTGAGAAAGTTGAATAAACGTTATTCTAAATAAAGGACCTTGATCTAAATTGAATGGAATAATTTTATCTGCATCAAAGTATTCTTGTAATTTTTCCTGCTTATTTTCTTCTTTTTGATAATCAAAATATTTGATATCTAATTGAATTTCATCTATTGGTAAAATCCATTGTCTTATTTCTTCATCCTCATCATTTCGAAATACTGTTCGTAAAATCTCATGTCTTTCTACAGTAGCCATGATTGCTTTTTTTAGAACATCAATATCATATGAATCGTCTAAGTATAATTGAGCAGGCATATTATAGGCACTTGATGTTGGATCCATGTTTTGGATTAACCATAAGCGATATTGCCCAGACGATAAAGGATATGATTCCATTTCTGGAGCCTTTTCAATACTTTTAAAATTAGATGTTTTGACTTTCGACTTTAAATACGCTATAATTTCTGCTTTTTGCTCTCTAATTTCTCCTTTAAGCTCAGGCGTTAAATTTCCATTATGTTGTACTTTGATATTGTCGTTATCTAATACTAAGTAAATATCTAGATCCGATAATTTTTTTATAAAATTTTGCATGATTTATATGATGTCTTCGTATTTAGTGTTGAGTGCAATTTCTGCTTCTTTTTGTGCTTCTTGTAAAGATTCTATTTCTTTTGCCAGCGCTTGGATGTTTGGATTCTCAAAGAAGTCTTTTAACCCAAGTTCTATATTGTAGTTTTTATGAATACTGTTAGAAAGTGACATTGCTTTTAGAGAATCTCCTCCAAGTTCAAAAAAGTCATCGTAGATTCCGATACCTTTCATTCCAAAGAAATCAACAAAAAGTCTTGTCAATTCTTTTTCTATATTAGTTTTTGCTTCTTCGAATACTGTAGATAGATTGGTTCTATTGATTTCTAATTCTTGAATCGTTTCGTCTACTCCTACTGTTTTTTCTTCAAAATTATTCTCTAAACTTTGATCTAAACGATATGTCAAATCTCCTGTAGAAACAATTACTTGTGTTAATATTTTTTGCCCTAAAACATATTCTAATACTTCTACAGCTTCTTCTTGATTTAAGCCATATTCATAGGTTTCATTGTTAAAATTTAATCCGTCATAGTTGATTGTTACACTATTTTTGAGCAGCTTTGCATTAGAAATTTCATCCATGTAAGCATTTGCAGCAGCATATGCCATAGTTTCTTTTCCTCCAACGATTGCTGCTAATGACGAAGTAAATACACAGAAATCTAGCTCGTATGTTTTAAATATATTTACTAAAGCATTAGTTCCTTTTATTTTTGAAGCAAAGTGTTTTTCACTAAGTGTTTTTGTTGTAAAGTTGACAGCTTTCATTGCATCTCTTTCTATCAATCCGGCTGCATGAATAATTCCGTTTATAGTTCCTAATGTTGCTTCTGCTTCCTTTATTACAGCACTTAATTGTGCTTCGTCACTAATATCTACTTGAATGTATTTTACAGTTCCTAATGCTTGTAATTGTTCAAGTTTTTCTTGTTTAGCTTGGTTCTCAGAAAGTATTGATCGCCCAACTAATAATAAGGAAGCATTATAATTTTTTAATAAATATTCTGCATATATGATTCCTAATGCGCCTAATCCTCCTGTAATGAGATATACACCTTCTGATTGAATATTGATCTGTTCTTTTGTTGGTTTTTCTAATGTAATCGGAGTATATTTTTGAATCCAACGTTTGTTGAATCTATATCCTATGAACATTTCTTCCGGAAGTATTTTTAACTCATTTATAATAGCTTGACTTACTTCTTCTTTGGCTTCCGATAATACAATATCAATACATTGGGTGGTGATGTTCGTATTTTCTTGTGGTGTGATTAATACAATTTTCTTTAAGATTGCTTTTTCAGCTTCTACAGTTTCGTGTCCTATTATCTGACAAGTATTATTTGTTATGATTGTTAAACGGACTTGTGAAGCTACATTTCTAGCAATTGCTTTTACTAGATAAAGTGTGTTGTAAAAATCAGTATGATCACCAGATTCACTAGTGGTATGATCATCTTTGTTTATTTGCCAAAGTGAAACGATTGTTGATGGTGTTTTTTGTTGTGTTTCTAGCGTCTCAAACAATAGTTTATATTCTTCTTCTTTGTTTGGATTAATGGTGAATTGCTTATCATTTAATTGCTTGAATTCAGTTCCTTTAATAACCTGAATCACATTTTCATTTTCAGCAAAAGCTCGCATCATACAATCTCCATATCCGTAAGTGTCCATGAATACTAACTTTAATTCTGAAGTTGTATTCGTTTCTGTAAATACTACATTTTCAGATTGCCATGTTGGTTGATAAAACCATTTGGATGTATCAATTTGTTTTCCTGTGTTAGAAACAGTCATGCGTTCTGCAATCATTTGTTCTAAACTCTCACCAATAGGATATTTTATTTTTGCAAATGGATACGTTGGTAATGAAATCTTTTTTGGTTGCTGTTCTCCATGAACTTGTTTCCAGTTAATTTCAACACCTTTTGTCCACATTTTACCAATACCCGACAAGAAAAACACTGCATCATCTTTTACTTCTTTAGGATGTCTCATTAAATTCACTACATGAATTCCAGTACGCTTTTCTGGTTGGTTTTGACGTACAAAGTTGCTCAACGTTTTACTTGGACCAACTTCAACACATACAAGATCATTATCTATCTTGAAAATTGTTTTTAAACCGTCTGCATAACGGACTGTTTTTCGGATGTGATTGAACCAGTAGTTGTCATCCTGAACCATTTCTGCTGTAATTTCTTTTCCCGTAACATTAGATATGTATGGAATTTGTGGCGCATTTCTCTGAATGTCTTTTACAACCTTTGTAAACTCTTCTGCAATTGGTAACATCATTTGCGAGTGAAATGCATGTGATGTATGTAAGTCTTTATAGTTTACTTCAAAATCGTCTAATTGTGTTTTAAATTGCTCGATATCTTCAAAATCTCCAGATAACACACAACCATCTTGTGTATTAATAGCTGCAATATCAATTGCTGTGTTTAGGAATGGTTCAACTTCTTCTGCACTTAGGTTGATACTTATCATTGTTCCTTTTGGTAAATTCTGAATCATTTCTCCTCTAAGTACAACTAGTTTTAAAGCATCTTCTAACGAAAGTACTCCACTAATACATGCTGCAACATATTCTCCAATACTATGACCAATCATTGCATCTGGTTGAATACCGAAATGTTGTAATTGTTTAGCCAACGCATATTCAATAATAAATAGTAATGGTTGCGTATTTTTTGTTTGGTTAATTACGCTTGCATCTTTACTTTTTGTGAATACTAGTTCTTTTAAATTTTTGTGATGTTGTTTTTGAACGATTTCAAAACACATATCCATTACCTCAGCAAAAATTCCTCCTGCTTTGTATAGATCTCTTCCCATATTGAGGTACTGCGTTCCTTGACCCGGAAACATAAAAATAACCTTCTTTTTTCCCTCTTTTACAGCTCCATATGTAACTTGCTGCGCATTTTGCAATTTTTCTTTAAGATCATTGATGGAGTTTACAACAAACGAAGCTCTTTGCGAAAATGATTTTCTTCCTGTTTGTAATGTAAATGCTATGTTTGCCACAGACATTTCTTCATTTTCTTCAACAAATTGTAGAAGATTCTCTTTTTGTAATTTTAATGCTTCTTGTGTTTTTGCTGATATTACGAATACTTGATTTGTATCTGTTTGAATTTCACTTTCTTCCGTAACAAATTCTTCAACAACAATGTGTGCATTGGTTCCTCCAATTCCAAACGAACTAATTCCTGCACGAAGTACAGTATCTTCTTCTTTCTCCCAATCTTTGTATTCTGTGTTTACATAGAATGGTGATGTTTCGTAGTCTAGATTTGTGTTGGGTTTACTAAAGTGTAAAGACGGAACTAATTTTTTGTGTTGTAAACATAGTATTGTTTTGATGAATCCACCAACACCTGCCGCAGTATCCATGTGTCCAAGATTACTTTTTACGGTTCCTAGTGCGCAGTATTTTGTAGCTGCTTGATCAAATACTTTGGTTAGTGCTTCAAACTCAATCGTATCTCCCAAACGTGTTGCTGTTCCGTGTGCTTCAATGTAACTGATACTTTTAGGATGTACTCCTGCCAATTGTTGTGCTTTTTTTATGACCTCAATTTGTCCATCTAAGCTTGGTGCTGTGTATCCTACTTTTCTATTTCCGTCATTGTTGATTGCACTTCCTTTTATAACCGCAACGATGTTATCTCCATCTCTTTTAGCGTCTTCTAATTTTTTAAGTACTACAATTCCAGCTCCTTCTGATTCTACTGTTCCGTTAGAATTGTTATCAAATGCTTTGTTGTGAGCATCTTTAGAATTAATCATTCCTTCTTGGTAGTAATATCCTCTATCAAAGTTCTTTTTTAGAGAAATTCCTCCTGCTAATGCGATGTTGTTTTCGCCAGATAGTAAACTGTCAACAGCTCTATGTATTGCTACCAATGATGTAGAACATGCTGTATTTAGCGTATATACACCACCTTTAAAATTGAGTTTGTATGCTATTAATGAATTTGCAAAGTCTTTATTTTGTAATTGAGCTGCTGTGAATGCGTTTACTTTTTGCGGATCATTCGTCAACATGCTATAAATTTCCCAGTTTAAATTGGCGCGTGAACCTGCAAATAACCCAATAGAACCTTTGTATACATGCGGATCGTATCCTGCGTCTTCTAATGCTTCCCAAACAATTTCATGGAATATTCTGGTTTGTGGATCCATTACTTTTGCTTCATCTGGCAAATACCCGAAGAAAGAAGAATCGAAGTTTTCTTTACCATCCATAAAGAAACCAGCTTTTACATAGTTTTCATCTTCTAATACATTTTTAGAAACTCCTGCTTTTTCTAGTTCTTCATCTGTAAAATATTTTAGTGATTCAACGCCGCCTTTTAGATTGTTCCAGAATTCTTTAACATTGTTTGCTCCTGGCGTTTTGATTGCCATTCCAATAACTGCAATATCCGCATTTTCTTCTCTTCCTAATCTTGAAATTTTACTTACATCTGCGACTTCATTAACAATTTGCTTTTCTGCTTCAAATTCATTTTTTAGTAATTCTACTTGCAATGCTACTGTAGCATTTTGAAATAATGCTGCTATTTGAATGTCTGTTGGAAATACCTTTTTTATTTCTTGGTGCATTTCCATGATGAGTAATGAGTTTCCTCCCATTTGAAAAAACCCTGTATTCACATCAATGGTTTGTGGCTCTTGATGTAATAATTTCCCCCAAATTTCTAATAGTTTTCTTTCTATATTATTATTATCTGTAAATACATTATTTACTACTGTTGTACGTTCTTGTGTCTTTAGCAATAGCTTTTTATCAATTTTTCCGTTAGTTGTTAACGGCATTTCTTCAATTAAGTTGATCACAGAAGGCACCATATATTCTGGTAATGCTTCTTTCAATTTTTTTTCAATGGTAGCTACTTCGCTAATTGTTGATGAAGTGATAAAAGCAATGAGTTGTTTTTGGTCTTCACCAAAAGTTTTTACTACGATCGTTGCCTGATCTACATTTTCTATTTGTAATAGTTGTGCTTCTATTTCTTCTAATTCAACTCTATACCCTCTAATTTTTATTTGATCGTCTTTACGTCCTAAAAATTCTAAGTTCCCATCTGGTAGCCAACGAGCTAAATCACCCGTTTTGTATAGTTTTTCACCTTTTATAAAAGGATGATCTACAAATTTTTCATCGCTTAATGCTTCTCGGTTTAAGTAACCTCTTGCTATCTGAATTCCACTTGTACAAAGTTCTCCAACAATACCAATAGGTACTAATTGTAAATCTTCATTCAAAACGTACACTTGTACATTGTTTAATGGTTTTCCAATCGTTGCTGTATTTTGTGACTGTACGGGATGTAAAGACATGGATGTACAAACACTATTTTCAGTAGGTCCGTATCCATTAATGATTTTTACTCCAGCATCTTGTAGTTTTTGTGTTTGTGGAATGTTTAGTGCTTCGCCAGCAGATACAATGACACGTAATGATTGTAAGCTATTATTTAGAACTACTTGATACGATGGTGGTAATACAGCTACCGTTATCTTTTTGTCTTTTATTATGCTACTGATCTTATCTTTAGATTTGATGGCACTTTCACTTACCATAACCAATTGTCCACCAGAAATCAACGTAGCATATAATTCAGAACCAAAAGCATCAAATGAGATAGAAGCAAATTGTAGTGTTTTATCTTCCTCAGATAATTCCATTTTTTCAATTTGATTCAATGCTAGATTCAAGATTCCTTTATGCTCACATAGTACTCCTTTTGGTTTCCCTGTAGTTCCAGAAGTATAAATCACATAGATTAATTCATTAGAAGCTACTTTTATTGTTGGTGCTTCTGCATTTACTTGTGTTATTTTGTCAATCTCTTGATCAATTGCTATGATGTGTATTGTATCTTTTTGGGTGGCAAATTTTTCTAGTAAATGAGATTGCGTTACTAGATACTTTGCTTTAGTATCTTCTAAAATGAAATTAATACGTTGTTGAGGATAACTTGGATCAATAGGTACATATGCACCACCAGCTTTTAGAATTCCTAAGATTGCAATTATCGTTTGTAATGAACGCTCTGTTGAAATTGGAATTAAGGTTTCTTTTGTAATTCCTAATTCGATTAAATAATTGGCGAACTGATTTGAAATAATGTCTAATTCCTTGTATGATAGTGTTTCGTTTTCAAAGTCTAAAACAATGGCATTAGGAGTAGATTTTACTTGTTTTTGAAATAAATCTAATACTGTTTTTTCGCTATCATATGCTACTTTCGTATCATTAAACGTATGAAGTATTTTCTTTTTTTCTTTTTCTGATAAATATTCTATTTCAAAGATTTTTGCACTTGGAGTTTCTAAACAGGTATGTAATAGATTTTTAAAATGACACATGAAGTTTTCAATCGTTTCTTTTTCATATACATCAGAGTTATATAAAATTTCGAATTGTAAATAATCTCCAAGTTCTTCAAATACAATTTCTAAGTCAATTTTAGTATCTATTTCGCCAGCATATTGAATGGTTTCGTTTATTCCATTTTTTGGCGCTTCTTTTTTATCTCCGTCATTTTGCAGTACCAACCGAATATCAAATAAAGCATTTCTACTTGTATCTCTTTTTAGTTTTAAGTCATTAACCAAACGATGAAAAGGATATTTCTGATTAGAGAAAGCCTCTTGTGTATTTTTGTTTACGATTTTGAAAAACGTTTCAAAAGAGTCATCTGTATTTATTTGATTACGCAACGCAATAGCGTTCATATAAAAACCAATTTGGTTTTCTAATTGCTTATGATATCTTCCTGAAAAGTTAGTTCCAACAATAAGATCAGATTGTTTTGTGTATTTATGAATCGTTACATTAAGTATTGATAGTAAGCCCGTAAATAAAGTTGCTTTGTGAGATTGAGAATAGCTTCTTAGTTTATTAGCCAAATCAGCATTGATTGTGGTAAATAATTTTCCTCCATTGTTGGTTCTTACAAGTGGGCGTTTTTTTCTTGTTGATAAATCGATTGTTGCTAATTCTCCTGAAAATTTATCCATCCAGTACGTTTTGCTCTCTTCAAAAGTGCTTTCTTCGGTTTGACTTAATTGCCAACTAGCATAATCTTTGTATTGAATTTCTAGTGTAGGAAGTGCTGGAGGTGTATTGTTCATAAAAGCATTATAATACTGTATTGCATCTTTCTTTAATACTTCCATAGACCAGCCATCACCTATAATATGATGCATATTGAAATAGAATACATATGTATCATTTTGAATTTGAAGTAATGCAAATCGTAATAATGGTCCTTCTGATAAGTTAAATGGTTTTTGTATATCAGTTTGTATATATTCTCTAGCTGATTTTCCTGGATTTTCTTCTTTACTAAAATCTTTATGAATAATTGTAAAGTCGAGCGCCTCTCTTTCTAAAATCCATTGACGAATTTCACCTTTTTCATCCTCCTTGAAGATTGTACGTAAGATTTCATGGCGATCAATTACTGCGTAGATAGCTTTTTTAAAATTATCTATGTTGTAATCTCCTTGCAATAAAATTTGCGACGGCATATTGTACAGTGTAGATTTTTGCTCTATCTGAGTTAAAACCCACAAACGTTTTTGTGCGTCTGAAAGTGAATAACTTTCTTGTTCATCTATCACAGGAATTGATTGAAAGTCTACACCTGAATTAAAAGCTGGTTGACTTTGCAAGTATTCTTTTATTTCTTGTTTTCTACTTTTTATTTCTTCGATAAGCGCTTTATCAAGGTTTTGGTGTTTTGTAAGAACTTTAAGTTCATTGTCCTTTATTTTAAAGAACACTCCTTGTTTTGCTAGCGTATTTAACCATGAAATCATAACTAGGATCGTTTTTAATATTTCAAAAAAGCATCTGAAGCTATTTTCAAAATAGGGTATTGTTTATAGTCTCGCGTAAGCATGAGACAGCTGATGACAGTAGTATATAAACTGTTATCTAAGATGTGTATTACGCAAGTAAATTTTAGTAACTACAGTGAGTTATGGATAAGAAGTTTTGTATATTGAATTTTTATCCTTTAGCTTGTTCTCTCATCAAGATTAACTGATAGAAAGGTAATTTTACTCCTGCTTTTTTATTGGTTTTTTCAATCCAATCTGGAGTAATTTTCATAGATTTTAATGCAAGTAATGACGAAAAACTTAAATCATAACCAAGTTTTTTAACACCTTGAATATATTCGTTGTTAAGATTACTTGAGCTAGCTCCAAGAATATCGCCTGCGTTTAATGATGTGTAACCATTATCTGCCAACATTTTAATATAGCTTCTATCAATATTTAGGTCAGCCATTACTACCAAAGCACTAGTGCTTGAGTCCATAATACCATATTCTTTGATAAGGCTTATGCGTTCTTGTAAGGTTGCGGCGTCCATTTGTTTTGAAGATAGTATCATTAAACTTTCAACAGTAATATTTATTTTTCCTTTTTCTAATACTTTTACCTCATCAAATCCCATATCGCCAAGAGCCATAACTAGTAATAATCCGCTAGGAACTTTTTCATCTTTGATGATACCATCAAGGTATTTTCTGAATTCTGCATTTTCATCAAACTTATGTAGCTTATCTTTAATTAATGTAACTGATCCTGCATCACGTTTAAGTGTATAAAGTGTTTCACTTTTATTTTTATCAATTTTAAAATCTGATAATTTAACTTGATATGTACTTTGCAACTTCGTCGTTTTGTTTTCTATATATGAAAGTTGTATTTGTAGTTGGTCTTGCTTTTCAACTGTTGTTACATTCCATTTATTGATATCGTTCAAATAATCCTGAATATTCCTATTTTCCTGTGAATAAGCCATTTTGGTAAATAATAAGGTGATTAATAATGATTTAAAACTATTTTTAACATTTAACAATGATTTAAAAAATTTCATGGTATTAAGTATTAGGTTTCAAGTTATATTTCTATTTCATTAAGACTCATAATGTCTAATTCTTTTTGATTCATTATGAATTCAATATAAGCAGCTGTTTCTTGAATAGTATTTTTATTATACAACTCACCTAAACTGAGCGATACATTGAATTTTTTATGGTATTCATTTTTTAATTTTAGTAATTTCAAACTATGTCCGCCTAAATATAAAAAGTTGTCTTCGACACCTATTTTGTCTACACCTAATATTGTTTGCCAAATGGTTACAATTTGTTTTTCTATGTCAGTTGTTGGTGCTACATAAGAAGCTTTGATTAAATCTTCTGCTTTTACTTTAGGCAACTTGTTATAAGCAACTTTTCCATTTATTGTTAAAGGAATATTCGAAACTTCAATGATGAAACTTGGTAACATGTATTCAGGTAGTTTCCTATTCATTTCTTTTCGAACAGCTTTCTTATCAAAATCATTTTCTGTAATTATATAAGCTACAATATGAAGATCATTTTCATATTCAGTAACTGTAACAATGGCTTGTTTTATATTTTGATCTTCTACAAGTACTTGCTCTATTTCTTGAAGTTCTATTCTATGCCCTCGTATTTTTATTTGATTGTCTTCTCTACCATGATACATAATATCGCCATTTGGAAGCCATCTCCCATAATCTCCTGTTTTATACAGTTTTTCTGAGGAATTAAACGGACTCTGTATAAATTTTTCTGAGGTTAATTCAGGTTGATTTAAATATCCATGCGCCAATTGTTTTCCTCCTAAGTATATTTCTCCTTCTACACCTATTGGCATCATGTTTTGGGACTGATCGAGTATATATGCTTGTACATTTGATGTTGGTTTTCCAATAGAAACAAAAGTATCTTTGTTTTCTTTTTCAACTTCTTTTACAATACATCCAACTGTAGATTCTGTTGGTCCATATTCGTTCCAAATAGTTGTTGTATCTCCAAAATATTCAAAAATACGATCTACAACTTCTCTTGTTAATGCTTCTCCTCCAATAATAAATCTTTTAGGTGTTCCTGTATAATTTTCTTCTTTTGCTTTTAACACATCCAATAAGGCAGTAACATGAGCTGGTGTTAATTTGATAATATCAAAATCATCAGTTGTAAGCATTTCTAGAACTTGTATATCATGTTCTTTTGCCGGCATGATTTTTACAGAACCTCCATGACAAATTGGTGCAAATAAAGTTGTTATGGTTAGATCAAATGATAGTGATGTAAATAGTATGAACTTTGTCAGATCATCTTTTATATATTTATTTCCTGCATATTGAATATAGTTACTTAAGGCTCCATGAGAAATCATAACTCCTTTTGGATTTCCAGTAGTTCCAGACGTGTAAATTATATACGCTGTATTGTCTTGATCTATTTCTAAAGGTATTTCTTGTGTGTCGAGAATATCTGTTTTAGAAAGAAAATCTTGAATGATTTCTTCATTTACACAGACTTTAGCTTTAATATCTTGTAGAATAAATGATTTTCTTTCTTCTGGATAATTCGTATCAATTGGAACAAAAGCGGCTCCTAGTTTTAAAATACCTAATATGGCAATAAATAAATTTTCACTTCTGTTTAAATATAAGACAACATAATCTTGAGCACTAACATTATGCTCTTGTTGTAAATAATGTGCAAATTGATTGCTTATAGACTGTAAATCTTTATAATTCAATATATTATTTTCAAAATCTATTGCTATCGCTGTTTCATTATTTTCAACTATTGTCGTAAACAAGTCAATTACATTGACATCTTTGCATACTGTTTCTCTTCCGCTAGCAAACTCTATAAGTTCTGATATATGTTCTTTTGTGTTGTAAGAGACATTAGATAGTGTTTTTTTAGGTTCGCTTAAAAGTTGATGTAAAAAGTACTTATAATCTTTGATGAATTGTTCAATTAAATTTCTATCATATATATCTGTATTGTATTCTACTCTGAATGATAGATTATCTTTTGTTTCAAAAACATCAAATGCAATATCAAATTTACTTGTATTTGATGAAGGAACTATTGAGATTTCGTCCTCTTGTTGAATTACAACATCTTTTTGTTCACCTTGAAATGTGAACATGACATCAAATATTGGGTTTCTTGAGGTATCTTGATTAATGTTTAATTCATCTACAATCCTATCAAAAGGATACATTTGGTGTGCATATGCTTCTAATGTTGTCGATTTTACAGTTTCAAAAAATTGATTAAATGTATCATTTTCGTCTATTTGATTTCTTAACACTAGTGTATTTACGTAAAACCCTATTTGTTCTTCTAAATCGGCATGATGTCTTCCAGAAACTGGACTACCGATAATGATATCTTTTTGACCACTGTATTTTGCTAATAGAAGTTTTAATGTACTCAATACACCCATAAAAAGTGTACCATTTTTACTAGCCACAAAGTTTTTAAGCATTTGTGTAGTTTCTTGCGAAATATAGGTTTGTAATGTAACTCCATTATATGTTTTCAATAAAGGACGTTTTTTACGTACTGGTAATTCTATAATTGGAAGTTCTCCTGATAATTTATTAAACCAATATGTTCTGTGTTCTTCAAATCCTTCACTTTCCAATTGATTCAATTGCCAAGCAGTATAGTCTTTATACTGAATTTCTAATGCAGGAATTTCTTCATTTGTTTCTAATTCATAAAAACGCATGACATCTTTTAGTAGCACTTCTATAGATAATCCATCACTTATAATATGGTGAATATTATAGTAAAACATATATTCATCTGCTGAAACTTTATACAGCATTGCTCGCATTAATGGCCATGTAGATAAATCGAATGCATTACGAACATCTGTTTGAGAAGCATTACTAATAATTTCCATAGCATTCTCCTCTTTAGAGATATCTGTAAAGTCTATTGTAAATTCTATTTCATCTACAGGAATAATCCATTGTTTTACAACTCCATTTACATCTTCTCTAAAAACTGTACGCAATATTTCGTGACGATTAATTGTCTGTGTTATTGCGTTTTCAAAACGTTTGATATCAGAAATATTTGAAAGTGGAAATAACGACGAAATATTATAAGCAATTGAAGTTTCATCAAACTGACTCAAAATCCATAATCTTCTTTGTGCGTCAGACAGTGGGTAGTTTTCAGCTATCGCAACACTTTCAATACTATTGTATTGTTCTTGTTCAAGTTCGGCAACATATAATGCCAATTCTTTTATTGTAGGGTTCAGAAATACATCTCTTACACCAATGGCATATTCTGTTTTTTTGTGAAATCTAGCAACAAAAGATGCGGCAGAAAGTGAATTTGCTCCTAAGTCAAAAATATTATCATTTATACTTATTTGATCTTTTTGTAAAACACCTTTCCAAATATTTTCTACTAAAATTTCTAAATCTGATGTTGCTGCTACAAATGTTTCTTCATCATCAATTTGAGATATTTCAGGCAATGCTTTTCTATCAATTTTACCATTGCTATTTAGCGGTAATCTTTCCAATTCCATGAAAAAACTTGGAATCATATATTCTGGTAGTTTTTCTTTTAGATAAGATCGTACCATTGTTAAATCATAATTCGATTCTGGTACGATATACGCACATAATAAGTTTTGTCCTTTCGAATCCTTTGTTACATGAACAATAGCTTCTTTGAGTTGATTATGTTTGGATAATACACTTTCTATTTCTCCTAATTCTACACGGAAACCTCTAATTTTAACCTGATTGTCTTTTCTTCCAATAAACTCCATGTTTCCATTACGCATCCATCTTCCTAAGTCACCAGTTTTATACATGCGTCCGCCCATTTTATCATCAAATGGATCTTTCATGAAAGCTGCATTGGTTTTCTTTTCGTCATTGTCATAACCTCTTGCCACACCAATTCCTCCAATGAATAATTCGCCAACAGTTCCTTTTGGCACAGGACGTAATTGATCGTCTAAGATGTAGAAGAAATTGTTTCGCATTGGTTTCCCATATGGAATACTCGTCCAAGTATCACCAACTTTTTCAATTGGATAGTAGTTTGACCAAACTGTTCCTTCTGTCGCTCCACCTAAACTAATGATTTCTGCATTTGGGAAGAATGGTCTCGCTCGGTTTGGTAATTGTACCGGAATCCAGTCACCACTCATAAAGACTAAACGTAAATCTGGTAAAACCATATTTTCTCCTTCTTCTCGAAGCTCATCTACCAAGTAGTTGAATGTTGTTGGTACAGAATCCCAAAATGTAATTTTTTCATCACGCATCAACATTTTTAATTTGTTGAAATCTTGCACTTCCTCTTTTGTCGCAATTACGATGCTTCCGCCTGTAGCCAACATTCCAAACATGTCATATACTGATAAGTCAAAACACTCGGAAGTGATAAATAATAAACGATCATCTTCATTTACATTGAAACGTTCATTTACCCAACGAATTAGATTAACTGCCGAATAATGTTCAATCATTACTCCTTTTGGTCTTCCTGTAGATCCAGAAGTATAGATTGTGTATGCTAATTGATTTCCTGCAATTTCTACATGAGGATTTTCTTCTGTTTGCGTATAATCTAAATCTTGTAATTGTATAAATTCACAATCAAATTCATTTGAAGAGGCATTGTTTCCTTTGTTTGTTAGTACAAGTTGTACTTTAGAATTTTCTACGATGTATTGTTGACGATCTATAGGATATGTTGGATCAATTGGCACATAACTTCCTCCTGCTTTTAAAATTCCCATCAATCCTGCAACCATATCAAAACTACGACTGCATAATAATCCAATATTTGTTGCTGGTGTGATTCCTTTTTTAAGCAATTGACTGGCAATAACGTTAGCTCGATTATTCAATGCTTCATAGGTCATCGTTTCACCATTTTGACGCAATGCAATATTGCTTGGTGTATCTTTTTCTTGTGCTTCAAATAAGCCGTGCATTGTCACTTCTTGATTTTCCTCAACAATTGTATCATTAAAATCGTATACAAGTTCATTGTAAGCAGCTTCAGTCATTACCGACTTTGGAGACAATTCACCTTTATTAGGGAACGTTTTTAAGATGTGATATAGCATCTCAAGTGAATTTTGAACGTCTACTTCTTCAAAATACGCTGGCACATATTTTATACGCAATTGCAATCCATCATCACGTCTTGATATTTCAACATCAAATAACGTATTAGTCATTTCCTCTGGCACTAACAGTTCTAATGATAAATCTGAAGATGTTCTATTTACAGAAGTATTTTCTTCTAATTGATCGTTGATGTGAAAATGCGTGTAATTTAATATCGTATCAAATATAGGATTTGCTAAGCTTGCTTTTTCTCCTATTATATTTGTGATTTCGCTAACATGAATTTCGTGCATTTTAGAATCGATTAAATACTTATTCATGTATAGAATTAATTCTGATACTGTTTTAATATTTTTAAAATTCACACGTGTAGGAATCGTATTTAGGAAGCAACCAATAATTCGATCACTATTTTCCAATTCGGGACGTTCATGAGATACAACACCAGTAACAACATCTTCTTCAGAACAAATAACTCTCAATAAATATGCATGTGCTGCAAGACAAACCGCTTTAAACGATACTTGAAGTTCTTCACTTAGTGTCTCAAGATTTCTCACTACAGCTTCTTCTGCGTTGAGCACTAATGTTCGCATTCCAAGCGTGTCACTTACTTTCGCATCTCGATAATTAAATGGCAATTTTGTCCTTGTATAATCAGATAGTAAACCTTTCCAATATTCGGAAGTTGAAGCTTTTGATTTTCTACTTAGTACTCCTGCACAATAATCAACATAGTTATAAGGCAGATCTACCAGTGTTTTATTTTCATTTTTTGAGAGCAATACTGATAGCTCTTGTATAAAGACAGATGTGCTCCAACCATCAAGAATTGAGTGATGAAAATTCCAAATAACGTAATAGTCATTGTCCGTTAATCGAATTAATTTAAAGTTGTACATTAATTCGCCTTTGAATTGATAGCGATGTGCTAAATCTTGGTCTTTGATGTCATTCAGAAATATTGATAATTCTTCTTCAGTATGTCCTCTGTAATCAGTGTAGAGAATTGGAATTTTAGCTGTATTGTCAATAATTTTGACAGGCGAACTAAACGTTTCTAAGTAATAACGTGTGCGTAAAGTAGGATGACGATCTGCGAGTTGTTGCATTGCGCTTTTGAACTCTTCTAAGTCTTCAATTGTAATTGTATATACAAATCGATCAATATATACTGGCTCATCTAAACGAATGAGAGAAGAGTAAATCATTCCTTCTTCAATAGGCACTAAAGGATATATTGCTTCATAATCCGTAGGTAACAAATCTGTACCGATAGCTTCCGATTCAATAGCAGCCTGAATCTCTGCTATTTGACGATAACCTTCACTGTTGTTTTCTGTTTTTTCTACTGTTTTTTCAGATGATATATATGCCGCAAGTTCTTTTACACTCGGATACATATATAATTCTGCTACTCCAATGGTACTTTGTAATGTTTTATTAATTTTAATGATTAGTGTAATTGCCTTGATAGAATCTCCTCCAAGAGAAAAATAGCTATCCATTACACCAACTAATTCTTTTTCGAGTACTATTTCAAATATTTTTGTAAGCTTTTCTTCCAACTCATTACTAGGCGGCACATAACTTACACCTGTAGCCAAGGAATTTTCTTTAGGAGAAGGCAATGCTTTTGTATCTAACTTCCCATTAGATGTTAATAAAAATGAGTCTACTTGCACAAAGTACGATGGTACCATGTATGGCGGTAAGTGACGCGACAAATAGGTTTCTAGCGCATTTGAAGTATAGGTTTCATCAGATACTATGTAAGCAATGATATACGGTTCATTTTCAGAAGTATTTATAATAACTTCCGCTTCTTTTATGCCTTCTTTTTTGCGTAGCACTGTTGCGATTTCTCCAAGTTCTATACGATAACCTCTAACCTTTACTTGTGTATCAATTCTTCCCATGTACTCCAATTCACCATCATGCAACATGCGAGCAAGGTCTCCTGTTTTGTAATATGTAAAATCAGGTAAGCTTGGCAATGAAAGTTTCGTGAATTTTTCTGACGTAAGTTCTATTCTATTTAAATAACCAGCGCCTACACCAGCTCCATATATGTACAGCTCTCCAGACACATATTTTGGAACAATATTTCCATTTGCATCTAGTATAATACTTCCTAATGTTGGAATTGTTTTTCCTATATTACTTGCCCCAATGGCAACTTCTTTATCTGTAATTTCTTTGTATGTAACGTGTACTGTTGTTTCAGTAATTCCATACATATTAATCATTTTGCAAGCTGTAAAACGTGAAATCCAACGATCTAATATTTCTGGTGAGAGTTTTTCTCCACCAAAAATCACATAACGTATCGGTAATTTTTCTGAATCAACCTTTAGTAATTTATCTTGAAGAATTTTAAAGTAAGAAGGTGTTTGATTTAAAACCGTTACGCCTTCTTTTAATAGCAACTCTGAGAATACTTCAGGATCTTTTGTGGTTGTTTCTGGCACAATTATTAATGTACCTCCATAAAATAATGCTCCATACATTTCCCAAACGGAAAAGTCAAAACTATAGGAATGAAACATAGACCAAACATCATCTTTATTAAAATCAAATAATGCTTCTTCATTGAAAAATAATCGTACTACATTTTTGTGCGGTATGAGTACTCCTTTTGGTTTCCCTGTAGTTCCTGAAGTGTATATTACATATGCAATACCTTCTGGAGTTAGACTTGTTTGGTTTTCGTTTTCACTGTAGTCTTCATATGTTATAGTATCTAGTGCCACATATGCTATATCAGAGAATTTATTGTTGTTTTCTTTTTCTCCTAAAATTAATTTCGACTTCGTATCTTCTATTACAAATGCTATTCTACTTTCAGGTAAGTCTGGTGTTAAAGGCACATAAACACCTCCAGATTTTAATATTGCCAAGATTCCAATAATCATGTCAATAGATCGTGTAGTGCATATTGGAATAAAATCTCCTTTCTCTATTCCGTAGCTAAGAATATGGTTTGAAAGTTGTGTAGCCTTTTTATCCAATTCGACATAGGTAATTGTTTGTTCTTTAAACTTAACAGCAACTTTGTTTGGATACGTTTTTACTTGTTTTTTAAACAGGCTTATGATGTTTTCATTTTCTGGATAAGCAATGTCGGAGTTGTTTCCTAAATCAATAATATCTATTACTTCTTTTGGAGATAAATATTCAACTTCTGCAATAGGTAATTGTGGTGATTTTAGCAATTGTGAGCAGATTGACTTAAAATGTGTCATTAATTGCGTGACAATTTCTTCATCATAAATATCTGTATTATATGTTACTGCAAAATATAAATGGTCTGCTACTTCATCAAATGTAAGTTGTAGATCAAACTTGCAATTTGTTACACCTGACTGTTCAATAGTATTTACATTAATTTCAGAAGCATCCATATCAACAGCCATTGTATTGTTTTGCAATACAAACATGATATCAAAAATTGGACTACGGCTCTGATTTTTTGGCAGTGCAAGATTTTCCACTAAATGATCAAAAGGATAATTTTGATGCTTATATGCTTCAAATGTGGCGTCTTTTATAGTAGAGAAATTGTCTTCAAAACTTGCATCTGGATTCAATGTGTTACGCAATGCTAATGTATTTACAAAATACCCAATTTGCTTTTCTAAATCAGTATGCGTACGTCCTGCCGTAGGCGTTCCCACAATTAAATCTGTTTGAGAAGTATATTTATATAATAATACTTTTAACACAGATAGTAATCCCATAAACAGGCTTCCACTATTTTTGCGACTGAATTCTTTTAGGTTTTTAGTATCCTGTTTTGATATGTACGTCCATAACATGTTACCGTTATAAGTTCGTATTGTTGGACGTTTTTTGGTTGAAGGCAATTCTACAACAGGCAATTCACCTGATAACTTATCCAACCAAAAATGTTTATGGTATGAAAAAACTGCCTGATCTTCTTTAGATCGCTGCCAAGACACATAGTCTTTGTATTGAATTCGTAAAGGCTTTAATGAAGCAACTTCATTCTTTATATACGAATTGTAATAGCTAAATATGTCTTTTAGGAAAATATCTGCTGACCAACCATCACTAATAATATGATGAATATTATAATGGAATATATATTTTTCAGGAGCTGTTTGTAATAATATAACCCTAAATAAAGGTCCTTTAGCTAAATCGAAGACATGTAAATTACTTTTATCTAAAATTTTATTTATTTCACCTTCTTGATTTTCAAAACCTTGAAGATCTACATATTCAAGGGAAAAACCTAGTTCTTCTACTGATACTATACGCTGTTTTAATTCTTCTGACTCATCTACCAAAAATAAGGTTCTTAATATTTCATGACGCTCTATAACGCTCTCCATTGCTTTTTGAAGAATGCTCACATCGTATGTTCCATTTAAGTCAATATCTGTAAGAATATTATAAGCCACTGAAATTTCTTCAAACTGACTCAAAATCCATAAGCTTCTTTGCCCATAAGAAACAGGATATGATTCTTGTTCAGCTATTGCTGGAATTGACTCAGACAATGACGCTTCTTCTGATAAATACACTATCAATTCTTCCTTGAAGTTCATTATTTGTTGCTTCAACTCGTTGGTCAGAGTTCCTTTAGAAGCATCTAATTTTAATTTTCCAGCTTCCAAATATAATCGGCAACCAAGCGCATCTAAATTTTTTAATAATTTGAAAATGTCTTTATTCATGGTATCTTTTATTACGAATGATTGCAAGGCACAATCAGTTGTTTTGGTGTTAATGTTTTGAGCGTATGTTTTGGTAATTGCGAATGTTAAAATTCAAATGTTTCTATGTGTGCTGCTTTTTGATTTGCTTCTTGTACAATGATCTCTTTGTGATCTTTTATGGTACTTTTTGTGAAAACATCTGTTAAAGAAATTTTAGTATCAAAGTCTTTTTGGTAGGCATTTACAAGTTTGATAGCTAGTAGACTGTTTCCGCCAAGAATGAAGAAATCGTCTAGCATTCCAACTTTATCACGTTGTAAAATTTCTTCCCACAATGCAACCAATTTAAAATCAATTTCTTCTTCTGGAGCTACATACTCTATTCCTGAAGAAATTCCTTCATTGGTAAGTTCGTTTAAGTGTTTACGATCGATTTTACCATTTTTTGTCAATGGCATTTCTTCCAATTGCACAAAGCTTTCTGGAATCATGTACATTGGTAACTTATCTGTTAAGAACGTACGAAGATCGTTTGCATTTTCTTCTTGTGATGCTACGATGTAGGCAACTAATTCTCTTTCTTTTCCTTCTACATCACGTATTAATACTGCAGCTTGTTGAATACTTTCTTTTTTGAGTATATGTGAAATAATTTCATCTGTTTCAATACGATAACCTCTTAATTTCACTTGATTGTCTATTCGTCCTAAATACGCAAGTTCTCCAGTAGATGACCATCTTCCTAAATCGCCAGTTTTGTACAAACGCTCTCCAGTTTTTGTTTCTATGAAACGTTCTGCCGTTAAGGCATCTAATCCGTGGTAACCTTCAGCTAAGCCATTTCCACTCACATATAACTCGCCAGTAAGACCAATAGGTTGCGCAATCAGTGCTTCATTTAACACTTGAATTTTAGTATTGTATACAGGTTTTCCAATTGGAACTGCATCATAGTTTGCCTCGTGTATCTTGTAAATACTACAACCAACGGTTGTTTCTGTTGGTCCGTATTCGTTGTAGATATTCATGTTTGGATTAATTCCTTTTAGAATCTCTATTTGATGAGAATGTAATACATCACCACCAACAATAACCGTATTTACAGAAGTTTCTACCTGTTGTAAACCTGAAAGCAAATCAATATGTGCTGGCGTAAGTTTGATACACTCAATAGTACTTTCTACATACTGTTTTAGCATTTGTGGCACTTCATTTTTGGTCATTACATTCAATGTTTTTCCTGCTGTAAATGGCAAGAATAAACTTGTCACAGTTAAATCGAATGAAAGTGTTGTGAACAGGCCAAAGTTTAGGTTAATTGTATTATCATTTCCATAGCAATCTTTTGCCCATTCTAAATAATTCATCAAAGAAGCATGACCAACACGGACTCCTTTTGGCACACCAGTAGAACCTGAAGTGTATATAATATATGCTGTTCCGTTTTCTTGAATATTGTTGATGCTTTCTGTATTCCATTCTGAGTTCAACTCAACATCTATTGAAAATAATGTTCCTTCGTAGTCTGTTAAATCAAACATATAGTTTGTTTCAGTGACTACTAATTTTACATCTGAATTTTTAAGAATAAAGTATTTTCTATCTAACGGTAAACTTGTATCGATAAATATATACGTTGCTCCAGCTTTCAAAATTCCTAAAATAGTAGCAACTGTTGTATGATTTGTATCAAAGTGTAACGCTACAACATCGTTTGGTTGTACATTATATTCTGTAGTTAACCCAAACGCTATTTGATTTGATAGTGCATCTAATTCTGAATAGTTCAGTGTTATATCTTCATATGTTAATGCAACAGCTTCTGAGTTTTCAGCTACTTGAGCCGCAAAGCTTTCAATGATGTTTGCATGTGATAAACCCACTTCTTTTCCGTTTTCAAAACTTTCAATTTGTGTCTTTTCTTGAGCCGTTCTAAAATCTATTTCTCCAATAGTTGTTTTGTTACCAATTTGCTGCAACACTTCTAGTAAATGTGTTGCTAAACTTTCCATGACAGATTGTTCGTAGATATCTGTATTGAAGTTTAATAACATCTGAATTCTGTCTTCTACTTCGTAAAAGTGAAATTCTAAATCATACTTTACTAATAAATCTTTTATGCTTACAATTCCGTCTTTCTTTAGCGAATGAATTGCAGCTGATTCTCCGTGATAATCAACTAAGATGTCAAATATTGGATTGCGTCCTGGATTTCTTTCCAAATCTAGTTGCTCTAATAATACATCGAAAGGATAACTTTGATGCTCAAAAGAAGTAATCATATCCGATTTTACACGTTGGTAGAATTCTGTATAGTTTTCTTTTGTATCAATCTGTGATCTGAATACCAATAGATTTAAGTAAAATCCGATTTGATTTTCTAATAAAAAGTGATCTCTTCCAGAAACAGGAGTTCCTAATATCACATCTTTTTCGCCAGTATATTTATGTAATAGTGTTTGTAATCCTGACACTAACAACATGAAGAGACTTCCTCCATTTTCTTTGATAAATCCTTGTAAGTCGTTTGTCAATTCTTTTGAAAATGTAACTCCAATACTTTTTCCGCCAAATGTTTTCATTTTTGGACGCGGCTTTTCAAACGGTAAAGTCAATGCTGGCAATTCTCCTCCAAGTTTTTCTTTCCAGTATCTTGATGGAATTTCAAAACTTACATCTTCTTTTCTATCAAGTTGCCAAGCAGCATAGTCTTTATATTGAATTTTTAACGGTGTTAGATTTGCATCACTATTATTCATTAATGCTGTGTAATACGCCATTACATCTGTAGAAATTACATTCATAGACCATCCATCACAAATAATATGATGCATGTTGTAATAGAACATGTATTCCGTTTCCGAGATACGTATCAACATCGCTCTTAATAAAGGTCCGTTTATAAAGTCAAATGGTTTCTTTACATCGTCAACTATATATTGTTTTGCTAAAAACTCTGCGCCCATTTCTCCGTTTAGATCCATTACTTGAAGAAACGAATTCATATCTTCTCTTTTTTGGATAAACTGACGTAATTCGCCTTCTTTATTTTCTCCAAAAACGGTACGCAATACTTCATGACGATCGATGGTAGCATGAATAGCTTGGATAAATTTTGATTCGTCTTCAATGGTTAGTTTTGTGGAAAATGACATGTTGTAAGCCACAGAAGCTTCTTCAAATTGACATAAAACCCATAAGCGCGATTGTGCAGAAGACAAAGGATATCCTTGATCACTTTCTTCTAATACTGGAATTTCAATACTGTTTTTAGCACTTTCATTTGCTTTTAAATAGTCTACCAACGCTTGTTTGTTAGCTTTAATTTCTTTGACAAGATCTTCTGGTAATTTTGTGCCATTGAACTTGATTTTTAAATCATTTTCTTTAAGAGAAATATGAATATTCTCTTTTCTTAAAGATGCTAATAATTTATCCATAATATATATTGAGATTATATAATCACTTCGTTTTCAGACTCTGTACTTTGAGCCAACCATTGTTTGTTTTGAATGTGCATTGCTAATTCCTTAATGTTTGCATGTCGGAAGAAGTCTGCTAATTTTACCTCAATGGAAAATGTGTGGTTTAATTGGTTAATGAATGAAATTGCTTTTAGTGAATTACCGCCTAATACGAAGAAGTCATCATGAACGCCAATTTTTTCTTTGCCTAAAAGTTCTTTCCAAATGTTTACTAATGTTATTTCTACTTCGGTTTCTGGTGCTTCATAAGTCACTCCAGAATCAATATCGTCACCATGCATCGCTATCAATGCTTTTCGATCTGCTTTTCCGCTGATCAATACTGGAATGTCATCTACTGCAATGAAATGACTCGGCACCATATATTGTGGTAATTGTTGTAATAAGTGCGTTCGTAATTCATTACTATTTTCAGTTGCTGATGATACGATATAAGCAACCAATTCGTTTGTTCCGTCTGATGCTTTACGAATCATAACAATTGCTTTTTCAATTGTTTCTTTTGCTAACAAAGCACTTTCTATTTCTCCTAATTCTATACGATGACCATTTACTTTTACTTGGTTGTCTATACGACCTAAATGCACAATGTTGTTTTCTGCATTCCAATATCCAATGTCACCCGTTTTGTACATACGTTCTCCTTTTTTGAAAGGATGAGCGATAAAGCTTGTTTCCGTAAGTTCTGGAAGATTTAAATATCCTCTAGCAACGCCTTCTCCTGCAATGCACATTTCTCCAGTAACACCAACAGGAAGTATTTCATTGTTTTTGTTTACGATAAAGATTTCAACATTTTGCAATGGCTTTCCAATCGTCAGATCAGCTTCTTTCGTTAATTTTTCATACGTAGCATATACGGTTGCTTCTGTTGGTCCATAAGCATTTGTAATGTTTAGATATGATAAACGGGCTAAGTTTTCGTATATATCTTTATGGAATGCTTCTCCAGCAACGATTAAATGCTGTAAGTTTCCAACTGCTTCATCGTACAAGTGCTCTTTTATAATGCTTAATCTTGTTGGTGTAATTTGTAATACTTCTACTTTTTCTTGCACCAATTTCTCCATGAACTTTTCCGTATTAGAAAGTTCTTCGTCTCCAAATAGAATGACTTGCTTTCCATGTGCCAATGCACCAAAAATTTCTACCACAGAAACATCAAAAGATGTATTGGTTACTGCTCCAATTCGTGTCGCTTTTTCAAAACCTAACTGTGAATCAATGGTATTAACAAAGGCGTTTAGATTTGTATGCTCTAATACAACTCCTTTTGGATTTCCAGTACTTCCTGACGTGTATATGATGTATGCAATAGATGACGACGTTATGACAACTTCTTTAGGTTCATCTGTTGAAATCTGTGCTAGTTTTGATTCAAAATCAGCAAAAATAGCTGTAGTGATACGTAACTGATACGCAGTATCTTTTTTGATGTAATCAATTCTACTTTGCGGATAATTCATATCCAATGGAATATAACCTGAACCCGTTTTTAGAATCGCCAATAACGAAACAATTAATGCTTCTGTTCTTGGTAAGTGTACCGCAACTAGATTTCCAGATTGTATGTTGTGTTCTTGAATTAAATAGTTTGCCAGTTGATTGGATCGTGCATCTAATTCTTCATAGGTATATACTGCTCCATTAAATGATAAAGCCTGATTTTGTGGGTTTGCTAAGACTTGCTTTGCGAACTTATCTAAGAATGTTTCATTACGATCATGTTCATTATATGTATCATTCAATACATTTTGTATTGTTTCTTTTTGACTTTCAATTAGTAATGTTGGCACATCAGAAATATGAATCGTTTCATCTTCCAAAATATTGTGTATGAAAGACATATATATTTCAGTAAGTTCTTTGTTTGTCAATTCTGAAGCTAATTTTCGAGAACGATTCCACTCGGCAACCATTCCTTCTTCTGTAGGACTTACTAAGACATCTAAATAGGTATTATTTAATTCAAATCGTGAAACATCTAAAATTCGTTCGTCTTTAGAAGACATTTCATCTACTGATTTTTCAGCATTTTTATAGATATGGAAATCTACATAGATGAATAAGCTATCAAAAAATGGATTGTGACGATTTTCATCTTTTCCGAATCTTCTGTTTAATTCCGCTAAACTTAAGCGTTCGTAACGTTTTTGAATGTTTAATTTTTCATCTATTGTTTTGGTAAAAGATACCAAAGTATCCTCTGTACTGTTGTAACGATATGGAGTTGTGTTTAGGAAACATCCTAAAACCTCATCTCCGTGTGTTTCCATTAAACGTCCGTTGGTTACTAAACCTGAAAGAATGTCTGTTTCAAAAGATAAGCTTCTCAACGTATACATGTATGCGGCAAAACATACAGAACGCGGACTGATATTATGTTTGGTGGCAAATGTTTCTAGTTTTTCAAACGTTTCTCCTGTGATTGAAATTTTAGTGCTTTCATGTTCAATTTCATCCGTAAAACAATCCAAACGTTTATAATCTGCTAAGTTTTCTTCCCAATACGAAAGCAATGCATCACTTTTCTTCAAACATTCTTGATCTATTACATAGTCTTTGTATGTCATTGGTAAATTTGCAGGTGTATACGCTGCATTTTCCGTAAGTCTGAAATAAATATTATTTAATTCTGTAATTAAAGATGCTCTACTCCAACCATCTAAAATTGCATGGTGAAATTGGAACAGTAATAATTGCTCATCAGCGTTAAGCTTGAAAATTTTCATACGCCATAATCCTGGCGCTGTAATTTCAAACGGAACATTCATACGTTCTTCCTTCATGAATGTATTTACATAAGCACTTTGTTCTTCTTTGTTTAAGTGCGAAATGTTTTCAAATGACGCTTTTGCTTCTAAGCTTTCATGAATTAGGCGTAATGGAATTTTATAAGTATCAATGGTATATGAAGTACGCATGATATCGTGCTTTGCCACCATTAAATTTAACGCTTTGTTAAATAGATTGATGTCAAACGATTTTACGTAAATTGGATATAAGAATTGATCGTGATATACACTTTGTTCACGATTGATGATGTAGTTGTAACACATTCCGATTTCAATATCACTCATTGGATATGCATCTTGAATACCTTCTTCGCTGATGAAATCATTTTTATATTCTTGGAACGTTGCTAATACTTCGTCTTTTTGCGCACTTGTGTATAAACTATTGTCTTCTTTTTGTTGTGCAGCTAATGTTTGAATGCTTGGATTTTCAAAAATATCAGCTACATCAAATTTTGTTTTTAATTCTTTGTTGATTTTACTCAGAACACGAATTGCACGAATAGAATCTCCTCCAAGATCAAAGAAACTTGCTGTAACGCTGATTTCTTCAACGCCAAATTCTTCCTTCCAAATCGCAACCATTACTTCTTCCGTTGGTGTTGAAGCAGCTACAAAAGCTTCTTCACTCATTTTGATTTGATTGTTAATTTGTTGTAATGCTTTGCGATCTACTTTTCCATTGGTTGTTAATGGCAATACTTCTAATTGATGGTAGTATTGTGGAATCATGTATTCTGGAAGTTTCTGACTTAAGAATCCGCGAATGTCTTTTACATTCAACTCGTTTGTTGCTACGATATACGCTTCTAAAGTTTTTTCTTCCTGCGAATCATTTACAAGCACCGTAGCTTCTTCTACAAGTGAATGTTTGTGTAAATGATATTCAATTTCGCCAAGTTCAATTCGGAATCCTTTTATTTTTACTTGATGATCTTTTCTTCCTTTAAAATCAAGTAGATTTTCATAATTCCAACATGCTAAATCGCCTGTTTTGTATATTTTTTCACCTTTCTTGAAAGGGTTTTCAATAAATTTTTCTGCCGTTAACTCTTGATTGTTTACATATCCTTTTGCCAATCCTTTTCCTCCAATACAAATTTCTCCAACAACACCTTTTGGCACTAATTGATTGTTTTCTCCTAAGATGTATACCTCTGTATTCGCAATAGGATTTCCGATAAGAATCTTTTCATCTGTAGCAACAATTTCTTTCACAATACAACCAACAGTTGCTTCTGTAGGTCCGTATTCGTTGTATATTTTTATTTCAGGATTTATGGCTTTTAGCATTTCCACTTGATGTGTTGCTAAGGCATCTCCACCAACAATCGCCACTTTTAAAGCTTCACTTTTTAAATTGAATGAACCTAAAACGCTTATATGTGCTGGTGTTAGTTTGATGCACGAAATTCCTGTTGAAATATAGGTTTGTAAATTATTAGTAACGTCTTTTCTACTGTCTAACACATGTAATGTTCCGCCGGAAACAAATGGTAAGAATAAACTTGTGATTGTTAGGTCAAAACATATCGACGTGAATAATCCGAAACTAAAATCTGGTGTCGTTTCTAAGTACGTATTACTTGCCCACAATGCATAATTATATAATGATGCATGTCCTACTAATACACCTTTTGGTTTTCCTGTAGAACCTGAAGTGTAAATAATGTACGCGTCATCTGTTGGCGTAACTTTTGGCAAATCGTTACTGATTTCAATTTCATCTGGTGTAAATTCTACATCGACAGATAGAATTTGTATGTCGTTATCCATGAAGTCAAACATGAAATCTGTGGTTGTGACCATTAATTTCATTTGTGAGTCTTCAATGATATATTGTTCTCTTTCTGATGTATATTTTGGATCAATTGGCACAAATACGGCACCAGCTTTTAAGATAGCATGCAATGTAATTGGAATGAGTTCACTGTTTTCCATTTTTACACCAATACGATCTCCTTTTTCAATAGTGTATTCTTGAATTAAGAAACTTGCTAGTTTGCTTGTTTGTGATTCAAATTCAGCATAGGTAAGTGTTGTATCTTTTGCAATAATTGCTGCTGTTTCAGCTGTTTTTATTCCTTGCTTTTGAATGACATCTAACACAGTTTCATTTGCAGGAAAAACAACTTCTGTAGCATTTAGTGTATGGAGTAACTCATTTTCTTCTTCTGAAGTCAATAAGATTACCTCATCAATATTTTTATCAAAGTTCACGTCCAAATTGTCCATGAAGTTGACATAATGCTGCATGAATTGACGAATCATGGCTTCTTCATAGATATCTGTATTGTAATGGAAACTTATTCCTAAGGTATTTTCACATTCTGAAAAATGTAATTCAATATCATACTTAACAGGTTTGGCAGCAGCTTGTTCTATAGTTCCTAATCGATCTTCTTCAATGGTAAGACTGAATGATTTGTGATAGTCTAATAGAATGTCAAAAATTGCATTACGACTTACGTCACGTTTCACTTGCACATCTTCCATGAGTTTATCAAACGGATACGATTGATGTGTATATGCATTTAATACATTTGCTTTTACACTAGCATAGAATTCACCAAATGTTTGTGTTGTATGTATTTGATTACGTAATGCGATCGTATTTAAATAGAAACCTATTTGATTTTCTAAATCGGCATGATCTCTTCCTGCAATTGGACTTCCAATAAGTAAGTCTTTTTGACCTGAATAGCGATAACATAGTGTTTTAAAAACACTCATCAACAACATAAAAGGACTTCCGCCTCGTTCTTGGGTTGCTTCACGAATACGCTCACTCGTTTCTTGCTTTAAGTATGCGGTAAGTACATTACCGTTGTATGTTTTTTTCTTCGGACGTAATTTCCCAGATGGTAAATCGATGGTTTTTAATTCGCCAGATAGTTGTGTTTTCCAATAGTTTTCACTTTCATTAAAACCGTCACCTTCTAATTGATCTAACTGCCAAGCTGCATAGTCTTTGTATTGAATTTTAAGTTCAGGCAATTCTGGTAATTCGTTTCGTTCGAATGCTTCATACGATTTTAAAATATCTTTCATTAATACTTCCATTGACCATTCATCAGTAATGATATGGTGTAAGTTGTAGTATAAATGATAAGCATCATCCGAAAGCTTAAAGAAACAGATTCTGAATAATGGTCCTTTTTCTAAATCAAAAGCCGTTAGCGCATCTTTTGTTCGGTAGTTTTCTAAAGCTGCTTCTTTGTTTTCTTCTTTAGAGAAATCTTGATAGTCCATTTGGAAATCAAAATTTTCTGTAGCAATGATTTGTTGGTACACTTCTCCATCTTCTTCCAGTTTGAAAACGGTACGCAACGATTCGTGTCTTTCAATTAAATATTGAATCGATTTTTCTAAGACATCTTTATCTGAGAAATCTTTAGAAAGTGGCACAGAGAAAGGCATATTGTATGCTACAGAAGCTTGTTTGATTTGACTTACAATCCACAAACGTTTTTGAGAAGAAGACAAACGATATTTTTCAGCCGAAGCAGCTTTTGGAATCGCAACATAATCATTGTCTTTTCCAATGAGTTTTAAATACTCAATTAGCTTTTGTTTGTTTTGTTTTAGTTCTTGTAAAACGTCCGCAGGAATTTCGTCTCCATCAAAATTGATTTTAAGACTGTCGTTCACATACGATATATATATTCCTTTACTACGTAAAGACTTTATTAAGTGTTCCATACCTTGGTACCTTGGTGTAATGGTTATATGAATATTTCGTTTTTGGTGGTTGGCTTTTCTGCTAGCCATTTTCTGTTGTCAATCAATGATGCTAATTCTGTTACTGTAGCATTATTGAAAAAGTCAGTAAGCGTTAATTTTATAGAGAATTCTTTGTTGATTTTATTCACAAGTGATATTCCTTTTAGTGAATCGCCGCCAAGTGCAAAGAAGTCGTCTTCTGTTCCAATTCCTGTTTGCCCAAACAACTCTTCAAATAGTTTTACAATACGCTCTTCTGTAGGTGTTTGTGCAGCCGTAAATTGTGTATCTAATTGTGTTCTGTTGAGTTCAAAACGTTCTTCTTTTGATTCTTCACTTACTGTAGCTCTGTCTTCAAATTGATTCAGATTTCTGCGAGATAGTATAAATTGATGTTCGTTTTTGTAAGCAAACGATTTTTCAAAGTTTTCTATGATATCTGTGACTGAAATTTGATTGCTTTCTGTTCCTAGTTTGTCAAAGTTGAATACAGAAACCTGTGTTTTTTCTGCAAATAAACCAATAGCAATTTCATCTAATAAAGCATTGGAAGTGGCATATGCGCCAAAAGTAACACCTCCAAGTTTGGCAGATAAACTCGAAAATACTTTGATGAAATCGAGTTCTTTGTTTTTGAATACTTTGTATAGATTTAACAATCCGCCAACTTTGGTTGTGTAATGATTATGAATAGAATTATTTGAAGTTGAAGACACTAAAAAATGATCTCTAGATTGGAAACGCGCTGCATGAACGATTCC
This sequence comes from Kordia sp., assembly GCF_965224175.1. Lineage (GTDB taxonomy): Bacteria > Bacteroidota > Bacteroidia > Flavobacteriales > Flavobacteriaceae > Kordia. The sequence continues at coordinate 2,512,544 of NZ_OZ245041.1, forward strand.
TTTTATGACTCCAAATTCGGCTTCTATCGTTGTTACAATAGTTTCTAGAGAAGCTACATCTGAAACATCGCCTTTTGCAAATGAAAAACTTCCATGTTTACTTGCTTGAAGCGTTTTTATTTTTTCAGCATATACTGTATCTGATATATTTTTCCCGATGAGATAGAAATTACTTTTATACGTTTCTTTTAGATATTGAATAAGTTCAAACTCTACCGTTCCTAAATCACCTGTGACAAGATATACACCTTCTGTTGAGAACGCTTCGTTTGTGAATTCAATTTCTGTTTGTAATTGATCGTATGTTGGAATCCAACGTTTTCCATTTCTGTACGCTACTTTATAGTAATTTTCTATTTGATGAATTTCTTTGTGAAGCTGATTAATGTCTATGTTTTTCGTAAAATCTATATCAATGTGACTTGCATTGATATTGATAGCTTCTTGCACCAACACACGCAATAATATACTTGTATGCCCACTAATTCCTTTCATAGTATCAACTCCCGTAACTTGAACATTACTATCTGTAATAAGTACAATGTGACAATCATTTTCTAAAGTATTGACTTCAAAAACACGCATGAATTCTAACACTGCAGAAAATTGATCGTTGTATGCTGAGAAATCGTCTTTTTCAAATGTAACTTCGTCGGTATTTTTCCAAGAAAATATTGCTTTATCAAACTGAATGGAAGCGTCTTCAAATACTTTTTTGAGAGCTTCAAAACTGCTCTTTTCTGCAAAATTTACTTCATACTGTGTCTCAGAAAGTTTTTTGAATGTAGTTCCTTGAGTTATAGTGATGACATTCACATCATTCAATTTCCATAGAGCAGCTAACTCTGTGTTTACTTTGTGTTCGTCACTAAATACTACGTATGTTTTACCTTCTATTTCTTTTGGTTCGTTGAATAATTTTGTTTGCTGTTTCCATGTCGAAACTTGTAATGTTCCTTCTTGTGGTTCACTTCCTAAGGAAATATTTTGACTTTTTAATTGTTCGTCAATAGAGACTTTCGTTGGAAAGTCATACGTATCAAAGCAATAGGTTGGTAATGATATTTTATTTGGTATGTTTTCTTGGTAAAATGCATTCCAATTTATGTCAAATTTATTACGCCAAATTTCTGCTAATACATTGAAAAAATGTGTGCGTTCATTTGTTGTTTCTTTTGGATGTCTTATGGCATTTACGGCAACATTTTTATCGCCAGTCGTATTGCATTGATTGAAGAATGTCATGAGTGTTCTTCCTGGTCCAATTTCTAAGAACAATCCGTTTTTTTGTTGTTGTAAGAATTCAATTCCTTTTTTGAAATTTACGGTATTTACAATATGTTTTGCCCAATATGTTGGCGATGTTGCTTCTGCTGCTGTAATGTAAATTCCTGTATTGTTTGATACGAATGGAATTGTTGGTGCTTGTAATGTTATTTTTTCTAATTCTTTTTCGAAATCATTCACGATGGTTTCCATCATGGATGAATGAAACGCATGTGATGTTTTTAATACTACATGTTGGATTTCTTGAGTTACTAAAGTTTCAGCTACTTTTTGAATTTCTTCGTCTGTTCCAGAAACCACAAATGAATTTGGTGAGTTGATGGTTGCTATAGATACGTTTGCAAATATTTTTTCATCTAAAGATGCTACACTTGCACTGATACTTAACATACTTCCTTTATCAACTGTATACATTAATTCAGCACGTTTGCATAAAATACGCAGTACATCTTCTAATGTGAATACTTCACTGATGGTTGCAGCAACGTATTCTCCTAAACTATGACCAATCATAGCATTGGGTTTCAATCCAAGTTCTATGAAGAGTTTTGCTAATGCATATTCAAATAGAAATAAAATAGGTTGTGTATATTTTGTTTCGTTGATTTTTGTGTTATCTGATGTATCAAATAAGATTGATTTGTAATCTATTCCGTTGATTTGTGATAATTTCTCAAAACCAACATTCATTGTTTCTTTGAAAGACGTGAAATTGTCATATAGAAATTTTCCCATTTCCACATATTGACTTCCTTGTCCCGAGAACATGAATACCAAATCTTGCTTTTCTTTTACTTCTTTTATTTTTCCTGAAGTTCCTGATAGCTTTTCAACTAATTCTTCGTTACTTTTTACTTCAAATGCTTTGTATAAGCCAAATTGTTTTCTTCCTGTTTGTAATGTATATGCTAATGCTCCTAAGTTAACTGTTGGATTTTCTTGTACATAATTCAACAATGCTTTTTCATAGTTTTCTAATGATGAAATACTATCTGCCGAATAGCGTATTTGATAGGATGCTGAAGGTTTTACTGTTTTTGGAAGTGCGACTGCTGGCGTTTCTTGTAATACTAAGTGAATGTTTGTTCCTCCAATTCCGAAAGAACTAATTCCTGCTGTTAAAGGTTTGTTGTTGACACGATTCCAAGCTGCTGTTTTAGCATTTACATAAAAAGGTCCGCCTGCAAAATTGATTGCTGGATTTGCTTTTGTGTAATGTAAACTCGCTGGAAGTGTTTTATTTTTTAATGATAATGTAGTTTTAATTAACCCTAAAACTCCTGCTGCTTCGTCTGCATGTCCTACATTCGATTTTACGGTTCCAATTGCGCATTTGTGTGAAGTATCATTGTTAAATGCTTTATTCAACGATTCTATTTCTATCGGATCACCGATTTTTGTAGCCGTTCCGTGTGCTTCTACATAGGTAATATCTGTTGGTTGTACACCTGCAATTTTGTGTGCTAGTTTGATACATTCCGATTGTCCACTTACACTTGGCATGGTATAACCGCCTTTAGCATTTCCGTCATTATTCATCGCAGACGACTTGATGACTGCGTATACATGATCGTTATCTTTGATAGCTTCTTCTAGCTTTTTTAAGACTACAACTCCTGCGCCATCACAGAAAATTGTTCCTGATGATGATGCATCAAAACTTCGTACACTTCCATCTCCTGAAACAATGGTTCCAGGTTCATGTAAATATCCGTTGTCATGGTGAGATAATAATCGGACACCACCAACAATTGCTGTTCCGCATTCGTTCAACAATAAACTTCTACAAGCTAAATGTGCTGTACTTAGTGAAGTTGAACAAGCTGTATCAATAAAATAACATGGTCCGCGAAGATTCATTTTATATGCTATTAACGAAGCCATAAAGTTTGGATTCGTAATTTTTGCCTTCGTCATTGCATCTACATTTCCTGTTTCTGCTAAGGTTGCATATACACTCCAGTTTAAATCTCTGTTTGCTCCTAAAAAGATACCTGCTTTTTTGTTGTAGGTATCTAAATTTAAACCTGCATCTTCTATACCTTCCCAAACCAATTGATGCATCATACGTGTTTGTGGATTCATCAATTTTGCTTCGTCTGGAGTGTATTTGAAAAACGAATAGTCAAACGTATTGTAGGTATCAATAAAAGAAGCAGCTTTTACATAAGAACTGTCTTCTAATTGTTTGCTATTGATTCCTCTTGAAAGTAGTTCTTCATCGGTAAAGAAGTGAACTAATTCCTTTTCGTCTACTAAGTTTTTCCAAAATTCTTGGACATTATTAGACTTGGGGAATTTCCCTGAAATCCCTATGACAGCGATGTCTCTTTTCATAGTAAGCTATAAGAAGTTTGCGTGTTAAGTGTATGTTTTGTGTTGACTAAAGACTTTCCATAAAATCAATTACATCGTCAACATCTTCCATGTCTTCTTCAATTAATTCTGGTGCTTTGTTTTGTTGTTGTAAGCTTTCTGCTAATGCCCTAATTGTTGGGAATTGGAAGAATGAAATGATTTGTAATTCCAATCCTAATGCCGAGTTCATAGTGTTTTGCAATTCGAAAGCTTTCATAGAGTTTCCTCCTATTTCAAAGAAATTATCATCAATACTGATTTTTTCCATGTGTAAGAAGCGTTCCCAAATTGCTACAATTTGTGTTTCAAAATCGTTTCTTGGTGCTACATAATTTTTTGTACTTACTTGATCTGCTGTTGGTTTTGGCAACTGCTTCGGATCAATTTTACCGTTAGGTGTGTATTTGAATTCATTTACAAAAATGATATGCTGTGGAATCATGTACGCAGGCAATTGTACACGTAAATAATCTTTAATGAATTCTACTTCTAATGCTTTGTCAGCTTTGATATATAATGCTAATGTATCACCTGCTTCTTCTCGAATGGCTTTCACTACACATTGTTCTATTCCTGAGATAGAAGCTGCTACCGTTTGAATTTCTTTGAGTTCAATACGATATCCTTTTATTTTTACTTGACTATCACGTCTGCCTAAGTATTCTATTTCGCCATTTGGCAACCAACGTGCTAAATCTCCTGTTCGATAGATAATACCTTCACCCGTAATTGAATTTTTGATAAAGTTTTCTTGTGTCTTTTCAGGATCGTTTAAATATCCTTGTGAAACACCTTCTCCGCCAATACATAATTCTCCAATTACTTCTTTAGGACATAATTGTTGTGCTTCATCTAGTATGTAGATTTGCGTGTTTGCAATTGGTGTTCCTATGGTCACATTTGTTGCATCATTTACTTGTTTTACGGCTGACCAAATTGTGGTTTCCGTTGGACCGTACATGTTATAAATTCGATCTGTTCCAGCAATTTCTATGAGTTTTTTTGCTAATGAACTTTTAAATTCTTCTCCACCAACAAGTAAGGAAGTGATATTGTTTAGTGCAGTTTCTGCATTCTCTTTTAATAAGAAATCTTCATAGAAAGATGGTGTTGCTTGCATTGCCGTAATGTTGTGCGAAGCCAGAAGATGTAATGTATCTTCTTTTTCGTTCAACTGCTGTAATTTGCTTATAATATATTGATGTTGTGTCCTGCTTCGTTTTACAATATCTTTTACTTTTTTCAAGTTTTTAAGATTGTCTAAAACGACTTGCTCATCGATTCCGAAGTCCAGTAAACATGCAATTTCGTTGATACCTGCGTTGTACAATTTGTTTACCATGTCCAAGCATTTTTCTGGCGTACCAAAAAGACTTGAAGTATTGTAGTAACGCTTAAAGCCCATTTCCAACACTTGTTCCATGTCATCATTGATGTCCATGTTGTTATTTTCTGCTACTGGAATTAACAACCCTAAGGATGTTTTTAAGTATTCTTTGAATGGTTTTTCAACCGTATTGAACACATAATCTTTGTCTTCATGAATGAATGTATGAAGCATGATCGCGACTTTTCCTTTTTCAGGATCAAATCCGTTTTCTTGTAAAGCTTCTCGATATGCTTTTATTTTTCCTTCTAAATCTTCAATGGATTGTCCTAATAAGTGTGTTAAGACATTGGCTCCAATAGATCCTGCATATTTGAACGTGTGAATACTTTTGGCTGCGGTAACCCATAATGGTAAACTTGATTGTACTGGTTTTGGGTGAATTTTAAATTCAAATTCGTTTCCAACTCCATTGATACGTGTACGTGTTTCTCCTTTCCAAAGTCCTTGTAACGCTTCAATTTTATCAAACATTTTTTGGTGTCTGTCTTTGAAGTTATCTGGCGCTAATACAAAGTCATTCGGTTGCCATCCAGAAGCGATAGATAGTTCGACTCTACCATTTGATAAGTTGTCGACCATAGACCATTCTTCTGCGACTCTAATTTCGTCATGCAATGGTAATACCACACTTCCAGAGCGCAAGCGAATATTTTTAGTTATTGTAGAAACTGCTGCCGCTGCTACAGATGGATTTGGAAATTGATCTCCAAATTCGTGGAAATGTCTTTCTGGAACCCAAATTGCTTTGAATCCATTTGTATCAGCATATTTTGCTCCATTGAGCAATAAATTGTATTTGTTTGTGCTTTGACTGTCTGATGTTGGAAAGTAAAAGAAGCTAAAGTCCATGTCTGGCTTCGATTTTATTTCCATTGGACGTTCTAAATGAATGACTACTTTGTTTCCATTGGTCAACGTCCATAATAATTCTAGAATAGAAATATCGAAACTGATACTTGTACTTGCTAACCAGTTTTTGGTTTCATTTCCTAGTTTTTCGTTCATTCCAACAATAAAACCAAGTAAATTTTTATGCGCTACTTGCACACCTTTTGGTTTTCCTGTAGAACCTGATGTATAAATTACATACGCGGTTTGCGAAGGACTTAATTTCGGTAATGTTTGTAAGGTTGTTTCTGTCCAAATTGCATCAGAGATATTGATAACTTCTGCACTTGTTCCGATGATATCTTTGGTAAATTCATCTACAATGACAAATTGCGAATTACTGTTTTGCAGACTGTAATCAGTTCGTTCTATTGGATAGAAAGGATCTAACGGAACATACGCCGCACCAGATTTTAAGATTCCTAAAATCGCCACAATCATTTCAATAGATCTTCCCATACAAACACCTACAAAAGCATTTTGTTGAATGCCTTTAGTGAGTAAGTAACTTGCAAATTGATCTGATTTTTCTTGAAGTTCTTTGTATGTCACAGAAATTCCTTGACAAACTAACGCAGTTGCTTCAGGGTTTGAAATTGCTTGTTTAGCAATTAAATCAGTAACTAACTCATTACGATCATAGTCGACTTTTGTATTATTTAAGGTTTCTATTAATTCTTGTTGCTGATCTTTTGCAATATATTTTAATTGAGAAACTTTCTCATTACTGTTTTGTAATGCCGTTTCTAAGAAACTCCATGTGTTTGTCGCTAGATTTTGAATGTATGATTCACCGTATAAATCTGTATTGTATTCAATAACTAGTTTTAGATATTCTTTTCCTTCTACAAATTTGAACGTCATGTCAAATTTACTCACACTTGCTTCAGCATCTTTTTGAATTGTATATGTCAATCCGCTGAAACCTGTGTTGAGTTCACTAACTTCATCGTGACGTTGATGTGTGACTAGAATATCGAATATTGGCGAACGACTGATATCTCTTTGAATGTCTAGCTTGTTTACTAGATTTCCAAAAGAATAGTTTGCATTTGAATATGCTTCTTGCAAACATTTTTTCTCAATAGCAACCAACTCATTGAATGTTGTATTTTTTTCAAACGTTGTTCTTATGGGTAAGGTATTGATATACAATCCAACTTGGTTTTCAAGTTCTGGATGCATACGTCCGGAAACTGGTGTTCCTAAGATGATATCAGTTTGATGTGTATATCTTGATAATACTCCATTTAACGCAGACAACATGATCATAAATGGTGTACATGCCTTGTCTTTGGCGTATTGCTTTACTTTTTTGAAAATGGCATCATTGAGTACAATTTCATGATTTGCACCATTGTATGTTTTTAAGGAAGGTCTTGTGTATGTTGTTGGTAGGTTTAATACTGGTAATTCTCCCGAAAATTTATCTAACCAATAGGTTTCTTCTTTGTCGAGTTGTAAATTATGTACATACCATTCTGCATAATCTTTGTATTGAATATCTAGTGTTGGTAATTCAACTGTTCCTTGTGCTGCAATTTCGTTGTATGCAACAATTAGGTCTTTGATTAATATTTCTTGAGAACGCGCATCCGATATAATGTGATGTACATTGAGATAGAAATAGTGTTCTGAAGCAGCACTTTTTATAACTCCAATGCGGAATAATGGTCCATTTTTAATATCAAATCCATCAGAAACATATCCGTTTAAAAGCGTTGTTTGTGTTTCTGCAGTCGCTTCTTCATAGTTGAAAACATCGCCTAAAGTTTCCATACTTATGATTGTTTGCGCTATTTTCCCATCGTTGGTTTCGATGAATTTTGTACGCAATACTTCATGACGTCCTATGATGGTATTTGCTGCTTTTTGAAGTGCATCAATTTTTAAATCGCCATCAATTTTAATGACCACTGGCAAATTGTATGCTTTGTTGATTTCATCAATCTGGCATAAAATCCAAAAACGAAATTGTGTAGATGTAATTGGATAATATTCTTTTGTTTCCGCTTGAGGAATTGTAGTTACCGAAGCATTTGTAGCCAACGAAGTTAAGTAGGTAATGATGTTTTCTTTATGCTCTTTGATGAGTTGAATTAAAGCATCGTCTACTTCTTCCGTAAGGAAATTGAGTTCCAAGTTTTCACCTTGCAATTCAATGTGAATTCCATGATCTCTACAGTGTTTTAGTAAGTTAGGCGTTTTCATATATTATATGATGATTTTTTTATTAACTTTTTCGGTCGTTTTCTGTTGTGTAGCCAGCACATTATCAATGTGTAAAGCCAAGTATTTTATTGTAGATTGATAGTAGAATTCTTCGTAGTTGAAGTTTACTTTGTATTCCGTTTTTAATTGATTGAGCATTTTGTTCATGCTTAAACTGTGTCCGCCCAATTCAAAGAAATTATCGTTTACTCCAATGGTTTTGCTTTCTATTTTTAGGATATCTGCCCATATTTCTACCAAGCGATATTCAATTTTATTTTCAGGTGCTTTGTACGGCGTACGTTTGATGTCTGCCAACGTTGGTTGCGGTAACGCTTTGCGATCAATTTTTCCTGTTCTAGTGAGTGGAAATTCTTCTACGAACATATAAATTGATGGAATCATGTATTTTGGAAGTTGATTTTTGAGTTGTTGTTTCACTTCATCAGCTTCTATATTTTCTGCTTTCGCAACATATGCCGTTAAGAATTTTACATTTTCTATTTCTTTTACTAAGACAATTGCTTGTTTGATATTGGCTAATTGTTCTAGTTGATATTCTATTTCAGGAAGTTCGATACGAACTCCATTTAGTTTTACTTGCGAATCTTTTCTGTGTAAGAACTCAATTTCTCCATTTGGTAATCTGCGACCTATATCGCCTGATTTGTAATAACGATTACCGTTTTCATCTGTTAGGAAAACATTTTCAGTAAGTTCTTTTCTGTTTAAATATCCTAACGAGATAAAGTCACTTTTAAATACGATTTCGCCTTCGCGATGCATTCCTAATTCCGTATTATTTTCGTCCCAAACAAATACTTCTGTATCTGTAACTGTTGGTCCAAGCGTTAGATTTGTACGAAACCATTCTGTTTCGTGTGATAAGAATTTCTGAGAAACAATCGTTGCTTCTGTCGGTCCGTAATCATTCACAAAAAATGCGCCTTTTGGGAAATGCTTTTTAAACAATTCTAAATCGGATTGGTAGCTAGCTTCTCCTCCAGAATCTAGCAAACGAACTGTATTTAAGACACTTGTTTCGTCTAGTTCTTTGATAAAATATCTATATAATGTTGGCACCATGTGAATAATGCTAACTTTTTGTGTGGCAAGCCAGTTTTCTAAATTGGCAACGCCTTCTGTTGCAATGTTGTAGAAACTTACGGTTGCACCATTTAAGATCGCTCCATAAATGTCTTTGATAGACGCATCAAATGTATAGGTTGAGAATACACTTAAGTTGTCGTTGTTTGAGATATGAACATTGTTTGTGTATACGCGAATGTAATGCAACATGTTTCGCTGCGTTTGCACAACACCCTTTGGTTTTCCTGTTGATCCAGAAGTATATAGCACATACGCTTCTGTGGTAGGATGAATTGTTTTCTGTAAATTTTGCACATCAGCAATTTCATCTGCCAAACAAATTACTTTTGTTGAAGGAAATAGTTCTTTCACTTCTTTCCCTTTGCTCAATGTACGTTTGTTACAAATTAAAATGTTTGCGCTTGCATCTTCTAGAATAAATGTGATTCTGCTGTTTGGATTGTTCACATCAATTGGCACATAGGAATATCCCGATTTTAAGGTTCCTAACATTCCAACAACACAGGTTTCATCATGATCTAATAGCAGCGCAATACGTTGTGTGTTTGCATCAGCTTCTGCTAGAATTTGATTTGCTAATTGATTTGCGTGTGCATTTAATTCTGTATACGTTAATGCATTGTTTTTAGCATGAACCGCAATTGCATTTGGATATTTTTCTACTTGTTTTTCAAATCGTGCAGCTACATTTTGCTCTATTTCTGCTGCTGTAAAGATTTCAAAATCGTTTGTTGGTAGTAGGTCGTTTTCAATGTTTATTGGCGTATTGAAAATATCAATTGCTTCAATTTTTAGAGCTGAATTTGTGGCTACTTGATCAATTAATGCTACTAATTCATTTGTCCAATACGTGATTGTTTCCGCTGAAAAGCGTTCTTTATCAAAAACACTTTTAATCATAAATCCATTTTCAAAGCTTTTTACATACCATTCTAAATCGAATTTTGGTGTTACTTTTAGTATTCCTGATTGCGTTGTAAAGTCTGCTATTTTTTCTGTTGCATTTGCTTCAAAATCGAGCATGTTTAAGAATACTGGACTTATTGGAAAACGTCTGTCTTCAGCAGCAATGTTTAAATCATCTAATAATTGCTCAAAAGGATAATTTTGGTTTTCTAAAGCTGCCAATAACGTTGTATTGATATTTTTTACTACAGTTGTAAAATCTCTCGTTGTATCTAGCGTATCTCGAATCATGAGTGTATTTAAGAAACAACCTACGATATCTTTGAGCTGTTCGTGTGTACGATTTGCCGCAGGAATTCCTACTGTAATCTCGTTTTCGGCAGTTAATCGTTGCAACCATATTTTGATGACTGCCATGTAAAACGTAAATGAACTTACTGCGTTTTCTGTAGTGAATTTTGTTATTTTTTCTTTGAGTTCATTTGATATGAATACCGTGTGATATCCTGAAATCGTTTGATTTGTTTTTACAGATGTATTGTAATCTGTTGGTAATTGCAAGTATGGAATTTCACCTGAAAGTTGTTCTTTCCAGAAGTTTCCTTGTTTTGCAAATGCTTCCGACTGCAATACTTGATTTTGCCAAGCTGCATAATCTTTGTATTGAATAGATAATTCAGGAAGTGTAGCTTTTGTATTGGCTAGTTTTGCCTCGTATATCGCTAATAAGTCTCTAATGATGATTTGATTTGACCAACCATCGCAAATACTATGATGTATGTTGAAGTGTAATTTCTTTTGATCATTTTCAGTAACGACTCCTATTTTGAATAGTGGATAGGTTTCCAAGTCAAATTCATGATGAACTACTTCCGAAATAATTTCAGCTGTTGCATTGTACTCTTTGATCGTTGTTACCTGAAATGCTTCTATGCGTTGCTTTGGCGCTTCAAGAGTATCTACATATACTGTACGAAGTATTTCATGTCTGTTTAATAATTGGTTAAACGCAGCTTCTAATACTTCATGATTTGTCTGTTGCTCTAATTCATATACATTTGAGATATTGAATTCTCTTGATTTTCCTTGAATTTTATGAATCAACCAAAAACGTAATTGTGTTGGTGATAAGTCATATACTTTTTGTGTAGCGACTGTTGGTATTTCTTCGTAAGCTTCTTGACTACTATTTTCAATTAAATCAGCATGTGAAGCTAATGTTGTTTTTACATAAACATCTTGCAGCGTCAATCTTACATTGAATGTTTTGTGATAGGCATTGATCAATTTGGTTAAGATTAAACTATGTCCGCCTAGTTCAAAGAAATCATCTAAAATGCTAATTTTTTCTTTGTCGAAGAATGTTTTCCAAATAGCAACAATGTTTTCTTCAATGTCAGTACTTGATGCTATATATTCTTTTTGAATGCTTGCTTCTTCTGAGATTTCAGGCAATTTACTTGTAGCTACTTTTCCATTCGCCGTCAGCGGAATTGCATCAATAGCCATATAATATTGAGGAACCATATACGAAGGCATTTCTGCTAGTAAACATTCCTTTAAATCGATTTTGTCTATTTCGTTTTTAGCTACATAGTATGCCGCTAATACTTTTTCATTTTGCACTGTTTTTACAAGTACAATTGCTTGTTGAATTGCTGAATATGCTAAGAGCGTTTTTTCTATTTCTCCTAGTTCGATTCTGTGACCACGAATTTTGATTTGCGTATCTTTTCTCCCTGCAAATTGAAGCGTTCCGTTAGGCAACCAACGTACTAAATCGCCTGTTTTGTATAGTTTTTCTTCCTGATTAAAAGGATTTTCAATGAATACATTTTCTGTAAGCTCAAGATTGTTTAAATATCCACTTGATAAGCCGATTCCTGCAATACAAAGTTCTCCTACGACTCCAATTGGTTGCAATGTTAAGTCTTCAGATAACACATATACTTTTGTATTGTCGATTGGCTTTCCAATAGAAATATTGCCTGTTTCCTGGTTAGCATATTCGTGATATGTGGTGACAACCGTATTTTCCGTTGGTCCGTAATTGTTATAAATACGTAATGATGTTGGTTTTGAGAATGATAATGCTTCTCCTCCAGTTACTAAGATGGTTTCTAAATCTTTTACATCATTTTCAACTAATTCTTGACAGATTCTTGACGGAACGTATGCATGCGTAATTTCATTTGTTTTAAAGAAATTTTCCAACTGAAAGATATCCAAACGAATTTCTTCATTAGTAATTGGATATAAGCTAGCTCCTTTGGTAATGTATGGAAATATTTCCCAAACAGAAGCATCAAATGCAACACCTGAAAATAAAGTCGCTTTACTCGTATTTGTGACTGCAAATGCTTTTTGATGCCATTGACACAAGTTGATTAAACTTCGTTGCGAAATTGGAACTCCTTTTGGTTTTCCTGTAGATCCTGAAGTGTAAATAATGTATGCAGTGTCATTTCCTGCTAGAGAAACAGCTTCAAATGTTTCTGAAGTTGTTGACTGTTCTGTATATTTTTGAATGAGAGTAGCATCAATCACCACTTTTGCGTTCGAATCCTGAATCATGTATTGAATTCTATTTTCAGGATAGTTTGTATCAATAGGCACATATGCTGCACCTGTTTTCATCACGGCAATTAGAGAAGTGATATATGCTTTTCCTCGTTGCAATTGAACCGCAATGATATCGCCTTTGCTGATTTTTTCTACTTTCGTCAGATACGCCGCTAGTGCATCCGATTTTTCATCAAGTTCTTTGTATGTTAAGCTTGTTCCTTGATACGAAATTGCTATTTGATTCGGTTGCGCTGTAACTTGTTTTGAGAATTCAGCAAGAATGTTCGCATCTGTTGCAAACGCTACTGCTTCTCCTTGAAATTCTTGTAACAATTGTTGTTTTTCTTCTTCAGAAACAATATCAATTGCACTAATTTTTTGTGAAGCATCATTTAATGCTTGTGCAAATACCATTTCTAGATGTTCACAGGTTGTTGTGATAAAATCTGCCGTATAAATGTCTGTGTTATATTTTATTTCCAAGAATAATTCTGAATCAACCTCAGCAAATGTAAATGTGATATCAAATTGAGCGGATGTGCGTTCTATTTCATAAGCATCTACTGATAGATTTCCTAAAGATTGCTCTTGAAACACTCCTAATTGTTGCTGATTTTGCAAAGCAACCATCACATCAAATAATGGCGAACGCGCTGTATCTCTTCCTAAGTTGAGTTGCTCTACTAATTGATCGAAAGGATATTCTTGATGTGTATACGCATCTAATAATTGCTGTTTTTCTTTTTTGAGTAAACTTTCAAAAGTATCATTGCTATCTATTTGTGTACGAATTGCTAATGTGTTGAGATATAATCCGATCTGATTTTCTAAATCTGGATGTTCACGTCCTGCAATTGGCGTACCGATGATGATATCGTTTGTATTGGTGTAGGTTTTTAGCAATGCTTTGATGGCTGTCATGATCGTCATAAACAACGTAACCTGACGTTCTTTTGAGAAATTTTTCAACTTCGTCAATGTTTCTCTTGAATATGTATGACGAATTTGGCTACCTGCATATGTTTTGATTGCTGGACGTTTTTGCATTCCTGGAATTTCCAACACAGGCAAATCTCCCGAAAATTGCTGATTCCAGTATTGTTTTGAAGCTTCTAATCGTGAAGATGCTTGTTCGTTTTGCAACCAGATTGCATAATCTTTGAATTGAATGCGTAATGCTTCTTGTGATGCGTCTTTGTTGGTTACTTCATTAATGTAATTTTGAATGATTTCATTTGTGAAGATTTCCAGCGACCAACCATCACCGATAATGTGATGTATGGCCACCGCAAACACAACTTCTTCAGTATTTTTTTGTAGTAATGATGCTTTGAACAACGGCGCTTTCGACAGTGTAAATCCTTCCGCCAGAAAATCGTCAATGTATGCATCTATAAAGGTTTCTGGGTTTGTTTTTTCTGAATAATCTTCTAATGCAATATCAAAAACCATTTTATCGGCAGCAACAATGTATTGTTGTGGAACTCCGTTTTCATTTTGTTGAAAATAGGTTCGTAAGCTTTCATGCCGTTTTACAACATTTTTGAATGCTTTTTTAAAGATTTCTACATCCAAATTCCCTTTAAAATGATACGCTCCAGTAATTTGATATGCATTGGTACCACCTTCCAATTGGCTTAATAACCATAAACGATGTTGTGAAGGTGTTAATGGATATGATGCAGCTTCTGGTGCTTTTGGAATGGACTTGAATTGTTTATCGTTTAGTTCTTCACTGAGTTGTTCAATCGTAGGATTTACTGAGAAAGCTTTAAAACTTACGCCTTTCCCCATTTGTTTGTAAATCGTGTTGATTACTTGTGAAATCATCAAACTATGACCTCCTAATTCGAAGAAGTTATCTTTAATTCCGATGTTTTCTACTCCGATAATGTCTTCCCAAATTTCTTTTAATTCTTCTTCTACTTCATTGCGTGGTGCTACATATTCAGCTTTGATGATGTTGTCTGTAGAAATTTCGGGAAGTGCTGCACGATTTATTTTTCCGTTTGGAGTTAACGGAATGTCTTTTATTTTCACAAAATACGTTGGCACCATGTACGAAGGTAATTTTGTAGCTAAGTGTGATCGTAAACCAGATTTGTCTACACCTTTATCTCCTACATAATATCCTACTAATACTTGTTGCTCATTTACCATTTTTACAGCTACAACGACACGTTGAATTGCTGTTGTAAAGTCAAGCATTTCATTTTCTATCTCTCCAAGTTCAATTCGATATCCTCTGAGTTTTACTTGGTGATCTTTTCTTCCGAGATATCCAATATTTCCATCTGGCATCCAATAGGTTAAATCTCCTGTATCATACATACGTTCTCCTTCTATAAAAGGATTTGCTATGTATTTTTCTGCTGTTAACTCTTCTCTATTTAGATATCCTTTTGTAACTCCTAAACCAGATAAGTATAGTTTTCCAGGCACACCAATTGGTACTAATGCCAAGTTTTTATCTAAGATAAATGCTTGTGTATTGCTTAGTGGTTTTCCTATTGGAATTGAGTTGTATCTAATACCTTCTTCTAATTGATAGTATGTACTGTATGTAGTATCCTCAGATGGACCGTACAGATTTCTTATTTCTCCATTTGTATCTGATAATAATTTCATGGCAATATCAACAGGAAAAGGTTCTCCTGCTAAATTTACAGCAACCACATTTTTGAGATCGAATCCTTTTTCTAGTAAATTTCTCATACTAGAAGGAACCGTATTTATGAGAATGTTTTGATCTTTTTCAATATGTGTTCCAATCTCTAATGAGTTTTGTAATACTCTGATTTTCTTCCCTGTAGACAGCGTATAAAATATTTCATATACAGACAAATCGAAACAGTGCGATGTTACTGCATACGTAATATCAAACGGAGTATTTGCATATTCGCGATGTGCCCAGTAAATCATAGCTACCGCGTTTTGATGCGTAATCATTACTCCTTTCGGCTTTCCTGTTGTACCTGAAGTATAGATTACATACGCCAAGTCTTGGGAAGATTTTTTGATTCCTAAGTTTGTTGTAGGATATACATCTGATTTTGTAAAGAAGTCTATTGATTCTTCTATGACTAATTTACATTGGCTATCATTTTCTATGTATTTGATTCGTTCTTCTGGATAACTCTTATCAATTGGAACATATGCGGCGCCTGTTTTTAATACTGCTAATAGTGAAATTACTAATAATTCTGTTCTTTCTAGTTTTACACCTACAAAGTCATTAACCTTAATATTTTTATCGTTTACTAAATAGTGCGCTAATGCATTAGCTTTTTCATTTAATTCTTGATAGGTATATTTCTTTTCATTAAAAACAAGTGCTGTATTTTCTGGTGTTTTTTCTACTTGTGCTTCAAATAAATCAATGATAGAAGCTTCTAAAGGAAATGAAAGATTGGTTTCATTGAATTTTCCTAATACTAGGTTTTCTTCTTCTTTTGTGAGTGTTGGAATGTCAGCGATTCGCGTTAATAAAATCGTTTCTAAATTTTCTAACGCAACTTGTATGTTTTTCACAAAATGTTCAGCTACATACGACTTTTTAAAACTTTCCGCATATGTCAATGTTACTTCAATTCCTGAAGCGTTCTTTTTTATTTCTAAAAAGAATGGAATTTCATTCTGCGGAAACGGCGTGTTATAAGACAATCCAAAAGGCGAGCAGTTTTTAAATTTTTCCTGAAGTATTGAATCTTTATCAAAGCTTGCATATTTATATACTTCTTGAATTTCCTTTTTGACTTCGTTTAAGTATTCTTTGAATGTTTTGTTTTCGATTAAAACTTGATTCAGCAATAAAGGCGTATTGGCATCACTAATTTTTGTTGAAAACACAAAATGCGAAGGTTCAAAATATCGCTGTAACATTGCCGAATACATAGACAGCAATATGGTATACTCAACGATAGGATTACCATTTGTGATTCTTAAAAAATAAGTAATACGCTCATTAGGAATCGTTATAGTTTCAGTGGTTGTTAATTGAAACTTTTCTTTTCCAGACGTAGATTGCTTTTTCAGTTTATTTATCCAATAATCTGAAATTATTTTGCGCTCTATTGTAGCCATAAAGACTTAGTAAGTTATATTGTTACGGATTTGTTTTCGAAATAGTAGGAAGGAATGACTGCGGTAATATTTTGTTGTAGTGACTCTATTCTCACTATAATTTTATTAATATTATCGGCTTTGAGAATTTCACATTCGAGACCGCTTAAGGATCCGAATTCTATTTTTTTGATTTCTCCGACTTTAGGAATGTTGGCATCTGTTACCAGATTATTAATATCTTCTGATCCTACCAGAAGTTTTATTTTATTGATTTCATCTTCAGAAACTTTTGCGAAGTCTCTACCAAATTTTATATATGCGCACGCACCACTCACAGAGAGTGCTTTGTTATAATCTGATGGAGAATTGAGATTAACAAAAACATACGAAGGAAATAGCGGCTGATAGACGATCTTGATTCTATCGCTCCACTTTTTCTTAGTTTTCATTAAAGGAAGAAAAACATCTAAAGAGAGATCCAAAAGTGCTTCATACACCTTTTTTTCATGTCTGGATCTTACATACAAAACATGCCAACCATTATACAAATGATTCATTTCGAGGCTATTTTAACATTAACAGTTTAAAATAACAACACAGCTTCGCTTCCCTCAGTCACATGAGGTGCTTGTTTTCGAAATTTTTGGGGGGAAGGGAATTTACTTACTTACTTCGCAGAGCTATTGTTATCTTGAAGAAAGTTCATACTATTATGAAAATAGCAAACAATACCTTGCTCTACACAGTTACAAGTATAGGAATTTTTTTTTGACTTCTATATTTATATAATATTATTTTTTTAACATATTGGTAAGTGGTTTTAAATCAACATATTAACTTAACAATATTGTTTATTCTGAATAGAAAAAAATTAAACAAGTAAGATTTAAAACTTACAAATTATAAGTTATTTACTACAATAAATAACGGTAAAAAGAAGTGATTTTAGAAAAAAATCTTATTTGTCAGTAATATTTTAATTATCTTTCTTTTGTTCGCTACAATAGTTTTTATTTATCCAATCACAAAAAAATATTCAAGAAAGACAAAATTTAAGGTCTATTTTCTTTACATTTTTGATATTCAACACATTAACTATTAAAAATCAAAAAGTTACAACTGTGTATCATTTTTTTCAATTTTTAAGTCGTAAATCACATAATTGCTTTAGAAATTTCTGTAAACAAAAAAGCAATCATATGAAATTATGATTGCTTTTTGTTTCTATGACTATAACATCAAAGAATCTATTTAATTGCAATGTGTTTTAAATGTTTCAAAATTTCAATTTTTACATTTGATTTTTCTTGTAGCGTATCATTATCTTTTATGGTATTAGAAGAACTAGATGTAATCAATATTGCTTAAATCACAGCAAAAAATAATTTGATTTTCGACATGATTATTCTTTTTCTAAGTTCGCGATTCTGTGCTGCAAGTCTTCTAGTTTTTTATTGAGTTCATTCAACTGCTTATTCTTTTCTTCTAATTTTGAAATCTTTACGTCCTGTTTTTTAATTTCTTCTTGTTGCGCGATAGTGTACAAGGTTAATTCTTCTATTTTTCGCAACAATTTAGCGTCCATTTCTCCTAGAAAGATTCCGTTTTCTTTTACTTCATCAGCACTTGGCACATCTTTTAAGTGTCCATTTTCTTCAATGTATTGACTTACTTCATTAAGTGTTGGTAGTGTGTATGTATTTTCAAATACGTAATCTGGCCATTCCCATTCGTCTTCGAGTTGTACTTTAACTTTTTCAGCAATGATATTTCCACCAACAGCTAAATCATAGTCTGTAGGTATGTCTGATGAAGCTAAACCAATTCCTATTTTATTGTTGGTATAAATATTCCCTTCAATTAAAGCACTTCCATTTTTGATTACAAACTTATGATCTGGCTCGTACAAACCGTGAGAACCAATTACAATTCTAGAATCTGGCTTCATCATGTGCATAAATACTTTGTTTGGTC
Source organism: Kordia sp. (assembly GCF_965224175.1). GTDB lineage: Bacteria > Bacteroidota > Bacteroidia > Flavobacteriales > Flavobacteriaceae > Kordia. The sequence continues at coordinate 2,531,298 of NZ_OZ245041.1, forward strand.
CTAAAGCACCAACATCAAATTTAAAAGCTTCCGAACCATTGTGGTCATATATCGATAATTGTGTGTTTTCCTCTACGACTTTCAATTGATATCGTGCTTTGGCATTTTTGTCTCGTATGATATTTGCAAAATAAGCATCTGTTGCACCTGCAGATTTGTTTAGGTAATATTGGGTATTGTATACATTTGGAGCTACTTCTTCTCCTATCCATAAAGGAGTATTGGCAGTAACGCCATCATGACTAAAGATACCATGCGTTCCTTTTACAGTTCCTCTTACTTCTAATTTATGCGTGGAAGGTTCTACACCAATCCCGACATTCCCTGTAGATTCATCTTCTGTGATTTGTGCGTTACAAAATGTATAAGATGCTATTAATACTGCTGTTAGAATTATTTTTTTCATACGTTTAAATTTTAGTAATTATTTGATTTTAATACAATTATAAAATTGAGAACGTATGCAACCGCTACGTTCTCACATTAAAAATTTTAAACATTCTCTTTTGTAAAAAAATGCTTAAAATTTATTAATGTTCGTTTCATGTGTGTATGTTTTATTGTTTTTTGTCTTAGTTGATATTTATATATGGAAGATTTGTAAAAGTTCCATTGGAAAGTGTTTTTTCATCCATGGTGTCAAATTCTTTTAGTATTCCTGAAAATGTCCCAGAAATAGTCATGTTTGTACTATCTATTTCGGTAATTGTGATGCTTCCGCCTGTTTCTAAACTCACGATGTATGATTCTTCTAATGTGTCGTATAGAATATAGGTTCCATCTTCATCTACATTATAGGTTGTGTTGGCTGTAATTACTTGTGTAGATTCTATATTGACACTCATAGAAACTGTTCCATCAGCGTTTAAAGCAGCGATTTCTAGCGTACGTCCTTCATCACTTATGCCAGCTAATACAGTAGCTCCTTCAAATACGGCAGTTTCTATGTCTGCACGAAATGCTACTGTATTGTTTTCTTCGTTATCGTCACTGCTGCAGCTGTATATTGTGAATAATAAGCTGAGTAGTAGTATGGTGTTTGTTATTGTTTTTTTCATTTTATTTTCTTGTTGATGTCTTTTTTTTGAATATTTAGATTCGTGAGTATTTGCTTTTTTACTTACTCATGTTTGCCACTAGTTGCAAACTAGCGGTAGCGAGGGATATCTAAAGATGCTGTTAACCTTTAATTTTAGGTTGTATGTTTATGTAATGGTATTTTTTAAAAACTTTTTCAAATCTCTGATGTATTTTAAAACGATCTGATTGTCTGAAAAATATCGAGCTATTAGAATGATATGGTTCCCCTTCTCTTAAATTTGAAAAATACGTTTCCATCTGCTCATTAGGAAAATATGTACCTCCAGCTGTATTTTGATCACGTAAAGTATACGTTGCTATTGTATGACTCTTGTCATTAGCTATAAGCTTAATTGAAAACTTAAAGTGAACATCCATGCCATCTAATTTTGCATCTCCTTCCATTGAATCAAGTCCTCCCCAGCCAGAAGAGAGACCATTCGTTCTATTGGAAAAATAATTCCGTGGTCTGAATTGCCAATTACCTATTGATCGTTCATAGTCAATCGCAAGTAAAACCTGATCGAATCTATTTTGATCTTTTCTTCCATTTTTAGATGTTAGATCCAACTTTAATATTGGGCTTCTATTTTTTAAATTATAAGGATTTAACGAATAAACATCATCTCCTGAAACAATAGTTTTTCCTGCTATCACCTTTTCAGAGCCTATTAACTGTAATGCTAGTTCTCTTTCCACACCATATTGCTCTGCAAAAGAATCAACAGTGTCTCCTTCGGCTGCTATATAAGAAATTGATCCATCATCATTTACTTTAGGATCCCAAAAAAATCCTCCATCAGGATCAACACCATTAATAGGATTATTCCCCATCCCTAAGTATGGAGAGTTATATTGTCCATAAGGATCAACCGTTAGCCATCTACCAATTCTGGCATCCCATAAACGGAGTTCAAAGGCTTCCATCCCAGTTTCTGTATCTTTTTCTTGTCCTTGAAACGCATAACGATATCCATCATTTATGGTTCTGTCTGGCATGGGCATTCCAAAAGGATAGTAATCTGTTTTTGCAGAAAGCGCTACGGCTCCAGTTTCATTTTTAATAATCACAGCACGTACATTTCCTAAATGATCTGTTAGCTGATAACTGTTGGTATTACTTTCTCTGTAATGCACTCCAACTCTGCCTGAACCATAAATGGTATGTTCTTTTAAGGAAGTGTCTTCATAGATTGCCATTGGTGTTCCTGCTACATCACGTACGTAGTACGTAGTCACCATACCACTGGCAGGAAAGCTTTCTTTTTTGACTCTGTGGTTTTTGTCGTTGTAGTAAAATTTTACAATCGGACTGCCATCAGAGGCTTTGTTTACTTCTGTTACTAAACCTGTAGCGTTGTATACATAGGCAATGTCTTCTTCTTTATTTTCTATTAGTTGTCCAATTTCATTGTATACATAGTTATTAGCATCCGCTTGTGTTTTGATATCGTTTACACCTGTAGCTTCTGTAACTGCATCCTGTACTCTTTTGAGTTGGTTTGGTTTTAAAGGATCGTATTCATAACTCAGGGCATCCATGGCGTTGCTTCCTGAAACCGTGTTTTTGTTTCGGGTTAGAGTTTGAATGTTTCCATTGGCATCATAGGTAATGTTTGACACTCTGTAATCAGTAGCTCCACTTTCGGTAGCTTCTCCTATTTCGGCGATGAATTCTTTACCTGTAATTGCTTCCACTTCTGCGCCTAGATCAAATGTAACTGAACTACTTGCTCTTACAACTTGATCAGGATCAGCGACTGTACTTATGGTAATGTCTGCAATTACCGTACTTGTACTTCCTTCACCTGAAAAATTAGCTTCTGTCAACCAGTTTTCCCTGTTGTAATCGTAAGTGTATTGTACCTTTCCTGTACTTGTAGATGAATCTGTATTCCAAGTGATTCCTTTGATGTTTCCGTTGTGTTGATCTGTTCCTCCAGTAAGCGGTGAAAATGCTGTAGATCGTTTGTAATCATCTGAGAAATAATCAATCGTCATCCCAAACATATCATTGTCATTTCCTCCTGGATCAGATGCTGGCGTTAAGTTTGGATGATTGATCGCTTTTAGTTGTCCAGAAACCGTATAGACATAATCGGTTTGTTGTAAGCCTTCTGCCAAAATCATATTTTTTAGCGCTCCAGTTTCATAGTAATTGTAACGTGCATGTTCTGTATACGTACTATCATCTGTAGATGTTTCTACTTTTACCAAACTATTGTCTACAGGATCGTACGTATATCGATGAATGAATAATTCACTAGGCGTATGCTTTTGATAGATAACTTTTGCGACAGCACTTGTAACCTCATCGTATTCGTAATCAATTGTTTTGATTCCAAGTCCTATGATATTTTGCACAATCCACGCTACTCTACCATATCCGTCATAGCTATAATAGGTTGTTGTTTGATCATTTTCAGTTTTCGCTACATTTCCAGCCAAGAATTTAGGCAACTGATAATCGGCATGAAGTCCTGATAATTCACTTAGTGTTACATAATCATATTGTGTATTATGTTGTTCTTTTTTTGTACCAGAAGGCAAATCAGCATTTGGGTTTAGTGCTGTAAAATCAACACCTTCCATAACTCCACTTTCTGTAGGTCGTCCTAAGTTGTCATAATTTGTATATGAAAATTCATTCGCTAGTACTTGTTTACTGTTTTGCGAATACCGTATTTGACCATCGCTTCTGTATTTAAACGTAGCAGTACCTTCATCTGGACTTGTACTTGTAGTTAGTTGTCCAAGACTGTTATAACTGTAGGTCGTAGCTAATGTGTGTATTGGATTTTCTTGAATGCTTGCTAAACAACTCTCATTAAAACCAAGAGGTTGTGTTGATTTTGTGAGTAAGCTAGCATCATTATAGTAGTTTAAAGTATAATCATAATAGTTTACAGGATATTGAATTCCTTTCGCAGTTGTTGTTGTAGTCACACTTCCTGCGGTTGTAATATATACAGATTCTTCTGTTTGTGGACTTAATTCTAAGCGATAAAAATTTCCTCCTGTCATGGAAGTCACTACTTGTTCTGTTCTTAAATTATAAATTGTATAGTCTCCAATTGAACTGTTGACAAAAGAAATTTCCGAACTCGTTATATTTTTAGGAATGTGTACATCTACATATCCTTGTGCTCCAATTAAAGAAATAACTTCATATGAGATCGTTCCGCCAGAGCGTGCCGCAGCCAATGTTTTTCCGTCTGCATCTGTGAATAGAACATTTTCTTCTCCTTTTTCGTCAATAACTATTGTTTTATAAGCTTTGAGTATTACCTCTTTTCCTAGAGTTTCTTCATTCCCATCAAAAGCATTTTTACCAAATACATAGTATAATTCTTGCGCTGCAGGAACTGTATAGCTAAACCCTTGCGGTAGATTGTTATCTAATTGTCTTCCACCTTCAACTTTTAAAGCACTTCCTGGATTTAACTCACTGTAGGTAGTTTTTGTAAATGGATATGCTGTAATATCTTGAAGTGGTTCACTGGTATTAGCGTCACTGTAATACCAACCCAAAGATTCAGAAGTATTTCCAACTGGCTCTGGCGTTGTGTTTTCCCAATCTGCATTAGAGTAATTTGAACCATCTGCTTTTTTCATAAAGTTTACAGCATAGGTATATTTAATGCTAGAAAAGTTTTTTGGTGCATTTGACGTTTGCAATGCAGCTCTTCCTCTCGCATCATAGTGTACTTCTGAAATCCAGTTTTTTCCTGTTGTCATATCCAAACCTTGTGACTGTACAGTTCTTCCTAGTTCATCTGCATATGCTATTCCTGTAGCTCTTAGTGCTCCCGTTTTGTCATAGGTACAATTTGATATCCAGTTTTTATCTTCATCTGTTCTTCCAGTAAGGCATGGATAGTATGTTGGTGAAAATGTAAATCCATTAGACTCATATTTGAAGCCTGTATTTTGATATGTTGTTCCTGATATTTCAAGGTTAAAATCAGAAGGAAGTGTTATTGTTTCAGAGGCAAAGACACTATCATTATGTAGAAAATTAATTGCAGTTCCGCTACTTTTTTCAATTTTCAAGTTTGCATTAGCAATATCAGTAATTGTCAGTCCTGTAACTTTATCTATAATTACACCGTTCTTGTAAGCTACAATTTGATAGGTAGTTTCAGGAGTTGATGTTCCAGTTATTGTATACGGATCTAGCGTCATGAATTCGCCTCTTATTGCGATTAGAAATTCATCTGCTCCTGCAGTTAGAGGTTTCAGTATGATTGTAAAGTAAGGTTTTGATACTGGCGCTCCTAAAACAGTAGGTGTTTCTGGCTGATACGTAGATATTGTGTGAATAGTTACAGAACCATTCGCCGTTTCTGCCAGTAGTCTACTTATAGATTTTATGTTGCTATTTGTTGTATAATCTTTATTGTTATACATGTAATTTTCTCCAGAAAAAATCGTATTCTCTAAAATTGTGAAGCTATTATTTTCTCCCCATCGAATTTCTTCTTGAGCATTCCCATAACACATTCCTAGAAGTGTTAGTAGGCATATCATCAATTTTTTCATTCTTTGTGTTTTAATTGTTTTTGTAGTGATAATTATGTTCCGACACTTTTTTGAAGCCACCTGGAATTGTTGCAGTATCGATATATTCTACCGATGTTTTTATGAGACGACCATTACTATCATATTCGTAGTGTGTTGCCATATTGTTTCCATCTAGCATATAGCTTAGTTCATCCCATTCATTGTAGACATAGCTTGTCATAGTTGTTGCTATAGGATGTAGCCTGAAATCGTCTACATAGATGGTTCCGCTTGCTGATGCAACCTTAAACACAGTACTTGTAAATGTTTCTGCTTCGAATCTGTCGAAGTAATGGTTGAGTTGCACCCAATCTCCAGCAATTATTTTTTCTCCATTGAATTCTTCTAGAACTCCGGAGCCTTTCTTGAAACGTGCATTTTCATGAGTATCTTTGTGTACCCAAACTGACATCTTATATTTCCCTGTTCTGTGTATCCCTGTTAAAGCAGCTCCAAACGTATTGTCACTAGGTGTTATTTTTAATGAATAATTTCCTGTATGTGCTTTTTCTGTAGTTCGTAAAGAAGCAGCACCAAATATTTGTGGATCTAATCGAGAAGTTTCATTGTCATAGTTTTCTGCTCCTGTATTGAATGCTTCAAAGTATTTTGCGTTCGCAGTAAATAACACTTTCGTTTCATTATCCGTAGTTTTGGTAATTGCATAATTATCATTGATATCTTTTACTTCTAATGGCATCGAGTAATGATCATATCTGGTAATCGTAGAAATGTTTTTCCATTTCGGATTGGTTTGATCAGTTCCTAATGGCCAACTGCCTATACTCCAATCAAAATTATCATCTTCTCCCATGAACCCATTATACGTTCCGTCGTCATTTAAGGTTCCTTCCCAAACATAGTTTTTATGTTTACGCCAAACATCTTCTTCAGAAGAAGGAGTTTCTAGCGCGCCATCATAGGTTACATATTTCCATTGATTGCTCCAAGTTGTGATTCCTACACCAGTTTCTTTCCATAGACCATCATCCGCTTTTATATACGTTTTTGACATGGCTTGTTGAGCAAGCATGTTTTTGTTTAGTGGATCGTCTACTTTTGACCCCATTTGTGGATATTTATAGTAAGCTGGGATTGTTTTTGACTTCACTTCTGTTCCATCACTTGTCACTGATAATACTTCTAAGGTCTGCCCAGTTATTTCGTCTATCTCACCAAACAATGAACGATATTGATACCCTGATTTATATTCTGTGGCATATTTTAATAAACTAGGATATTTTATTCTTGCAGATGAATTTACTAACCATTTGTCTTTTTTATCAGGTGTGTTTTGTGCATAATCTACTATTTTATAGGTCTGATATGCCTCTTTAGTAACGCCAACATTATTTGGCGTTGGATCTTCTGGACTGTAATAGGTATTTTCTATTTTACTTAGTAAATGTCCTCTACCATTAATCGTTGAAACTTCTAATAATTGGCCTAAAGTCGATAGGTTATCCCTGACTGTATATTTATTGATAGCAACATCCTTATCAGAAACTGAATTATAGTGTTCATCACTCAATACTTCTACTTCGTATAAATCACCAAATTTTATAGCATCTTCTTCTTTTTCCTTAAAAACCTTGAATTTATACTGAACTTTTCCTTCTGATTGACTCGATTCCATAACCACATATTCATACATTACTTTAGGAGCTGGAAGTTCAGCACTATAGGGTAATTCTTCTTCTAATTCTGGAGCAAATGGCAAGTAGCTTATATATCCTATACCATTTTCATTTTCTCCATATTTATATGATGTAGTATAACTATCTACATCATTAGTGGTTATTATACTAGCAACTCTTATTCCTCCATAATTTGGTATAATTTCATTGATTACATAGCTTGCTTCATAAGATTCTTTTGTTCTAGTACAATAATCTGCAGGATCTATATCAGGTTCACAAATAGGAATACTAATTTGAATATCATAAGAGTTATCTCCATTATCAGAAATCACAACTGCATTTTGATTTATTTCGCAACTACCTATTAAATCCTCTCCACATGGACCTCCACAGTTACCTGGATCTTCCATAAAACAATCTTTACTGTACGTAAAGTTCATGACATCTCCTATTTCTATTCCGAAATCATGGTCAGCTTTAACTCTAAAAGTGGTATTAGATAATTTTATGATATTGTACGTAGAAGCTGATTTTCTAAAAGTTATATTAGATTCAACAACAGATTTTATAGAATGGTCTTCATAATTCACTCGTATCTTTGCGCCTTGTGGTGTAACAATTTCATTTAATGACCATATGCTGTTATCTTCTTTATAATATCCAAAACCATCTTTATCCTCTATATCATATACATAAGTATTATCTTTAAGATAATTGAAATGATAAGGCGGTATTAATTGTGTTGCGCTTTTCCCTTTAAATTCAACAGAATTTAAAGTCAATCTTCCGTAAAAGCTTGAAGTTGTATTAGGTGTTCCTTGAGCTAAACTGTAATCGTAATTAAAATCAATTACTTTTACAGCATTAGTCAGCAATCCATTCCAGTTATCTGAAATGTCTATTACATTATTTTTTAAATTATACCATCCTTGTTCAGATGGTTTGGAAGAATCATTATAATATATATCTGTATAATTTTGAGATGAATTTCCGTATGACTTATCTAAATTATCATTTGATTCTTTGACTAAAATAACCTTGTCTAAACACAATGTTTTTTGAGAAGGAATTGAAAAACGTGATTGATAATTTGAACTATTCTGATCTAAATTATCAATATGTGCTACTGACTCATAATTCCAAGCTGTAGAGTTTGCATCATGACGTTCACTTTTTATAAAAATTGCAGAATGTGTTCTCGTTTTGACTCTATCTAGATAATATACTTGTTTACGACCTCGAATCCATGTTTTCACATCACTATTTGTTTCATTTTCATGATACTCTTTCCCATAAGGATTTTTCCAAACAAACGCATCACTCCATTTTCCATATTCAAATGTCGTCCAATATCCATAATCTTCTTTATCAGCTGTTCCATTATTATTTGCATCATAATAATCTGGTCCAGTAACAGCTGTTAGTAACCAGTGCGTTGCATAGGGTTCTAATTGTCGTTTTTCGAAATAAGATTGACTTTGATCAGGTCTTGCATTGATGCTCCCAAAAGTTCTAGTAATGGTCTCATGATTGTATACAGGTAATGAATAGTGGTATGTTTTTCCATCTACAGCAGTAACTTTAAAAGCTCCGATACCATCTTTTGGTAAATTTTCGGTATTAATATCAAAACCAGATTCAGGAAGTAAAAAGCCTTCTGATTTTAAACTTGCATAATTTTCCCTTAATTCTTCTATAGTATAATAATCTACATACGTTCCATTTTTCCTTCTTGGTTTAGCACTTAGCTCAACACTTCCGTCGTTTGCATAATAGTCTAATATATTGGTATGATTTATAGAAGCTGCGTCAAAATTTGCTTCTGAAACATCTGTAACACCTAGATATGTACTTATTTCATTATCAAAATAAAAATAAGGTTTGTTATTAAAAATTGCATGAGATGGTAGATTTGTATCAGATCCATCAAGTGAATATTTTAGCGAATATCCTTTATCATTTTCTTTATCGGTTAATCCAAATAAGTTCCCGTTTTCAAATAATCTTGAAGATATTCCTCCTGAAAGTCCTTGTGCTTGTACATCGTATTTGTCGTAACTTGGAAAAATCATATTATCAGCAATATCGTTTTGAGAAGTATTTGATAATGAATTCCCTTGTAATGACACCTCATAAATATCCATAAAAGCAGTATCATAAGACAACTCCTTTATTATAGCAACACAATCTGAATCTTCAGGTAAGTGACTACTCGTTTCACAATCACAAGAATTATAACCGTAAAAAGACTCTTTGTAGTTTAGAGCTTCTTCATAATTAGAAGTAATGAGAGTCAAATTTGGACAAGCTGTGGAAAAGTTAGCATAGTTTCTAAAAACTAATACTTCCCATTTTCCTTGATCATAGACACCAGTATTAAAATAATTTGGTCCAGTAATATAATTATACTCACTCTTTCCTAGATAGTATCTAAACTTTTGCTTTCCAAATGTTAAACTAAATATACCTGTTTTTGTTGGAAGCATTATAGGTATTTGCCAACCACTAGTCTTGGCGGTATAGTCTCCCATGCTGATTGTATTTTCAAACTGAAGATGTATGCCTATACCAGCACCTCCTTGGACTTCATTTGTTGATGAACTTCTATTTGTTGCACGACCTGTCACACTCACTCCATGTGAAGATAAGCTTATACCTAGTGCCGCTGTATTATTTTTTCCTGATCCTGTAGCTATGCTAACATCTATAACTCCAGAAGTAGACACCGTAAATCCCGTTCCATTACTATTAAGACCTGCCGAACCACTCAATCCTCCATTAGTACTGGCACTAGCTCCTACAGATAATACTCCCGAACTATATCCTACGTTTATACCAATTCCTTGAGTCCCTAATTTTAGGGATCCTCCTAACCCTTCAGTTGGTCCATACCCTATACTTACAAAACCTCCCAAGCTTCTATTACTTCCCCAAGAAAATCCTAGACCCGCGGAATAACTACCAGTTGCTGAGTATCCTAATGACAAACTGTAAATAGATTCTTCTCTCCCTTCGTCATAGAAATACTCTGACAATAACGCATTGTTATAATCATCTGGATAACCATTCACAGATCTATTGATGGCTCCAGGATTTAGATTCCATCCCAAACCAACCCAAGAGGCTTCTTGGTCCATGGCAATTCCTGCATGATAGGATAATGCCAGCGGATAACCACCTTCGGGTGAAGGCACATTCAGCAAGGGTAATACATAACTTAAATCTCCCGTTGCTAGATTTACCATATCAGTAGCATCTACAGGTTCAAAACTTGCTGCTTCGGGAGCATTGGGTCCATTATTAGATGCCATTAAGTGGTTTATTGGCACTATGCTCGGCAAAAAATTCAGCAATAAAAACATCGCTATAATTTTATGTGATTGTCTTGTTTTATACTTCATTCTATGTTGTTTTAAAATGATAATTTCGGTTCTTCTTTTATGATATCTGTAGGTATTTTAAATTTTACTTCTCCTACTTGTAATCCTATATCTTCCAGCGTAAAGTGCATGTAATCTTCTTTTAAACTTTCTTCTTTCCTTGGATATACAAACATGATGGTTGTTGCATTGCTCATGCCATACATTCTTGGATAAATGAAGTCTTGCATTTCCAACGTGTCTTTTCTTTGGGTGATTAAATGCGCTTTTTCACCCATACCAAAGGCTAGTTGATTTACCATCGCTCCAAATTCGTTTCTGTTGTTAGGAATACTACTGAGTAATTCTTTATTTCTTGCTGACATTGATAGATTAAAGTACAGTTGTCCTTTGTATTTTTCTCTCAAGGCAGCTAATTCCTCTGAATTTATCTCCTCATTAATTTCTTGTGCAACCAACATATCTGTAGGGCGGTATGCTAAAGAGAATGTCACGCCATTAATCGTTTTTTCTTGCACATACTCACTATCTTCTCCATGCAAGTATTGTAGAAGTTCTGCTTGCGTACTAAATGTTTCTTGCTTACAACTACAGAGAGAAATTCCTAGTAGTAGCCAGAAAATCATGAATTTCCCCATACCATTATTTTCCTCTGAATTCTGCATTGAGTCCTTCTAATACTTTCGTTGTCAAATCAGTTCCTTCATCAGCATACATGATGTTTCCGGCTCCACTAGCCCCCAAAATAATTTTATATCCTTTTTCTTTTCCGTACGCTTTTACATAATCGTTGATATCATTGATTACGGTTTGCGTAGCTTTTTGATCTTCTTCTTTTATTTGCTTTTGAATCGTCTGTTGATAGTTTGTAATTTGTTGTTGTTTTCCACTCAACAATTGTTGTTTCAGCTCCTTCTCTTTTTTTGTCATAGAAGCACGTTCCTTTTCATAGGATTTTAGTTCATTTTGCCAACCTGAAATGAGACTATCTATATTTGCATTTAAGGTTTTTGCTTTCTCTTGAAAATCAGTTCTTACAATTTTTGTTCGTTCGTATCCTTCTACTAATTTGTTCACATCTACATATACTTGTTCTTCTTTAGAGAGTCCTTTCCATATAGCAATAGAGGATAATACCAAAGCAATCACGGATAAAATCAAAGGAGTTTTTTTCATTTTTATATTTTTTAAGTTGTTTTATTATTCGTTGTTTATTTCACTAATTATTAACCTACCATAGCTTTTGCCGTATGGTTACTTTTATAAATACTGTTGAGGAATAATTTTCGTCTTCGAAAACTCACAAATGCAATGAATGAGTTAGTCAGTATAAGTTCTCGTGTATCAGTGTGGTAATATTTTATACATGCTTTATTGACAATATAAGACCTACTGATTCTAAAAAAGTTTGCTTCTTCTAGTAGTTCTTCATAATATTTCAGCTTGTGACAGCTTACAAACTTCTTTTCATTTCGCATGTGAAATATTGAATAATTACCATGTGCTTCTATATACAGTATATCTTTAAGCATTAGGTACACTATTTCTCTTTCTCCATATAAAAGGATATGGTCTTCTTCGTTGTTTCTGATTAAATTCTTTTTCATTTTCAATTACATTGATGTTTATATATTCTTCTAAAACTTCTCATAAGATTGTGTCATCATCTTGACATTTTTTAATTAGGGAATTGATCTTTTTATGGAAGCATTTTATGACTAACTTTTGAATCAAAACTATATTCAAAAAAGTGTCTCAGCAACAAAAAACAGCTACAATACAGCAATTATAGATGCAACTCAAGACACCTTAATTCCTATAAACCAAATACTTACATCGAAATCACAGAAGAATTACTAGCATCATTTTCTTGTACCGAGTTTTTCGGGAAATTCCGTTATTTACTCGATAATCGAGATTTAAATGCTCAGAAGTTTGCGTTGAAATATTGTTACTATTAACAAGAATGAAATCCTTTTAAATTGGTAAGAGAGTAATGATGTTACTTTTTCTAAAAGGAGTTGAAACCTTTGTGTATTTTTTCTTCGCGAAGAATATGTAAATAGTGTTGAAATCGTGATTAAAATGATATATGAAAAACGTTCATTCGCATATTTTAACATATCATTCTTTTCCAATTAAATTCTAAACTTGTATTTACCTTTCGCATTTAGATATTTAGTTCACTCATTTTAAACACACTACGATTCTACTAAAGCCATAAGCTTAAAATAAATATTAAATATGGGTAATGAATTTTAATTTTTCTCCCATAAGAATACATGTCAATTACAGAACATTTACAGTAATGACATTTCAAGTTTTTTAACGCTTATAAATAGTAGAAGTAATGATTGTGATTAGTAGTGAAGCAAACGATTTCTCCACATCACTTGTGATGGATTGGATAAACCATTTAGGAAAAAAGGTCTTAAGATTGAATTCTAAAGATATACTTCGTATCAATAGTTTTGAATTAAGTAATCATTCTCAAACTATTGTAAATTTTAATAAAGACGGCGAAACTTATACTAGTACAGCGATTGATTCTTTTTGGTATCGTAGAGGTTATTTCAAATTGGCTATTGAATTGAACAGCCTTCATAAACTGAGTCCACTATTAAAAGAGAAAGTAGATGTACAATTAACAGAAGAAATAGATTCTTTTCATAATAGTATTTACAGCCTATTGCAAACAAAAAATTCATTAGGAAAGTATGATATTGCCAATGTGGATAAACTTACGGTTCTTTTCATGGCAAAAGATATAGGTATAGATATTCCCAAAACAATCGTTACTACAAATCCTTATCAAATAGAAACACTTCTTGCAAAAGGAGAAAAATTTATCACAAAGTCAATTTGCCATAACCTAAATATTCATAACATTTTTAATGAAAAAACTTCGGAAACTTGGATGACGTACACAGAAAGTGTAGTTCCTGAAGATATTCCAAAAGAAAGCAGCCGAATATTTCCATCGCTCATACAAGAAGAATTAGACAAAGCCTTTGAATTGAGAATTTTCTATTTGGATGGCGATTTTTATTCAATGGCAATTTTCTCACAATTAGATCCGCAAACAAAAACAGATTTTCGAAATTATAATCTTAAAAATCCTAATAGAACAACTCCTTTTAAACTTCCAGAAGCAATTTCAACCAAGCTAAATTGTTTGATGCGAAAACTTGAATTAAATACTGGCTCTATAGATATGGTAGTTACCAAAGACAATAGGTACGTATTTCTAGAGGTGAATCCTGTTGGACAGTTTGGAATGGTTTCGGAGCCATGTAATTACAATTTAGAACAAAAAATCGCAACTTATTTAAGCAATCATGGAAAACATAAAAAGTAAAGAAATAGAAGACTTATTGAACCTAGAAAATGCTCCTTTAAACTACAGAAAAATTAAGGCGAAAACTTTTGACGCATCCTCTTTTAGTCCTGTGCGGATTTCTGAAAGTACATTTCATCAAACAGATCATTACGTATTACTAGAATTTTATAAGCCAATCTCAAAATTATTCCGTACATCAAAAACAGATTAACATGAAAAAATTTAAGCTTTTTTCTTCTTGTATTCCTGTAAAAGGAGCTTCTAGAAGTACAATTTACGATTTACAACGCGGGAAAATTAAATTTATTCCAAACTCTTTATATGATGTATTGGATCGTTTTGATGGAGAATCAAAAGAAGTTGCCATTTCAACTTTAGGTACAGAACATAAAGAAGTAATTAGTGAATATTATGATTTCTTAATAGAAAACGAATTTGGATTTTGGTGTGATGATCCTGATTTATTTCCAAAGATGGATTTGACATATTACACTCCATCCATGATTACAAACGGAATTATAGATAGTAATTCATCTTCAAATCATAACTTTAAGAATGTATTTCAACAACTAGAGAAGTTAGGTTGTAAACATATAGAACTGCGTTTTTTTGATGAAGTCAGTATTTCTTTTCTAGAGAACATATTAGAATATTCTTCAAAAAGCATCATCAACTCTATAACATTAATCATCAAATACACGGAAGAATTAACGCAGTCAGAACTTCAAGAATTGGCTAAAAATCATATGAGAGTTCAAAGTATATTACTGCATTCAGCTCCATCAAAAAAACAACTCGCTGTAATTGATAAAAATTCTACTGCAACTATTGTGACACATACAGATTGGATTGATTCAGCTTCGCATTGCGGCAATATATACATGAACGATTTTGTGATTAATCAAGATACTTTTTTAGAATCACAACATTTCAATTCCTGCCTTCATAAAAAAATAGCTGTAGACGTTCATGGAAATATTAAAAATTGTCCTTCAATGACTACGTCTTATGGAAACATTTCAGAAGATTCCTTATTGGACTGCTTAAAAAATGAAGAGTTTTCGAAAGTTTGGAATATTTCTAAAGATCAAATTGAAGTCTGCAAAGATTGTGAATTTAGACATATGTGTACTGATTGCAGAGCATTTTTAGGCTCAGATACTTCATTGGCCAAACCCAAAAAATGCTCGTATGATCCTTATAAAATGGAATGGTCGCAAATACCTTGATGATATAATATGGGGGAAGCCGAAAACCTGAACTAGAGTAGGCAAAATTAAATTATAAATATTATGGAAAGCATAAAAAAGAAACGAATTGATGCTTTTGAAGAGCAAAGAATTAATGATCTCAATGAGGTAAAAGGTGGAGCGAATAGCTTTACCACTGTATCATCTACAGATTTATTTATTACATGGATTTCAGATTTTAGTGAAGATAGAACTGGAAAAGCTAAAACAGCTCAATCACCTGCATCTAATTAATGAAATTACAGGAATATTATAGGTAATTTTAATACAATAGGTTCGAGAATTCGAGCCTATTGTTTTTCAATACATTAATCTTTTTTTGCTAAAAAAACCTCAAATCGTATTCAGAAACGTACCTGGTTTTCTGAATAATTATTCCTATTATCTAACTAAAGTATTAAGAATTAGAAAATCTTGTTTTAAGGAGAAACGACTTTAATACATCTCATCAATTAGTGTAGTTGATTTTAAACTATATAAGGTTTTCTCATACTAATTCGTTACTTTTAAAGTCAAACGCTTTTTCTAATTCTAAAAGACATCTACTTTGAAAATTAAAAAATTATGGAAACGTATTTTGTTAGGACTAATTTTAGTTCCAATTTTATTGTTAGGAAGTCTAATACTATATGTTCAAAGTAACCAATATGAAATTATTAAAGGTGAAATTGAAAAACTAAACACAGAACACAAAGGTCTTATTAGTGTTGGTGAAAGTGAATTATCCCTTTTTGGCAACTTCCCATACATCTCTTTAAAGGTATATGATTTCAAAATTTTTGAAACTAAAGAGGATAATGCGTCTGTTATAATGGATGTAAAAGATATCTATCTTGGTTTTAACTTATGGGATATTGTCAATGGAAATTACGACATTCAATCGTTAATCGTTGAAGATGGTGTTTTTAATCTTGTGATCCATGAAAACAATACGACAAATATTGAAAACTCTTTAGCGAGTACTTCTGATACAACAACCTCTTCTGCCAATGTGCATTTCAAAAAAATTGAATTTAAAAATTTAGACGTTCATACCTTAGATGAAGCCACAAATACAGATGTAGAAAAGTTTATATACTCAGGCAAAGGTAGTTTTAGTGTAAAAGATAGCATCATTGCAGGACATGTAGATACAGATTTTGAGTTGAATGTAATCTCAGATGCCGTTGTTCCTGATTTTATGAAAAAAAAGCATTTTGAAATTCATACTGATATCGAATTTAATCAACACACTGGTATTCTAAATATACAGCCTTCTGGTGTTAAAATGGAAAATGCCGATTTTGAGTTAAAAGGTTCTATAGACACAAAGAATGATGTAGATCTTGATCTTTATATTAAAGGAGCTAAGCCTAATTTTGACATGCTCATTGCATTTGCCCCAACAAATGTGATTCCCTATTTAGAGAAATATAACAATGCTGGTGACATCTATTTTAATGCGACCATAAAAGGAGCTTCCAACAAAGGAAATAGACCAGCAATTAATGCAGATTTTGGTGCTGGAGAAGCATATTTAGAAAACCCTGCAAGGCGTAAAAAAATTGACAATCTAGGTTTTAAAGGACATTTTTCCAACGGAGACAATAGAGATACTGACACCATGGAGTTATCACTCAATGAAATGACAGCTTCTTTGGAGAAAGGAAAGTTTAAGGGTTCATTATTTGTCAAGAATTTTAAGTCACCCGAAGTTTATATGGAAATAGACTCTGACTTTAATTTGGGTTTTATTGCAGATTTTTTTGAATTGGATCAAGTTCAAGGTGCTTCTGGGAAAGTTTCACTAAAAATGAAGTTTCACGATATTATTGATATTGATAAACCTGAAAAAGCACTGCAAAAACTCAATCAAGCCTATTTTGCACAGTTACGAGTAAAAGACTTAAGCTTGAATGCCAAAAATCTTCCTGCTCGTTTAGACACATTGAATGTAGACCTAGTAATGAATGGAAAGGAAGCTACGCTAAAACAATTTGATCTGTCAATGGGCAATACAGACTTATCCATTAGTGGTTTCCTTTCAGACTTGCCTGCTTTAGTGCATCATACGGACATCCCAATTGAAGCACATTTTGATATTAATTCTAAGTATCTAGACATTGCACAATTGACCGGTTATTCAACACAAGACTCTATCCAAAAAGGTATTGATGAACAGGTAGAAAATTTAAGCTTAGGACTTTCTTTTAAAGCTGCTGCAAAAGATTTTACAGAATCTAAACATTTGCCAAAAGGCGAATTTTTCATTGATAGTTTGCATGCTAGTTTGAAGCATTATCCACACAAATTACATGATTTCCATGCTGATGTATTAATCGATAGCGTAGATTTAAAAATAGTAGATTTCACAGGACATATTGACGATAGTGATTTTCATATTGACGGACGTATACATGATTATGCTTTTTGGATGCAACCTGAACTTAATGGAGATGTAGATTTAGATATCAATCTTACTTCAAAAAAATTAAGATTAGAAGACGTTTTTTCATATAAAGGAGAAAATTATGTTCCCGAAGAATACAGGCATGAAGAGTTTGATAATTTGGCATTGCATTTTGACTCTAGTATGCATTATAAAGATTCCTCTTTACATTCCATCGATTTGGCTTTAGATAAGTTAGACACAAAAATGAAGGTGCATCCATTGCGCTTTCATGATTTTAAAGGAAATATACATTATGAAGATCAACATATTGTTATTAAAGACTTTCATGGAGAAATAGGAGTTACTAATTTCAATTTCGATTTAAATTATTATCTGGGAGAAAATCAACAAATAAAGAAAAGAGATAATTATCTGGCAGTAAAAGCAAACTATATTGATTATGATGCACTGTTTAATTTGGATTTAAAACCTCCTAAACCAATAGAAACCGCTGCTTCAAAAACTGCAGATATAGCGGAACACGCAGATGCTTTCAATATATATGAATTACCATTTACAGATATGCGATTTAAAGCAGATATTGCACACTTTATTTATCATAAAATAGATCTTCAAAAAATTAAAGCTGATATAAGAACAACACCTGATCATTATATTTATATAGATACATTACACATGGACGCAGCAGGAGGAAATATTCGATTAAACGGATATTTTAATGGTAGCGATCCAAAACATATCTATCTGCAACCCGATTTGGTGATGAATAATGTTGATTTGGATAAATTGCTGTTTAAATTCGAGAATTTTGGGCAAGATCATCTTGTTTCAGAAAACTTACAAGGGAAACTTACTTCCAGAATTCAAGGAAAGATTAGAGTATATCCGGACATGGTACCTGATTTGGATCAATCTACACTAGAAATGGATGTAAAAGTATTGAATGGCAGGTTAAAAAATTACGATCCAATGTTAGCCCTTTCCGATTATATAAAAAATAAAAACCTGCGAAACATTCGATTTGATACTTTGCAAAACAGTTTGAATATAGATAAAGGAAAGATTCATATTCCTTCTATGACCATCGAATCTACTTTAGGACATATGGAATTATCTGGCACACATGATAGCAATCAAAATATTGAATACTATTTACGTGTTCCATGGAAAACTGCAAGAAAAGCTGCTTGGCATAAAATATTTGGACGCAAGAATCGTACTATTAGTGAAGATCAAGAAGATGAGATTGTAGAAGTAGATCCTAAAAGAAGAACAAGATATCTAAATTTAAAAGTAAAAGGAACCGTAAATGATTATAAGATTTCCTTGGGGAAAAAGAAGAAAAGAAAGAAGAAAAATTCATAATACTAAAAACAGTTCAATACGAACATATTTATTTTGAATAAAATTATCAAACAATAAAAAAGGCTTCACTAAAACGTGAAGCCTTTTTTATTCTAGTAGCGGGAACTGGACTCACTTCGACTTCATTACATTTCGCTCAGTATAAACTTCTCGTCTCACGTTTTCTATAAAAATTATGAGCATAAAAAAAGACACTTCTTATCAGAAGTGTCTTTGGTAGTAGCGGGAACTGGACTCGAACCAGTGACCTTCGGGTTATGAGCCCGACGAGCTACCTACTGCTCTATCCCGCGATATTGGATTGCAAATATACAACCATTTTTCATTCTACCAACAAAAAAATAAACTTTTTTATTGTTCTATATTCCTCGCCTGAAACCCGATGATTTCCCCATCTTCACTAATCACCTCTAATTCAATTGGATTGCAACAAACTTCACAGTCTTCAATGTATTTTTGAGTATACACAGAAGTATCAATTAACATGGAAATTTGTTCCCAACAATACGGACATTGAAAGAAATATTCGTTCATTTTAACTTAATTCATCCATTTGTTCTTGCAATACTTCCCAATCTTCCATTAATGTTTCTAAGGTTTTCTTTTTCCCTTGATACATATCAAAAAAATCAGGCTTTGCTATAGTTTCTTCATAGTTTACCGCCAATTCCATATCAATATCTTTGATTTCTTTTTCCAAGTCAGAGATGGCACGTTCTACTTTGTTCAGTTTGTTGTTGAGTGATTTTAGTTTCTTCTGTTCTTCGTAAGAGTTTTTTACTTCTTCTTTTGGCGCTTGTTCCTTTTTTACAACTGTCCGTTTTTCTACTTCTCGTAAGTCATTTACTTTTCGTTGTTCCAAGTAGTAATCAATGTCGCCCAAATATTCTTTTATTTGCTGATCTTTGAACTCATATACTTTATTGGTAAGACTCTGCAAGAAATCACGATCATGCGATACTAAAATTAGCGTTCCTTCAAAGTTTTGCAATGCTTTTTTTAGTACATTTTTCGACTTGATATCTAAGTGGTTTGTCGGTTCATCCATCACCAACACATTAAAAGGTTGTAGAAGCATTTTACATAATGCCAGACGATTTCGTTCGCCTCCAGAAAGTACTTTTACCTTTTTGTCAACTTCTTCTCCTCTAAACAAGAAAGCGCCTAACATATCACGTACTTTAGGACGTGTTTTTTCATCAGCAGCTTCAATCATTGTATCTTCAACCGTCAATTCACCATCAAGATATTCTGCTTGATTCTGTGCAAAATATCCAATTTGAACATTGTGACCTAGCGACAAAGTTCCATCATGCGAAATTTCGTTGACAATAATTTTTGCCAATGTAGATTTTCCTTGACCGTTTTGTCCAACAAAAGCAATTTTACTACTACGCTCTACAAATAAATCAACATGAGATAATACTTGTTTTTCGCCATAGTTTTTGGAGAGATTTTCTCCTTCTAAAACTACTTTTCCTGGCTGAACAGATACAGGAAACTGAATCGTCATTACCGCATTATCATCTTCGTCAACTTCTATACGATCAATTCGTTCTAATTTTTTGATAAGCGATTGTGCCATGGTAGCTTTTGAAGCTTTCGCACGAAATTTTTCTATCAGTTTTTCTGTATGCTGAATGTGCTTTTCTTGATTCTTCTGCGTAGCCAATTGCTGTTCGCGAATTTCTTGTCGCTGAATTAAGTATTTCGTATATGGCTTGTTGTAATCATAAATTCTCCCCAAAGAGATTTCAATCGTTCTATTTGTCACATTATCCAAAAACATTTTATCATGCGAAACAATAATTACAACACCTGGAAAAGATTTTAAAAACTGCTCTAACCAAATAATAGATTCTATATCTAAATGGTTTGTTGGTTCATCTAAGAGTAGTACATCATTTTTTTGTAATAAGAGTTTTGCCAACTCGATACGCATACGCCAACCACCTGAAAATGTATCTGTTTTTTTGTCGAAGTCCTCTCGCTTAAAACCTAATCCTTGTAGAACTCTTTCTGTATCTCCTTTGTAATTGTAACCGCCTAATATCTCATAACGAGCTGTATATTCACTCAAATCTACAATGAGCTGATTATACGATTCACTGTCATAATCTGTACGTTCAGATAGTTGATGATTTATTTGATCAATATTAAGTTCTAATGCACGAATTTCCTTAAAAGCTTCATAACTTTCTTCCAAGACTGTACGTCCTTGTGTAAATTCGATATCCTGCTTTAAGAAACCAATTTCCACATCTTTATCGGTGGCAATTTCTCCTTCATCAGGTTCATTTTCTTTCGCAAGAATTTTTAACAAGGTAGATTTTCCCGCGCCATTTTTTCCTATCAGTCCTACTCTGTCGCCAGCGTTTAGACGAAAGGCAATATCTTTAAAAAGATACGTACCTCCAAAAGCAACAGCGATATTATGAATATTTATCATGTGTGTGACAAAAGTTACAGTTTTTATTAAATAGAAGTCTTATTTTTGTTCTTTAATAAGACAACTCATTATATATTTTTACAAATGTTAAAAAAAGGATCGAAATTATATAGTATTTTAACGGGAACTTGTCCAAAATGTCATAATGAAAGTATGTATAAGGAGAGAAACCCGTATAAATTGAATGCTACATTGAAAATGAATGAAACGTGTTCACATTGTGGAACTCGCTACAAGATTGAACCTTCATTTTTTTATGGCGCTATGTATGTGAGTTATGGTGTTGGAATCGCGTTTGCTGTTGCTGCTTTTATCATTACTCGTTATTTTATTGGTGCAGATAGTTTACTCGTTTCCTTTTTTGCTATTATGGGAACTTTGATTGGCTTTATGCCTGTAATTATGCGCTTATCGCGGAATATTTGGATTAACCTATTTATGTCTTACGACAAGAATTTAGACACTAAATAAGATTTCTTTAGTTCTCTGAATCTTCAAAACGTTTGATATCGATCTCTTTTGGAAGCTCAGCATCATTTTCTAGATGGTTATAGAGTTGTTTGGCTACCGTTGGTCCAATCATAACTCCACGCGTACCCAAACCGTTTAAAACAGCTATTTGCTTATGCTTTGGATGTGCTCCTACTAATGGCCTTCGATCGATAACGGTAGGTCGTATTCCTGCAACCTGATCTATGATTTCGTATTCGCAATGAATCAATTTTGAAAGTTTTTCTATCAATTCCAATTTTGCTTCTTCTGTTGGAATATGCGTTTTATCTTTCCAATTGTACGTAGCACCTACAGTATATATATCATTTCCTTGCGGGATGAGAAACACAGAGGATTTTAATACATAATCGATTTTTAAATCAGGAGCTTTTATGAATAGTAATTCTCCTTTTGTTCCATTTAAAGGTAAGTAGGAGAAGAATGGATTTTGTTTAATTCCGAATCCTTCACAGAAAACAACATGTTTTGCTTGTATGTTTTTATACTTTACGGAACCATTTTGTAAAATCAATTCTTCATATTGAAAACGTTCTCTTAGAATTTTGTTTGTAATTGAAAGATATTCACTGTACGCTTTGAGCAACTTTCGAGTGTGTACTCTTCCAGTTTCTTTTACTTTACCCAGAGAGAATGGCGTATCAATTGCCTTATTGGTATTACTGATAAGATTTGTGTCAAGGTACTTAGAGAGTTTTGGTTTGTCGGAAGCTTCAAACCACATGTTTTGCTCTTCTATAGCAGCAAATCGTCTCATAACAGGTAGCTTTTCATCAAATGAAGCTTTTAGTTTTGCTTCTAAGTTTTCATAAAAAGGTAAAGCTACTGCCAATTGCAAATCTGCATTCCAGACAGGCGTGAAACGCTTTAAAATTACAGGATTATACAATCCGCCAGCTACAGTTGAAGAATGTTGCGATTTATCTTCAAATACTACAAACTCTTTTCCTGCAGCTTCTAGCTCTTCACAAAAAGCTATTCCAGCTAAGCCTAATCCTACAACTATACAATCTATCATGAAGCAAAAATAAAAAACGCTCACCAAATAGTGAGCGTTTTTAATATTGTTATGTTATGAATTTAATAATTCCACATGTCTTGTTCTCTTCCTCTGATCTTTTCTTTGATTCGTTCAGATTCTAATAACTGCATGAGTGAGTTTTCTTTTACGTATTCTTTTACACGTCTATCACCTTGCACATTTTCTTCTTTGTAAATTAATCCATTGAAGCGTCTTGCATTTAATAAATGGTCAAACGATAGTGGGACAGCGGCATTTCGATCATTGAATGCTTTTGATTCGTGTAAAATTTCTCTAACATCTGGATAGAATACCCAAAATAGCTCAATTAAATCTTGTTGCCCATCTTGGTCAATAAACTGTACATCTGGTGCTACTGGAGCAATTGCTAACAGTCTATATTTTAATTCTCCTTGACGCTTGTCAAAATACCAAACACCTTTTACGTGATATTCCTCAATATCAGCAGAAGTTAAATCTCTAACTTCAATAAATTCGTCAGATAATTTTTCACCTCTGTTTAATTGATCAAAACCATCATCTAAGGTATCTACTTTACGTAAACTTGTTTTGATGTCTTCATACGTACGAACTTCTGTAAAGTTTCCATCCGCATATACTTTCTTGATCTTTTGACTCTTAACATTTTTCAAGAGTACATCATACAAAGAACGTCTATCAGCACGCATGCCGATTGTATCTATAGGATAGTACAAAGGAAAGTTCACTCTTTCGTCAAGATCAATGATTTCCCATGTCGTAGCTGACCAAAGAATATCTCTGTCATCTACATATCCATATGGCAATGGACCATCGTTATCAGCATCTTTTTGCGCTTGTGTCTTTACACCTATTTCACCAGGATCTTTGGCATTCAATAAATTTGCTTGCCCAAGTACTGTTCCTGATAGTAGGAGTGTAAATGCTGCTGTAAATAAACCTTTCCAATTCATAACAAATGTTTTAATAATTTTAGTTTGTAACTTCAAGAATTACTGGTGATATTTTCTTAAGACGAATTCCATTATCTGCTTTCGCCTTAATATTAAGGATTTGTACATTTTGACCTCTTCTAGCTCTTCTTAGTGCACTTTTAGCTCTTGCATCTAATCTTCCTCCTCTAACAGTGATTGTTGGTTGACCAGGAACTTTAAAGTCAAATTGTGTAACTGATACTCCAAGTTTGAAATCAAAATCTACTAGTCTTGCTTCAATTGTACCTTTTTCAATACCAGACTTACTCATTTTAGCAGATCCAGAAATACCTCTAAAGAAACCAGTTGGTGCTGGAATTTCTTTAATTCTAAATGTTTTCTTATCTCCAGCTGACGAGCCATCATCAAGAGTTGCAGTAACGTTGATTGTTACTTCGCTACCTGTTGTAGGACGCATAACGTATTTTCCGTTACCTACTTTCTTTAATCCGTTTGCTCTTGCATTTACTTTGTTATCAGATACTCCCGCAAATGAAATTGTCATTGGGTTATCAACTCCACGGTATACTACGTTCATTTTATCAGCAGAAATTGTTGCTGAGTTTGGACGTGGCACAACGACATAGTTTCCAGTAAACTCAATTGGTAATTCTTCTCCTTTTTCAACGAAAGTGAAAACACCTTTTACTTCGTGCTCACCAACATTTCCAGTTTTGAATTTTATTTGTGCATTTCCAACTGAATCTAATGTTCCTGATTCTTTCGATAAAGTAACTTCGTTTCCGTTTACGTTTAATTTAACTGGAGTAACATTTGCATATTTCCCTAGTAAAACTTCACCTTGAAACTCTTCTCCTGCGAAAAATGCATTTTTCTTTGGACGTACAATTGCTGTATAGTTTTTAAGTGTAATTGCCTCATCAAGAGAATTTCCTAAGAATAAGTTGTATAAGTTTGCTTCTGTAGTCTTAACGTCGTTTTGCATTGCTGTTAACTTCGCATACGATGCAATTGCTGGGAAACCTTTGTAGTTATAATCTAAGTAGCTTAGTTTATCTCCTTCTTTTGGTTTCACATCACTTAAGTCAAAACGCTTATCAAAGTTTGTAATAGCAGTTGTATACGTTTGATCTTCTCCTAAAACAGCTTTGATATCTTCTTTATACTTACGAATAGCAGCCATTACTGCATCTCCTTCTTTTGTTAAACGATCTCCAGTAAACCACTTTTCATCTAAGTAGTCTCCTTTATCCATTTCTTCAAATGGTAAATCTCCGTTTTCTTCTCTTTCATATCCACCACCTTTTACGATGTCTTCTTTTAGAGTTTCAAGATAAGCGTCAAAGCCATCAGAGATATTTTTTATTTGCTGTGCTTTTTGAGCTGGGATTTTAAATTCTACTTTTTCTCCAGCTTTCTGATTCAATCCTTTTAAAAGTGTTTCGTTAGATTGATCAGTTAATTCGTTTGTACTCACGAATTTTGAGTTCATAGATCCGAACGCTGATAGTACTTCTTTGGTCATAGTCATCGCAATCATAGCGATAAATACCAAGTACATCAGGTTAATCATTTTCTGCCTTGCAGATTGTTTTCCTCCTGCCATTTCTAATTAGTTTTTTAGTTAATTTTTTTGTTGAATTAAAATACTACTAATTAGTTTTTGTTCATTGCAGATAACATTCCACCATATACACCATTTAAAGATGAAAGGTTTGACGCTAATGATTGCATTTGCTCTTTTAACTTCGCTGCGTTTTCAACTGCTTCTTCGTTAATTGCTGCTTGACGATTAGCGCTTTCCATTTGCACTTTGTAAAGACTATTTAAAGACTCCATTTGTGCTGCTGCTAATGACATTTCTTCACTATATTTCTTTGTTGAAGCAATTGCATCAACTGTAGGAGAGATACTTTTTGCTGCTCCTTCGAAGTTACGAATGCTAGATCCTAAGCTAGACATTAATTCACTGTCAATTTTAGCATCTTTTAATAAGTTATCTAATTTTTTAGATAATAATCCTTCAGCATCTGTTGCTTCTTGTTTTTTAGCTTTTGCTTTTGCAGATCCTCCTGCTAATTCTGGGTATACTAATGACCAATCTAGATCGTCGCTTTGTCTTTCAAAGGCTGAATATGTAAATACTAGTGCTTCTACTATCATTCCTATTGTTAAGATAGTACTTCCATAAGGCCAGTGTTGAATTTTAAATAATGCTCCTACAATTACAATTGCCGCTCCAAGTCCATATACCATGTTCGTTAGCGTAATCTTGCCATTCTTTGCCATAATAATCTAATTTTTAGTTTAGTGTTTAGTTAATAAAATTTAAGTGTTGGGTTAACCGTGGTTTGGTTTATTTTTAGTACTCGATAATTATCTTGCTCCTTTTCCTACTACATCTGTACCCATGTAGCTTTGTACAGTTCTGAATCCAATATAACTTCTTGCAGAGTCTCTGTATTCAAAATCTCTCGTACTTACTTGTAGGAAGTATTCAACGTCTTTCCATGATCCTCCACGTATTACTTTACGTTTGTTTAATGTATCATTTACGTTTGGACTCATTGTAGACATGTACTCATATGAACTTGGATCGTAAGATGATGCAGTCCATTCTGCTACATTACCTGCCATGTTATATAAGTTGAAATCATTTGGTTCATACGATTCAGCTTCCACAGTATATAATGCCTGATCTGCTGCATAGTTACCTCTTAATGGCTTGAAGTTTGCCAAGAAACAACCTCTATCGTTCATTGTGTAAGGTCCTCCCCAAGGATATGTTGCTCCTTCGAGTCCACCTCTTGCTGCGTACTCCCATTCTGCTTCAGATGGTAATCTGAATTTGTTGATCATGTGACGCTTTCTTTCTTTTCTGTAGATATTCTTCTTAAGTGTTCTCCACTCACAGAATGCTTTCGCTTGTTTCCAAGTTACACCAACTACTGGATAGTCATTGTAAGCATCATGCCAGAAGTAATCATTGTGCATTGGCTCGTTATACGAATATTCGAAGTCTCTAATCCATACTGTAGTATCTGGATAGATTTCTAAGTTTTCTCTTTTGATGAAGTCAGTACGCTTCATTCCTTTGTTCTTAGCAGCAGTTTGAATATCCATCCAATCATACTGGAATCGAACTTTTGTCCAATCAATCGTACGTTGACCATTGTATGATTCTGCTTCAGGAATTAACATAGAATCCATTACTTCTGCATAAAACTCATCAGGAATTTCAGAATAGTCCCAAATTAAGTCTACATCAGTATTTAAACGTCTTCCTTCATAACCTGTAGGTCCTAAACCTGCATAGTTATCTATATTATACTTTTCCCAAGCAGTTTGATCAGTAGTATCTGCATCTTTGAAAGCATACTTAGCAATTCCATCTCCATCAGCATCAGTTTTACCTTCTTCATCAGCAAGGATTGCTAATTTTGTTCTGATAATAGAATCTCTTACCCAGTAAACAAATTCCCTGTATTCACTATTTGTGATTTCAGTTTCGTCCATGTAGAACGAAGGAACTGTAACGGTTTTAGTAGGTGCATTTTTAGTTTGAGCAATATCATCATCAGATTTACCCATAATGAATGAACCACCTGGAACTAGCGTCATACCATAAGGCTTTTCAGGATGCCATTTTTTTCCTTTGACACCGACTAGCTCACCTCGATCTTTAGAACCACAGCTATAAAGAAATGCTAAAACGGCTGTTAATACAACAATCTTTTTCATACGGAATTATTGAGGTTAATACGTTTTTTATAGATTTTAAGGGCGTAAACCTATCTATTTATTTTTAAAAAAACAATTTTTTATTCTAAAAACTAATGGTTTTCAACTGCTTTTTTTAAATATCATTTTAAGGTTTTCTTAACACGCTTATTTAATTTATACTTTTTTTATACGCCATCCACCATCTTTCAGGGATAATTTGATTGCAAGCATTCAAATAATCTTGGTGTGTGCAAGGTAATAACGTATGTCTTTTTAATTTATTATTCAAACTTGAAATAAATGGTATTTCTATCCACCATCTTTCAGTCTTGTTACTTTTGTAAAAAATCATCTCCTCCATCTCATTGGGCACAATATACTTCAAATAATCATCTTTTGAGACAAAAGGGTAATCATTAACACGATAATTTACACCTTCAATGAAATACCAGATCATTTGCGCCACTAACATCGCTGTTATTTCTTCGTCTTTTGAGTTTTTGTATTCAAAGATACCAAAAGACGAAACTCTATCACTAATTCCCGCATAACGGCTTATAGCACATATTTCTTTTCCATCTAATCCGTTTGGTGATGTATTTTGGTTTCCACTAACTTCAGAAGCTTTTACAGCCGATAAATCAATCCCAACAATATCTGCATCACGTGTAATTGGTTCTACAATACTTATGTCATTAGACACTTGACCCAAACGATAAGCATCAAAGAATAGTTTTTGCATTAGATCTATTTCTTCTTGCGAATTGAAATAGGTTTGGTATCCAATATTACTGTAGTTAAATAGATTATGCGGAGCTTCTACAATAATTTTTCCCATGTAGGAATTATTACTGAGTGTTTGACTTACGGCTCCAAAGTCAAACTTACTATCTACATTTACAATGTTTACGGTTTGTTCTAGATTGTCATATCCACGATACATTGCGTACATTAAATCTTGACTTCCACCAAGTATGATAGGAATGATGTTTTTTTTGAGTAGCGGCTCCATAATTCTTTTTAGAGCTGCATAGGTATCATCAACTGTTTCTCCTTTGTATAGATTTCCTAGATCTACAATTTTATGAATCCAGTTTCCAGGATATAAACTGTATAGTGCTTTTCGAATTTCTAGCAAATCTAGGTTTTCACCTAAGTAATTAATATCACTTCTGTTTTCTAGTACTGCAATGATTGCAAATTTAGCTTCTCCTAATGTTTCAGGGATTCCATCTTTAGTTGTATGAATGCTTATTGCATTCCCTAAAGTTTGATTAGACAATAATTCATTGTGTGCAAGCAATAAATCATTGACAGGCGATAAAAATTCAAAATCCATTATTTTTTAGCTTTTGCTTTAGGTTTCGCTTTTGTCTTTGCCTTTGCTTTCGTTTTTTTCTTAGGAGCTTTTTCTTCTATGATTTGCTGAACTTCTTCTAGCGTTAGTTTTGTAGCATCTACCGTTTTTGGAAGTTCTATTTTTGTTTTCCCTTGAATGATGTTACTTCTTCCCCATCGTGCTTTTTCCACACGAATTCCTTCTGCTTCCCAGTTATGGATTACTTTTTCGCGTTCTTTTTTCTTTTTGTCTTCAATGAGTTCTTCAATATCCGCTTGCGAAAGGTTATCAAAGTCATATTTTTTATTAACATTGATAAAGATTCCATTCCACTTTAAGAAAGGACCAAAACGTCCAACACCTTTTGTTACGTCATGACTTTCATATTGTGTAATTGGTGCATCTGCTTTTTCTCGTGCTACGATTAATTCCATAGCTCTGTCCATTTCTACACTTAACGGATCTTCTCCTTTGTCAAGAGAAATGAACTTTTTACCAAACTTCACATACGGACCGTAACGACCATTGTTTACTTCAACTGTTTCTCCTTTGTATTCTCCTAGCGTTTTTGGCAATTGGAATAAATCCATTGCTTCTTCGAAGGTAATCGTGTTTAGTTGTTGATCTGGGCTTAGACTTGCAAATTTTGGCTTTTCTTCATCATCAACCGTTCCTACTTGTACCATTGGTCCAAATTTCCCTAAACGCACACTTACTTGTTTTCCACTTTCTGGATCCACACCTAAGATACGTTCTCCCGATTCGCGTTCTGCATTTTCTTTTACATCTTCTACTTTTGGGTGGAAATCTTTATAGAAATCTTTCATCATATCTTTCCACTCTTCGTTTCCAGAAGCGATATCATCAAAGTCTTGCTCTACTTTTGCAGTAAAGTTATAGTCTAAAATTGAGGAGAAATTTTTCACCAAGAAATCATTTACAATCATTCCAATATCTGTAGGCACCAATTTCCCTTTGTCTGAACCAACTTTTTCCGTGAGTTCTTTTTCTATAATTTTATCACCTTTTAAGGTTAACTGCTCATATTTTCTTTCTACACCTTCTACAGTTCCTTTTTCAATGTATCCTCTATTTTGGATGGTAGAAATTGTTGGCGCATATGTAGATGGTCTTCCAATTCCTAGCTCTTCTAATTGTTTTACTAGCGATGCTTCTGTAAATCGATATGGAGCTTTTGTATAACGTTGCGTTGCAGAAATAAATTCATTGGTAAGTTGTTCCCCTACTTTTAGTGCTGGCAACATTCCGTCTTGTTCTTCATCTTCATCATCTTTTCCTTCAAGGTATACTTTTAAGAAACCTTCAAACTTTAATACTTCTCCATTTGCTGTAAAGCGTTCTCCATGCGTATTTGCTTCTATTTTCGCATTGGTACGTTCTAGTTTTGCATCACTCATTTGCGAAGCCAATGTACGTTTCCATATTAATTCATATAAACGAACTTGATCGTATTCTGCGCTTACCGTATGGTTTTCCATGTTGGTAGGACGAATTGCCTCATGCGCTTCTTGTGCTCCTTTTGCTTTGCTTTTGTAGTTTCTTGGATGACTGTATTCTTCTCCATAGGAACGAATGATTTCCGCCTGTGCTGCATTTTTTGCATCGTTAGATAGGTTTACACTATCCGTTCTCATGTATGTAATTAAACCGGCTTCATATAATCGTTGTGCAAGCGTCATTGTTTTACTTACTGAGAAATATAGCTTTCGCGATGCTTCTTGTTGCAGTGTTGATGTAGTAAATGGTGCTGCTGGTGATTTTTTTGCTGGTTTAGTTTCTAGATTTGCAATTTTGAAATCTGCTCCAACATTTTTAGCTAAGAAGTCTTTAGCTGCTTGATGTGTTGGAAATGTTTTATTAAGTTTTGCTTTGAATTTTTTCCCTTGAGAGTTTAAGAATTCTGCTGCAACTTTAAATGACACTTGCGGTTTAAAGTCTTGAATGCTTCGTTCTCTTTCTACAATTAAACGAACAGAAACCGATTGAACACGTCCGGCAGATAATCCTCCTTTTACTTTTCTCCAAAGTACTGGCGATAATTCATATCCTACCAATCTGTCTAAAATTCTACGTGCTTGTTGTGCGTTTACTAAATTGTAGTCAATTGCTCTTGGATTGTCAATTGCTTTGAGAATCGCTGTTTTTGTAATTTCATGAAAAACGATTCGCTTTGTGCGTTCTGGATCTAACTTTAATGTTTCAGCTAAGTGCCAAGCAATTGCTTCTCCTTCGCGATCCTCATCACTAGCGAGCCAAACCATTTCTGCTTTCTTCGCTAAATCCTTTAATTTTTTTACAACTGATTTTTTATCATCGGAGACAATATATTCAGGCTCAAAATCGCCATCAACATTCACACCTAATTCTTTGGAAGGTAAGTCCGCAATGTGACCAAAACTAGATTCTACTTTGTAATCTTTTCCAAGAAATTTTTCAATCGTTTTCGCTTTTGCCGGTGACTCAACAATTACCAGATTCTTTGCCATATATCGTTTTTTCAGAGTACAAAAGTATATAGATTTTTAAAAATTGACACATTTTTTTGTGTTTATACTTTTTTAGCACCTAGAATTTTTCATTTTTTAGAGCTTTAAAAATCATATTTTACACCTACTGTGAATGCCCCAAATTTCTTGTTTCCAAGATAATTTATGTATGGAGATAATTCATACCTAAAAATCAATCCGATTTTATTGTAATTGAACGCTGCAAGAAATCCATAATTAATTTTTTGCTCAAAGAAATTTGTGTTACTGTCTGCAAAACGGTCATTGTTTGGCGAATAAAACTCGTATCCAGCATATGCGCCTGCTTCTATTCCAAAGTTTCCAAATCGTTTTTCTACACTAGAGAGTAAGTTCATACTTAGTTCTCCTTTATTAAAACTTAGGGAATCATTTTTAAGCCGCAAGTTTCTGAATTGTAAATTAGCTCCATATTTAAAGTAGAAATCATTTTTTAGTTTTTTCTCATCAGTATATGACAAGGCAACTACATATGAACCTGTTAATTTATAATCATCTTGCGACGAAACAAAGCCATTGAGTCCTATCATTACATCTAGGTTTTCGTATACCTCATCTTTCTTTTTAGATTTTTTTCGCTTTTTCCGTTTCTTTTCTAGTTGATCTGGCGAGATTAGTTTCCAATCGTAGAGTTTTAATCCAGCAGTATTTAATGAGAAGTTTTCTTCATCATCAATAACAACTATATTGTTCTGTTTGTTTAATGGAGTTTCACTCGTTGCATTACTTTTCACTTCAGATACACTCGTTAGTTGAGAATCGCTCTCCTTATTATTAAATCGCGAATGATTTCCTGTTTGCTTCTGCACAACATCATTGCCGTTCCCGTGAACTTTGTTAGTAGTCTGATATTTGTTTTTGGCAGTAATTACAGAATGTGTTCCAGAAGTGTTTGTTCCAGCTTGACTGATATCATCATTCGCGATTAAGGTTGAAGTTGAATTCGAACTTAAATTTGAATCCGGAATTGAATTCGAAGTTGAATCTGAGTTTACAATAGTGTTCTTATTCTGTTGATTGGTTGATTTAAATTGTTCTATATTTTTATCTGAAACCGTACTCTCTTCTATACCTGAAGTAATATTTACACCTATATAAATACTTAAAGAACCTAATAAAGCAATAAGAAAAAGATAGGCGATGCGCCTTTTACGTTTTTTACGCTTCATTTTCTGCTGAACAACATTCCAACCATCGGCAGAAGGAGTTACTGTTCGATTTGAAAGTTCACTTTTAGCAAGTGCGTCTATGTAATCAAAATCTTCCATTAGCTTTCTTTATGGTTTGCAATTGTTCTTTTAATATTTTTCGTGCTCTAAATAAGCGTGTTTTTGAGGTTGTTTCTGGTATTTTCAGCAATTCAGCAATTTCTTTATGAGAGTATCCTTCTATTGCATAAAGATTGAACACAATTTTAAACTCGATTGGAAGTCGCTCAATAAGTTGTTGAATTTCCGAAACTTCTTCTACTGGTTTTTGATAGGTTTTTTGTTTTTCTAAGATGATTTCACTCTGAGAAGCAATGACAAATTTTTTCTTCCGCAGAAACGACAAACTTTCTCGAATCATTATTTTACGTATCCAACCTTCAAAGCTTCCTTCTTGTTTGTATTTTTTGATATTGAAAAACACTTTCACAAAACCATTATTCATAGCTTCTTCTGCCAAGGTTCTATCGGAAATAAAGTTTTGACACGCAGCTAACATTTTGGGCGCAAAGGCGTCATAAACTGCTTTTTGAACCAGCTTATCACCTTTGATTAACCCTTTTATGTTATGCGCTTCTGCGTTTGCTTTTTCCAAAAACGTTTGCCCTATTTGGTTATTTTGTATTTGAATTGATCTTAACAAGTCGTTGATATGATTGTAATAGGAATTATATAAAACTCATCACTTAAAGTATAATATACTCTCACATAAATTGTTTGCTCTTGTGTTATATTTTGATATGATTCTTGCGATAACGGATTCGTTTCTGTATCAGCATCCATTTGTGTTTCATAGAAAGCAATACTATCATCTTCTGTCAATTCTTCCAAATCTTCAATTTGTAATATGCAAGGTATGTAATCTTGAAATATAAATTCTGAGATTTGCGAACCTGCCACTTCTTCACATGCTGAAAATATGAGTTGTGTACAGTAATTTTCCTCTTCACATTCTTTTGTTAGCGTAAAACTAATGTCATCATTTGTGAAAGTCATCATTTCGTTTGAAAGAATTTCCGTTTTCCAATCGAAATTCCAATCGTCAGCAGTCATTCCTGGCGCCTCAAAGGTTATATTTGTATGTAATTCATCTTCAATAAAGTATACAATCCAAGTTCCTTCATACAATTCTCCATTATTATAAAACACAAACGTTCCATCATCGGCTACATCAAATACTGCATTTTCATATGCATCGACATCTTCATCATCATGCGAAACAACCCAAACACATTCTTGTAGCAGGTTACTACACTGCCCTACTAGTTCTTCTTGTTGCAACTCTATACAATCATCAATAGCTTGTTTTAGTTCATCTTTATTTTGAATTAAGAATTCTTCACCATTTTCCAGAATACTTTGAATAGGAAAATTGATTCCGATACTGTTTCCATCTGGAACACCTTGTAATATCAAACTAAATTCAGGATCACTTGATATAACATGCTCACTCACTACCATTAAGTCACTATCAAATTCTAACATTGTAAAAGCATATATAAATTTGATACACGTAATTTCGTCATCATCTTCTGTCTCCGCCACACGTTCTATTAGACCAAAGAGTTCTGATTCTTTTTGAATTAGGTTTTCAAGCGCTACAGTTCCAATTTCTTCATTATCATCTAAATCAGAGCATGAAAAACTCAAAACTCCAATAACAGTAATCAGTAGTATTTTAAAAAAATGTTTTTTCATAGTCAGGTTTTGTTAATGTTCTATTGATATAGACGCGTTGTTTTCAAGAAAGGTTCCCGAGAGAATGAAAAAAAATGAAAAACTAGAGCAGCAGCCATAAAAAAACAAAAGCCTACTCTTTACGAATAGGCTTCTAAATACACATAAACAGTACGTGAAAGTTGTTGTAGTAAAAAATTTATTATTGAATTGTAAATTCGCTAATTAATTCAATCCCTGTAGCTGTGTAATTATATTGTGTTAATGTGTTGTTTCCAATCATTAAGAGTTTATCTACCATCGGAATGACATCATATGCATCATTCGTATTATAATTTTGCAGTAATTGTAAATTTGAAATATCTGATTTGTTATAAACTTTCAATCCTGCTGAACCGTCGCATATAAAGAGTCTGTCATCTTTTACACCTAAACCATATGGCTCGTCCATAATATATGTTTCTACCAATTGCGGATTGTATATATCTGAAATATCAATAATTTCCAACCTACTATCAAGCATTTGCGTTTCTCCTTCCATACTACAACTTGCGCCGGCGCGAAGCGTTACGTATGCATAATCTCCGTCGACAACGACAGGATCACAAAATCGCATATGATCAAATTCTGAAATATATTGTGGTGAACTCGGTTGTGAAATATCATAAATAAACATACCTGTAGTACTTCCTATGAATAATTTATTATTTTCATGAAAAATTGTCTCTGCTTCCCAAGTCACATATTCTTCTCCTACTTTTACAGGTGCATCTAAATTTTGAATATCAAAAACGTTAATTCTGCTATTATCCACTACATATAAATGGTCGTTTACAATTTTAAAACGCGCTAAAGATCCGCCTGCACCAGTTCCTCCTCCACCAGAAGATGATTCTAAATTTACAATATCATCTTTCATAACTTCTCTTCGTTCAACAGCAATATCCCAACCTACAATAATATCTGTATTCGCATCAAAATCTTCCCAGTTATAAAAATCTACATCATTAGGAATCTGAAAATATTGATAATTCTGAATCACATCTTCTACAAAACCTACTCTATGTATGTTATTTATTTGACTGATATCAAAAACCACCAAATCTTCCCCGCTGTCAGCATACAAATAATTTCCTTTAATAGAAACATCTCTATTTAATGGAATCTTTAAAAAATTGATAATTGTTGGCTGTAATGGATTTCTATTATCAATAATATGTACTCCTTTATCTACGTCATTGACAAAAATGTATTGTTGGTATGCATATATTTTGCCAGATGTCACAATGCTTTGCGGAGGCAGTACTTGTATAGAAGCACGCAATTCTGCTTTAGACATTGTAATTGGTGTTGCTACATTGTAATTTTCATATTCTTTATCATCAGAACAAGACACAAAAAGACATGTAGCTATGAATAAGAAGAAATAGTTGAGTTTCATGGTGTGGTCGTTTTTTTTAATTCATACACAAGGTAGATGCAACTTTCTGCAAAAGGTTGCGTAATTATTTCCAGTATTTATTTAACATGTCATTATGTCATATTTTTTGAAATAATTCTATCTTTGCATCTTAATTGATGATGATTTCAAGGTTTAGAATACATTTACATGGAGAAGATTATAGACGAAAACAAACAAGGAGACAGTATTGTTTTAACACAAAATCCAAAAAATACACGAAAGCTATATATTGAAAGTTATGGTTGTCAGATGAATTTTGCTGATAGTGAAGTTGTGGCTTCTATTTTAGCCAAAGAAGGATTTAACACTACTGACCGTTTGGAAGAAGCTGATTTAGTATTAGTTAACACTTGTTCTATTCGCGATAAAGCAGAACAAACAGTTCGTAAACGTCTTGAAAAATACAATGCTGTAAAACGTCACAATCCAAAAATGAAAGTTGGCGTATTAGGATGCATGGCTGAGCGCTTGAAAAGTAAATTCTTAGAAGAGGAAAAAATTGTAGATATGGTTGTAGGACCAGATGCTTACAAAGACTTGCCTAACTTGATTCAAGAAATTGACGATGGACGAAATGCCGTAAATGTGGTACTGTCGAAAGAAGAAACCTATGGTGATATTTCTCCAGTACGTTTAAATACAAATGGAATCAATGCTTTGGTTTCTATCACAAGAGGTTGTGACAATATGTGCACATTCTGTGTTGTTCCGTTTACTCGAGGACGCGAACGTAGTCGTGATCCACAATCAATTTTAGAGGAAATTCAAGAGCTTTCAGATAAAAACTTTAAAGAAATTACGCTTCTTGGTCAAAACGTAGATAGCTATTTGTGGTATGGCGGCGGTTTGAAAAAAGATTTTGGCAAAGCTTCTGAAATACAGAAAGCTACTGCTGTTGATTTTGCCAAGCTGCTAGATATGGTAGCAATAAAGTTTCCAAAACTACGCCTCCGTTTTTCTACATCAAATCCGCAAGACATGCATGAAAACGTATTTCATGTAATGGCAAAACACAGAAATATTTGCAAACACATTCACTTACCTGTACAAAGTGGTAGTGATCGTATCTTAAAAGAAATGAACCGTTTGCATACGCGTGAAGAGTATTTCAGACTAATCGACAAGATTCGTGAAATTTTACCAGGTTGTGGAATTTCGCATGATTTAATAGCCGGTTTCCCGACAGAAACTGAAGAGGATCATCAAGACACGCTTTCTTTAATGGACTATGTAAAGTATGATTTTGGATACATGTTTACTTATTCTGAACGACCAGGAACAATGGCAGGAAGAAAAATGGAAGATGATGTTCCTGAAACAACAAAGAAGCGAAGACTTGCAGAAATCATAGAATTACAACGTGGACATAGCGCTTACAGAACTAAATCTCATATTGGTACTATACAAGAAGTTTTAATCGAAGGAACTTCAAAAAAGTCAGATGCACATTGGATGGGAAGAACTTCCAGAAATACAGTAACTGTATTCCCTAAAGAAAATTACCAACCTGGTGATTTTGTAAATGTAAAAATACACGACTGTACTTCAGCAACGCTAATAGGTGAAGCTGTGGGACCTTCAGAAAATAATTAAATCATAAAAGTTAACTACTTCGGGGCAGGCCCACGAAGGATTGAACGGGAACAATTAAAAACATTTCGACACAAACGTCGGAGCATTTAAATCTCGATTATCTAGTAAGCAATTAAAATATAAATTATGAAAAAAACACTTTTAATCACTTCAGTTATCTTAGCATTTTTTTGCTTTTCTTGTGATGACGAACCATTAGATGCTGATATTGCTATTGAAAATCCTTCCAACGATACACCAACAGATCCTACTGATCCGACGGACCCAACAGATCCTACCGATCCAACTGACCCTACAGATCCAGCAACTTCTCTTTCTACTTATACATATGACGTCGCTTCTAATGCGCCAATTCTTGGAGAAATTATCACAAATACAGACTTTAACATTCAACAAGGAATTGTTACCAGCCAAAATATAGAACTTACTATTTTTGGTACTACAGTAAATTCATTAAGTACATATACGCGTGATGCCAACGGAAAAATTACACTTATTGAAGATAATGCTGAAGGCGGTCAAAATACAACTACCATTACATACGACGGAGAAAATATTTCGCAAATTGAATATGATTTTTCAGCCGATAATTCAGATGATTATGTATATACGTTTACGTATGTCGGAAATACCGTTACCAAAACCGTTGAAGGTACAGGTTCTACAGCAGTATTTACTTTCGATTCAAACAGCAGACTAACACGATTAGAATCTTTTGAAAATGGAGTATCTACTAAAATTGAAACTCTAACTTACTCTTCTTCTGGAAACTGCACACAAACCTCTGTAGAAGAAGGCGGAAACACAACAACGCTTACATATGATTACGATGCGTTCACAAATCCTTTAAAATCAGTTTTTGCGGACACGTATTTAATCTCTGTTTTTAATGGTGATCCAGAAGACGAAGTTGGCGCCATCATTGCAAACTTTCATAGTGCAAACAATTGGATTGGCGGAAATTCTTCGGAAGGAGCATATAGTTTCAACCCTATGTATGATACCAATAACAACATACAGAGTAAAGGCGGGAATTATGACCTTGGCGATGGTGTAACTGTTACACAAGCAGAGGCGTTTCAATATTAACCGCAAAACATTGAGACCGAGACGGAATTATTTTTTCGTCAGTCTCAAATATTTCTAATGATGTTACGATTACAATTAACGAAACATCTGAATACATAAATAAAAAAACGACAACAAACACATGGAATCCATTCAAGCCATCAAACAACGCTTTGAAATCATTGGAAATGATGCTGGACTTAATCGCGCCATAGAAAAAGCCATGCAAGTAGCTCCAACTGATATTTCTGTGCTAGTAACGGGTGAAAGTGGTGTTGGAAAAGAAAGTATCCCTAAAATAATTCATTCACTTTCGCACAGAAAGCACGGAAAATATATTGCAGTCAACTGTGGTGCTATTCCAGAAGGAACCATTGACAGTGAATTATTCGGACACGAGAAAGGAGCCTTTACTGGCGCTACCCAAACAAGAAACGGCTACTTTGAAGTAGCAGACAACGGAACTATTTTTTTAGATGAAGTTGGCGAATTACCTCTCACTACGCAAGTGCGCCTACTGCGTGTTTTAGAAAATGGAGAATTTATCAAAGTAGGTTCTTCCAAAGTTCAAAAAACAAACGTTCGTATTGTTGCAGCAACCAATGTGAATATGTTTGACGCCATTAAAAAAGGAAAATTTAGAGAAGACTTATACTATCGTTTAAGTACTATTGAAATTCTGCTTCCACCATTGCGCGCTAGAAAAGATGATATTCATTTACTTTTCAGAAAATTTGCTTCTGATTTTGCCATGAAATACAAAATGCCTTCTATTCGTTTGGATGAAGTTGCTACAGAAATGCTGACAAAATACCGTTGGAACGGAAACATTCGTCAACTAAGAAATGTAGCTGAACAAATTTCTGTCTTAGAGAAAAACAGAACAATTACCGCTGATACTTTACGTCAGTATTTACCAAATACAACGGGCAACCTTCCTGCAGTTATTGAAAGTTCAAAAGGAGAAAGCGACTTTAGCTCAGAACGCGAAATATTATACAAAGTCCTTTTTGATATGAAAAGTGACTTAAATGACTTAAAAAAACTCACCATGGAATTGATGCAAAATGGTGTTTCTAAAGAAGTTAAAGAAGAAAACGAAAGTTTGATTCAGAAAATTTATGGTAATACTGATGACGAAACCTTCCATGAAGAAGAAGTAATCGCTCCTGTAAAACTACTTCCGATTTCCCCAGAAGTATCTGTGGTTCCAGAAGCCGACAAATATCACTTTGCAGAAGAAATTGAAGAAGAGGAAACGCTTTCGCTTCATGACAAAGAACTTGAACTCATTAAAAAAGCATTAGAACGCAACAAAGGAAAACGAAAAGCAGCAGCCAAAGAACTAGGAATTTCAGAACGTACGCTGTATAGAAAAATCAAACAATTTGATTTATAATCACTAGAAAGAAAATTGATGAAAAAAACAAAAATAATACTGACTACACTTCTTGTAGTAATCACAATGGTAAGTTGTGGAGTTTATAACTTTACAGGAACAGGTGACTTGAATGCAAAAACATATCAAGTAAACTTTTTTCAAAACAACGCGCCAATTATTGAACCTGGACTCGACAGAGATTTTACACTTGCTTTACAAGATTTAATTCTAAACCAAACAAGCTTAGACTTAGTAAGAGCGAATGGTGATTTGGTATATGAAGGAGAAATTGTAGATTATCGTGTATCGCCAATGAGTGCAACTGCAAATAATACAGCTGCGCAAAACCGACTGACAATTGGTGTACAAGTTCGATTTACACACAAAAACAGACCTGATGATGATTTCGACCAGCGATTCTCATTTTTCTTTGACTATCCAGCTTCAACTCAATTAACTGCTGTTCAAAGCACAGCACACGAAGAAATTTTTGAACGTTTAACGCAAGATATATTCAATGCAAGTTTAGCAAAATGGTAATATGAATATTTCCGATTTCACATACATATTGCAAAACCCTAAGCACATCAATGCTTCTCAAACAGAAGCCATTGCTGCTATTACCAAAGAATTTCCATACTTTCAAGCTGCACGTGTAGTGCATTTAAAAGGGCTTAAAAATCAAGATAGTTTCAAATACAATCAATCTTTAAAAACTACAGCTGCCTACACAACAGATCGTAGTATTTTATTTGAGTTTATCACATCTCGTATGTTTGATCAGCACGAAATTTCTAGCACTATTACAGAATCTCACAACAATACCAAGGAGATTGAAGTTGTTGCTGAAGAAGTAAAAGTTGATCAAAATCTTACGATGGAAGATGCTATCAAAACTAAACTGCAAGAAGCCAATGCTATTTTAGATCCTGATTTGTTTCAACCAAAAGCAACAGCTATTCCTATTGCGGCAAATCCTGAAATAACAGAAGAAAAGACAAAAGAAAAAAAGAAAGACAAGAAAAAGAAAAAAGCAAAGGAGAAAAAAGTAGAAACTACTACTACAGAAACTCCCGAAGAAACATTACAATTAGGAAAACCTCTTACCTTTAATAAACAAGAAAAGCACTCATTCTCAGAATGGCTGCAATTAACCAATTTGCAACCTATAGATCGTTCTCAGGAAAGCGAAAAAGAAAGTATCAAAGAAGAGGAAACGCCAACAGAAATAGCTTCTGAAACCAAAGTCAAAGAAGAAGACAAAAAGAAAAGGTTTGATCTGATTGACAAGTTTATAGACAAAAACCCTAAGATAAAACCAAAGCCAACAGTCGAAAAAACAATCAACCTAGCCAACGAATCAAATGTAGATCAATCGATGCTAATGACCGAAACTTTGGCGAAAGTATATTTAGAACAAAAGAAATATAAAAAAGCAATTAAAGCTTATAACATATTAATTTTGAAATATCCAGAAAAAAGTGGTTTCTTTGCAGACCAAATTCGGGCAATAAAAAAATTACAACAAAATAATTAATATAAAAATGAGTTCAACTTATTACATTTTCATAGTCTTAATCCTTATTGTAGCATTTCTATTAATGTTAGTAATAATGGTACAGAATCCAAAAGGTGGTGGATTATCTTCTTCTTTTGGTGGTGGCGGAAACCAACAAATTGGTGGTGTACAAAAAACAACGGATTTCTTAGACAAAAGTACTTGGGCACTAGCAACTATTTTAATTGCTTTAATCCTAGTAACGAACTTTACAAACCTAAGTGCAGGAGAAAAATCAAAAGTATCTGGTGATTCAGTTCCACAAACAGAACAAACAACGCCTCCAGCAGACAACAATACAAATACTACAGACGGAACAAGTACTGGTGGAAACTAATCAGAACCGTTTTTAACATATACAAAAATGCCAGCTTATGACAAGCTGGCATTTTTTATTTCAATTTGTCAGCATTCGCAAAATGGCACAATTTCTGACTAATTGCTATCCGTAAATAATAAAATAATTCATAAAATTAAATATTCAACAAAATGAGCAAAGTTAATATCAAACCACTAGCAGATAGAGTTTTGATTGCCCCATTGCCAGCAGAAACAAAAACTGCTTCAGGGCTTTACATTCCAGATTCAGCGCAAGAAAAGCAACAACGAGGAACTGTAGTTGCTGTTGGATCAGGTAAAAAAGATGAACCATTAACCGTAAAAGTTGATGATACCGTTTTATATGGGAAATTCTCTGGAACTGAAATCAAGTTTGAAGGAACTGATTATATCATCATGAGAGAAGATGACATTTTAGCAATCATTTAATTTAACTTTAAAAAGATACCACAATGGCAAAAGATATAAAATTTGATATTGAAGCACGCGACGGACTAAAACGTGGTGTGGACGCTTTAGCAAATGCAGTAAAAGTAACGCTAGGACCAAAAGGAAGAAACGTAATCATTAGTAAATCATTTGGTGCGCCATCTGTAACAAAAGATGGTGTTTCTGTAGCAAAAGAAATTGAGCTAGAAAATCCATTAGAAAACATGGGAGCTCAAATGGTAAAAGAAGTAGCTTCTAGAACAAATGACTTGGCTGGAGACGGAACAACAACTGCTACTGTATTAGCACAAGCAATTGTAAAAGAAGGTTTAAAGAACGTAGCTGCTGGAGCAAATCCTATGGATTTAAAAAGAGGAATTGACAAAGCTGTTACTGCAATTGTTGAAGACCTAAACAAGCAAGCTAAAAAAGTTGGTGACTCTTCTGAAAAAATAAAACAAATTGCTTCTATTTCAGCAAACAACGACGATGTAGTTGGTGATTTAATTGCACAAGCTTTCGGAAAAGTTGGAAAAGAAGGAGTAATTACCGTAGAAGAAGCTAAAGGAACTGACACATATGTTGATGTTGTAGAAGGAATGCAGTTTGACAGAGGATATTTATCTCCATACTTTGTAACCAACTCTGAAAAAATGGAAGCTGAGTTAGAAAGTCCTTATATCTTATTATTTGATAAGAAAATTTCTTCAATGAAGGACTTAATGCCAGTTTTAGAGCCTGTAGCACAAACTGGAAAGCCTTTATTAATCATTGCTGAAGATGTTGACGGAGAAGCATTAGCTACTTTAGTTGTAAACAAATTAAGAGGTGCATTAAAAATTGCTGCTGTAAAAGCACCAGGTTTTGGTGATCGTAGAAAAGCAATGCTAGAAGATATCGCTATCCTAACTGGCGGAACTGTAATTTCTGAAGAGAGAGGTTTCACTTTAGAAAATGCTACAATTGACATGCTAGGAACTGCTGAAAAAATTACTATTGACAAAGACAATACTACCATCGTAAATGGTTCTGGTGATGCAGAAATGATTCAAACACGTGTTGGACAAATCAAAGCACAAATTGAATCGACTACTTCTGATTATGATAAAGAAAAACTTCAAGAACGTCTAGCAAAATTAGCTGGTGGAGTTGCTGTACTATATGTTGGTGCTGCTTCTGAAGTAGAAATGAAAGAGAAAAAAGACAGAGTTGATGACGCATTACACGCTACAAGAGCTGCTGTTGAAGAAGGAATTGTTGCTGGTGGTGGAGTTGCTTTAGTTCGCGCAAAAGGTGTTTTAGAAAGTATTACTACTGATAACCTTGACGAAGTAACAGGAATCAAAATCATTGCACGCGCTATTGAAGAGCCATTACGCACGATCGTTTCTAACGCTGGTGGAGAAGGAAGCGTTGTAGTTTCTAAAGTAATGGAAGGTAAAAAAGACTTTGGTTACAATGCAAAAACAGATGAGTATGTAGACATGCTAAAAGCTGGAATCATTGATCCTAAAAAAGTAACACGTATCGCTTTAGAAAATGCAGCTTCTGTATCAGGAATGATTTTAACAACAGAATGTGCTTTAATCGATATTAAAGAAGAAGCTCCTGCTGGAGGTGGAATGCCACCAATGGGCGGAGGAATGCCAGGAATGATGTAAGATCATACACATATAAAAGACTAAAACTCCGAAGATTATATTTTCGGAGTTTTTTTATGATTTTATTTTATAGCACGGTTTTTGAGGTATTTTTCACATACTACATTAACCAAAACCAAAGTTCTATGAAAAAAAAATACCTTTTATTGATTGTTATTTTTTCTTCTGTGTTCGGCATGAATGCACAAGAACCACAAACCATCGAAGACGAATATGCAGCATATTTTACTTTACCTAGAGAAGCGCTATTTTTACATCTCAATAAAACAACCTATGTAGCCGGCGAAGAAATTTGGTTCAAAGGCTATGCCTACGACCAAAAAAAACAACTAACATCAAAGGCAACCACAAATATTAATGTTGGTATTTATGATGCAGAAGGTAATCAAGTCAAAAAAACATTATTCAAAGCTAAAAACGGAATCACGCAAGGAAATTTTGCAATAGACTCTACACTTACCACAGGAACGTATTTCATCAAAGCTGAAACCAATTGGATGAAAAATTTCAAGGAAAATGACGCTTACGTTCAAAGAATTGAAATCATCACAGATCAAAAAAATCCGAAAACAGTTACTACACAAGCGCAAAAAATCGATTTCCAATTTTTACCCGAAGGCGGACATATGGTTGCCAATACACTTAGCAATATTGGTTTCAAAGTTATAGATAACAATGGAAAAGGAGTCGCTGCGTCTGGAATTGTATATGACGAATTCCAAAACCAAGTAGCTTCTTTTGAAAGTAATACCTTAGGAATGGGAAAATTTCTATTTCAAGCAAAAGAAAACATTCAATACACTGCTGAAATCAAACTTGAAAACGGAACCGTAATTACAGAAAAATTACCCAAAGCCGATTTAAAAGGTGTTTCTATCGTCTTAAACAATCTATCTCAAGACAATGTAATCATCAATTTTAGCACAAATACAGAAACAATAGCATTCAATCCTACAAAACAGTACAAAGTTCTCATTCATCAAAATGGAAATCTAAAAACAATCAATCTACAATTTGAAAATACAGAAAAAACGATAAGCATTTCAAAGAAAGATTTGT
Organism: Kordia sp.; assembly: GCF_965224175.1. Classification (GTDB taxonomy): domain Bacteria; phylum Bacteroidota; class Bacteroidia; order Flavobacteriales; family Flavobacteriaceae; genus Kordia. The sequence goes on from NZ_OZ245041.1 coordinate 2,576,266, forward strand.
TTAAAGGGATCAATACCATCACAGTATTTGACAATAATAAGAATCCTATTTTAGAGCGTTTATTTTTTAACGATTATCACGTAAAAAAAGCAAATATTAATATTACTAAATTATCAAAAACAAAAGATTCTTTATTGCTTTCTATCAACGAACTAAAATTACAAAAAAATGCCAATATCAGCATTTCTGTATTACCAGAAAAAACAAAAAGTTACAATCCTGAACACAATATCTTATCAAACTTTTACCTAAAACCACATGTAAAAGGATACGTAGAAAACCCACAGTATTATTTCCGAGATATCGATAGAAAGAAAAAATACGAATTGGACATTTTATTACTTACTCAAGGTTGGAGTCGATACGATTGGAAAGACATTTTTGGCAAAAAACCGAACATATTACATCCTTTTGAAAATGGAATTACCATTTCAGGACGCGTCAATAAACCAGTTTCTAATGTAAAACGTATCTTTTTGCACACTACAAAACACAATAACAGTAAATTTATCGACTTAGATGAAAATCAAAACTTTACAGTAACAGGATTGTTTTTAGAAGAAGACGAAGAAGTACGTTTTTCGTATATCAACAAAAAAGGTGTTTTCAAAAAACCAAGTATGTATTTGCGTTTTGTTGTCACTGACAAAGAAGATAAAATCTTAGATGTCCATTTAAAAGAAACAAAAAACATTACTACTACTGCCGACTTTTCTATTCCTAAAAACTTCCTTTCTAAAAAAGCAGAAGCATTGGATACGGTAGTTTTAGAAACAAAAAAACGACGATCAACGTATGCCGATCTTTTTATGACAGACCCTGAAGTAACTGATGTTACTGAAGAAACCTATTATAATTATTACAATATCGTTCAATTTCTTCAATTCAATGGTTTTAATGCGACACAAAATGGAGGAGCTGTAAGTATTGCTCATTTTTCACCAAAAAGAGCTAATCCTGTTATATTTTTTAATGATACAGAATTACGCACTCCTAATCTTACAATGCTATACAATTTTTCATTAACAAATATAGAACGTATTGTAATAGATAGACACAGCAGAGTTTACACTAACGAAGGGCGAAATGCTGATGGAGTCATAAAAATTTACACACGCGAAACACCTTTATTCAAAGGCGCCGATGATATTTTGTATTTATCAACAAAAACAACAAAAGCTTTTACTACTGGAAAAGAATATTATTCACCTAACTATAATTCATATTTCAATCCTATATTCAAAAAGTATGGAGTTATTTCGTGGATTCCAGAATTAAAACTAGAAACATCTCAAGCGACTAATTTCAAAATATATGATACAGAAGCTGAAAACATAACCTTATTTATTGAAGGAATTTCAGAAAATGGCGATTTAATCTCCGAAAAAAAGACCATTCAAGTTCGTTAAAAAACGATCTTATAAATATAAAAGCGTTATTTTTTAGTATTTAAAAATGATTCTTTTTGTGACCGAAATTATACAATATTCAATTTTTTTAAAAAAATAAACATCTCAAAGAAAATCACATTCAGCAATTCAAAATTGTATTTTAGAATTTGAAAAGACATTTTCAGAATTTTTATTTAAAAATATAATGTATTGGTATTCTTTTTGTTGCATTCATTAGCAGAACATTAACAATCTATTATTATGAAAAAAAATTATGTATTATTACTGATTGCCATCATATCCACAACGCTGAGCGTTTACGGGCAACAGACAAAAACGATTGAAAACGAATATGCTGCGTACTTTACACTTCCAAGAGAATCATTGTACTTACATGTAAACAAAACTAGCTACTTTGCAGGAGAAGAAATCTGGTTCAAAGGATATGCGTACGATCAAAAAAACCAGTTAATTTCTAAGGCTACCACAAATATCAATGTTGGTATTTATGACGCCGAAGGGACGCAAGTCAAAAAAGCACTATTTAAAGCCAAAGATGGCTATGCACAAGGAAACTTTGCTATCGATTCTACCTTTACCGCAGGTACGTATTATATCAAAGCAGAAACCAATTGGATGAAAAACTTTAAAGAAGACAACTCTTTTATCCAACAAATTGAAATTATTACTGAAGAAGAAGCGAGCAAGAAAGATGTTACCAAAGAAGCGCGTTTCGATTTTCAATTTTTACCAGAAGGCGGACACATTGTAAGTGACGCAATTTGCAACGTGGGCTTTAAAGTCTTAAACGAAGAAGGAAAAGGTGTAAGTGCCACAGGAATTGTGTATGATCAAGATGATAAAGAAGTTGCTTCATTTGAAAGTAATACTTTAGGAATGGGGAAATTTTTATTTCATCCCAAAAAAGACAAAAACTACACTGCTAAGATTACTCTTGATGACGGATCAGTGATCACAAAAACATTACCAAAACCAGAATCAGAAGGTATCACCTTAATGTTGCAGAACTTTTCTGAAGACAAAATCATCATCGACTTTAGCACAAACGAAGAAACATTACGAAAAAATATAAACAAGAAATACAAAGTATTCATTCACCAAAATGGAAAACTTAAAGTTGCCAATTTTAAATTTAGTGGAACCGAAAAAGCTGTGAGCCTTCAAAAAGATCAACTATTCAAAGGAATCAATACTATTACGGTATTTGACAGCAATGAAAATCCGATTCTAGAACGCCTATTTTTCAACGAACACGGAATTAAAAAAGCCAATGTAAACATCTCTAAACTCAATGCCGCACAAGATTCTATTCTCTTATCTATTAAAGAATTTAATCTAAATGAAAATGCAAACATTAGTATTTCTGTTTTACCAGAAACAACAAAAAGCTACAATCCGCAACACAATATTCTCTCTAATTTCTATTTAAAACCACATGTAAAAGGTTTTGTGGAAAATGCGCCATATTACTTTCAAAACATGAACTCAAAGAAAAAATATGAGCTCGATATTTTATTACTAACTCAAGGTTGGAGCCGATACGATTGGAAAGACATTTTTAATGAAAAGCCAAATGGACTCAATCGCTTTGAGAATGGAATGACTGTTTCTGGACGAGTAAACAGACCAGCTTCTGGAGTAAAGCGTGTATTTTTATATGCTACAAAAAATCATCCAGCTGGTTTTGTTGATTTGAACGAAAAACAAGAATTTACAATTGATAATTTCTTTTTGGAAGAAGGAGAAGAGATTCGTTTTTCTTACACGAACAAAAAAGGAGTTTTCAAAAAACCAGGCATGTATGTCCGATTTAAAGTAAGCAATACTCAAGATCGTATCTCCGAAATGCTTTTAAACAATGCAGAAGCAAAAAGTACAGCAAGCGCTAATTTCTCTATTCCAAAAAGCTTCTTCTATGAAGATGCCGTAACATTAGATGCTGCTGTCGTTGTCAAGAACACAAAAGAAGTATACAAAGATCCAATTTTAGTAAATGCAAAAGTTACCGATTTTACACTCGAAGAATACAACCGTTTTATCAATGTAACTGATTTTATTAACTACAATGGCTATCAAGTATCAGAAAACTTAGGAAGAGTTTCTATCATTACCAGGAGGCAACCAAAGGCAGTTCCTGTAGTTTATTTTGACAATGCTCGAATTACTGATTTCAGCATTCTTTACAAACTTTCTTCTTTCAATATTCAACGTGTCGTAATTGACAGAACTGGAGTTGGTGAAGGTGTAAATGCTGGTTTTGGTGGTGTTATTAAAATTTATACACGAAAAACACCTCTTTTCAAAAAAGGAGATGCTGGTCCTGCATATACAGGTACAAAAGCTCCATACGCATTTGCGGCAACTAAAAAATATTATGCTCCAAACTATACATCGTACAGAAATAAAACGTTTCAAAAATACGGTGCTATATCTTGGATTCCAGAAGTAAAATTAGACAAATCGACAGCTTCCAACTTCAAAGTATATGATACCAAAACAAAAAACATTACACTATTCATTGAAGGAATTTCAGAAAATGGTGATTTAATCTCCGAAAAAAAGACCATTCAAGTTCGTTAACATTTCAAAAGTTCAACGAATCTTTTAAACACAATACCTAAGGCCGTTTCTAAACATAGAAACGGCTTTCATTATTTATGAATATTTGGGATTTTTTTAAGAAAATACACACATACACTTCCCTATTTTTGTAGGTAATAACAACCGCTTTATTATGAAATACAAATACCTTTTACTTTATTTCTTTTTAATAAATACATTACCAATATTCAGCCAACAAAAAGCAATTGAGGACGAATATGCTGCATATTTTACACTTCCGCGAGAAGCATTATATGTACATTTAAACAAAACAACATATTTTCAAGGTGAAGAAATTTGGTTCAAAGGCTACGCTTTAGATCAAAAGAATCAACTCACATCAAAGGCTACAACCAATATCAATGTTGGTATTTATGATGCTGATGGAAAGCAAGTTAAAAACACGCTATTTCAAGCAAAAGATGGTGTTGCCAAAGGAAACATTCTCATCGATTCTACATATACTTCAGGAACATACTACCTCAAAGCAGAGACCAATTGGATGAAGAATTTTAAAGAAAACAATGCTTTCATCCAAAAAATAGAAGTCATCACAGCAGAAGAGGCAAAAAAAATTACTATCGAAAAAGAAGAACAATATGACTTTCAGTTTTTGCCAGAAGGCGGACACATGGTCGTAGACACTAAAAACAACATTGGCTTTAAAGTCGTCAATGAAGAAGGAAAAGGTGTAATTGCTTCGGGAATTATCTATGATGAAAGCAAAAAAGAAATCACTACGTTTAAAGGAAATACGATAGGTTTAGGGAAATTTATCTTTATTCCTGAAACTAATCAGAAGTATACTGCTGAAATTACGCTAGAAAGTGGAAAAACAATCACGCAAGCTTTACCAAAAGCCAAAGAAAAAGGTATTTCTATGATTGTAAACAATCCATTTCCAGACAAAATTATTATCAATTTCAACACAAATGCAGCAACATTAGCTGCAAACCCAACAAAACAATACAAAGTACTTGTACATCAAAACGGAAAATTAAAAACCATTGCTCTTTCGTTTCAAAATACAACAGAAAAAGCCATCAGTATTCCTAAAAAAGAACTCTTCAAAGGAATCAACACTATTACTGTTTTTGACGATGCAAATACTCCAATTTTAGAACGTTTATTTTTTAATGATTTCTTTGTCAAAAAAACAAACCTAAATGTTTCAAAGCTCAACACAGTCAATGATTCCATTCTATTATCCATCAACGAAACACAATTACAAAGCAATGCAAACTTGAGTATTTCGGTATTACCAGAATTGACTAAAAGTTACAATCCAGATCATAATATTGTATCCAATTTCTACCTAAAACCACATATAAAAAGTGCTGTAGAGAATCCGCAATATTACTTCCAAAACATGAATAGGAAGAAAAAATATGAGCTAGACATCTTATTACTCACACAAGGCTGGAGTCGTTATAATTGGAAAAACATCTTTGAAGAAAAACCAAACGGCTTTAATCGTTTTGAAACCGGAATTTTGATTGAAGGAACCGTAAACCGACCAAAATCTGACATTGATCGTTTGTTTTTATACGCTACCAAAAATCATTCAGCACAATTCATCGAATTAGACAAAAACAAAAAATTCAAAATTGCGAACTTCTTTTTGGAAGAAGGAGAAGAAATTCGTTTCTCATATATGACCAAAAAAGGATTATTTAGAAAACCGAGTTTATACTTACGTTTTAGTGTAGCGAATGGAAAAGATAAAATTTCAGAAACTACTCTTTTAGAAAACGCAACCATTCAATCAAACTCAGCTAATTTTCAATTGCCTGAAAATTTCTTCTATGACGATTCAGAACAGTTAGATGCCGTTGTTATCAATGCGGAAAAAGAGAAAAAAGAAAAAGATCCTATTTTAATCAATGGAAAAGTAACACAAATTACAGAAGTAGAATATGCACGTTATTTAAACATTACAGACTTTATCCAAAACAACGGCTATGAAGTTTCTGAAACATTAGGAAGAGTTGCTATTTTTACAAGACGCTCACCAAAAGCTTCTCCAGTTGTCTATTTTGATGGCGCACGATTGAGCAGTTTTAATATTTTATACAATCTATCTACTGCAAACGTTGAAAAAATAATCATTGACAAAACTGGTTTAGGTGAAGGATTAAATGCCGGTTTTGGTGGTGTTATTAAAATTTATACACGAAGAACGCCATTATTAAAACAAGGAGAACGCGACATTATGTATTCAGGAGGAAAAGCGCCATTTGCTTTTACACCTACAAAAGAATATTATACGCCTAAATACGCTTCTTATTTAAACAATACTTTCGAAAAATACGGAGCTATTTCTTGGATTCCAGAATTGAAGCTTACCAAATCAGAAGCTACAAATTTCAAAATCTATGATACACGCACCAAAACTATTACACTTTTTATAGAAGGTATTTCAGAAAATGGTGAATTTATCTCTGAAAAAAGAACAATTCAAGTTCGGTAAACATAAAAAACGATATTTCAAATCAGATCAAAATGAGCTAGTTACAAAAAAACATAACTAGCTCATTTCTCTTTTTTGCTCAAGATTAAAAAAAAATAATTACCTTTAATTCAAATTAAAAATTACAAACTATAGCTTTTGTAACGCATCAAGTCATAGGTTGTATTGGCAAAGAATCCCCATTCTTTGAATTTTATTTCTAAAAGACGGAAGTCTAATTTCTGCAAAGAAAACCGTCATTCAAAGTGAATGTATCCCTTACAATTCACTTTAAAAAACACCAAGAAACATTCTTGGTTCCATTACATTTTTTTAGAAAAAAATTAAACCGATTAACCAATAATACCTATGAAAAAAGATTATCTGTATTGCTACATTCTATTGCTATTTTCCATCACTGCATTTTCGCAAACGATCAATATCAGTGAACGCTACCAAGAACATTTTAAAGCTTCTGAAGACGAAGCCATATTTGTCCACCTCAACAAAACCAGCTATTTAGCTGGCGAAGAAATATGGTTTAAAAGCTATATTTTTAACAAGCGAAACGAAGAAATTTCAGAAGTATCTACAAACTTGTACATAGGTTTGTATGATGAAGATGGCAAACAACTTTCAAAAAAATTATTTCGCATTCGCAGAGGATTAACCAATGGAAATCTTGCACTCGACAAAGACCTCAACTCAGGAACATATTATATAAAAGCGGCAACACAATACATGGTTGACGAAAAATCTACAGAAGTTTTTATTGAAGAAATCACGATTTACGGAGAAAACATTCCGCCACAAAAAATACAAGATGCCGCAGATATAAAATACGACATTCAGTTTTTGCCTGAAGGCGGACATATTGTAAAAGATGTTGAAAATACCATTGCTTTCAAAGCCATGAATAGCGAAGGTAAAGGCGTGTATGTAAATGGAATTATCTATGACGAAAACAACAACGAAATTACAACGTTTGAAAGTAATAATTATGGTTTTGGAACCTTTACACTTTCACCAAAAACAAATAACATATTCAAAGCAAAGACCACATTTAAAGAAGATATTACTCATGCAAAGCTACTTCCCAAAGTAGAAAATACTGGAATTGTTGTACAAGTAGACAACATTCAAAAAGACAGTGTAAAAATAGCTTTCAACACAAATCCAGAAACATTGCGCAGCATAGTTTCTAAAAAATACACCATACTCATTCATAAAGACGGATTGTCGCGTTCTATGCCTTTTTCATTTAAAAACACAGAAAAAGTAGACTTATTAATTGCTCGCAACAGATTATTTAATGGTGTAAATACAATCACATTATTTGATGGCAAAACGCCCATTTTAGAACGTTTATTCTTCAACAGAAAAATAGTAAAGAATCTCTCTGTCATGGTTAAAAAGATAAAAACAGAAAAAGATTTTTCTAAGTTTTCCATGTATTTAGTGAAAAACAAGCCTAGAATTCAAGAAGCCAATGTCAGTATTTCTATCTTACCAGAAACGACAGAAGCTTACAATCCTGCGCATAATATTTTTTCAAGCTTCTACTTAAAACCGTATGTTCGAGGCGAAATTGAGAACCCAAAATATTACTTCCCAAACAATACAAAAACCAAAAGAAAGGCACTCGATGCACTACTAATTACGCAAGGTTGGAGTAAATATGATTGGACAGCCATTTTTCAAGACAAACCCAAAGAACCAATTGCTGCAAAAGGAATAGTGATTAGAGGAACTGTAAACTTTCCAACAAAACGTGTAAAAGGAATGTTTTTACACGACACAAAAGATTTGCCCGCACAATACATTCCTATTGATAGGGAACGAAAGTTTGTAATTTATGGTTTATACCCTGAAGCTGATGAAAAACTCCGTTTCTCATATATCAATCACAAAAAAGAATTCTTAAAACCAAAACTCTATTTGCGCTATAATGTGAGCGACAAAAAGGATGAAATTTCAGAAAACATGAATATTGATCGTTCTTTTTTAAACAAAAACAATATTTTCATGCTTCCTGATAATTTTTTCCCTAAAGATGCTGAAGATTTATACGCAGTTCACCTAAAAGCTACGAATAACAAAAAAAGACAGAAGCGAGATCCAATGATGTTCAATGGTAGAGAAACAAAAATTGGAATGGAAGAATATGCGAGATATACAAGAATTGGAACTTTTCTTCAAAATAATGGCTTTGATGTCATTGAAGATTTAGGACTAGGAAAAATGATTATTTTGTCTAGAAGACCTTTAACTCTTGGAAATTTGGCGCCTAAAAAACCAAAACCAGAACGCCCTAGATTACCTGGACCAACTTCTCCTAATGGAGCATCTGGATCAAACACTGGCACAAATGCAAACGCTCCTTCATCGAAACCGTCTGCAGCGGCTGGTGGCGGAACTGGCGTAGAACCATTGGTTTTTCTTGACGATACGCCTTTAACTGATTTCCATATTTTAGCTAACTTTTCAATGGCTAATGTAGAACGAATTATTATTGACAAAACTGGAATAGGATACGGAATGCGAGGAACTGGCGGCGTGATCAAAATTTATACAAGACAAACTCCATTAACACCAAGCGCGAGAACACGTAGAGATTCTTATGTAAATCAAACACCACCAATTGGTTTTAGTGTCGCAAAAGAATATTACGAACCAAAATACCGTTCTTTCACAGATAAAACGTATCTTAATTATGGAACAATTGGTTGGAGACCAAACAATACAATTCCAAGAAGAGGACCTTTTAACTTTATCGTACAACATAGAAATGCTAAAGCAATTACGATGTATATTGAAGGTGTTTCTAAAGATGGAAGCCTGATTTCGGAAAAAAGAACCATTACAATACAAGATGATGATGAATAACAAACGTTTACATTTTCACCTAAAAAAAAGTCACTACGCAATGTGTTTATTGTTAGTGATGTCATGGAATATGTTTTCACAAACAGACGTTTCTATTGGTGAACGCTATCAAGAATATTTCAAAGTTTCTGATGATGAAACTATATTTATTCACCTTAACAAAACCACATACTTGGCAGGTGAAGAAATATGGTTTAAAAGTTACATTCTAAATAAACGAAACGAAGAAATTTCACGTGCTTCTACTAATTTATATATAGGCTTATACAATCATGACGGCAAGCAGGTTTCTAAAAAACTATTCCGCATTCGCAACGGATTGACGAATGGAAATCTTGAACTTGACAACAAAATAAATTCAGGAAAGTATTATATAAAAGCGGCAACACAGCAGATGATTGACCAACAATCTACAGAAGTTTTTATAGAAGAAATTACAATTTACGGAAGCAACTATACCACTGAAAAAACTGACGATTCATCAACTACGACATACGATATTCAGTTTTTACCCGAAGGTGGACATTTAGTAAAAGATGTTGAAAATACCATTGCTTTTAAAGCCATCAGTAAAGACGGAAAAGGCGTGTATGCAACTGGAATTATTTATAACGAAAATAATGAAGAAGTAACCACATTTGAAAGTAACAATTATGGTTTTGGAACTTTTAAACTTTTGCCCAAAGCGAATGCTAATTTCAACGCAAAAATCACTTTTAAAGAGGAAACTACCAGTCAAAAAACACTACCAAAGGTGGAAAACACTGGAATTGTAGTTCAGGTAGATAATATTCAGAAAGACAGTATAAAAATAGCTTTCAACACAAATTCAGAAACATTACGGAGTATTATTTCTAAAAAATACACCATTCTGATTCATAAAGATGGTTTGTCACGCTCAATGCCGTTTTCTTTTAAAAACACAGAAAAAGTAAACTTATCAATTGCGCGCAGCAGATTATTTAATGGTGTAAATACTATCACACTATTTGACGGCAAAACACCAATTTTAGAACGTTTATTTTTCAACAGAAAGGTTATCAAAGATCTTTCTGTCATGCTCAAAAAGACAAACACAGAAAAAGATGTTTCACAATTTTCTTTATATCTAGTTAAAAATAAACCCAGAATCAGAGAAGCCAATGTAAGTATTTCTATTTTACCAGCAACTACAGAAGCCTACAATCCGGCGCACAATATATTTTCTAGCTTCTACTTAAAACCATATGTACGCGGTGAAATTGAGAATCCGAAATATTATTTCCCAAACAATACAAAAACCAAAAGAAAAGCACTTGATGCATTATTAATTACGCAAGGTTGGAGCAAATATGATTGGACAGCCATTTTTCAAGATCAACCCAAAAAACCAATTACTGAAAAAGGAATCACAATTAGAGGAACTGTCAATTTTCCAACAAATCGTATTAAAGGAATGTTTTTATATGACACCAGAGATTTGCCTGCACAATACATTCCGATTGATAAAGATCGAAATTTTGTAGTATATGATTTATTTCCAGAAGCTGATGAAAAATTGCGTTTCTCTTATATCAATCATAAAAAAGAATTTTTAAAGCCTAAATTGTATTTACGCTATAATGTAAGTGATGAAGAGGATGAAATTTCAGAAAACATACACATTGATCGTTCATTTTTAAACAAAAACAACATTTTCAGACTTCCAAGCGGTTTCTTCCCAAGTGATGCAGAAGCGTTGGATGCAGTACTTTTAAGTGGCAATAACAATAACGAAAAAAAGGAAACAAGAGATCCGATGATGGTTAACGGTAGAGAAACCAAAATTGGCGTAGACGAATATTTACGGTATCCAAAAATAACGGAACTCATACAAAATAGCGGTTTTGATGTTGTAGAACATCCTTTAAAAGCTACGGCCGTATCTATTTACAGCAGAAAAACACTAACATTACAAAGAAGCAGCAATGGAACTCCTATTCGCCTATCTCCTATTTTATTTGTAGATGATGTGCGAATGAGAAGTTTTGATTTTCTGCGAGATCTTTCGTCTGCGAATGTGGAAAGAGTGATTATTAGTAAAGACGGATTAGGTTATGGAATTGGTGCTAGTGGAGGCGTTATTAAAGTATACACTCGAAAAACGCCATTGACAAAAATCAACAAAACAAGAAAAGATAACTATACCGATGAAACTCCACCTATAGGTTTTAGTGTCGCAAAAGAATATTACGAACCCAAATACCGTTCAGTTACTAGTGACACATATGTAAGGTATGGTGTTATAGATTGGAGACCAAATAACATTGTTCCAAAAAGAGGACCTTTTAACTTTTCTGTAAAACACAAAGACATAAAAGCACTTACCATGTTTATTGAAGGAATTTCTAAAGATGGAAGTTTAATTTCTGAAAAAAGAACCGTTACAATTCAAGAAGAGGAATAGGACTGTTTGATAATTTAAAAAATGTATTCAATGAAGTTTCAAACACGTCTAAAATCTAAAACTCTTCATGTTTTATTTTCCGCTGATAATAGAATGCGGGCAATAAAATCAGTACAAAAAGTGGTTGAATGAAGAAGCGACGTACATAAAACGTTAGCAAATAATCTTCAGCTAAATTGTGTTGAATGAAATAAAAATACAACGCTGCTAAAATCACAAAGGCGACTACATATAAACCAAAAGAGAACTTTAGTACATGTTTATTCTCAAAAGCAATATAAATAATTGCTAAGGAAACAAGCATATTCAATCCGTATCTAAAAACATGATTCAAAAATAACAACCATCCATCGTATGCTGGAATATTTGCTTGTAAATAATCATTTTTAAAGAATGTCAAAAACGGATCATAGAATAACTGGTTTTCAAATGCTCTTATTAACACGAGCAACCCGAAAAGAAATCCAATAACTATATATTTCCAAACTTTTTTCATTTACTTTTTAGAAAATTTCTGAACCCAAAACATCCACAGCAAAAATACCATTCCATAAATAATGGTCGGGAATACAATTTGATGTAGTAAATATTCTTGTTCTGGAAAACGATACAATCCGATACCAAGAATAACAATGCGTACTAAATTTGCCAAGTATACCAATGCGCTTCCAATAAGAATAAATAGTACTGTATTTTTTAAATTCCCAGTAAAGGCAATGACAAAAGTGATAAATAAAATTAATACGCTAATAGAATTGCAACCTTCTACAATACGACCTACATAATTGCCGTGAACCAATAATTTCATTGTAGGCTCCGATTCATGTACAACTACATTTGCTGTATACCCAAAAGTATTAATAATACTTTCTGTTTGATGTGCCACAATACGCGTTATTCCGTCAGGTTCGCCATCAAAATTACTCAAATACAAACTATATACATACGTAAGTATTGCGTATGTGACAAAGAATTTTACAATAAATCCTAAAGCTGATTTGTATTTTTGGATGCTTTCTAACACAATCGTAATTATAGTTCAAAGAGTTACAAACATACTCCAAAACCATTGAAAATATCACATTTTCTGCAATTTTTGTCGGATTCGTTTTTCCATGGACTTTATTAGTGCGTTCATGAAAGATTTTTAGATTTTTTTCGACTATTTTTGCGGAATTAAAAGATAAAAAGAGAATGACATTTACAACATATAAACCCGAAATTGAAAAGATTATAGCAAACACTGAACTCTCTGTGAATGATCGCATGACAAAAATCTGCGAATTATTACAAGAAAATATTGCACACTATGATTGGGTTGGATTTTATTTTAAAAATGGCGACAAACCAGAGCTAAAACTGAGAGCATTTGCTGGCGAGCCAACAGATCATACCATTATTCCTTTCGGAAAAGGAATTTGCGGACAAGTAGCAGTTTCTAATGAAAACTTCTTAGTTCCTGATGTAAAAGCACAAGATAATTACATTGCATGTAGTATTCATGTAAAAGCAGAAATTGTAATTCCTTTGTTTGTCAACGGAGAAAACATTGGCCAAATTGATATTGATTCACACACACCAGATCCTTTCACAAAAGAAGACGAAGAGTTCTTGGAGTTTATCAATGCAAAAGTTGCGGAGATACTTTCTTAGGAAGTTTTAAAATATAAGAGTACGATAAATATATTCTCCAACAATGTTTTCATTGAAAACCAAACATAAATCTTGATGCTATTTCTTACTTAAAAACATAACGAATAAAAAGAATTTCGTTTGTATACAAAGTACGTAATCCATACATTAGAAGCATGAAAAAATGGGTGTTCGTTATATTACTTTTTAGTTTAACAAACTGTTCAAAAGACACCAACCCTGTGTTGGATAATGCTATAAATTTTGAATTAGGCATCTCTTTTCCGCCTGTTGCAAATGAAGAACAGCGTACATTTACCGCACCTCTTTTAGACGAATTAAATGTACACAACATTCGTATTGGTGAAGAATGGCGCTTCAGAGAAGTTACGGAAGACAACTACAATTGGGCACCACTTGACAACCGAATTGAATGGGCAGAAAATAATAATATAAATGTGTTACTAACTATTCAATCTAACGGTCCAGATTGGGCATGCAGTGCTGTACAGAATGAAAACTCCTGTGTATTTAACGACAATCAAAAGTTTAAAAATTATATAGAACAATTAGTTCAACGATACGCCAATAGAATTTCTAAAATACAATTTGGAAACGAATGGCAAACCAATTTTTGGTATGCTGGCTCAGCACAAGAATTTGTAACGGCTAGCAATATTGTTTACAATGCCATTCAACAATACTCTCCAACAACCAAATTTGTTCTTGGCGGATTTACTACAATATCATTGCGATTTTTAGCAGGATGCAATGAATTAATTGATGAGTTTTTTGATGATGAAGGCATTCTGTACAATCGTGCTTTTTTAGATCAAAATTGCAATAATGCTGAATTTATCGCTGTAAAAAACCGTATTGAGTACGTGTTAGAAAATGCTTTATACGATGAAGTAGACATCCATTTGTACGATGATGCTGAAAACTGGACTGTATACGTTGAGAATTTTCAAAGCATGGTGAACAAACCTATTATTGTTACAGAATTTGGCGGACCGAACGTAAATATTGAACCAACCTCAGAAGCATATCAAGCAGAACGATTGGAATTGTATGTTCAAGTTATTAATAATTTACCTATTACAGAAGCCTATTTTTTCAAGCTTGTAGAAGGTAGCAACAATCCTGCTCATGCTGAATCAGGACTCATTAATAATCCTGAATTAACTAAAAAGCAAAACTTTTTTAGTTTTAAGAATATTACGAACTAAAATAACAAGTCATAAAAATACATAACCAAAAAGAGTGGATTCAAACATGGAAAAAAATACAATCATAGAAGTCGAAAAAACACTTTTAAACGCAATGAAAGATTGTGATGTTAACAAGCTAGACGAATTACTCCATGAAGAACTACTTTTTACGATACCTAATGGTGAAACCATTACAAAAGCTATGGATTTGGAAACATATCGTTTGGGAAATATGACAATTGATGAAATTACATCTTCTGATCAAAAAATAAATGTGATTCAAGACAATGCGATTGTTTCAGTTATTATTGAAATGAAAGGGAAATTCTTTGATTATCCTCTTGATGGAAAATATAAAATCATCCGTATATGGAAATTAGTTGATAATAAACTCAAAGTGATCGCAGGAAGTAGTATAAAATTAGAAGAAAACAATGATTCAAGTGATAAAACATAAAGTTAAAGTTGACAATTAAGAATCTGACAATGTTTATAAACGAAGCTTCATATACGAATTTTTGATATTTGTATGAAGTAATCTTAATTCAAGCTAAAATTCTCAATTATTTATCGTTAGAAGAACGTGTTTTTTATGTGTTAATTATTACTTTTGCAGCTTCACAACAACACATTTAAACAACACAACTCGAATGAATTCCCAGAAACAAGCAAAATCAGCTTTAATTTCGGTTTTTAGCAAAGACGGATTGGCTCCAATCGTAGAAAAACTGCATGCATTAGGTATTACAATTTACTCTACTGGAGGAACAGAAAAATTTATCAAAGATCAAGGTATTCCTGTAGTTCCTGTAGAAGATGTAACTTCATATCCTTCTATTTTAGGTGGACGTGTAAAAACATTACATCCAAAAGTATTTGGAGGCATCTTAAATCGTCAAAACAATGAAAGTGATGTTGCCGAATTGGCACAATATGAAATTCCGCAAATTGACATCGTCATTGTAGATTTATATCCGTTCGAAAAAACGGTTGCTTCAGGCGCAAGCGAACAAGATATTATTGAAAAAATTGATATCGGAGGAATTTCATTAATTAGAGCAGCTGCAAAAAACTTTGCGGATGTACTTTGTGTTTCTTCTGTAGACGATTATGGAAACTTTTTAAACTTACTTGAAACGCAAGAAGGAACATTCTCTGTAGAAGATAGAAAAGCATTTGCTGCCAAAGCTTTCAATGTATCTTCGCATTACGACACAGCTATTTTCAACTATTTCAATCAAGACAATTCAATTGCGGCATTGAAAGTAAGTGAAACGAAAGGAAAAGTATTGCGTTATGGAGAAAATCCACATCAAAAAGGATTCTTCTTCGGAAACTTTGACGAAATGTTTGAAAAGCTTCACGGAAAAGAATTAAGTTATAACAACTTGCTAGACGTGGATGCAGCAGTAAACTTAATGAACGAGTTTACAAACGACGATCCTACATTTGCAATTTTAAAACATAACAACGCTTGTGGTTTTGCAACACGCGCTACCATACATGAAGCGTATGTAGATGCGTTAGCAGGAGATCCTGTTTCTGCTTTTGGCGGAATATTAATTGCAAATACCAATATTGACAAAGCAACTGCAGACGAAATTCACAAATTATTCTGTGAAGTAGTAATTGCCCCATCCTATGATGAAGATGCTTTAAAAGTATTAAAAGGAAAGAAAAACAGAATCATCTTAATTCAAAATGAAGTAACATTGCCTGAAACACAAGTTCGCACGTGTTTAAATGGTGTATTAGTTCAGGATAAAGATGGAAAAACTGATGTAGTTGAAGATTTAACATATTCAACAAACAATAAACCAACAGATGCTCAGTTAGAAGATTTACTATTCGCTTCCAAATTATGCAAGCACACAAAATCAAACACCATTGTTTTAGTAAAAAACAAACAATTATGTGCTAGCGGAACTGGACAAACAAGTAGAGTTGATGCATTAAATCAATCTATAGTAAAAGCCAATAGTTTCAATTTTGATTTAAACGGAGCCGTAATGGCGAGTGATGCATTTTTCCCGTTTCCAGACTGTGTAGAAATTGCAGATAAAGCAGGAATTAAAGCGGTAATTCAACCTGGAGGATCTATTAAAGACCAATTAAGTATCGATTATTGCAATGCAAATGAAATTGCAATGGTATTTACTGGCGCAAGACACTTTAAACATTAAAAATTTTATACCTTTGTAATTCATTAATAGCGACTTACAAAAGGTACACAAATAGCAGACATAACACATGGGATTTTTTGATTTCTTAACAGAGGAAATAGCAATAGATTTAGGAACTGCAAACACTTTAATCATTCATAATGATAAAGTGGTTGTTGACAGTCCATCTATTGTCGCCAGGGACAGGATGTCTAACAAAATTATTGCTGTTGGACAGGAAGCTGCCCGAATGCAAGGAAAAACCCATGAGAACATCAAAACGATTCGTCCATTAAAAGATGGTGTCATTGCAGATTTTGATGCTTCTGAAAAAATGATCAGTCTGTTTATAAAAAATATTCCAGCGCTCAAAAAGAAATTATTTCCACCTTCACTTCGTATGGTTATTTGTATTCCATCTGGAATTACAGAAGTAGAAATGCGAGCGGTAAAAGAATCGGCAGAGCGCGTTAATGGAAAAGAAGTTTATTTGATACACGAGCCAATGGCTGCTGCCATTGGTATCGGTGTCGATATCATGCAACCAAAAGGAAACATGATTGTTGATATTGGTGGAGGAACTACTGAAATTGCTGTCATTGCTTTAGGGGGAATTGTTTGTGACAAGTCTGTAAAAGTTGCCGGCGATGTATTTACCAACGATATCGTTTATTACATGCGTACGCAACACAACTTATATGTTGGTGAGCGTACTGCTGAAAAGATTAAAATTCAAATTGGAGCTGCCACAGAAGACTTAGAAGTTCCGCCAGAAGAAATGTCGGTTCAAGGACGTGACTTATTGACTGGAAAACCTAAGCAAGTACAAATCTCATATCGAGAAGTTGCCAAAGCTTTAGACAAATCTATTTTACGTATAGAAGATGCAGTAATGGAAACATTATCGCAAACACCTCCAGAATTAGCTGCAGATATTTACAATACAGGAATTTATCTTGCTGGTGGAGGATCTATGTTACGTGGTTTAGACAAACGTCTTTCTCAAAAAACAGATTTACCAGTATACATTGCTGAAGATCCATTAAGAGCTGTAGTACGTGGAACAGGAATTACCCTGAAAAACTTAAGTAAATTCAAAAGTGTATTAATTGGGAAGAAGAACTAAGTAAGTCATGCAACATATCATTAATTTTCTAATCAAGAATAAAAACTTTATTCTGTTTTTAGTGTTGCTGCTTATTTCTTTAGTTTTTACCATTCAATCACATTCGTATCACAAAAGTAAATTTATCAATTCTGCCAATTGGCTTTCAGGTGGTATTTATGAAAAAGCAAATGGAGTTTCCTCTTATTTTTCATTAGAAGCTGAAAACGAACGATTGATTGAAGAAAACCTTCGACTGAAAAGTATTTTATTCAACAAAAAAGACAGTTTAAGTACGGTTCAGTATATTGACAGTAGCTCCTATCCTACTCACTATTTACTGCGAAGTGCCAAAATCATAAAAAATGATTACTCAGATCGCAACAATATTTTGTTGATAAACAAAGGAGCTTCAGATAGCATTAAAACAGATATGGGCGTTATTACTTCCAATGGAATTATTGGTGTTGTCGATCAAGTTGGTGGAAGTCACGCTACTGTAATTAGTATTTTAAATTCGGTTTATAGTATTAATGCACAATTAAAAAATAATGACAATCATTACGGTTCACTGTCTTGGGACGGAAAAAACCCAAATATTATACAATTGATTGATGTAGAAAAACTAGCTATTATCAAAGAAAGCGATACTATTATTACTGGCGGAAATTCTACATTGTTTCCTAAAGGAATTCCTATTGGAACCATAAAAGACTTTAAACTAAATACTACCAAGAATTTATATGATATAAATGTGCAATTATTTAATGACATGACGAGTTTAGAACATGTGTATATTATTGAAAATTTGCACCGAGAAGAAATTGATAATTTATTAGCTCCTAAAAATTAAATGGGTCCAGTTATTTTTTGGAATAGTGTACGATTTGTCATCGCGGTATTGGCGCAAGTATTGATATGTAATCATATCGACTTCTTGGGATACATCAATCCGTTGGTATACATCTATTTTATTTTTCTATTTCCTTTTAATGCCAATAGAAGTGCATTTCTTGTCATTGCTTTTTTATTAGGTCTTACGGTTGATATGTTTTCAGATTCTGGCGGTGCTCATGCAGCTGCTTGTTTGATCATTGCATACATACGTCCATTTGTATTGCGCTTTGCGTTTGGTATTAGTTACGAACATCAATCGGTAAAGCTTGAAAATACGGCTTTCGGACAACGAATGATGTATATTTCTATCTTAACCATCATTCATCACTTCTTTTTCTTTTTATTAGAAATTTTTAACATTTCTGACATACTTATTATTCTAAGAAATACGTTATTCTTTAGTATCTTTACTATTCTAATCGTCACATTATCAATAACTTTATTTAGTCGTAAAAATTCATGAGGAAACTTTTGTTATACCTTGTCATTATCTCTGTAGGAGTCATTTACACAGGAAGACTCTCATACCTTCAACTGTTTAAAGAAAATGTAGTTGCCACAGATTTTACGAATGATAGTGCTATAAAAACCATTTACGATTATCCTGAACGTGGTTTTATATACGATCGAAACGGAACATTGCTCGTAGCCAATCAACCTTCGTATGATGTAATGGTTATTCCTCGCGAAGTAAAAGCCTTAGACACATTAGAGTTTTGTAATTTTTTACGCATCACTAAAGAAGATTTTTTAAAACGTTTTAAAAAGGCAAAAAGATATTCACGTAGAATTCCTTCCGTATTTGTAGCACAACTAGCTAAGCAAGATTACGCGTATCTTCAAGAAAAAATGCATCGCTACAAAGGGTTTTATATTCAAAAACGATCTATCCGTAATTATCAAACAACTGTTGGAGCTAATGTCTTAGGATTTATAAGCGAAGTAAACAATAGAGATTTAAAAAAGAATCCATACTATTCATCAGGAGAATTGATTGGCAGTACAGGAATTGAAAAATCATATGAAAACGAATTACGCGGTATTAAAGGCGTAAAACGTATTCAAAAAGACATTCATAACAAAGAGTTAGGTTCTTTCGAAAATGGAAAATACGATACGCTTCCTGTTAATGGAAAAGATATTCAAATTACTATTGATAATAAATTACAGGAATACGGTGAAAAACTCATGATTAATAAACGTGGCGGAATCGTTGCTATTGAACCATCTACAGGTGAAATTCTAGCCTTAGTTTCAGCTCCAAGTTACAATCCAAGTTTATTAGTCGGTCGTGAACGTTCTAAAAATTACAACGCTCTATATTACGATTCTATTAGGAAACCAACATACGACAGAACTTTATTAGCTGAATACGCTCCTGGATCTCCTTTTAAAACCTTAAACGCTCTAGTTGCACTACAAGAAGGTGTCATTACGCCAAGCTCAACCTATACGTGTCGCAATGGATATATATATGGAAGAAACGGTCGAAAAATGGGTTGCCACTGCGGAAGTGGAAAACGAGATGTAATTAGCGGTGTTGCCAAATCATGCAATGCCTATTTTGCAAATGCATATCGCCAGTCTATCAATAAATATGATTCACCACGAGAAGGAATGAACGCTTGGGGCAATCATCTTAAAAGTTTTGGTTTAGGTGATTATTTTAGAAACGATCTTTCTACAGGACGAAAAGGAAGAATTCCAACTGGTGATTATTATACAGATACTTATTTTGGACATAATAAATGGCATGTTTTAAATACAATTTCTAATGCTATTGGACAAGGGCAAGTAGAAATGACACCAATTCAATTGGCACATATGACTGCTACAATTGCCAACAGAGGTCATTATTACACACCACATATTATCAAAGCTATTGATGGAAAGCCTATTGAAGATCCGCATTTTACAAAAGCCAAATATACTACAATCGATAAAGAACATTTTGAACCTGTAATTCAGGGAATGCACGATGTATTCAGTATGAAAAAAGGTGGAACTGCAAGACTATTGAATGTTCCTGGAGTTGAAATTTGTGGAAAAACTGGAACGGCTGAAAATTTTGTGAGAATTGATGGTAAAAAAACACAGTTAACGGATGATTCAATTTTTGTAGCCTTTGCGCCAAAAGACAACCCAAAAATTGCGATTGCTGTTTTTGTTGAAAACGGCTATTATGGAGCACGTTGGGCAGGAAAAATTTCTAGCTTAATGATCGAGAAATACTTAAAAGGTGAAATTACTTTGAAAGACATGGAAAAGTTAGTGTTAGAAAAGAGTTTGGAAGATGAATATGCAAAGCCACTAAGCGGAAAACCATTTAAAATTAATGAGTAGAGAAATAAAATTTATCAAAAAAATAGATTGGCTTTCCATGCTACTCTACTTTTTATTAGTTGGAATTGGTTGGATTAACATTTATTCTGCTTCTGTGACAGAAAGTGCTACTGGACTTCTAGACATGAGTCAATTGTACGGAAAGCAGTTATTCTTTATAGGTTCTAGTCTAGTATTAATTATTCTTATTCTTTCTATTGAAGCGAAATTTTACGAACGATTCTCTAGTATCATTTATATCGCTGGGTTACTGAGTTTACTAGGATTAATGGTTCTGGGTAAAAATATAAACGGAGCAACTTCTTGGTATGCAATTGGAAGTTTTACCATTCAACCTTCTGAATTTGCTAAAGTTGCCACTGTACTTGCATTGGCAAAGTTCCTCAGTGATATTCAGACGAATATTAAAGATCTTAATCATCAGTTAATCTCTTTTGCAATCATTTTAACGCCACCAATGCTTATCATGCTACAACCAGATGCTGGTAGTGCTATGGTATATATGGCGTTCTTTTTTGTATTGTATCGTGAAGGTTTGCCGCCAATTTATTTATGGATTGGTTTTTCGTTGGTATTGTTATTCGTCATTACGCTTAAGGTTGGATATATTGTTGCCTCTGTAGCAACACTTATAGTCGGTTTACTGATTATTTTTGTATTCTTCCGACAAGCATTGAAACGTAAAAGAATCAATGCGCTTCTCTCATTAGTGGCTGCAATTAGTTTTATTTTAGCCGTAAATTATATCTTTTACAATGTATTCAAACAACATCATCGCGATCGTTTTACCTTAGTTTTAGGTTTAGAGAAAGATCCCGTAAAGCTTGAGAAGATTCGAAAAACCTTTGGCTTCAACACTAATCAGTCTGAAATTGCTATTGGTTCTGGTGGCTTTTGGGGAAAAGGTTGGCAAAAAGGAACACGCACTAGAGGTGATTTTGTTCCTGAGCAAGACACAGACTACATTTTCACTACTGTTGGAGAAGAATGGGGTTTTATAGGTACAAGCATTGTTATTTTTCTTTTTGTGTTTTTGCTGCTGCGGATTTTACACAGAGCAGAACAACAGAAATCAAAGTTCAGTCGTGTGTATGGCTACAGTGTTGCCGCCATTCTATTTTTTCACTTCGCCATTAATATTGGAATGGTTATAGGATTATTTCCTACTGTTGGAATTCCGCTACCTTTCTTTAGTTATGGTGGTTCAGGACTTTGGGGCTTTACTATTTTACTTTTTATCTTCATAAAGTTAGATGCCAATCGCATTAATGAATGGTAAAGACACAATATATTTCTATATCGTATATTATTTTCTAAAAATTGCTACAGGAATGTTAAGTAAGGAAGAACCTTACTGATCTTTTTATTTGATTTTTTACTTTTTGACAATGTTTAACCAAAAAATTACAAATTATGTTAAAGAGCATTTCAAATTTAGGAATCAAGTTAAGTAAAAAAGAACAACGCCAAATTACAGGTGGGTTTTGGCCTAGAACTGCACAAGCGTGTGCTTTATGTGGTGGAGAATGGGAAGCGCCATTATGCGCATTACCGTACAATTCTCCTTGTATTTAATAACGAAAATAATACTCTCAACAGGCTTACTTGTTGGAGAAAAACTAGAAAAGCGAACAAACGTTCGCTTTCTTTAAATGTCTTTGTTTTATAAATTGAACAATTCAAATTCTTAAAAAGACCTATTCATACTATGTACTTCAAAAATACTTTCTATCTTTAGCTTGACTATATTAAATTTTAATTTCCCCTACCAAAATTGAAATACTTTTTAGATGGAAAACATTATCCTTTCTTTATTAACTAATAATAGTTATTTAGATATTGATCGCGAGCTTTTAAACTTGCAATTATTATCACATCCTGATTATCCGAGTTTAAAAGCAATTACAGATACTTTAGACTATTTTGAAATCGAAAATCTAGCAGCTACGGTTCCAAAAGAAGCTTTATCGCAAATGCCAACCTCTTTTTTAGCACTAATAAAAGCTGAACAAGGAGAAGAAGTTGTACTTGTAAATAAAAAACGTGGCATGATACATCTTGTAAATGCTGAAGAAAAGAAGGAAAAAATTTCTGAAGCAGTATTCACAGAACGTTGGACAGGAACTATAGTCGCAGTAGAAGAACTTGAAAAAAGTGTCAATACAAAATCAATTCAAACAGCATTACCATATTTTATTGTAGCTGCTGTGGCTTCTGCAAATGTAATCTTGAATTTTGATTTTGTATACTTGTTATATACAGCATTAACTCTAGTTGGTTTATACATTAGTATTCTTATTATACGAGAAGATTTAGGCATAAAAAGTAAAGCCGTTGCTAAAGTTTGTGGTGCAATTTCTAAAAATAGTACTTGTGGAGAAGTGATTAATACGAAAGGAAATAAAATTCTTGGTATTATATCATTGAGTGATGCTTCATTTGTATTCTTTGCAGGATTATTTTTAGTTCTGTCTTCTATCGGTTTTGACCATAGTGTTTTACTTGCACTATCGCTTACTGGAATTCCAATTGTGATTTATGCATTATTTAGGCAAGGTTTTGTCTTAAAAAAATGGTGTGCATTGTGTTTATTAATTGCTGGGATTTTAGTGCTACAAACTGCTTTATTACTAGCTACTTTTAATTTTAAATGGTTAGTAGACACTTCATATATTGTAAAATTGATTGGCATTTTTGCTCTTTTATATATTGGATGGAATTATTGTAAATCGTACTGGGAAAGTCACGAAAAATTAGCTACTACTGAAACAGATTTCCTTAAATTCAAACGAAACCCTGAGTTATTTAAAACAATGCTACAGGAACAAAGTGTATTAAATACGAAAGTAATTCCTGAGCAATTACGTGTCGTCTTTGGAAATCCTAATGGAGCGATAAAGTTACAAGGAGTTACCAATCCGTTGTGTGGTTATTGTACAGCTGCTTTTGAAGCGTATGACAAACTTATCAGCACATACGGAGAAGATATTCAGTTAGAATTTATTTTTAATGTCCCTAAAGATGCTGAAAATAAAAGTACCAAAATTGCTTCTCGATTAGTGGATTTATATTTACAAGATCCTAAAAAATCTTATGCAGCATTGCAAGAATGGTTTGCAGATAGAGATATTGATGCATGGCACAAGAAATTTGGAACTTCCGAGAACACAATGGTTTTAGAAGTCTTGGAAGCGCATACAGAATGGTGTAATATTAATGATGTACATTATACACCTGCCAGTATTTTGAATGATAATTTCTTCCCAAAAACATACGAGATTAAAGACTTACCGTTATTTATTCAAGATATAGTATTAGAAACGCAACGAGAAAATTAAGTAACCTTACTAACGTTCTTTTTTATTAATAAGAAGAGAACTAGTTTAAGGTTTTAGTAATTCAGAGTAGCTTCAAACATTGTTAAAGCTATTCTGAATTCTAAGATTTTATATTGTTCTCTATAATATAAGGATGAACATAGCTATTGTATTTTTTATATTTCTTCCAGTATAATATCAACACAATAGCAATTATATCAAGTAGTATAAACACAATACTTCCTTCAGGTCCAAAGATTCCACCAGTTAATAAATTGTTTGGCATTTCTACACTAATGATAGATGCTTTTGCAATATTACCGCTAATAGGAAATCCAAAAACAGCACCTTGAACAAGATTCCATGAAAAATGCATTCCTATTGACATTCCTAAGCGTCCAGTTATTAAAAAAGGCAGACACATCATCATTGCATCGAGTCCTAAATTTACAGTTGACATTATAGTAGCACCTTCATTACTTATATGAGCAATTCCAAATAAAGGAGCTATAATAATGAGTATTAAAAATGCTCTTTTCGTAGGATCTTTTTTAATGATACTTAAAGCTTCAAAAGCTATATAAAAAAGGAAAGCTCTAAAAAATATTTCTTCAACACTACTTCCTACAATCAAACCAAACATCTCCGAAAAGAAACCTTCCCAAAAAGAATAATCAAAAGTGTAATTAACTGAATCTACAGTAAAGAAATCTACAATTTTTAGATTCCCAGTGAGATACATTAGCAAAAAAAATATCGATAGTTGAACAAGCGAGATTATTGTTCCCACAAAGAACTCTTTGATCCAAACTTTATTAATTTTTAGTCCATACTTTTTAAAAGACGATTTATCTAAAAAATTTATTTGCACAAATAGACTCAATACTACTGATATGAGATATATAGAAGCTGAGATAATTCCTCTTAAAAGGCTCTGGTTTAACACTTCTTGTAATAATATTTGTAATGGAATATTTATTAAAAATGTAATGACAAGAAAAAGTAACAAACGCCATATAGGACGAATTCTATCTCTTGAATTGAAAATAATGTTACGCATACTTAAACTGGTTTCTAATGATTGATGATAAATTCAATCGCAAGATAAGTGCGTTACTTTTTTTAAAATAGAATGAAATTAGCCACTTATTCGAATATTAAAACTTTCGAATATTCTTAGGATTATACCCTATATACATTTTAAATATTCTTATCATATGGCTATGATCTGAAAAACCACAAGTAAAAGCGATCTCGGTAATTGGCATGTCTGTATGAAATAAGAAATGCAATGCTCTTTCCACTTTCACCTTTCTCATATAATCTCCCAATGTACCATTATAGTATTTTTTAAAATATTTAGAAATGGTTACAGGATGTACGTTTAATGTCAATGCTAATTCGTCTAAGGAAATAAACTCGTTCCAACGATCTTCAATTATTTCTTTTAACTGTGTCATCCAAATTGGCTTTTTGGAAGTTGTTTTATTTTTAGTAAATAATGATTTCATGGAAAGCTGAATAGCATCTAAAGTATACACATCATTAATTTGCAATTCATTATAGATTTGTATGAGATCTAAGTACGCTCCAATGTTTCTATTTTCTATTAACTCTAAATCATTAAAATTTAAGTCATTTTTAGAAAAGAAATCATTTTTTAGTTCCAAATTAAGATTCTTTGAAGGAAAAGAAGTGAATCTATTTCTATGAATTTCACCTTGATTATAAGCAATGATTTTCCCTGAAGATACTTGTGTATCTTTTCTTTTTCTGGACTCTAAATTTCCTCCTTGAAGAATTAGGGATAAGTGTATATCTTCATGCGAATGCCACTCTTCGGAAACAGGTCCACTGTAGTTAACTAAAGAAATGGAACAAAAGTCTAGATGAAACTTCTCATTAGTTGTCCCTAAAAAAGTATTATATTTTAATTTCAATGTTATTCTGCTAAATTACTATCTAAAACTCCATTGCTTGTAAGTATTCATAGCTTCTAATTTGTTTTCTTTTGCATCTTCTAAACCTGGAAAGAAGTCAATTCCAGTACGTTTTTCTATTTCATCTACCGATACTACAAATTCATATAATGGTTTGTTAGAGTCTTTGTGAGGTATCAAGAAAGCAATGACTTTTGTAGTACCGCCCGAATTATCAAGCAATATTTTATAGAAGTAATTAGGAACAGCGACATCTTCATTTCCAATAGCTTTGAGTCCGTTCTCTAAAATTCCGCCTGTAACAACATATACACCATCGTATTTTTTTGCCCAATAACGTACTTTTTGCTCCAATCTATTCCAAACACCTGCATTAAAAGCATGTTTTTGTGGTGAAATATTACTAGTTAAAAAAGTTTCTGTAAATGCCGCTTTGCTATACTTTCTATCGGCTGCAGGACATAAATGACCACGATCATATCCTGATTTTTTGTAGTTTCGCCAATGTGCTGATTCAGTTTTTACAGCATCATCTTGTTCAAAATAAGGTCGCTTAAAATCTGTATACACAACTTGATTTTTTTTCAATTCATACGCAACCCATTCTGCTTGTTCAAAATCTTCATTGTACGATAATGAATATCCTTCATGATGCACAATTTGTCCTGTCGTTGAATTTGGCAAGTAATAGTTGTTTGTTAACGGTTTTGGCTTGCTGTCTGTTGTTTGCTTTTTTGTTCCGTGAATTTCGACTTGAGGATCGTAGGTATTTGTCGATTGGTTTTCTCCGTATTTTTCATATACAATAAACGCAGCACCAATCAGTAATACTAATAAAGGATATATTTTATTTCGTTTCATTTCGACTTCGCTCAATATAGCGACTTAATTTTTTATCTCAACTTTACTCGATGTTTATTATTCGAATAAAATACTTTCTAATTTATAATTTACGTATTAATTTTTCACATCCAAAGCATCACGCAGCGCATTTCCAACAAGCATGAAAGCCATAACTAAACTCATAATGGCAATACCTGGGATTATAGCTAAATACGGTTTTCCTAAAATGATATAACTGTAGTGATCTTTTATCATTGCTCCCCAACTTGGCATTGGTGGTTGCGCTCCTATTCCAAGAAAACTTAAGCCACTTTCTATTAAAATAGCAGCTGCAAAATTCGCTGCTGATATTACAATAACTGGCGCCATAATGTTTGGTAAAATGTGCTTTGTAATGATTCTAAAGTCATGATATCCTAAAGCGCGTGCTGCTGTTACGTATTGCATCCGTTTAACACTCAATACTTGTCCTCGTACGATTCTTGCAACCTCAACCCACATCGTTAATCCAACAGCAACAAAGACTTGCCAAAAACCTTTTCCAAGCGTCAATGTAATTGCAATAACTAGTAACAAAGTCGGAATAGACCAAGTAACATTGATAATCCACATAATTGCGGCATCTACTCTTCCTTCAAAATAACCAGCCAAAGCACCTAACGAGATTCCTATGAGTAATGAAATAAATACCGCAACAAAACCTATGGTGAACGAGATTCGCATCCCAATCAACATTCTACTGAGTACATCTCTACCATATTTATCAGTTCCTAAACGAAATGTTTTTTGCTGAATGAATTGTGTTGGAATTTTTGCTACTTCGGTTCCTTCTGGAAAGGAATTCAGTAGAATTTCTTTTTCGATTCCTTCTATTGCTCCATCTGAATATTCAGTGACAAAAAGCTTATTATCATCTACTCTGTACGTTGAAATTGGAGTTTCTATCGCTGTATTTTCTTTTCCAAAAAAAAGTGCATCTACAAAACTTTGTTCTTCTTTTTCTTTCGAAGGAATCGTTAACATTTGCACAGAAAACCCAGGTTTTTTTGAGTGAATTGACAAATGCATTTGATTCGCATTCTTTGTATCATCTGGAGCAAATACGTAGGCAAAAATTACAATGAAAGCACAGATTACAATAAAGCTAAAACTCAAAACGCCCCAAAAATTCTTTTTAAATTTCTGGAGCGCTAATCTTGTTAGTGAATTTGAGTTTTTACTCATTTATATTTTTTAAATTATCCTTTGACAACAGATCTTTTCTTCTTTTTGATGTTGTTCAGTTGAATATCTCCTAATACATTGATCGCTTCTTCTACATAGACATCTTTTGCTAAATCTTCGTGCCAAGCTTGTCTTTTACTTTTTAATGTAGAATCTTTTTGCATGAGCAACTCTTCGTATGGCAATGATGTAAATGTCAATTGTGTATCGTAATCAGAAATTGCTTTAAAACGTTTTGCATAATCTTCATCTTCGTCTGCTTCTTTCTTATACTCTGCATAGTTTAACGGATATACATTATCATCACGCCTTTTCTTAATCCACTTTGCATTTTCTTCAATCAGTTTCAATTGTGCATTGTTAGCCATACGCTCTTTGCTTCTACTGATTGTTTTTTCATAATCAATATAACCATCCCAAAGATCGTATTTAGCAGGATCAATTCGATCCCAAGGTAATGGATTTTCTTGATCTTTTTCTCCAATATCAATAAAACTATATTTATCAACAACAACCACATCACTTTTTACGCCTTCCAATTGTGTTGATCCACCATTGATTCTATAAAACTTCTGTGTTGTCAATTTTAAAGCTCCAACATTTCCGTTTCCACCTCTTACAAATCTATTCAAATCTACAATATTTTGAACAGTTCCTTTTCCATAGGTTTGCTTACTTCCAATAACAACTGCTCTTTTGTAATCTTGTAGTGCGGCGGCTAAAATTTCTGAAGCAGAAGCCGATAACTCGTTTACCAAAATTACTAAAGGTCCATCCCATTGAATGCGACTATCTTCATCATTTAAAACTTCTTTTCCATCTACAGAACTTTTTACTTGTACAACTGGTCCATCTTTAATGAAGAATCCAGCCATATCAACTACTGTTTTTAAAGATCCACCACCATTATTTCTAAGGTCTAATACTAAACCTTCCATACCTTGATCTTTTAAACGCTCAATTTCTTTTTTCACGTCGCTTGCAGCATTTCTCTTGTTGTAGTCTTCAAAATTTACATAGAATTTTGGTAGATTGATCACACCAAATGTACGTTGTCCTTTTTTAACGACAGCCGATTTTGCATACGTTTCTTCAATCTCTACCAAGTCTCTTTTAATAGTTATAATTTCGATAGAGCCATCTACTTTTTTCATTGTTAAAGTTACGTTAGTTCCTTTTGGTCCTTTAATTAACTTTACTGCATCATCCAAACGCATTCCAACTATATCAACTGGCTCTTCTCCTTCTTGTGCAACTTTTAAGATTACATCTCCTGCTTCTATTTTTTTACTTCTCCAAGCTGGACCACCTGAAATAACTTCAAAGATTTTTGCACCTTCTGTACGTTTTTGTAAACGCGCTCCAATTCCTTCTAAAGTTCCAGACATGTTCATGTCAAAACGATCTTTGTCTTGTGGCGCTAAGTAAGATGTATGTGGATCAAACTCTTCAACGATAGCATTTACATAAATACTGAACCAATCTTTACGCTCTAAGTCATTCATTAAGTCAAAAAACTCAACATATGTTTTCCCTGTAGACTCGCGTGCTTCTTTTTCTAAAGTTTCATAATTCTTGATTTCATGAGAAGCATCTTCTTCTTTTTTGTTGTTTTCTATTTCTAACTTGATATCATAATTAGCCAATGTAGAAAACTTTAATTCTTTTCTCCAACGTTCTTTTAAATCAGCAACATCTTTCGCAAAATCTAATTTCTCATAATCTCTATTGATAGATTCATCTTTTGTAAAATCAAAAGGTTTCGTCAGTAATTCTTCTTGATACTTTTTAGATTCTTTCATTCGTTTCATTAAACGATCGTGAACCAAACTAAAAAATTGAACTCCTGGCTCTTTAATTTCATCATCAATTTTATCCTTGTATTTGCTAAACTCTTCAATATCTGAAGCTAAAAAATAGCGTTTCATCGGATCAACCGCATTGATAAAGTCATTGTAGACATTTTCAGAGAACTCATCATTGATATCTTGTGGGTTAAAATGCCACCTTCCTAATACATAAGAAATAAGATCTACTAATGTTTTATCTTTTTCTGGGTCATCAAAGGATTTTTTAGCAAATCCGCATGACACCATGGCAAAAACTAATAATGCCACTAAATATATTTTATTCCTTCTCATAAACGCTCTAATTTTCACACATTTTGTTTTTTTCATTCACATAAATTAGCCTTCTGTTGATTCTCAATTTGAACACTACAGAAGCATTCCTGCTAATTATTTTAATTTTTTACTAAAATAAAGAAAAAACTATGCCATTTTTTAACAATCTTACTAATTTTTTGTTAAAGATAAAATGCTATGTATGTAAACGTTAAATTGTGTACTTTAGCATCTCAAAATGAAGTACTTTTTTTATGAATGAAAAACCTTTGATTTTAGTAACCAATGACGATGGTATCACAGCGCCTGGATTGCGTGCATTGATTGACGTGATGAATGAACTAGGAGATGTAATCGTTGTTGCTCCAGATAGTCCTCAAAGTGGTATGGGACATGCTATTACAGCAAATTCTACTATTTATTGTACTGCCATCACTATTGACGATGGTCCGCAAATTGAATATTCTAGTTCAGGAACACCAGTAGATTGTGTAAAACTTGCTGTGAATGAAATTTTGAATCGTAAGCCAGATATTTGTGTTTCTGGAATTAATCACGGATCAAATTCTTCCATCAATGTAATTTATTCTGGAACCATGAGTGCCGCCGTTGAAGCTGGTATTGAAGGAATTCCTGCGATAGGTTTTTCTTTGTTAGATTATGATTGGGAAGCAAATTTCGAAGCAACAAAAAGCTACGTAAAGAAAATCACCCAAAAGGTATTGGAACACAGCTTACCCGAAGGCGTAGTCCTTAACGTAAACTTTCCGAAGTTAAAAGAAAAAGAAATTAAAGGTATTCGTATTTGCAGACAAGCAAAAGCATACTGGCAAGAAGATTTTGACAAACGAACAAATCCGCATGGAAAGCAATATTACTGGTTGTCCGGAAAGTTTGTCAACCAAGATAAAGGTGAAGATACCGATGAATGGGCTTTGGAAAACGGATATGTTTCATTGGTGCCTGTGAAATTTGATTTAACAGCACATCATGCTATACAAAAACTTAATAGCTTAGGATTCAATGAAAAATAAAGAAGTTATTACAGGAATGATCGTTGGTGTTATCGCTACGATTATTGGTACAAGTATTTATTTAACATACCTCGCATATTCTAGAGATGCTTCGTTGGGAGATGTATTTTCACGTGAACTTAAATACGGTGGAATTAGCACTGATATTGCATGGGGAACAGCGTTAAATTTCATTGCTTTTTATGCCTTTTTAAAATTGAATAAAGAAGATCGCGCCAAAGGTGTTTTGGTCGTTACCGTGATTACAGCTGTGTGTGTTATGGCTCATAAATTACTTAGTTAATAATTTACCATGAAGTACTATATTATTGCAGGAGAAGCTTCGGGAGATTTACATGGCTCTAATTTAATGAAAGCCATTGTAAAACAAGACGCCAATGCCGATTTTAGATTTTGGGGAGGAGATTTGATGCAAAATGTTGGCGATACTTTAGTAAAACATTATAAAGAGCGTGCTTTTATGGGATTCATTGAAATCATCATGAATCTTCGTAAGATATTAGGTATGATTTCTTTTTGCAAAAAAGATATTGCTGCATATCAGCCTGACGTTCTTATTCTCATTGATAATTCTGGTTTTAATCTACGTATTGCCAAATGGGCAAAAGTAGAAGGTTTTAGAACAAATTATTATATTTCTCCACAGGTTTGGGCAAGCAGAGCGAGTAGAGTACAGAAGATTAAACGAGACGTTGATGCTATGTTTGTCATTCTTCCTTTTGAGAAAGAATTTTATAAAAAGTATGATTATGACGTGCATTTTGTAGGTCATCCACTTTTAGACGCTATTGCTGATAGAAAACCTGTAAATGATGCTAAATTTAAGGCTGAATTTGGGTTAGATGATCGCTCAATTATTGCCCTACTTCCAGGAAGCAGAAAACAAGAAATTACTAAAATGCTTTCTGTTATGCTTTCTGTGGTAGATAGTTTCCCTAATTATCAGTTTGTAATCGCTGGTGCGCCTAGTCAGGAAAAATCTTTTTATGACCAGTTTATACAAGATACTGACGTGAAATTTATAAGTAATAAAACGTATGATTTATTAAGTGTTTCTACAGCGGCTTTGGTTACTTCAGGAACAGCTACCTTAGAAACTGCTTTGTATAAAGTACCACAAGTTGTTTGTTATAAAGCTAGCAATATTTCTTATCAAATAGCTAAACGTATTATTACTTTAGAGTATATTTCTTTAGTGAATTTAATTATGGATCGTGAAGTTGTGAAAGAATTGATTCAAAATGATTTTACCACTACAAATGTTCAAAAGGAATTAGCCCGTATTCTGGATGAAAATGAACGCACACAGTTATTTGAAGATTACTTCGAATTAGAACAAAAGCTAGGAGGAAAAGGTGCCAGTGACAATGCTGCAACTCTAATTTATGAAGCTATCAAAAAATAAGCCTCATTAAGTTAACTCACTACAAATCAAATAATTAATTTTAACGTATTTCTACCTATTTTCAAATACACGGATTACTACACTTGTAAGCTTTTACTTATTTTTTGAGATTTGTAATATCATATTATTAATCTAAAAAAACCTAAAACCATGGGAAAATTCACAGTATCAATTCCAGCAGGACCAATTTGGAATGACGAAGACGGAAAAGAAAAAGGACCAATTGTAGCAGCAGCTCACTTAGGAGAGTTTGACGGAAATTGGCGTACAGTAGTACCAAACGAAATGAGTACAGTAGATGTAATTCTTGACTCTGATCAAACTGGCAGTTCTGAATACACATTAGATGTATTGGCAGGACCAATTTGGAATCAAGAAGACGCAGAAAAAAAATGTCCAGTTGTATGTGCATCTTACGGAGGTAAGTGGAACGGACAATGGAAAACAGTTGTTTCTGGTAAAATGAGTGTTTGCGGATGCACGTTTAAATTCTAAGAAGATATATTTTATTTTCAATAGGAAGCTATCTAGAAGTCTATAGATTTTTGGATGGCTTTTTTATATGGATCGTTATATTTTATTACTTTAGCTGAAAAGTATTGTACATGATTCGCAAATTAATCCCGCTACTTCTCCTTTCTATTTTTGTAATTTCTTGTGGTTCTTCTAGAAAAACAACTTCATCAAGAACTAAGTCTAAATCTACCAGAGTCGTAAAGAAAACTACCAAAACTAAAAAAACTTCCTCTAAAGCATCAGCTATTATAAAAACAGCGATGGCATATAAAGGAACTCGTTATAAATTTGGCGGAACAACTCGCAAAGGAATGGATTGTTCTGGATTAACGTACACTGCTTTTGGCGCACACCAAGTGAAATTACCAAGAGTTTCTTATCAGCAAGCTACCAAAGGAAAACGCATTAAACTTAAAACCGTTAAAAAAGGTGATTTGCTATTTTTTCAAACGAATAAAAATAGAAAACGCATCAATCATGTTGGATTAGTAATTTCACATGAGAGAGGCGTTATCAAGTTTATTCACGCTACAACTTCTAAAGGTGTTTTGGTTTCTTCATTAGATGAACGTTATTGGAAAAACGCGTTTACAGAAGCGCGTCGTGTACTTTGATTTGTTGATTTGTTGATTTGTTGATTTGTTGATTTGTTGATAGAAACTACATTTTTCTTAGTGTTTTCCGATACAATTTTCTAATAAAAAATCACTCAAAGTACTTTAGTTGACAATTATTTTTTTCGTGAATTGTGCTGTATTTGAGTTTAATTTTAAGAAGTAAACACCACTTTTCACATTAGAAACATCAAACTCAATTGCATTGCTATTTTCTGTTGTACTTAGTATTTGTTTTCCTTGAACATCAAGTAACTTAATGGTTGTCGCTTCACTTCTATCTAGTGTTATGTACAAAATGTCTGTTACTGGATTTGGATATATTTTCACATTAATACCTGAAACTTCACCAACGGAAAGCGGCTCCACAAATTCTGTTTCAAAAGTATTGGTGATTACTGGCGCATTGAAATCAAAATAGATTCCTGCAACACCAGGAATTATATCTCCTACGGCATAACCTGCTAATGGTTTTATTTTGAAGTATACATAACCGTTACTTCCTGGCGCATCAAACATTTCAGCAGGCAAGTTGATATCGTCAAAGTTCCATATTAATTCATCATTTGTACGTTGTACTTGAAAATCGTGACTTGCCGCAATCATTTGAAACGTAGTAGCATCTAACTGCGCATCAAGCGTTTCTTCAATACGCACATTGATCGCTTCTGCTGTACCTAAGTTTTGGAAACGAATTGTGTAATATAGAAAGTCATCAGTAGTAAATTCTTCATGTATAATTTCTGGACCATGCGATTCTCTGATATCATTTGGATCCCATGAACCAATCACCGTTTCTCGTAATGTAGAAGTATTGTTTTCTGGTATTACATCATTTGTATCTGTTGTGTAGGAAGCTGTATTTGTTACTACTTGCCCTAAAGGAACAGTTGCAGGACAAGTCAATTCTATTGAATACGCTCTACTTTCAAAAGATTGCAAGTTTGTAAAATTGATTGTAAAACCTGTTGCTGTCGTTGTTAAAGTATAATTAGTGTCTGCGCTAGTTACAGTTCCTAATACCAATTCATCATCAATAATAACTTCAACAGTTCCTGAAGCTACATCGGAGATTGACACATTATTGATAAATAACGTATTGTAATGTGTAAATCCAGGACGTGGTGGCGCCGAAGGATTTAGGATCACAACTTCTACATCTTCACAAGGTTGTGCTACAGTGATTGGAAAATATACAGTTTCCATTTCACCAATTGCAACACTGATATCGTTAACTGTCGTAACTGTTGCATTGTAACAGTTTTCATATCCGTCATAAAATTCAAATGTAAAATCGAATGAATCATTTGCATCAGTGGTTACAATAAGAAAATTTCCATTTGCTGAACCTACATTGATCACTCCATCATCATTTCGTTCATATAATACATTTCCAAACGGAAATAAGACTTCTCCATCGTCGTACGTTCCATTGTTATTTTCATCTAAAAAACTTC
This sequence comes from Kordia sp., assembly GCF_965224175.1. Classification (GTDB taxonomy): domain Bacteria; phylum Bacteroidota; class Bacteroidia; order Flavobacteriales; family Flavobacteriaceae; genus Kordia. The sequence continues at coordinate 2,611,862 of NZ_OZ245041.1, forward strand.
TTGTATTTATAATTCCTGTTGTCTGCGTATCTACACATGAGGCTGTAAATTCCCATGGTACGTATGAGTTTGTTCCGCAAGAAACTGAACCATCTGACTGTATTTGTACCGTGATTTCATTTCCTGTAGATTCAAATATTAATCCTGTAAGATCTCCGTTATTTCCATATCCATTATAAAGTTGTGTAACGCCATCAGAATCAATGATAATTAATTCATCCCAGTTTTGTTCTACCTGACCCGCCAAGAATTCAACGGTTACTGGGGAAATATCATCTGAACTTCGAATGCGGAATGCTGTACTATCATTATTACTGTAACAATATGTAGTCACCGCAGGCGTATCTGTACAATCAACTACTGTGTAATCAAGTACAATTAAATCAAAATTACCTACCACTGCACAACCTGTATTAATATCTTCCACACGAACATACATTGTTTGCGGATTACTGATATTTTGATAACTCATAGCGTTAGCAATTGCGTTGATGTTATCAAAAGCATCTATAACCGTTTCGTGAAAGGTAATGTTTAGCTGAGCAGCATTGTTTGTACCAACAATTTCTGGTATTTTTGAAGTAAGATCAAACGTAGCTATCTCGCTTCCCGAATCACCTTCGAGTGTAAGATCTGTTAAATTATCGACATTTGGCGTTGGGTTAAATGTAACTTCAACACTATCAGAAGAAGGCATTCCATTAATCATGGCTGTTACTTCATGTGTTCCGTTTTGTGTAGCTACATATGTTGCACTTGTACCATTTGGGTCTACTTGACCGTTAACCGTCCATTGGTACGATGTAGCATTTGCTGTCGTTGCATCTAAAACTACTTGTTCACCTTCACAGGTTACAATATCTTCTCCTAAGTCTACTTGAGCAAATGTTAAGGTAGTAAATGCTATAAAAAATACAATAGCATACTGTAATTTTCTTTTCATGGTAAGTAATTGGTTGGTTGTAAGTTATAAATGTAACAATTTATATGTTATTTCTGAAGTTTACATTTAGATTTAACTTTTTAAGTTTCTCAAATTAAACATCGTACAGCTATATTCTTGCGAAATCTTATAATTTTACAACGCTTACGAAATAAATGCTACGCTTACACATTTGTCACGACAAGACTAAATTTTATTAGCTACTTTCAGGTGATTCTAAATATTTTCTACACATGAAATGGCTTCATTTTACCGTTACAAAACTTACCTTTTGTATTATTATTGGTATTTTAATTGGGTATTACACACCTATACCTTGGAAGATAAGTTGTCTTATTTTTGGAAGCTTTTTTTCTGTTTTATGTGTGTTCTTTTGGATTGCGAATAAACGTTTTATACAAACTATCCATTTTGGGATTCTTACGTTTTTGACTACTATAAGTTTGGGAATTGTGATTGAAAATTTTCATGAAGAGAAAAATCATTCCACACATTTAAATCATTTAGCTACGATTGAAAATACTCAAATTCGCATTCACGAAGTTTTAAAATCAAATACATATTATCATCGTTATATTGGCGAAGTTGTTACTGCTAATACACAAAATGCTTCCGGAAAAGTTTTAATTCATATTCAAAAAGACAGCATTTTAACATCTTTACACGTAGATACTATTTTATATACTGAAATACTTCCCAAAGAGATACAAAATGCTTTAAATCCTACGAGTTTTGATTATAAAGCATATCTGAGTGACCGATACATTTACCATGACTTGTATTTGAAACCGAATGAATATATACTTGCCAAAGATTATCCACAGACTTTATATGGCTATGTCGATATATTTCGTAAAAAGATTCATGACAGATTGCTCGAAAATGATTTTAAAGCTGACGAACTCGCTGTTATGGAAGCACTTTTATTAGGACAACGGCAGCAAATTTCAAAAGAGTTACAAACAAATTACGCAAAGGCTGGCGCCATTCACATTTTAGCAATTTCAGGATTGCATATAGGAATTCTTGTGATTCTATTACAGTTTTTATTAAAACCACTGCACCATTTTAGGTATGGAAAACCTTTGAAACTTCTTTTGATGGTTAGTATTTTGTGGAGTTTTGCTTTTGTTTCAGGCTTGTCTGCTTCCGTAGTTCGCGCAGTAACGATGTTTTCAGCAATTGTAATTGCTACGCATTTTCGTAGAGAAACTGACACATTACAAGTACTGACTGTCTCTATGTTTTTTCTATTGCTTTTTAAACCTCATTTTTTGTTTGATGTAGGTTTTCAGTTGAGTTACGCAGCTGTTTTTGCTATTGTTTATTTGCAACCTTTATGGAAAAAAGTATGGGATCCAAAGTTGTTTATTCCTAAATCATTTTGGAGCTTACTCACGGTTAGTTTTTCTGCACAATTAGGTGCTTTACCTTTGAGTTTGTATTATTTTCATCAATTCCCTGGATTATTTTTCGTGGCAAATTTGACTATTATTCCAGTACTCGGAATTATTTTAGTTTTAGGAATTTTGGTGATTACACTTTCTTACTTTCAAGTATTACCTGAGTTTTTAGCGGAATTGTATCGTTTCATCATTCAACAGATGAATGCTTTTGTTTCGTGGATTGCTTCTTTTGAGCAATTTATTTTTGATAAAATTCCTATGAGTTTGTATCAATTAGTAGGCTGTTATTTAATTATTATTTCATGTGCCGCATATTTCCATCTTCCAAAGAAAAAACAATTGCAAATAGCATTGTGTAGTATTTTGGTGTGCCAAAGTTTATGGTTTTTAGATCGTTCTGATCAATTATCTACAGAAGATTCTTTTATGGTTTTTCATCAGAATAAGGCTTCTATCCTAGCTAAAAAACAGAAAAATTCTTTCCATCTATTTCACAATTTAGATAGTATTTCTTTTGCTGAAAATTATCTCATTAAAGATCAGCTTAAGCAACAAGTAAATAAAAGTGTTTCTTTTGATCGCTTACAAAATGTTTATAAGATCAACGATGCATATTTATTGAGAGTTGACAGTTTGGGCATTTATACGATGGCTAATCTAAAATCAACTTATATTTTATTGAGTAATTCGCCTAAAATTAACTTAAACCGAATGATAAATGATTTACAACCAAAGTATATTATTGCCGATGGAAGTAATTACAGAAGTTATATAGAACGTTGGAAAGTTGCGGCTGAAAAACAAAAAATCCCTTTTCACTATACGGGTGAAAAAGGATTCTTTTCTATTTCCTTATGGGAATGAATTTAACTTTTAAATTCAGACACAAATTCTTTTTGATATTTTTCCCAATCTTCTTTAGACTTTACTACTTTGTATTTATCTGTTTTGAAAAGTTTTAGATAGATTTCAATTTGTTTTGGTACTAAGTATCCTGAAATTGGCGCAATAAGTTTGAAGTTTTCATCAAAAAACACCATTGTTGGATATGCACGTACACTTAAATATCTTGCGAATTGATGTTGTGCATTTCTTCGTTTTTTCTTTGCCGGATCGTAGTTTGGATTTGTAAATGTATTTCCTTCAAAAGTTACACTTGAATCGCCTTCAGCATTGAATTTGATCGCATAATAATTCTCGTTTATATATTTTGCTACATCAGGATTTCCAAATGTGTTTTTATCTAACATTTTACATGGTCCGCACCAAGTAGTATATACATCCATGATTATTTTACGCGGTTCTTTTTTCATCAATTCCTGCGCCTCTTCCATTGTAACCCAATTGATTTTTTGGGCATTTATTGTAGTGATACTTAACAAAAGTATACTTGCTAATGCTATAACTTTTTTCATTTTTAGTTCTTTTTGTACTAACTCAGTCGCAAACTCCATGCCTACTTTACGAGTACAAGTTACAATTTGATTTTTAGATATTAAAAAAGCGTTTCTCAGGAAACGCTTTTTTAGCAATATTTTTCTTTGCAGGCTATTTTACACCATGCATGAGTTTCTTTAATATTGGATTTAATGCCCAAACTAATAATCCAGCTACAGCAGGAACAATTGTAAATATCATAAAGAATGTTGATAAATCGTATTCTTTGGTAATGTTTTCAATTTGCCCTCCAATTACTGCAGCAAGCTTGTTTCCTATAGCAATGGCCAAGTACCACATTCCGAACATAAAAGCAATCATACGTGCTGGAACTAGTTTACTTACATACGACAGTCCTACTGGTGATAAGCATAATTCTCCAAGTGTATGGAATAGATATGCTAAAATTAGCCAAATCATGCTCACTTTTACACCTTCACTGATTCCGTATGAACCAAATGCCAACAATCCGAATCCAACGGCCATTACAATCAATCCTAAAGCATATTTAGTTGCTGCCGTTGGGTTGTATTTACTTTCCCACCATTTAGAGAAGAATGATGCAAATACAATGATAAAGAACGAATTTAGAATACTAAACCACGATACTGTGATTTCTACTTCGTTACTTTTTATTTCTGTAACTTTTGCAGTAATAATTCCTTTGTCTTTTACGGTAGCTGCTTTTGCCATTCCTAGTCTAATTTCATCTAAATATCCAAACGAAGAACCTTCATTATCTTTTTTGATGATTTGCAATTCTTGTCCCACAGTAAATACTGCAGGTTCTGCAATCGAAGTTTCCTTTTGAACAATATTATCTCCAGATGTTCTTGTCATTCCTTCCGAAATTGGCATGTCATAATACAAGTCACTCAACGGAATTTTCTTCGCCACTTCGTCTTCTGTGTAGTATACATTTGCATTTTCAGTGTCTTTTATCGCAATGATAGAAGCTACATATGCCTTATCTAATTCAGCTTGTTCTTTTTCTCTTTCTTTTCTGATGTAACTTTCAGAAGCCTTCTTTTTTAAGACATTTCCTTGATATACGATACTGTCAATACTGACACTCATTGTTTTATCGTCTGCTCCTTGTGCAGAGAATGATCCGCCAAGCAGTTTCCCTTCAAATTGCTTTTGTCTATCTGGATGCAATGCGTAACTACTTGGAGTTGCATTGGTACGTACAGCATCATACGTAATGTCATATGATGTTGTATTGAAATCTCTGTTTAACATCCATCCAACAAGTGCCCACATTACTAGGAAACAAACAACTAATACAATGTTTGAGATTCCAATTTTACTATACGTTTTCTTCCAAAGTAAATATAAAACCCATGATATAATGATTAATGGAATTACTGTAAGTAAGGTATTAATCACATTGAATATGATGGCTGAATTTCCAGTTAAAGACCTATCTACATTGTCTCGTGCAAATAATACGAGAGAAGAAGCTCCTTGCTCAAAAGCTAGCCAGAAAAATACCGTAAAGAACGCAAATATGATAAAAGCTATCATTCGGTCACGAACAATTCTCGTGTATCTAGATATTCTTGAAATTACTAAGAATAGGAACAATGCTAATGCAAAAATTACGGCGACATATTGCCCTTCAATATCTTTAATTTGAAAAGCAGAGAACATATCAATTCCACCAATTTTAGATAGCGGATCGTTGAATGCATATCCTAATCCGATGATGGCAGAAATAATCATTAGTACTTTATCCACTAACGTAAATGGATTTGGTTTTTCTTCAGTTTCTGCTGATTCTTCTTCTATTTCAACACTTTTTTCGTTGATATTTTGTGGAAGTTCTACTTCGTGAACCTTTGTTGGTTTTGCCCCAATTTTCCCGAATAAACTACCTGCTAACCAGAATTGTAATGTTCCTAATAACATGAAGATTCCGGCAAGACCGAATCCCCATGCCCATCCAACTTTTTCTGCTAGATATCCACAAAGCATCATTCCAAAAAATGCTCCTGCGTTTACTCCCATGTAATAAATGGTGTAAGCTCCATCTTTTTTCTCTGGGTTCTTTTTATACATTTCAGAGATAATAGAAGTCATTGTTGGCTTAAAAAATCCAGTTCCAATAACTAATAATGCTAACCCGATGTATAACGATGCTTCCGTTTCTATGGCCATCGACGCGTGTCCTAAGGTCATGATGAGCGCTCCAATAATAACTGCCCATCGATATCCTGTATATTTATCTGCAATGTATCCACCAATAATTGGCGTGATGTAAAGTAACATTGCATAGGTTCCGAATAATGCTCCAGCGTTTTCAGCAGTCCATTCCCAACCTGGATTGTAACTTATGGCTGCCATTGTTAGGAAGTTTACTAACAATACGCGCATTCCGTAGAATGAAAAACGCTCCCACATTTCAGTAAAGAACAATACAAACAATCCTGCTGGATGCCCTAGAACTTTGTCTTTAAATAGATTTTCTATATCTGTACTCATAAAAAAGGTGTGTTAAAAGGGAAACCCTCAAATAATGAGGGTTTCTATACATATATTATATTTTAGTTATCTGCTAATTCAAATCCTTCAGCTTCTTCATTTACTGTTCCTTCATTGTCTTCTGCTCCGTGCGTAAGCTTCTTAAGCTTCTTCAAGAATAAGATTAATAACAATCCGAAAGCTACTGTGAAAATGGTTAAGAATGTAAATATTTTATATTCTTGTTCGCTTTGCGCTTCCTCAATTACGAAAGATACTCCGTAATCTTTTCCGTCACCTTTATTTTCTAGGATTTGTGCTTTATCAGCATCTTTTTCAAATTTTAATGCTACGTGATGCGGTGCATCTTTTGTTGCATTATTATCTTTTAAATATGTTTTTAGACCTTCTAATTCTTCTTTTTTCTTTTCTTGTGCTTCTTTTATTTCTTCAGGTTTTTTGTCTCCTGCATCAACCTTAGTTAGATCAAATAAGCTATTAAGATTTGTTCCTTTTTCATATTCATTAAAAACAACATTGTCTCCTTCTAAGTATACTTTTGCTCTTATTGAGAAGTTTTTATCTTCATTAATTGGATACGCAAATACTTTTGAAATTACTTTTTCACCACCTACTAATTTTTTTACTTCAATAGAATCTTTCTTCGTGAAGTTATAAATCTGCTCCATATTTGCAGTCATCTTTCCGCTGTATGATTCTAATTGTGCAGCTTCTCCAATACTACCTGCTAGCTTGTTTCCAAAACCAGTTGCTGCGAAATAAATTCCCATCATGATAGATGCATATTTTACAGGCGCTAATTTTGTGATGAAAGAAAGTGATACTGGTGAAGTACAAAGTTCTCCAATAGTGTGGAATAAATATGCTAAGAATACCCAAATCATAGCTGCTTTTCCAAATTCAACAGCACTTGCTTCTTTGGAAGCAAACATCATGAACACATATCCTAATCCCATAATAATAGTTCCGATTGCCATTTTGAATAGTGAAGAAGATTCTTTCCCTTTTCTTTTCCACCATAACCAGAAACCTCCGATTACTGTTCCAAAAATAATGATGTATCCAGCATTTAATGATTGGAATACTGCCGCTGGAATTTCTTCAAGCCATGACAGTCCAATAACTCTATCTACTTTTGCATCTGTGTATAAGTTCATTAACCCTCCAGCTTGCTCAAACGCTCCCCAGAATACGATTACGATTAAGAAAGAGATTAATAATACAATGACTCTGTCTTTTTCTATTTTCGTTAATGGATTGTTCATTACTGCTTTATCTACTCCAGAATCGGCAGAACCAATGTAGTTTCCAACATGTTTTAAATGCTTTTGCCCAGCAATAAATACGGCTTGTCCAATTAACATTCCAATTCCTGCCAATCCGAATCCGTAGTGCCATCCATATTTGTATGCTACTAATCCAACAATAATACTTGACAAGAAAGCTCCGATATTAATACCGATATAGAATATTGTAAATCCGCTATCACGTCTTATATCGCCTTCTTTATATAATCCACCTACCATTGTAGAGATGTTAGGTTTTAATCCACCAACACCTAAGATAATAAGTCCTAAACCAGTAAAGAATGCCCAAGAAGTAGGGATTGCTAAGACTAAATGTCCTGCACACAGTAAAAATCCTCCAAGCATTACTGTTTTTTTCTGCCCGAGTACTTTATCTGCTAAAATTCCTCCAGGAATTGATGCTACATACACTAACATTGTGTACCATCCGTATAACCAAATTGCATCTCCGTTACTCCAACCTAATCCTGGATCTACGGCAGTAGCAGAAGTAGCTACATATAGTACTAATAAGGCGCGCATTCCGTAGTATGAGAAACGCTCCCACAGTTCTGTGAAGAATAGCACGAACAATCCTATTGGATGCCCGAAGATTTCTTTTTCTTGTCTTACTGAGTCTGTCATTATATTAAATAGTTTGGGTTAGTATATTTTTGAAATTATTTTTTGAGTAATGTATTGTCAATAAAATTTGTCATCTTCGTGTACAAGTGCAAACGTGTATAACCTCCGTATATTCCATGATTTTTATCTGGATATATCATCCAATCAAATTGTTTATTTGCTTTGATTAAAGCATCGATCATACGCATCGTATTTTGCACATGCACGTTATCATCTCCTGTTCCATGAATTAATAAATAATCACCTTTTAGTTTTTCAACATGATTTATTGGTGAGTTATCGTCGTAACCACTTGCATTTTCTTGTGGAGTTCGCATATAACGTTCAGTATAAATCGTATCGTAAAAACGCCAGCTAGTTACTGGAGCAACTGCAATTGCCATACTGAACACATCATTTCCTTTTAAGAGACAGTTACTTGACATGAATCCTCCATAACTCCATCCCCAAATTCCAATACGATCTTTGTCTACGTATGGACGTTTACCTAATTCAATCGCAGCATCTATTTGATCTTCTACTTCGTATTTCCCAAGTTCTTTGTAGGTTACTTTTTTGAAATCAGCACCTTTAAATCCTGTTCCACGTCCATCAACACACACAATAATCATTCCTTTTTGTGCTAACATTTGATACCAGTAATCATTTGCGCTATTCCATTTGTTGGCAACTTGCTGTGATCCTGGACCTGAATATTGATACATAAATACAGGATATTTCTTAGAAGCATCGAAGTTTGCTGGTTTAATCATCCAAGCATTCAAGGTATGACCTTTTGAAGTTGTTAGGGTAAAAAACTCTTTTTTAGACATGTTGTAGTTGCCTAATTTATCTTTTACACTTTTATTGTTTTTAATTTCTTTTACTAATTTACCATTCTTAGCCAAATGCAACGTATATTCATTTGGTGTCATTGCATTGTTGAACGTGTTGATGTAGTATGTAAAGTTTGCACTAAATTTTGCACTGTTAGTACCTTCTTTCGTAGAAAGTCTTTTCTTTTTCTTTCCATTTATTTTAATTGCATACACATCTCTGTTGATAGACCCATTTTCAACAGATTGATAGAATACACGATCTGATTTTTCATCATACCCGTAATATCTTGTCACTTCCCAAGGTCCTTTGGTAACTTGATTGATTAATGTTCCATCTTTTTTGTAATGGTAGATATGATTAAAACCATCTTTTTCACTTGTCCAAATGAAACTATTATCTTTTAGAAACGTTAGGTTATCTGTAATATCAACATACGCTTTGTCTGTTTCTTTGATTGCAATTGATGATTGATTGGTTGCAGCATTGTACATAATCAAATCCAACTCGTTTTGATGTCTGTTGATGACTTGTACGCTTAACACAACTGGATCATTCGTCCATTTGATTCTTGGAATGTAGAAATCTGTGTAGTTTCCTAAATTGATTTTAGAAGTTTTCTCTGCTTTTAAGTTATATAAATGTAGAGAAACATCAGCATTCTTTTCTCCTGCTTTTGGATATTTGAATACATGTTGTTGTGGATATAATTTACTTCCGTAAACATCCATAGAAAATTCTGGAACTGCTGTTTCATCAAAACGAATAAAAGCTATATGATCACTAGCGGCATTCCACTGAAACGCTCTTACAAATCCAAATTCTTCTTCATATACCCAATCTGTAACTCCGTTAATAATTTTATTCTGCACTCCATCAGTTGTAATTTGTTGTACAGCATTAGACATTAAGTCTTTTACATAGATATTATTTTCATAAACGTAAGCAACCTTTTTTCCATCAGGAGAAAAGGTTGGCTCTTGTATTTTTGTATCTGAAATTTTTGTTACTTTTTTCGAAGCGATATCGTACACATAGTAGATTCCTAGTTTTGATCTTCTAAACACTGGTTCTACTTTCGTTGCTAAGATCATTTTACTTTCATCATCACTGAAACTATATGAAGAAAATGAAGCGATTTCCGAAAGATTGCTTGCTTTTACAATCGTTTCTACTTTTTTAAGCGTTTTGTAGTCATATTTATCTACAGATCCAGTTCTTCTATTCATCACTGTATACTGCTGACCATTGTTCATAGAGTGTAAGACATCCATACCTTGCGTTCTAAACGCTCCACTCCATATTTCTTGTAATGTGATTTCTTTTTGTTGCGCCATGCTTATATTGGCTAATCCTAAAAAGACAAAAAGAAAAACATATTTTAATTTCATTCGTGTTAAGTTTTTAAAAATAAACTCGCTAAAAGCCTATTATTTTGAGTAATTATCAATTATAAGGCTGACAATATACAAATATCAAGCAAGTACCACAAAAATCAAACCTTAAATTATACCGTAGAAAAATTGATTCTTTTTTGGCATTTTTTTCAAGTCTTTTGTCTTAAATGCGCTACAAAATATTCACTTTCAGACATATTTAAAGCTGAAAACAGAATTTTCAATCTATATTTTAGTCCATTCAGAGTAAATATGTTACTATTTCATTGCGTATCTTTGCACGAAACCTAACGGATATTAAACCCTATTTTATGATTACTCCTATTACTGGATTTTCTAAACTTTCTAAAATTGAAAAGATTGAATGGCTTGCGAATACATATTTTAATGATAACGAAGCTGTTGTAGACACTTTAAAAAAGTATTGGAATTCAGACGAAAAATTACAAAAGCTACACGACGAGTTTATTGAAAATACGATTACTAATTTTTATCTTCCGCTAGGTATTGCTCCCAATTTTTTGATCAATGATACAATGTACGCTATTCCAATGGCCATTGAAGAAAGTTCGGTAGTTGCAGCTGCTAGTAAAGCGGCTAAGTTTTGGCTAGATCGTGGTGGATTTAAAACTACCGTTGTAAGCACTGAAAAAGTTGGGCAAGTTCATTTTATGTATTTCGGAGAAATCGAGAAATTACAAGCTTATTTTAATACTATTAAACCTGAATTGTTTGCAGCTACGAAGCATATTACCCAAAATATGGAAAAACGTGGCGGCGGAATTACAGATATTATACTTCGTGACAAAACAGCTGAATTGGACGGTTATTTCCAATTACACTGCACGTTTGAAACTGTAGATTCTATGGGAGCAAACTTTATCAATTCGTGTTTAGAACAGTTTGCAAAAACCTTCGAATCGTCTGCTAAGTCATTTGAAGCCTTTTCAGATACTGAAAAAGATATTCAGATTGTGATGAGTATTCTTTCTAATTACGTTCCAAATTGCCTGGTAAAAGCCGAAGTAAGTTGCTCTGTGAATCGTTTGATTGAAAGTGAATCAATTGACGCTAACGAATTTGCTGAAAAATTTGTTAGAGCTATTAAAATTGCCAAAACAGAACCATATCGTGCCGTAACACATAATAAAGGTATTATGAACGGGATTGATGCAGTTGTGCTAGCTACTGGAAATGATTTTAGAGCTATTGAAGCTGGAATTCATGCGTACGCTGCCAAAGACGGACGTTATTCTAGCTTGACACATGCCGAAGTTGTAGATGGTATTTTTAAATTTTGGATTGAAATTCCACTATCACTAGGAACTGTTGGTGGCTTAACTTCTTTGCATCCGTTGGTGAAATTGGCTTTAGAGATGTTAGGAAAACCCAATGCAAAAGAATTAATGCAAATTGTAGCTGTTGCTGGATTGGCACAAAACTTTGCCGCTGTACGTTCTTTGGTAACCACAGGAATTCAAAAAGGACATATGAAAATGCATTTGGTTAATATCTTGAATCAATTAGAAGCTACTGAAACTGAGAAAGCACATTTTATTGACTTCTTTAAAGATAAAACTGTAACACACAGTGCCGTGGTAAATGCATTTACAGCTTATAAAACGCAACATGCCTAATGGATTTTTATAGTAACGGAAAACTTTTAGTAACGGGCGAATATGTCGTTTTAGATAGCGCAAAAGCATTAGCTATTCCAACGAAATATGGACAAGCACTTTCCGTGACTCCTATTGATACGCCAAATCTTGTTTGGAAGAGTTTTGACCACAGAGATTTAATTTGGTATCAGCGTGCTTTTGAAATGAATGCGTTCACGCTACACACTTCGTACGTTGATGAAGTGAGTCAAACATTACACAATTTATTATCTGAAGCAAAGCGATTAAATCCTGATTTTTTAGCAACTAAAACTGGTTTTGAAGTACAAACCACTTTGGGTTTCCCAAGCGATTGGGGATTGGGTTCTTCCTCAACCTTAATTCATAATATTGCACTTTGGGCAAATGTAAATCCATATACACTACTTTGGAATGCTTTTAAAGGAAGTGGTTATGATATTGCTTGCGCGAAACACAACACGCCAATTATTTACGAGGTGCATCAACAGCAACCAAAAGTAACTGAGGTAGATTTTTCTCCTTCATTTAGCGATCAACTGTATTTTGTTCATTTAAACAAAAAACAAAATAGCAGAAACGCTATTGCAAATTACAACGAACGAAAAAGCACGATTGCAAATGAGATCAAAGTAATTAATGCTATTACTTCTGAAATGGTTTCGAGTTCATCTCTTGTTGATTTTGAATTACTCCTAAAAGAACACGAACAAATTATTTCAGAAATTATTCAAGAAACACCGGTAAAAGAACGTTTGTTTGGCGATTATTTTGGTCAAGTAAAGAGTTTAGGTGCTTGGGGCGGAGATTTTGCTTTGGTCACTGGAAACGACGATACAACTACTTATTTTGAAGCAAAAGGATATCATACAATTATTCCATTTGAGCAAATGATTTTATCTTAATGATAATGTATATAAAATTAAAAAGCCTGTGAAGTTAATTTCACAGGCTTTTTTATGCATTCTATTTTAGAACGCTATGTTATGATAGATCTAGTAAAAGATAGATCTGTTATCTTTAATATCAGCAGAACTTTTTAAAGCTTCAAATACAGAACTTGTTGCTTTTGTTGCTCTTTGATTTCTTAACGTATTCATTTCACTTAAATACGTTTCTTTTGCTGGTGCGATTGTTTTTTCCACTACTTCAATTTTAAATACACCACTTGTTCCAGCAATTAATCCAGATGTAGCTCCTTTGTCTAAAGCAAATGCAGCTCCAACAACTTTCTTCTCTTCTCCAGCTCCAGGAACTATTGGAGAAACCATTGATAATGATGTTGCTTGCTGTACTGTCTTTCCATTAGCTGAAGCTAAATCTGACAATGATTTACCTGCATTACTAGCTTTGATCATTTCAGCTTTCTTTTCGTTTCTTAGTTTCGTAAGTACTACTGGAGAAGCTTCTTCAACACTAGATAATCCTTCTGCATGCTTTGCTGTTAATTGAACTACGATAAATCCACCTCCAACAGTAAAACGTCTGATGTCTCCAGTTTCAGTTCCATCTTCAAATGCCCAACGAACAATTTGACGTTGATCTGCTAAACCTGCTAATCTAGAATCTAGTTCTTTGATTTTATTTACTGGATTTACTTTGTAACCATTTTCTTTTGCTACGTCTACAAATGCATTATCAGATTTTCCTGCATCTGATTCAAATTTAGATGAAGTTGTAAATAAGTCACTTAATGTTTTTTCTGTTACTTCAACTTCTTTGTTGATTGTAGCAAGTTTTATCACTTTTTGTGGATTTCTTTGCTCTTCAATTTCGATAATGTGGTATCCAAAAGGAGATTCTACAACGCCCATTGCTCCTGTTTCCTTTTCGAATACGAATTCTTTGAATGTTGGTGTTAATCCAGTTCTGTTGTTGAACCAACCTAAGTCTCCACCTTTATCTTTAGAAGTATCATCAGATATTTCTTTTGCGATATCAGCAAATTTAGATTTGTTTCTTTTTACAATAGTTAAGATACTGTCTGCTTTTGCTTTTGCTTCTTCTTTTGTAAGTTTTAAATCTGGAGCAGCTCCATTTGAACCAGCAAAGCGAATAAGAATGTGTCTACTCTTTACTGAGTCTGGCAATTCTTTTGTTTCTGTTAAGCGAGAAATCTTGTATTGATTTCCTACCTTGTATGGTCCGTATACATCACCTACTTGCATTGCCATTAAGTTTTCTGAAATATCAGCAGGCAATTCATTTTTGTAAGTAAATTTTTCTAATTCGTTAGTTTCTGTATTTGCATTAGCATATGTTGTTGCATTTTCTGCTGCTGCAAATTCAGTTTTGTATCCTTCTACTAATGCTTTCGCTTCATCTTCATCTGCTTTAGATGGCGTTTCAGGGAAGTATACATATTGAATGTCTCTTGATGCTTTTGTTTCAAATTCAGATTTGTGAGTATCAATATATTTTTGAACATCACTTTTTCTGATTTCTACTAATGAATCTGCAATAGAAGTATAAGGAACTTGTACATATCTAAACGTTACTTTGTCGTTTTCCATACGATATGCCATTTCTCCTTCTTTTACTGTAGCAATTGATCCAGCTTTTATTAGGTTGTAGTATAATGCCTTTTTAGCTTCTCTGATTGTATATTGCTCAGTTGCAATCCAGTTTTGGTACTGTGCTGCAGCTTGCTCATCAGTAGCTCTAGTCGCTTCAAGATTGTTAATGTACTCTCTTAATTTAGCCTCAACAAAAACACCAGCTTCATCTTTGAATTGTGGATCGTTTGTAATATTTGGACTTGTGATTAAAAGGTTCCACACTTCATCTTTCTCGATTGTGATTCCTAATTCGTCTAATTGCTGTGTAACTAATGCATTTCTCACCTCTTCATCCCAAATAGAGTTTACGACTTGCATCGTAGATTGACTACCTCTAGAAAGTGTCATACCATATTCTACTTGATTCTGGAATCTTTGTAAATTAATATCTTCACCATTTACAGTTCCCATCTCAGTTGGTCGCTTGTCTCCTCCGCTATTGTTGTTGAATACGTCAGAAATTACGAAAGCAAAAAGTGCTAATCCAATGATTAGGATTAAAACTAATGTACGTTGTCTAATTTTTGCAAGAATTGCCATTTATCTTCAATTTTATGAAATTCAGTGGGCGAAAATACAATTTCCTACTAAATAATAAAAGAAGAACTACGTATTAATTCGTTTATTTTAGGGATTTTAATCCTCAGAAAGTATTTGTAATTGAATCGTATCTATTTTTGTGTTAGAAACTTCAACGATTGTAAACTTTAAATTGTTTATGATGATGACCTCATCTTTTTGTGGAATTTCTTCAGTTTCACTCACAATTAAGCCTCCTATAGTTTCGTAATTTTCACTTTCAGGAAGGTTTAGCTTATAGGTTTCATTGATGTAATCAACTTCTAAACGTGCCGAGAACATGTATTCATATTCTCCTATACGTTTTTCAAGTAATTCAATAACATCATGTTCGTCTTCTATTTCTCCAAATAATTCTTCTACAATGTCTTCAACTGTAACAATACCAGAAGTTCCGCCGTATTCATCTAAAACTACAGCAATACTTTTGCGTTTTTTTGTCAATACATTTAAAACATCGTTTGCTAACATTGCTTCAGGTACAAATACTACTGGCAGCACAATACTGCGAATGGTTTTTGGTTTTTTGAAAAGTTCGAAAGAATGTACATATCCTATGATATCGTCAATTGTATTTTTGTAGACTAATACTTTAGAATATCCTGTTTCAGAGAATAATTTGGTTAGGTTTTGAGTTGTTTCTCGGAGTTCTATTGCCACAATTTCTGTGCGAGGAATCATGACTTCGCGCGTTTTTACTGCTGAGAATTCGAGCGCATTTTGAAATATTTGAATTTCAGAGTCAATATCTTCATCTTGATATCCTGCTTCTATTTGTTCCGTAATATAATCACCAAGTTCTACTTTACTAAATTCAAGTTGCACTTCGTCTCCATCGGTTTTGAAGAATTTTTTTAGCACTACATTCGATATCCACATGACAAATTCAGATATCAACCAAAATAATTGATAGAAGATATATGCAGGAAATGCTAAAAATTTAAGTAAACTATTTGCATATACTTGGAAGAATACTTTAGGTAAAAATTCTGCCGTAAAAAGAATAACTAGTGTAGAAACTATGGTTTGAAAGAGTAATTCGTATTCGGGTGTTACATATTCACTTAACCATGAAACTTGCACCAAATCTACCAATAATTTTCCCATATAAAAACCATAAATTACCATTGCTATGTTGTTACCAACTAGCATTGTTGCTATAAATTTAGATGGTTTTTGAGTAAGACGTTTCAGGATTTTCGCAAGAATTCCTTCTTGTTTTTTTTCTAATTCGATATGAATTTTATTCGCGGAAACGTACGCGATTTCCATTCCTGAGAAGAATGCAGAAAACAGTAATGCCGTTATGATAATAAGCAACTGTACTTCCATTTACTCGTCTTTTTCTTTTTTGTAGCTTTCAAATTTCTTTTCGTAATGCCTTCTAAAGAAAAACATCGCAAGTGAAACTACAGCAAATACAACAAACATGTAATCAATACTTTCACTGTTACTCCATGTTTCTATTATTTTGTAGATAGATAATACAGCTACAAAAAGGTATAGGTATTTTGTGTAATTTAAAACTTTCACAATGATTGATTTTGTTAGGTTAGGTACTTTTTATTTGTCTTTTTCATCGATAGGAATCGCACTATCAAAGATTTCGTGTCCTTGAACGATTGTAAAATCTCTGTTGAAATCAATTCCATTGGTTCCTTGTAACACCACGCCATATTCTCCGCTCATTTTGAATTCTCCTTCCGTGAAAACCCATTCTTTTTCTTGATCCCAATATAATTGTGGTGCTTCTAGTTTGTTTCCGTCATGTGTAGTTAATACTACATTTCCACGTAAATCTACTAATTTTGTGTCACTATATAAAATAGCATAATCTGAAGTTACGACACTTTTGTTGTTATTTTCATCAAAAAATTCCAGCACAATTCCTTTTGGAAATTCCATGAATGGAAACTTTTGATTGGAGTAATCTTTGTTGTAAGGACTTCTGAGCGTAGATTTTACTTTGCCAGAATCTGTATATACTAAAAACATATTTTCAGCTTCACCGACAGGAAAACGCTTGGAATAGGAAAGCTTTTGGATTTCACTATAATTGTCTTGACATGAAAAAAACATTGTCACAGCAAATGCTGTGACAATGAATTGTAAAATATGTTTTTTTTGTAATTTCATATTATAAACTTGGAACTCTTACGCTTCCACCAATCCAGCAATTTAATGGGATTGATTCTCCACCTTTGTATCCTTTACTGAAGATATCTGACTTACTTGGCGCAGACTTCATATAAGAATTTACAGTTCTACTTGCAATGCTTTTTAACGATGGATCTACTTGACCAGCTTTTCTTGCCATTTCAGCAGCTTTCCAGTATCCTGCTCTTTTTGTAAATTCATCTTTTCCACATTGGTTTACACTTGAAGCATAAAGTTGTGCAATTTTTAAGTATGCTCCACCTAATGATGGGTTGTTTTTTACTGCTTCTAAGTAGTACTTTCTAGCTTTTCCTTTTTGACCTCTTTTCTTTGCTTTGTTAGCAATGTTGTATAATAACTTTCCTTTTTTGTAAGGATCAGTTTCCATACTTAGAGACTGCGTTAAGTATTCTTCAGCTTTTCTTGAATCTCCTTTTCTTTCATAGATTCCAGATAAGTATCTTTTTGAGTTTGCAGATGGCTCTAAAGCATCAACAGCTTCTACCAATTCTACGAATAATGGATCTTCATCACAACCTTTAGCATCTAATCTTCCTGCAGCTCTTTTTAACCAAAGTGCGTTGCTTCTGTTAGCATCAAAGTTCTTTCTGAATAATGGAATTAAAGTTTCACAAGTAGATACTTTTTCAATTAACGACTCCATGTTTCCAGAGAAAATTGCGATTGCTTTTATATTTGTATCTGCAATTACTTCTTTTCTTGCCTCTTTAGATGTCAATTCTTGACCTGCATCTTTTTTAGCAATTAACTCATTTTTGATTTTTGCTAATCTTTCGCTTTCAGACTCAAACTTTTCGTTTAATTCTTCGTACTTCTGAATTAAGTTTTCCAACTGTACACCTTGATTTCCATCTTTGTACATGTTGTAGTATAGTTCAAAATACTGGTATAAAGATTTAGGATTTTTAAAGTTCTTTAAATCTGTTTTAAAAGCTTCATCAAATGTGTCATACTGTGCTTTAGCAGTACCAATTTTATAGTCAACCATTGTTGTTGCTATTTTCCCAAGGATATCTCCTTTTTTCGTTTTTGCAGGAACATTAGCAATTCTGTCTTTATAAAGTTGAATTAATTCTTCAGCCGCAGCTTTTTTATCTGTACCTTTTTTTATTTTGTTCTTATAGATTCTTTCTCCATAAGCATATAATGCTGAACTGATCGTTGGACAATCTTTTCTCAGTTCATTTAATTGTGTTTCTGCTTCTCCGTAGTTTTTGGCTTTTGCATTTTCAGCAAAAAGGGACAACTTTGTCTTACAATCTTGAGCGTTTAAAGTTGTGAAGCTCGTCATCGCAAACAATCCTGCAACCAATAATGTAATAGTCTTCTTCATTTCTTTAATTATTTTATCGTTTAGTTATATTTCCTTTTTATAAACCATTTATCGTTTAGTGATAAACTTACGTGGAAGTTTACATAATTTTCTTTGATCAACCCTGAGTTTACTGTTCCTCTTTTTCCGAACTCAAATCCAAGATTTATATTTGATAATGATCGTCCCACTGGTAGTCCTACTCCAAAAGACATGCCAAAGTCATTTATGCTTTCGTTACGCACCATGATTCCTGTGTTCTCATAACGAACACCAGCTCTATATGTTACTCTTTCCCAGTAACTTGTAAATGAGTTGTATTTAGGAATATAAAATCCTCCAACAGACACTTTTGAACCATTATCATAATTTACATTTTCAATAGTTGTTAATCCATTTCCGAAATCACTATTGTTTTGAAGCGTATATTCTGCTCCTGCAAACCATTTATTTTTTTCTCCTAAACCTGCTCCGAACGCTATTTTTGTCGGTAAAGTAAGCTCAGTTTTTCTTCTACTTCCTAAATCAATTTCATCAACTTGTTCTGGGCTTATAATTTCTCCACCATTTCCTGTGATGTTTAAGACTGATAGTTGACGTGTGTTTTCTGAAGTAATATCTGATTTTGGAGAAAACGTAAGTGAAGTTGTTAATGAAAGCTTGTCATTAAATTCTGTTTGATAGTAAGCTCCGATATTGTAATTGATTCCACTTAACTTCGATTCGTCTTTTGAACGTGTTCCGTAGTTTAGCGTTCTTACAAACTCACCATCATCATTTAATTCTCCTAAAAATTCTGTGTTTTGATTTTTGATGTTTCCAAAATTGTAGTTCACTGTAGCTCCTACAGAGAATTCTTTTGAAATTTTGTATCCTAGAGAAAGAAAAACAGAGTTTAATCCTCCTTCTCCTTCATATTGTGCAAATTTATTTGGCGCAGATGCAATTCCTGATTCACCAATTCCTTCAAAATTGTATCCTACAGAACTGAATGGAACTAAACCGAATCCAACTCCCATTTTTTGTCCAATTGGAAAACCAACTGCTAAATACTCTAAGGCAGTAGAAGATCCTTTATCTGTTCCTGCATCACTTTCCAACTTTAACTGACTGTAACTTGCTCCTAACGTATACGTAGTAAACTTTAAGTTACCAAATGCCGCTGGATTTTGTAGATTTAAGTGAATACTATCTGAATAGATACTCATCCCTGCCATACTTCTATTCTCTGTTGTCCCTTTGAACTTTAAATCTCCAATTCCTAAGAACGAATATGGGGAAGCTGTTCCTTGCTGTGCAATACTAACTTGGCAGATAAACAACAAAATTGATAATCCTAAAAACTTTCTAATCATTATATCTATTATATTCTAAAACATTATTCAATCCTTGTAACAAGAATTTTGAATTCGCAAATATGGTATTTTTTAACCTTTTAGCCAAGAAATTAGCGTCGCCGCCTGTTAAAATAACTGTTAAATGTTCAAATTGTTCTTTATATCGACCAATTATTCCATCGATTTCAGTAATTGTTCCAAGAGTTACGCCCGAATGAATTGCGCTTTCTGTGGAATTACCGATATAGTTTTCAGGCATTTCCGGTTTTAATAATGGAAGGTTTGCTGTTAATAGATTTAATGTTTTATATCGAAGTTGTATTCCTGGAGAAATTCCGCCTCCTAAATAAATTTCTTCATGTGTTTTAAAATCGTAAGTAATACAAGTTCCTGCATCTATGACAAGTACATTTTGCTTTGGGTATTGTACAACAGCAGCAACCATGAGTGCAATTCTATCTACACCTAATGTTTCTGGAGTTGCATAATTGTTTTGAAACGGGACAGGAGTTTTGTGTGTTAGCTTATGAACTTCTATTTCTAAATTTGCCAAAAATTGTTTTGTATCATCACTCAGCTTTGTTACCGACGAAGTGATCATTTTATTAATTTCTGCATACTCTTTTAAAATTTTTAAAATTTTTTTTTGAAATAGTTCTTTTTTAAAACTTTCATGCGACAGCATTTTATCTTCTTGAAAAACAGCTACTTTTACATAAGTATTTCCTGCATCTACAATTAAATTCATTGTTTGTTTTTAGAGATTGCTAATTTAAGAAACGTTTTTTTTGCAAAATAGTTTTGTCAAGTTTAAAAAACGCTTATATTTGCATCCGCATTTGCGACTGGTGCCTTAGCTCAGTTGGTAGAGCAAAGGACTGAAAATCCTTGTGTCCCTGGTTCGATTCCTGGAGGCACCACCAGAAAAACCCGATCAAATTTGATCGGGTTTTTTGTTTTATATCTTATCATTTACCATTCCTTTAGTCATCGTATTTGTAAATAAACGATCATCACCAATCACGTGATTGTACACAACACTCATTTTAGCCTCTAATTATCGTTTTTAGACAACTTTTAAAGCTTTTTAAAGGTTAGCTCCAACTCAACAAAAAAAGCGTCACTCTTTCGAATGACGCTTTTTATTACGTTATTGAATTATAAATTCAATTATTCTTTGATAAGCTTTACCGTTTTTGATCCTGATGTCGCTTTTATTTTTGCAAAGTATATTCCTGTTGGTAAACTTGTCATGTCAATAGTTTCCAAGTTTGATGTTTTGTTTAATACACGTTGTCCGTTAAGGTTAGTAACCTCAACAGCTTCAATGTCAGCAACTCCAGTAATTGTAGCTACATTTTTCACAGGATTTGGAAAAACGTTCACACCAGTTAATTCTACTTCTGATGTGCTTAATGTAGCTAAGTTAAAACTACTTGTTCCTGAAACAGCAGCAGCATTTGGATCTACTACGTTTACAAATTCAGCCATTCCATTATCAATCATATCAGCTTGCATGAACGATTTTAATGCCGTTATTGCAGTTGCTAAAGCTGAATTATTTTCTAAGATATAAATAGTTCCAGATGTAGGACTTCCATCAACAGTGAATGTAAGAACATCACTATTCATAGCTGCAGAAGGAGCTGGTAATGCTACTGGACTTCCTAAAGTTTCAGTAACTAAATACCCATCAATAGCAGCTTGCCCTATAGCACTTCCGTCAAAGTAGTTCAAAGAGGCAGTTCCTCCTAAAGAAGAATTTGAAGTAATAGTTATACCATCAGGTACAACAAGAGTAAATCCGTAACTCTGTACAGATGTAGCAAAGTTGTTTGCACTTGCGTTTGGCACAGCTTGTACAGAGAAACTGTATCCTCCATTGTGCTGCAATGTGTAGGTGTAACCATCTTGAGCAGATACCTTATTAGCAAATAATGCAAAAGTTGCACATAGTAAAAAGATAAAAGTAGTTTTTTTCATGTCGATTTGTTTGATAAATTAGTTTTAATTCCCTGGTAATTGTTAAATGTGATAAGCAGCAAAGTTAAAAAAAAATCCTGTATGTGCTAACATATTTAACAATATTAAACACCTTAAATATCAGGTAGTTAACAAAACTTAACCTTTTACAAAAACCAAAATTAGATGTTTTCCTCAGATGCTTATAAAATAATGATTACTACAAATTTTTAAAATTATTATTCATGCTCAGGTAATTGCTCCTGAATTTGATATGTGCTAAAATTCAGAAAATTGCCCGGATGTGCCAATACATTTTGTAAAATAAAAGGTGTATCAGGAATCGTTCCTGTATACTGGATGTTTCCATCCATGTTGACATCGTTTTTGTGATAACTAGAAATTGTATAAGTTGGAAAGTTTAAAAAGTTACCTACATCATTCAATACAGTACTTAAAATTGTTGGTGCATCTGGATTGGTTCCAGAATATTGAATAATGCTATCATCATTTACATTTCCTGCCCACATTGCATGTCTTCCAGAAGGAATTCCAGAAGTCGTTTGCGGATTATTCCCATAACTTATAAAGTTTGAATCGAGCGAAAAATCGATAGAAACTACACTACTTGATAAGTCAACTTCACCTATTGTCATAACTCCCAAATGATTTCTATGACGAACAGCCACATAATAACTAGCTGGCGGCACGTTTAATTTTAGCGTTGTAGAAATCCCATCAATATCAACAATATCTCCGTCACGTTGCAATAATGCAGAGCGTCCGTATTTGACCAAAGTATTATCGGAAGCATCTCGTAATTCTACATACAACCAATCTACAATATCATTGTTTTCAGCACCAATATTTGCATTAAAAACAGCAGCTTCGCAGGTTAAAGCATCTGCATAAGGAGATGTTGTTGGCAATAAGTTATTACGGCGTAAGTCGTCTCGCATTAATTGTTCTTCACCTATGTACGGATTGATTGCTGCACCTTGTAAATATACTATTGGCGAAACAGTAGCGGTTTTAATTGAAAAATCTGTGACAACTGGAAAATGATCGGAAGCAGTTCCTGTGTCTGATTGTTGCAAATTATATGATGTTAATCGGGCTGCAGACATCAATTCTGTTTGTAATACGAATGATTTTTCTGCTTTAAGCGTAAAGTCTGAAAACAATATAAAGTCTAATTTTCCTGGAGGAAATGCTTGCGAATCTGAACGCCAAGTATAATTCATACGTACATCAGCTTGTAAACAATTTTCTTCTTTTACTTCCGTATTATCCCAATCTAAAAATCCGCCTGGTCCATACGTTGCAGTATCTTGAATATCTCCTGTTTTTAAGGTTTCTAGTTGTTGTGCAAATCCTACTAAATTTAAATCGCCTCCATATACAAAAGGTGTATTTTCTGGAAGTGTTACCAATCCTCCGGGAGTTTTAGCATCCAAAATAAAAGCTGCATATTGATCTACTTGATCTTGTCGAGATGTATCAGCTCCACAACAACTTAAATGTGCATTGGTAAATAGCAAATCTGTATGATATATAGTGTCTGGAAGATTAATTAAGACAGGAAATTGACGTGTTAAATGATCCCATTGTTGTGTAATTTCCCAACGAGAAACCGTCACTTCTCCTCCATGTTTTTTTACATACCAGCCATCAACTGTTCCCAAAGGTAACCAAGTATCAAACAATCCTTTTACATAAGTTTCAGAAGTTCCTGCACTTTCAATAAAACCTACAATATCTGGCTGTAACGATTTTATAATTCGTTCAAAATCATCCAAACGATTCGCATCTAGCAAACCATCCAATAACGTATTATAAGCGACAATTCTAATATGTTCTGCTGTACCTTTATTGATATCTATTGGCACATAAGCTGGCACAGGTGTTTCATCAAAAGTATAGCTAAATACATTGCCTACATTAGGAAGTTTATCAAAATTGTCATCATTCTTGATTAATATTTTAATGGTTGATGATGGAAACAAAGGATTCACACCATCAGGAAGTACATGACGACCAATCGCTATTTCAAATTCATCTGAAGTTACGGTTGGTGCTACTCTGAGTTTTAAGTCTGAAAAACTTACTTGTGAATATGGTGTTACGTTATAATGTGCGTACAATCGTGAGAATAATAGTCCTAACTCAGAACCATATCCTTGTTGAATATCAAATCCAGTATTTGTATCATTATCTGTATCAATAAAAAGTCCTAATTCTTGCATGATGGTATCATCCGTTAAATCAAACTCTTGATTGGCTTTAATTTTAATGAACAGAAATTCATCATCGTTTGTGACTTGAAGTTCTAATAAATCAACTCCATTAATACTTTCACTTGTATCAGTATAAGTCGCTAATCCTGAATTCCAATCATCAAAAACACCATCAATAGTAATGGCAGCTGATTGAGAATGCATCATATATAAATTCAGTAAAAAAAGGGCAAAAATGTATCTTAATTTCATTCGGAAATGTGCTTAATATTATTCTCTAAAAAAATCGGCGCTAAGATAAAATTAATCCGCATACTTACTTGCCGCTGCAGTTAACTTCTTTCGAATACGTTTACGTAACACCTTGGGTTCTAAAACTTCAATAGATTCTCCAAAACCAAGAATCATACGTTCCAATTCGTAATTGATATGAACGTTCAATTTAATGGTAATGCTTCCATCTTCATGCGCACCTATGATTTCCTGTGTATTGTGAAAAGGTTTCGTAATCACATACGGTGCATTGTCTTTTTCTATTTTCAGAATGATTTCCTGAATGTGTTTTTCAGCCAATACCGTAACTCCAATTGTATTTTTATAATACTCGTCACCATTAAAGTTTTCATTTCTATACGGAATATCCAAATCATAATCTACATTGAGAATTCTATCTAAAGCAAATGTTATAATCTGTGGTTTACTTCCTGCAACACCAACTAAAAACCAGCGATTGTTGTATTCTTTCAAGATAAACGGGTGAAAAATAACTTCGGAAGCTTGACGTGCTTTAAACGATCTGTAAGTTAAGCGCAGTACGATTTTCTTTAAAATAGCTTGATACAATAAATCTAAATGTTGCAAACCTTTTAAGTTTTCATTTTTGTCTAAATGAATAATGGAAGCTTGATGTGTTTTTTCTGTATACACTTTATCCTCCAAACGTTGTATGATGCCGCCTAATTCTGAAAATAACGAGAAATCTTTGAATTGTTTCAACATTTCTACGGTTTCCGAAAGCACATTCATATCATTTTCGGTGAGCGGAATATCTGTAATTGAATAATCTTCATCTTCGTATTTGTAAAACTTACGATCGTATACAACAATAGGTGCATTATACCCTAATTTATCACTTCGCATCATTTGAATATCCAATTGAACCGTTCTACGACTTACATTAATTTCACGTCCTTCATATTCATGTAATGTATCTGAACATGCTTCAATCAAATCATTTAATGTCCATTGACGATATTTGTTTTGCAAGCATTTATCAATCGTTTTATAGCGAATAAGTGCATTCTTATTAATTGCCATGTGCTTTTTTTATTTGCTGTGAAAATAGAAAAAATTTATGAAGTGCGTAAAAAGATTGCGTACATAAATAACATTCTTTGCACAAGTTCTTTACATACATATTGTGCGTCGGCTTTCATCTGTCAACAGTAAACTTAAGATCTCACTTTCTGTGAGATGAATTAAATTATCATTAAAATCATTTAAAAGATGAAAACAACAAACAAAATCCTAGTGGTAGATTTAGAAGCTACTTGCTGGAAAAAAGATGGCGAATATCAACGGAATCACAGTGAGATTATCGAAATTGGTATTTGCGAATTGGATGTTCCTTCTGGGGAAATTTCCAATCAACAAGGAATTCTAGTAATTCCAGAACATTCCGAAATCAGTCGATTTTGCACAGAACTCACATCAATTACACCCGAAATGGTAGCGCAAGACGGCGTTTCATTTGAAGATGCGATTGATATACTTTTTGACGAGTACGATTCGTCTGCATACACTTGGGCAAGTTATGGCGCTTATGACCGTAACAAAGTCATGGAAGAATGCAGAAAAAAACATGTCGATTTTCCTTTTGGAGATCAGCACATAAATGTCAAAGAAGAGTTTAGACGTTGCAACGGAATGCGACGAGCTATTGGAATGGCACGTGCATTAAAACAACTCCGAATTCCTTTAGAAGGAAGACATCACCGAGGCGTTGATGATGCTAACAACACCGCAAAAATCTTACATTGGTGTTTAAATAATCAGTAAGATATATTTTTTTGATTAGCCAATTGGCTAATTTTTTTTGCTCTAAATTGAATACTACGTAAAAAGATTGCGCAGTTCTTCACTTCTTTTACCAAAGTTCATTGAAATACTTTTGAAACTGGTTTGTAAAAAGATATGTGTGACAATAATGGCACATATAACTTTTTTTAAAAACTAATATTATGAATTGGAAAATTCAAAAACTACTCGATGGAGAAACCATCATTTCAAAAGAACCTGGTAATTCTATGTTACCACTTTTAAAATCAAAGCAACCTGTAAAGTTGCAACCTATTTCTTGGGAAGATTGTGAAGTTGGTGATATTGTCTTTTGTAAAGTTCGCGGAAATGTATTTACACATTTAGTGAAAGGAAAAAATGAAAGACGCGGATTGTTGATTGGAAACAATCATGGAAGAATTAACGGATGGACAAAAAATGTATATGGAAAAGTAATAGAGATATTACCAATGTCATAGACATTCTTCACTAAACAAAATTACATTACTTATATAATCAAACATTTGACAACAAATTCCGTTGTCTTTTTTTTATTTATAAACAACTAAAAAAAAGACACTTACACTCATTTTAAGTCTAAAAAAATAAAATAATTTAACTACGCAAAATAATTGCGTAGTTCTAAAAAACATTTGTACTGTCGTTAGTAATAAAACACATACGACATACGATCTAAAGTAACATATTGAAACAATATAAAAACAAAACTGACACAGAAAGTTCCTATTACTATCCTTAAAAGATACTTTCCGTTAGTTCTTTAAAAGAGACACAAAGAGTTCCTATACTATCGGTTCGATTCCGATGCTCGAAAGAGTTCATGGTTCGAAAATACTCTCCGTCTTTTTAAAATAGGTAAAAGGTGTTCCTATACACATTCATTCAAAGAAAGCATACACCTCACTTATTATTTTTTAAAATGAAATGAGTCAAAACTATATTTCAATGAAATGAGTTGGTTATTGACGAATCGCATCTGATAGAAATAATTAAAAAACGAACAGATGAAAACATTAAAACTATTTAACGCTGTAATAGCGAAAGAAAAAACTTCAAGTATTTTTGGTGAAACCATATACAACAAACCATTCATTACGGATGAAGGTTACATTATTGAAGAAAAAGCCGTTTGGGCAAAGAAAAAAATCATTCAATTTTACAAACAAGAAAAGTTAAATGGTAATGATTTAAATAAAACATTTCATAAATCGTGGAGTACGATTAAAAATAGTTCTCGTAGTAAACTATTAATCGAACAAATCAAGCATTATATTTCTACATATGGTAGTAATTTCCAAGCTGAAATTTATATTCCTGCGGAAGTGTTAAACCTTCCAGATGTGAAACTATCATATAAAGTTATTAAAGCATATACCATTGCTGAAATGCAAGAAAAATGCTTGTCGTTGTTACAATCTGGTATTGCATTGACTTCAGATACTATTGATGATCTTATCTCCATCTTAGCAGATGAATTACAATACACATTTACAGGTAAAGAAAACATCAAAAACAAAGAAGCTATCGTAAAATTAGCAGAGTATTATGATATCTATCCTGAAAATGCAGTAGAATTTTTCAGATATATCATTTACAGAAGTACAGATACTACTTTGCTAATTAAAAATGATGAATTGATCGAATTGATTAAAAACAGCTCGTACAATCCAACACAGGCATTCAACAAATTTGGTTTAGAGAAGTTGGCTGAAATTTTCAACCGTTTCAAGCCGTTGTTTTTAGCTTATAAAGGAAAAGCTCCAAAAACAATCAATAAGATTAGTAAGCTTTCAAAAAAGCATCACAAACCAATGGTTTCAAATCCATTAAACAATGTGACAAACATTTATTTAACGACAAATGACACACATTGGTTAGACAATGCAACACCT
Source organism: Kordia sp. (assembly GCF_965224175.1). Classification (GTDB taxonomy): domain Bacteria; phylum Bacteroidota; class Bacteroidia; order Flavobacteriales; family Flavobacteriaceae; genus Kordia. Next base: position 2,640,047 of record NZ_OZ245041.1, read on the forward strand.
TTTGCTTTATTCAAATCACTATCAGCGTGTTACAGTCGTATGAATGGTCAAAATACGTTTGCATATAGAATTCGTAATGGTAAATCGTGGGTAAAATCGAATCCAGTTACTGCGGCAAGTGCATACAACTACACGATGATTTTGGAATACCTAAAGACGCGTTTTAATCTATCTGGTCAAAAAATATTTCTACCAGAAGATATAAAATATGCATTACCAACTTCTGAAAAAGTGTATGTTGGTAACATTCCAACAGGCACACGTTTTTACGGTAAAAAAATGGCTGTTGGTATTTACTGGAAGAATGATTGGGGTGCAAGAGATCTAGATGTATCTGGTTTAAATATTGGTGGTAAAATTGGTTGGAACGCAACTTACAACCAGCAAAATGGTAACCTAATGTACTCAGGTGATATTACATCTGCGCCAAATGGTGCAGCAGAATACTTGTACGCTAACAAAGGTTTAAATATGCCAACATTGATTAATAATAATGTATACTCAGGTAGCGCTACTTGCGAATACAAAATCATTATTGGTAAAGGTGATTCTATCAATTATGATTACATGATGAACCCAAACAATTTATTTGCTGAAATAAAATGTACATCGGTACAATGGCAAACTATTTTAGGTATGATGATTCCAAAAAAAGATAAGCAATGCTTTGTATTGCTAAACTTTGGTGCTGGTAATGCACGTGTTTCTGGTAATTCAGAAATCTCAAACTTGGCAACAAAAGCCTTATACCAACAATGGAATAAACCATTGTCGTTCAACAAAATCGTACAAATTTTGGGTGCAGAAATTGTGACAGAAAAGGAACAAGCAAACTTTGATTTTTCTCTGGAAAACCTAGAAAAAGATAGTTTCTTAAAACCTTTTAAATAATTTGAGCGTAACCACAAAAGCACACTTCGATTCCACTCAGTGTGTTATTGTGGTCGCGTCTTCGTTACTCGCTTTTAAAAAGAGCTCAAACAAACCACTCAACCGCTTACGCAAAATCAACTACCTTAAAGCAAATCACGAGATATATAAAAGGAACTCATGTAACATAACAAGGTAAGCCGCAAAATATATAAATCTCGATTATCGAGCAAAGACTATTTCTTAGGGATACTAGTTCCTTCAAACTGAATATACGAAGTATCCATTCCTGACTTCAACACATCAGTTACGTCATTCAATTCATATACATTTTTATAGCCATAACCATACAAGTTAATATACGTTGGTATATTCAGTGCCAACATTAACGGCTGATTGTTTTTTGGGATTCTTATCTTTGAAGCAAAATGAATCGGATCGTTTTGAATATTATTATTACAATAAATCAAGATTTTAGTTTCTGGATTTGGAATTACGCGCATTAAATTTTGTTGTGTAAACTTGGTAAAAGGTAAATTAACTGCGCCTTTTATATGACTTCTTTCATACAAATCTTCGGCTCTAGCATCTAAAATCATAACATCTTCAGCTTCACTCATCTTTACAAATGTTTCCAAATCTACCATACGTGCTTCTCGATGTTTCTCTACTTTATGTACCAAATTTTTATAATCATCAAAATTCACCAAGGGTTTGCTAGAATCAGAAGCATTAAATGTTTGTGTAAAATTTTCAATGCGTTCCAATGTATCATTTGTAGTAACTGCTTCTTGTGCAATGACACTGCACATAACAATCATTCCTAAAAAAATAAAAGTGGAAGTTTTCATAATTTCTAATTTTAACCAAAACTACACATTCACAACACTTTATAAAATCTCCAATGAGCAAACCAGCCATATGAATTAGTTAAATATAACTTTCATTTTAACTGCGCATAAATATTGCGTAGTAAAGTTTCAAATTTGTACTATAATTAAAAAGCAAAAATGAAAACAAGTGTAGTACATATCGAAAAATTAAAGCAAGCGATGACTGATGGTTACATTCATAACTGTAAACATCCAACAGCAAATCTTTGGATATATAACTATACACAGTCTGCACAATATGCGCAATACTGGACCAAAGAAACGTTACAATGCAGAGGATTAATTTTGGACGAAAACTACAATATTGTAGCGTCTCCAATTCAGAAATTTTTCAACATTGAAGAAATCGGATATGACAAATTACCAAACATTCCATTTCAGGTTTTTGAAAAAATGGATGGTTCTTTAGGAATTTTATATTGGTTAGAAAACACACCATACATTGCAACCAGAGGTTCATTCACAAGCAAACAAGCTGTAAAAGCAACTGAAATATTACATTCAAAATACACAAATACTTTTGACAAATTAGACCGAAGCAAAACCTATGTATTTGAAATTATTTATCCAGAAAATAGAATTATTGTAGATTACGGTTCAGAAGAAAAATTAGTCTTACTCGCAATTATAGATACGAAAAGCGGAAAGAATGAAACATTGCAAGACCTTGGTTTTCCTCTTCCAACACGTTATGATTTTACTTCATTACAAGAATTAAAAAACCTAAACTGGAAAAATCAAGAAGGTTTTGTGATTCAATATGAAAATGGTTTCCGTGTAAAAATTAAGTTTGAAGATTATATTGAATTGCATAAAATTGTAACGCAAGTTTCATCATTAACCATTTGGGAAACCTTAAAAACAGAAGGAACTTTAGCGCAATGGATTGAAAATGTACCTGACGAATTTTACAATTGGGTACGGAAAGTAGAAGCAGATTTGTATGCTGATTTTAGCAAAATTGAAAACATCGCGAAAGCAGAATATAAAGAAATGAGCACAGATAGTGAAACGGCTACATACTTTAAAACCTGTCAATATCCAGCGATATTATTTGCGATGAAAAACAAAAAAAAGTACGATCAAATTATTTGGAAATACATTCGTCCAGCTTTCGAAAAAGCATTTTCAAATGAGTTTAATTGAACTGTAAAAAAGAAGTTTTGATGATAATAATTATTGTCACTTCGAGCATTATCGTAGATACCGAGCCTAGCTCATGAGAAGCTAAAAAACGTTTCTATTTTTATTATTTAAAGAAAAAATATTATGAAAAAAATAATCATACTCAAAGGAATTCCTGCATCAGGAAAATCAACATACGCTAAAAAACTCATTGCTGATAGTCCAGGAATGTACAAACGTATCAATCGCGATAGCTTGCGTGCTATGTTAGATAACGGACATTTCTCCAAAGGAAACGAAAAATTTATCAAAAGAACACGCGATTTCCTGATTAAAGAAGCACTAATCCATGGAAAACATGTCATTGTCGATGATACAAACCTAGATCCTTCTAACTTAGAACGCATTCAACAAATTGCCAAAGAATACCGAGAAGAAACAGGACATCAAGTAAAAGTAGAAGAAAAAATTATGGAAATTGATGTCGATGAAGCCATCTTACGAGATGCAAAACGTGAAAATCCTGTAGGAAGAGAAGTCATTCTAAAAATGCACAAAAAATTACATGGAGAAAAAAGGTTGAAAAATGAAATTAGAGAACAAGATGCTTCACTACCAAAAGCAATCATTTGTGATTTGGACGGAACGTTATCATTAATCAATAACAGAAGTCCGTTTGAAGGCAACAAATGTGAGCAAGATTTACCGAACATTCCTATCATGAATTTGGTGAGAAACTATAAAAATCTAGGTTTCAAAATCTTGTTGCTTTCAGGTAGAAGTGGTCAATATCAACCAGAAACAGAACGTTGGCTTGAAAAATTTGAAGTTGAATATGATGCATTGTGGATGCGAAAAGCAAAAGACAACCGAAAAGATTCCATCATCAAAGAAGAATTATTTACAGAAAACATTGAAAACAATTATTACATAGAATTTGTACTAGATGACAGAAACCAAGTAGTCGATTTATGGAGACAAAAATTACAACTTCCTTGTTTACAGGTATTTTACGGAAACTTTTAACACAAACAGCATGTTGCCTACATATCAAATATTTGGTTCAAAGAGTTCGCAAGACGTAGACGTTTGCTTTTTTGTTGATAGTTTAGATGGAATCAGAGGAAATCATGAAGTTGTAAAAATGTATACGCAACAAGTTAAATTCAACACTTCAAAACCTATCAATGGAAACTTAGCAATTCTAAAAAATGGTATTATCATAGAGAATTTTAAAGGCAGCGCTGACGAACTCAACAACGCATTATTCACAACGTACAATTTACACGATCAAGTATATAAAAACCATATACAACAATTGGTTGCTAGAGATGTAACATCTCGAATTGTACGCTGTGCGCGTTCGTTAGTTGCTAGTTTCACAAGAACAGATCTCCGTGTAGCATCAAAAGTAGCATTGCGTGCAGATGTTGCTACACAAATTGATTTTTTAGACACGATTGAACTCAAAAACTATACTGATTTTGGCAAACATGGTTCAGTCATAGAAATTTATAAATCGATGGCGTTTCAATTAGGAATGACAATTGCTTTAATGAATGATATCGAATTATATACAAAAGAAGAAATCATAGCAACATTTCCAGAATTGGAGCACTACATATTGCGAAAAGAACAAAATTCGGAAGTATTGCAAAAGCATTTAAAATTATTCATAACGATGGTGAAAAATGACATACAAAGACATCATTAAAAATGAACTATACAAAAAGCATTGGGAAATCATATTAATAGATAATCGAAGTGTTTGGTGGGAAGAAGAACATTGGAAAATACAATGGAAACACACCAATGGGATGATACTGTTTATTCAATTTTTTATAGATCCAATGTGTGATAAAATGATGAATCATATTGAAGCCAGATTGACTTTAGATGATTATGAATCTGAAATAGCTTCTTTATACATGTCTAGAGGAAAATTCAATATAAAACTAAATGCATTCATAGAAAAAATTGAAAATTATAGAAGAACCAACAAAATCAAGAAATAAGATTCCTAATCATGAAACCAAGTCTAACAAAAATTGACAATTTTCCATATCGGTATTTTCAGTATGGTTCTAAAAGTTCCACGGATGTTGATGTTATCATTGTATTGCCAAAAGCAGCAATGCCCGCAACACAAGAAGAACGCAAACGAAAATTGAAACAACTCAAAACTGATTTTCAACTAAATTGGAATGCAATTTTTGTAGTAATTGAAGATGGAATTTTAGTCGATACCATTTACACAAAATCTTGGGTAGATTCGTTAAACAATGCTTTTTATCATACACACAAATATCATGAGCAATTGTTTGAAATTCCAGTAACAAGAACGATCAAACGAAACAAAACTTTGGCAATTTACAAAGCAGTTCGTACTATTTTAACAATGCTAACACGAACGCATTTACGACCAAAAGTCAGACCAATTATTAGAGGAATTCATCCGTTTCAATTAAAGCTAGATATATTACAAACCATTGATTTTTCAGAAATTGAAACCTTCCATCAAAAAAATACACCAGATGCTGATGCTTGGAAAATAATTGCATTTTATATGATGCAAAATGAATTACTCATCACTCAAAATATAGAAGTATATTCAAAAGAAGAAATACTAAAACATGTTCCAGCTATTGCTGATTTTATTCTCAGGAAAGAAATCACACAAGAAGCCAAAAACACATTAACAAAACTCAAAAACAATTGGTTGGAAACCATTAAAAACTTTGGAGAATTTACTTCATCAGAAAATATACTTTCATGTAATAATGAACGTGTAGATATGGTAAAAGAAATAGCTCTTTAAAAGCAATGAATACTATTAATCTAGAATATTATCACAGTCGATATGGCTTACTAACAAATGCAGGTGATTTATGGAAAAATCATACTACATTTCGTCATGGTCCTAATATTCAACAAGCAGCGGACAGTCAATATCTAAAAAGAAACGAAAAAACGTTCTATGAGTTTATAATTGATGGAAAGCCGTTATCTATACTATTAGATCGTCACTTTAAAAACAAAACTCCAGTAACTTTTAATTGGGTTTCTGCGCTAGGTTTAATGGCAAAACAATATCAATTCATTTTCATTAAACAATTATTAAATGCTACCATTTGCAAAAACGAATTGATGAAATATTTTGAATATGACACTGAATTTTTAGATCAATATTTACATGAAATACAATCAGAACCTAGAATTTTACTATATCGTTGTCATTGTATGGAAGAATATTGCGGTGGTTATTTTATAACGATTCGCGAAACAGAAAAAACCATTATTTGGGAGTTTGACAAACATTCACACGAATTTCACAATTACAGAAAAGAAATTATGGATAAAAACAAGTACGTTTCTAATCTAAAATTTGAATTCAACAAAAAGGCATATCATAAACTATTCAATACATATTTAGAAGAAAAAGTATTTCTAAAAAAAGTAGCATAGAAATTAACAATTGTGAAAAGTTGTCAAAAATAAAAATTTATAAGCGTACTATTTTAATAAATAACGTGAGTTTAATGTAAAAAATTTAGTTTGATACTCTGCTTTTCCGCAGTATAGTAGGGATTTTTCGTTAAAAATTTTTGAAGCCTTGGAAAAAATTTAGAAAAATTCATGCGGTTTTAGTTTTTCCCTAAAAGAAAAACTAAAAATACCTCTGGAAAAGTTCCCTTTCTTTTGTTTCTTTTCTTTGGGTAAGCAAAGAAAACGAAAATAAAAAACTAAAAACATTTCGAGACATGTAATATGTATAAATTAATTTTTTTATATCAAACTAACATTAAATAATTTTAAACTACTAAAGACAAAAGAATATTCAATTGTTCTATTAAAATAAACTAATCTCATGGCAATACGAAGCAGAGGAAAAGAAGGAAGCGACGATCGTTTATTTGGCGATCCAAAAATGCAATCAAAAATGCGAGAAGCAATCAAAGACATATCGTATTTATTGAGTAGAGGATTCTCTGAAAAATCATCTGTCCCATTAGTAGGAAATCGTTACAAGCTCAATAACAGACAACAACGCGCCGTACAAGGAATGAGTGAAGCAACTCATAAACTAGAAAAACGTGCAAAAAGTTGCTTACTTCCAACTCAATTAACTGAAAAAGAAGTCATAATTGATGGTTTTAATGTCTTAATCATGCTAGAAAGTGCTTTATCTGGCGCCTATCTTTTTAAAGGATTAGATGGTTGCTATCGTGATTTATCAAGCGTACACGGAACATACAAAAAAGTAAAACAAACGCCTGAAGCTATTCAACTCATTGCTAATTTTCTACAAGAAAACAATGTAAAAAAAGCAACCTGGATTTTTGACAAACCCGTTTCCAATAGTGGTCGTTTAAAAACAATCTTAAGTGAATTCGCAACTCAACACAAGTACAATTGGGAGATCATTCTAGACAACAATCCTGATAAAATGATTGCAGAAAGTAACCAAATTGCCATCAGTTCTGATGCTTGGGTTTTAGACAATTCAAAAGCTTGGTGTAATATGGTTCGTCATATTGTAGATGAACATATTCCGCAAAAAAATATGGTGGAAAGCAACGTATGTCATGCTGAACTTGATTCAGCATCTCAAAAAAACTAACAAAACACTTACTACGCAAAAATATTGCGTAACAACATAAGAAGTTTGCTCTATAATTAAAGATTATCAAAATAATAGTCCAGTAGCTCAGCGGACAGAGCGCCATTACTTTTCGCTATATGGCAGAAAAAAGTTCCTCTATTCGACTGTTAATCGGGAGGTCGTGGGTTCGAATCCCACCTGGACTACATAACAAGTACAATTGGGAAATCATTCTAGACAACAATCCTGATAAACTAATTCCAGAAAGTGGAAAAATCGCTATCAGTTCTGTCGTTTGGATTTTAGACAATTCAAAAGCTTGGTGCAATATGGTTCGTCATATTGTAGATGAACATATTCCGCAAAAAATATGGTGGAAAGCAACGTACGTCATGCTGAACTTGATTCAGCATCTCAAACAAAACAATAGAGATTCAAGTTCTAACTACGCAAAAATGTTGCGTAATTACAATTCATCTTTGAACTCAGAAATACAAAACAACAAAACATATAAAATCATGCAAATAAAAAAAGGTGCGCTGTTTTATTGATTAACAATAAAACAGTACTCAATGAAAACGTACAAAAACAAGAAAATTTACAACTTTAAAGTAGCGCAAAAGCGTAAAAAAAGAACAAGAGCTGCCAGAATATATTGGAAAAGTGGTTCAAGTGGGTGCCGTAGAAGTTTAAATAGAGAATACCGTACAAGATGTAAAGTCATTCTCAGAAAAAAATTAGCAGGACAAAAAGCAGAATTTCCACTACCAAAAAATACACTTTTCTGGTATTGTGATTAAAAAATATTCAAAATGGAAACTAGAATACTAGAAAAACTCAACGAAATAGAGCGCGATAAAAATATCGAAATCTTATTCGCTGTCGAATCAGGAAGCAGAGCTTGGGGCTTTGCTTCTCCCAATTCCGACTATGACATTCGTTTTGTATACAAACACAAAGCCGATTGGTATTTGAATCTTTGGGAACAAAAAGATACAATTGAATTCATGACAGAAGATGAGTTAGACGGTTCTGGTTGGGACATTCGAAAAGCATTAAAACTGCTTTCAAAATCAAATCCTGCATTGCTCGATTGGATCTACTCTCCTATTGTGTATAAAAAATCAGGAACGTTTTTGGATGAAATCAAAATGGTTGCTCAAAAGAATTTTAATCCTGTTGCTGGTTTCTTTCACTATCATAGTATGAATAAAAACTTTGAAGAAAGTTTAGGTTCAAATCAAATGACCCTAAAAAGTTATTTCTATGCGATTCGAACAGCATTATGTGCCCATTGGATTTACAAAAAAGGAACCATTCCACCAGTAGATTTTCGCAAACTATATTCACTTATAGATTCAGAATCTGCTACTCTTTTAGATGAATTAATACTGCTAAAAAGTAAACATATTGAAAAAAGCAATGAATCAATTGATCTACGTTTGCTCGCTTTAGCAAAAAGAATCATTGCTGAAAATAATAAAGCAAAAAATCAGCTAAAAAACACAAAGTCAAATCCAGAAGACTTCAATAAATTATTTCGAAAACAATTTGGTGTGTTAGATTTGGAAGTAAAAATTGAAAATCTTTCATTACTCATTGAATCTAAATCTGTAACGAGTTATGGAGCTCAACTAGGTGAAGTATATTGTGGTATTTTTGATAGAAATCATACGCAAGATGACTTTAAAACCATCATTCAAAAACTTTACAAAAACGAATTAATCGACAATCAAAAAATAGATAAAGAAACATTTGAAACGATTAGTTATGAAAAGGCAAGAAACATTTTAATTTCTTCCATCATCAAAGAATGCAAATACGGAGAACACTACATGAAATGGCATGAAGCTGAACAACTCGCAGATGTATTCTTAAATAATTTTAAAGATATTGAAACTATATATTGCAATTCAATATGGGAAAAAGTTTCACTCAGGGAAAGTGTACATCCAAAGGAATTAGAACTTACAGCTTGTAACAATATTAGCTGGAATTATTGGGATGATTATGGTTTATTTGTAGTTTCAAGAACACAAATAGGTGTTATCTGGCTTGGTGACGAAGGCTAAAAATATATAAAATGGGTGGAAATTTATTCAAATTAGGGCGCATGCCTAAAGTAAAATATCGAAAAATCGAAAAAGAAATCAGTGCTTATCTTTCTAAAAAAATAGGCGCTGACAATTTTCTAATTCCAAGGTATTATGACGATAAAGCCGATTTTGGTGATTTGGATGTATTGGTAAATATTTCCGCTGTGGCGGATTGGGAACAAGTAAAAACTCAGATTATATCCGATTTAAACATTCAGCAACACAAGTCGGTTGGCAACGTATTCAGTACTGTTTACAAAAACTTGCAAGTAGACTATTTTACAAAACAAGAAGCACATTTCTTAGCTACGTATAACTTTTTAAGTTTTAATGATGTTGGAAATATTATTGGCAGAATCTTTCGTCGATTCAATCTAAAATATGGAGAAAAAGGACTGTATTTCGTATTCCGAAGAACAAGCCAAGAAAGCTATTCAAAAGACATTTTAATTACAGCCGATTTCAAAAAAATATTTGCGTTCTTAGGATTAAATTTCACTATTTGGGAACAAGGTTTTGCTTCAAAAAAAGACTTATTTGATTGGGTAATTGCAAGCAAATACTTTTCAACGAAACAATATTTAGAAGAAAACAAAGCCATCAATAAAAGAAAGAAAAGACCAACTATTGAAGCTTTTATTCACTATCTGAAAACACATGAAATTGTCCGTGAACCTGAATTTTTAGAAAAAGATGACTATGTAGAGATGATTGCCGATTATTTTCCTGAAGCAAATCTTTTTGAACACATTCAGACAGAAAAAGAACGTGAAAAATATATAAATACCATCAAACAAAAGTACAACGGAAGAATCATCATGAAATTATTTCCTGAAATTCAAGGAAAGAACCTGGGGAAATTTATGACGCTATTTCAGTCACAATTTGATCAGTATGAACAGTATTTATATAACGCTTCCGCGGAACAAATCATACAACAACTAAAAGCATTTTACAGCAACTATAAAAACAATTAAAATGACACTTGAGGAACTCAAAAAATCGGGAAATATCATTTTCGAATGTATCAGTGGAAGTCGTGCGTACGGATTAGACACACCAACTTCCGACACAGACATTCGTGGTGTTTTTGTATTGCCAAAAAACAAGTATTATTCGCTTGATTATATCGATCAAATCAATGATGAAACAAATGATACGGTGTATTATGAATTAAAAAAATTCATAGAACTCTGCGCTAAAAACAATCCGAATATCTTAGAATTACTAAATGTTTCAGAAGATTGTATTCTACAAAAAAATCCGTTGTTTGATATGATTAAGCTTGAAACTTTTCTATCCAAACAATGTGAAAAATCGTTTGCGAACTATGCGTTTACACAAATCAAAAAAGCACGTGGATTAAAGAAAAAAATAGTTAATCCGATGGAAAAAGAGCGCAAATCTGTGTTAGATTTTGTCTACATCTATGACAATGGAACTTCAATTCCGTTGCATACATTTTTAGCTGATAAAAACATCAAGCAAGAAAATTGTGGCATTACCAACATTCCACACTTAAAAGATTGTTACAATTTATATCACAACGAAAACATTCCTTACAAAGGAATTATAAAAAGTGACCTCGCCAATGAATTGGCATTAAGTTCTATTCCAAAAGGAGAACCTTCAGTTGGATTGTTATTTTACAATAAAGATAATTATTCAAGCTATTGCAAAAAATACAAAGAATACTGGAATTGGGTTGAAAAACGAAATGATGAACGTTACAAAACAACCGTTTCGCATGGAAAAAATTACGATTCTAAAAATATGATGCATACCTTTCGATTGTTACGTATGGCGAAAGAAATTGCAATCGAAAACACCATTCATGTAAAACGTCCAGACCGTGAGTTTTTATTAGACGTGAAACATGGAAAATTTGAATATGAAGAATTAGTCATTTGGGCAACCGAATTAAAAACAGATTTGGAGACTTTGTATGCAAACTCAACGTTACCAGAACGTCCAAACATAAAAGTAATTAACGAATTACTCATTAACATTAGAACTGAGTTTTATCATCAAAAATCATGAACGCTTTACTAGACATTGCATATTCCTGTAAAAGTTTCCTTTCTGATGAATGGAAAGCAACATACAACGCGTTTTTACAGAACGAACACTTATCTGTATTGACGCGCAATGTATATGCTTTGTATGAAAATGATGTTGAGAAGTTTCATGGAAAACCAAATTTTGAAGAAGAAATCATTCCAAATATCAAAGAAGCTTTTGTGATCTTTAAGGAACAATTTAAAATCTTAAAAAAGTATAATTTTGAAGACAATAAATTGACGCGAAAAGCTTTTGCCACTGCTGTAGAAAGAACTCGATTTGAACACATTTTGATACTTTCTGGACAACGATTGACTTCTGCTAGTATACAAGATGAACATGGAATTCCTCCTTTGCAGGAAGAATTACTGAAACATAGTTTTGAACCGCACAACGATCAAATTTCCAAAGCAGTTCGCGCTTGGGAAAAACATGCACAACGTTCTACGGAAAGTTTCTGGGGAACGGTAAAAGGAAGCTCAGAAGAAAAAGAACAAAACGTCCAAAAACTCATAAAACACATGCTAAAACATAAAACCTGGTGGAATGTATTCACGCATTACAAACATGATATTGTATATGAAGTACGTATTCCAAGCGGACATGGAATTCGTTGGAAAAAATCAAGCTTAGAACTCATTGGATTTTTAGAACCTTTTGAAGATTACGATTATGGAAAATAATGAACCGACATATAATTTTTCGCAGCAGGAATGGGAAACATGCCTAAAGGTATTGCATGCGCTCAAAAAGAATCCGTTGAAAAATCCAGATAATCAACAATTTGGAACACTCATCACAAAGATTCATACCAAAGCCAAGAAAATAAATCGAAAGCAAAGCTATTCCTATAAAAAACAAGAAGACTTACAAACAATTCTAAACAGTGAAATTTCTAAAAATGCGATCGGAAATACCACTATTTATAATGAAAATGAAAAAACGCAGCAATCATTTACAAAACTAAATGTTCCAAAAAATTGCTATTGCTGCAATACTTCCTTTTCGTTAGCACATTCATTCTACAATAGATTGTGTCCAAAATGCGCTGAACTCAACTATGAAAATCGTTTCAAAAATCTTGATTTATCAGGTCGTAACGTAATTCTAACAGGCGGACGTGTAAAAATTGGCTACGCAACTGCACTAAAAATGCTACGTTCTAAAGCACACGTAACGGTAACAACACGTTTTCCAGCAATAGCTTTAGAACAATTTCGTCAAGAAAAAGATTATGAATCTTGGAAAAATAATCTTGTCGTTTATGGATTAGATTTACGAAATCTAAAATCAGTAGAAAACTTCATCACTTATTACAAAAGCAAACATGAATCGTTGGACATTTTAATCAATAATGCAGCGCAAACCATAAAATATACAGATCAATATTATACACCTTTAATAGCGGAAGAAGAAAAATTAGCCATTGGTTTTTCTAATGTTCAAACTTTAATTGCAAATGAAACGCCTGTTGCGAATGTAAAACTATTGAATAATCATGTTGAAAAGAATTTCTTAGAACTCAATCGATTTGGACAACCTGTTGATCTTCGTGCTAAAAATAGTTGGAATGCTACTTTGGAAGAAATTACAATGCAGGAATTAATTGAAGTAAATTTAATCAATCAAATTTCTCCATATTTTTTAATTAAAGAATTCTTGCCTTTATTGAGAAATTCGTCTTTCCCTAAAAAGCATATTATTAATGTGACTTCTTCAGAAGGACAATTCAGCTACAACAACAAAACCATGTTTCATCCGCATACCAATATGACTAAGGCTGCGTTGAACATGATGACACGCACAGCTGCCATGACATATGAAAAAGATCATATTTATATGAATGCAGTTGATGTGGGTTGGGTTTCTACAGGAGCTCGTGAAACCTTGCGTAAACAACAATTTGAAAAAGGATACATTCCGCCACTCGATCCCGTAGATGGAGCGTCTAGAATCGTACATCCTATCTATGAAAATGAAAAAAACAATACTATCTTTACTGGTAAGTTATTAAAAAACTACGCTGTAGAAGATTGGTAAAATGAAGGAATACAGCAGTAGTTCAGTTGGAAGAACACTATCATTGCACGATAGAGGTCGCGAGTTCGAGGCTCGTCTGCTGTACAAATTATAAAAGATGCAACAGTAGTTCGAAAAACAGGAAGAACACTAACCAGCTAAGTTAGAGGATGCGGGTTCGAGCCCCGTCTGTTGCTCTTTTTAAAATTAAAAAAATAAATACTGCAAAGACTGATGGTTTAATTGGAAGAACACCTGTAAACAAACATTCTATTCCGGAGGTGCGAGTTCGAATCTCGCTCAGTCTTTGTCTTTAAATTAAAAAATATGAAAATACGTAAAGGTTGGTGGTTTAACTGGAAGAACACCAGGCCTCATATCCGGAGGTACGAGTTCGAATCTCGTTCAACCTTTACACCTAAACGGCAACAGCAGTAGCTCAGCGGAAGAGCATCTGCCCGACAAGCAGAGGGACGTGAGTTCAAATCTCACTTGCTGTTGCTTATTTTTAAAACATAATACCATATCGAGATAAGGATACATGAAAACGGCAATAGTAGTAGCTCAATTGGAAGAGTGTCTGCCTGTCAAGCAGGAAGTTGTAAGTTCGAATCTTGCCTACTATTGCTTATTTTAATAATTATATTATACACTGAATTTTGAAAATAATTAAAGTACATACTGAAAAAGACATCTTACAAATTCCAAATTCGGGTATTTTTCAATTAGAAGTATATCTAAAAAATGCAGTTATTGACATCAGTGATATTCAAGGAAATCTTTTTGTGAGAGCAAAACATTGTACATTCTCAAAACTAGAAACAATTCATGGTATACTCCGTGTTGATGATCATTATGCTGATTTTCCAATGTTGAAAAAAGTATACGGTGACGTACATGCTAATGGAACATTTACAGCTCAAAACTTAGAAATTATTTTTGGTTATCTAAAAGAGCAATGCTTTATTGAAGCTCCAAAAATTAAGTATTCGCGCAATAATACTAGAAATAATTTCTTTGATATAAAAAAATGGAGCGAAGTAACATCACAAGAACAACTAGATGCATTATCTGAAGAAGAAATCAAAAACATAAAAATCATTCATTGTAATGTAACTATTCATAGCAGAAACCTATACAGTAATATAAAAATTATAAATGCTAGACTTAGTTGTCCTAACTTAGAAAATCTATTGGGATATATAGAAATTGAAGTTTATGAACGTCATCTTCATAAGATTAAAAGTTATAATTCTGTTTATTACGATTTAAAAAGTGGGCATCTCTCAAATCCTTTTGAAGCACCTAAACTAAAAAAAATTATTGGAAGGTTTGAATCTATAACTACAATTCCAATAACAATCACTGCTTCTGAAATTGGCGGTAAAACTGTAATTAGGAGAGGAAAAGCAACAATCAATAATTTGCACACTACAAATGGAATTATACTTCAAGATGGCGCGCACCTCGACTGTATCAAACTAAGAGAAATCAAACATAATCTTATAGTAGGTTTAGATTGTCAGCTTAATGCAGAAGCTTTACATACAATTGGTCAAAATTGTGAACTTTATGGGATATACAATCTCTCCAACTTAACATCTATAGGTAAAAAACTAGTATTTCAATTGCCTTATCCTGGTAAATATGTAAAAACCATAGAATATCCGTATGTGTTCAAAAAATTACAATATGTTCATGGAGTCATACAAATTCAGAAATATATTTCATTTCCAAAACTTAACTACAACAATGATTAATTTTACTAGAAACATTACAAAAAAGCACCTATTTTAATATTTAATCTCAAAATTTCTAATATCAACAATTGTAGAATTAATATAAATAACACTTCAAATTTGGAAGAAACCTCATAAAAATTACATATTTGCCACACTAATGACAAGATATTATTTACATATAGCCTCTATTTGCCTGAAAAGTCAGGACAGAAATCGCGGGATGGTTGAACCATTTTGGCGAAATAAGACGCTTTATGTAGATTTTTATGAGTGAAATAAACTATGAAATAACACTAGAATTATACAAACAGTAAAGCGTCCAAGGAATTGGGCGCTTTTTTTATGAAAAAATTTAAAAAAATGTTCGTCGCATAACCAAATAGAAAATAATACGCATTGAAACAAAAACAATTGAGAGACAGACAGTTGTCAAAAAGTTCAATATCCGTTGTATAACGGACAGGAATCCCTATATCTAAAAACAAACATAACCATTTGATTATCAATAAAATAAACTTAAAAAAATAGTTGCGTATTCAAAAAATCGTTTTCATATTTGCAACGTCAAAAACAAAAAACGACAGTATAAAAAAAATATCATGAATCATACAATACATAACATATCCGCCTTAGCAAATATTCTCCGATCGCCGGAAAGTTGCAGACTGTTTATTTGGGAACAGAAAGGAGATTTTATGTATAGAAAAAAACGGGAGTATTATAAAGATACGTTACTATGATAGTAACTTATATATAAACTTTATAAAAGCATCTCCCAAAAAAGAGATGCTTTTTTTATGGTTCATATTTTGGAAGAGCAAGCCAATTGGCGGTGGCCACGGTCTTGAAAACCGTTCGGAGTTAACGACTCGTGTGGGTTCGATTCCCACTTCTTCCGCAAATAACATTGATGCATAGCTTAGTTGGTTAGCCCAGAGGCGCTTTTAACGTCAAGGTCGTGAGTTCGAAATTTATAATTCACGAACTCCTTAATCAAAAATAAGCTAATAGTGAGCTAATCTCGCTGCGTCAACAAAATTATGGAGTGTAGGTAAATATTGGTTTGTTACGCTTGACTGCTAATCAAGTCCGTTTTACAGCGGTAAAGGTTCGATTCCTTTGCGCTCCGCAACATATTGGGGATATAGTTTACCAAGCAAAAACAGTGGGTTTGCATCCCGCAGCACGGAGTGCAAGTCTCCGTATCTCCACAAAACGATATTGTAGCTCAATGGTAGAGCGAAGACCTGTTAAGTCTGAGGTTGAAGGTTCGAGTCCTTCCAGTATCGCAAAGACAAGGTGGCTGAATGGTGAAAGCAACAGTCTGCAAAACTGTTTTTTATGAGTTCGAATCTCATCCTTGTCTCAATGATTATATAGGATCAAATTTATTTGAATACTATAGAATCCAATTTGTGACTTGATGAGAAAGTGCAACAATCTCATCCTTGTCTTTAAAAGGAAGTATTGAGCAATTGGTTGGCTCGCCAGACTGTAAATCTGGTCTCTTTGGAGCATGTAGGTTCGAGTCCTACTACTTCCACAACAAGCATCTATGGTGTAATTGGCAACATAGTAGACTTCCAATCTATAGTTTCGAGTTCGAGTCTCGATAGATGCTCTAAAAAAATACGCTTGTAGTGTAATGGTAGCATGTACGTCTCCAAAACGTACGGTTGAGGTTCAAATCCTTACGGGCGTGCAAAATAAATAATATAGCTATAGTGTAATGGAAAGCACCAGAGATTTCTAACCTCTTAGTCTAAGTTCGAATCTTAGTAGCTATACAAACAGTATCGTAACGCAACGGTAGCGTGCTCGACTGTCTCTCGAGAAGTTGCGGGTTCGAATCCCGTCGGTACTGCAAAACTGGGAATAGAACAATTGGCTGTTTACTCGCCTTGGACGCGAGAGGATGTAGGTTCGAGTCCTGCTTCCCAGACGACTAAATCGAATCAAGCTTGCTTGAATTTGATTTGCAAGGAGGCGCAGCTGGAACACTTTGTGAATCCTGCTTCCTAGACGAAGAATAGAAAACTTAAGATTTTCTATTAACATAAATGCTCTGTTGGTCAAACGGCTAAGACGCTACACTTTCTATGTAGAATTAAGGGTTCGATTCCCTTACAGAGTACAAATTACCTGTGTGATGGAACTGGTATACAAAACAGTCTTAAACGCTGTTGTGCGAAGCACATGTGGGTTCGAATCCCACCGCAGGTACAAATGCAGAGGTGGCGGAACGGCAGACGCAGCTGTCTTAGAAGCAGTTTTTTGAGAGTTCGAATCTCTCTCTGTACAAACGCAATCTTGAAAGGAGTGCAACAAGTCTATGGTGTAACGGAAAGCACATAAGTTTACGACGCTTAGGGTATGGGTTCGAATCCTATTAGACTTACAAAATTGATCTGTGGTGTAACGGCTAGCACACAAGAATTTGACTCTTGAAGCAGAGGTTCGATTCCTCTCAGGTCTACCATAGCGATATAGCTTAATTGGTAAAGCACTGGTCTCATAAGCCAGAAGTTGAAAGTTCGACTCTTTCTATCGCCACTAAAAATAGTGATATAGCTTAATCGGTAAAGCGTCAATCTGATACGTTGGCAGATGAAAGCTTGTGCTGAACTTGATTCAGTATCTCAGTTTCTATCACTACAAAAATGGTGACTTTAGTTTATTTGGTAAAACGCCTCACTGTGAATGAGAGGAACAGGGTTCGAATCCCGAAGTCACCCAAATTGGAGTAATGGCAGAGTTGGTCAATGCGCTGGATTGAAGTCCCAGAGATATAGGTTCGAATCCTATTTATTCCACAAAAGAAATGTAGTTTAAAAATTAAAAATAGCGAGCAATTATCTCGAAGATGTAAGTAAAACCTTGCCATTTCTCAATTTAATAATTTAAAACAAATAGTCATGAGACAAGATGTATTACAAAGGTTCTTATATAGAACTGAAGATTCAGGAAGATTCCTCGTGACTTCAAAGAGAACAGGAGTCACCTATTTTGTAGAACCAATAGATTCTGGTAAACCTACTAATTTATGGGGCGATTTCGATCCAGCCACAAATAAACTGACTGGAAATTATGGAAATAAAAGAAGAGGTGCCGTTTCTGCTGAAGATTCTTTGATTACAGAAGCAAATGGCTTTCGAAATATTTCCACTTTCAAAGGAAGTCCTTTGGGTGAAATTGATCGTAGAGATCGATTGTATCAAGATAAAATTAAATAAATGATTCATAAGTGATCATTATAAAACAATATTAGAAATCATGTTTAAAAAATATAACAGCATCGAAAATACATACCGTGAAAAAGCAATTGAACAAGTATACCTTCACAATTATGGAAATGATGTTTTCGTAGTACAAGAAAAAGTACATGGTGCAAATTTCTCTTTCATTACTGATGGAAACAGTATTGAAGTAGCTAAACGTACAAGCTTGATTTCAGCTGATGAAAATTTTAACAACTACAAATACGTAGTAACTAAATATGAAAAAGCAATTACAGAAGTATTCAAACTTGTAAAAGATGATTTTCCTGAAACCAAAATGATCACGGTTTTTGGTGAAATTTTTGGAGGAAGTTATGAGCATTCAGAAGTAGAAAAAATGCAAGGAATGGTTCGCATTCAAAAAGGTGTTTTTTACAGTCCTGAAAATGATTTTTACGCATTTGACATCTGTCTAGATCATACACAATATTTAGATGTAACGATTGCCAATACATACTTTGAAAAAGTAGGTTTGTTTTATGCTAAAACACTTTTTGCAGGAACATTTAGCGAATGCATGGCATATCCAAACACATTTGAATCTAAAGTACATGAATGGCTAAACCTTCCAACAATTGAAGATAATATCTGTGAAGGAACCATTATCAAACCATTAGTTAGCAAACGTTTTGGAAATGGACAACGTGTCATTTTTAAAAATAAAAACGAAAAATGGTCTGAAAAATCACATGTAAAAAGATCAAGAATTTCAAAACCAAGTGCTACAGAAGTACTTTCAGATACCGAAAAAGAGTTGATGCATACGCTTCTAAGCTACGTAAATGAAAATCGTTTGATGAATGTACAAAGTAAACTGGGTGAGTTTTCTCCAAAACAAACGGGAAAAACTATTGGATTACTTGCGAAAGATGCATTGGAAGATTTTGTATTAGACCATGAATTTGATTGGAATAATACAGAAAAACAACATCAAAAAGTAATGACAAAAATACTTAACAAGGAAGCTGCTAATATGGTTAAACAAGTACTTCTTTTTAAGTAATGTAGAAGTGACTGTCTAAGTTTCTATTCTTGGACAGTCTTTATAAATATGAAAACTCAATTGATGCTAAAAGTCTAAAAAGCATTGTTTTGAACATAAAAATAATACGTTTTATTTCAAAAATGTATATAGAAATTTTACTGTTTCAATTTTTAAAACAAACAGAAACTATGCAAGTTGCAGTAAATAAATGGCGTAACTTTTCAGGTAAGGTATTCAATGAACCCATAACAAGAATCGTAGAAAATGCCATTATAAAAGAACAGAAAGCTGGTCATAAATTAAAAATCTATGTGGGTTCAGATTCACAGGCTTATAAAACACATGTTGCCTATGGTACTGTGATCGTGATTCTCAGAGAAGGAAAAGGTGGTTTTATGTTCACTAAAAACGAAAAAGGAACTACCAAAATAGGAATAAAAGAACGTATGCTTAGAGAGGTAAATTTATCCGTAGAAACAGCATATAACATTTGTGACCTATTGGAAAAGTACAATATTGAATTGGAAGTACACGCAGATATTAATACAGACGCAAAATTCAAATCAAATGTGGCACTCAAAGAAGCCATGGGATATATTTTAGGAATGGGCTTTGCATTCAAAGCAAAACCTTATGCTTTTGCAAGTTCGTCTTGTGCAGATAGTATTGTCTAAATAGTATTATATCTCTTCTTTTCTTATGAATATTTTATCTACGCAAAATAAATGCGTAGTAATACAAAACATTTGTACCAGAAAGAAAAACAGTTGCTAATCAATATATACTGTTTGGTTAATTATCCTCGCTACACGTGGTCTGTAGCGAGGTTCAAAAAACCTCTTTAGCATAAAGGGAAGTGCTGTGGTAAAAGTAGAAACGTAACCACGGAGTGATTGGAAGATGTCGTTAGTGACGTGCTCACTAATGAATAGAGTTTGCAGAAGCACCAAAATACACAAGATGTAAAGTAGGGAAGCGCATTTACAGCCAATCTGTTCGTATACACGAAAGTATCGGTTCGAATCCGATAAGAGGTACAAATCCACTACTTCGAGGTAAGCCTTGAAAGTAGTCAAAAGAAACTATTAAAAAAATCGACGCAAGCATCAGATTTTTTTTAAATCTCGATTATCGAGTAAAATATCAAGCGAGTCTTGTTGCGTGTTTCTGTATAGCACCATTGTATAAAACATTGCAAAGTTTGTATCATGCTTTTATATGCAACTCGACTTGGAGGCTTCGGGTTATTGCCAAATATAATCCACCATGGATACGTAGGTCATGGGTTCGATTCCCATTCTCTGTAAAGGAGATAGTTCAGTCTGGTTAGAACAACGTTTTTGGGTCATCGGTTCGAATCCGATCAGTAGCTCCGAAAGGTAGGCTGTTGTAGCTCAGCGGTAGAGCACTACACTTTTAATGTAGAATGAAGTTTATCTCTTCTAAAAAAGATTACCAGCCTGTCACGCTGTTTTTAAAATGACGAAAACGACGACGTATCAATCTGCCGAAGTTTCTAACGAGACAAAAAGCAATTTTGAGATCACTTTGACATACTAAGTGCTTACTGATAGAAACTAAGATTTCTTGACGATCAAATCAAACTAAAAATGCAATTATTTGTTGTGTTTTGGTGCGATTCCATCCTCAAAAAAGAACTAGTGAACATCTGTAAAATCTTTTATCTCCGTGAATGAGAAATGATTGATACGCTTCGTTTTTACTCGGTAATCGAGATTAAAAAAGTAAAATCGCCAGTAATGGCACAATTAATAATAGAGACATGAAACGAGTACGAATTAACACAGGAAATGTAGGTTTAGTTTTTAAAAATGGAAACTACCAAAAAGTGATTACTGAAGGAACATACTGGCTAAAGTTTAGCCAACATGTAAATGTGTATAATCTTACAGAAAAGTTTCATGCACCAATTGCTAGTGAAATTTTATTGCAAGATGTCACCTTGGCAAATATGTTAGAAGTAATTGACGTAAAAGATACAGAAATTGTATTGCGCCATGACAAAGGTAACTTTAAAGCAGTACTTGAAGCTGGACAACACATGTATTGGAAAGGTCTAGTTGAACGCACTTTTACTAGAATTGACTTAAGTAAAATTGAAATTACTGAAATCAACGATAAAAACTTGCTAAAAGATTACAGATTGGTTCAATATATAAGAACATTTGAAGTCTTCGAATACGAAAAAGCAATCTTATTGATTGATGACAAGTTTGAGAAAATCTTAGATTCAGGTGTGTACAACTTTTGGAAAAATATAACAAGTATCAAAATTTCAAAAGTTGATATGCGTCAATTGCAATTAGAAATTGCGGGACAAGAGTTACTAACAAAAGACAAAGCTGCAATTCGAATCAACTTTTATACACAGTATAAAGTTGTTGATATAAAAAAAGCAATTTTAGACAACAAAGATTTTGAGAAGCAATTGTATATCGCAATGCAGTTAAAATTGAGAGCTTTTGTTGGAAATTACACATTGGATGAATTGTTAGATCAAAAAGAAAACATTGCCAACGCTGTATTTGAAAACATCAAAGATACTGTTGAAACTTTAGGTATTAACGTATTGTATTGTGGTATTCGTGATGTGATATTAACGGGAGAAATGAAAGAAATCATGAACCAAGTTTTAATCGCACAGAAAAAAGCACAAGCAAATATTATTACACGTCGTGAAGAAACTGCTTCTACTAGAAGTTTGTTAAACACTGCAAAATTAATGGAGGAAAACGTAATGTTATACCAGTTGAAAGAAATGGAATATGTTGAAAAAATCGCAGACAAGATTGGTGAAATTACTGTTGCTGGAAACGGCGGCGTTGTCACCCAATTAAAAGACATCTTTTCGGTCAACAAGTAAGCACTAAGATACATAATCACTATGTTTTTAATCCTGTCCCATGGCCGTTCTACCAAAACGGTTTTGGGACTTCTTTTAATCATTTATACTAAAAAAAATAAAATGTCGCCGTTATTACAAAAAATGATTTTCTTTTTTGAACACCTTTTAAGTGCTAATAATGACTCAAATATAAAAACACTTCAAATCAGCGAAGATACCATACTAACCATTATGGAGAAACTTTCTGATTTTGAAAACAACAAAGGTTTTTTAAAACAAATATCATTAAACACCTTAGCAAAAAAGCTTGGTACAAATCCAAAATACCTATCAAAAATCATCAATAATCATTATGAAAAAAACTTTAGTTCATACATCAATGACTTACGAATCAAATATTTAATAAAAGAACTAAAAACAGATGGTTCTCTAAAAAAACTAACAATAAAAGACTTAGGGAAAAAATCAGGATTTGGAAATACAGAATCATTTTCTAAATCATTTAAAAAATATACTGGAGTAACACCATCAAGTTACCTAAGTACACTAAAATCATAAAAACTTACTCTTTATTTGTCAATTAATTTTCTTGAACTGACGAGTTCCTTCATCTTTTTTATAGAGGTGTTGGAACTTTTCTTTTTTATGTAACAAGATTGATCTTAAGAACATCCTTTACAATCATTTTTACTACATTTTTCACTCAAACTTTTTTTGCTATTCAGACAAAATCAAGAAACTACACAATATACTGATAATCAGTACTAAAAACAACAAATAGGTGTTTCCACTACTCAAAAAGTGATAATACTCAATCTTAAAACCAAGTATAAGTACGCATCTATATTTTAGGTGTAATGTGCAACTTTGAGAACCTAACCAACCTTATCATTTTTTATGGAAGCTACCCAAGAAAACACTGCGCATGGAGATGCATTAGAAATTAAAGTATACGCACCGATCAATGAAATTACTGAACGACAACAAGGAATAATCAGTAATGCAATTGATAAGCATCCTAGAGATCGTAAATATTTATCAAACACAACGCATTCCAGAATTTTCGCACCTAGCAAACATGATGCAGATGAAATTATTGAACATGCCAAAGCAAACAATTGGGAAGTTTCTTTTAATAAAAAAGCACGTGAAATTACGATAAAAATTCACGCAGAAGACATCGCAAACGAAGATAGTCCTGTAACTCTTAATGCTCTTAAATTCTTAAGCTCACAAGGCGATATTCATCTCGATGCAAAAGATGAAGAAGAAAAAGCAAACGCTGAAGACATTACCAATCCTGACCAAAAAACAGGTTTTGTAAAACACAATCAAGAAAAAAGAGTTGGTAAAGGAAATACTATTCCTATTCAATCACCTCAGCATGGTTACAGTGTGCTTGAACTCGCTGAAGCGTACAATTTCCCAGAAGGTGATGGTGAAGGACAAACTATTGGAATTATAGAATTAGGTGGAAAATTTAAGCAAACCGATTTAGAAACTTATTTTTCTTCTTATGATATGCCGATTCCAGAAATTCAAATTATTGACGAACCAACAACAACTCCCATCAATGATAATGTGGAAGTCACAGCAGATATTCAAGTAGCTGGAATGTTAGCTCCAAAAGCAAAGTTTGTTATCTATTATGGCACTTCTATTTTAAGCGCAATGAAAACAGCTTTAGCTGATACTAAAAACAAACTCACAGTCATATCAATAAGTTGGGCAGGTTCTGAATTAGGATATTCACAGCAAGAAATTATAGAATTAAACAGTGTATTTCATGAAGCTTGCCTAAAAGGGATTACCGTGGTAGGTGCTTCTGGAGACAATGGAGCTCTCAATAACAAACCTTATGCAAACGTAAACGTTCCAGTAAATTCTTCGTATGTACTCGCTTGCGGAGGAACACAAACTTACATTACTGATGATAAAATTGCTTCGGAAGTTGTATGGAATGAATCTACTCAACAAGCACAAATTGGAAGCGGTGGCGGATTCAGTCAACGGATTTCAGAACAACAATACCAAGCGTATTCTTCACAAAAATACATAGAGAAATTTCCTCAATTTGAACCATACTACAGAGCTGGCGGAAGAGGCATTCCTGATATCGCTGCCAATGCTGCAGATGTGTCTGGGTATGCAATTTTCTTTGAAGGTCATTGGGCAAAAATTGGAGGCACGAGTCTAGCTACACCGCTTTGGGCTGCTCTAATTGCTCGCATGAATCAAAATCTAGGATATAGATTAGGTTTTATAAATCCATACCTATATAAATTAATTGGATCGTCTGCTTTTCATCAAATCTTAGAAGGAAACAACAATCTTTATGTAGCAGCAGAAGGATGGAATCCATGTACTGGTTTAGGGACTCCAAATGGACAAAAACTTATGGAAGCTATTGACGGTTTAGAGTAGTCCAATCAATCATTAACGTAAAACTTAAAAATTATGGCAAAAAAATTGGCATTGGATGAACTTCCAAAACGTCTTATTGAAAATAATTCAACAACAGAAGATGTATTAATGATGTATGGTTTTGTTGCAAAAGGCACTGAAGAAGATAACATTACCTTTTACTTAGATCCTGCATTAAAAACCGCTGTCATTGTAAAGGATGAAGATATCATTCACCATGTGAAAGTTACCAAATCACAAAACCCAATTGGCGGAACCATCATTTGGATCAAAAATGCATCTCTTTATCTACAAGGAAAAGCAGCTCAACCACAAGCACATGTACAATCGCAACAAAATGCAGAACAGTTTTTCCAAGGAGATATCTATCAACAATTTGCAAATACTGTTCAAGGAAAAGCCTCACCAAGACCACAAGGCGCACATGTGCCTGTTTGCGGATGCGGTAAGTGTGGACAGTAAAAGATTAGACCCAAAAATTGATTTAAACGTATCAATTCCCAACACCGTAAGATTTTCAAAATCATATTATTAACCTTTAACTTTAATTATTATGTTTACATTTTTTCAAGGATGTGGAATTCCGCCTGTCACAGTAACATGTGGTCAAGGTGGTGCACATGCTCAAAATTTGGGGCCAACAGGTACGTATGGTTGTACGCAACCAGGTCACTGTCTCGGCCCAACAGGAACCCAAGGATGTACGACACCACCTAATTGTTTAGGACCAACTGCGTACTTAGGCTGCCTTCCTCCAACAGGAACGCCACCAGCAACAGTTTGTCCAGGTGGTAACGCACACGCACAAACTATTTTGCCTCCAACATTACCGCCTGCGTGTGTACCGAATACTGTTGGGTGTACCGCGATTACACCATGTCCAACTACACCTGCACAAGCCAATATACAGACAACTATTGGAAAAACTGGATGGGTAGGATGTTCTGTTCCTCCTAATTGCTTAGGACCTACTGGAACGCAAGATTGTATACTAACAGGTTCTCCAGATGCAACAGTTTGCCAAGGCGGTAATGCGCAAGCACAAACTATCGGTATTACTGGATGGCAAGGATGTACAGTCGTAGGACCTACAGGAACCCAAGGTTGTACTGTTGTTGGACCAACTGGGTATCAAGGATGCGGTCAAAATGATGCTGCACAAGCACAAACTATTGGTATTACTGGATGGCAAGGATGCACTGTCGTAGGACCAACTGGAACCCAAGGTTGTACTGTCGTAGGACCAACTGGATATCAAGGATGTGGTCAAAATGATGCTGCGCAAGCGCAAACTATCGGTATTACTGGATGGCATGGATGTACAGTTGTAGGACCTACAGGAACCCAAGGTTGTACTGTCGTAGGACCAACTGGATATCAAGGATGTGGTCAAAATGATGCTGCGCAAGCGCAAACTATCGGTATTACTGGATGGCATGGATGTACAGTTGTAGGACCTACAGGAACCCAAGGTTGTACTGTTGTAGGACCAACTGGATATCAAGGATGCGGTCAAAATGATGCTGCACAAGCACAAACTATCGGTATTACTGGATGGCAAGGATGTACAGTTGTAGGACCTACAGGAACCCAAGGTTGTACTGTTGTAGGGCCAACTGGATATCAAGGATGCGGTCAAAATGATGCTGCGCAAGCGCAAAATTTAGGGCCAACTGCTTATTTGGGTTGTCATAAGCAAGAAACTATCGCTACAGTTTGTACACAAGTAGGATGTCCTACACACTTAATTGGATGTACTGGATATGAAGGATGTATTCCTCCAACAGGTTCAGGTCCTGCTACTGTTTGTCCAGGAGGAGATGCAGAAGCGCAAACAATTGGTCATACAGGATACCAAGGTTGTGGACAACATGGAACTGAAGCGACAGTATGTACACAAATTGGATGTGGACAAACAAGTCTTTTAGGATGTACTACATACGAAGGATGTCATAATGATGCAAATGTAGAAGCGCAAGCTCAAATACATAGTATTCCAGTTGCTAATTGTATTCCAACACGTAGTTGTACAGGAGCATGGCCTGTATGTTAATGATAGCTTATCTATAATAGATACAGCTATTTTTTATTATTATATAGCTGCCTGTTTTTAGCAGGCAGCTTTTAAAACTCAAAACTTTTTTATGCGCTTAACAAAGAAAAACATCGCTCATTATTTACTAGACAAAGGCTTCTTAGAACCTACTTCGTTTATGTCTGGGGATTATATGCTTACCCAAACACAAAGTAGAAATTCAATCTTTAAAGTTCAGCAACAACAAGACAAAGGATTATTTGTTAAGCAACTTATCACACAAGACGCTACCAATAGTTATTTAATGCAAAAAGATGCTACGAGTCACTATCTTATTCATCAATCAGATTTATTCAAAGAGACTTCCACACATATTCCTGATTATTATGGCTATGATCCATATCATAATATTTTAGTAACGGAATATTTTGCAAACACTAAAAATGTACACGAAACTGTATACAAAGACAAAAAATTATCTGAAGAACATGCAGTAAAAATGGCGCATATTTTAGCTTCCTATCATTTTGATATTACAGATGAAATAAAAAATAACAGTTCTCTACAGTTTTTTAGCAAACAAATTCCATGGATATTAAATACTGGACAACTAATGAATACAAGTCCACAAGGAATTACAAATACAGTGATTGCTGAAATCTACAAGCATCAAGATTTAGTAAAAAGAATGGAAAAAGTAGCCTCACAATGGGAAACTACAAGCTTGATTCATGGAGACATCAAATGGATGAATTTTATTGTAATGCCAAATAATAAAGATATCAAATTAATCGACTGGGAAATTGCCGATTTAGGAGATCCTTTATGGGATGTAGCTGGTATTTTTCAATCGTACTTTAGCGCATGGGTTTTAAGTTTTAATAATCAAAATATTCAGCAACATCAACAAATGCAAGGCTCGGAATTTTTAACGATTGAAGCTATTATTCCTGTTGTAAAATTACTTTGGAAAACTTATGCTTCTACACAAAAATTTACAAAAACTGAAGCTAAGGAAAATATCCTTAAAACACTTTCATACATGTCTGCACGAATGATACAAACTGCTTTTGAAAATAACGTAGCACAAAAACAAATGCACGCTAACTCCGCACGTATCTTACAATTCTGCAACCATATTTTAGGAGATGTAGAAGGAATTGCAAAACAATGGAATTTAATAGACTAAGACTATGAAAGACAACACATACAAAAAGCAAGTACAACAAATTACCGATGCAATCGAAATTACTTCTTTAAGTACTTATAAAGTACATGGAGAAGAAGAATATGTTCAAAATCAAATGCCATATCAAACTTTTGCAGAAGAATTTAAATCGTTTGGAAGTAATTCTACGGTAGATATTCAACAACAACGCAAAAACTTAATCAATGCTTTGATCAATACGATTTATTCTAAATTTTATTGTGGTATCCAAAATGATCATCATACTTCTAAAATTCCACCAAAAGCAGCGCGTGAAGAATTCATGAATGCACTTTCACAAGCAAATGCCTCTACAAACGGGTTTGATTATCATTGGAATATTTACAATATTGACACTAAAACTGGAAATGTGTACATTCAAAAAAATGGTGAATTACGTTGGTTACAACCAAACAGTTATCAATTTGCAAATCCTCAACAAAAACAAGCCATTGTTAATACCAAAGTAAATATCACTCGTCAAAAAGAAAACAAAAATATTCAACCAGTTTTTTATCATGTGTTCAGTAATGAAATGTTTCCACAAGAAGTAGAAATTGGTAGAATTTATTGGAATGTTTCACCCGAAGGCACACCAAAACTTATCCATTTACTTACAACAGTTTTAAACGATTATAAAATTCCGTTTCAATTCAAATGTTTAAATCATCCTGAACTTTATGTGCGTTCAGACTCTGCTGTTTTATACCTAAGTAAAAAACATGTTCAGCTTGTTTCAGTTATTTTAAATACAATAATTCCAAAATTAGAAACGTATCTTGTAGATGAAATTCCGATGTTTACCAAACAACTTTTTAAAGGTGTTAGTTATGCGGAAGATCCTGGGAAAGGGCAAAGTTTTGGAATGAGCAGATCATCAACCATTGCTGAAGCTTTAGTAGATGCTTTTCAACAAGAAAAAGACAAAAAGCAAACATTCAATACGATCATCAACTTTTTATCGAGAAAAGGCATGAGTTTAGATCGTTTGTATCTTAACAAACATACAGCATTAACGCCAACGTTCCCAACTTATGAATAATATAGAAATCACACCAAAAAAAGATGTACAAATGTATGTGAAAACCGCACACAATATTGGTAAATATTTAGCAAAAGAAGCATTATGGTATAAAGATATGTGCAATTGGACAAGTCATGAAGTTGCTCCTGTAGGCGGAAAATTTGAAACAGTTGTAAAAGCTTGTAGCATTGATCTTTACAGCGGACTTACTGGAATTGCTTTATTCTTGGCAGAATTATTCGAAAAAACCCAAGATCCTATCATATTACATACGTTAAATGGTGCTTTAAAAACCATATATGCTAATCTTGACGAAAATAAAGTAAATAACTACGGCTATTACTCTGGGAAAATTGGAGTTGGATATACCTTGTGGAAAATTGGCAAAAAATCAGGAAACGATGAACTTGTTACGCGAGCTATCAGCTATTTAAAAGCTATAAAAGATGAAGACATTGCCGATTATGAAGTAGATATTATATCTGGAGCAGCAGGATCTATCTCAGTGCTATTAAAACTATACTATGCAGAGCAAGATGATGATTTCCTAGAAATTGCTAAAAAATGTGGTCAATTCCTTCTAAAAAAAGCTATAAAAAACAAAGAAACCCATGCGTGGATGACTGTCGATCAATCGAATGCGCTTACAGGATATTCGCATGGCGCTTCTGGAATTTCTTCTGCGTTAATGGAACTATACGCCACTACAAAAGAAGAACAATATTGGCATGCCGCTATGGGCGGATATAACTATGAAAAACAATGGTACAATCAACAAACACAAAACTGGCCAGACTTACGCGAGTATGATGGCAAAAAATCACCAAGTTACGGAGTGATGTGGTGTCATGGCGCGCCAGGAATTGCCATTGCACATTTAAAAGCCTATGAAATGACCCAGCACGAATACTTCTTACAAGAAGCTAAAATTGCTTTAGAAACTACCAAAAGAAGCGTCATTCAAGAAACAAGTATAAACTCAAAAGCTAACTTTTCACTCTGTCATGGATTGGCTGGAAACGCAGATATATTATTATATGCAAGTCAATTATTGAACATTCCTGAATATGCACAAATTGCAAAAAATGCAGGTGACTTCGGAATTGCACAATATGATGCTACAGGTGCTGTATTTCCAAGTGGTGTGAATGATCCTAGCGGATTGACTATTGGGCAAGATGAAAACGTAGGACTCATGCTAGGAATGTCTGGAACAGGCATGTTTTACTTACGTTTGGCAGACACAATGATTCCTTCTGCATTGGTACCATAAACAAATAACAACCTACAATAAAATCTCAATAATATATTCATTACTGTTATTGAGATTTTTATAATTCTTACAACAAAAACTTCATAACAAGGGTTATTTTCCCTTTTATTTTTAAGGTATTCCCTAATGTAAAGCTACTCAGAACCATGTACTTTTATTTTTAGAAAGTTCGAAAAGAAAATTGTGTGTTTTGTGAATAGAGGTTGTAGTCATTCATAAATAATCAAACACCTAAAATCATCGAACTTCTTAAAATCCCAGGTGCAGACTTGGGATTTTATATTTTACAACTTAACTCTCTGTAAAATTTAACACCTTTTATTTTTCTTTCCTCTAACTGTAAAGTTTCGAAAAAAATCTCGTCTCAATGTAGACTGTTTGATTTTACGTATTTTAGCAAATCTCAAAATCACAAACACGAACAAACACATGGACAAATCATATTACAACCCAAGAGACTTAAAAAAATTCGGATCAATCACTGAATGGAGTGAAGAACTTGGAAACAAATTCTTTGAATATTACGGTAAAGTCTTTGAAGAAGGCGCACTAACACCACGTGAAAAATCCTTAATTGCACTAGCGGTAGCACATACTGAACAATGTCCGTACTGTATTGATGCTTATTCTAAAGATGGTTTACAACGTGGAATTACGAAAGAAGAAATGATGGAAGCTATTCATGTTGGCGCAGCCATCAAAAGTGGAGCTACCTTAGTACATGGTGTACAAATGATGAATAAAGTAAATAAATTAGAGATGTAAGTAGATTGTTAGTTTTGCTTTGCAAAACTTTACAAGTCACTCATGCTGACGAAAGTCAGTATCTCATAAATTGAAACCCTAAGTTTTTTTAACGATTCAATACATGGCGACAAAGTCCCTAAAAAAAAGAGAAAGTGAATTAGCAAGCACACAACGACAATTGGATATTCTGTCTAACGGAATTTTTCAAAGTGGTGAATTGCCAACGTTTGCAAACAAAATAAAAGAAACAAATCAATTTCCCCTAAAACCTAAAAAGATTGAAATATTACAAATCAACGTAGGTTATATGTGCAATCAGGTATGTTCACATTGTCATGTAGATGCAGGTCCAGACAGAAAGGAAATCATGACGCGTGAAACGATGCAGCAATGTCTTGATGTCATTGAAAAAACGGGCGCACATACACTCGATCTTACAGGCGGCGCACCAGAAATGAATCCGCATTTCCGTTGGTTTGTAGAAGAAGCATCTAAAGTTGGTGTCAAAGATTTTATTGTGCGATCTAACTTAACCATTATTCGTGCTAACAAAAAATATTATGACTTGCCAGAATTCTTCAAAAAACACAATGTACATGTAGTTTCGTCTATGCCACACTGGACACGCGGAAAAACAGACAAACAACGTGGCGATGGAGTTTTTGACAAATCAATCAAAGCATTGCAAGAACTCAATGCCGTTGGATACGGAATGCCAGATAGCGATTTACGATTAGACTTAGTATACAACCCATCAGGAGCGTTCTTACCAGGCGATCAAATGGCAATGGAAAAAGATTTCAAAAAAGCATTATTAGACGATTTCAACATTCAATTTCACAACTTATTTGCCATCACCAACTTGCCAATAAGTCGTTTCTTAGATTACCTCATTGCTTCTGAAAATTACGAAGATTACATGTACTCATTAGTAGAAGCTTTCAATCCCGGCGCAGTTGCTAATGTAATGTGTACCAATACAATCTCAGTAAGTTGGGATGGTTGGTTATACGATTGCGATTTCAACCAAATGCTCGATTTAAAAGTAGCAAGCAAAGTAAAACACATTTCAGAATACAACGAAGAATTATTAAACAATAGAAACATTATCATCTCACAACACTGTTACGGTTGTACAGCTGGCGCAGGAAGTAGTTGCCAAGGAACAGTTGCTTAAAGTATACAAAATTTACTATGATAGCCTGTTTTTCCGCAATGTGTAAATGATTGCAAACGACGATCTTCAGAAATAATGAGTGAAAAGTGAAATTGCGATGCATAGCATCAAGCATGAAGCGCATGAACGAATGATGCGCAGCAATTTCCTATAGATCGTCTTGACTTTTTTGGTTCGTTTTTGTGTCAAGACAAAAATGAACATATAACCAAAAGCTTAAAAGAAACGAGAAAAGTGATAATTTCAAGGAACGTGAAATAAAAACTAAAGATGAAATATACAATATACATACTAACTTTTTTAAGCATCACTTTCGCGAATGGACAAACTGCACTAGACAGTCTCTTACAAAAAGAAAACAAAGAATCGATTCCTTACATCACAGTTTCTGAATTGGCTCAAAAGAAAAATGTAGTATTATTAGACAGTCGTGAAACCATAGAATTTGAAACAAGTCATATTCAAAACGCAATCTGTGTAGGTTATGATAAATTCAAACTCAAAAAAATAAAAAAACTCCTTCCAAAAGATAAAAACGAACCTATTGTCGTGTATTGTTCTTTAGGAATTCGCTCTGAAGATGTTGCCGAAAAACTCAAAAAAGTAGGCTACAAAAATGTATATAATCTCTATGGCGGAATCTTTGAATGGAAAAACCAAGATCAACTCGTTGTAGATAACAAAGGAAAAACTACTGAAAACGTGCACACTTTCAATGAAGACTGGAGTGTTTGGCTCAAAAAAGGTGTCAAAATCTACGAAAAGAAAAAATCTAAAAAAGAAAAGCAATAAACATGCGCAATAGTTCAACGCTTCTCATGACGTTTACACGAAATCCTGAATTAGGAAAAGTGAAAACACGTTTAGCAAAAGGTATTGGTAAAAAAGCTGCTCTTGAAGTTTACATCAAGCTTTTGGAACATACTGAAAATGTACTTCAAAAAATAAATACCGATAAATGTGTATGGTATTCGGTTTCTGTTCGACAGAACGATATATGGCCCGATGATTCATATCAAAAGAAGGCACAATTCGGAAATGATCTAGGAGAACGAATGCAATATGCGTTTGAAGATGCTTTTCAAAATAACTACGAAAAAGTAATTATCATAGGAAGCGACTTATACGATCTACAACCCAAACATATCGAAGAAGCTATTGCAGCTTTAGATACAAATGATATTGTAATTGGTCCAGCGCAAGATGGCGGTTACTATCTATTAGGAATGAAAACGCTACACAAAAAAGCTTTTCTACCTAAAAATTGGGGAACAGAAACAGTCTTAGCAGACACACTGAAAGATTTGGACAACCAAAGTATTCAGCTACTAGAAAAACTTAACGATATTGACCACGCAGAAGATTTAGAACCATACGAGGCTTTTGAAGACTATTTACTATAACTCGTAACGTACATTCATCCTAAGAATATACGTTAAAAAAAGCTTACTATGAAAACAAAACTACTATTACTTGTATGTGCTCTATTTGGCGCACAATTCATCAATGCTCAATGTACAGAATCTTTAACTGCATTTGGAAACAACACTGTAATTCCTATGTACAACATTCAAGGAGATGTTTCTGTCACTCTCAACACAAACAATACAGTTACACTAGATTTAGCGAGCAACTTCATGACTGCCGCAGGACCTGACATTAGAGCCTATTTTGTAAAATCTAACGGATTATCAGATGCAGCCTTAGCAAGTTCATTAGTTGCAGATTTAGATGCAATTCAATTTGGTTTAGTTGGCGCTATTGGATCTGTAAATCAAAATGGAGCAAAAAGCTTCACCATTTCAATACCAACAGGAGACAATGTATCTGAATATGACAGAGTTTTATTTTACTGTTTACAATTCAATCAATTTTGGGACTTCGGAAAAATCACACCATTTACAGCCGCAACTTGTAGCTTACTTAGTGTTGGTGAAAACAGTTTAAAAGAAGCGGTTGCTATTTATCCAAATCCTACAAATGATTACTTTGAAATCACCAATGATTCACAAAATGAACTTTCAATAAACATATACGACATCTTAGGAAACAACGTTATTTCTGCAGAAGCATCAAGAGTAAAAAAGCAGTCATTTTCTTTAGCAAACTTAAATTCTGGTGTATATTTAGTCGAATTAAAAAGCGACAATCAAAAACTAGTAAAAAAATTGATTAAGCGTTAAACACGAATATATATTTATGTTAAAACACATTACAGAAACAACCGAATATTTAATAAGCAAAGGATTTGACAATCCAGAAATCGGAATCGTACTTGGTACAGGTTTAGGAAAACTTATCGATGATGTAGAAATCATTGCAGAAGCGCACTATAACAACATTCCCTACTTTCCATTAGCAACTGTAGAATTCCACACAGGAAAACTCATCTTTGGAACCTTAGCAGGAAAAAAAGTTGTGGTCATGCAAGGACGTTTTCACCTATACGAAGGTTATGATTTTGTAGACATCACCTATCCAATTCGCATCATGCACAAATTAGGAATTCAAAAACTATTAGTGTCAAACGCTGCTGGAGCCATCAATCTAGAGTATAAAAAAGGTGATATCATGATTATTGACGATCATATCAACTTACAAGGTGGTTCGCCACTGGCTTTCAAAGGTGTTAGTCAATTTGGAGAACGCTTTGCTGATATGAGCGCACCATACGATGCAAACATGATTGCAACTGTTGAAAAAATTGCGGCAGATCACAATATTGACATCCAAAAAGGTGTCTATGCAAGTGTTGTTGGTCCACAATTAGAAACGCGTGCCGAGTACCGAATGCTCAAAATCATTGGTGCCGATGCGGTTGGAATGAGTACAGTGCCTGAAGTCATTGTAGCCAATCATTTGAATTTGCCATGTTTGGCGGTTTCAGTATTAACAGACGAATGCGATCCCGATAACTTAGCTCCTGTAGACATTGCAGACATCATCGCCGTTGCAGGAAAAGCAGAACCAAAAATGATTACACTCTTTAGTGAGTTGATCAAAACACTATAAATATGTGCGTGCCCAAAATGCTTCATTTTTAGGATGAAGCATTTTCGTCGTGCCTTCGCTAGTCGCTCTTGATCGTCATGCTGAACTTGATTCAGCATCTCACAAGGAGCTCCAACAAAAGCTCTGTCACTCACGCCAACGTTCCCGAGAAATTGAGAATCTCAGAGAAAATACGTAAGCAGACATAAGCGAAAAAGTATCAAAAAAATTCGTGAATTCGTGGTGAAAAAACTAAGAAATCAAATGTAAAATATAAAACTCAAAATTATAAATGGAAAAGGGTTTTCAATTCAAATTAACGAATTAACAAAAAACAAAACGAACAACCAGCAACTACATCATGAGCACCAACAAAAAAATCGCATTACTCACCATCCGATTATTACTAGGTTTTATCATCTTCTTTCAAGGATTTGGCAAAATCTTCAAATTTGGTGTAAACAATGTATACAACAATTTTTTTGCAAAAACCTATGATGGCATTTTACCTGACTTTCTATTGCAAGCAACAGCCTATTATACCTCGTACATAGAATTTTTAGGAGGCATATTGTTAATAATTGGACTAAAACGCGACTACACATTGTATGCTTTGGCATCTGTGTTAATAATCGTAACTTTCGGCCATGGTTTAGTGGAACCAATTTGGGATTTATCACACGTAATGTACAGAGCTATATTATTGTTGGCTTTGCTCCTATTACCAAAAGAATGGGATCACTATCGACTAGACACTTTATTGAAGAAAAAATAAACAGAAACGATTCATGAGTTATTTAGAAACTACACACGACGTATACAAAGAAGCAGCACTAACACCTGATGTTGGACTCTGTTGCACCACAAATCCAATTTGGGAATTGCCAGGTTTAAAAATTCCTAAAATCATGCAGGAAATGAACTATGGCTGCGGAAGTACTGTACATGCGCGTGACTTAACAAACAACCCAACAATGTTATACGTTGGTGTTGGTGGCGGAATGGAATTATTACAATTTGCTTACTTTAATCGTCAAAAAGGCGGCGTCATTGGTTTGGACGTTGTAGACGAAATGTTAGAAGCATCTCGCAAAAACTTCGAAGAAGCTGAAGAACAAAATGACTGGTTTAAAAGTGAATTTGTAGACTTACGCAAAGGTGATGCTTTAAACTTACCTGTAGAAGACAATAGCATTGATGTAGCAGCACAAAACTGCTTATTCAACATCTTTAAAACGGAAGACTTAAAAAAGGCAATTGCTGAAATGTATCGTGTACTAAAACCACATGGAAAATTAGTAATGAGCGATCCGACATGTGAGCAACCAATGAACGAAACACTTCGTAACGACGAACGTTTACGTGCATTATGCCTAAGCGGAAGCTTACCAATTGCTGAATACGTAAAAATGTTGACAGATGCAGGATTTGGAACCATTGAAATTCGTGCGCGTAAACCATATCGTATCCTTGATCCAAAAAATTATCCAACAGACGAATTAATTTACATAGAATCTATCGAAGTAGCAGCCATCAAAGATCCAATGCCAGCAGACGGACCTTGTATTTTTACAGGAAAAGCTGCCATATATTTTGGTACAGAAGACTATTTCGATGATGAAAAAGGACATATTCTATTAAAAAATCAGCCAATTGCTATCTGTGATAAAACCGCAGGAGATTTAGCTGCTTTAGGAAGAGATGACATCTACATTTCAGACTCAACATATCATTATGACGGCGGCGGATGCTGTTAATGAGATATGAGTATTGAGATGTTAGATCGCTTTGCTATTAGATATTAGACCGCTTCGCTATTAGATCGCTGGCGCTTTTAGAAACTATTTTCTCTACATAACAAAACGTCACTTCGAGTGATTTTCGATAGAAAATTGTATCGAGAAGTACTTTGAAACGTCATTACGAGCGATAGCGTGGTAATCTGTTTATCATATGACAGTTTTTGCTATTAGATATTAGATCGCTTCGCTGTTAGATCGCTAGCGCTTTTAGAAACTATTTTCTCTACATAACAAAACGTCACTTCGAGTGATAGCGCGGTAATCTATTTATCATATAACAATAATGTTATTTGAACGATGAGATTGCCACGAATTTTTACAAAACTCTCGCAAAGACGTATCTAAGAAATACAAACACCACAATTCACACACTGAACTGTGGTGTTTTTTTATATTATAAATTGAATGTAAAAAAAACCTCCGTTGCTTTTACTCAAAACCACAGTAGGTTTTGGTCATTTCCTCAGCTACTTTTACACAAAACCTCAGCAGCTTTTTAAGAGACTATTTTTAGTACTAAACTTTAGTTGGTTTTAAAGTTCTACAAAGCTGAAAATAAAGTTTTTCATTACATTTTACGGGAAACCACATTGCATATAAGTAATCTTTATTTTACATTTATAAAAAATAATAGGAAGTTTCGTTGTAATTTGTTCCTGTTATATATACGTTAGTTACAAGTTTGACCAAAATAT
Source organism: Kordia sp. (assembly GCF_965224175.1). Classification (GTDB taxonomy): domain Bacteria; phylum Bacteroidota; class Bacteroidia; order Flavobacteriales; family Flavobacteriaceae; genus Kordia. The sequence continues at coordinate 2,677,960 of NZ_OZ245041.1, forward strand.
CGTGAGTAAAAAAAAGAAGAAATATTATGTAGTTTGGAAAGGTTCTAAAACTGGGATTTTGGAATCTTGGGAAGAATGTAAAAAATCAATTCACGGTTTCAAAGGCGCAGAATACAAATCATTCACAACTCTTGAGCTCGCTAAAAAAGCATACTCTGAAAATTATGCCGAATATAAAGGCAAAACTTTTTTTGAAAGCTCTCTATCAAAAGAACAGCTTGAATTAATTGGAGAACCAAACTTGGAGTCTGTTTCAGTAGATGCTGCTTGTAGTGGAAACCCAGGTATTGTGGAATACCAATGTGTTGATACTAAAACAAAAGACAAAATTTTTCATTACGGACCTTTGTATGAATCTACAAATAACATTGGAGAATTTTTAGGTTTAGTACATACTTTGGCACATATGAAAAAAATTAATGATAAGAGACCTATTTATACAGATAGTAAAACAGCTATGAGTTGGGTAAAGGGAAAAACGTATAGAACCAGTCTTGAAAAAAGTGACCAAAACAGCAAATCATTTGAATTAATGGATAGAGCAGTTAAATGGTTAACCGAAAATGAAATAGAAAATAAAATTCTAAAATGGGAAACTCAAGCTTGGGGAGAAATACCAGCTGATTTTGGACGAAAATAAACTATGCAGACAACCAAAACCGATTTAAGTGGACTAAATGAAAAACAAAGGCAAGCAGTAGTTTCCGAATGTAAAAGACTTCTTGTATTGGCAGGAGCAGGTTCAGGAAAAACTAAAACACTACTTCAAAAACTAATTTATCTCATTGAAGAAAAAGGTATAAATCCAAGTAATATTTTAGCAATCACATTTACAAAAAATGCTGCTAATGAAATGCTTGATAGATTAATCATTTCAGCAGACGACACAGAGGAATATGTTGAAATTCTTGCAGACAAGAATCGGACTGCAAAAGAGAAAGATACAGAACGCTACTTTTTCACAAAGAAACATAAATGGGTTGATAACCTGACATTAAGGACGTTTCACAGTTTGTGTTATAGCATTATCAGAAATTTTGGTGTAAACGAGTTTGACAACAAATTCAAAATAATTGGAGATACAAAGGCAAAAGATGATGAATTTGCCAAATATTCAGCGACTGAAACAGTATTTGAAGTCATTCATAAAATCCTAATTGAAAATTGTGAATCCAACGAATATCTGCTCAACCTGAAAAAATATATTTTGGATTATATGATTGACAAAATTCATATCAAAAAAGACAAACGTATTTCCCAACCAAAAGACAGAAAATATTATACAACATTAAATGGCACAAAAGTTCGGTCTAAATCTGAACAGTATATAGCCGATTGGCTTTATCGACACAGCATTAAATTTGAATATGAACCAAGCGTAAACTTTAGAGATTTTGATTTTCGACCAGACTTTTATATTCCAGAAGCTAATTTATATTTAGAACACGTAAGTCAAAAAAGTTATCCGACGAAAGGAAAAGAACAGCAATTTAACAAGGCAAATAAGCTACTTGTTAAAACATTTGAGCATCAAACAAAAGATACTGCACTATTCAATTTAGTATTAGAACGAATTGTGAAAAATAGATTGCCTTCAAATTATCATTTTTCAACTGCTTTATCATTCGAAGAAGAATTCAAATCATATCACAAAGAAGTTAAGGATTTTCTGCGTCAAACGATGAGAGTGATTGATATGGTTAAAGTCGAAAATTTGCCAAGCAGAACAGTTTTAGAACAATCACAAAAAGACCAACACGAAAGAGTAAGAGACTTTTATAAACTTGCAATTCCAATCATCGAACAATATCAATTGTATTGTACCAACAAATCATATTTAGACTTTAATGATATGATTACAAGAACTATTTCGTTATTCAAAAATCATAGAGAAATAGCAGATAAGTTTAGAGGAAAATATGAGTACATTCTTGTAGATGAATTCCAAGATGTGAATAATTTACAAGTTGAGTTAATAAAACTTCTACTTACAGATAACAATCAACTTTTCTGCGTAGGAGACGATTGGCAAAGTATTTATGGTTTCAGAGGTTCAAATGTTGATTATATAGTCAACTTCAAAGAGCATTTTAAAGAATCTGAAACAATAAAGTTGAGTATGAACTATAGGAGTACCGAACATATCGTTGGTGCGAGTAATGAAGTAATCAAACACAATAAATTCAAGGTAGATAAAGATGTTCACTCAAATAAAAAGTCAAGTAGTAAAATTCACGTTTATGCAGGCAAAAATCAAGCTGAAAACCTTGAGTACGTTCTTGACCAAGTAAATAAACTAAAAGAGAAAGGCTATACAAAAGAAGATATTTTATTTCTTTATCGAAGAAGTAAAATGTATAGCCCATACTTTGAAAGATTTAAACAAGAACGAGTATGGGTTTCAGGTAAAACAATTCACGCTTCAAAAGGTCTTGAAGCCAAAGCAGTATTCATAATAGGTCTAACAGAGGGAAATGGTGGTTTTCCAGACATTTGGATGGAAGACAGAATATATCAAGTAATTAAAAAATCAAATCACGATTTATTGCTTGAAGAAGAAAGACGACTATTCTATGTTGCAATTACAAGGGCAAAAGATGAATTATTCCTAATTACGGAAAAGGGAAATGAATCGAGTTTTATAAAAGAAATTCCAGACGATTTTACTTTTAAAACAAGTATTCCTTTTAAATCAGTAGTTGAGAAAATAACTTTATGTTCGAATTGTAGCAATCGTTTAGATGAAGATTTTGCATTTTGTCCATATTGCGGAGAGGAACAAAAAATAGATGAATAAAAACCAGTAGATAGCATTGTATAAAAATAATAGCGGTTTAATCGCTAAAACGAAAAGTAAATATGTAAATCAAACGACATTAACAAACCGAAAAGTAAGTGCATAAAACCCGCTACTATTCTTATACGTTACCGTTAACAATTATTAGAACAACAACTAAAAAAATACAAAATGAAAAACACATTAATCATATCATATGACCTAAAAAAAGGTTCAGATGAAGATTATGAAAACTTATATAAAACCATTAAAGATTATGGTACTTGGGCACATATAACTGAATCTACCTGGGCGATTGTCACAGAAGAAAAAGCGAAAGAAGTTAGAGATAAATTCAAAGTATTAATGCCTAAAGGGAGTAGCCTTTTTGTTATTAAATCTGGAGGTGTATCTGCCTGGAAAAATGTCCAATGTAGTAATGAATGGTTAAAAAAACACTTATAAAATTTGGAGACTATGGATAAAAATAAACCTGTAGAGTCCGAATTAAAAGAAGGACAAGCAATAGAACAACTTCCAAAAAAACATCGTGAAAGCTCTGGAGAAATTGGACCAAAAATAAAACGTGGTCGATATGATTCTCTAGAATTGTTTGAAGTAAGCGAAAGTGAATTGACAATAATTGAACGCGGCTCACCCAGTTCGACATATTTAAACTTTTCTATTTTCTTATTATCAATAGCATCATCTTTTTTAACAACCCTGTTAACAGTTGATTTAAGTACCAAAATGACTCTTTTTATTATTTTTACTGTCATTTGTGTATTAGGCTATTTAGTTGGTGTTTTTTTATTCATTATTTGGTATCAAAACAGAAATGAATTCAAAGAAATAATCGAAAAAATAAGAAGTCGAATGAAAGAGTAACAATTGCTAACACCGTGTATAATTCATTGCTAGTATTCGCCTACTTACGAAAATCCTTTCGGATTTTCTATTCGGTTTGTATTTGCTAATTAAATTGCTGAAACACGCAACGAAATCATACGCAAAACCTTTATGTAGCATGAAAAAATAAAGAAATGCCAACAGAATTAGAATATCATCTTAATAAAAGAACTGACAAAATATATCTAAGTAAGTCCTTAAATCAAAAGCTCTTAGAAAAAGATGAGAATGGTGAGATACAAGAATTTGTTAGACCGTTTCGTATTATTTCTAAGGTAATCGAAATAAATGAAACACATAAATTCATAAAAGATGGTAAAGAAATTTCACTAAGGATTACTCCAAACGGCAGACAAGAGATTAAGGCTAAATTCTATGAAGATACAAGAAGAATATTTACATTAACAATTCAAAAATATACATCCGAAACAGGATCACCTCACAATACTTATTTCACCTTTCAAGGAAATGAAATAGTAACACTATACAATTTCATTAGAAATATTGCATTAATTCCTATCAAAAATGAAAGCAACACGAAATTTGATGATAAATGGCTAGAAGATATTGTATTGTCAAAAGAACAAGCACTATCTTTAATCAAAGATAACCCTGAGTTAATTAAGGAAATAATTGATAGCGAACTTTCTACAGATGAAATCTCAAACCTTAGTAATCGTAAATCTCAATTAAACATATTCAAAAAATTATTGACAGATAACGATTTCTTTGAATCTAAAAGAGTAGAATTAGGTGAGAATAAAGGGGAAGAGGCTGTTTGGCAGAATTTTTTTGAAAAAAACACTTGGATTTTTGGTTATGGATTAAATTACATTTTCAACTCTCCACTTGAAGATGAAAAGCTTGAGCAAGTAGTAGCGGGATTTAATTTCAATTCATCAGGAAAACGAATTGATGCTTTAATGAAAACTAAGGGAGTAGTTAGCTCTTTTTGTTTCGCAGAAATAAAAACTCATAAACAGGAACTACTAAGAAAAGTTAGTAAACCTTATAGGCAAGAATGCTGGGCAATATCAGACAACTTATCGGGAGCAATTGCCCAAGTACAAAAGTCAATTCAAAAATTTGTTAAGGAACTCCCTTCTAAAAATGAAATTAAAAATAAGATAGGGAATTTGACTGGGGAACAAATATATATTTACCAACCTAAATCATTTGTAATTATCGGAAGTTTAGATGAGTTTGAAACTGAAAAAGGAATAAATGAAGATAAGTTCAGTTCATTTGAACTATTCAGGCGAAATCAAATGAATACGGAAATAATTACGTTTGATGAATTATACGAAAGAGCGAAATACATAATAAAATCAACCGAAGAAAATACGACTACATAACACTATATAACAAAACATAGCTGCCCTTTAGGTCAGCAACGTTTGTTATATTACCGTTAGCAACAATAATAAAAAACAGAATGCTAAAAATTAGAGCAATCACTTTATTAATCGTAATCGCGACATTTAGTTCCTGCCAATTTAACCAATCAGTAAATAACGATTTAACAACAGGAGCATATTCCAGAGGTGATGGAATTGGAGTTGATGAGATTACAATAGAGGTTAACGGAAAAACTGACAATAGAAATGAATTTGTTTTTGGCGAAAAAGTAAATCTTGTGTTTAATAATGTTTCTGGACTAACGAATTCAAACGGAAAAACATTTCCTCAACTTTCAATGCATATCGTAAAAAATGGGAAAGACACTATTTTCTCTAATCCAAATCTGTTAAAAAGCTTGAATAACGGAACTGAGCTTTCGCCTCTTCAATTACAAGCAAATTTCAGAACAGCTTTACCGAATCACAACAATGAAAAATACAAAGTGTTGGTAGAAATTACCGATAAAAAAGGAAATGGTACATTTAATTATGAACTGCCTTTTATTATTAAAAAAAACGACCTATTGGAAATAAATAGTAACGGAATTGAATACTCAACAATCTATTTGTGGAACGAAACTCTAAAACAACCAGTTTTTGACAGTAATGTAAGTTCCGAACACCTTTTCATTTTGATACTTAATGATATTGAAGGTTTAGAAATAACTAATCAAAAAGTTTTTCCAATTTTATCACTCGATTTAACCGATAACAATGGAAATAAAATACTTTCTAATCCAAATCTTTTAGGTGCTTATGAAGAAATTGGAGTAAATCCTAAGAATTTAAAAAGTCAAGTAACGGCTAAACTTACATTTACCAAAGGAACAATAAATAATCCTTGCAAATTGACTGCTAAACTAAAAGATAAAAATTCGTCAAAAGAAATTAATATTTCAACTGAATTAAATATTAATTAAAGTTGCTAACAATGTCATATTCATTGATAGTAAGGATTTACTTTAGTGTTTAAATAAGCAACAAAACCGTCACCACAAATTTCCACTAAAATTCTCTCAATGGCGTTTCAAACTCAAAACGTCACTTCGAATGATTTTTCGAAATAAAATGAAGAAAAATAATATTTCGACTATACTCAATAGAACTATCGAGAAGTACTTTGAAACGTCATTACGAGCGATAGCGTGGTAATCTGTTTATCATATAACAGTAATGTTATTTGAACGATGAGATTGCCACGAATTTTCACAAAATTCTCGCAAAGACGTATCAAAGAACACAACCTACACAAACACCACAGTTCACGCATTAAACTATGGTGTTTGCGTATTGGTCATTTTATAACGATCTTGAACTTCGTAGTTTTATATCATAAAACACGATTCATGAAGAACTTTCTTTCCATACTTTTTTGCTTGATCTTTTCCACTCTAGCAATTGGACAAGATTACGACGTGTTGGCAGCTCAAATTATAAAAGATATTCCGTTAGAAAACTTCAAAAACGAACCTACTTTTTTGAGGGTTTCCTATGCTAAAAATGGTGATCTTATTGATGAAAATGGAGAAGATTACAGCTATCAAACAAAAAATACACAAATACGAACACACTTTTTATCTCCTAAAAATTTAGCACGCTTACAACGTAAAATAAAAACTGCTTTAATTCCATACTTAGAAGCGGAAACCATGTCTGGCGGCATCTTTTTTCATGGAAATCCAGTATTTAAATATTATCCTGTTTTAATGCCAAAATTTGAAACAATTACTTCTAGTCAATATACACACGGTAGCACAAAACATGCGTTCGGTTATTTCCCATACAAAAGCAAACGCATACAGGTTAACATCAAAAAAGAATCACTCAAAGATTATATTGAACAAACGAATCATATAAAACTAGAGTTTCATCAATCTGGTGAAGATAAAGTATTAGTGATAGGAACTATAAACCATAAAAAAGTAGCGCTCAATTACCAATGGGTTTATGGTAAATGGCAGCAAGTCCCTCAATTCCGCGCAAGTAATATTACACATTACAATCGCAAAGGTCAATTATTTATAAAACATAATGACATCTTATTTGAATATGAAAAACTATTCAATCTTGAAGATGTTGACATCGTTTCAAAAACAGACATCACTCCTGTTCATAAAGAATCCTTTCAATCAGAAAACTTAATTAACCTTGATTCTATTGTTGATTTTAATTTTTCAGATTTACGCAACATAAAGTTCACTTATGAAAACGAAGATAAAAGCGAAAAGTATGAGTTTTTTCAATTCAACACAGAATTGTTTGTCTTAGTTTACTATTTTAAAGATGATGAAAAATGGTCTTTTAGTGAAGCTACGCTCTATCCATACAGTCCAATTTCTATCGCAAAAAACAAAAGAATCTATTCTCTTTTTGGTGAAGATTATGGTGTAATCATTCCCGAAAAAAATGGCATACATGTCTATCTCGCCAAAACAAAACGATTTTATAATTTTAAAGGTTTTTCAACAGAAATACAACAAAAAAACTATCGAAATTACAATACAGAAACCTTAGCACATATAGCGAACGATTTAAATTTTGAACAATTCTACATAATAAAAGAAGGAACAGAAGGAAAACGTATGTATAATTATCTTGGAATAGAAAAATTAGATAAAGTCTACGATTCTATTTTTGTAAATAATTTTATTGTTGGTGTAAAAGATGGAAAGTATGACATTTACAATCAAGCGTTTCAAAGACTTCCTTTAGAGAATGTGCGTGCATTTCATTTGATAGAAACTTCGGGTACAGAAGCTTCAAATTACATTCCGTATAGTGCTCAAATTCTTGATAAAAACGAACTCAAAACAATCTATTTATCATCTCGTAAAGAAAAGAACACACACCTTTTTGGAGGAATTGCATATATGGAAATGTATTATGGCGAGGTTCACTTAAAAATCATTAAAAAGAATGATTATTTTCATATAAAAAATCTAGAGACATTTATGTTTCCAGACTATAAAATTCCAATAGCTACTGCTGAGATTGACAGTCTTTATTTTTTAGGCAACAAAAAACGGGAAGTTCGTTTTAGTGAATTTCCATTGCGTCACGGATTCAATCTTAACAAAATTATACATCTAAAAACGAAAAAAGGAACACATTATTTATATCATACTCATTACCTAGAACATACAAATCCGCGCTTTACTCGTGTAGCTTTAGAAGAAGTTAAAACGTATGGAAATATGATTCGTTTCAAAGAAAACAATAAATACGGTTACTACGGAATTCACAGTAAAGGACGTTTTAAAAAACTGGACGCTTTTCAAGGTTTTTTTGCGAAATTTGAATTGCCCAACGGACAAAAAGGTTGGCTCGATAAAACTGGAAAAGAATATCTAAATTTACAGTAGTTAAGATATTTAACACAGAACTAATTTAAACTTTTACAAATGCACACGTTTTCATTCAATCATATTGCACTTTCTGTAAAAAATGTAGACGCATCTGTTGCGTTTTATCAAAAAGTATTTCAATTTGAAGAAATCGAAAATACAGCTTCTACTTCCAAAACAAGATGGTTAGCAATGGGCAATGGAAAACAATTGCATATCATTCCACGTCCTGATGCGGAAATAAAAACCAACAAAGCAGTACATTTTGCCTTATCAACAGCAAACTTCAATGCATTTGTTATGTTTTTAGAAGAAATAAACGTTCTCTATTCTGATTGGCGCAATACGCCTAACAAAGATTACATACGAAAAGATGGCATAAAACAAGTTTATTTTCAAGATCCCGACAATTATTGGATTGAAGTTAATAATGATATCTAAGTCATTTATAGGCACATAACCCAACTCATTATTTCTATACATTCTAATCTAAAAAAAATGTTCATAAATTGTAAGGTTAGTGGTAAATTACAGACTATTCAGCTCTAGTTCGAAACTTAAATTATTACATGAATTACACAGTATTACGCATAACCTTGTTATGCTTTCTTTTTTCTTTGACATTACAGGCACAAGAAACAACAGGACGATTAGAAGGAAAGATAAATGACAGTAAGAATCAACCAATCGCTTTCGCAGATATCATCATCACAGACACCGAAACAAATTTTAAATACGGAAGTATTTCTCAAGAATCTGGTTTTTACATTGTAAACAATCTTCCACCGGGAAATACCTATAAAATTGAAGTTCGTTTTTTAGGATATCGCACAGAAACATTAGAAAATATCACTATCAATTTAGGTGCAACAACTACGAAAGATTTTATACTAAAAGAAGAAGATGAAGCCTTAGATGCTGTCGTTTTAAATGTTGATCGATCTAACTTTAAAAAGGATAACGAAAAGCTTATTTCCAAAAAAACAATTGCACAAACGCCTACCATTAGTAGAAGTATTCAAGATTTAACGCGTACACTTCCTGAAGCAAACTTAAATTCTTTTGCCGGCGCGAGCAATCGATTCAATAATTTAAACATTGACGGAATTGCAAATAATGATGTTGTTGGTTTTCAAGAACCTGCAAGTGGTGCCGCTGGATCTTCAGCTAATGGAACTCCAGGAAGTTTATCAAAAACACAACCTATTGCGTTTGGAGCCATTAAAGAATTGGCTGTAAAAACAACGCCTTTTGATGTCAGTATTGGAAACTTTACAGGCGCGAATATCAATTTGGTCACTAAAAACGGAACGAATACTACAAAGACATCTATTTACGGTTTTGGGAACAATCAAAGTTTGGTTGGAAAATACGCAGATGGAACACGCCAAGAAGTAGACAATTTCTATGATATTCAAGTTGGAGCAAGTATTGGTGGCGCACTCAAAAAGGATAAGGTATTTTACTTTATTAATGTAGAGCAAGCACTAAGCAGTCTTCCTGTATTAAACGCGCCAGGTAGTGCTACTTCCAATATTGACTTTGAAACGGTACAATTAATTTCAGAAACCTTGCAATCGCGCTACAATTATGATCCAGGAACGTTTACAAATGCCGATTTAAAAACCGCAAGTACTAAAATCTTTGCGCGTTTAGATTATAATATTTCAGACAAGCATAAACTGACACTTCGTAATAATTATGTAAATAGTTATTCTGATAATTTAGAGTGGAACGAATCTATTTTTAACTTCGGAAATCAAGGATATCGACACAATAGTATCGCCAATAGTTTAACTGCTGAATGGAATGCAAACTTTAATAACAACACTTCTAATGTATTGTCTATCGGTTATAACAAAGTAACGGAAGACAGAGAATTTGATGGACGTGTATTTCCTCATTTGTTGATTCAAGATGCTTCTAATAGAATCTTTGCCGGAACATACAGAGAAGCTTCTGTGTACAATACAGATTTAAATACGTTTCAAATCACCAATAAATTCACCTACACAAAAAACAAACACACATTTACCGCTGGTTTTTTAGTACAATACAATGACATTGATTACGGCTTTTTATCTGCTTGGAATGGACGTTGGCAATACAACTCTGTAGAAAACTTTATCAACGACAGACCTTCACGAATTCGTGGAGTTTACAGAACTTCCAATAATAATTTTGACTTTGTCAGCAATACACCTTCAGCAACTTTAGACATTTTAACCACAGGATTTTATGCACAAGATCGAATTCGTTTTAATGATCGATTAACGGTTTCTGCGGGAATTCGTTTAGACAGTCAAGCATTATTAGATGAACTTCCTGTGAGCGAAGAAGTAAAAAACACACCTGAATTTAGTCGTTTTGAAAATACCATCAATGCAACGCCACAAATCAATCCGAGAATAGGTTTCAACTATTATCTCAACGACACTAAAAAAATACAAGTTCGCGGTGGAACAGGTTTATTTACAGGTCGTATTCCGTATTTATGGTTCGCTTACGCGGAATACATCTCTGGAACAGACTATTTTAATGTAGACATTCGCCCAACAGGAGAGACACAAATTGTAGAAAATGTAGAAGATTTAGCAAGTCAGCAACCTGGCCTAACAGAAATTAATTTGATCGACAATGATTTTGATTTACCACGTGAATGGAAAAGTAACATTGCTGTCGATTTTAAATTGCCTAATAACTTCGGATTGACGGTGGAAGGAAGTTATACCAATGTCATCAACGGAATCTTCTTTAAATCGATTAACAGAAGAAACGAAACTGCAATCTTTACTGGCGCTGACAATCGCTCGTACTTTACAGCTACTGGAGAAGCTATCAAAATCAATCCAAACTTTACCAATGTGTTTCTTTTAACAAATACCAACAAAGGATATCGCTATAATATAACTCTTGGTTTGACTAAAAAAACCGATCAATACAACGGATTTTTAGGATATACCTACGGAAAAAGTAAAGACATTTCAAGTACGGTTCGTAATTCGCCTGCTGCTAACTTTGAGTGGAATCAGTCCATAAATTCAAACAATCCAGATTTGTCATTTTCTAACTTTGACTTGCGTCATAAAATTGTGTCTTCACATAGTTACCAATTCAATATTTCAAGTAAAAGTGATCTACAAGTTTCTATGTTATACAACGGAACTTCAGGAAGTCCATTTTCGTTTGTAAACCAAGGAGACGTAAATCGTGATGGTTCTTCTCGTAACGATTTAGTATATGTTCCAAGAGACCAAAGTGAAATCAATTTAGTCGATATCACTGATAGTAATGGCACTGTGATTACAACTGCTGAACAACAATGGGAAAACCTAAATAATTACATCAATAATAATGATTATTTGCGTTCGCGTCGTGGACAATATACAGAACGTAATGGTGCAAAAACACCTTGGAATCACCGATTGGATGCACGTTTTGAATATGGTTTAAAATTAAAAGGCACACATCGTATTAGTTTGTCATTAGATGTTTTTAACGTATTAAATTTAGTCAACAGAAATTGGGGAAAACTCGTTTTTGTTCCTAATGTCGTGAATTCGAGTTTTAGCTTATTAAATTTCCAAGGAATTGAGAACAACCAACCAACGTATCAATTTAATATTCAAGATGCTACACCTTGGGTTGTAGATACTGAAAGTTCTCGTTGGAAAGCACAGTTTGGCGTAAAGTATCAATTTTAACCTGTATCTTTGTAATGCTATGGAAAAGTATCTAGAAATCATTCAAAACTCTTATCGAGACTATTGGAATTACTTTCAAAATGAAATCTTTTTTCACAATCTCGTCAACTATTTTTATGGTTTAATTGCGATTTCTTTAATCGTTTGGATATTAGAAATCGTTTTTCCTTGGCGAAAAAATCAATCGATTTTCCGTAAAGATTTTTGGTTAGATACATTTTACATGTTTTTCAACTTTTTCATCTTTAACCTCATCATTTTTTATGCACTATCCAATACAGTCGCAGCATTTTTTAATGATATTTTAGGAACTATTGGTTTATCTATTGATAGTTTTCAGCTCTTTGATGTAGACAATCTTCCAACTTGGTTAGGGTTGTTAATCTTCTTTGTAGTTTCAGATTTTGTACAGTGGAATACGCATCGTATGTTGCACAGAGTTGATTTTTTATGGAATTTCCACAAAGTTCATCACTCCGTAAAAGAAATGGGCTTTGCAGCGCATTTACGCTTCCACTGGATGGAAACTGTTGTCTATAAATCTATGCTATACATTCCGTTGGCAATTATTGGTGGATTTAGCGTAAATCATGTAGCATTTGTATACTTTTTTACCATTGCCATTGGACACTTAAACCACGCAAATTTAGGTTGGAGTTATGGAATACTTAAATACATACTCAACAATCCAAAAATGCACATTTGGCATCATAGTAAAGAACTTCCTGTAAGGTATGGCGTAAATTTTGGACTGACTTTAAGTATTTGGGATTATATTTTTAAAACAAATTATATTCCAAAAAACGGACGCGATATAGAGTTAGGTTTTGCTAATGACGAATCGTTTCCTCAAGATTTCATTCAACAAGAAATCTATCCTATCAACTCGAAAAAAGAATAGAATTTATGATTCGATTTATATGCATACTTTTAGTTTCAGCAGTTTTTATATCGTGTGGAACGCAACAAAAAGTAGTTACAAATTCTTCTGAAGAAACATCTTCATCTGCAACTACTGCAATTATAGATTCTGTAAATGCGCAACATGATAAAGTAGTTGAAAATGATACTTTATATACAAAACCTGAAAAAGTTATTACAGAGCATCCTATTGATCACGTAGACACGACTCAGGAAGGAACTGATGGATATGTTACCGAAGAAGGAGAATCTGTGACCGTAGAAACCGTTTTAGACGAAAAAAAACCTGCTTTTAAACACGATATTTTTAATGTTTTATTACAAAAACACGTTACTGCTTCTGGAAATGTAAATTATAAAGGCTTTAAAACGGATCGTTCAAAGTTGCGCGCTTATATTACTTCTTTAGGGGAAAATTTACCGACAGATGATTGGACAAAAGAAGAAAAATTAGCCTATTGGATTAACGCGTATAATGCACTTACCGTAGATTTAATCCTGAGAAACTATCCGTTAGAAAGCATTAAAGACATTAAAAAACCTTGGAATCAACGTTTGTGGAAGTTAGGTTCAAAATGGTATAATTTAGACGAAATAGAACATAAAATTCTTCGTAAAATGAACGAACCTAGAATTCATTTTGCAATCAATTGTGCTTCTTTTTCCTGTCCTCCATTATTGAATGAAGCATTTTCCTCAGAAAAATTAGAACGTCAGTTAACACAAGTAACCAAAGTATTTTTGGCAGATTCTAAACGAAATACCATCACAAAAAATCAAATAGAAATTTCGAAAATCTTCAAATGGTTTTCAAAAGATTTTAAACAAAACGGTTCTTTGATTGACTTTTTAAATACATACAGCGATGTAAAAATCAGCGGAAACGCAAAAAAGAAATACAAAGAATACGATTGGACCTTAAACGAATAAACTAAAAACCTACTTGTTCTTAGATACGTATATAAAGATAAATGAAGCTCCATAAAATTTCTATCATCATCCCAATTCTTAACGAAGAAGCACAAATTGTTGCGCTTCTCGAAACTTTGTTGGCGCGCATGAAACATCCACATCATGAAATTTTATTGATTGATGGCGGAAGTACGGATAAAACAATAGAAGTTGTACGCGATTTCATTTCTAAATTGAATCATCAGCAGCATTTTTCAAAAAAAAGATGTGTAGATTCTTTATTTGAAGCTTCATCTGAAACTACTTGTATCCAACTATTTTCTTCTGAAAAAGGACGTGCCAAACAAATGAATTTTGGCGCACAAAAAGCTACAGGAAAAGTATTGTATTTTTTACATGCAGATACATTTCCTCCAAAGCATTTTGACGAATTAATTCTAGAAAAAGTTCGTGAAGGACATCAAGCAGGTTGCTTTCGAATGAAGTTTGATTATATGCATCCTGTATTGTTAGTTTCGCAATTTTTCACACGTTTTAATGTGAATTGGTGTCGCGGCGGCGATCAGTCATTATTTGTGATGAAGTCCTTGTTTCATGAATTGAAAGGTTATAATGAAAACTATCCTATTTATGAAGATTGCGAATTTATTCATCGTTTGTATGACGAAGAAGAATTTACCGTAATTCCTAAAAGTGTTGTGACTTCTGCCCGAAAATACCGTGAACAAGGAACTTGGAAATTGCAATATCATTTTGCTGTAATTCATATTAAAAAATCCAAAGGTGCTACACCTGAAGAATTGTATGCGTATTATAAAAAGTATGTTAGTTGATTTTCTTGAAACCTCATCGTTATTTAAAGAACAAGATTGCCACACATTTTTCTAAAATGCTCGCAAAGACATTTTGTAGAAGCTATAGAGTTTCTATAAAATACTAAAAAATTGATTCGTCATTACGAGGAAAGTTAGTGACGCGGTAATCTGCTTATCAAAAAACTAAAAGGCGAAGTCAAATCTAACAGCGTAGCGATTCCAAAAATCTAAAAGCATCAGCGCGTCTAAAATCTACTCTTCCATCTGTTTCAAAATTTCTTCCAGTTTTCGCACATGCACACCATACAATTGATCTGCCCATTTTACAGTGATATAGTAAATAAATACACATGAAAGTAAGTAGCCAAAAATTACTAATAGCAAAGTAGATGTTGGCATTTGTAGTAAAAACCATTCTGAAAAACGATCTGTTTCATCATGTAAAGTTCCCATAAACATTGCGGCTACCGAAACTGGCAATAATAACGAACCTGCAATGATTCCAGTTTTGTAGACTTCCATCGTTAATTTGATATCGTGAATGAAGTTTAAAATTGTTTCTTTTGTTTGTTGTCCGACATTTGACGTTCGACGTAAAAACCAAACCATTTTTGCCAAATAACCCAAAGTCATCAAACTGGTGATAAACATTAAAATTAAATATACGGCACGTGGCAATTCTTCCATTTCTACAATTGCTGGAAATACAAAAAAGATAACAATACAGATTAATTGCATCGCGATTTCACTTTTCATTGTTTTGCGAATTTTCGCAATAGGCATTTGACTTTCTTTTAAGTCTTCTAAACTGTTTGGCAACTGAAAATCGTCTTGATTTTCATCATCCATTAGTTCTTTTATTTTATCAAAATCCATGACTTTGTTGTTTTATAATTTCTTTTAATTTTTTCTTGGTTCGATTCAATTTTACACGAACATTTCCTGGAGACATTCCTAAGTTTTTGGCAATTTCTTCTCCAGAAAAACCTTCAACAAACTGAAATATCAATGCTTTTTCTATTTTGTTTAATTGATGAACTGCCTTATAAAAGCTTGCTAGTTGTTGTTCTTTCTCATCGGAATATTCTTCTTGTGCTAGTTGCACATGTGCTGGCATTTTATAATTGTCTGGTTTTCGTTTTTCTTTCTTGAAAAATACAATTGCCGTATTTAATGCTACACGATACATCCAACTAGAGAATTGACTTTTCCCATTAAACGATTTTAGTGATTTCCACAACTGTAAGATAATTTCCTGCACCAAATCCTCTCGGTCAATCGCATCTTCAAAGTAGATGCGAGAAACCTTGTGAATAATCCCTTTATGGACTGTAATTGCTTTTAGAAATTCTTGTTCTGTTAGTTCCAAAGATGTATTTTTTAGTGTACAGGTGTTACTTTGTAACCTTGCTCACGCAATAATGCTATCACGCCATTTTTGCCTACTAAATGTGCGGTTCCAACAGCAAATAAATTCGATTGTTTTTTCATCATATCTGGCATCAATTTCACCCAATTTGTGTTGCGATACGTTAGCATCCAATATTCAGCATTTTTATTAAAAAAACGCTCATCTTTGATTCCGGCTACCAATGCATTAATGTTTTCATTTTTATAATGTACAACCATTTCTTTAAACATTTCTTTGTACTCTTCATAGAGTTCAATTTGTTGCCATAAAAAATCTTTTGGGTATGCTTTCGCAAAAAAATCAAGTTGCCCATTTAAGGTTTCTAAACCTTGTATTTTTTTATTTGCTGCTTTTGCCAGATTGATCAATTCAAACTCGTACATTTTCTTTACAGGACAACTTACACTTTGTTGAATCAACAAAGAATAAACACTCATTAATGTATAATTATCAACCATTTTTAACGACATGTTCATTTCTTTTTGCAGTAATTTGTCTAAATATGTTTGCTGTGCTGCTGATAGTTCTTCGCTAAGTTTTCCCGTAGAAATCATTTTTTGCTGCGCTTCCATTAACGCTTTGGTGTCTGATAAATCTACTTCCAATACTAAGTTTTCTGTCTCGTTAAAGGCTTTGGTAACTTTTTCAGGAATAGAAAAATCATCTTCACATAAAATATGAATCGTTCCCAGAAGATAAGATGGTTTTGCTAAATCTTTGTGTTCAATTTTCCACAATACGGAATTTTCTAGTTTTTGAGTTTGTGCATTTCCAATAAAACTGCTTGCAATAAAGCAGATTAATACAATTAGTTTTTTCATGTTTTTGTTTTTTATCACAAAAGATATTTTTCAGCTGAATAGATCTTAGTGTTCAATTAATTTCTATTTGCTCCGTAAGTATCAACTTTGGAAATATGTTACAAAAAAGATGAAATTATTCTAAAAAAAAGAAATTACAGGGTAACAAAACTATTGAATACAAACTATTTAACACAAATAATAAAAACTTAAAAATTATGAAAAAACAAAAAGTTAATTCTGTATTAGCATTAAGAAAAGCTACAATTTCCGATTTGCAAAAAACAATTGTGAATGGTGGAGCATTACCAACAACATTGCAATCTACAGTTGTTTTTACAAATGATTGTAAGAGTGACAGTTGCACTTCTGATCCTAGACCTGGAACTATTAGTCATTCAAATTGTGGCGATTGTACTTCTTGGACACCAGATTGCTAAATAATTGAATTACTCTAAAGGAGTAAAAGAAAGAGGCTGTTTAAGAAATTAAATTTCGGCAAACTGAATTTTGTGAAATGCAATCAGAATGACGATTTAATGTTTTTAGACAGTCTTTTTACTGTAATAACTTGTGTTTCTACTTTGCCGCTATGACATCAATTTCAATTTTTGCACCTATGGCTAATCCGCCAGCAGCAAACGTAGTACGTGCAGGTTTGTTTGGAAAGTATTGTACGTAAACACTATTAAAATCTTTAAAATCGTTGATGTCAGCTAAAATTACAGTGCATTTCACCACACGATCTAAGGAAGAATTGTGTTGTGCTAAAACTGCTTTTATGTTTTCTAGCGCTTGCTTGGTCTCAGCTTTAATTCCGCCAGGTGCTAACATTCCTTTTTTGTGATCTTTTCCTATTTGTCCTGATAAGAATAATAAGTTTTCTGTTTCTACAGCGGCACTAAACGGTGTATTTTGTCGTTCTGGTAAATGTGAAGCATGAAATGTAATGTTGCTACTATTGTTATCGTTGTTATTATTGTTATCGTTATTATTAGATGTTTGACAACTTACCAGACATAATAAAAGTACTGCGCTAATAGAAAAGATCGTTTTCACAAGATTGAGTTTTTAGTTACTAACAAATTTAAGGAATTTCTACGTGAGATATTTTATTGTAGAATATTGAGTTAGATTTCTGTGTACACAGGAATAACAAAAGAAGATTTAAAAATACTGACCAATTCCAAAAACAATTCCACGACTGGCATTTTTAGTTACTCCATGTCCGTAATCAATTCGAAAGATTGCATTAAAAATACGCTTGTGAATGAATCGTAAACCTACTCCTGGATACACTCTAAAGTTCTCACTGTTTGTAAAGTCGCTAAAACTTCCACCTGGATTTCGCCAAGTTCCTGCGTCTATAAATCCGTTTCCTTGTAAAATAAACCAACCTTTTTCATATAGTGTATAACGGTATTCTGTGTTTAATACCATACTAGCTGTTCCACGATCAATAATGTTTCCTACACCACGAACATTTAAGTTATTATCAACCGAAAATGGCGCAAATGGACTTGCATTGTTGGAAGCAACTCCAAAGCGAAAACGGTTTGCCCAGTTTCCTTTTTCACCAACACGTGTGAAATATAAAAAGTCACTCCAACCAATTAAGAAATTGTCTTGAAAGTTATTTTCTGTAGTTACATATTGTAAGTAAAAAGTGTTTTTAATACCTTCTATGTATTGGTAGTAGTAATCTAAAGAATCATACTGATATACAAACTTCAACATTTGTTTGTTAAGCGATAAATTTTGAGGAATAGCATCTGATGTCAAACCATTTAAATAGTCATATTCTTCTGTGAATACATTAATTCCAAATTGAAATTGATGTTTGAAGCCTATTTGATATAAGGCTAATACTTCAAAAGCTGTATTGCTGTATTTGTAGTTTGCAGATCCGTCGTCAAAGAACAAAGGTTCTTCACTCGTCCAGTTTTGGTGATTGATGGCGACTCCAAAGTTCCGCGAAAACAAGTTTGGCGCACGTAAGTTGATTCCGTAAGAGTCAAATCCGTTGTTTTGGTAAAATCCGCCAAAAGCGATATTTCTCCCCAAAAAATTATAATCATACAATCCAACTTTATACGCTACTTGTTCGTTGGTTGTTGTCCAAACGTTTACATTAGGAATGAGCGTAAAGTTTTCTTCTATATTGAAAAATACATTGTACAGATTATCGTGCGACTTAAAGACTTGATAATATGCATGTGAAATACCTGCCAAGCGTTTTAGCAAAATCACATCTTGCTCTAGTTGAAGTGTATCTAATACATCACCATTTCGAACACTAACGTATTTTTTTAAAAAACTCGTTTTGTTCTTTTTTTGTCCTTGAAATTTTACATCAAAGACAGTTTTATCTTGCGCAACTCCTTGAAAAGCGATCGAAAGAAAAGTGATAAGTAGTAGTATTTTTTTCATCTGTTCTTTTTGTTATCCAGATTTTGTCAGATGGAATTATTCATCTAATTCATATTTTAAACGAATGAATTCATCGATCATTATAATTGTTTCGAGGCGATTAATTATTTGCTAAGACGTATCACAGCTATTCGGCTACAAAGATATCCTGAATTACTGTATTTACCCAATTATCTTGACTAACATCCATTAAAGTAAACTTATACGAATTGTTGAGCGTTAAATCTATAGGAGTTCCATCAGTAATATTTAATACTACGTTAGAAGTGTCGTAGTACTGAAATTGATTTTCATTTGTGTATGTTCCAGATATGAATCCATTATCAATAGTTGAAACGACTTGAAAATAGATAGCATTATCACCATTGGCGTTATCTTGCCACGTAAATTTTGGCATTTTTGAAGTTTCCTGATTAATCATTACTTCATTTGTCCAAACAGTAGGTTTTGAAACATTTTTAGTTCGTATTGGATTTGACAGCTTTACTTCTCCGTTGAGTTCATAGGAAATAATCACCCATTGATCTTCTGGAAAAGAACGTGTAAATTGTTCTATAAAACCTTCAAAAAGAGGTTCCGAAGTAATTGCTAAATGCCTATAATTTTCATAGTTATTAGCATCAACAGTTACTGAATTTGTTTCAAAAAATTGCACATTCGTTGCACCATTTTCTACATAATAGTACACATTTACAATAGCTGAATTGGTTGCATCACTTGCCGCACATGCGATAACTGCGCCGGTTTCTACAGTACGATTTGCAATAACATCCAACAATGTAGTTGTATTTTCTATATCCACAGAAGTTTCCGAATCGTCAGATTGGCATGAAAAAGTTGTAAAAAATAATAAAAATCCAAAATTTAGGCATACTATCTTTTTGAATGTGTTCATTGCTGTTTTCTTATTGATGTATTTTATAATTTTCTCTAACAATGTTTTCCGCAGGCTTGTTTTGAGGCGTAAAGTAAAAATCTTTCATTCCGCCAGCTTTTTCGTAGTTGTGAAACCATTTCCAAATAAATCCGCCAGCAAACCAGTCTTCTTTCCAAAATTCATTGAATAAAGCTTGCAACGCAATTTCTTGTGCTTTTAAATTGAGTACTTTTCCTTTTCTGCTAGAATCCCAAGGTTCTTTCCCTGTGTAATCCATACTGCGATATCCGTATTCGGTGAACAGTATTTTACGGTCTAACTTTTTGGTTAAGGCTACAATTTTTTCTTTGTGCGATTGCCATCCAGCTTGCAACGTTTCTAGTGTTGGTATTTTTTCTTCGCTTAGCGGAAAATACGCGTCAACTCCTATAAAATCAAGTGCTGACCAAAAAGGAACTTTTTCAAAAGCATCCCAATTTTCTGCGTATGTCAATTTGCCTTTGTATACTTTCTTTACTTTTACAATCAACTGATTCCAAAACTCAGGTCGTGCCGCTACAAACTTGTGCAGTTCAGTTCCAATACAAAACATTTCGGCGTTTACTTCTGCGGCTAAGCTTGCATATTCTAAGATAAAACTTTCATAAGAAGCTTCAAACGCTTTCCAATCATCTTCAGATTCCATTGCAATGAAACCTGTAAACTCACCATTCCAAACCCAAATTTGAGGCTTTATCATGATGTTGATGTTGTTTTTTTGCAAAAGCGTTGCATATTGTTTTGCGCCTTTTCGCGTTTCACCAAACCATTGTCGATCTGTATTATGAATTACTTCGGTTGCATTGAGTTTTCGAAGAAATCCAAAAGGCATTACAGCAGCATAATTTGCATGTAATTTTACAACAGGATCAACATTTGCTTGGTTTATTGCATTTGGTGCAGCTACATAACTTACGCCGTTTATTTTTTGGGACTGACTTGTGCATGAAAGTTGCATCAAGCCAAAAAATATACATAGGAGCCTAAATTTCATTCTTTACAATTTTTAGGCTCCTAATGTACTATTATTATTAAAATAGTGCTCTTAAACCTATGCTAAAAGTTTGTCCTAAACCTTGGAAGTTATTTCCTCTTACAAATTTATCGAAAGAAGCTTCTACATTTAAAACTCTATTTAATTGGTACTTTCCTCCAATTCCTACAGAAGTTGAGTTCTGCGAGAATTCGTTTCCTAAGTCAATTAAAAATGCTTGTTTTGCGTTTACATATACTGTTGATTCCGTTGACGGGAAGTAGCTTAAAAATGCTGCAAATGGTAAAAACATACTATTGTTTGCAAAACGTTCTCCTATGTTAGAAGTATTTGGATCTGCATCTGTACTTTTTTCTCCAAAGTTCAATCCAATATCAGCTTGCGTAAATAATTGCCATTTATCTTGCCCGAATGTTGTATCGTAAAAGAATTTTGTTTCCCAAAAAATACTTCTCTTGTCTAAATATGGAGCGTTTGCTCTATCTTCAAAAATTGGAATATATACCGAACTTGTAAATGAGAAATTCGAAATATTTTTAAAAGGTTGCACTCTAATTGACGGTGCTAATACCGTTAATCCACTTCTTGCTTGATCATTGTCTTTAAATTTAAAAACATCTAAAGCACCAGCGCCTCCAAAAGTATTTGATCGTACCTGAACAATTAAACCAACATTTATTCTTCTACTTTCACTAACACCTGTGTATACTTCTGTTGTACTTGTAAAAAATGTTTCTCTTGGTACAGTTACTGAGTTTGATGCTTCATCAGTACGCTCAGTTTGTGTATAAATACTATTGAAGAATTTAATATCCCATTGTCCTTTTTTCAATAACTTTGAAGGTGTAAATTCTTGAACATTACTTCTTTCTGGAGTTACTTCATCTTCTTGATCTTGATCTTGGGCAAATGAGAAGCTTACAAATAATATAGCAAGCATTGTTAAAAATAGATTTTTATTTTTCATTGTAATTTAATTTAGTATTGTAATTAGTTTTTAATTTTATTGTTAACCTTTGGCGTTAGCGCTCAGTGTTGTTGTTTGTGTATTTGTTGATTACGTCATTGCGAGCATTTTGGAAAAATATGCGGCAATCTTTTTCTTTAGTGGCAGATTACTTCGTTGTTAGCACTTCACGTAATAACGTTTCAAAAACTACTTCGCTTGATTCAATTTCCAATTGTACGGATAGTAGCTTATTTTAGATTTTTCTGCGATTTTTTCGTTTCTATACTTATTAATGAAGTCGATTTCGTTTCCGTCTTGTCTAAAATCATCTTTGTACCACTTTAAAAGTTCAGATAGTTGTACACGTTTTTTACGTGCATTTACTTTGATAAAATCATCACTATTAAGCGCCAATTTTGTTTGTCTATCTAATTGTTTGGTTAAAGTATTTGGCATGTAGGCTTCGGCAATAATCGGGGGACAGCCTAAGCCTGCACATACCAATACAAAGTGAAAACGTGGATCATTATTAAATTGTCCGCGTAACAACTTGTGCTCTATATCATTCAATGTAATCTTCTTTCCTCCTACTTCATATTTTGTTTTATCGAAAAGTCCTTTGATATCTAGCGGTGATTTTACTGGATAATTTTCGACAATTCCTTTAATAACAGTCAAATTGTAGATATTAATCCAATAAGCCTGATAGGTATTCGCATCACTTTTACTTACTTTAATACTGTTTGTAGCCGCTAAAATTTCATCTAGTTGTGCAGCATTCTTTTTTATTGCTTTATAATTTACACGTCCATCTTTTACATATTCTTTTAGAAAAGCATCTGAAGCTTTAAAGAAAGTGTCTGTATTTTGTGCAAAACTTAGGGTTGTAAATAAAACTGCTATAAATGTGATTGTTATATGTTTCATGATTATTAATTTCAATTTGTAATGCTGTGTAAGTCCACAAAACATTTAGGAACTTACAATCTTTTCAAAAAAAAATTCATTAATTATATAATTGATTTTCAAGCTCCCACAAGTTGTTATTTTTTAAAAATCCTTACACTAAATTTTTAATTTATAATAATTCTAAATTCTAAGTACTTGTATAAGTTCTTAACTTTACTATCGACAGAATTCCCGACACGAACAATTTCTGCGCAAGCGGAAAGCATAAAAACCAATCACCTTATGGAACACATTGTAATTATAGGTAATGGAATTTCTGGAGTTACGGCTGCCAGACATATCCGAAAACTTTCCGATAAAAGAATTACTATCATTTCTGCCGAAACAGAGTATTTCTTCTCACGTACAGCATTAATGTATATATATATGGGACACATGAAGTTTCAGCACACACAACCTTATGAGAATTGGTTTTGGAAGAAGAATCGTATTGAACTGAAAAAAGGGTTTGTTTCACAGGTAAAAGACGCTTCAAAAGAACTCGTTTTTGCAAATGGAGAAACCATGAAGTATGATAAACTTATCATAGCAACAGGTTCTAAACCAAACAAATTTGGTTGGCCAGGTCAAGATTTAGATGGTGTTATGGGCATGTATCACAAACAAGATTTAGAAAATTTAGAGAAATATGCTCCAAATAACAAAGTCTGTAATCGTGCCGTCATTGTTGGTGGTGGACTGATTGGAATTGAATTAGCAGAAATGCTTCAAAGTAGAGATATTCCAGTAACATTTTTAGTTCGTGAAAGTAGTTTTTGGAATGGTGTTTTGCCAGCAGGCGAATCAGAAATGATTAATCAACATATTAAAGAACACCATATTGATTTACGTTTAGGCGTTAATTTACAAGAGATAAAAGCAGACGAAAACGGGAAAGTAAAATCTATTATTATCAAAGAAACTGGTGAAGAAATTCCATGTACAGTGGTCGGACTGACCGCAGGAGTTTCTCCAAATGTAGATTTCTTAAAAGATTCAAATATTGAAATCGGACGCGGTGTCAAAGTGAATCGAAGACTAGAAACCAATATTCCAGATATTTATGCGATTGGCGATTGTGCCGAGCAACATGAAGCTATTGGAAATCGCAGACCAATTGAAGCCGTATGGTATACAGGTCGTATGATGGGCGAAACGTTGGCACAAACTTTATGCGGTAATCCTAGAGATTATAATCCAGGACATTGGTTCAATTCTGCAAAGTTTTTAGATATTGAATACCAAACATATGGTTGGGTATTTGGTGAACGTGGACGACCAGAGTATGAACAACATTTTCATTGGAAACATCCTAAAAAACACCTTTGTATTACCATTGCTTTTCACAAAGAAACCAAGCAATTCTTAGGAATCAATACGTTTGGAATTCGCATGCGTCATCATAGTTTTGATACTTGGTTAAACGAAAAACGCTCTGTAGAATATGTTTTAGAACATTTAGCCGATGCTAATTTTGATCCTGAGTTCTACAGACAATACGAAAAAGAAATTGTTGCACAATTCAACAACGAGCACCAAACATCTATCAAACCTAAAAAAAGAAGCTGGAAACGTATTTTCAGTTACTAATCACCTCATCTTAAAAATTATATTATGAAATTCATACGAATTGCAGGACTCTATATATTTATTGCCTCGGTGTTGTTATTTATTGCAACGCTATTCATGGGAAATTATACCTTATCTGAACGTTCTATTTCACAAACTTTTAGTGGAAAGAAAGAAAGAGTAACCGAAACATTTACAAAAGTTGCCAAAGAAAACGGCATTTTAGACAAAGCATACAACAATCCATTTTCTTTTATGAGCGATGTAAAAGGATTGTTTGACAAACACAACCAACGTGTTTCTGATGATATTGCTAAGGAAAGTGGAATTTCTCCTGAAGAAGCTGAAAAAGTAATCGCAGCTGCTACAAAAAGTGGCAAAGTTGTGTATACAAAAGAAATCTTAGATCAGAATTTAACTGCAGCAAAAGCGACAAGTTTAGATCAATCTACCAATTGGATGTATAGTCCAGG
This sequence comes from Kordia sp., assembly GCF_965224175.1. Taxonomy (GTDB): domain Bacteria; phylum Bacteroidota; class Bacteroidia; order Flavobacteriales; family Flavobacteriaceae; genus Kordia. The sequence continues at coordinate 2,703,231 of NZ_OZ245041.1, forward strand.
TAGAACGTATGATTCTGTAGATGCATTTAAAAACGACTTAACAAGCAAAGTAAATGATGCAAATCGCAACTTGGCGAAAGAATTCTTATTGTACGACAATAAATATTCACGTTTTGACATTACAAAAAATGCTGCATCAGGAACGATTGTGGATAACAAAGGATTGTTTTTATTCTTAACCTTCGGATTAGGAATCATTGGATCGTTAATGTTTATCATTACAGGATTGTTCCTAAAGCCAATTCCTGGAATCAAAAACAACGGGATTTACTTAAATAATGCTACCAATCGCGGTTGGGTTGGAATCTCTGTATTTATCTTCTTATTCATATTTTATGTACTACTGTACTTCTACCCTTTTGTAATTGTCAACTGGACGAGCATTGTAGATCCTGTAAAAGGTGTATTTATTGAAAATGCTTCCGCTTCACAGTGGTTTGTATACGGTTTGTTATACACAGTTTCAATGATCGTGATGGGAATTCGTATGTTTATCAAATATAGACACAATCGATATCAAGTTGTGAGAACTGCTGTTGTATTGGCATTTCAAATCATATTTGCTTTCCTATTGGTAGAAATTTTACCATTATTTGATTTACCAGGAGTCGATTTGAAAAACGCTTGGCCTTTAGATTATAATTTCTTGACAGATTGGAATGTAAAAAATTATTTAGCTGCTGGACATTTAGGAAAGTTCATGTTCTTTTGGGGCGTAATTCTATCGGTTGTACTTGTTCCGCTTTTCGTATACTTATATGGAAAACGCTGGTACTGCTCATGGGTTTGTGGTTGTGGTGGATTGGCTGAAACACTTGGAGATCCGTATCGTCAATTATCAGACAAACGATTAATTGCATGGAAAATAGAGCGTTGGACTATATATCCTGTATTAGTTTTTGCAATTATTATGACTATTATCGTAGGATACAACACCTATAATATCGTTTTATCTCCTGAAACTGTTGGAGACAATACCTTATTTGGAATCAACGCATATAGAATTAACGAATGGTATGGATTCTTAATCGGATCTATCTTTGCAGGAGTTATTGGAACTGGTTTTTATCCTATGTTAGGAAATAGAACTTGGTGCCGTTTTGGCTGTCCTTTAGCGGCTTACATGGGATTGATACAACGTTTTAAATCTAAGTTTAGAATTACAACTAATGGTGGACAATGTATTTCATGTGGAAACTGTTCTACATATTGTGAACAAGGAATTGACGTTAGAGCTTACGCACAAAAAGGACAAAACATTGTACGTTCGTCATGTGTAGGTTGTGGAGTTTGTAGCGCTGTATGTCCTAGAGGAGTTTTAAAATTAGAAAATGGTCCAGATGATGGAGCAACACGTCATGAAGTTCCTGAAGTAATTTTAGGAAACGATATGGATTTATTTGAAATGCTTAGAAATAACAAGTAATAAATTTGTCAAACTTGTCTTAAGATGTTGAAAATTTAAATGCATAAACTAACGATTCAACTGTAAGTTTCTGTGATTTATTATGACAATTAAACCAAAACAACTTCTTATCTAATAAAAACATGAAGCATTTATTTTTCATTTGTTGTTTGTGTATCACATTCAGCGTAAGCGGACAAAAAAAGTATCAGAAGACCTATTATGATAGTGGACAAATGAAAGAAGAAGGTTGGATGAAGAAAGGTGTAAAAACAAAATATTGGAAATTTTACTATCCAAATGGTGCTTTGCAAAAAGAAGGACGCTTCAAAAATGGGAAACCAACGAAATATTGGTACTTTTATCGCGAAAACAAAACCAAAAAAAGCGAAGGACATTATATTAACGGTCAAAAAAGTAAATGGTGGCTTTTTTATGATGAAAATGAAAAAGTAAATCATAAATGTCAGTTGAAAAATAATCAGAAAAATGGCTATTGTTTACGCTACAAAAATGAAGAACTCATTAGAGCTGAAAAATATAAGAACGGAGAGAAAATTGGTGAATGGACAGATTTGAAAAGTTTCAAGAAAGAAAACAGTCTTTGGGACTTACAATAATTTGGTAATTTATTACAATCAAACATCAGTTCGAGTAGCTTTTGAAGAAAATTGCATTGAGAACAACCTTGAAACTGAAAATTATAAATGCTAAATTTTAAATGTTGAATTTAATTCTAGTTACAATTTAGAAGTACATTTATAATTTAAAATAACGCAAAGCCAAAGGCGATGATCGCCATAAGCTAAAAAAGAACATATGATTATAAAAGTCATCATTCCTGCATACAATGAAGAAGATTCTATTGCAAATGTTATTCGGGAAATTCCAAAAGATGTAACTGAAATTATTGTCGTGAGCAATAATTCTACAGATAATACAGAAGTAAATGCTAAAGCGGCTGGTACAACTGTATTAAAAGAACCGCGAAAAGGCTATGGTTATGCATGTTTGAAAGGCATGGAATATATTGCCAATCAAGAAGTAAAACCAGATATTTTGGTGTTTTTAGATGGTGACTATTCAGATTATCCTGAAGAATTAACAAAAATTGTTTCACCTATTATTAAAGATGATATCGATTTTGTAATTGGTGCACGTGTAAAGTCGTTACGTGAAAATGGTTCTATGACGCCACAACAAGTATTTGGAAATTGGCTGGCTACATTTTTAATGAAATTGTTTTTTAGAGCAAAATTTACTGACTTAGGACCTTTTAGAGCAATTAAATACGATAAGCTTTTACAATTACAAATGGAAGATAAAACGTATGGTTGGACGGTAGAAATGCAACTTAAAGCATTGAAGCAGAAATTATCATATGTAGAAGTTCCTGTACGCTATAAAAAGAGAATTGGGATCTCAAAAGTTTCTGGTACGGTAAAAGGTACTATATTTGCTGGCGTAAAAATTTTAGGTTGGATTTTTAAATATAGTTTTAAGTAGAGATGGAGTTTGATGCAGAATTTTTTAAACTAGCGTTGTCATTTGTCGTAATGACCATCTATGGTATTGCGTTGATTTTGATTTTAATGTATAGTTTGGCACAATTGAACTTATTGATCAATTATTTAAAAGCCAAAAAGAAACAAGACAATGCGCCACGCTTTGACTTAAACAATCCAAACGAAGTTCCATATGTTACCATCCAACTTCCTGTATACAATGAGTTGTATGTCATGGAACGTTTGTTAGATAATATTGCACTGATAGATTATCCAAAAGATAAACTAGAGATACAAGTTTTAGATGATTCCACAGATGAATCAGTTGTTTCTACTGCAGAAAAAATCAAAGAATTACAAAAATTAGGTTTAGATATTTCACACATTCGTCGTGAAGATAGAACTGGTTTTAAAGCTGGTGCTTTGAAAGAAGGATTGATTGATGCTAAAGGTGAATTTGTTGCTATTTTTGATGCCGATTTCCTTCCAAAGAAAGATTGGCTCAAACAAACAATCCCATATTTTAAAGATGATAAAATTGGCGTAGTCCAAACACGTTGGGGACATATTAACCGTGATTATTCATTGTTGACAAAGATTCAGGCATTCGCGCTAGACGCACATTTTACCCTAGAACAAGTTGGACGAAACTCCAAAGGACATTTTATCAACTTTAACGGAACTGCTGGAATTTGGAGAAAAACCTGCATTATTGATGCTGGAAACTGGGAAGGTGATACACTTACCGAAGATTTAGATTTAAGTTACCGCGCACAGTTAAAAAACTGGAAATTCAAATATTTAGAAGATGTAGAAACGCCTGCCGAATTACCTGTAGTAATTAGTGCTGCACGTTCGCAACAATTCCGTTGGAATAAAGGTGGAGCCGAGAATTTTCGAAAAATGGTAAAACGCGTTATTTTTTCAAAAAACATATCGTTCAAAACAAAAGTTCATGGAATATTACATTTATTAAACAGTACTATGTTTTTAAATGTATTGATTGTTGGTATATTGAGTATTCCGATGTTGTATATCAAAAATACATATGGACATTTAGAAATTTACTTTACTGTTTCAAGTTTTTTCATCATTAGTACTGTTATATTTTTTGTGTGTTTCTGGTTTCCGTTTAAACGTGTCCAAGGTGGCGGTTTTGCCAATTTCATAGATTATATAAAAATGTTTTTCACTTTTTTCTCTGTAGCAATGGGCTTTTCAGTTCATAACTCTGTAGCAGTTTTAGAAGGTCATATAGGGAAACGTAGCGAATTTGTTCGTACTCCAAAATTCAATATTAAAAACTTGAAAGATTCTTGGAAGAATAACAAATACATCAAAAAGAAAATCTCAGCAAATACAATCATTGAAGCTTTATTAATGGTGTATTTCTTATTTGGAATGTATAGTGCATATCCATTAAATGATTTCGGATTATTTCCGTTTCACTTAATGTTATTCTTAGGTTTTGCCTTTGTATTTTTTAATTCGATTCGATCAAAAGTGTGATTGCATCCGTAGGGAAATATCATAAATTCTCCATCGTACTTGTATTGATTAGTGCCTTTGTATATTATTACTTAGGATATCCACTTGTACGAACTGATGTCACTATTTTACTTTCACTATACGGAACTGCTTTTTTATGTTTTTTTGGATTGATCCGATTGGAAAAGGAACACTTTTTTCTTTTAGCCGGAATTGCTGTAGTATTCCGATTGATCTTTCTCGGAAGCATTCCAAACCTATCACAAGACTTTTATCGCTTTATTTGGGACGGAAGAATGCTTTTAGAAGGCTGGAATCCATATTTATACTTACCAAAAGACTTGATTGCTTCAGGGACAGCTCCAATTCAAGAATCGCAAGCACTTTTTGATGGCATGGGAAGTTTAAATGCTTCCAACTACACCAATTATACACCGATAAATCAAATATGCTTTGTCATTGCAGGATTAATTGCTCCCAAAAGTATTACTGGCGCTGTCATTGTATTGCGTATTATTTTGATTTTAGCAGATATAGGAACTTTATATTTTGGCAGAAAATTACTCAAAAACTTAGGCATATCAACACATAATATTTGGTTGTTTATCTTAAATCCATTGGTTATTGTAGAACTGGTTGGAAACCTTCATTTTGAAGGATTGATGATCTTCTTTTTAGTGTGGAGTTTATATTTACTACAAAAAGGTTCGTGGAAATGGGCAGCCATTATTTTAGCTTTATCTGTTTCTGTAAAATTATTACCGTTTATCTTTTTACCAATTTTGTTTCAATGGTTTACAAAATTTAGAATCACACAATTTCGTAAAAACTCAATAACAACATTAAAAAAAGGAATTGGAAAGCTGATTGTCTTTTATACCATTGTATTTGTCATTGTGATTGGATTATTTCTTCCTTTCATCTCTGAAGATTTCATTGCAAACTATAAAGCAACTATTGGTTTATACTTTCAAAAATTTGAATTCAACGCGAGTTTCTATTATATAGCACGTTGGATCGGTTATAAAATTGTCGGTTGGAATATGATTGAAGATATTGGACGTATTACGCCTTATGTCGTATTTACTTCTGTGATGATCATTAGCTTTTTTAGGGACAACACTAGCTTTAAAAAAGCTGTAACAGGTTTGCTATTTGGACTTTCCATTTACTTTTTTACGACAACAACAATGCATCCTTGGTACTTTACAACTCTATTAGCTTTGAGCGTATTTACAAACTATCGTTTTACTGTTGTTTGGTCTTTCATGTTCATTTTGAGCTATGCGACCTATGGTAATGAAGGTTATGTTGAAAATCTAAGTTTTGTTGCCTTAGAGTATATTGTTGTATATGGTTTTCTATGTTACGAGATATACACTTTGTACAGAAAAAACTCAAAACTCAAACTTTCCTGAGCATACTTCTAGCATGATATTATTGGTATGTACTGTAAAAAGTTCACAATTTTTCAGTATTTTTATGTTCATAACCAATTTATTAGCTTATTATGAAATCATTACGACTGTTACCAATAACACTATTATTACTTTTTTGTGGTTCAATGTTTGCCCAAATGAGTGGTGCTCCGAGAGAATTTGAAAGTACTTCACAAATCTATGACGAGCTTCGAAAGTTTTTAAATACCAAAGAAAAAGATCCGTACGAAATTGATTGGGAAAATGTAAAAGGAAGTCCTTATTTATATGAAAACTATAAATTGGCGCAATTTTTTGTTGGAGATAAATCGTATGGAAACGTAATGATGCGACTCAATACGTATTCAGACGAAATTGAATTATTACCAGAAGATGGACAAGAAATGGAAGCGTTAATGAAAGTTGATAATTCGAGAGTTACATTTGAGAATAAGACTTTAAAACTAATGAAATACAAAGATGAAGAAGGATATGAAAAGCAATCTTATTTCTTAGTATTGAATGATAAGGATGATGTACAATTATTACTTAGAAAGAAATGTGTGTTTTCTCCAAATGAGAAGGCTTTAACAGCAAACCAAGCAGACAGAGCTGCAAAATTCACACAATACGATCGCTATTACATTTCCAAAAATGGAGGAGCATTAACAGAAGTAAAACCTAAGAAAAAAGAGGTTGTAAAGTTATTTCCTGGAAAAGAAGGTGATATTAAAAAGTATATCAAATCAGAAAGATTAAAGCTTAAAAAACAAAAAGATTTTGCAAAACTAGTAGATTATATTGCGACTTTATAATTCAAAAAAAATCTTAAACATATCATATAAAATCCTCCTAAAATGGAGGATTTTTTTATTTATATAAGTCCTAAATCTTTTGCGTTTGCAATGAGATGAATGGCATTATTCGCCTTGAAATAGATTTTCAATTTACTCAATCGTTTTTCTATAGAACTCAAGCTATTGGGGGAAATACTTCGCTTTTTCAAGTCTGTAGCAATTTCATCTTGACTCATGCCTTTGGATAATAATTTCAGTAAACCAATATCATAATCATCAATTTCCATATCGTTCTTGGCACTTAAGGCACTTTGAACTTTAGGAGAAATAAATTTTTCACCTGTCGAAATCATCTTGATTGCTTTGATAAGTTCTCGCAAGCTACGTCTACCTTTACAAACATATGCATCTATATCATGCTGATTAAACAGTCTTCGAATACGTTGCAACTTATCTTCCACAGAATACACGATGACTTTCAAATTTGGCTGTTCTTCTTTCAATTTTACCAATAGTTCTTCTCCAGACGCCAAATTTTGTTGTCTATGATCTTTTACAAAAGACAAATCGGTGATCAATAATTCATATGGTAAATTATCTTTGCGCGCTTTTTTTGCTTTCAAATCAGCATCATCGCAATACTGTGCTTGATGTATTGTGGTTATTTTTAATTCGGAAAGAGCAGTAAGGACACCTGCATTGATGTCATCCATATCTTCTGCTATCAAAACTTTAGTAAACATAGGCTATATATCATACTGGAACATTAATACTAAACTTACATCCTTTGTGTAATTCTGTATCAAAAGTAAGTTTTCCTTGGATTGCTTGAATACGGTTTTCCGCATTTTGCAATCCATTCTTAGAAATTTCTTCTGTAAAACCTTTCCCGTTATCTATATATTGAATGAATAATTGTTTGTTTTCTTTTTCTATAGAAACTACTACCAAACCTGCATTACTGTGCTTTTTCATGTTCGTTAGCAATTCTTGAAGCACTCTATAAATGGTCACTTTTATATGAGAAGAAATTCCGTTCCAAATAGAAACATCATATCGCTTTAATAGTACATTCACCGCTTCTGACTGATAACTTCTAAACAAATTATTTAGTTCATCCACAAAGGCTTCTCCAGTTTCTACGCTTCTATTTTGTTTGGAAATATCACGCGCGTTATTGTAAATCGTATCAAGTTTATCTAACACGATATCTTTATCAGGATCTGAAGTTTCGAGTTGTGCCATTAAATTGTGAATATCGTTTGCGAGTTCGTCATGTACTTTGGACGAAATTCGCGCTTCTGTACTATGCACAGTTTTTACTTTTTCAATTTTATGCCTTCGCTTAATTTTTTGGTAGATGAAGAAGATTAGGACTAGTAAAACGATGACAGTTAGTAAAAGAATTAAGAATCTAATCTTGGATTCTCTTGCTTTGTTTAGCGCTGTAATTTTCGCTTTTTCTGCTTTATCATAATTATATCGTTCGTATATATAAAAATGATTTAAGTCTTCTTCCTTTGTTTCTAATTGACGTCCTAATGCAACATATCTATCAAAATCTTCCCTTGAATAATCACTTCTAAGTTTAACTTCCATTACTTCATAGACAGAAGTAAGATTCCCCAATTTTTTTGCTGATTCTGCAGCTAAGTCAATATATTTTGAATATTGCAAAACATCTTTGTCTTGGTAAAGTTCGGCTAATTTTAATTGTGCAGAATATATTGCTGACAAATTTTCCTTGGAGTAAAAATAAGAAAGAGAATTTCGCAATAGTGAATCTGAAGTTTTATTAAATCCATTTTTCAGAAATAAAGTATATGCCAAATTAGTATTAATTCGCTTGTTTTCTAAAATATCATTTCCCTTATCATTTAATAAATCTTTATAGATTTCAATAGCTTTATCGTATTGTTCAGATTCCTTAAAAATATTAGCTTTTGTATTTTTAAAAGTTGTGATATTTTTCTTTCCAATTTTTCTAATTGATATTGAATCTTTTGCTAATTCTATAGCTTTATTTATATATTCTTCTGCAGCTTTTAACTTGTCTGTTTCCTTCGATACTACTGATAAAGCATTATAAAGTCCAGCTATGTTTCGTATATGTCCACTATCTTTTAAGTAATCTAAACCATCTAACGCAGATAATTGGCTTGCTCCAAAATTACCATTTTGCTTTTGAAGGTTTGCTATATTCAACAATACTTTTCCTGCGTTGATAGTATCCCCTTTTATTAAATATAGTTCTTTTGATTTTGTGTAATTTTCATATGCTGTTTCGAAGCTATCAATCTTTTTGTAGTACGTACCATTTAAATTTCTTCTTTTAGCAACGCTTAAAGTATCAAATTCGGATTCTAATATTCTTAATACTTTATTATTAGCAACAATAGCTGAGTCGTATTTTTCTAATTTATTGTAATAACGAGAGAGTTTAAAATAGGTTTTTTTTATCTCTTGTATATTATTTTCTTTTTTAGCAGTTACCAACATTTTACGCGTAAAAAATATAGCACTATCATATTTACCAGCTTTTGCAGCATCATATGCTTTTGAATCGTAAAACTTTATCTGGGAATTCCTTTTCTGCATATTATCAGGCTCGCACCCAAAAAATAACACACACAAAAGTAAAAATAAAAAGAAGGATGTCACCATTGGTAGTTTCATCCTTCTAAAATAGTAAAAATATAATTACAAGGTGTTTATTTTACCCATTACCGTTTGGATTTTCTTCTTCATCTTCTTCATGTGTTACTTCTCCATCATCACCTTCTGTGAACTGTTGTTCTTGTTGAATTTCTTCTTCTGCAATTGAGTTCGGCGTACAAGAAAATAATGCGCCATTGAGGAAAACCGTAAGTATTATTAAACTGAATTTTTTCATTTTGTTAGAGTTTAAAAATTGGACATACGTGTTGCCGTCCGAGGAATACTCAGCGTATTAATGTTCAGCAACACAGTGAAATAGAAAAGGCGCCGTTTTCTTGTGTTTTTAGGAAGTGAAGAGACAATAGCAACATCGATTAGCTACTTCCAGGAGTAATCCTAGTGCTTCTTATCTCAAGAATAAACCGAGTCATAAATGCAGGAGATCAAGTTGATTTATAACATCAGTTTGTGAAATATTTCTGAAGCAAATTAACTGAGGAATTGCAGGAATGAATGGAAAGTTTAGGGAAGAGTTTGGGAAAGTTTGAAGAAATTAATTTCCCTTGTTTTTACCTGTAATGCAAAGGCAGCTTTATCAATAGAAAGAGAGAACCTAAAACTACAAGTCATGCATAAAAATTTAGTATTAAGTGCTTTTGAAAAAGCTAAAAAAGAAATAAGAGAAGCTACCGGAGTAAATATGTCCATAACCGGACTGTCTAAACAGATTTCCGATTATATGATGGAAGAATGTCGTTTTCAATATCATGAAAAAAGCCTCAGAAATAAATATAATACGGCTATTAAAGGAGAAACTGTAGAACTCAAAAGTTCTGTAGCAAATTGCCTATGCAATTATCTTGGTTATAATAGTTATGCAGATTTTATATTAAAGAATCGTCAATTAGAAGTACCCAAACAGGTAAGCGAAAATGTTTCAATAGAGCATGCGGAATTGAACAACAATATCATAAGAAAAGAACCCAGTATGAGTGAGAAACTAAAGATAATTATCCAGAAAAATAAAGTCACACTGATTTTTTGTTCTCTGGTTTTCCTACTCTATTTCGGTTTGTACAGTATTAATAAACAACGGTGGATGGTTTGGAATCAGGATCGATATGTAGAAGTAAAATTCGATGTAGATAAGTACGGACTTTCTAATTTAAAAGTTTATAAGAGCGAACGAATACAGAGTTTTAGAAAAGTAACACCTGATTGTAATTATGCTTTTTTTAAACCTAATGGCCGTGAAAATCTGTGGTATCAAAAATCAGTAAGTGGAAATATAGAGTTTTTTTCTTCTTTCGGATTGCATCCTGAAACTGGCAAGACGTTAAAAAAAATAACACCGTACATGATTCAAAAATATATTTGTGAATCCTATTAAAAACAAAAAAACCTCCCAAAATTGAGAGGCTTATTTTTTTATATTCTAAAAACTATTTTAAGTTTTTCAAATTAATTACTTCTTGAGCTGTTAAATCTCGCCAGTGACTTCTTGGCAAATCCTTCTTCGTTAATCCCGCAAAAACTACACGATCTAAACGAGCTACTGTATACGATAAATGCTCAAAAATAGCTTTTACCAAACCATTGCTTCCCGTACTTACCTTAATACCAACTTCACGCTTTGAAGCTCCTTGAATCCAAGAAATTTCATCTACTTCATATCTATCTCCTCTAATGTTAATACCATCTTTGATTTTATTAAAATCTGCCTGGCTCACATTTCTATCTAATTCAACATGGAAAATCTTACGTACTTTTTGGTGAGGATCTGTCAGCTTTCTTGCTAATTCGCCGTCATTTGTAAATAACAATAATCCCGTAGTTTGACGTTCCAAACGTCCAACAGGAACAATACGAGCTTTCGTTGCATTAGCTACTAAATCCATTACTGTTTTACGACCTTTCTCATCTTTAGTCGTCACCAAAAATCCTTTAGGTTTGTTCAATAAAATGTATGTTGGCTTTTCTGGATTAATGACACGTCCATCAAAACGAACTTCATCCGTTAATTGAACCTTGTAACCCATTTCTGTTACCACTTTACCATTTACAGTAACACTTCCAATAGAAATGTGCATATCTGCTTCACGTCGTGAACAAATACCTGAATTGGAAATATATTTATTTAAGCGAATCTCATTCGGATTGCTTGAAGATTTTGGTCTTGGCGCTGATTTTTTTCTATAATTCGGTTTTTTCCCGTCAAAAGGCTTCTTGCCTTCAAAAGATTTTTCTCCAGAAGATTTCTTTTTATCAAAAGGCTTTTTTCCTCCATGATTCTTACTTCCTGCCTTGACTTTACTTTTACCGTGTCGCTCTTTTGCCATTCGTATATGCTATAAAATTTTTGCAAAGATACTTTTTAATTTACGATAACCGAATCTTGACTCAATTATTCGTCTTTTGTACTTTAGATTGGTAATTCATTCAAAATCAATTGATTTTACTTTTTCAACAAAATACTACGATTTACAATTCGTATCTGTTCTATAGAATTAGACTTTACTGGTATTGTTTAGTACCTCCAATTCTATTTGCTATGATGAGAATAGTACGCCAGCAATCTGGTATCGATGTAGCATCTCCTTTTACACATGATACCAATTCAGAAGGTTCTCGCAATCCAAATCCATTGTCTGTATACTGTTGTACTTGAGAGGCAAGTATAACATCTTGTCCATCTATCCAAGCAGTAATTTGAATATCTCCTCTTACTGTTGTAGTGATTGAATTTCCTGTATTTTCAGCAATTCCATATCCCATTCTGCTAAGTCCATTAGGCAATGAATTGAACATTATAGCCGCATTTGAGACTTTGATTCTAGATGAATTTGAATCTGGTTGACTTGACCAACCGTCCATTCCATCATTATCAGTTTCATCATCATCTGTTTCGATAATTGGTGTAATCGGTCTTTGTGTTGATGTATCTGTACTGGCAGCTTGTCTAGAGCCGCAACATGAAAAACTTATGAATCCCAAGATTACAATTATCAAAAAGCTTTGAGTTCTCATTGTATTTTATCTATTTAATTTCTATATACTTAGTTCTTGTTAAAGCTACAATAAAGTCACCTAACGTCAAAATTAACTCAAAACAGATAGAGAACTATTCTGCAGAAGAAATGATCCTTCTTTATTATAGAAAACTCAGCGCAAACTCAATAATTAGTCTTTTAATTTAATAGTACTTTGACGTTCTCTATTTACGGTTAATTGTGTTACATCTGGACGTGAATAATGACCAACAGCATCAAAATTCTGTCGTTCTTCTAATACACGATTAAAGTCGAGTGTTGCAATGATTAAACCTTCTTTATGAAGTACTGGAGGAATCAACCATTCGCCATCAGGACTCGCAATACACGATCCGCCATTGGCTAGTTCGTCAGGAACATTCTCTAATATTTCTTGTACATGCGGAACATTCTGCGGAATATCATCTTTTCGCATCAAACTCGATACTGAAATTACATACGAACGTGATTCACGCGCTATAAATCGCGTAATATCTTTTGTATTTACTTCGCTTCCTGGCCAAACAGCAATGTGTAAATTTTCGCCCATTCCGTATAAGGCTGCTCTTGGCAAAGGCATCCAATTTTCCCAACAATTCAATCCGCCAACAGTAAAATCTTTTAATGGATGTACTTTTAGACCGTTTCCATCACCACTTGCCCAGGTTAATCGTTCTTCATACGTTGGCATGAGTTTTCTGTGCATCGATTCTATACTTCCATCTTGGTTAATGTAAGCCAATGAACAATAAATACTGTGTCCGCCGCGATCTTCTGCACGTTCCATTAAACCTAAATAAATAGCGATATTATGTTCTTTAGCTAAATTGCAAACTTCATCCAAATCTCCTTTTTCAACTTGTATTGAATTTTGCACATAATGTCTGTGGATTTCTTTTTGCGTCGTAGAATTGAATGCTGCGCCATTTGTATTGGCAACCCAAAAAGGATATCCTGGCAACAGAGCTTCTCCAAAAACAATGAGTTCACAATTTTCCTGACTTGCGTCTAAAATTTGTTGTTTAATTTTATCTAATGTTCTGGGTTTATCTAACCAAACTGGAGCAATTTGCGCTAACGCGACTTTTAATTCATGTGAAGATAACATAGCTATATTTTTGTTACAAATTACCAATTTTCAAGAAGAAAAACATACTTGAAATTGGCTTTAACAAATTTGAATCAATTTTAAATTTTTATCACAAAACATCTGTAATTTTTCTCAAAATTGCTTCAATATTCAACAATGGAATACTAAAAACACCTGCTACTATGATAAATTTTAAAATATTGTGAAGAAGTAAATATTGTGATTTTGATGTAGCTCTGTACAAGATAATGACCGAAAGTATCAATAAAACTGTACTTCCGTAGAAATAGAAACGCATATATCCTGTATCGTATTGAGAAATTAAGAAAACGGTGACTGAGATTGCTATGGTAGCTGCCAAAGCAATGAAGCCTTTAGATACTTTTTCACCATATATGATAGGAATCGTTTTATAATCTTGAGCTAAATCTCCTTTTATATTCTCTAAGTCTTTAATGAATTCACGAATCAAGATTAACAGAAATAGAAATGCAGCATGCACAAAAATAACACTACTTAAGTTTCTGTAATAGATAAAAACCGCAAAGAAAGGTGTAATTGCCAACATTGCTGAAGTAAGATTTCCCAAAAATGGAATCTTTTTCATCTTATGAGAATAAAACCAAATTCCAAAAATATAAGCAGAGAAGAAAATAACAGCATTTACTGACACAAAACTTGCAATAGCAACCGAGATAAAGTTTAGCGTAAAATAAGTAGTTATTTTGGTACGTTGACTCACCAAGCGATCTAGCATAGATTTTTTAGGTCTGTTGATTAAATCTTTTTCAGCATCATAGAAATTATTGATGATATAACCTGCTGCAATGGCAACTGCAGAAGCGAGAATTAACGCAAATAAATGTCCGTCTAAAGCAATCTCCATAAAGCCTTTTTTAGGTGCCAAAATATATTTAGCAGCCAAATATTGTGCTATTACGATAATGAGAATATTATAGCCTCTTACAACGGAAAACAAGCTGAAGAGTTTGTATAAAAATAGCTTGCGTTTTCTTGATAACATTTGGACTCAAACTTTAGAAGTTGTAGACTACTTCAAGTTTGTAATCTTTTAATGTTTCTTTTGTTTTTTCGATATTTTGTGTGAATCCTAAAATGTATCCGCCGCCGCCAGAACCACAAAGTTTTAGATAGTAATCATTAGTTTCAATTCCTTGTTTCCAAAGTGAATGAAATTGCTGAGGAATCATTGGTTTGAAGTTATTGAAAACGACTTTAGACAATGATTTTAAGTTTCCAAATAATGATTTTACGTCTCCATTTAAGAAATCTTCCACACATGAATCTGTGTGTTTGATAAATTGATCTTTCAGCATTTTACGGAAACCTTCTTGTTTCATATTTTCCATAAAAATATTCACCATTGGCGCAGTTTCTCCAATGATTCCGCTATCTAATAAAAATACGGCTCCGTTTCCAACTTCATTTTGCGAAGGAATTCCTGTCGGTTCAATATTATCTTTCGAATTGATTAAGATTGGCAGACTCAAATAACTATTTAATGGATCTAAACCAGAACTTTTTCCATGGAAAAATGATTCCATTGCTCCAAAAATAGCTTTTAGTTTTAGTAATTTTTCTCTTGTGAGATTTTCTAAAACCGTGATTTTATCATGCGCATACTTATCGTAAATAGAGGCTACCAACGCACCAGAGCTTCCCACTCCATATCCTTGAGGAATAGAAGAGTCAAAGTACATTCCTTTTGCTAAATCATTCTTTAAGATTTCAATGTCAAATGTTACTAAGTCATCATCTAATGCTGCTAAATGATCTGCAAATTTCACTAAACTATTGTTAGATGCTATAGCTTCTTGAGAAGGATTTTCGTCAATTTTCAATGCGCCTTTGTAGAAATTATAAGGAATAGATAATCCTTTAGAATCTTTGATGATTCCGTATTCTCCAAAGAGTAGAATTTTTGAATAAAAAAGTGGTCCCTTCATTTGTATACGTATTTTTGAGGCTGTTTTATTATTGTAAAATTACGCTTTTTTTGCTCCAAAACCTATTCTATCACAAATGTGATGTCCATTTTGGCAAAATTTAACCAATTCTTCCTGAATGAATGGATATATTTCATCTTTTTCATTTTCAGGATATAGGATATGAACATTTGCACCAGCATCCAGAGTAAAGCAAATATGCGTTCCTGATTCTTGACGAAATTTCCAGATACGATTGATGATTTCGAGCGTATTAGGTTTCATTAAAATAAAATACGGCATTGAAGTCATCATCATCGCATGAAGCGTCAAAGCTTCACTTTCAACAATTGCGATAAATTCATCTAAATCTCCATCTGCTAACACAGATTGTATTTTTGTCAAGTTTTTATGTGCTTGCGCAAAACGTTGTTCTGCAAACGGATGATTGTGCATTAAATTGTGTCCAACCGTACTACTCACCTGCTTTTCACCTTTATCAACTAATAAGATCGTATCATGATAATTTTTGAAAACTTCATGAACTTTGTATGGATATTTGATGCCGAATAAATCTGAACTTCCAATCGTATCTTCATGCGTTCCCCAAACAATTAAATCACCTTCTATACTTCTACTTGCACTTCCAGAACCTAACCGTGCTAAAAATGACGCTTTTTGATTAAAAAATTCGTCTGTCATTGTTGGATTTAGTTCTTTTTCTAAACTCATTAAACACAATGCCAATGCACTCATTCCTGAAGCAGAAGAAGCAATTCCGCTACTGTGTGGAAATGAGTTTGAGGTTTCAATTGTAAAGTGATAGTCTTTTAAAAATAGTAAGTATGATTCAACTCGCTTCAAAAACGTATTGATTTTAGGTTTAAAATCGTCTTTTTGCTTTCCTTCAAAAAATAAATCAAAAGAAAAATCATCATTTTTTTCAGCATGCTTTTTATATGACAATTTGGTAGTTGTAGCACAAGCGTCCAACGTAAAACTGATTGATGGATTTTGCGGAATTTGGTCTTCCTTTTTCCCCCAATATTTAATAAGTGCAATATTACTTGGCGATTTCCAAGTGACAGTTCCATTGTCAATATTTTCAGTGTATGCTTGCGGTAGAAATGTAGTTATTTCCATGAACGATTTTAAAAATTTATGCAAAGATACGGTTTTTTAATGTGTCAATTTGAAAATGTAACAATGTGATAATTACTTTTAAATAACAATTACCATACTACTAGAAAAGATGACTTTATCATACTTTTTCATAATGATAACGTTTAAGGTATAATTCAAAAAAAATAGAGTTTCAGTGTGCTTCTCGATATAATTTTTCGTTTCTCAAAGTAACGTTCAGCGTACAAAGAAATCTAAAAGCAAAGCGATCTAATATTTCACTACTCAATACTCTGAGCAATCAAATAACTTCCTGTCCATGCATTTTGAAAGTTGAATCCACCAGTAATGGCATCAATATTGAGGATTTCACCAGCAAAGTATAGGTTTTCTTGCTTACGGCTTTCGAAGGTTTTAAAGTTTACTTCTTTTAAGTCAATTCCACCAGCAGTCACAAATTCTTCTTTGAACGTACTTTTACCGTTTACATTGAAAATTGCTTCTGTAAGCTGACTTGCCAATTGTTCCGTTTGTTGCTTGTTTATATCTGCCCAGCGCATATCTTCTTTTATTCCGGCAGCTTGAATGATGCGTTGCCACAGACGTTTTGGCAATTCAAACGGATTGTTTTTTTGAACCGTTTTTTTTGCCAATTCTATTTTATAATCTTTGATGCTTGCTAAGCAATCTTCCTTATCAACCTCATCTAGCCAATTGACTTGAATTTGAAAGTTGTAATTTTTGTCAGCCAAAATTCGCGCACCCCAAGCTGAAAGCTTTAAAATTCCTGGTCCGCTCATTCCCCAATGCGTTATGAGTAATGGTCCATTAGATGCTAGTTTCGTGTCTACAACTTTTACACTTGCTTCTGTAGCGATTCCGAGTAAATCTTTGATTCGTGGATCTTTGATATTGAATGTAAATAAAGATGGAACCGCAGGAACAATTGTATGTCCTAGCGTTTGTAACATGCTCCACATTTTAGGATTACTTCCTGTCGTCATAATTACTTTTTTGGCATCTAAGATTCCTTGATTGGTTTCCACCTTCCACAAATCGTTCACTTTAGTAATTTTTTTGACTGCATGGTTTTTTCTAAAATCAACTTGGTGTTTTTTTGCTTCTCGCAAAAAACAATCAATAATTGTTTGTGAAGAATCGCTTACTGGAAATATTCTTCCGTCGTCTTCTGTTTTGAGTTCAACACCTCGTTCTTCAAACCAACCCATCGTATCACCACAACAAAATTGATGAAAAGGACCAAGTAATTCTTTTTCTCCTCTCGGATAATAATTCACAAGTTCTTTTGGGTCAAAACAAGCATGTGTTACATTACATCTTCCACCGCCAGAAATTCTAACTTTCGTTAAAAATTCTTTTCCTCTTTCTAGAATAACAACGGATTTTGAAGGATGTTTTTCAGCAACATTTATCGCTGTGAAAAATCCCGCTGCGCCACCGCCAATAATAAGAACATCTATGGTTTGCATGTTACTTTGTTGATTTGATTTTGCTTACTCTTGTGTTTTTTGTCACGAATTCACGAATGTTTTTGTGCTTACTCTTGTTTAGATTTACACGAATTTGGGCGTTTTTTGTTGGTTTGTCAATTCGTCAATTTGTTTTTTGTCAATTTGAATTGAAACTCCTTTTACATTTATAATTTTGAGTTTTACATTTTAAATTTGACTTCTTCATTTTTTGTAAAGAAATACTTTTTAATTTAAAATTCTGCATTTAGTATTTAAAATTTAAGAAATCCTAAACTATTCTTAATTGATCATGAAAGTTTCATGTTTTCTTTTGAAAACTCTATTTTTGACCAAATACCTATTTTTATGCGACTTAGCTACCTAAGATACTTAGTAATTTTATTCTTTTTTTCGAATTGTTCTGTGAATTATGGACAACTCACATATGTTGGAAAGTTATCAAGTGATTTAGAAGAAGTTTCTGGAATTGAAAGTATTCCAGATTCTGATAGTTTTTGGATGGTAAATGATAGTGGAAATCATCCAAGAGTGTATGTTGTGAATGCTAAAGGAAAGATTACCAAAACACTTTATGTTGAAGGAAAAAATAAAGATTGGGAAGATTTAACCACAGACAAAGAAGGGAATTTATATGTGGGCGATTTTGGAAATAATGCCAACGATCGAAAGCATTTGAAAATTTATAAACTCGCAGCAAACGATTTAACACATGGGAAAAGTATTCTTCCTGTAAAAATTGAGTTTTCTTTTCCGAATCAGAAAAAATTTCCACCAAAAAAGAAGAAAAGACATTTTGATATAGAGTCATTTTTTCATTACAACGGATATTTATATTTGTTTACTAAAAGTCGTACAAAAACAGACTACGGACGTACTGATTTGTATAAAATTCCAGCAACCGAAGGAAAGCATAAAGCACAATTTATAAGTACTTTTAATACTTGTGATAAAATGAAGTGTTGGGTAACTTCGGCAGCAATAAGTCCTGACGGAAAGAAAGTCGTTTTGCTATCGCATGAAGCTATTTGGCAGTTTACTGATTTTAAAAATGATCATTTTTTTGGTGGACAGATGAAAAAATTCGACTTGGAACATGAGTCTCAGAAAGAAGGAATTTGTTTTAAAAACAACAATACTGTTTATATTACAGATGAAAAAGCACATGGAAAAGGGCGAAATTTATACGTATTTATACTCGATTAAGTCGTCTTTTTTTGTGACAGTATTATTTTTTGGTACCTTGATTTTTATTAATCAAAACTACTGCCATGTCTACATACTTAAAAGGAATTGATATTTCGTATAATCAAGGAAACTTGATCGATTCTATAGATACCAACAATACTGATTTATCATTTGTAATTTGTAAAGCTTCCGGAGGAATTACGATTCAAGATCCAAATTTTGTGAATAACTGGAAAACAATTCCACAAAAAGGATTTATTAGAGGAACGTATCATTTTTATTATACCAACGATGCGCCACAATCGCAAGCAGATAATTTTTTCAATGTAGTTGGAACCGATTTTCCTTCAGATGCATTGCCGCCTGTTGTAGATTTTGAGAATGGCAGCATTAAAACTTCTGATCACGCACAAATTATTAGTGATTTGCTTGATTTTCTAGAACTTTTAGAGCAAAAATACCAACGTACGCCTATTATTTATACCAATCAAAGTACAGGAGATGCGTATTTAAATGATTCTCGATTTGCAAAATACCCACTTTGGGTTGCGAGTTATGCTTCTTCTCCAAAAATTCCAAGTACATGGTCTAATTGGAGTTTATGGCAATACAGCGAAAGCGGAACTATTGATGGAACTGCTGTAGATGAAGATTATTTTAATGGCGATTTGAAAGATTTGAAACAATTTATCAGACAGAGTTCAATTTCGAGTTAGACATCTTTATTTTCCTTAGCTTTGCATTTTGAAAGGATTTTAAATGAGCGAACCACAATTAACAAGAATCAATAAGTTTTTAAGTGAAGCTGGCTACTGTTCGCGCAGAGCTGCTGATAAATTGATTGAACAACGACGCGTTACTATTAATGGCGTTGTTCCTGCCATGGGAACCAAAATTGCGCCTGGTGACGAAGTACGTGTGGATGGCGAATTAATTTCTGATCCGAAGGAAAAACCTGTGTATTTAGCTTTCAATAAGCCAATTGGAATTGTATGCACAACGGATACGAGAGTGGAAAAAGATAATATTATTGATTATATTAATTATCCTTCACGTATTTTCCCAATTGGACGCTTAGACAAACCTAGTGAAGGTTTAATTTTCTTGACAAGCGATGGTGATATTGTAAATAAAATTCTGCGCGCACGAAACAATCATGAGAAAGAATATGAAGTAACGGTAAATCGTCCAATTACAGGTGATTTTATCCAGAAAATGGGCAATGGTATTCCAATTTTAGGAACTTTAACGCGTAAGTGCAAAGTAGAACAGTTAACAAAGTATACTTTTAAGATCATCTTGACACAAGGACTGAATCGTCAAATTCGTAGAATGTGTGAGTATTTGGATTATAGAGTTGTAAAACTAAAACGCACACGTATTATGAATGTTTCTTTGGATGTTCCTGTTGGGAAATGGCGTCATTTAACTGAAGAAGAACTGAAAGGAATTAACGAGTTAACAAGTTCTTCTAGAAAAACACATCGTAGTTAGTTTCTACACAAACATTTACTTTTATATAAATCTGGGTAACAAAAACTTACGTTCGTAACTGATAGGTATAATCACAAAAACTTATCATTATGAAAAAAAGAAGTTTAAAATCGTTAAGCCTTAACAAAAGATCAATTTCAAACTTGAAATTCCACGATGTTATAGGTGGTCGCGCAAATTTAACTGCTGATGTAAAGGATTGTCCTGATAACACATTGGCTAAGGATTGTGAATCTTTAGGATATTGTCCTGATTCTTTTTGGTGTCAAGAGCCATCTAGTTCATCAGACGGACCTGTAGCGTAAAAATTATGCTATAAAAAGATAGAGTCTGGCAAAAGTCAGGCTCTTTATCTTTTGTTCATTTTAAAACCCTAATAATTCTTTAAATTTATACGATTGTCTGCGCGAAATTTCTATTTCTTGGGAAGAATTTTTGATGGTAATTTTTAGTTTTCCATTGAACCAAGGAATTACTTTATCTACATGATTTAAATTGATAATTTGCTGTCTATTTGCTCTGAAAAAAGTTTCTTCTGGTAGTTTTGCTTCTATTTGGTTGAGCGATTTGTAAATTAAAGGTTTGTTGTTTTCAAAATAGACTCTTGTATAGTTTCCAACGATTTCAAATACGGCAATCTCTGAGATTCTGATGAGCCAACAATTTTCTCCTTCTTTAATGAATATTTGACGGTGTACATCAAAAGGTTTTTCGTCGGTTGTTTCTTTTTCTATGGTTGCAATTACTTTTTCTATGGTTTTAGAAAAACGATCTTGATTGATAGGTTTTAGCAAGTAATCAAACGCATTGTATTCAAAAGATTTAATAGCGTATTCGTCATATGCAGTTGTAAAGATCGTCAACGGAACATTGTCTAGCATTTCTAGCAACTCAAAGCCATTTTTTTCAGGCATATTGATATCTAAAAATAATATTTGTGGCTGTGTTTTGTTAATGAGTTCATAGGCTTTGTCTACATTTTCAGCTTCAGCCACTAATTCAATTTGTGGATGCTTTTTTAAGAGTTCCTTGAGTTCATTCCGCGCTAAGCGAGAATCTTCTACGATAATTGCAGTGATATTTTCCATTCTTATTTTACAGGTATTTTAATGATGGCTTGCACTTCATTATTCACTTCTTTTAGTATAAAATCTGCTTCATTTCCATAGAGTAATTCCAATCGTTTTTTGATGTTATCCAAACCTATTCTTGTAGAATCTGTGTTTGTTTTTAAATAACCTGTATTGTTTACTTGCAAGATGATTTCTTGTGTATTATCTGTGATAATTAATTTGATTTTCCCACCATCTTTTTGAGTTGATATTCCATGTTTTATAGCGTTTTCAATCAACATTTGTAACACCATTGGTGGAATTTTGATTTGTAACAAAGAAGCATCAACTTCTTGCTCGTAGTGCAGACGATCTTCTAATTGTATTTTTGAAAGTTCTATGTAATTGTCTACAATTTCAAGTTCTTGCGCTATTTGTATTGCATCTACTTTATTCATATTGAGCGAGTAACGCAACATTTCCGAGAGTCGCGTAAGCATGTCTCTTGCTTTGTTAACATCTTCTAGCATTAATCCACGAATATTGTTTAAACTGTTAAACATAAAATGCGGATTGAGCTGTCCTTTTAAGGTATTTAGTTGCGATTCTTTTAAGGAAGCTTCCAACTTTAAACGATCTATTTTGTTTCGTTGATTGCGCGCTACAGATTTGACAGCAACGTAAATAACAATCCAAAAGAAGATAAAAATAGTAATATTTACAGTTGTGGAAATAAATACCAACATTGAAAAATCTGAAGGTTTTTCATTGATATACGTAAATGCATTACTCGAAATGACTATTAGCAGAAAGGAAAATAAAAATGAGGTAACAAAAAAAGCAATGATGGTTTTTAGATAATTACTTTTTGTTTGATGTTCAATGAATTTTATGCGTTTTAAGTAGTTTCTTAACAGCGTAGTTAAGCCAATTCCTAATATGATAAATACAAGTCCTTCTACAATAAAATAACTGGCTTTACTTTTTTCTTCTGGAACGACAAAAGCTTTAGACCATACGTTGGCAAAGGTTAAAAATCCCCAGCCTACAAATTGTAAAATCCAGAAAATTATTGTGTTTACTTTTTTTGAAACTGCCATTTGAGTTGAATTGTAGTCAAAACTATTGAAAATGCACTTTCTCAGTGTTGAAAAAGTGCATTAATTATTGATTGATGATTAGAATCGTGCGTTAATCCACTCTGAAACAAAGTTTAAAGCAACAGGAGCAAATGTTTCTTCAATTTCTGAATATTCACTTAACGCTCCTGTTTTTGAGGTTTGAAATAGGTGGTTTAGGTTCTTAAATTCTTTGATGGTAACGTCTTTGTTATGTTTTAATCCTTTTTCGATAGCATCTAGGTTTAATTTTGGCAATACTTGAAAATCTTTTTCACCGTTTATTGCTAATACTGGGCAATTTACTTTGCGTAAAGATGTTTGCGGATCGTATCCTAAAAATGCACGCATCCATGGAGAAGTAATCATTTCTACTTGTTGATTCATTGCCTGATCTGTGAATTCGGCTTTTGCTTTTTCATTTGTCATTTTTGTTTTTAACTCTTGAAATATAGCTAGGATTTCTTCTTTTGATTCGTCTCCTTTATAGTTTGCTGCAATATCAAATACTTTTGCTGATGCTTTTTGAGAGTTTTCAATATCAATTGCTGGATAATCTTCTAATTCTGCTGCTTTTTTCCCTTGTGTTAGCAGTACTTCTTTTCCACCAACTCCAGGTCCCGCTAGTAATACACAAAATGCTACATTTTTGTTTCTAGCCGCTATAATTGGTGCTATTAATCCACCTTCACTATGTCCAACTAAGCCAATTTTGTTTGCATCTACAACATCTTTTCGTGTTTGCAAGTATGCCATTGCAGCTTCTACATCTGTTGCAAAGTCAAATGAAGTTGCTTCTGAAAAGTTTCCTTCAGATTGCGCTGTTCCTCTATCGTCAAAACGCAATACTGCAATTCCTTGTCTTGTTAAATGATCTGCTAATACCAAGAAAGGTTTGTGCCCTAGTAACTCTTCATCACGATTTTGTGGTCCAGAACCACTGATAAGAATTACTACAGGCGGATTCTTTACATCTTTTGGTACTGTTAATGTTCCTGCTAACTTGATGTTTCCTGCTTTTGCATTTTCAAAAGTTACATCTTCTGCTGCATATGGAAATGGCTTTTTAGGTTCTTGAGGTCGTACTTTTTTCTTCTCTTTTTCACCTTTTACTAATTGTAATGGTAGTTCTTGACCTGATTGCCTAAAGGTTCCTTTAAAAGTACCTTCTACTAAAGTTGCCGTGTATTCTATTCCCATTTGACTTTGTGTAATTGTCAACTTGTTATCCTGAAACGTAGTTTTATCAATGGGAATTCCAAAAGCATTTTGGTTCGGACTGTCTAAGGTTGTTGTATATGTTCCATCAGCTTCAGAAATATTGAATGCTATTGGAAGTTCCATACCTGGAATACTTAAAGAACCTTTCCAAGTTCCTGAGATATCTTGAGCCGACGCAATAATGGTGGCTAAGAAAAATGCTAGTTTAAATATAAGTTTGAATAAAGGTTGCATGTCTGTTGTTTTTTGATTATGATGTAAAAGTATTGCAGTTTTCTGTTCCTACATTACAAAATATGACGAACGGAAAATAGAATATGGCGAACGGTTTTTCATTTCGATTTCGCTCAATGTGATTGGTTTTGCTTGAAGAAATACTTTTACATTAAGCATTTGACATTGATTATTTCCAAATATCATTGTATAGTACTGGATAATCTTCTACTTCGATCACTTCAATACCAACAGATTTTAAGAAGAATTTCTTTCCTACTATTTTAGGGTTTTCATCTTCTTTTTTCATGATGTACCAACCTTTATGACTGTATTTTGGAAAACGCTTGAAGAATTTTGCTCGTTGAATAAGCAACCATCTAAAGAATACTTCTGTTTCGTCTAAACTTAATCCGAAAATGCATAACGACTTGTTGAAGATAATATCAATCCATGTATTGTTTGTTAACCACGGATTTTCAACTTCTGGGTTTTCATGTCCATAATTTGTATTGATCATTTTACGCGCGCGTTCTACATTTCCCATGTATTCTGATAAACCAAGTTTGATGCTTCTATGATATTTTACCATACCATTCATATACCAAACAGCAAATCCATGTAAAGGAGATTTGAGTTCTTTTTCTGCATAATGCGTTGACCAAGGATAGTGATCTGTAAAACTTGTATCTGGAATTCGATAAGGTGACAGTTTCATCGATTTCGGAATTAAGTCATCAAAATTTGTCGTTAGAATTGGCGCATTGTAAGATTTAATTTTGTCAAGCACTAAGTTTTGCGCATCATCAGGTTGCCAATCTAACATTTTGGCTTTTACATCTTTTTGCAGTTGTGTGGAAAATCCTGATGTAGTTACATTTTGCAAACCAAGTGCATCGTAAAACTCCACAAACGAAATACCATCTGGAATTTCTGTCATTGGTTCGTCAGCATGTGTTTTCCATAAATTTAATAGTAAATCATTCCAAGATATGTTATCATCTTGAAAACTCAAATTGATTCCATTTCCTATGATAAATGCTAAGTCTTTTTGATTGTCTGAAAAGATTTTTTGGATTTCTGCTGCTGTTTTGGTCATGGTTGTTGGTTTATTTTTGGTGAAACTACGGTGTTTTATTTCTTAATAATCAACACGATCAATTGCTTGCTTTTCGCTTTTCTATCTCTTCTAAGATGACTGCTGCACGCTTTTTGAAGGTTTTTAATTCTGGCAAAAACACTTTATACGTTACAAAATAAGCACTTGCTACTCTATTTTTATAGTCAGGATCTGTGATAGCATATTCAATAAATTCTTGGCTTCCGCCTTTCATCGAAATCAAATCTGCCCACCATTTGTAATTCTTTTTATAGTGTGTATAATTTTCATGGAAGTCTTTTGCTCGTAATTCATCGTCGATTTTAATTTCACGCAAACGTTCTGTGTAAAACTCTATTATTTGTGCAGGCAAACTATCCTGATAGCTATCTGTATTAAAATCGATTAACTGATTATACCCGCGTTTATTGAAGGTTATTTCAGGAAATGCTATTGTTAGCTGTATTAATTGTGGATTGATAACATATTCAATTCTTTTGACAGAGTCATTTAGTATTTTAGAATACAATGGATCGACTATTTTGTAAAAGTTTTGAACTTTCTCTATTTCTTTTAAATCATTCTTCAAATCATTTTCTATGATTGAATAAATATTGAGTAGTTTTTTGTTTTCTTTTCGATTTTCATTCCAGTTATTTAATGAAACCGCAATTAAAATTCCGATGACTACCAAAATGATTTCACCGACAGCATACGCGAGATAGTTCCCTAGTTTTTTATTTTTCAAAAGCTTACTTCTTTGGTTTCTAAATAGTTTCATGTAAAATGCTTTTCCTGTTGATTAGAATCCGAATCCTACACCAAAAGCAAAACGTCCGCCATCATCAGAACTAAATAATGAGAAGCGCGCTGTTAGCATGTTTGCGCCACTCACCCAAACTCCGCCACCAAGCGATGTATTCCACTTTTTAGACGCATCATTTTCAACCCAAACTCTACCATAGTCAAATCCGCCAAAAAGACCTATATTGATTGGTAATACGCCTGTTTTTATACGTCGTAGATTCAAACGAATGTCTGTAGTTTGTACAAATGCTTGTTTTCCTGTAAAGCGTTCATTTCTGAATCCGCGTAAGCCCGTATTTGCTCCTAAATTTGCTCCTTGATAGAATTCAAAACCATCTCCAAGATTTAGATGTCCGCGTAATTTGGTTGCCAATACTAATTGTCCACTAGGGATTAATTTATGATCTATGGCAAGTTCTGGAATTACATATCCGAATCCTTTGGAAGTGCTTACATTGTTTTTGTATCCTGTTTGCAGACTTACTTCCATTCCCATAGTTGGAAATGCATCATTATCTACATTTTTAAAGTGATATACTGCATCTACGCCATAGAAATCTTGTTTGTCAAATACACCTGAGTTTGCAGGTAATGTTAGGTCTAGAAATCGTCCTACAGTACGTTCTACTTCATTGCTTTCATAGAAAACTCCTGCCGTAAAACTTCCTCCTAGTTGTCCACGCCAAACTAATGCTGGCGCAATTTTAATAGTTCTTATTTTTACTCTATTGAAATCTAAATCAGCGTCAATTCCGTCATCATCATCAGCTTCAAAATTTGGCGTTTCGTTTCCAAACCCGAAAAAGTTCACTGCATAATTTGGACTGTTGAAACTTGCTTTGAGCTGTAGATTGAGATTTCCAACAACATTTGCAAATTCTCCAATATATCCTACATCAAAGCCATTGGTTGCAAAGTAATATGCCGCAGAAATGGTATGTTTTGATGTAAATGGATTTCGCTCAAAACCGTAGTTTGTTAATGTATTGGTTACGCCAATTTTAAAACCATCATCAGGATTTGATCCAATTGTTGGTATTAACTGATTTGTATTGTTTTTTAGTTTTTTATAGTCATACACATTAGTTGCATAATCGTCAGTAAGTTTCTTGCTTCCTTTGTTGGTTATAAACTCGCTTTTCTTTGATTTGTAATCGTAGATTTTTACTTTTTTACCGTTTTGAATATCGTATACATCTTTGTTTTGTCCTCCGATTAAACGAATCTTTGTAATACATTTTCCATCACCAAATACATGAAATTTATCATCATCGTCTAAACCATAAATCCAAATTTCTTTCGTTTCTGCATTTGTATACGTACGTTCGTGAAACTTATCACTCTTTTCTCCTTGCTTGATACGATAAGCTGTTACTTTCGTTTTTCCGTTTGGCAAACGTTCTACTTCAAACCAATCATCTTTGTTGGTTCCTTTGATCACTGCAAATTTGTTGACCAACACATAATATCTATCAGATATTTTTTGAAGATTAGCGCGTCTTGCTTTTAATTTTTGTTTGATTTCCTCAACAGCTTCATCACGTATTTCTTTTGGAAATTCAAGGAATGCTTTTTCGATGACATCATCTGTTAATCCTTCTTGAATTTTTTTCACTTGCGCGTCCCAAACCGTTTTATCTGATTGTTGAATGAGTTCCATATCTAACGGATAAGGTTCTACATTGACGCCTTTTACATCGACTAAATCATCATCGTATTTACGTAATAATCGCGCTGTTGGTATAATTTTTACAGCAGTTCCTAACAAAAATCCATCAGACATAATTGAAAATGCTTGATCACGATCACGCGGCATCGGGCGGTATACTTTTTTACCGTTTTCTTTAAACTCTATCCAACGCCATTGGTCTTGATGTCTGTCCCAATCGCCAATAAGCATATCAAATAATCGTGCTCTAATGTATGATGCTTCATCTACGACAATATCTTCGTCTTTGTGGATTTTTTTCATCATATCTTCTGTACTGATCAATTTGTCTTGATATCCAAAGCTAGCTTTGTCGCTGTGTCCTTCAGATGTGTGTTCTTCTATCATGTACAATTCACCTCCAAATTCATCATTATATTGTCCTAGTGCATTTTGTTTTGGCACATAATATAGTACAGGATTGGTATGATATACGTCAACAGCATCGGCTAAGGTTCCGACAACAAAAGGCGCATATGGATGTGCTCCAGTAAAGACATCTAAGATTAAGTGTTCTGTAGCTGTATCGTCAAATTGTCCCTTAATGTATTGGTCTTTAAAAAGTACAGATTGTAAATATTGTAATGCTTGTTTTCGGAGTGCTCGCATTACATATTGTGTTCCGTTTTTATCTTGTAATCGTAATGATTTTGATTGATTTCCTCCACCTTTTCTCACTGGTGTCAATCCGCCAAAAAGTGTATCTAGATTTACAGTTGGCGCTGTAACTTCTGTGCTGTATTGTTTTCGGTAACGATCTCCCCAAAGGAAAGTACCAAATTCTGATTTTTGCGTTTCTTCTGCTGTATAGATTGACGCTGATTTTTCTTTTGGAAATTGAGTTGGATAATTAACTTTAGTGTATTTTGTTTTGGCTTCTAATACTTCAGTTTCATAAACGATTTTGTTTTCTTCTGCTGAATAGAAACGTACATATGATGAACCGTCATTAAATACATCTAACCGAGCGTAACCTTGTGTTCCGTAAGAAAATTGTCCGCCTCCAACATTGCGAGTTCCCGATTTTTTTGCTCCTGAACCACTTACAATTTGACGCAAATTATCTTCTAAAATGTATTGTAAATTATGATCATGACCTGATACAAAGATTACTTTATCATTTTCTTGCGAAATGGTAACAATACGTTGCTTGAATTCGTTGTAGCGTTTGTTTGAGATATCTACATTGGCAACTCCACTGGTACTTCGTATTATATTTTTTAACGATCCTAAAACTGGAACTGGAGATAGATGAGTTTTAAATGTATATTGTCCGCCATGAGAACCATTTGTATACATTGGATGATGCAAAGCTACTATGGTTGTTTTTCCTCTTGCTTTTTTTATCAAACTTGAAAATTCATCGTAAAACCTAGCCCGTGTTTTAATGTCACAATCATCATTTATCGTTGGATGATTGTCCCAATTGGTGATATACCATTGGCTATCTATTAAAATTAACTCAATATCTTCGCTGATATGTATTTTTTCAATTGGACAACCGTTTTCGGGAAGAAACGTATTCTTTCCAAGTGCTTTTTCTATAAATTTTTCTTGACGTTTGAGACCTTCTAAACCATCACTATACCAATCGTGATTTCCGGGAATGAAAATTGTTTCTCCTTTAAAATCTTTTACAACACTCGTTTGTACGTCTAATTGATGTTCTGCAAACGCTCTATCTTCATGATCTTTCTTTGGCAATCCTGCTGGATATATGTTATCTCCTAAAAAAATAGCAGTACTATTTTTTGAAGCTTTTTTGAGTTCTTTTTCAAACATTTCAAGCGCGATTGCAGTTTCTCCTAATGGAGAATTTCCTGCATCTCCAATTAAATAGAAAGAATGTTTTATTTCTTTATCTTTTGGAAATGTCTGCGGAGTTTGACCTTCTGCATATTGTGCTTTGAAGGTTGCACACGCACTAAAACACAGTAAAAGAACTATAATTCCTACTGACTGTAAAGATTTTATCATTGGTTGCTGTTTTTGGTAGTTTAAATATAATCATTCATTTCTGAAATGTTAATATTTAATTGTGTAGTTTTCTAGAAAGTGAATGACTTTATGTTTTGGCATCTCACAAGGTTTTAAGATTTCATTCTGACTTGTACAGTAATAGTTGAGGCTTATAAAGTTGTTTCCGCCTAATGCTTCTGCATAAATTTTATAACTTTTCCCTTGATTGAATTCACTTTTGGTGACACCATATTTTACATTTTTATAGTATACTTCCGAATATCCAAGCGGCAATTGTTGAATTTTTTCTAGCAATTTCATCTGATGCTTTTTTATTCTTGTACAGGCAGTAATTTTTTCAGCCATTTATCAAGTTCGTTTTCGCGTGGATTTCTTAGCTTTTTGCTTCCTATCGTAATTGTTGGAAAGTTTAGTTTTCTATTTTCATACAGACTACGAAGTGCTGATGCATGTTGTTCGTTTTGCTTCACATCTAAGAATTGATATGGAAGTTTTTTTCCTTCGAGCAATTCCTTGTAATAGTTTGTTTTATGACACGTTTCGGTTCCGTAGAGTTTTATTTCTGGAATATGTTTCATGAAGGAAGTCCTTTCAAAAAGTCGATAGCCGCATCTGCATTTAGATGAAAATCTGCAAAGACAATATTGTCATGTCTATCTATAAATATAAACCAAGGTGTTCCACCAGTTTGATAGTTTTTCATGATGTTTGATGTTGACTTTCCATCGTTTCCTGCATCATGTCCAAAAGGTATTTTTAAATTATACTTTTTTTGAACTTCAAGCATTTTTTCAAAAGTGTTTTCATCAAACCCTTCAAATACAGTTTGTATGGCTAAAAATGTAATTTTTGGACGATCTGATAACGCATTTACCATTTTTTGTAAACTTGGTAAACCTTTGCTATGACAACCTGGACACCAACTCTGAAAGCAATAAATAATTTTAAAATTTCCTTTAAAATCTGAGAGTTTTACTGGTTTCGTAGGGTTTCCGTTAGCGTCTACCCATTGATGAACGTTGAATTCTGGTGCTTTGAAGATTTTATTATCTTCTACTTTATTTGACATCTTTAATGTCCCTTTCTTTTTTTATTTAATGAATATGTATATAGTCGTTTATTTAGATAAAACTTACAATCACATGTTTAACAAAACCTTATGAAAGGTTCTATGAAATATATGACTAAATCTTACGTTTTATCCATCTTAACGAAACATTAATTAAAGTTTAGTATTTTTACTCAAATAAAAGAAACCTTTATGAATACTCTTATTGTTGAAGTTGAAAAGTTTGTTGTTGATTTTTTTAATAAGAATTTAGACAACAAATTTGTGTATCATAATTTATCACACACCAAACGTGTTGTCGAAAAAACACAAGAGATTATTGATGGTTCAGAAGTTAGTGATGAAGAAGCACAGCAATTATTGATTGCTGCTTGGTTTCATGATACTGGGTATACAAAACGCATGGACGATCATGAAGATGAAGGTGTAATTATTGCTACTAATTTTTTAAAGAAACATAATGCTTCTGAAGCAGATATTGTTGCTGTTAGTAATTTGATTATGGCAACTAAAATGGGG
This sequence comes from Kordia sp., assembly GCF_965224175.1. GTDB lineage: Bacteria > Bacteroidota > Bacteroidia > Flavobacteriales > Flavobacteriaceae > Kordia. The sequence goes on from NZ_OZ245041.1 coordinate 2,734,647, forward strand.
AATACTCCTCAAACATTGCTTGAAAAAGTGATTTGTGACGCAGATTGTTCACATATAGGAAGCAAGAATTTTAGCGATTTGACAGAGTTACTTCGCAAAGAGTGGGAATTGACAAAAGATAGAGTTTTAAAAGAAAGTGAATGGCTTGATGAAAACATCAAATTTCTAACACATTCACATAAATTTTATACAGCTTTTGCCTCAAAAAAATGGGAGAAGCAAAAAGGAAAAAATCTAGCGAAACTTTTAAAAGATAAAAAGAAAATTGAGTTAGAAGGCACTAAATTGAAACAGAAAAAAGCTGAGTTAAAGTTTAAAAAAGAAAAAATAGAACTTCCAGAACGCGGAATAGAAACCATGTTTCGTGTAGCATTGCGAAATCATATTACATTAAGTGACATTGCAGACACTAAAGCAAATATACTTTTATCGGTAAATGCCATTATTATTTCTATGGTATTATCTAATTTGGTTTCTAAACTCGATAATCCTTCTAATGATTACTTGATTTACCCAACAATTATTTTTACTGTTTTTACGGTAGCTTCTATGGTACTTTCCATTTTGGCAACACGTCCAAATGTAACACAAGGAAAATTCAACAAGGAAGATGTAGCGAATAAAAAAGTGAATTTATTATTCTTTGGTAATTTTCATCAAATGAAATTGGACGAATTTGAATGGGGAATGAACGAAATGATGAAAGATCGTGATTATTTGTACGGTTCACTCACGAAAGATTTATATTTTTTAGGACTCGTTTTGAATAGAAAATACGGCTTATTGCGAACTACATATACCGTTTTTATGATTGGTATTGTTGTGAGTGTATTGTCTTTTATTATTGCTTTTTACACAAGAGATCCTGAAGCTGGAAGAAAAGCACACGAAACAGCAATGGCAATACTTTCCTAAAGAAAAAAGGAAGAATTCTATTTGAATTCTTCCATTAATTCATCTATAGTTAAGGCTGATTTTTCATTGAAATCATCTTGATATATAACTTCTACACGCAACGCTCGTAAACCAGAAACACCTTGTAAATCTTCTAATTCAAGTTTTTCAAGCTTTCCAAAGTAGTTTTTAGATTGCATATATTTGATATACTTCACGTATTCGCGCGCATCTTTATCTTGCGAATATACAATAGCAATTTTACCAGGAACTGTTAAACGTTCTGTAGTGTTTTTTATGTTGGCTTTGTCGATACGTTTTTTGATGATTTCGTAGCGAATATTGTAAGCTCCATCAACATCAAACTGTTTTTCATCCATGCGGAATTTGATTGCTAACGGATTGCTATGTACCAAAATTAAGGAAGCTACTTGCAGATCATGGTCCATTTTTTTTCTGGTATGATATGCTACTTGTTCCATCTCATAGGTGTTTTGCAACTGCCATAAACGCAAATTGTATAAGTATAAGTCGTGATACTTTTTGTTTTTCACCAAAGACTGTCCTATGTACATATTATATTCTACACCATCCGTTTTGTATCGCTCAAAATAGTGAGGAAACATAGCTTGCGCTTCTTCTTGTTTCTTATCGATGTAACTCGCTAGTTTGTTATTTAAAATCGTAACACTATCTTCATAAGCTTTACGTTTTTCATACACTACTTTTAGATTATCATCCAAACGATCCATGTACGTATTTACATGAACTGCAACATCTGCATCCGATTCTTTTAGGTGTCTAAATACTGGATAAATATCTTTCTTTAAAAATTCTAAAATTCCTAATTCGTCTCCTGCATTGAGTCCTTCTTTGGTATGATCTAAATATTCTTCAATTCTAAAAGTAAGTTCTTCGTAGATTGGCAAGTTTGCTTTTTCAAGTGCGCCTTTCAGTACATTGATAGCCAATTCAAGTTGAATCGTTAAATCTTCACGAATGGCAGTATTTCTTGCAATAGACGAACCTTTGATATCACTTTGCCCAAATAAAGGATGAACACCTTCAAACACAATATCATCTACAATTGGAGTTTCTGTATTTTCTGCTATAGCTAATGCAGATTGATATTTTTCAGCCGCTTCATAAAAACGCCATTTTACAGATGGATGAATTGATGTATAATGCTCTTGAATGGTAGCTTCAAGTATATTTTGATAATCTTCAGCCGAACGCGTTACTGCCGATTCAAACACCGGAATAATATCGCGTAGCTTTTGTTGATTTACAGAATTGAGCTCATATGCTCTTGGTGATGCTATTTCTAAGATTGCTAAATCATCACTTTTCTTTGCTTTGATAGGAATCAAAATGATACTTTGTATTCCTTCGTTTTTTAAACGTGTAAAAAAGTTGTTCTGATTTGTTTCTTCACCATAAGCATCTACATCAGAAATAGCTAATGTTTCTTGCTTGCGAAATATCTTTTCTACAATACCACTACAAAAGAAACTAGAACATGTGACTTCTTTTTCTTCTTTAAAGATTAAACTATCTGCTTGCTTAATTCGCGTTACATGCGCTCCTTCATTGATAGCATTTACAAAAACTGAATAACCTAATTTTAAATCTTTTATATTGAAAAATTCTCTTAAGTTTTGACGTACATCAGTGATTAAATTATCATCACTACGCAGCAAATTTGTTCGAATAGACGATAAGGTTTCATCGAAGGTAACATCAAACAGATTCATAACTCCAAATCCTTTAAAAATGTAACTATCTTTCGGAAACTTCTCTTTCCAAACTTCTATATTATCGTAATTATCTAGTAATAACTGTACATCTTCGTCAGTTATTTTTGGCGCATTTTCTGTTGGTATAACTCTACAAAAATCACCATTAAAAGCAACTCTGTAGTGTTTTGTCACACCTAGTTTTTTATCAGGAATATCAAAGTAGAAAGGACGTTTTAAATCGATCGTATAACCATAACATACGTTCAGAATCATGACACAAGCATGCAAATACATTTCTTTTTCATCTAAATTACGTGCAGTAAAATCATATGAATCGTCTGCATTTTCAAGGATTCTTTTTAGTCTATTTGAGTATTTAAATGATTGAAATGAAAATGGCACTGTTGCTACTTTTATTTCATTTTCGGTAAGTATTTCCGGGAATAATCCTTCTAGTACTAAATCTATTTGCTCTTCGTATTCTTTTAGTTTAGAAAAATCAGTGAAGCCTTCTCGTAATTCAGGATACTTATCTAAATAGTTTATGACTTCAACTGCAGATTTATGATACGGATGATTTTTATCTGCTGCATATTTATCATAGAAAGCCATTACTTCGTCAAAACTAATGACAAGTTGTAATGGTAGATTTAAACAGTTATTTTCATTTTTTTGATCCATAATCGAAATCATTTAGTCTACAAAGATACGAAATCCTCAGTTTTAAAGGTTGTAAGCGACAGAAACAGTTTTCTATCTATTAAATATTGTATGCTTTGCAATAAATTATTAATACTAAGACGTTTATACATAGTTAATGTTACATATATTTTGAAGTTTATTTTTACTAAATTCTGAATTTTAAGCTGTTGCGATTTTTAATTGATTTACGATTTAAAATAGGTTTACATTTTGAGTTTTGCATTTTATAGTTAACTTAGTTTAAAATCAACTTATGTCATCACAAACTCGTTTGACAAGAGCGTATAAACAAGCGCTTAAAATTCCGTTTGATCACAATTCTAAGATTGTGTTGTTTAGCGATTGTCATCGTGGCGATAATAGTTTTGCGGACGATTTTGCCAACAATAGAAATATCTATTTTCATGCTTTAAAACAGTATTACAAAGAAGGCTTTACGTATTGTGAACTTGGCGATGGCGATGAATTATGGGAAAACTCTAATTTTGAATCCATCTTTGCAGCGCATAAGAATGTGTATATGATTATGAAGGCTTTTCATGAAGATAACCGATTGCATTTAATTTGGGGAAATCATGATATGGTGTATCGCAAAGAAAAATATGTACAAAAACATTTATCTACTTATTTTGATCCCAAAACAGGAACCGAAAAACCATTGTTTACTGATTTAAAATATCATGAAGGTATTGTGCTAAAACATGCTGAAACTGCACAAGAACTTTTTTTAACACATGGCCATCAAGCAGATTGGTGGAATTATATTTTTTGGAAATGGAGTCGCTTTATGGTTCGAGCACTTTGGAAGCCGCTACAAGTGCTTGGAATTGCCGATCCGACAAGTCCCGCAAAGAATTATAAAAGTTTGATAAAAGTAGAACGTAGAATTAAAAAGTGGATTATTGCCAATGATAATTTAATTACGGTTGTTGGTCATACACATCGTCCGCGTTTTCCAAATCCTGATGAAATTTCTTTTTTTAATGACGGAAGTTGTGTGCATCCGAGAAGTATCACAGGAATTGAAATTGAGAATAATGCTATTTCCTTGATTAAATGGTATACCGCAACAACTGATGATGGTATTTTAAAGATTGAACGCGAAGTATTGGAAGGACCAAGAGATTTGAGCGAGTATCAAAAAGGTTCTTTTAGGAGTGATAAGCTTTAAATCTACTTATATATTTATTCAAAAATCATTTCGAGTTTAAAATGAATTCTTTTTTTGAAGAACCACATATTGTAATTACTTGATTTTAAGCATTTTTATTTTTTACACAACACAAAAAAAAGATTATAAAACTCACTTAATATTTATAAATTGTAAGTAATAATTTGTTTATTACACATGCATATTCTTTTCTTTCACAATTTTAAATCGTTCCTTTATTACAGGAAATTATTTCCAAAATTAGTAAAGCTTTAGTAATAGTCTGACAAACCGAAACAAAGACTTTAAACATTGAAAGTAGGTATTATTTTAAATATGTTAATCATGTTAAAAAACATTTTAGAACTAAACGGAGTTACAAAATTAAATAAGGAACAACAAAACAATGTATCTGGTGGCGTTACAAGAAAAGAATATTGTGACACACTAAGAACAATGATTGTTGATGCCATTAATGGAAATGGAGGAACTAACAATTTAGAATTGTCTTCTCATTTTTATAATGTAAACTGTGCTCAACACGGACAAGGACCAATTTATTAATTAAATATATTACAATCGCGACTCTTTTTAGTGTCGCGATTTTTTTATCTTTCTTCATGAAATATCTACAACTAACATTTCTAGTATTCTTCATAAATATTTGTTATGGTGTTGAACATGTTATTCCTTTTAAACTTGTACACAACAATATTATATTGAATACGCAACTTAATGGTAAGAGTTGTAAATTAATGTATGATACTGGCGCACGTTCTTTTATTTTGAATTCTAGATTTGCTCAAAACAACAGCATTACTACCGCAGACGCGTTTAGAGGAAAAGTAAAGGGAAACTTTGGCAGCTTAGAGCTTCCAGTAAAATATTTGATTATTGAAGACTTGAATGTTATCGCAGGTGATATTTATGATGGAATTATCGGAATTGATTTTTTTAAGGATTTTATTGTAAAGATTGATTATGAACATAAAGTTCTCATCTTGTCTGATGCTTTAGAAATCACAGACGATTATATAAAAATAGAGACAAATCATTTACTTCGAAATCCTGAATTTTTATACTGGTTTACCGCGAATGTTAATGTTCAGCTTTCTAATGGAGATACTTTTAATGGTGATTTTTTGATTGATACTGGAAGCGGAAGAAGCATTTCTTTAACGAATGATATTTCTAAAAAATTATTGAAAGATAAAAGTTTACAGAGAATAAAAAGCAAAGGAACAAAAAGTAGTTTTATTGGATTTAAAGATCCTACATATGTAAAGATTCCTGGTTTAAAAATTAGCTCCATCCAAATTCATGATTATATTGTTGATTGTAATACAGATGTAAACAAGCAAACTACCAAAGTTATAGATGGTATTTTGGGTAGTAAATTTTTAAAGAACTTCACCATTATTATCGATTTTAAAGCATCTTCAATTTATTTGAAACAAAATAAGTTATCCCAAAAGCCAATTTCAAATACTTTTTATTCTGATGGATTTCAATTGAAAGATCATCGCAAATCAGGAAAAGGGATTTTGATATCTTCAATCATACAATCATCACATTTTGACTTGCCTATAAAACTTGAAGATGAAATTATTGAAATTAATGACACTTCAGTTAGTGATATGAATTTTAATGATATAGAGAAAATCAAACAAACACTTCACAAAGAGATTCGCTATAAAGTGAAAAGAAAAAGAAAAGAATTTTTTATTACTACTAAGGTTCGAGATCTTTTTGAGTAAGTTTTTAGATTGGTTAGACTTCTTAGATTTTCAGCTTTTTAGTTTCCGAGTACTTCTCGATACTATTTTTCTCCATTTTATTGCGAAAAATCACTCGAAGAGACGGTGTTTTTAATGTGATAATGAAGCGATTTGAAAATGTATCAATGAAAGTTACTTTCGCAAAAATTTATTACAACTTCGTTATTGAACAGCAAATTTTACAATTGATTTTTTGATACTACAAACGTCACTTCGAGTGATTTACCTAAGTAAATTGTATCAAGAAGTGCTTGAAACCTATAACTTTTCATTTTTATCAATCGTTATCACTAATTTATTTTTTGTCGTTTGATAGTAAACCGTGTTTTATCTGTTAAAAACTGTAATCAATAATTCTTTTTTTATGAAAATTCAAAACTACAAACGCCAATTTAATCAACTTATTATCAATGTGTTCGCTATTCCGAACATTGCTAAAAGTTAGATTTTCGATATTTATATATCGAAAAAACACAACTAACTCTAACATGTCAGTACACGAAAAAACTACAACACTCACAGATGCACAAAAAGAACTATTAGACTTACTAAACACAAACGAAATACACGATTATTTTGAAGCTTTAAAGAAAGTACATTATTTAGGAACGTATTGTGTGCAAAAAGACATGGTAGAACTAGAAGCTTCTGCGTATGTGCATAATTTGTTGGATGTTGTGCAGAAATTAGCATTGGAAGACAATTCAGAGTTATAAGTTTTTTCCTTCTTTTATTGTTGTTTTCATGATAAAAATTTAGTTTCTTAGAGAAAAGAAATTCTCGATTATTGACTTTACATGAAATTACTGATGGATTTGAGGTTGATTTAGATGAGTTTTTGGAAAATTTAAAAGAAAACAATAATGATTGAAATTATCCTACCAGCAATATTAACCGTAATTCTAAATATCTTATTCTATCTATTTATAAAAAAACGCATTGATCGTTCTATTGAAGAATACAAAATAGCTTATAGTGGTATTTTTAAAGAAAAGATTGAAGTTTATCGTGAAATTTTAGATAAATCTTACCGAATAATGACTTTAGTTGGTCGCTATCATATTTCTTCAAATGAAGATCAAAAAGATGAGTTTCTTCAAGAAATTGAAACTTTTATAAATTACTACTTAAAAAATCAACCTTTTCTATCTGAAAACATGCTCGATAAATTAAAAAAAATACGAGCAGAGTTTCAATTTGTCTTTGATAACTCATATATGTATTTCTCTATATCAGATAAAAGAGGAATTCCTAAAGAAATGCGAACTGAAATAACTTCAAAATTTTTTGAAGCTGGAAACAAGTTGAAAAAAAATAATCCTTTTGATGAATTAATTAAAGTAATAGTTAAGGAGATGAGAGAAGATTTAAAAACAGATAAAGTTAAAAAAAATCTCTAACTCTCCGGAGCCAACTCAACTTCCAAACCATCCAACTCTGGTGTCATTTGAATTTGGCAACCTAAACGACTGTTGTCTTCTACATAAAAAGCTTCGGCAAGCATCATGTCTTCATCAACGCTCATTTCTGGCAATTCATGATCAGAATGCACATAACATTGACAAGAAGCACACATTGCCATTCCGCCACAAATACCAATAGTTCCTTCAGGAGCAAGTTCGTATGAACGCACTACTTCCATTAAGTTCATTGCCATATCTGTTGGCGCTACGATTTCATGCGTAACGCCTTCACGGTCTTTTATTTTTATGTTGATGTCTGCTTGTGACATGATTTGAGTTCTGTATTTTATTATTTACTTAAAAGCTGTTCTCGATACAATTTTTCGCTTCGCTCAAAATCACTCGAACTGACGTTCTTTGAATTCAGATTTCATCAAATTGAGTGAAATTTTGAAAGAATTTTGTATCAAACTTAGTTTATTGCTTTCACTACTGCTTTTGGTGCTTCTTTACGTGTTCCGTCAAAACCATCAATTCCACTTACAGTTGTGTATTTCATGACATATTTTTTGTCTGGAAAGATACGTTGATACGCACTTTGACACATTAACGTAGCTTCGTGGAATCCACAAAGAATCAATTTTAGCTTTCCTGGATATGTATTTACATCACCAATCGCATAAATCCCTGGAATGTTTGTTTGATAATCTAGTGTATTGTCAACTTTGATGGCGTTTTTCTCAATTTCTAATCCCCAATCTCCTATCGGCCCTAGTTTTGGAGCCAATCCGAATAATGGAATAAAATGATCGGTTTCTAGTGTAAATGGTTCTTCACCTTTTTTAGTCACCTCAACACCTGTTACATGATCTTCTCCATGAATTGCTGTTATTTCAGCAGGCGTAATTAAGTTGATTTTCCCTAGATTTTTTAGTTCCTGTACTTTTTCAACAGAATCTAATGCGCCTCTAAACTCCGTTCGTCTGTGAACTAAAGTTACTTCTGAAGCTACATCCGTTAAAAAGATACTCCAATCTAGAGCAGAATCTCCTCCTCCAGCAATGACCACTTTTTTATCACGGTATACTTCTGGATCACGAATGATATATTCAACACCTTTATCTTCGTAATTTGCTAAGTCTTGAATAGGAGGTTTTCTTGGCTCAAAACTTCCCAATCCGCCAGCAATCGCAACAATTGGCGCATGATGTTTTGTTCCTTTATTTGTAGTTACGATGAAGGTTCCATCGTCTAATTTATCAATTGTTTCAGCACGTTCTCCTAGTGTAAATGTTGGTTCAAACGGCTCAATTTGTTTCATTAAATTGTCTACCAAATCGCCAGCTAATACTTCAGGATATCCTGGAATATCATAAATTGGTTTTTTGGGATAGATTTCAGAACATTGTCCGCCTGGTTGCGGTAATGCATCTATTAAGTGACATTTTAATTTTAATAATCCTGCTTCAAAAACAGTAAAAAGTCCAGTTGGACCAGCTCCAATAATGAGTATATCGGTTTTAATCATTTTCCTTTAATATAAATCTGATACAAAAATAATATGCGCGTTTGTGTCTTTTTATGACATTTGTCAGTTAGTCAACGCTAATTACTTTTTCAATTTGTGGCACATGTTTTTTAATGGTCATTTCAACACCTGATTTCAGCGTCATTTGATTTACGCTACAACCTACACATGCTCCTTCTAGTTGTACTTTTACCAAGGTATCGTTTTCAATTTCCACGAGTTTGATATCACCACCATCACTTTGTAAAAAAGGACGAATTTCGTCTAAAGCTTTTTGTACATTATATTTTATTTCTTCACTAGTCATCTGTATCGTTTTTACGTGTTATTTTTTAACAGCTGAACATCCAGCCATTGTTGTAATCTTAATTACTTCCGTAGCAGGTAAACTATCGTTTCGGTTTACCACTTCTTGTACTACATTTTGCGTCAATTTTTCAAAAGCTGCTTCTATTAATGTAGCTGTTTGCATTGCTGCAGGTCGTCCCACGTCACCAGCTTCTCGAATACTTTGCACTAATGGAATTTCTCCCAAGAATGGCACTTCAATATCTTCTGCTAGATTTTTTGCACCTTCTTTTCCAAAGATGTAATATTTGTTGTTTGGCAACTCCTCAGGAGTAAAATACGCCATATTTTCTATAATTCCCAATACAGGAACGTTTATACTTTCTTGTTGGAACATTGCTACTCCTTTTTTCGCATCTGCTAAAGCGACGTTTTGCGGTGTACTTACCACAACTGCACCTGTAATTGGTAATGATTGCATGATACTTAAGTGAATATCTCCTGTTCCTGGAGGCAAGTCTAATAATAAGAAATCTAATTCGCCCCAAGCGGCATCAAAGATCATTTGGTTTAACGCTTTACTAGCCATTGGTCCACGCCAGACTACTGCTTGATTTGGTTTTGTAAAAAATCCGATAGAAAGAATTTTTACTCCGTAGCTTTCTACAGGTTTCATTTTTGACACATTATCAACACGAACCGCCAATGGTTTTTCTCCTTCTACATCAAACATAATTGGCATCGATGGTCCGTAAATATCGGCGTCTAACACTCCAACTTTAAAACCCATTTTTGCTAAGGTAACCGCTAAGTTTGCAGTTACAGTAGATTTTCCAACACCACCTTTTCCAGAAGCGACAGCAATGATATTTTTTATGTTTGGTAACGACTTTCCTTTGATTTCAGGTTTTTCAGGTCGTTCTACTTTGATATTTACTTTGACTTTGGCGTCTGCATATACTTTTTCGCGTAAAACTGATGTAATTTCAGTTTCGACTTTTTTCTTGGCTTGCAATGCTGGATTTGTAATTACAATATCAACTACAATTTCATCTGCGAATGTCATTATGTTTCTTACGGCTCCACTAGCAATCATATTTGCACCTTCACCAGGAACAGTAATGGTGCTTAATGCTGCTTGTATATCTTTCTTTTCTATTTTCACAATGTTGTTTTTAGTGTTGTCTTTTCAATTTCATGAGGCATTTTTTGTAATGACTTCAATGTAAATTGATTCTAAATTGCAAAGATACAGCGAAATGTTTAGAATTAGAAGCTGTTGTATTGAAATGATTGATTGTACAATATAATCTTGTTATGATTCGTTTTTAAATAAAACTTTCTGTCGAATTGCTATTTAAATTTGGAGTTGCCTGATATTTTTTTGTGCTTAAAAGTATAATAAGGCATATATTTTGATGCTAAAATAACATCATTTTAACCATCAAAATTTAATAACCATATCAGTTCTTCTTGCTATTTTTGTTTGCTTATGAAAAAAACTTTACGATTTCCCCTGACATTTCTATTTCTACTCATTTTTACAATTTCTTTTGCGCAACCGAATGATTCTTTTCAAATCCCTGATTCACTTAAGTCAAAAACGAACCAAGAACTAAATGCCATTTTACTTCCTCTAGTTTTTAAACAAAAAAAATATGAGAAAGCTAAAGTTTACGCACATACATTACTTGCTAATGCTTTAAGAGAGAATAATCAATTGGAAAAGGCTAGATCTTATAACTATTTAGGCCAAATTTATTACAATACTGGCGAATACAAAAAAGCACTTTCAGAGATCACAAAAGCTATTGCCATTGCAGAAGAAAATAAGTATCATGGTAATGTTTTGAAATTATTATACAGACTCAAGGGAAATTCTCTTTTTAAGTTAAGAGACTATGAAGAATGCTTGAAATATTACCTGAAAGAATTAGCATTAGTTAAAGCTTTAGGAGATAAAGATGCTCAATTAACTATTGAATATAACATTGCGATCATAAAATTAGATTTAGGAGATAAAAAAGGTTCAATGAAGATATTGAAAAAGAACCTTAAGATGTGTGATTCTCTTAGCAAAGCGAATAAAAAGGATTATTTGATACAAAAAATTGAAAACCTTAGTGCATTAGGAACCAACTACATCGATTTTAAACAGTTAGATTCTGCATTAATAGTATACAGAAAAGCTTATAATTTAACTAAAGACACACTTCCAGGAAAGCTAAGTTATGTTGTTGCAGGTATTGGGAATGTATATTCATTACAAAAAAAGAACGCTGAAGCGCTTGAGTATTTGAACAACGCTCAAAAGATAGCAGATTCTTTACAACAGAAAGACCTAATTCCATACATTCATTTACACAAAGGAAGAGCATATAACGGCTTAGAGAATCACGAAAGAGCAATTTTTTATCTCAATAAATTAGACACTCTTATTAATGATAATGACAAAGGAGATGAATATGATTTACAAGAAAGCTATGTTTTATTGGCTAATTCATATGATGCGCTAGGTGATTACAAAAAAGCAAAGGAAAATTTTCAAAAATTTATTAGACTAGATAACGATAATGATAGTAAGAAATCTGATTTGGTTAACTCCATTTATGAGCGATATGATTTAAAATCATTAGAAAAAGAGATTGAACATAAAGAAGCAACATTATCAAATACAAAAATTATCATCTTACTATTGAGTATTGTTATCTTAGTATCCTTTTTATTTTTTAGGCATAGAGCTCGAGATAATAAAAGAAAATTTGAAGCCTTGTTAAAAAAAATAGACGAATATAAAGAGGAAGAAAAAGTAATTATACCAAAAATAAAGACTCCTAAAATTGAACGTAAAAAGTTAATTCCTGAAGATAAAGCACAAAAACTTTTAGAAAAACTAGAAGCAATTGAACGTAAAGAATTATTCTTAAATGAAAATTATACGATTGCATGGCTAGCAAAAAAGATGAATACAAATTCTTCATATGTATCTATCATCATCAACAATTATAAACAGAAAAAATTCCCTGAATATATTGCTGAATTACGAATCGATTACGCTACAAAACGACTAAGAGAAGATCGTAAATTCAGAGCATTTACTATAAGATCTATAGCACAAGAAGTAGGTTATAAGTCGCCAGAAGTATTTTCAAAAGCATTTAAAAAGATAAATGGTATATACCCGTCTTATTTTATAAAAATGCTGGAAAATCAAGCAGTTGAAGCGGCGTAAATTCATGAAAATAGACTGACTTCTCTTTGTAAAGCTTAAAAAACAGTCTATGTTTGCTGAGTAGAAATCCCTTAAATAAAAATTAAAATGAAAAAACACAGAAAACTAAATTTAAACAAAGTAAGTATTGTATCGATTAAAAACTTACACACTATTTTTGGTGGTAATAATTCGCAAGCTGCAGGTGGTGTTTGCGACACAAAATCTGATAGCGAAACAGGAAACATAGATACTACAACAGGTAACTCAACAGGAACACATGACCCTGGACAATACCAAGCCACAAGTAATACATTTTCTGAAGCACCAGACCCACTTTTAAGTGGTGCGGATACAAATTGTAATACTGATAATACATTAGGCGGTTAAGATTTGATTCCTAAAAATAAACTGTATTCTGCTTATTGAACTTAAATGACAATGCTAGCTTGTCTTATTGCAAATCCCTTAAATAAAAAAACAAATGAAAAAGAAAAGAAAATTAAATTTAAACAAAGTAAGTATCGTTTCTCTTAAGAATATGCATACAATTGTTGGCGGTGATAGTGTTATTGGCGGCGGCGGAACTTCAAAAACCTGTAAAACAGGAGATCCTACTACAACAAGTAACTCAACAGGAACACATGATCCTAATCAGTATCCAACAACTAATAATAATGGAGATACCTTTGGTGTTCTTATCTCTCAACCTGGAAATGAGTGTAAAATAGACGATCTTACAGATTAATAATATTAATTTAATTGTGTAGATGAAACCCTGTAATTGCTTTTTTAGGAGAAAAGCTTTTATGGGGTTTATAATTCTTTACTAGGATCCCAAAAATACTTATCGAGGTTTTGAATTTGATTATCAATAACTTCTACACCTTCGCTTTCTAAGAGTTGTTGCATTAAGTTTGTTCCTTGAAAATGGTGTTTTCCTGTTAATAATCCTTTTCTGTTTACTACTCTATGTGCATGCACATCTTCATATTTCCCAGAACCATTCATTGCCCAGCCTACCATTCTAGCACTTCTAGCGGCTCCTAAATATTTGGCAATCGCACCATAACTTGTTACTCTTCCATATGGAATTAAGCGAGCAACCTCGTACACGCGCTCAAAGAAGTTTTGATTTTCTGGTTTCATACAACAGTTTCTTGATTATAAAATATACGAATGAGTGTAATAATTACTAAAACTAACATTAATATACTCAATATATAGTCTGAATATTTTGAAAACTGACCCGATTGTGATTGTGATTTATCAAAGTAAAACACATACATATATAACATAGAAAACGTTCCTAAGCCAGCAGCAAATATAAATACAGCAATATCTAACGTACTGAATTCCATTAAACCAGAAACTCTCCACAAAGCATTTAATCCTGCAAAGTATGGAATTGGTAATACATTCAACATTGCTAAGAAGATTCCTTTAAAAAAACTTCCTTTTTTGCTGACTTTTACCATGCGGATTCGCTTTTCCTTTTTCTTTCTAGCGATGATAAAGAAGTAAATTCCTAAGAGTCCAAAAATAACTAAAGCTACTTTTAAGAGCACATCTATTATTTGTTGATTATGATATAAATATTTAGAAATCATAACCGCAACAAAAGCCTGAAGCAATACTACTAGCGAAGCGCCAATAGCAAAAATAACACCGTTCAATTTTCCTTTTTGTGTACTTATCTTAGCCGCCGTTATGTTTATTAAACCCGGCGGAACAACACCTAAGAGTGCTGCAGAAAATGTAACAAAAAAGAGAATAATGAGATCGGTCATTACTTGATTTTGAAGTGAATATAAGTAATTGGTTTGTTTACTTCCAAATATTGCGACTCATAAAACGTCTGTATTTCAGTAACTTCCTCTGGACTACCTTCATTTTTATACACATCATGATTAGCATATAAAACCTCGTGTCCCGCGCCATGTAAAAGACCTAAGGTATATCCATGCATAAATTCACTGTCGGTTTTTAAATGTACAGTTCCTTCTGCATTTAATATTTTTTTATAGCGAGCTAAGAACGCTTCATTGGTCATTCTGTGTTTGGTACGTTTGTATTTTATCTGCGGATCAGGAAAGGTTATCCATATTTCAGAAACTTCATTTTCTTCAAATAAACCTTCAATCAATTCTATTTGAGTTCTGATAAAAGCAACATTATTCAAATTTTCTTCGATAGCAGTTTTTGCTCCTCTCCAAAAACGCGCTCCTTTAATATCTATACCGATGAAATTTTTATTTGGAAATTTTTTCGCCAATGCGACACTGTATTCTCCTTTCCCACAACCTAATTCCAACACAATTGGCGCATCATTTTTAAAGAAATCACTGTTCCACTTTCCTTTGTATGGAAATTGAGCGGTTACGATTTCTTCGCGCGTTGGTTGTATTACATTTGAAAACGTATCGTTTTCTCTAAAGCGTTTTAGTTTGTTTTTACTTCCCACAATGTTTTCTTAATATTTTGACAAAACTAAGGAAAACTTATAGACCTTTTAATATTCTTATCTTTGATTTTATGAAGAATTCAAAAACCGTTCTTGTCGCTCCATTAAATTGGGGTTTAGGTCATGCCACACGATGCATTCCTATTATTAAAGCTTTATTGGCTGAAAGTTTTACACCAGTAATCGCTTCAGATGGAATTGCTTTACAATTATTACAGAAAGAATTTCCTGAACTAGAAACGGTTACACTTCCAGATTATCAGATAGAATATGCAAAAAAGGGCAAGAATTTTAAACTTAAAATGTTGAAAGATTCTCCTAAAATGCTAAAAGCTATTGCGAAAGAGAAGAAAATCATTAAGAAGTTGGTAAAGTCACGTGATTTTTGCGGAATTATCTCAGACAATAGACTTGGCGTGTATAGTAAAAAAGTACCTTCAGTTTTTATTACGCATCAATTGAATGTATTGAGTGGTACAACTACTTGGTTTAGCAGTAAAATTCATCAAATCATTATAAAAAAGTTTGATCAATGTTGGGTTCCTGATGTGGCTGGAAAACCTAATCTTTCTGGAAAATTAGGGCATCTAAAAAATCATGCTTTGCCATTACAATATATTGGACCTTTGAGCAGATTGGAAGCTAAAGAATTGCCTCTTGTGTACGATTTAATGGTGATTTTATCTGGTCCAGAACCGCAACGTACCATGCTAGAAGAAAAATTGTTTGAAGAAGTAAAACATTTTGAAGGTAAAGTATTGTTTGTACGTGGTAAGATTGAAGCCAAACAGGAACATTTTCAATTTTTAAACTGCGAAGTAGTAAATTTTATGCAAAGTGACGAACTCGAAAGAGCATTTAACGAAAGTGCTTTGGTATTGAGTCGTTCAGGATATACAACCGTAATGGATTTGGCAAAGCTGAATAAAAAAGCCTTTTTTATTCCAACTCCAGGACAATTTGAACAAGAATATTTAGCCAAACGTTTACAAAAACAACAATTAGTTCCAACCGCAACTCAAGAGAAATTTACTATTGATCAATTAGAACGAGTTAAGGATTTTAAAGGCTTGAGTCAGTTTAATTATAAAGAAGATTATGCAGCTTTATTCCACCTTTTCCAAGGTAAATGAAAACTCTGAACCTACATCGTATTCACTTTCTACATATATACGTTCATTGTGCGCTTCAATAATATGTTTTACAATAGAAAGTCCTAACCCAGAGCCACCTTCTTTACGCGCACGACTTTTATCCACACGATAGAAACGCTCAAATAAACGTGGAATATCTTCAGCTTCTATTCCCTCTCCATTATCGGTAACACGCACAATTACTTTATTTCTAATGAGGTTTTCAACACTAATTTCTGTCGTTCCGTTTTCACGTCCGTATTTGATAGAGTTTACAATCAAATTTGTCAGTACTTGCTGAATACGTTCTTTGTCTGCTTTTACGATAATTGGTTTTGAGTAATTCATATCAAAAGCCAATGAAATACGCTTTTTAGCCGCTTTCATTTCCAACAAATCGAATACACTTTGCACCAATTCAATAATATCAAACTCCTCAGTATCGAGGTTTAAATCACCTGCTTCCAATTTGGTAATCATATCCAAATCTTTCACAATATAAATAAGTCTTTCTACGCCTTTTCCAGCTCTATTTAGATATTTTTTACGAATAGCTTTATCATCCATAGCACCGTCAAGCAAGGTTAAAATATA
This sequence comes from Kordia sp., assembly GCF_965224175.1. Taxonomy (GTDB): domain Bacteria; phylum Bacteroidota; class Bacteroidia; order Flavobacteriales; family Flavobacteriaceae; genus Kordia. The sequence goes on from NZ_OZ245041.1 coordinate 2,751,531, forward strand.
ACCTTGCACAGTAAATAATGGTGTTTTTAATTCGTGCGAAACATTTCCAATAAACTCTTTTCGGTAATTCTCTCGAATCTTTAAGGTTTCAATTTCGAGTTTCTTATTGGTAGCAAACTTTTCAATTTCTTTAGTAAGTGTTGCCATGTCGGTTGTGATAGGGTAATTATGAAAATCACTCACATCCAACAACGTTACATCATCGTATATTTTTTTTACCCTTCGGTAGATAAATCGCTCTACGCGAAATTGTAAAATAAAGAAACAAAACGTAAAGCAGAGTGCAAAGAATAATATGGGAACTAGTACGTTTTTAATCCCAAAAAAGTACAGCAATGCCGTCAGAATCGTGGTTGCAAATAAAGTAATGTACAACGACGATCGAAGCGCAAAACGATACGATTTTTTGAGTTTTCTTGTCATGGATTTATTGAACGTACTTATAACCTACTCCTTTTACTGTTTTGAAATGATTTTCTCCAATTTTTTCTCTGAGTTTACGAATATGTACATCAATAGTTCGTCCACCAACAATGACTTCATTTCCCCAAACTTTATCTAAAATTTCTTCTCTTTTAAATACTTTTCCTGGACGAGAAGCTAATAATGATAATAACTCAAATTCTTTTCTTGGTAAAATTATTTCTTGACCTTCTTTTTCAATTTTGTACTCTTCTCTATTGATGACAATATTTCCAACGGTTACAATTTGTGCATTTTCTTCGTCTTTCTTTAATCTTCGAAGCAATGCTTTCACCTTACTTACCAATACTTTTGGTTTGATTGGCTTTGTAATATAATCGTCTGCTCCAGCATCAAAACCAGCTACTTGTGAATAATCTTCTCCTCTAGCAGTTAAAAATGTAATGATGGTATTTGCTAAATTATTATCCTTACGAATAGTTTCACAAGCTTCAATTCCGTCCATTTCTGGCATCATCACATCCATAATAATTAAATGCGGCTTCACTTTCTTTGCTTTTGCAATTGCTTCTACTCCATTCGCTGCTGTACTCAATTGATATCCTTCTGACGATAAATTATAACCTACAATTTCTAGGATATCTGGCTCATCATCAACAAGTAATATTTTTATGTCCTTTTTTTTCATTCGTGTGTCGTATTAGTTTAAGTAGTTGATTTTGTTGTTTTTATACAATAACTATATTATGTACTTCTCAACAAAAGTAAAGATAAAATTAAATATTGAAAGCTGTTAACACTCTTTTAATATCATAACATTAAGCTAACATACATATTACAAAGTTTTAACCTGCAAGTAACGCCATCTTTACACGTTGCTCATTTCTTTGCGCTGTGAAATAAAAACTAAATGAGACAAAAAATTACACTTACGATTCTCCTATTCTTTACCTTTATAATAGGATTTGCACAAAACGGCTCTATTGTTGGAAAAGTGCAAGATAAAGAAACTAATAATGATCCACTTCCTTTTGTTAATATTACAATAAAAGGTTCTTCTAAAGGAACAACTTCAGATTTAGATGGATTGTATCAACTTCAAGATGTTGCTCCTGGAACTTATACATTGGTATTTAGTTTCGTAGGATATAAGACACAAGAAATAGAAAATGTAGTTGTAAATGCAGGGAAAATTACAAATGTTGATGTAATTATGTCTGTTAATGCTGCAGCTTTAGATCAAGTAATTATAACAGCTACAACTCGTAAAGTATCTGAAGCAGCTACGCTATTAGAGCAAAAGAAATCAAAAGATATTGTACAAATTATTGGTGCTGAAGAACTTGCCAGAAAAGGAGTAAGTGATGCTGCTGGTGCCGTAACAAAGATTTCTGGAGTCTCAAAACAAGAAGGTTCTAGTAATGTATATGTACGTGGATTGGGTGATCGTTACTTAAACACAACTTTCAACGGATTGCCATTACCTTCAAATGATATTAACAAAAAGAATATTGAGTTAAGCTTATTTGCTTCTGATGTTATTGAAAATGTATCAATCAGTAAAGCGTATTCTTCTAAACAATATGGTGACTTCGCTGCTGGTAATGTAAATATTAATTCAAAAGACTACAAAGGAAAAGGATACTTAGAAGCATTTGCTGGAACTAGTGTAAATACGAATGCTATTGGAGAAGACTTCGTAGTAAGTGAAGGCTCTGGATTCTTTGGAGATTATGCAAGACACAATCAAAATCCATTCGCTGTTATTTTATCTCACGGAGTTGACCCAGAAGATGTAAGTGCTCCAATAAATGTAAACTTTGGAGTTTCTGGAGGAAAATCATATGACTTTGAAAACGGTTCTCGTTTGAGTCTTTTCGGAACAGTTTCTTTCGAGAACGGATACGAATACAGAAGAGGTGAAGCAACCGACTTTACTACCGTAGAAAAGAAAGCATTCCAAGATGCAGAAGAGTTTGAGTATAGTACAACAACGACTGCTATGGGAACTGTAAATTATAAAATTGACGATAAGAATAAATTAAAATTCAATTCGTTATTCATCAACAGTTCTACAAACGAAGTTGGATATTTTGGTATCGACGGAAAAGGTAGAAACAGAGATGCTATTTTAAATACAGACGAAGGTTTTTATCAAATGAATGCACAGTTTGATCAAAACCAAGTATATGTTAATCAGTTGATCGGTAATCATAAATCAGGAAAATTTGAATTAGATTGGGCAGCTGGATACAATGTAGTATACGCTAAGCAACCAGATCGTAAGCGTATTAGTATTGAAAACTATCAGTTTGCGTTGGATAATGATCCTACAACAAATCCAACATTCTTTAGTAACGTAGATTATGACAATCAGCGTTATTTCCAAGACATTGACGACACAGAATTTAACGGTCGTTTGAACCTAAAATACGAAGCAAACGAAAACTTCAAAATGAACTTTGGTTACAACGCAAGAAGCAAAGAACGTAACTTTGAAAATATTCGTTATGGTTATGATATTATCGATTCAGATTTTGCGATTACTGACGTAAATAACTTAAATAACATATTTACACCTGCAAACTTAAACTTAACTTCTGGTGGAATTTACGAAATCAAAGTCATCAATACATTTCCAGGATTAAGCAACACAAACAGACCTGGATCGGCAGAAAACACATATAAAGGAAACTTAGATTTATTTGCAGGATATGTTGATGCTGAAATAAAAGCTGGAAAATGGTTAATCGTTCCTGGCGTTAGAGTTGAATCTTTTGATCAAAGTATTAACTATGACGTAATCAACTTAGGAAACAATGGAAACGCGAGTGCAAGTGCTTATGAAAACTTCATTTTACCTAGTATAAACATTAAATATGCATTAACAGAAGAGCAAAACTTACGTTTTTCTGCAAGTAGAACAGTTTCATTACCAGAATTTAAAGAAACTGCACCATTTGTATACATCGATGTAACGAACAGAATTGGTGGTAACCCTGATTTATTAGGATCAAGTAATCCTAATTTTATAAACGTAAGTGATGTATCATACTCAAACGTCATCAACTTTGATTTAAAATACGAATGGTTTTATGGAAAAGGAGAAATCTTCTCAGTATCAGCTTTCGCGAAACAAATCTCAGATCCTGTAAACCGAGTAGTTGCTTTTGATGCTACAGGAACACAACGTTACTTCAGAACAGGTGAAGAAGCTAGAGTATTTGGAGTTGAAGTAGAGTTTAGAAAAAACTTATTACAAAATGAAGATGAGGAAACATTACTTTCTGCCGGATTCAACACAACATTAATGCACACTGAACAAGATTTATTTGATGTAATTCAAGGAACATACAGTGTAAATTTCAGAAATGACAAAGAAGAATTACAAGGAGCTTCTCCAATTATTGTAAATGCTGATGTAAGTTACTCACCTACATTTGGAAGCTACAAGCCAACAGGAAACTTAGTATTCTCTTATTTCTCAGACAGAATTGACGCTTTAGGTTCTGGTCAGTTAGGAAACATCATTGAAAAAGCTGTACCAACACTAGATTTCATCTTAAAAAATAAAATCACAGATAAGTTTGAAATCAATTTTAGTGTGAAAAACATCTTAAATCCAGATATCAAATTCGTTCGTGAAACTAGCGGAGGAGACGTTTTAGTAACATCAACAAACGGAAAAGGTGTTTCTGGATTTGATAGAGGAAGAAACATAGGAATACAATTAAAATATAAATTCTAACAAACACAATTAAGAAATTACAATTAAAACACAAACACAATGAAAAATCGCTTAATATTTGGACTTGCACTTTTAGGAGCTTTAGCTTTAACTTCATGTGCATCAGATGACACTGCTGACATCAATATCACTGATAACAGTGTTACAAATAACAATACTACTGGTGGAGGAAACACAGGTGGAGAAACTATCTTCTTATCAGGAACATATACTGAAGATTTAACTTTAGATGCAAACAACAGCTATGTTGTAAATGGGTCATTAATCATGGCATCTGGAACTACATTAACAATTCCTCCATGTATGACAATTGAAGCATTAGCTGCTGGATCTGATGTATACATTGCTATCTCTCAAGGAGCTACTATCGATGCACAAGGAACTGCTGATTGCCCAATCGTATTCACATCAAACGCTTCTGCACCAGCTGCTGGAGATTGGGGAGGATTAATCATCTTAGGTGATGCACCAATCAACTCTGTATCTGGAACTGCAACTGCAACTTCTGAAATCGCTAGTTTACCTTACGGTGGAACTGATACTACTGACAACTCTGGAACATTACGTTATGTACGTGTACAATATTCTGGTGGATCTGCTGATGGTCAATCAGAAAATAATGGAATCTCTTTCTACGGAGTTGGAAACGGAACAACTGTAGAATACGTTCAAGTATTTGAAGGAAAAGATGATGGATTTGAATTCTTTGGTGGAACTGTAAATGCTGATTACATTTCTGTTGTAAATGCTCAAGATGATTCTATCGACTGGACAGAAGGATACACTGGAACGATCACAAACGCATACGTACAACACGGAGCTGATCATGATAAAGGAATTGAAGCTGATGGTTTCAACACAGATATCGGAAACAACTCAAACCCAATTTTCTTCTCTGCACCAACAGTAAACAACCTTACCATTGTAGGTTTAGGATCAGGAACAAGTAGTGAAGCGATTCGTTTAAGAGCTGGAACAAGAGCTATATTTAACAACGTTGTCTTAGAAGGATATGGTGAAGGATTTGACTTAGATGGAAATTCAACTGATAGCCCAACTGGAGCTGGAGTTGTTGACGGTGACACACAAGTAACTGACATCTTATTTACTGACATCACTTTAAAAGTTAAAAATGATACAGGAGTTATGTTTACAGAAGCTGACTTAATTGCAGGAGACGGAAACGGAACAGGAACTGATTATGCTACTTGGGGAGCAGGTTGGACTGTAGGAAACTAATTCCAAAAAAAATACATGTAAAAAAACGCCTTCATCTGAAGGCGTTTTTTTATGTCTATTAGATTAATACTTTTGTTATCAAATGGTTAAAACAACGTGTAAATACGTAAGTACACTTCGCTAATTCGACTTCTTTTGTATATTTGCACCATATATTATTATAAAAGTTAAAATATAACGTATGAACAAAAATTACTTATTATTAGTTGCATTGTTAATTTCTTCTTTGTCTTTCGGACAAATTGTAACAAATGGAGATTTTGAAAGTTGGACAGGAGGCGTTTTAGATACCTGGACAAGTGAAGCTGGAACAACTGTAGAAGAAGAAACTACAATTGTTAATGGAGGAACAAGTTCTGCAAAGTTCACAGTAACTACACAAACACAAGGTAATACTGATTTCAGACAAACAGTAAATGTTGAAGCTGGAAAAACATATGATGTTAGCGTATGGGTTTACCAAGCTGATAATGGAGCAAGAGCACGTCTATTTGTTGACGGATACCAAGGATATTCAGATCCTGATAACTTAAACGCTTGGCAAGAACTTACATATGAGTATTCTGCTACTACAACTGGAACAATTGATCTTGGACTTCGTTTCTACGATATCTCTTCAAATTGGGCTGCTGCAGGAAACATGTCAGTAATATACATTGATGACTATACAGTAACTGAGCAAGTAGTTACAGTACCAACACTTACAATTACTGCACCAACTGATGGTAACTCATTCGGACCTGGTACTACAAGTGTTGACCTTGAGTATGTAACTCAAAATGTTGACTTAATGATGGCTAACAACTATGTAAATGTTACTGTAAACATGAACCCAGCTGATGTTGATGTTTCAAGTCCTTACGCAATTCCTACTATGGATGGTGGAATGTATGATGTAACAGTTGAGTTATACGAAAACAACGTAGTAGTTGATACTAAAATGGTTTCTTTCTCTGTTGGAAGTATTACACAAGTAGCTAACATTACTGACTTACGTGCTGGAACTATTGGTGAATTCTACGAATTAACAGGTGAAGCATTAATCTCTTACATCGTAACGGAAGGAACAAGAAATCAAAAATACATTCAAGATGCTAATGCAGGAATCTTAATTGATGACACTGCTGGAACATTAAGCGCTCCTTTAAACATTGGAGATGGAATTATTGGTTTACAAGGACAGTTATCTCAATTTAGTGGTGTTCTTCAGTTTGTACCTTCTCAAAATGTAGCTGGTGCTTCTTCAACTGGAAACATGATTACTCCAATTGATGTAACAGTTTCTGACTTATTAATGAATGGTGAAAACTACGAAAGTAGATTAATCAGATTGTTAGACGTAAACTTCGCTGACACTGGAATGTTTGCAGATAACACAAACTATGATGTTACTGTAAACGGTGGAACTGATATGACAGTTTGTAGAGTTTCTTTCGGAGATGAAGATATTATTGGAGAAATGATTCCTACAATGCCTTCTAACATTATTGGTTTAGGTGGAGAATTTAACGGAACACGTCAAGTATTACCAAGATACGCTAGCGACATTGAAGATGCATTAAGCACTGAAGAATTTAGCACTTCTGCTTTCAGCATGTATCCAAACCCAGTAAATGGAACTACAGTAACAATTACATCTGCTTCAAACAACACGAAAGATGTACAAGTATATAGCATTATCGGAAAACAAGTAATCAATACTACAATCACAAACAGATTAGATGTTTCTGGTTTACAATCAGGAGTATATGTAGTTAAAATTACAGAAAATGGTAAATCTGCAACTAAGAAATTAGTAATTAAGTAAGTTACCAAATACAAAACATACTAAAAGCATCTTGAGTTTTCAAGATGCTTTTTTTATATTTAAAAATATCTCTAATTTAAAAATCTACAGATAGATGGAAGACTCAGGAAGCGTTATGGAAATAGTACAATTACTTATTGGAATTATCCTAATCGTATCTGTGTATTTTATTGTGATCCGCACAGTTTTCAACAGAAAACGCATCGCTAAGTTGACAGGAGACGATTTAAAGTTTGACAAAATCAGAGCTATTTACACACAACTAAAAAAAGGAAATAATCCTAAAGTAGCTATACTAAAAAAGTATGCGGAAAGTTTAGAACATCGAACTTTAGTATATGAGGCTTTAGAAAAATTTAATAAAATTAACGCCTTTCCAAAAGCGTTATTAACCCTTGAAAAATCCTCGGAAAGTTATTTGGCGAACCGGTTAGACATGCATGATGATTTTGACAGTTTTCCAAACGAAATAACATACAAAGAAACAGTTGAATTACAAAATGGAACAACTTTTCTAATTTTTAAATTTAAAGTATATGAACCACATTTATACGCAAATAAAGACTGGATGATTGGTTATGTTGGATATAAAACAGATAGTACGAAAGCATACATGAAGCCTGATGTTATCTGGAGTAAATTTGAATGTGAACTCTTATCAAAAGATAAACTTGAAAAAATCACATCAAGTACATTGTAAAACAAAAGCAACCCTGATTTTCCTTTATTTTAGTTACTTTTGTCCTCTCAGTAGACAATCATGAATCCCAACGCTATTTTCAATATACAAGACGAAGCTTCTTTCGAAGCTGTAACGTTTCAAACATTTCAGCATCAATTTGAAAATAATCGTACCTATAGATCTTTTTGCGACTTACTTTATGTACATCCTAGCGAAATTACAAAGATTGAAGACATTCCATTTCTTCCAATTCAGTTTTTCAAATCACACGAAATAGTTTCTAACCATCATTCTGTTCAGGAAACATTTACAAGTTCAGGAACTACAGGAAGTACGCCAAGCAAACACCTTGTTACAGATATAGCTATCTACGAGGAAAGCTACCGAAAAGGATTCGAATATTTCTATGGAAACATCGAAGAATATGTCGTTTTAGCGCTTTTACCAAACTATTTAGAACGAAAAGACTCGTCATTAGTCTACATGGCAAACGACCTCATCAAACGCAGTAAACATGCTGAAAGTGGTTTCTATTTAGATGATTTAAAAGGACTCACAGAAAAACTCACAAAACTCGATCAAGAAGGACAAAAAGTATTACTGATCGGTGTTTCATTTGCTTTGTTAGATTTGATTGAAACGACACAGTTTCAACTGAAACATACAATTATTATGGAAACTGGCGGCATGAAAGGTCGCAGAAAAGAAATGATTCGCGCAGAACTCCATCAACAACTTTGTAAAGGTTTTGGCGTAAACAAAATTCATTCGGAATACGGAATGACCGAATTGCTTTCGCAAGGATATTCTAATGGCGATGGAATTTTTAAAACGCCACCTTGGATGAAAATCTTCACCCGCGATCCTGAAGATGCATTAACACTTCAACCCAAAGGAAAATCTGGCGGCATCAATGTCATTGATTTGGCAAATATCAACTCATGTGCTTTTATTGCCACACAAGATTTGGGAAAAGTATATACAGATAATACCTTCGAAATTCTCGGTCGTTTTGATCATTCAGACATAAGAGGCTGTAATTTAATGGTTTTTTAACACCTACACTGAAAGGTTTCTAGCAATTACACGAACAAACTATAGAGATTAACATCTTATATTAGTTTAGTTATTTAATAAATTCAAAACCCTGAACATGGCTCCTACTACAGCATATTCAGGGTTCTTTTTTTAAAAAAATCTGTAATTCAAAGAAAATTCAACTGAAGAGAAAGTGCAACACAAACACTAGATCTACAAGTTTTTTTACTCAATCCATTTTCTAAATTCGCTTGTTGTAGACGCACTTGTAATTAAATGTTGTTTGTAGTTTTTGATGGAAATTGCCAATCTGTCTCCAAAGTAAGGTTCAATTTTTTCGATGAAGTTAATATTCACTATTTCACCACGATTAATTTGAAAAAACTCTTTTGGGTTTAACTCCTTTATTAAATCAGATAACTTATGGCGAAATTCATTTTCTTTTCCATTTTCATCAATCGCGATACATTTTCCAGAATTAGATAAAATTGCTACCGTATTTTTTGTACTTAGAATTTTTATCTCTGTTTTGGTTTTTATGATGATTCGCTCTTTGTAATCTTTATTTAATCCGTGAATGGTCTCTGATATTTTCTTCCAATCAAGCTCTTTGTTTTGTAAATTTTCAAACTTTTCCATTGCTTTCAAGAACTTGTTATAGCTGATGGGTTTTAGTAAATAAGCAATTCCGTTTACATCGAAAGCATCTTGATAAAAAGTATTATAAGCAGTTGTAAAAATAATTGGAGATTTTATAATATTGGTTTTCAATAAAGAAAATACGTTTCCATCTAGCAATTCAATATCAGAAAATACCAAATCAACTTGTTCATTGGTTTCATACCATTTTTCAACTTCTTCTTTGCTTTGTAATGAAGCTACTATCTCGACTTTGTCGTTGTATCGCAGCACATGGTCTGAAATGATTTCAACATTGATAGCTTCGTCTTCTATGATTAATACTTTCATATTTTAGAGATTAACGGGATTTCAACAATAAATTCAGTGTCAGTTTCCGTAAAAATGACATCCTTATTAAAATTGATTTGATATTGACGTTTCAGATACTCATTTCCCGTGCCTGTTCCGAGTGTAAAATCTACTTTGTTTAGTTTGTTTTGTATCACAATTGTATCCTCTTTCCGCGAAAGCGAAATCAACAACGGATTTCCTTCACTTCCTTTATTATGTTTTATTGCATTTTCCACACACAATTGTAATGAACACGGAATGATAAATCCGGCTGTATTTTCTATACTATTTTCAATTTGATACGTGTTTCCGAAGCGTTTTCCCATTAAATTCATATAATTTTTCAAGAATGACAATTCATCTTTCAACTCAGCTAATTGCTTTTTTCCGTGCTTTAAGTAGTAACGATATACATCTGAAAAATCATCAATAAAATCTTCCATTTGTTCAGGATTCTTTTTTGCCAAACCTGATAAAACACTCAAATTATTGAATAAAAAATGTGGCTCTAGATTCTTTTGTAATATTTGCGATTGTAAGGTTGTTTTTTCTTTTTCAGTTTGTTCTAATTCTAACATTGCCTTTTGTGATTGCCTGAAATATAAAAATGCAGAAGTAAGCGCAAAAACATCACTAAAGAAAATCGTAATTGTTAGCATATTAAAAAATCTAGCTGCATAATCATACGAATCTCCATTAAATGTCATCCAAAGCGTATAATCGATAACAATTCCAACGCTGTTAAATAATATAAAAGATAAAATATAGACTTTTATAAATTTTAAAATTGTTCTTGAAGTATCTATTCTATTCACGAGTTTCCAAGAGACAAATACTGAGATAAATGAAATTATCGAAAATAATAAAATAGTGATATGATGGTAATAATCATAAAAATCAATATCTCCTTTGATTCTAACATAGTAGAAAATAAAAATTTTAACACCATTACTTATAAACAATAATGCCAATACAACTAAAACATGTTTTAGACTTATTTTTTGATTGAAAATCTTCACTTCTTTATGATTTTAGGTTTACAAAATACATCTTTCGTTTATAATAAAACTGCTTAAAGTATCAAATACTTTAAACAGCCTTATTGTATGTTGGTTATTGTTTTGCTCTGTTTTGTTCTGATTCGTTTCCAGAATTACGTTGCTTCACTTTTATTTTTTTGTTACCGAAGCTATAGTTTAAGCTAACTTTCACGCTTCTCGTATCAAAATAGTTATAGTAAGTTTGATCTATTCCATTTGTTTTGGTGTTTACACTTGTTGCTTTTCGCCTAAATATATCGTTTATAGCTACTGCGCAGTTTAGTTTTTTATCTAGTAATGAAAACTTTAATCCTAAATCAAGATTCACCATTTCTGACACTGAAAAGTACATCAATTTTTGTGGCGACGCATATATAAAAGTTGCTTCTGCTTGCACAGTTTTTGCTTCGTTTAATTGGAATACATTTCGGTTATAAAATTGAAAGTTCCATTTGCTTAACAACTCAGCATCTAAATTAAATCCATCTTTATAGCGTGTGTCCATTTTTGACAAAGTTGCTTGCGTTGTTGTATTCCACCATTTCGTTGGATTGTATAGAAAAGTTTCTGTCAATCCGTAATTGTAAGCAGTATAAAAATTATCAAATGTTACTACGATGCGTTGTTGTGCGCCATCTTCTGCTTTAATAATGTTGAAATATCCATCATCTACATAACTTACAAATGCTTTACTGATGAGCTTTCCTTTGTAAATGTGTTGTAACTCTAAATTGTCAGAAATTTGCGGCTTTAAAAACGGATTTCCTTCTTGATACGAAATTGAATTGATGTAAAAACGGAACGGATTTAAGCGTTCAAAACTAGGTCGCTGAATTCTTCTACTATAACTCAAATTAAACATATTTTCCCTGCTTGGGTTATACCCTAAAAACACAGATGGAAATAGTTTGTTATACGTATTGACATCCGTTTGATTGTTTGTTTCTGAAACTCCTTTTGTACGTGTGTTTTCAAAACGAACTCCAATTTTTGTTTGCCATTTTTCGCCTAATGGCTTGGACATGTCTGCATATATTGCATTAATATTTTCAGAATACATAAAGGTATTACTCTGTGTTGGGTCAAAAATTGGTGTTCCTGTAGTCCTATTATAAAACGCTACATCACTATCTGTTTTTGTCAATGTAGTTTTTACTCCGTAAGAGAAGTTTGCCCAATTGCTTGGATGTTCCACATCGATTTTTGCACTGTAATTTTTAATCTTTTGATTCGTGCTATTTTCCGCCTCAAAATAACTTTGGTTTGTAATAAATTGTTCACTGCTAAAATTCCTATTGGAAGAATTATTAAAATTAAAATAATCAACATCTACAGATAATTTTCTACCAAGCGTATCTAGTTTTTGAATGTAATGTGCATTTATCGAGTGATTTTCTCTTGTGGTTTCAGCGTTCCCTTCATTAACAGTAAACGTCCCATTACCATCATTTATTCGTGTTACTCCACCATCAGCGATACCTTTATCTTCAAACGAACCTGAATATAAAATTCCAACAGTAGCGTTATTTGTTACATTATAGTCTACTCCTAACCTTCCTGAAATCAAGTTTTCTTTATTTTTCATATCAAGATTTGTTGCAGTTGAAGCAGATGGATAAATAATATCAAATTCATTAAATTGTGCTGAATGTCCTTTAGTTCCATTTAAAGAAGCAATGACACTTAGGTTATCTTTGTTATAGTTAAATGTATTTCCAAAATTAAACAATGAATATGTGGCTTGCGTATAAGAAGTTCTGAATTGATTATTCCAGCTATTTTCTTTTGACTTTTTTAGTACAATATTAATAAGTCCGCTATTCCCTTCTGCGTCATATTTTGATGGAGGTGTTGTAATCACTTCAATATTTTTAATATCATCAGATGCGATCGTACTCAAATAAGCGTTTAATTCATTTCCTGATAATTGTATCATTCGATCATTAACCATTACACGCACATTTCCTTTTCCTACAATGGCCAACTTGTCTGTATCTACATTTACACTTGGTGTCGCTTTTAGCGCATCAATTGCGGTTCCACCAGTACCTGCAACTGTATTTTCTACATTAAAAATTAATCTATCTACCTTTTGTTGAATGAGTTTTTTACGAGCTGTAATCACTACTTCTTGTAATTGCTGTCCATCTTCCTCTAAAACGATGGTTCCGATATTTGGTTGAGTTGGATATATCTTTTTAGTGTTAAATCCGACAAAACTAATTTCTAAATACACATTTTCCTTTTTTGTACTTATAGAAAATTCCCCGTTTTCATCAGAAATGACACCTGTAATTAGTGAATTATCGGCTTTATCTTTTACTACAATGTTAGCAAATGAAATAGGTAGGTTTTGTTGGTCAATTATTTTGCCTGTAAAATTTTGTCCAAAACTAATCGAACAAATCAAAATGATTAAAAGTGTTGTAATGGTTTTCATAATTATCGTAATTCAATATTAATAACACTCCAAAAGTATCTTGACAATGCAGTTTTTGAAATAGCTATAAAATGAATTGAGGAAAAAATGAAATGAATTAGGGGAAATAAAAAAATGTTCTATGAAATTGTTTAACATCTTCTTATACCATTTGTTGTTTGGATTCACTACTGAAGAAAATACAGCACAATCTTAGTTACGAATTGTTTTTGTTGATGGTTTATAAATACGCAATAAAAGTGTCGTTATGATATATGTAAAAGTTATTTCCTTTGTCCAAAATAATTTATACATGAAATCTTTTAAAACAATACTATTATTAACGCTCGTAACGACTTCTTTTTTAATGAATTCATGCGGAGTTCTTGTGAAAGCAAAAGCCAGAAAATCCATTACAGAAGAAAATGGTGCAATTCCACCTGATCTGGGAAAAGAAAATACAACTATGATTTTCTTTCTGTATCACAGATCATACAATCGTTATTTAAAAAAGAATGCGAAGAAATTTTACAAAGATGATTACATATTCTTAACAGAAGAAGAGTTTACTAAAAACGAAACATATAGAGATATCTCCAAATATAGATACATTTTTAAATTTGATTATATTCATTATACCGTCCCTGACTTTAATTCTCCTTCCTTTGAAAAAAGACGAAGAGTAAAAAAATTCTATATCGTAGACCGTAAAACTGGCATTACTTACAAATCAAAAATGACCTCTGGACTTTGGAGCAAATTACAAAAAGTATACTTTGAAAAGCTAAGTGAAAAAATTACGAGCAATCGTAGGTGATCTTCACAACATTTTTCTAAAAATCGTTACACTTAAATCACAAAAAAATATCCCAATAAAATCTTTTATTGGGACATTATAATATTTATATCTAATAAACAAAGGCGACCTACTTCACTATCAACAAGAAATTCTTTTTCCTTCCGCGTTGAATGGTTACAAATTTATCATTGATCAAATCAGCAGTTGTGATTTTATAATCTTCTTTCACTTTCGTTTTATTTACTGCCACAGAATTCTCTTTCAAAGCTCTTCTTGCATCTCCATTAGAATTTAAGAAGCTTGTTTTTGCAGATAAAGCTGCAATCATATCCAAACCTTCCTCAATATCAGCACGATCAATTTCCGCTTGCGGAACACCTTCAAAAACATCTAATAATGTTTGCTCATCTAATTGTTTAAAATCTTCTGCAGTAGATTTTCCAAATAAAATATTTGTTGCTTTTAAGGCATTTTCTAAAGCTTCTTCTCCATGTACAAGCGTAGTTACTTCCTTTGCTAAACGTTTTTGCAATGTTCGTGTATGTGGAGCTTCTGCATGTGCTGCAATTAACTGATCAATCGTTTCTTTATCTAAAAAGGTAAAGATTTTAATGTACTTTTCAGCATCTACATCCGTAGCATTGAACCAAAATTGGTAAAAACGATATACAGACGTTTTATCTGCATCTAACCACACATTTCCGCCAGCTGTTTTTCCAAACTTCGTTCCATCAGCCTTTGTAATTAAAGGGCATGTCATTGCGTACGCTTTGGCACCTTCTTCAGTGTTCATTCTACGCACCAATTCAGTTCCAGTGGTAATATTTCCCCATTGATCTGATCCGCCCATTTGTAACAAGCAATTGTGTTCTTTGTGTAAATGGTAAAAATCGTATCCTTGAATCAATTGGTATGTAAACTCTGTAAAAGACATTCCTGCGCCTTCTGTAGAAACACGTTTTTTTACAGAATCTTTCGCCATCATGTAATTTACCGTAATTCGTTTTCCAACATCACGTGCAAAATCGATAAAAGAAAAATTCTTCATCCAATCGTAATTGTTCACTAAAATTGGCGCATTTGCTTCACTTCCACCAAAATCTAAAAAGCGAGACAATACACGTTTGATTCCTGCTACATTATGATTCAAAATATCTTCTGTCAATAAATTACGCTCATCTGACTTCCCTGAAGGATCACCAATCATTCCTGTTGCGCCACCAACCAAAGCAATTGGCTTATGTCCAGACTTATATAAATGCATCAACAAAATAATAGGCACTAAACTTCCAATGTGTAATGAATCTGATGTAGGATCAAATCCAATATACGCAGTCGTCATTTCCTTATTCAATTGTTCTTCTGTTCCTGGCATGATATCGTGTATCATTCCTCTCCAACGTAATTCTTCTACTAAATTGCTATTCATTTGTATATTCTTTTTAAAGCTTCGCAAAGATATAAAAGTGAAAAGAAAAAAGTTTATTTTAGTAGCATGATATTAGTTACAGGTGGAACTGGATTGGTTGGCGCGCATTTATTGGCATATTTAGCTAAAACAGAAACAAAAATTAAAGCTATTTACAGAACAGTTGACAAGTTGGAAGCTGTTAAAAACGTATTTGCATATTATTTTGAGGAACCTATTTCTTTTTTTGATAAGATTGATTGGCACAAAGCTGATGTAATTGATATTCCATCCTTGGAAGCTGTATTTCCTGAAATCACGCATGTATATCATGTGGCTGCATTAATTTCCTTTGATCCGAAAGATTTTGAAACACTTCGAAAAGTGAATATTGAAGGAACTGCCAACATTGTGAATTTGTGTATTTCTAATGGCATCAAAAAACTCTGCTTTG
This sequence comes from Kordia sp., assembly GCF_965224175.1. Classification (GTDB taxonomy): domain Bacteria; phylum Bacteroidota; class Bacteroidia; order Flavobacteriales; family Flavobacteriaceae; genus Kordia. The sequence continues at coordinate 2,767,560 of NZ_OZ245041.1, forward strand.
TAAGTTCGATAGCCGCAGTTGGCGAAAATGAAGATCCGACAGTTCCTATTACCGAAGAAACACACTGGAATCCTGAAGCCGATAATAATGTGTATGCCATTTCTAAATATGGTTCTGAAATGGAAGTCTGGCGCGGTTCGCAAGAAGGTTTAGATATTGTCATCGTAAATCCTGCTATTATTTTAGGTGCTGGATTTTGGCGAACAGGAAGCGGCTCACTGATCAGAACTGTTGATAAAGGTTTAAAATATTACACCAGTGGAATTCTGAGCTATGTAGACGTAAAAGATGTTGTTTCCGTAATGATTCAACTCATGAATAGCGACATTAAAAACGAGCGTTTTATTTTAGTTGCCGAAAACTGGTCGCTGAAAAAATTCACACAAACAACCGCAAACGCATTAAACGTAAAAGCGCCTCAAAAAGAAGCAAGTCCATTTTTATTAAGAATTGCTTGGCGAATGGATTGGTGGCGACAACTTTTTACTGGAAAACGAAGAAAGTTAACACGATTGACCGCAAAATCAATACAATCACAATCATTTTTTGATAGTGGTAAAATTCAAAAAGCACTCAATTTTACCTTTATACCTTTGGAAGAAACTATTGAGCGCGTCACTGAACGTTATAAAGCATAAATCGATTTAGATAAAGACATAAAAAAAGTCCTTGATTACAAGGACTTTTTGTTTGAATATATACTTTATCTCTTTTTAACAGGCTGCAAAAGCTTTGCCCTTGCTGCAGTATCAATTTTCTTTTTTCGTTCTTCTTTATTTACTTTTTGAATAGAATCTCTACGTGCTTGTTCCGCTTTTAAATCTTCTCCAACAGTTTTTCGTTCTTTTGCTAATCGCGCTTGTACCATTGCATAAATCTCATCATATTTCATAGGATGTACAGCATAATAATTATTACTCGATGCAAACTGTAAGCTATCCGTTTGATGTTTTACGTACAAATAAGAATCTAAATGCATATTGTTGTCTTCCAATTTCTTTTTATTAACACCTTTAATAGAGTTAATCAAAGTAATATCGTATAAAATAGCTGCCATTTTTTCCTTAGATAATAAATTATCTGGCTTAGACACAACTTCTTCTCTACAAGAAACTGTTGCCAATACGACAATTAACATGCACGCTAAGTATTTTTTCATCTGTTTATTTTTATTAATTTATCAATAGTCAGCTGGCATTTTTTATGATCAAAATAATATCAATCAAACTGCTTTTCTTATCTATTGAATTCTAATTGTTTTACGTGACGCTTTTCAGAAATTGTTCCTTCTGCGTACGCTAAATTTCCATTGACAAATGTATGTGTTATGGTCGAATCAAAAGTTGTTCCTTCAAACGGTGACCAACCACATTTATATAATACATTGTCTTTAGAAACTTCATAAGATTTTTCTAAATCGATCACTACTAAATCTGCATAAAAACCTTCTTTAACAAAACCTCTGTCTTTTACTTGAAATAATCGTGCTGGATTGTGACACATTTTTTGAGCAATCTTCTCTAGAGAAATTTTTCCTCGTTTATGTGCCTGAATCATTGCATTTAATGCATGTTGTACTAATGGTCCGCCAGAAGGTGCTTTTGTATATGGATTACTTTTTTCTTCTAAGGTATGTGGCGCATGATCGGTTGCAATCACATCAATACGATCATCCAATAAAGCTTCCCATAATTGATCTCTATCGCTTGCTGTTTTTACCGCAGGATTCCATTTGATATGCGTTCCTTTTTTCTTGTAATCTTCATCAGAGAACCATAAATGATGTACACATACTTCTGCTGTGATTTTCTTTTCTTCTAAAGGAATTGAATTGTCAAACAATGCAGTTTCTTTTCCTGTTGATAAATGAAATACATGCAAACGTGCGCCCGTTTTCTTTGCCAACTCTATAGCGCGAGAAGATGATATATAACATGCATCTTCGCTTCTAATAATTGGATGATACTCAATTGGAATGTCGTCTCCGAATTTGTCTTTGTATGCTGCTAAATTCTTTCGAATTGTTGCTTCATCTTCACAATGTACAGAAATGACCATGTTGGTACTTGAAAATATTTTTTCTAATACTGCTGCGTCATCTACTAACATATTTCCTGTAGACGAACCTAAAAATAGTTTTAATCCAGCTACTTGTGTCGGATCTACTTTTAAGATTTCATCTAAATTATCATTCGTACCACCAAACATAAACGAATAGTTGGCATACGCTGTTTCTTTTGCAATGTCTAGTTTTTCCTGCATTTTAGCAACTGTCGTTGTCTGCGGATTTGTGTTAGGCATTTCTACAAAAGAAGTAATTCCACCAGCAATTGCGGCTCTTGATTCTGTAGCAATATTTGCTTTATGCGTTAATCCTGGCTCTCTAAAATGTACTTGATCATCAATGACTCCTGGAAAAACATGTTTTCCTGCAACATCAATTACTTCATCGGCTTCTTCAGAGAGGTTCGTTCCAATTTTAGCAATTCGTTCACCTTCAATTAAAATATCAGTCGTTTTTACTTCGACTTCACTAACGAGTTGTGCGTTTTTTAGTAGTATTTTATGCATTGTGTTGTGTTTTATTCTAGTGTCTCAAAACAAATTCAAGAGATCTTTATGAAAAATTCATAGTTAAAACTTTATTTTCGAGAAAACATGCTTCGGATTTTCATCTTGATAATTCCGAAAACTGCTTCTGAAAATATAGAACTGTCCATTTTGGATTCTCCTTTGGTTCTATCGGTAAAAATAACAGAAACTTCTTTGATATTGAAACCTAATTTCCATGCTTTAAATTTGAGTTCTATCTGAAAAGCATATCCGACAAAGCGAATATTATCCAAACCAATAGTTTCTAATACTTTTTTACGGTAACAGATAAATCCTGCAGTCGTATCATGAATTGGAATTCCAGTAATGAATCGTACGTATTTTGATGCAAAATAAGACATCAACACTCGATTCATAGGCCAATTGACCACATTTACGCCTTTTACATACCGAGAACCTATTGCCACATCAGCGCCTTCTTCTTGGCAAGCAGCTAGCAAACGCATTAAATCTTTTGGATTGTGCGAGAAATCTGCATCCATTTCAAAAATATACTCATAATCTCGCTGCAAAGCCCATCTAAAACCGTGAATATACGCTGTTCCTAAACCTGTTTTGGCTTTTCGAGTTTCAAGAAAAAGTTTCGTAGGATATTTTTCTTGAAGTTCAATAACTTTTTTATGTGTTCCGTCGGGAGAATTGTCATCTACAATCAAAACATGAAAAGCTTTCTCTTGTGCAAAAACCGCATCAATGATTGCTTCTATATTTTCAATTTCATTATACGTTGGTATGACAACAATTGCGTCTGACATTTTCTAAAATTATGCGAACAAAAGTAAACAAATTATACCTTCTGTGAATAGGGATCGTATTTTGTGCTAAATTTTTATGTATTATTTAACATACTTGTTAATTTTACCAAATGTTAGAAACCTTTGAAAGAACTGTTATTTCTAAAGATTGGCTCACGCTATTATTTGTGACAATGTTGTGCTTATTGGTGGTCACACGTTTTATTTTTAGAAAACAGTTTAGCTTGTTTCTAGTATTTCTATTTTCAAATAAGTATCAAAATCGGTTTGAAGCAAAACAAGAAAACACAATCAACGGATTTACTTCTTTGCTATTTCTTGTTCAAGTTATTTCGTTTTCCATATTTGGATATGTTGCCGCTACTTTTTTCCGCCCACATTTACAAACGGCACCATTCCTTTTTGTAAAAATCATCTCATTTATGATGTTTTTTATCATTATAAAATATATTATTGAAAAAATAATCGCTGTTATTTTAGATATTGAGCCCTATTTAAATATTTATAATTTTCATAAAATCAACGCGCGGAACCTATTTGGATTAATTCTCATTCCGATCAACTTGATGCTTGTTTACTACGATTATAACAACAAGTTTGTATTTTTCTCAGTATTTTCTGTATTCATCATCTATAACCTCATTGTATTAATTTTTCTACTGAAAAATTATCAAAAATTGATTATCAGCAAGTTGTTTTATTTTATTTTGTATCTTTGCGCACTTGAAATTGCCCCTTATTTAGTTATCTATAAATTTTTAATTGAATAACGCGACATAAAATATAATAGGTTTATGAAAGTAAAAACTATTTTAGTTTCTCAACCGGAACCAAAAATTGAGAATTCACCTTATTCTAGGCTTATTGATAAGCAAAAGGTAAAAATCGATTTCAGGCCGTTCATACACGTTGAAGGTGTAAGTGCAAGAGACGTAAGACATCAAAAGGTAGATTTAACAAAGTTTACTGCGATTATCTTGACTAGTAGAAATGCTGTTGATCATTTCTTTAGAGTAGCAGAAGAAATGCGCTTTAAAGTTCCTGATACGATGAAGTATTTCTGCCAATCAGAAGCTGTAGCATATTATTTACAGAAGTATGTAGTGTACAGAAAACGTAAAATTTATGTAGGAAAACGTACTTTCCAAGAATTATCTCCACTTATCAAAAAGTATAAAGATGAGACATTCTTACTTCCATCTTCTGATGCACTTAAAAAAGCAGTTCCAGAAACATTGAATTCATTGAATGTCAATTGGGAACGCGGTGTATTTTATAAAACTGTTGTGAGTGACTTATCTGACTTACGTGATGTGTATTATGACATCTTAGTATTCTTCAGTCCTTCTGGAATAAAGTCGTTATTAGCCAATTTCCCAGACTTTGAGCAAAATGACACGCGTATAGCCGTTTTTGGAAATACAACTGTAAAAGCAACTACAGAAGCTGGATTGAGAGTTGATATCAAAGCTCCAACACCAGAAACTCCGTCAATGACAATGGCATTAGCTAAATATATTGATGAAGTGAATAAGAAATAATTACTTTAGTATATAGATATTTTAAAAGCGTGTTCTTAATTGATCACGCTTTTTTTCGTTTTAACTCCATTGTGATCTTTTATTAAAGTTATCAAATTGAGCATTAATGAAATTTGATTGAAACATCTATTTCTAGCATTTTAATTTGCTCTCAAACAACTAACACTTGGCATTAAAAAAGCGTATACCTACAATAGATATACGCTTTTTATTTTGGGTTGGTTATAGTATTTTTTACTGTTAGCCTATTGGACCACCAGCCATGATTTCTTCGTTTGCATAGTCTTCAAACTGAGAAAAGTTTTTCTTAAATGAATTTGATAATTCTGCAGCTTTCGTATTGTAGGCATCCTTATTTTCCCATGTATCTATTGGATTTAAAACCTCGTTTGGTACATTTGGACAATCTTTAGGCATAGCCAATCCGAAAATTGGATGTACTTGATACTCTACATCATTTAACTTACCTTCTAGAGCAGCGCTAATCATTGCACGCGTATACTTTAATTTCATACGACTTCCTGTTCCGTAAGGTCCGCCAGTCCATCCTGTATTCACTAACCATACATTTACACCAGCTTCTTGCATCTTTTTACTTAGCATTTCTGCATACTTTGTTGGATGTAATGGCATGAAAGGCGCTCCAAAACAAGCTGAAAAACTTGGCAATGGCTCATCAATTCCTGCTTCTGTTCCGGCAACTTTGGCTGTATAACCAGAGATGAAATGATATGCTGCTTGCCCCGGTGTTAATTTTGAAATTGGAGGCAATACACCAAATGCATCTGCTGTTAGGAAAAATATGTTTTTAGGATTTTTTCCTATTGATGGCACTTGAATATTTTCAATATGATAAATTGGATAGCTTACACGTGTATTTTGCGTGATAGAAGTATCTGTAAAATCTACATTTTTGTTTTCGTCTAACACTACATTTTCAAGAATTGCTCCTTTTTTGATAGCGTGATAGATTTCTGGTTCTTTTTCTTCACTTAGATCAATGGCTTTTGCGTAACAACCACCTTCAAAGTTAAAAACTGTATTTTCATTCGTCCAACCATGTTCGTCATCACCAATTAACTTACGTTCTGGATCTGCTGACAAAGTAGTTTTTCCTGTTCCTGATAATCCGAAGAAAATTGCTGTATCTCCTGCTTTACCAACATTTGCACTACAGTGCATTGGTAATGTATTTTTAAATACAGGTAATATAAAGTTTAACGCTGAGAAAATTCCTTTTTTGATTTCTCCTGTATAACCAGTTCCACCAATTAAGGCAATTTTCTTTTCAAAGTTTAAAATCGCAAAATTGTGTTGGCGTGTTCCATCAACTGCTGGATCTGCCATAAATCCTGGTGCATTTACAATGAGCCATTCTTCTTCAAAACCTTCTAGTTCTGCTTCCGTTGGTCGTAAAAACATATTGTGCGCAAACATATTACTCCAAGGATATTCATTTACTACACGAATATTTAACTTGTAATTTTCATCAGCACAAGCATATGCATCACGTACGTATACTTCTTTTTCTGATAAATAATCAACAACTTTATCATATAATGTATCGAAAGCATCAAATTCAAAAGGAATATTGATGTCTCCCCACCAAACTTTATCTTCTGTTATACTATCTTTTACTATAAAGCGGTCTTTTGGCGATCTTCCAGTAAACTCTCCTGTATTTACAGTGATAGCTCCAAAAGAAGTTTCAATTCCTTGCCCTTTGTTTATAGTTTCTTCATGAAGTTCATCTGAGGAAAGTTGATAATGCGCTTTCGCATTTTTGATTCCGTATTGATTTAACGAAATCGTTTTCGTTGAGAAGGTGTTATTCGTCATAACTTTTAACTCTTGTTGTGTTTTTTGTAAAGAGCAAAAGTATAAATATTTTTATAGATTATCCTTTTTTAACTGATTTTATCCATTTTAAGCTTAAAAAAACTTACAATAAGAATAATCCATCCTATGATTAGCAAAGTTCCACCAATAGGTGTTATAAAACCAATCGTTTTAAAATCGAACGCTGTACTATCATTAGTTGCCAATAAATAGATAGAACCCGAAAATAATATAATTCCCCATAAAATAAATACATATATTAATTTTTGCATTTTGGGCGAAATAAACGCTGTAGCTCCAACAAATAGCAACAATAACGAGTGATACATTTGATATCGAACACCAGTTTCAAAAGAAGCAATTTGATCTAGAGTTAATATTTTTTTTAGTCCATGCGCGCCAAAAGCACCAAGAATTACAGCCAAACAACCTAAGATAGCTCCTGTGATTAAAATTTTTTTTCTCATAAAATCGTGAAGTAATTTTTATAAATGTAACAATTTACTACATTCGTGTTATATTTGTCTTATTACAAAATTACGCAACAAAACCCATTATGCGAAACATTTTAATTATCGGCGCAGGAAAATCTGCTTCTTACCTCATAAAATATTTTTTAGATAAAAGTCATACTGAAAATTTACATGTAACTGTTGGAGATATCAATATTAAAAATGCCCAAAAACTTGTTGGAGACCATGAAAACGCTTCTGCTATTTTTTTAGATGTTTTTAATGAAGAGAATAGAAAAGCAGCCATCGAGAAAGCGGCGATTGTAATTTCTATGCTACCAGCACGTTTTCATATTGAAGTTGCAAAAGATTGTGTGCATTTTGGTAAAAATATGGTTACGGCTTCGTATATCAGTAAAGAAATGCAAGCTTTAGACGATGCTGTAAAGGAAAAAGGATTGGTTTTTATGAATGAGATTGGAGTAGATCCAGGAATCGATCATATGAGCGCTATGGAAGTGATAGACCGTATTCGTGATAATGAAGGAGAAATGATCTTGTTTGAATCATTTACTGGTGGATTGGTCGCTCCTGAAAGCGATACCAATTTATGGAATTACAAATTTACTTGGAATCCTAGAAATGTGGTATTAGCAGGACAAGGTGGAACAGCAAAATTTATTCAGGAAGGAACTTATAAATATATTCCTTATAATCGCTTGTTTCGCCGAACTGAGTTTTTAAATGTAGAAGGTTACGGAAAGTTTGAAGCGTATGCAAATCGTGATTCTTTAAAGTACAGAAGTGTATACGGATTGGATGATATTTTAACTTTATATCGCGGAACAATAAGAAGAGTCGGATTTTCTAGAGCTTGGCAAATGTTTGTAATTTTAGGAATGACAGACGACAGCTATACTATTGAAAATTCAGCAGAAATGAGTTATCGTGATTTTGTGAATTCATTTTTACCATACAGTCCAACAGATTCTGTGGAATTAAAGATGCGTCATAATCTGAAAATTGATCAAGATGATACACTTTGGGAAAAATTATTGGAATTAGATCTTTTTAACCCAAATAAAAAAGTAGAATTAGAGAATGCAACTCCAGCACAAATTCTACAAAAAATCTTAATGGATAGTTGGACGCTTGCACCAGAAGACAAAGATATGATCGTGATGTATCATAAGTTTGGCTATGAAAAAGATGGAGAAAAACATCAAATAGAGTCAAAAATGGTAATTCTTGGTGAAGATCAAACCTATACTGCAATGGCAAAAACTGTAGGATTACCTGTTGCAATCGCAGCTTTAAAGATTTTAAATGGTGAAATTTCTACGCCTGGAGTTCAATTACCAATTACTAAAGAAGTGTACACACCTATTTTAGAAGAATTACAAGAATATGGTATTGCTTTTCACGAAGTAGAAGTTCCATATTTTGGATATGATCCTGCGAATATGTAAAGATTTTTGATTGATAATTATTTGTTATTAAATTTTCAAAAACCAAGTACATCTCGATACAAATTTCTTATTTGAAATTCACTCGATGTGACGCTTTGTTACGTTATTAAAATTTAAAATTTCATTTTTTTGTTATTTTCATAAAAAAACTATCAAATTCTCTTAAATTTTTATTTTTTAAATAAAGTTTGAGTTAAAACTGCTAATTTTGACTTTCATTCTATAAATAATTAGTTTATGAAAGTGATTAATGAGCAAATAGAGATTGATGGTATTGACAAGGAGATTCTTCGCGCCTTAATGAACGATGCTCGAACACCTATTTTGAGTATTGCTCGTGGTATTGGCATTTCTGGTGCAGCCGTACATCAGAGACTTCGAAAATTGGAAGACGCAAAGTTAATTGTTGGTTCTAAATTTGTCATCAACCCAAAAGTATTAGGATATAAAACCATGGCATTTATTGGTGTGTATTTAGATAAAGCCATGCGAAACCCTTCTGCTGTGAAAGAATTACAAGAAATTCCAGAAGTAATGGAAAGTCACTACACAACAGGAAATTGGTCTTTGTTAATTAAGATTCTTTGTAAAGACAACGAACATTTAATGCATATTTTAAATCACAAAATACAAGCAATAGAAGGTGTTTCACGAACAGAAACATTTATTTCTTTAAATCAGCAAATTGATCGCCAGATTAAAGTATAGTATGTAGATTTACTCAGCGTTTTATACTGTAAGTTACCAAGAAACATCTCTTACAAAACATAAAAAAGCCGAATGTTATATAGCATTCGGTTTTCTTTTTCTAGTTTCTTCTACCGCGATTTAAATACTTCAGAAAATATAACAAGGTTGCCAATGAACCAAGTGCAGCTACTACATACGTTCTTGCTGCCCATTTTAAAGCATCTTGCGAACCTGCAAATTCTTCTTGCGACACCATATTCTTATCTCTAAGCCACTTTAAAGCTCTGTTGCTTGCGTCATATTCTACAGGCAGTGTTATAAAACTGAATAGTGTTCCTGTTGCAAACATAATCAGTCCAATAATTAAAATATTTTGTCCTAAACCAGCTCCTTGTCCTGCCATTAATGCAATTCCTCCATAAATTACCCATTGAGAAAACTTAGAAGCAATACTTACTATAGGGACTAATTTTGAGCGCATTTGTAACCATTTATAACCTTTAGCATGTTGAATAGCATGTCCAACTTCATGAGCAGCTACAGCAGCCGCAGCAGCATTTCGTTGACTAAAAACACCTTCACTTAGGTTTACTGTTTTTTTCATCGGATTATAATGATCTGTGAGCATTCCTTTTACATGAATTACTTCTACATCTCTAATTCCATGATCTGCTAGCATTTTTTCTGCGATTTCCGCACCACTTAATCCGTTTCGTAATTGTAGTTTTGAATAGTGTGCGAACTTGCTTTTGAGTTTATTACTCACAAACATACTTACCAACATAATTGCGCCCGCCAAGAGCATATATCCACTTGAAAACATATTTTTTAATTTTAATTATTTAAATAAAATAGCATTCTTATTTTACTATTTCAAAAGGTAATTATTATAGGTTAAAACCAGAAACTACAATGTTTATTTGTTTGACTTTACGATAAAAAATACAAAAACCTCGCCAAATAGACGAGGTTTATTTTATATAAAGTTTTGTTTGTATTTGCTTTTAGTCACGCTCTACCTTACGTAAGGCTGCTTTTTGAATCACAGCAGTAGTATAACTTGTGACAGCTAATTTTTCTCCACCTGTTTGTCTAGAATCTACTTTTTCAGTCACAATGATATTGAAAAGTATACGTCCGTCATTTTTAAATTCTACGCTACTGTTAAGTATTCTATTGTTTACTTCAAACGTACTAAACAATGTTTGACGAATGTAATTTGCTCTAAGTACAACTCCGTTATTTTCATCTAAATCATATAATCCTTTAGCAGGGTCTACCACAATTAGAGTATACTTACGCTTATCTTTTTTATTGGAAACCAAGTATGACATTGTATATGAAAACTTTTTTGGATCTTCAGTTGGTGCAATAACCAGTTCCATTGGTACATTTTGCAATACGCCAGAAGCATCTGCAATATTTAAGTTTCCAGCGTATGTCCCAACATATTCTTTAGGAAAAGCATATTCTGTTGGGAACTTTTTGTTTTCTGCATTTTTCCCTGAACGTTCCTTGACTTGCTTTTTTTGTGCAATACAAGAAGACATACAAATTAATGCAATTAAAAAAACGAGTTTTTTCATATTCAGTCTTTTACGTATGATATTATCCTACTATATTAATGATTTTTCCTGGAACTACAATTACATTTTTCGGAGTTCTTCCATTAAGTTGTGCTTGTGTACGTTCGTCTTCAAGAATTATTTTTTCTATTTCTTCTTTCGATAAATCTAATGATAATTCTTTTTTGAAGCGCATTTTACCATTAAAAGACACAGGATATTCCTTAGAACTTTCTACCAAATGTTTTGGTTCAAATGTTGGAAATTTCGCTGTTGCGATAGAGCCTTCATTTCCTAAACGCTCCCATAATTCTTCTGCAATGTGCGGCGCATATGGTGAAATTAAGATTGTTAACGGCTCAAGAATTTCTTTGCTACTACATTTTTGTTGTGTTAATTCATTCACACAAATCATAAACGTACTAACTGATGTATTGAACGAGAAGTTTTCAATGTCTTCCTGAACCTTTTTGATCGTTTTGTGTAATGTTTTTAAATTATCTTTCGTTGGAGTAGCGTCTGTTACTTTTGAAACTCCTTCTTCACCAACATACAACTTCCATAATTTCTTTAGGAATCCAAAAACTCCTGAAATTCCTGCCGTATTCCATGGTTTTGCTTGTTCTAATGGACCTAAGAACATTTCAAACAAACGCAAACTGTCGGCTCCATATTCTTCACAGATATCGTCTGGGTTTACGACGTTGTACCAACGTTTTGACATTTTTTCAACTTCACGACCTACAATATATTTATTGTCTTCTAAGATAAATTCAGCATCTTTAAATTGCGGTTGCCAAGCTTTTAAATCATTTATATCTAATTCATCTGATGTATTGATCATATTTACATCTACACGAATTTCATCTACTTCATGAGCATCTTTTAATCCTTTAGAAACATATGTATTTGTCCCCGTGATTCTATACACTAAAGCACTCGTTCCTAAAATCATCCCTTGGTTAATCAACTTTTTGAACGGCTCATCAACACCAACAAAACCTCTGTCTTTTAAGAATTTTGTCCAGAAACGTGCGTATAGCAAGTGACCTGTAGCATGCTCACTTCCACCAATATATAAATCTACATTTTCCCAGTATTTTAAAGCTTCCTCACTAGCAAAATCACTTTCTCGATCTGCTTTTTCCATGTAACGGAAGAAATACCAAGAACTTCCTGCCCAACCTGGCATGGTGTTTAATTCTAATGGAAATATAGTTTCGTTGTCAATTTTATCATTGTCAACGACAGTATTTGTATTGGTATCCCAAGCCCAAACTTCAGCATTTCCTAATGGTGGCTCGCCTGTTTCGGTAGGTAAATATTTTTCTACTTCTGGCAATGAGATTGGTAAATGTTTTACATCAATCATTTGTGGCATTCCGTCAACATAATATACTGGAAATGGTTCTCCCCAATAACGCTGGCGCGAGAATACTGCATCACGCAAACGATAATTGATTTTTCCTGTTCCAATACCGCGTTTTTCCATTTCGTAAATCACGGTTTTCATCGCCTTTTTGTACGTTAAACCATTTAGGAAATCAGAATTTGCAATTTTTACACCTTCTTTTTCGCCATATGCTTCTTCTGAAATGTCTACGTTTTCAAAGATGTTTGGAATTTCTAAATCAAAATGTTTTGCAAAATCATAATCACGTTGATCTCCACATGGAACTGCCATAACCGCACCTGTTCCGTAACTTGCTAATACATAATCTCCAATCCAGATTTGCACTTTTTCTCCTGTAAATGGATGTAACGCATATGCGCCTGTAAATACTCCTGAAATGGTTTTTACATCTGCCATACGTTCGCGTTCGCTACGTTTGGAAGTTGCTTCAACATAGGCTTGAACTGCTTCTTTTTGATCTTCTGTTGTGATTTTAGCTACTAGATCATGTTCTGGCGCTAAGGTCATAAAACTCACTCCGTAAATGGTGTCTGGTCGTGTGGTAAAAACATCGATGTTTGCATCGTGTCCATTTACTTTAAACGTTACCATTGCTCCTTTCGAGCGACCAATCCAGTGTGTTTGAGAGTCCATTAATGCTTGTGGCCAATCAATCGTATTCAAACCATCTAACAAACGTTGTGCATACGCAGAGATTCGCATGCTCCATTGTGTCATTTTTTTACGCACAACTGGATGTCCACCACGTTCTGAAACTCCATTGACGATTTCGTCATTCGCCAACACAGTTCCTAAAGCAGGACACCAATTTACTTCCGTTTCAGCCAAGTACGTAAGTCTGTATTTTAGTAATATTTCTTGTTTCGTTTTTGCATCGTAGTTTGTCCATTCTGCGGCAGCGAAAACAGCGATATCATCATCACAAACAGCTTTTACATCTGCATTTCCAGCAGCTTCAAATGTAGCGACAAGCGTTTCAATATGTTCCGCTTTGTTTGTTTCAATATTGTACCAAGAGTTAAACAACTCTATAAAAATCCATTGTGTCCATTTGTAATACGCAGGATCTGACGTACGTACTTCTCTGCTCCAATCGAATGAAAATCCTATTTTGTCTAATTGCTCACGATAGCGCGCAATGTTTGTTTTTGTAGTAATTGCTGGATGCTGACCCGTTTGGATGGCATATTGCTCTGCTGGCAATCCAAAACTATCATATCCTTGTGGATGCAATACATTGAATCCTTGATGACGCTTGTAACGTGCATAAATGTCTGAAGCAATATAACCTAATGGGTGACCAACGTGTAATCCTGCTCCTGATGGATAAGGAAACATGTCGAGCACATAATATTTTGGTTTATCTGATTGACTTTCTGCATGAAACGTTCCGTTTTCTGCCCAATATTTTTGCCATTTGGCTTCAATTTCGTTGAAATTGTACTTCATCACTATATTTTTAGAAGTCGCAAATTTAAGCATTCACTATTAAAAACCCTACTCAGTTGTATAGTAATCTAATACAAAAAAGCGCCACAATTTGTTTGTAACGCTTTTTAGATATATAGCTTTCAAATATGTAATTAAAATATGGTATTGTATTATTTGATATTCATACGTTTTATATCTAAATATCCTAGTATTGAGAATAGCACAAAATATCCTAAGCTGTAGAAAGAAACTGATGGAAACCACAATAACGATTCTATGTCTTTGTCTACTGGATATAGACTAAGCATATTGTACGCGTATGGAAAATATAAAGATTCTTCTGCACGGTAAATTATCATTCCTGTCATTACTAATACCATTCCAATTCCTAGTGGAATGATAAAGTTTTTAACTCTAAAGCTTAGCCAATATTGTATTCCTACTATTCCTAGAATTGCAATACACGATCTAAAAAGTAGTTTTATGAATTTTGTATAATCTGGTGAAAATGCCAAAAAGTTAAGCTCTTCATGAACTGTGCCTTGTATAACACCATTTAAGATTATTAACACAAAAAACATACTGTAGGTAAATATGATAAGTCCTATTACAATAGATAGTTTTCCAAAGTAAACACTCCATTTAGGTATTGGCATCGCAAATAGATGTTTTATTGCAGATGATTTATGTTCTAATTGAATTATCAAACTTGTTATTAACACGGTAAATAACGGAATTAAAGGTCCGGCAGCAAATACTTGATCTGCGATAAAACGATCCCAAGGATTTACACCTTCATCGGGAATCAGTGTTTCAGATTTTAAAATATAGTATAGAAAAAAGATGATCGGAATAAACATTGCGCTTATAACTGCTAACCATAATGCAAAGGTTCTTTTTAGTTTTATGGTTTCGTTTTTAATACTTGAGGTATAATATGTAATTGCATTCATGGTTTTTAGTTTTCTGTTAATGATAAGAAGAGTTCTTCAAGGTTGTTCATTATTTTTATTTGGTAGATTTCTGCTTGATGATTTCTAATTGTATCAATAACAGTAGTAATGTCTTTTTTATGATTTACTGTGGTAGTAATTGTATGATCATTGATTTCTTCAAAAGAAAGAGACTGTGTTGACAATACTTCTTTTACTTTTTGCACGTCGTTTGTTTCTATTTCTATTTTGAGAGTGTCGTTTTGAGATTCTTGCAATGCGTTTACGGTATCTTGAAATAGCATTTCACCTTCTCTAATAATTCCTACGTGCGTACATGTTTTTTCTATTTCACTTAATAAGTGACTTGAGATAAAGATTGTAGTTCCATGATTTTGATTGAGTTCTTTGATAAGTTCTCGCATTTCTATAATCCCTTTTGGATCGAGTCCGTTTGTAGGCTCATCAAGAATTAATAGTGAAGGTTCACTTAATAAAGATATTGCTAAGCCTAAACGTTGTTTCATTCCTAGCGAATATGCTTTCACTTTTTTGTGTTTTGCATACGACAACTTTACAATTTCTAATACTTCTTCAATTCTTTCTTTCGAAATATTTCCACGATAATTAGCTGCTATTTTTAAGTTTTCAAGTGCATTTAGGTTTCCGTATAGAGAAGGGTTTTCAATTAGCGCTCCAATTTTTCCTAAATTTTCTATTCTTGATTTTTCAATTGTTTTATCAAAAAGTTCTATGACACCTCCATTTTTCTTTAAAAGACCCAATAGAAGTCTAATCGTTGTTGTTTTCCCTGAACCATTTGGACCTAAAAAACCATAAATACTTCCTTTTGGAACTTTCAGAGATAAGTTTTTAATATCTTTTCTATTTTTCGCATAAGAAAAGCTTAGGTTTTCAGTTTTGATTATGAATTCTTTCATTGGTTGCTTTTTTATTAACGACGAATAGCCTCTATTTTTGTAACAACATGTTATTTTTTTAACATTAAAAAGTGTTATCGAAATCAAATGAAAGATTGAAACTATTAGTTCATTCGTTACGCTAAAACAGTTTTACACCTAAAATTCAACATTATTATTTTTAATTTTTTAATTTTACCAGTCTAACGCACTATTTATGAGTTCTTCTTTTGAAAAGTATCAAAAAAAACGATTGATTTCTTCTTATTTTTCTGTGGTATTGAGTACTACTTTGGTGCTTTTTTTACTTGGAATACTAGGCTTGTTGGTTTTGAATACAAAGAAGGTAGCTGATTATTATAAGGAAAAGATTGCCTTAACCGTGTATTTGAAAGATAGCGCTAAAGATGTTGAAATTAAGCAATTACAAAAAACATTGGCTTTAGCCGAATATACTAAATCTGCAGAGTTTGTTTCAAAGGAAACCGCCGCAGCCAACCTAACAGCAGATATCGGAGAAGATTTTGTAGAATATCTTGGTGAAAATCCATTGTTAAATTCATTGGATGTTTATGTAAATGCTCAATTTGTTTCTGGGGAAAAATTAGAAGCTATTGCTGCTGAAATCTCAGAAAAGAATTTTGTTGAAGAAGTTTCGTTCGACAAACCTTTAGTGTCTAAATTAAATGCTAATATTAAACGCATTGGACTCGGAATTTTGATTGCTTGTATTTTCTTTGCTATTGTTGCTGCATTATTAATAAATAGTTCTATTCGTCTTTCGGTATATGCAAAACGTTTTACCATCAAAACGATGCAAATGGTTGGTGCTACTAAAGGTTTTATTCGCAGACCTTTTATTTGGAATAGTATAAAAATGGGCGTGATTGCTGCAATTCTTGCATTAGCAGGAATGGCTGGCGTATTGTATTATGTAAACAAATCATTACCACAATTACAACTTGCCAATGACAAAATGTTAATCGGTTCCGTATTTGCTGGAATTTTAGTAATTGGTGTTTTAATTACTTTAATCAGTAGTTTCTTTGCTACACAACGCTTCTTGAATTTGCGTACCGATCAGTTGTATTATTAAAGTTTAAACTGATCATATTCTTACATTTCTTAAAGTAGAAAAAAGAAACTTTGTCATCAATTTAGAAAGCTAAAAAAAGGTTTTAAAACGTAGTACTCTACTACATTTATCAAACTAAGCACTTATAAACATTAACACACTTTAACCCTTTATTATAAAATAATTAGGAGTTTATTGAGTTATCTTTATACTATCAAATCCAAACCACAAAATTTATGATGAAAATATTTACGTGATAAGAAAAGACATTTTAATTTTTAAAAATTATAATTATGAGAAGATTCACATTTATATTTTTAGGCATAGCATTAGTTGTATTTTTAGCATACTCATTCAAACCTGCAACCAAGGTAAAATCGGATGATTGTGTACTTATTTCTGGCAAGATTGTTTCCATAGAAGAAGGAACGTCAAACGACATTCATATTCGATTGGAAAACGATAGTCACTATTATTATATCAATCGCGGCTTAGAGAAAGGCATAAATTTAGAGCAATTAAGTTCAAAAGTTTTAAATAAAACCGTTACTTTGTACTGTCCTAACCGATGGACAATTGTCAATCCTGATGGAATTGTTCCGCATATTTCAAAAATGGAAAAAGGTACAACCGTTGTTTACAGCGAATTTTAAAACGTACTTTTTAACATGAATGTATGTTTCGGTGGATACTTGTAAATTTGAGCGTACATGAAAAACAAGAAGTTAAAAAGTAACAATACTGCAGAAAAAAATACTCCTCAACCACAACAAGGTTTTGTTTTTGGGAAGAAAAATTATGTATTTATGTTTATCGGCTTAGCTGTGATCGCCTTAGGTTTTATTTTAATGTCTGGCGGCGGAAGCGATGATCCAAATGTATTTAATGAAGCTATTTTCAGTACCCGAAGAATACATATTGCACCAATGGTAGTCATGCTAGGATTTGCTATTGAAGTATATGCAATATTGTTGAATCCGAACTCCTAATTCATGGAAATAATTAATGCAATTATCCTTGGAATTATTCAAGGATTAACGGAGTTTCTACCAGTTTCTTCTAGTGGCCATATTGAATTAGGAAAAGCTATTTTAGGTGTTGAAGTCAAAGGCGAAGATAATATGCTGATGACGGTCGTGCTACATTTCGCTACGGCATTAAGTACCATTGTTATTTTCCGAAAAGATATTTTAGACTTACTCAAAGGTATATTTCAATTTCAATGGAATGAAGAATCTAAATTTGCTGTAAAAGTGATTATTTCTATGATTCCTGCAGTTCTTGTTGGTGTTTTCTTTGAAGATCAATTAGAAGCTTTATTTAAAGGAAATATAGTACTTGTAGGTTTTATGCTTATCATAACAGCAGTACTACTTTATTTTGCTGACAAAGCTAAAAATACTGATAAAAACGTTAGTTATAAAAATTCGATTGTCATCGGAATTGCGCAAGCGATTGCCATGCTGCCAGGAATTTCACGTTCTGGAGCCACAATTTCCACATCCGTTTTACTTGGGAACGATAAAACTAAAGCAGCACGCTTCTCGTTTTTGATGGTAGTTCCATTAATTTTTGGGAAGATTGCTAAAGATATTTTTAGTGGAAAAATTACGTTTGACAATGATCAAATTATCCCGCTTTCTGCTGGATTTTTAGCCGCTTTTATTGCTGGACTTTTTGCTTGTACTTGGATGATTAATTTGGTAAAGAAAAGTAAACTTACTTATTTTTCAATCTATTGTTTAATTGTCGGATTGATTGCAATTGGCTACGTAGGATTTCAAAAATACTTCTAAATGAAAACGCTCGAAGAATACCAAACTGGACAAACTTTATTAATAGACAAACCATTAACTTGGTCTTCATTTCAAGCTGTAAATAAAGTAAAATGGGCGTTAAAGTCAACATTTAAAGTCAAGAAACTCAAAGTTGGTCATGCAGGAACTCTTGATCCTTTAGCAACAGGATTGTTGATTATTTGTGTTGGAAAAAACACGAAGAAAATCTCAGAATTTCAAGGTCAGGCTAAAGAATATACAGGAACCATAACAGTTGGTGGCACTACTCCATCATACGATTTGGAAAGCGAAATCAACGAAACATTTCCAATTGATCATATTACCAACGAGTTGATTTATGAAACGACTCAACAATTTTTAGGCGAAATTGATCAAGTTCCACCTGTGTTTTCTGCCCTAAAAAAAGATGGAAAACGTCTGTATGAATTAGCACGCGCAGGCGAAGAAGTTGAAGTTCCATCAAGAAAAATTACGATTGATGAATTTGAAATTACACGTATTGCTTTACCTGAAATAGATTTTAGAGTTGTTTGTAGCAAAGGAACTTATATTCGATCACTAGCACATGATTTTGGAAAAGCTTTGAATTCTGGAGCGCATCTTTCCGCTTTACGTCGTACAAAAATTGGCAATTTTAATGTTGACAATGCTATTTCTCCTGAAGCTTTTGGAGAAAGCCTAAGAGGTATTGAATAGTTCAATTCAAACTTTGCTGTACAACATTCCCAAAAATAAGAAAGGATTGAAATATAACATTCCAATCCTTGTATTTATACTATTTGTATTCTGCTAATTCAATAAGAACTACACTAACTTTAGTAAATCAGCTACTGTATTTTGTCCTTTATCTTTATTGTACCAAACTTGTAAATCTTGTTTAAATTCTGGAGTTAGTTTTCCATGTTCAGCTTTATAATCATTTACTAATTGCGTTGCTTTAGAAGGTCTCGGTCCCCAATCTCCAATAACATTTCCAGAAGTATTATCAATAGCAATTAACTTCGGAATAGATTTTCCTCCATTCGTTAAAAACTCGTTCATCAATGCTTCGTTCTCATCTCGCAATACTACTTTTAGAGTAATATTATCATTCAATTCAGCAACTTTATTAATTACTGGCATTGTTTGCGCTGCATCTCCACACCAACTTTCAGTCAACACTAACCACGTAACATCGCCATTATACGATGTAATATCTTCAATCGCTTGTTCTGTTAATTTTGTAGTTTTATCTAAACGTTTCATACGTTTATCATTCAACATAGAATAGTTTGAAAGTGCGTCTGTTTGCAATTCACCTGTAGATTTGCCTTCTGCAACTAAGTTTTGCACCAAGTTTCTATATTCTTGATATGAAGTTGCTTTTGTTAAGCTTTCTCCTATAATGTTTTTTATATGTATATCTGTTGCCGTCATAATCTTTATGCTTTTTACACGAGTTCAGTCGTAGTTTTCTATAAAACTTACGTTGTTTATTTTCAATGCGCTTTTGTCATTTGTTACAAGCGTTGTAAATTTACAAAACCATTCAGTGATGCTAACTGATGTTTGTCATGAAATAATTAAAATTTAAAAGAAATGAATTTTACTGAAAAAAGAAGATGTTCTTGGTGTGGAAATGATCCTTTGTATGTAGCATATCATGATGAAGAATGGGGCGTTCCTGTATATGACGATGCAACATTTTTTGAGTTTTTAGTTTTGGAAACATTTCAAGCAGGTTTGAGCTGGATTACTATTTTACGAAAACGTGAAAATTTCCGAAAAGCGTTTGATAATTTCGATTATAAAAAGATTGCCAATTATGACGAAGAAAAATATCTCAGTTTACTGGAAGATGCTGGTATTATTCGAAATAAACTTAAGATCAAGGCAACGATCACAAACGCACAAACTTTTATAAAGATTCAAGAAGAATTTGGGAGTTTTTCAGAATATATTTGGCAATTTACTGACGGAAAACCGATTCAAAATGCTTTTGTTAGCGAAAAAGATATTCCTGCAACCACTGAAATCTCAGATAAAATGAGCAAAGCACTTAAAAAACAAGGTTTCAAATTTGTAGGTTCTACTGTGATGTATGCATTTATGCA
Source organism: Kordia sp. (assembly GCF_965224175.1). Taxonomy (GTDB): domain Bacteria; phylum Bacteroidota; class Bacteroidia; order Flavobacteriales; family Flavobacteriaceae; genus Kordia. Next base: position 2,788,148 of record NZ_OZ245041.1, read on the forward strand.
AGCTACTGGAATGGTCAATGATCATATTGTTAGTTGTTTTCGATATGAAGAAATAAAAAATATGTAATGAGATATTGGTGCTTTTTATTATTTGTATGTTTTTCATTCTGCTGTACAGCACAAAATTCATTTAAACATGAAAAAGAAGAACGCATTGAAAAGAAGTTATTTCCTAAAAATGCTTTAGAACTTCTAAACAAAACGTTACCTCAAAAAGTAAAGCGAATAAAATACTATAAAGAACAAGATAGCACGAAGATTAGCTATGAAACGAAGCTAAAATATAAAGGACGAAAATATAGTATTGAGTTTAGCAAAAATGGTGTTTTGGAAGATGTAGAAATCACTATAAAACAAAAACATATTCCGCCAAAAACACTTGAAATGATTAAGAAATATATGTACAATTCGTATGCTTCTTTTCGCTTCAAAAAAATTCAACGTCAATATAAAAATAACGCAAGAATTGATGCAGAAAATACCATAAACAATGCATTTTCTAACGATAAAAACAGTCCGTTTTCATATGAAATCATAGCAGAAGTAAAAACAAAAAAGAAGCGTTATTTTATCGAAATTACTTTTACAAAAGATGGCGACTTCGAGTTAAAGAGAACAATTATTCAATCTTCGTATGACCACATTTTATACTAAATTTTTTATTCCGTTTGCGATCTTTCTCTGCTCGTATTCGATGTGTTCACAGAATGATTTTACTACTTTTTTTGAACCTTCATTTGCTGTAAATCATAAAGTAAATGACAGTTATAAACTAAATTTTTCTACGGTAACTAGAAATTATGTCTATCGCGACGATGAATTTGAGTTTACAACACGACAACTTCAATTTGTACATTTTTCAACCTATAGCTTTAACTCAAATCATAGTGTCAGTGGAGGAATTATGTATCGTTTCCGAGAAAACTTTGAAGATAAAAGCAACGAATTACGTCTCACACAACAATATAATTACGCATATAGACCCAATATAGTGCGCTTTGGACATCGTTTTCGAAGTGAACAACGCATTACAACCAACAATACCATACATCGCTTTCGCTATCGTTTTACCATTGATTTGCCGCTTTCAGGTGAAAAATTGGATATTGGCGAACCATATTTTGTAGCCAATGCAGAATCCTTATTGAGTATCGTAAAAACTGCTACTCCGCAAATAGATCAGCGATTTACTTCACAAATTGGTTGGCAATGGACAGAAAGCTTAAAGTTTCAAACAGGTTTGGAATATCGTTTTGAAAATTACAACCAAACCACGCAAGAAATTTTGTTTGTACTTACTTCTGTGATCTTGAATTTGTAGTTTCTAAGATTCTCCAATCAAAACTGTTCTCGATACAATGAATCACAGGTTTTACAAATACGATAAAAATACTTCCCGCGGCACTTCGTATGCGCCTAAACTTGCCAAATGATTGGTGTACATCTGACAATCAACCAACTGACAACCATTTGCTTTTAATTTCTCTATCAAATAAATAAAACCATATTTGCTGGCATTGCTTTCAAAACTAAACATGCTTTCTCCACAAAAAACGTGTCCTAAATTAATACCATAAATGCCACCAACAAGCATGTTATCTCGCCAAACCTCAACAGAAGTAGCATAGCCCATTTCGTGAAGTTTGATGTACGCGTCTTCCATTTCGGAAGTAATCCAAGTGTCATCTTGCCCAGGACGTTCAATGAGTGCACAAGCGCGAATTACATGTCGGAATGCTTTATTATAAGTTACTGTAAATGCTTCCCTGCGTATCAATTTTTTCATACTTTTCGATACTTTCAAGTCATCAGGAAATAAAACCATTCTCGGATCGGGTGACCACCAAATAATAGGTTCATCCTCACTATACCAAGGAAAAATACCGTTTTTATAGGCAAGCAACAATCGTTCTGGCTGTAAATCGCCACCAATCGCCAAAATGCCTTCTGGGGAAGTTTCTTCAATTGAAGGAAACGCTATTTCGTCTGTTAAAAGATACATGTAATTCTGATTATCTAGTTGTCACTTTTAGAAAAGAAAAGGTAATACTTTGATTTTTAGTAATTTTTCGCCAAATTTGTAATTAGTCTTAATATAGCTAAACATTTATTTTCATCATTGCTTTTTGAATTAGTGTATTAAGATTAAAGCCTAAAACCACAATATTAAGTCCCGTTTTCGGGACTTTTTTTATAGTAATAAAAGTCCTAAAATATACACTGCAGAACCTACCAACATCAAAATAATAGTATAGGGTAATATTTCTTTTGCTTTTAATCGTGTAATACCTAACAAAGGTAATGCCCAAAATGGTTGCAACATATTGGTAATTTGATCTCCGTACGCCAACGCCATAATTGCCTTTTGCAGCGGAACTCCTAATTCTAAAGCTGATTTAATGACAATTGGACCTTGTACTGCCCATTGTCCACCGCCACTTGGCACAAATATATTGACCAATCCAGCGCTAAAAAATGTAAATATCGGTAATGTGGTTTCGGTAGCAACCGACACAAAGCTATCGGAAATCATAGTGACCATTCCTGAACTTTTCATGATTCCCATAATTCCAAAATACAACGGAAATTGGATTAAAATCCCTGAAGTTCCTTTGATCGCTTCTTCTACAGCATTGAGGAAACTTTTAAAATTTCCATGCAAAACAATCGCTACGCCTAACATGAAAAAATTTAACATATTAGGTGAAATCTTTATTTCTGAAAGTGAACTTAAATTATCTGCGTATTGAATAAAAAACACAACTAATAACAAGATTCCGAATACTATCGCAAATACAGGAGAATAGTCAAGTTTTTCAGCGCCTTCCAAATCTTCTTTTCCCTTTGTATCAAATTGATACTTTGGCAAATTTAACTTTGTTGGTGTTGCTTTTTTAGCAAGCAAACGTAATGTAAAAGGAATGATAATTAATAAAATTCCAAACAATAATAAATTCCACCAACTAAAAATAGTACTACTTGAAGTAATCACTTCTGGAACTTTTCCGAATGTATCTACATCTAATATTCCATTCATCATTTCTAACAAATGACCTTGCTCTGCTACTTTTGAAGGAGCCGAACCACTAATTCCACCATGCCAAACCATTAACCCTACATAACCTGCCGCACCTACTAATGGATAGTTTATAGGAATTTGATTTTGCTGCGCATGTTCTCCAACTTTTCTAGCGAGAATTGCTCCAAATATCAAACCCAATCCCCAATTAAAGAACGCAACTAACATCGTTGTCACACTTACTAGAATTACAGCACTCGTTGTATTTGTCACAGATTTTGTGATACTAATAATGACTTTATTGACAGGTTTACTCAACACCAATACATGCCCTAAGACAAGAATTAGCATCATTTGATAGGCAAATACCAATAATCCTGAATTCCAAATTCCATCTTCCCAAAACGACAATACTTCTACAAAATGAGTTGCTGTATTCGCTTCATCAGGTTTTGTGAGAAATGTTGCTAAAACAATCGTAATAAGTGTTAATAATACCGCAATGGTAAACGGCGAAGGCAAATAACGCTTAAAAATAGTTTCGATGGCTTTGGTGATGCGCATGGTTAATTTTTGGGTGAATTTACGAAAATATTAGCTTAGACATTCAGACACTTTACTACTAACCTTTTTCTACTTTGCTTTTGGATTGTTTTGAGTAATTTTGAATGTTGAATGTTGAATGTTGAATGTTGAATGTTGAATGTTGAATACAAAATTACTTTACTGAAAAGTTCTAGATTGTTTTCTGGATATTTCTTTGAAAAAATTGTGAAAAGAAATGTTTTTGAAATTAAAATCTATTTTTTTGTTTAAAAGGTTTTTCAAAAAATTAAACCATTCGTATTTTTGATTTTAGCTAAGAATATGTGTAGTTTTAAACTATTGCTTTTTTTGCTTCTTATTTCAGCTGAAAAAGTATTCAACCCACTCAAAAAATAAGAAAATTATGTTGAAAAAATTTTACGACTTTAAAAATTTTAAAGGTGATTTTACAGGCGGACTCGTAGCTGGTGTAGTAGCATTACCGCTAGCATTGGCATTCGGAGTACAATCTGGAATGGGAGCAACAGCTGGTTTATATGGTGCCATTGCCGTTGGTATTTTTGCTGCACTTTTTGGCGGAACGGAAACACAAGCAAGTGGTCCTACTGGTCCAATGACAGTTGTGTCAGCAGCATTGATTGCCGCAGCTATTCAAATGAATGGAAGCCTTGACAATGGAATGAGTATCATTTTAGCAACGTTTTTATTAGGTGGAATTTTTCAGGTAGTTTTTGGGTTTTTAAATATTGCGAGTTATGTGAAATATTTTCCTTATCCCGTCATTTCTGGATTTATGAGTGGTGTTGGATTAATTATTGTCATTTTACAAATATTTCCTTTTGCAGGAATGGCTTCATCTAAATCTACTGTTGCCGTTATTCAAAATTTACCAAGTTTATTCACCGAATTTAATCCTTATGCATTATTGTTAGGTGGAATTACAATAGTTGTCTATTATATTTTCCCTAAAATAACAAAAGCAATTCCGAGCGCTTTGGTAGCTCTGATTGTTGCAACATTGATTGCTTATTTTATGAAAATGGATGTTCCTTTGATTGGAGAAATTCCTTCAGGATTACCTACTTTCCAATTAGGAAATATTTTGAGTATTGATTCGAGCGCATATGCCACTATTGTAGAATATGCAGTCGTATTAGCCGTTTTAGGAAGTATCGATTCTTTGTTAACATCTGTAATTGCCGATAATATGACCAAAAGCAAACACAATAGTAATCGAGAACTTATTGGACAAGGAATTGGAAATATGATTGCTGCTGCTATTGGAGGAATTCCTGGCGCTGGAGCTACGAAAGGAACAGTTGTAAATATAAATGCAGGTGGAAGAACAAGAGTTTCTGGTATACTTCACGGACTTTTCTTATTAGCAGTTCTACTAGGATTAGGTCAATTAGCCGCACACATTCCTTTATGTGTGTTAGCTGGTTTGTTAATTCCTATCGGATTTAAAATTGTAGACTTTAAAGGTTTAAAACATTTGCTAAAAGTGCCAAGAGCAGATGCTGTCGTACTCGTTTTAGTATTGTTAATCACTACGTTTGGAAGTTTAATTCAAGCTGTAGGAATTGGAATTGCCTTAGCGTGTTTGTTATTCATGAAGAAATCAGGTGATATTAGCGAGAAAGGTATGGAAGTTGGAAAAGTAGCCGATATTGACGGTTCAAAACCTTGGCAAGATGAGATAGAATTTTATGAAGAATACAAGAGTAAAGTCATCATAAAACACTTATACGGACCATTATTTTTTGGGTTTACATCGTATTTTAAAGATCAAATTCAGTTATTACCTGAAGATATAAAAGCGGTTATTTTTAGAATGGATAGAGTTCCGTATGTCGATCAATCTGGTTTGTATACGTTGGAAGATATCATTTTTGATTTACGCGCAAAAAATATAGAAGTCATTTTAGTCGGACTTCAAGAGCAACCTCATGATATGTTGAAAAAAGTTGATATTATCCCTGATCTTGTTCCTGAAGAAGATTTATTTGATGCTATTGATGGAAGTTTTGAATATCTGAAGAAAAAGTTGAAAGAAACTACTGTGGAGTAGTTTCAAAAACCACATAAAACTAAAAACCTGTAATTTTAAAAGATTACAGGTTTTTTTAATGAAATTTTTGTTTAAATTTTATCACACAAAATACTACTACTTCATATAATTTTCGTGATTTCTAACATCTATTAACGATTGGTAACAATGTTCACAAATCACATCTGAATAACAATATCTGCGAGCGCCAGGCTCGCTTCCAAACTTTACATGCCATTCTGTATCACCTTCATATTTTGCATTAAATTTGTCGGCTAATTCTTTGAGAAATGCCTTTTCTTTTTCTGTCAAAAGATCAGTATAATTTAACGGCACAGAAAGTCCATTTTTATCTAAGACAATTCCAAGTTCTTCTAGTTTGTCTTTTATAATATCATTTTCTTTCAGTATGCTTAAATAGCTTTCTACTGATAATTCCTTGCAAAGAGTTCCACTTTTATTCATCTACATCGTTTTTGTTTGATTGCACTCTTTAAAGATAAAAAATAGTTTAATACTATTGTGATCAAAAAAAAACCTGCAATTACTGAATTACAGGTTTTTATCATTTTATAGTATTTCAAACTCCTTAAAAAGGTAAATCGTCGTGATCTTCTTCTTTGAAATCGTTTGCTGGTTCAAAAGCATCTGCTGGTGGTACTGGTGGCATTCCTGCTGGCGCTTCCGATTGTAAGTTTTCAATTCTCCATCCTTGAATAGAGTTGAAGTATTTTGTTTCTCCTTGCGGATTTACCCATTCTCTACCACGTAAGTTGATACTGATTTTTACAGGTTGTCCTACTTGGAAATTGTTTAATAAATCTGTTTTATCCTGTACAAATTCCACCATAATATGCTGTGGATATTGTTCTTCTGTAGTTACGACAATTTCACGCTTTCTAAATCCATTATTTCCAAATGTCTGCGTTTGCCCGATCATTTTGATTTTTCCCTGTACTTCCATGTTATTTATTTTGCTAATAAGATTTTCCAAGCAGTCATGACATCTCCTTTGGCAAGAAATTCTTGAGCTACTTTATGATTTGTTTCTGGTGTATCTGAAATTGTAATTTCAGTTGTATTTATAAATTCTTCTATTGCTGTTGCTGATGGTAATTGTTCTACATTTCCTAAAATTCCGAGATCATTTCCCGTAAGAACTTTACTATTTCGAATCGCAGTTGGAATTTGGTCTACGCCAATTCCGAGTGTCGCAATTGGTTTTGGTATTTCAAAAAAACCATCACGAGCTCTACTGTAAAAACTTCCTCCTGCTCTGGCTACCAAGTCAATTTTGTAATGATCAATGGTTCCGTGGTCATTTAAAACGTCTTCGTTAATGTGTAATTTCACCACTTCACAGATGATTAAATTCCCTGCTCCGCCTTCATTTCCTAGCGAAACAACCTCATTCACTTTACATTCAAATTGTACTGGTGATTCTGCAACACGAAATGGCTTTACTTTATCAGATGGCAACATTGTTAATCCTGCCTTTTCAAACTCATTCACGTCTGCCGCATATTCTGTACTACTTAATGACATTTGCTGCACAATTGCATGATTTACTACATTAATTACAACTTCTTTCGTTGCCAAAGCATTTTCAAGCGTGTGTTTTGTAGTATTGTTACGAACTCTTCGTGCAGGCGAAAAGATCATAATTGGTGGATTTGCACTAAAAACATTAAAAAAACTGTATGGAGATAAATTTGGATTTCCTTCAGTATCTACAGTACTTGCAAATGCAATAGGTCTTGGAGCAACTGCACCAAGTAAATATCCGTGTAATTTCGCCGTTGGAATTTCTTTAGGATCAATAGATACCATTGTCAATGTTTTTAGTGCGACAAAATTAATGTAAAAAAGCGGAGCAAACAACTATAGTTATTAACTTGAATACGGTGTTTTTAACATCTAATATAATTACCAACTTACTTTCATCGTACAAAAAACAGCAAATCAACACAAGTACGTCAATACTTACAACTATATACAGTTTTTATTTATTTTTTAAAATTTAAGACATATATTTAGACTTTACTAATTAAAATTTTAACACTATGATTAAAAACATTTTAAATGTCAATGACGTAAAAGTATTGACGAAAGTGGAGCAATTTGACATCTTAGGAGGAAATGATTCTGTTGTAAAGATAGTTTGCTCAGGAGGTAATCTAGTATCAGGAGATGCTCCAAATTGTCACTGTCATAATTTAGGAGATGGAATTTATCTTGTTCAATATACAAATGACGGAACTGATAGCTACAGAACTATTAATATGCTTGGTAAAGTTGTAGAAGAACTTTAATTAAACAAAGAAGATTGTCTAAAACATGTAATAATGTATAATGAGAAGTTAAATCAAGTTCAGCTTGACGCTCTTATTTGGGCAATCTTTTTGTTAAATACAATTAGCTTTTTTCTTTTCACAATAAAACTGCTAGTTTTCGTTTATATTAGTGTTTTCAAAGTGTTTATATGATTTTAAAAAATAAGCCAGTTCTTATACGTAGGGTTCTTATTGTAGCCTCTTTTGCAATTGTATCAGGAATTTTATGGAATACGTATATTTTCTTTCAAGAATTTAAAAAGGAAGAACGTGCGAAGATGGAGATTTATGCTGAGGCTGTTTCGGAAGTGAATCAAAATTCTCTTCAACAAGACTTAAGTAATTTATCTTTAAAAATATTAAGCAATAATACTTCTAACCCTAGAATTTTTGTAACTGTTGAAGGTGTGATGGATGCACAGAATATGGATGAAGAAAAAATGAATGATTCTGTTTATCTTGTAAAAAAGGTTAAACAATTTTCAAAAGAAAATACTCCTATTGATATTTCTTATTTTGACGAAACTAATAACCTTAGAGCCAAAGTGGGAACTCTATACTATGGCGATTCTCCCGCTTTAAATAAACTCAAATATTATCCGCTTGCGTTATTACTAATTATTGTCTTATTTGCCGCTGTCGCTTATTTCTTTTTTAGTGCTTCAAAAGCTTCCGAACAGAATAAATTATGGGCAGGAATGGCGAAGGAAACAGCACATCAAATTGGTACACCGCTTTCTTCTTTAGTTGGTTGGACAGAAATTTTAAAAACTGAAAATGTAGATCCTGATTATATTAAAGAGATTGAGAAAGATATTGATCGCTTACAAACGATCACCGAACGCTTTTCTAAAATTGGTTCTATTCCAACATTGAAGCGACATGATATTGTAAAAGAAACTAAAGATTCCTACGATTATCTACTTTCTCGTACTTCTAAATTAGTAAATTTTACTTTTGAAGCTCCTGAAACTCCTATTTATAGTGAGATCAACACACAATTGTACAGTTGGACGATTGAAAATATGGTAAAAAATGCCATTGACGCTATGAAAGGGAAAGGAGATTTGAAACTTGAAATTATTCCAACAGATAGTTTTGTAAAGATTCAAATTACCGATAATGGAAAAGGTATTGCAAAACGTAATTTCAAAAAGGTATTTCAACCAGGATTTACTAGCAAAAAACGCGGTTGGGGATTAGGTTTATCTCTTGCCAAACGTATTGTAGAAAATTATCATAGCGGAAAGATTAAAGTACTGAAATCTGAACTCGGCAAAGGAACTACAATGCAAATTTCCCTGAAAACAGTGGCTTGATTTAGACTCGCTACACTTTTAGATTTTTAGAACGCTTTGTTTTTGGGTCTTGGGTCTTGGGTCTTGGGTCTTGGGTCTTGGGTCTTGGGTCTTGGGTCTTAAAAGTAGTATTTTTCACTTTATAGTTCAGCACGAATCTTTGCTGCTACAGCTTCAAAGTCTTCTGGAGATAATTCTTGTTTATTCGCAAAATTCATACTGTTCATGCCGTGCAAAGGAATCAAGTGAACATGTGTATGTGGCACTTCTAAACCAATGACAGTCATTCCTACACGAAGACAAGGAATTGCCTTTTCAATAGCAATGGCTACTTTTCGTGAGAAACGCATTAATCCCATATACGACTCTTCAGAGAGATCAAAAATTTTATCAACTTCTTCTTTAGGGATACATAATGTATGACCAACTGCGTTTGGACTAATATCTAAAAAAGCATAATAATTTTCGTCTTCTGCTATTTTATATGATGGAATTTCTCCGTTAACTATTTTGGTAAAAATCGAGGCCATGTCAATGATTTTGTATAATTGGTAAGATAAAAAAGTTCTTTCGAATACATATAAAAAAATCCTTTTTTAACAAGTAAGAAAGGATTTTTCATTTTTATTATGTAATGCAGCACTAGCTACGTGTAATTTCTAGTATTTCAAAGTTCATTGTCCCATTTGGCACTTTTACTTCTGCAATTTCTCCCACAGATTTACCAAGTAGTCCTTTCCCAATTGGAGACGTTACTGAAATTTTCCCAGCAGCTAAATCTGCTTCGCTTTCTGCTACCAATGTATAGGTCATTTCCATACCATTTGTAGTGTTCTTGATACGTGCCGTAGAAAGAACTAATACTTTTGAAGTATCTAATTGACTTTCGTCAATGATTCTCGCAGAAGCCAATACTTCCTCCATTTTAGAAATTCTCATTTCCAAAAGTCCTTGCGCTTCTTTGGCTGCATCGTACTCGGCATTTTCACTCAAATCACCTTTATCTCTTGCTTCAGCAATGGCTTGCGAAGCTTTTGGTCGTTCAACACTTTTTAATTGGTCTAACTCTTCTCTTAGTTTTTTTAATCCTTCTGCTGTATAATAAGATACTTTACTCATAATTTCTTCGTTTTCTATCTAGTTATAGTTGTGTTTTGCACAATATAAATAGGCAATCGTGTATTATATAACGCAAAAAAATCCCATCGAACACGGGATTTTGTTATACAAATATAAGAAAATATTTAAAGTCCTTAACGATGTGACTTTTTAAAAAATGATTTTACGTAAATTGCGAAACTTATTAAATATTAAAATAGATGAAACGTTTTTTGATTTTATGTTGTGCCCTAGTCGTTTTCTTCTCATGTAGTAGTGATGACGGCGGAGTAAACAACAATCCTTATATACCAAACACATTGGTTCAATTCCAAATAAACCTCAATTTACCTCAGTTTGATAATTTAAATTTTGCTGGAGGTTCTACCTATATTGCAAATGGTGGTGGAGTTCGTGGTTTTTTTGTTTTTAACTTGTCGGGAGATCAATTTTTAGCATGGGAAGCAAGTTGTCCGAATCATACACCTAATAATTGTTCAACTATGAGTATTAATGGTGTTTTAGCTACTTGTTCTTGTGAAGATTATGAGTATAGCTTGGCAAACGGTCAGTTATTAAACCCTGATGAAGGTGGAGAAAATTTTCCAATGATTAACTACCGAACTTCTAAATCAGGAAATGTTGTGACTATTTCAAATAATTAAAATAATAGTTTTGAAATCTGAGTATTGAGATTTTTAAACTTGTATCATAAAAAAAGAGCGATTCAAATGAGTCGCTCTTTGCTTTTTTTAGCATGCTACATTCCATGACGGGCAGTCTCTCGTATGATCACAACCACCAGAAGGACAACCGCAAGTACCATAAACAGCCGAACATATAGCATCACTAACACCTTGTAGAATAATTGGAGTTAGACATGCGGGTTGGCTTCCTCCTTTGATATTTTGAATCGTTTCAATTTTTGAAATTTTGATTTTGTTTAATGACAAATGTTTGATGTTCTTCTTTTTCATTTTCAAATAGTTTAAAAGTTAATAATGAACTTAAAACTATCTTCTTTTTCCTGGTTATTAGTGAAATAAAAGCTTCAACTTGTACTATTGGGTACAAAAAAACGACTCTTTCGAGTCGTTTTTTCTTTTCATATGGTATGGTTGGTATTTCTAGAATTTCAAAGTCATTCCTACTAAGAAGTTTCTAGTGGCTTGTGGATAAAACCCTGCGCCTTCAATGGTTGTAACTGTTCCTGGGTTTGACCAAGTATCATCAAAAGTGAAGAAGTATCCGTTAGATACATATTCTACACCAAAAACATTATTGATCAATCCTGTAAATGTAATTGATTCGAAAATAGAATTTACTTTGATCTCATAATTTAAATTCAAGTCATTGATAAAATAACTATCTAATTTTGAAACATCTGAGTCAATATTCCCCATGTATTGTTCGCCCACATATTTAGACAATAACGATACTTGAAAGCTTTGAGATGGTGCATACGAAATGATATTCCCAGCAATGAAATTTGGCGAAAATGAAATGTTCGTATTTCCTAAATCGACCAAACTTCCATCTCTAGACGTGATAAAGTCAACATTTTTATTGGTACTGATTGCCACATTAGGACGCACTGTTAATTGATCGCTTACTTTGAAAGATGCATCAATTTCTAATCCTAAACGGTAACTTTTTCCACTGTTAGTACGCAATGGCGTTCCTGTATCATCTAAAGCTCCAGTAAGTACTAATTGATCGTTGTACAACATGTAATACGCGTTTGTATTTACGGTGAAGTTTTCTCCTTTCCAACGCCAACCTAATTCAAAGTCATCTAGCTGCTCTGGTTTTACTTCGTTGTTGTTTTCAAAATCGCTTCTGTTTGGTTCTCTATTCGCTCTTGCATACGAGAAGTATAAACTATTATTTGTGTTTACTCTATAGTTGATTCCTGCTTTTGGATTGAAGAATGTATAGTTTTCATCAATATTAAAAGGTACTAAATCTGAAGTAATTCCTGAAGTTTTGTAGCTTACATTACGTAATTGCAAATCTCCAAATAGACTTATTTTATCATTTACACGAATGGTAGCTTTTGTAAAGAAACTCACTTCATTTTTCTTTCCATTTCCTTCATAGTAACGATCTCTAATTTCACTATCACTTGCAAAACGTGCCCAAATTACTTCTCCGAAGTGATCGCCATCATATAAACCTAAAAACGCACCAAAGTCCATGTCTAGATTGTTCTTTTTATAGTTTGCATTTGCGTTAACTACATAAAAATCATTATCTAACCAACGTCTGCGAATCAAATCTGTTTCATTGATTGTTGTTCCATTGATTACAATTTCTTCAAAACCATATTCGTCAAAAGGTTCATCTTCTTTGTATTGTTCAAAAAATCCTCTTCCACGTGTATAGTTCAATCCAAGATTTGTAGTCCAGTTTTCTGAGATTTTTTCATTCCAGTGAAATTGGTAATGATCTTGTCTATAATTATCTACTTCGTTATCATGAAAACGCGCATTTCCATTTTCGTCCGTAAATTGTCCTGAAGGATTAAAAGTTCTGTTAGTGTTTAGCGTTTCTCTATCTATTCCGTTCCAAGCTTGGTATGTAATTTCGTGCCCACCAAAAGCCAATGCTTTGATAAGCGTTGTTTCAGCTACATAGGATCCTTGTAGGAAGTACGCGCTTAGGTCAGAAGTAGCACGATCAATATATCCATCAGATTTGATTTTCGATAAACGCCCAGCTAGTTCAAAGTTCTTCCCTAATTTTCCTGTACTAAATTTTACAGTGTGTTTTCTTGTATTAAAGCTTCCGAAGGAGTTAGAGATTTCTCCATTAGCTTTTTCAGAAACTGCATCCGTTAGCAAACTTAAGCTCGCTCCAAATGCTCCAGATCCGTTTGTAGATGTTCCTACTCCACGTTGCAACTGAATACTTTCTGTAGAAGAAGCCAAATCAGGCATGTTTACCCAAAAAGTTCCTTGACTTTCTGAATCATTGAAAGGAATTCCGTTAATCGTAACATTTACACGTGTTGCATCACTACCACGCACACGAATTCCGGTGTAACCGACACCAGCACCAGCATCTGAAGTTGTGACTACAGAAGGCATAAAATTCATTAGAATTGGTACATCTTGTCCCAAATTACGTTCTGCAATTTCTTCCTTTTCTAAGTTTGAGTGTGTAATTGGTGAATCGGCATTTACACGAACCGCTGAAATTAAAACAGCATCTAAAGCTTCTGCCGAATCGGATAAAGTAAAGTTTACTAAAGTGTTTCCTGTTACGGAAACGTTTTTTGTTGCAGTTTTCATTCCCACGAAAGTGCAAACCAATTCATAATTTCCAGTAGCGATTTTTAAAGCATACTTTCCATCGCTGTCAGTTGTTGTTCCTATAGAAGCTCCTTTGACAGCTACTGTTGCTCCTAATAATGGTTTTCCTTCACCATCAGTTACCGTTCCTGATAGTGTAAAATTCTGCGCTTGCATACTGACTGATAGTACGAAAAGGCATAAAAAAGCGAATAAATTCTTCATATTCGTAATACATTTTGTTACGAATAAAAGGGGTAATTATTCTTGATTAAAAATTAAATTAGTGATATTGACAGACTATGACTGCCGGCATACTAAACCTTTTAAAAAGATTTAGTCCATCCCTTGGCAGCATTACCTGCCCAGGTTCATTGGGTATAATCTCAGCGTTTTGAATGTGATTCAAATTGCACCCCTTTGAGATGCTGCAAAAATACTTTAGTTTTTTTAATTGCCTAGTGTTTTTTCAACTATTATTTACTGAATATACTTTGAAAGAATGCACTTCTATTCTAAAATAAAAACTCACAAAAGAGTAAGAAAATTATATTTTTAGATTCACAAAGACACTGAAAATCAGTATTTTTATAGATAACCAAAAACTTTATCATTATGAAAAAACAACATTTTCAGAAAAAATTATCTTTAAAAAGTAGAAAGATCTCTAAGTTAACAACTAATCATGAAATTATTGGTGGTAGAACTTTTACTTGTAATCCATGTATTATTTCTGATGTAAATACGTGCACTACTGAAAAACCAACTCAAGCTATTCGTTGCGGACATTCGATTGGAAATGGTCAAAATCCAGATGGAACACCATGTAATCATTAGTAATATTTGTTAAGAAATGAACGATTGCATTGATATAAGCTTATAGATTGTTTATTTCAATGCAATTTTTGCAATGTATTGTTGAGCTTTTCAGATTGTACGATTGCTTCCGCAGAAATACCTTAGATGTATTACTTTACTTGATGTGTTGGTTTTAACAAGTCGTTTATGGTTTTTACAGGATTGAACGTCACCAAAGGCACCTCAACAAAAATTGTATTCCAAAATGCCATGGCTCCATTCCATAAACCAGGAAGTTCTAATGCTTTTATCTTTTTTCCACTTTTTGACTTGGAAGCGATAAAGTATGATTTACGGTCTATAAATTTTGTCAAGTCGTATTTGTTTCCTTGATAATCTTTTACGCCACAAACAATATCTACAGGATTAAAATGCGTAGCTAGTTTTTGTATGCTTTGATGATATTCGTTCTTTTTATCTATTTGCGCAGATTCAACAATTTGCAAGGATACAGAACCGTTTTCATGCTTTACCCAAAATGGTCCGCCACCAGGTTCACCTTCATTCTTCACCATTCCACATACACGAATTGGTCTATTGAGTTTTTCAATAAGATATTCTATTTGATATTTTTGCGAATATTTCTCAAATTCTTCACTGATTTGAATATTGAGTTCTGAAAATAAAAAATTCAATATTGTGGTTAGTTCTTCATTAGAAACGCCTTGATGCAACATTTCCATAAACTTGAAGGCTTTTTGCTGTAATTCAATTAGCTTCCCTGCAAGGATTTTTTTGTAACGTGAAATTTCTTTCGCATAGGTATTTACAACTACGTTGTCTATGTTTTTGATAAAGATTAAATCTGCATCAATGTCATTTAAATTTTCTATCAATGCGCCATGTCCTCCAGGTCTAAATACCAAATTTCCATCTACGTCTAATATTGGTTTATTTTTTGGATCTACTGCAACTGTGTCTGTCTGTTCAGATTGATAAGAATATGAGATTTCAAATTTACAGCCTGTTTTTTCTACAATGTGCGGTACTATTTTATGCTCTGTAGTTTTAAACTTGTCGTAATGTTGTTTAGAAATCGTGAAGTGTAATTTTGCTTTTTCTCCTTTGCAAGCATAACTAGCAGCTTCAAATAAATGCTCTTGAAAAGGTGTTGATAGATGGTTTTTATATTTATGAAAAGGCAATAGTCCTTTTGGATAGTTTCCGTAATTTAATCCAGTTTCAGCTAATAAAGCATGTACAAAGTCGTAATTAAATTGATCTGGTTTTTTGATTCTATCTAGTTCTGTTTTTCCCATTATTTTCAATACATCATTGTAAAAGGGAAACTTTTCTAATCCAATAAAAAACAAACGAACTTCTGGTTCTCTTTCTTTGTTGATGTACGAGTTAATAGAATCTTTTTTCGGATTGTAATTTTCAAGAAACTTATATAGAAATTTAAACATACGAGTTGCAGCACCTGAAGCTGGTGTGAATTTTATAATTTCTAATGCTCCATGCTCTTTTTCATATATTTCTACGAATGTTTCTTCTTGATCTGAGTCTAGTTTTAAAATTCCACGATTTATACTAGCATGTTCTGTAATATCTGTGTACGGAATTTTCTTTTCAAACTTATTTAATTGTTCTTCTACTTGAGATAAAGTCAATCCTTTTGCTTCTATTTGTTCCGTATGTTTCTTTGAAAAATTCAATGTACTTCTAGCAGTTTATCTATTTCTGTAATTGCTGTTTTGAAACGTGTTTCTTTGTCTCCTTTCAGCAATACATATGGTTGATTATAGGTTTTTAGGGTTTGTTGAAATTGTAAAAATGCTTCTTCTCTTTGATGTGGCAAATCACGAATTCCATCCGATTCCCAAGGCGTATCAATATAAGTTAAAAAATAGAAATCTGCTTTGTTTTTTGCCACATATTTTTGAAGGGTTTCACTTTTAAATTCAGGATAATAGATACGTGCATAGGTTAATGTTTCTAGAATATCTGTATCACAAATTAGCATTGAATTTCCAGCAGCTTGGCATTCTAATCGCAATTGTCCTTTAGCTATAGGAATTACATCCTCAGCGGTAAGTTGTTCGCCTTTTCGTTGTTTTTCTTCGGCATATATTCGCGCATATTCTGGCACATAAGTAGCTTTGTAATGTGCAGCTAATTGCTTTGCCAAAGTTGTTTTTCCTGTAGATTCAGGACCGAAAACAATTATTCGGTATCGGCGATTTTTGCTTTGTTCTTCAAGGTTTTTCTCCATGCGTTGTATCCAAAGATGGCTAAAATTAAGAAAATTGTGAATTGTATTGCTGTAAACCCAAGTCCTTTTACAAAATACAATGGAACTGAGATGATATTTCCAAAAATCCAAAACATCCAGTTCTCAATCTTTTTGTTAGCCATGAGCCACATTCCTGAAAAGAAAATTCCTGTGGTAAAAATATCTAAATAAGGTGTTATTGTTTTAATCTCTTCTATAGATCCTAAATTAGAGAACACTAAATCTATCGTTTCTTGTACACCTAAATGAATGTTAATGGTATCATACTGTACGTACACGACATAAGTAAAAGCAGCAGTTATTAGGAAAATTCCAATTGTTTTTAATTTGTCCCAGAAATTGGTTCTTGAGATTTCAAGCTTCACATCTTCTCGAATTCGTGTCCACATATACCAACCATACACACTCATTATGGAGTAATATATATTGATAATCATATCACCATACAACTCAAATTCTTCACACAGATAAATATAGATTATGGTACTAATAATTCCTGTTGGATATACCCAAATTTTTTCTTGTTTGGCAAACCAAACACTGGCAATTCCAAATCCAGCTGCGAGAATTTCCAATACTACATTTAACCAATACGCACCTTGGTATGGCTCCAATAAAAAATCAAAAAGTTGGCTCATAGTTACTTCTGTCAGATTTTACAATTTTCATCGTTAGTAGAATATTTTTTTCCTTTTCAAAAGCTGTTTTTACTTCAGAAGTCAATAGTTTCATAATGCCGTCGTAATCACCATAAATTTGCGTGCTTAATGGATTTTCTAAAACGGTATATTCAGAAGCCCTTAGTTTTTTGATAAAGTTGATAATGGGCGTTTCAAAATCGTCTTGTAAAGGTGTTAAGGTAAGTTCTACTGAGATGTTCATTTTGTTGTTGTTTGTCTTTTTGTTGATTCGTCAATTTGATTATTTGTTCGCTTTGCTATTTGTTTTCTGTTGATTGAAAATACTTTTTAATTTAAAATTTAGCATTTTTCATTTATAATTTCAAAGCTCTTCTCAATACCAATATCTCATTACTTAGAAGTTAATTCTAGCAAAAAAGCTTCATTTTCTTCGAATGCCGTTCCTATAACAACTAAATCGGCTCCAGCATTGTAAGCTTTATGTAATTGTGTTTTTGATCGTATTCCACCACCAACAATCAACGGAATTTTCAATTTACTGGAAACTTTTTGTATTATTTCTGTATTTACCATGTACTGAGCGCCACTTCCTGCTTCTAGGTATATTAATTGTTTTCCTGAAAATTGTCCTGCCAAAGCTGTATGTAATATTTCTGTATGTTTTTTTTGTGAAATAGGCTCTGTTTCACTTACACGTTGTACAGCGGTTTTTACGCCGCCATCTATTAAAATATATCCTGTTGGAATGATTTCTAAACTTGTGTCTATTAATTTTTCTACAGATTGTACTTGCTGTTCTATTAGGTATTTAGGATTTCGTCCAGAAAGCAAGGATAAAAACAGGATTCCATCTGCGGTTTCAGTAATTTGCTCATGACTTCCAGGAAAAATCAAGATTGGCAAATGTGTATGTTGTTTGATCGCTTTGACAACCGTTTCCATTTTTTTTTCAGCATCTGTACTTCCACCAACAAATACATGGGTAATAATAGATTGGTGTACTTTTTTGAAAAATTCAGGAATATGATGAATTTCTATTTTGTCAGGATCTATCAATACTGCCAATAGTTTTTGATTGTCTTTTTTTGCTTGAATTATGTTTTCGTACATCATTTGTGTCATCTTCATTTTAACGATTTTCTTCTAGTGCATATACACAAGCAAATCCTTCAAACTCTAAAAAATCTAGCGAATACGTAGCTGTATCTTTTCCATAGTATACAGTTCCTTTTGTTTTGGAAGCTTCCATGGAAAAATCGTCAATGTCAATATGTTTTAAGAAACTTAATCCTTTTTCAGCATATACTTTATAAATCGCTTCTTTTCCGCCCCAAACAATGGTTACTTTACGCACTAAAGCTTCATGATTGGCAATTGTATTGTATTCTTGTAATGGTGTAAATTTATGTGCGATGCGTAAAATTTTATCGCGTTGTTTTTCAATATCAATTCCCACAGGAATTGTATCACTTACAATAATGGCAGAAAAGTTGAATGAATGTGTGATAGAAATCTGTTTCCCATCTTTTAAATGTGGCTTTCCGTTTTCGTCATAATACAGGTCAAAATCTGTATATCCAAATTCTGCCAGTAAGTGTCGTACGCTTAAAAACCCGCGTTGATGGATTTCAGAGCGCATTCCGTCAAGGCGTTGCTGACAATGATTTGTTAGTTTTATATCACGATTTAATTCTTCAAAAGACTCTTCTATCTTCCAAATCAGCACTTTAGTATGTTTATTTACTGTTATAGTTTTGTAAAGAGCCATTATATTAAAAAGTTATTTAGTACCTTTGCACTCGCAAACTTTTAGCGCGTAGAAAGCACTGTAAAGTTATGAAGCGAATTTAAAAATATTTTGGGTCACTACCCATAATTATTCAAATTATAAAAAAAGAAAAAGTATGAGTACAAAATCAGTTCCTTACGTAGCGTACAAAGTTAAAGATATTTCTTTAGCAGCATGGGGAAGAAAAGAGATCGAATTAGCCGAAGCTGAAATGCCAGGACTAATGAGTCTTCGTGAAGAATATAAAGATGAGCAACCTTTAAAAGGTGCAAGAATTGCTGGATGTTTACACATGACTATCCAAACTGCTGTTTTAATTGAGACTTTAAAAGCGCTTGGAGCAGAAGTAACTTGGAGTTCTTGTAACATTTTCTCAACACAAGATCAAGCTGCTGCTGCTATTGCTGATGCTGGAATTCCAGTATACGCTTGGAAAGGAATGAACGAAGAAGAGTTTGACTGGTGTATTGAGCAAACTTTATTCTTTGGAGAAGATCGTCAACCATTAAACATGATTTTAGATGATGGTGGAGATTTAACAAATATGGTTTTAGACCGTTACCCAGAATTAGTTGATGGAATCAAAGGTTTATCTGAAGAAACTACAACAGGTGTACACAGATTATACGAAAGAATGAAGAATGGTACATTACCAATGCCAGCTATTAATATTAATGATTCTGTAACAAAATCTAAATTCGACAATAAGTACGGATGTAGAGAAAGTGCTGTAGATGCTATTCGTCGTGCAACTGATGTAATGTTAGCAGGAAAAAGAGTTGTTGTTTGTGGATACGGAGATGTTGGAAAAGGAACTGCCGCTTCTTTTAAAGGTGCTGGAAGTATTGTAACTGTTACTGAAATTGATCCAATTTGTGCTTTACAAGCTGCTATGGACGGTTTTGAAGTGAAAAAATTAGATACTGTTGTTGGAAATGCTGATATCGTAATTACAACTACAGGAAACAAAGACATCGTTACTGGAAAGCATTTTGAAGCTATGAAAGACAAAACGATTGTTTGTAATATTGGACACTTTGATAATGAAATTGCTGTTGCTTGGTTAAATGACAACCACGGAAACACAAAAGTAGAGATCAAACCTCAAGTTGATAAGTATACTGTAAACGGAAAAGACATCATCTTATTAGCTGAAGGACGTTTAGTAAACTTAGGTTGTGCAACTGGTCACCCAAGTTTTGTAATGAGTAACTCATTTACAAACCAAACATTAGCACAAATCGAGCTTTGGAACCATTCTGACAAATACAAGAATGAAGTATACATGTTACCAAAACACTTAGATGAAAAAGTAGCACGTTTACACTTAGCTAAAATTGGAGTTGAATTAGAAGAACTTTCTACTGAACAAGCTGATTATATCGGTGTAACTGTTGAAGGTCCATTCAAACCAGAATACTACAGATACTAAGATTATACGCTTATATTTTATACAAGAAAGCCCTTTGTTGATCAACAAAGGGCTTTCTTTTTTTCTTATATTAATCAATATTTTACGTATAAAATATATTCTTGCGTTTTTTGATTCAATCCGATAGCTTATGAATGTTTATACTCGTTTTCTTTTTGTCATCCTTTTATATTTTACAAATTATAGTACTGCTCAACAAATCGACAATTTAACTACTTTATCGTATCAAGAATTAAAAAAGAATTACAAAGGTTTAAAGTATACAGATCTTATTGCCTCAGAAAAATATGTAGATGCGCTCATAGCAAAAGCCAAAAAAGACAGCAATGAATTAGAAAAAAATAATGCATTCTTATACAAAGCGTATTTTGAGAATGAAGCTGGCAACATGAAAGCTTCTATACAATATATTGATTCATGTATTGCCTTTGCCAAAGCTCAAAAAAACAATTCTTTGTTTATCACTGCTTTAAGCGAAAAAGGAAGTACTTATTATAAATTCGGAAAATACACAAAAGCAACTACCTATTATTTGAAGTTTGATTCTATAGCAAAAGCAACAGAAAACGTACGTTATCAAATCTATGCGAATCAAGGTATTGGTTCTATTAAAAATATTACAGGCGATCATAAAGGAGCTACAGAACTATTTCTAAAAAATAAAGAAATCATCGCTCCCATCGTAACGAAAAAAAGATATTATACATTATATTTAAACACCTTAATCACACTTTGCGCTTCCTACACTCATTTTGATCTCGACAAAGCTTCTACATATGTGCACGAGCTAAAAACATTGAGCATCGAGAAAAATGATAATGACGCCTTGAGTTACTACCATACTTTTAAAGGTATTATACATTATAAACGAAAAAAATACAATCAAGCATTAGTTCAATTAGCCACTGCAGACAGTATTGTTTCTTCATTAGATATTAAGCGAAATTTATATCCTATTTATCGTTATCGCGGAAAAATCTATTATGAGAGACAACAATTTTTAGAAGCTATTAATAATTTTGAAGCATTTAAAACACTACAAAAAGAAATTGAATTCGACGATTTTGAATACAGAGAAGTACTTTCATTATTAGCCAATAGTTATGAGCAGATTGATAGCTCGAAAAAAGCTTTAGAAAATTATCGTTTAGCACATAACTTATCATATACGGATACTATTCAGGAAACTATTAGATATACTATATTAGAAGAATATGACAAGAAAACACTAGAAGAAAAAATAACTTCTTTAGAGATGAAATCAAGTCAAAAAGAGCAACAAAATACTTCGCTATGGTTTGTATCTATTGGACTACTTTTAGCATTGATCATTTTATTTTCGATTTATAAAAAACAACAACTCGATAATCAAAAAAAGTTTGACGAATTAGTTGAAACATTAGTTGCTGAACCAAATAACGCTGAAACCACAGAATCAAATACTAAGTATAAGATTTCAGATGAAAAAATTGCTAAAATTTTAACTGGACTTCAAAAATTTGAACAAACAGAAGCTTTTTTACATCAAAGTACAAGTTTGGTCACTGTTGCTAAAAAATTAAACACAAACACTACCTATTTATCGCAAATTATCAATGAGCAAAAAGGAGTTACATTCAAAAATTATATTACCGAATTACGCATCAACTATGTACTTCATAAACTAAAGAATGACAAAGTTTTACGTTCGTATAGCATAAAAGCTATTGCAAAAGAATTAGGTTTTAAAAGCGAAGGTGCTTTTTCGAGAGCATTTAAAAAGCAAACAGGCATTTATCCATCATTTTTCATTAAAAACCTTACCTCTATTTCATAAAATAAAGGTTACTGTTTTTCTCTCAAACTACCGTATGCGTTATATTCGGAGAAAAATCAACAAAACATTTTTAATTATGAAAAAACAAAAAATGACCTCAACTTTTTTAAAATTTAGTAAAGTTAACATTGCAAATTTACATCAAACGAATGGCGGAGCTGATGGACAAAATACTAATGAGCTAAGTTGTTACTCAAAAAATCCTGAGTGTCATACAGTACCCACAAGGCCTGACAGTCTCGCAGACGGATAAACAACACTACACATTTTAGCTCCAAACCTTACCTTCATTTTATAAAATGAATTTTCTTTTGATTGGATAACCCAAAAACGGATTCTAATTTCATGTCATAATTTAAAAACTATATCATTATGAAAAAACAGAATCTTACGTCATTAAAAATTAGCAAAGTGTCTATTTCCAATTTTATACCAAGCGACATAAAAGGTGGCGCTAGCGGTGTAAAATATACTTGCGGCGGTGGACACACATGTGTTCGTGGCGGCTGTACTCCAATAAGTTATGCTCCAGATGATTGCGACTATATGTAAAATTTGAAAAGCATTACTTTTTAATTGAATTCGAATCAAAACCAAAATCATGAAAAAATCAAAAATCAAACTCAGTTTAAACAAAAAAAACATTTCTAATTTAAAAATTGATATTGTAAAAGGTGGTGTTACAGGAACAACTTGTAATAAAACAAAAAAGTATCACAACACTTGCTATGATGGATGCTATCCTAATACTTGGTGGGCTTGGAATTGTAATATGTAATCAACCATAGAGAATATTAATTCAAATAGTGTTCTATACAATAATGTACATACACAGATATTTCTTGTTATCATACTAAAACTTGTCAGCAACCAAGAAATCAGTTATTGACAATGTAAGTTGAAACATAAAATTCAAATTATGTAACGATAACCATTATCAGAGTAACAATATTTTGATAATGGTTTTTTTGCAAACTTACATATCCAACCACTTTTTAAAATTCGTAGTACGTTCACGCGAAACAATAATTTGCTCTTCTTGTGAAGGATTCAATTTTAGCAATAATCGACTATTAAAATAACTGTGAATTTCATGAACAGCATTTACAGAAACCATATATTTTCTGTTGATTCTGAAAAAGTGAATTGGATCTAAAATTTCTTCTAATTGATCAATTGTATGTTCAATAGGACATTTTTGCCCATTCTCAGTATATAGAAAAATGACACCTTCATCCGCCATAAAATAAGCGATGTCTTCAACTTTATAGGTTTTAAACTGATTCCCAACTTTCACCATAAATCGTCGCTTGTATTCCTTCTTAAATAAATGACGAAGTTGATCAATATCAGTAGAAGATTGTTGGCGATTATCAATGGTTTCAGTGTATTTATTCAGTGCTTTTTTAAGTTCTGCTTTATCAATAGGTTTTAACAAGTAATCCAATCCGTTGTACTTAAAACCACGAATTGCATATTCGTTATACGCAGTTGTGAAAATAATTGGCGGATGTTTTTCTAGACGATCAATAATATCAAAACCATATCCGTCATTCAACTGAATGTCTAAAAATATCAAATCAGGCAACTCATTTTCTTCAAACCATTTATGTCCGCTTTCTACAGACGAAAGTTGTGCTAATATCTCACAATCTGGTGCAAGTTCTTCAATTAAGTTTCGCAATCGTCTTGAAGCTATATCTTCATCTTCTATAATTAACGCTTTCATATCTTAAACCGTTTGTTAGAGTTCTTTTTGTCCTTTTATCAAATCACTAGAAAGCAAAGGCATAATTACTTTAAACTGTGTTTTAGTTTCTTCGATCAACACTTCTTTTTTAGTGTAAAACGCATACCTTTTTTTAATATTAGCCAATCCTAATTGCGTAGATGCCTGCGAATCGGAACGTTTTCGTATGTTATTTTGAACAATTAAAGAATTGTCTTTTGTAAAAATATCAATCGTAATCGATTGTTCTTTTGAATAATAATTATGTTTCAAAGCATTTTCTACCAACATCTGAATCGATAAGGTTGGAATGACAAATTGATGCGGTTTTGTATCAATATTTGTGTGAATAGCAATAGCACCATCATGACGAACTTTCATCATGAAAATAAAAGAATCTAAAAACTGCATTTCTTTTTCCAAACTCACTAAATCTTGTTCTCTATTATCCAAAATGTAACGATAGCAAGTTGCCAAGCGAGAAACAAAATCTGAAGCCAAATCACGATCTTCATACATTAATGAAGTTAGCGTATTTAAACTATTAAATAAAAAGTGTGGACTGATCTGACTTTTCAAAGAATTGTACTTAGAAGTCATCATTTCTTTCTTTAACAATTGTAAAGATGTTTCTACTTCTTTCTTCTCCTGTGTCGTTCTGTAAAACTGATTAAATATGGTAAGCGAAGCTGTAATTAATGCTGCACGCAAGAAATCGATTCGAAAACGCAACCAAGATTTATCTGGACTCAAATTACAAATACCATCTATTTCAAAAATTCCGACATAATAAATAATAGCAGCAACAGGTAATACAATTGCCATCGTAATTAGTAATGTTTTTATAGTACTTGAAGTTGTAATACTGGTCATTACTGCCGATTTTTTTTCACGCCGTATCAACCAATCATTCACTTCCCATGTCAGCATAAACAATGTAAACGCAGAAAAATAATAAAAGATAGCTGTATAATCTACAGTAGGTTCCATTTCATCATGATCAATGGTGGTTTTTACTAAAAGAAATACTACCGTAATCACTAGAAATCGAATCAATAACTTTTTCAAATATGCTTTCTTTATCATTCGTTATGTCAACTAGTAAATTCAAATATAATAAGATATTTATCCGAATACTATGTCTCTAAGTTTGAACTGTTAAATTACTACTTAAACTGTCACATTTAATCCTTCAACTGAAACATACTGATTTTGAGAGAATTTTTTACCTAAAAAGCTCAATTTACACAATTCAACCTAAAATTCTACAACTCAAATTTTCCTCATTTCATATATGACTTCATTAGTTCAATTTTGAATCAATAAACTAAGAAATCATGAACAAACTCACCGTATTATTTGTTCTTTGTTGCACATTCAGTTTTGCACAAACAGGAATTATTAAAGGACAAATTTTAGACAAACAATCAGAAACCTCATTACCTGGAGCTACCATTGAATTACTAAACACTAAAAATCCCATAGGTGTTACCACAGACATAAATGGTTATTATACAATTGAAAATGTTCCCGTAGGACGACAAAGCATCCGCGTAAGCTATATTGGTTTTGAATCGATTACGATTCCAAATATTGTAGTGACTACAGGAAAAGATGCTATTATAAATGTAACTTTGGAAGAAGCTTTTGATCAACTAGACGCGGTTGTATTAGATCCTCCAACAAATAAAGATCGTACCATCAATAAACTGGCAACGGTTTCTGCTCGACAGTTCAGCTTGGAAGAAGTAAATCGTTTTTCTGGTGGAAGAAGCGATGTTGGACGCTTAGCAGCTAATTTTGCTGGAGTTTCTGCTCCAGATGATAGTAGAAATGATATTGTAATTCGTGGAAACTCACCTACAGGATTATTATGGCGTTTGGAAGGCATTCCTATTCCAAGTCCAAATCACTACTCTACGTTAGGAACTACTGGCGGACCTGTTTCTGCACTAAATACTAACATGCTAAAAAACTCCGATTTCCTAACGTCTGCATTTCCTGCAGAATACGGAAATGCACTTGGTGGTGTTTTTGATTTAGGTTTTAGAAAGGGAAATATTGACAATTACGAATTTACCGCGCAAGTTGGTGCTTTTACAGGAGTTGAAGCTATGGCAGAAGGTCCATTAGGCAAAAAACAAGGTTCTTTTTTAATAGCCGCGCGTTATTCATTAGTTGGACTGCTGGGTGTTGGCGCTGGTGGAACTTCAGCTACGCCAAACTATAGTGATATTTCTTTTAATATAGATTTTGGAACAGGGAAATTTGGAAACTTGAGCTTATTTGGAATTCTTGGAAATTCAGACATTGAATTTTTAGGTGATGATATTGATGAGGATGATTTGTTTTCTGCGGAAGATGAAAATGCTTTTGTCGAATCTGGATTTGGTGTTGTAGGTCTAAAACATCGCTTAAATATTGGCGGCAAGAGTTATTTAAAAACCATTGTTTCCTTATCAACCTCAACCAATACATTTGAATCAGATCGTTTTATTGATAAAGATACTCCACAAGAACGTACAATTCGATATTCGGAAGCAGATGATACGCAAAACCGTTTTACATTTTCGACACTTTTCAACACAAAATTGAATAGTAAAATTACACTTCGCACAGGTTTTTTATATGAAAATTTCGGCATAGAATCCTTACTAAGAGATCGTGAACGACAAGCAGACAACAACAATGACGGAGATCCAGATTTATTTACATTTCGCAATACTGACGAAAGCTTCGGTTTATTTCAACCGTATATTCAAGGGCAATTCAGATTGACAAAAAAATTAACCTTAAACGCAGGTCTACATACACAATACACAAACTTGAACGATCAATTTGTAGTAGAACCAAGAACAGCTTTACAATATAAAATCACTTCAAAACATAGTGTAAACTTCGGTTTCGGAATTCATCATCAACAAGCGCCATTACCTTTGTTATTTTTAAATGAAGAAGTGAATGGACAACTGGTTCAAACCAATAAAAATTTAGACTTTACTCGAAGCGCACATTATGTACTAGGTTATGATGTAAGACTTGCTAAAAGCTGGCGCGGAAAGCTAGAAATATACTATCAAGATATTGATAATGCTGCTGTTGAAGCCTTTCCTTCTAGTTATTCTTCTTTAACAGAAGGAACTGATTTTGTGTTCGATAACGATCGTGTTTCACTCACAAATAATGGTACAGGATACAATCAAGGATTGGAATTGACTATTGAAAAATTTTTTAGTGATGGTTATTATGGCTTATTAACTACTTCAATTTTTGAAAGTAAATATAAAGGAAGTGATAACATTGAACGCAATACACCTTTTAACAATGGATATGTATTTAATGTATTGGCAGGACGCGAATTTGCAATTGGAAAAGAAAAACAAAATGTGTTATTCTTTGATTCACGTATCACGCTTGCCGGCGGACGTTATTTTACACCAGTAGATTTGCAAGCTTCACAGCAAGCCGGTTTTGAAGTCTTGCAAGAAGATATTGCTTTTAGCCAACAATACAATGATTATTTTCGATGGGATTTGAAATTCGGAATCAAAATTAATAGCAAGAAAAAGAAATTATCGCATCAATTTTATGTGGATTTACAAAATGTTACCAACCAGGAAAATGTATTTGTTCGTCGTTACAATCGTTTGACCAACAATGTAGACCAAGTGAATCAAATTGGTTTCTTTCCAGATGTTGGATATCGACTTCAATTTTAACATTAGTTCGTTTATTTAATTCAACGCTAGAAAGCGCTTTGTTATAGTATAAATGAAGCGTTTTCTTATCCTAAAACCAATCATTATGAAGAGACGTATTCTTATCATTTTTATAGCCTTTATTGCCTTCTTAGTAATCTTTATCAAATATAGAATGAACCAATCCGATCCTAAAATATTACTTCCGTTACTCACTAAAATTGAGCATACGATTGACCTTAGAGATGCAAAAAATAAAGCAGTCTCCAAAGCAGATGTTGCTTGGCATTTAGACCATATGTTAAAGACCATCAACAGACTTTCGGAGTCTCTAGAAAGTTCTGATCCTACTATGTATCATAGTTCGTTCAATGTGCCAAGAATTATGTCGCTCACAGGCGGAATTATTCCACGTGGTCGCGCGCAATCTCCACAAAATGTACGTCCACCAGAAAATATTCTCACCGAAAACATTCATGCACAAATTCTAGAAGCCAAAGACAACATTCAAAAACTTGAAAACTTAGATGCAAATGCAAACTTTGATCATCCGGTATTTGGCATGCTGAATAAAGCACAAACCATCCGTTTTTTGGAAGTTCATACAGCACATCATTTAAAAATTATAGCAGATATTTTAGACAGTGAATAGTTTTTTAAGGTAAATTGTATTTTACTACAATAGTTCCTATAAAATAACGTTAGAAATAGTCTAACTGATATAATGAATCAAGCCTCCTACAATATCACTGACTCCAATACTTGGATTAAAATTATTCATCAGCATATAGCTTCTACATTAACTGAAAATCAACTTACTTTAAAAGAAGAAAGTGGCACAGGTACTATTGAAGTTGTTACCATTCAAGAAGGTTTAAACATTACATTTATAGATGTAGTGCTTCAATCTGGTTTAAAACTGATCAGAAATCCTGATGTTTCAAACAATCATTTTATCTTAAACTTCTATTTTTCAAAAACTGAAGTTCCACAAAAAATACAACAGCAAAAAAAAGTCTCTTTTGAGCATTATGGTGTATTATTATCATCAGGCATGACGGCTTCTCAAAGTATCATTCCTCCAAATTTACCCATAAAAATATTCAACATTACTTTTTCTAAAGATTGGTTGCAAAAAAATGTGCTTGATACTGCAAATCCGAATGGAACACTCAATCAGTTGTTTGCCAATGATGAAGCCATTTACTTATTTGA
This sequence comes from Kordia sp., assembly GCF_965224175.1. Lineage (GTDB taxonomy): Bacteria > Bacteroidota > Bacteroidia > Flavobacteriales > Flavobacteriaceae > Kordia. Next base: position 2,817,199 of record NZ_OZ245041.1, read on the forward strand.
AAATTTAGATTATACGTTTCACAATACGTACCAATCTATATTACAATCAGAAAAAAGCAAAGGTAAAATTTGGTTGGTTGCTGATATTTTAAAAATGCTAACTCACTTTTTCAATAAAATAGAATCACGCCCAACGTTTTCTCACGATGTAAATATCAATGCGGTAGATATTAAAAACTTACTTCTTGCAAAAAAATCTATTGAAGAAAACTGGGACAAAACACCTTCTAATGAATCTTTAGCAAACATCGCAAACATGAGCCTTTCAAAATTTAAAAAGCGCTTTAAACAAGTATTTCATAAAAGTCCATATCAGTACTACTTGGCATTAAAAATGGACAAAGCCATGGAATTATTACTGAAAAAGGAACATTCTGTCTCTGATGTAGGATATCTTTTAGGATATTCTAACCTAAGTCAATTTACCAAAGCATTTAAAAAATTCCATAATGCATTGCCTAAAGAAGTGAGTAACTAAACTTGAACTTCTAGGAGTAGTCAAAAGTCTTTTTGGGCTAAAAAATCAGATACGTTGAACTTAGTTTTGTAGTGTAATTAACTATAAAAAAATACATATGCGTTCACGTTTTTTTAAATTCTTTTTTATTGGTTCAATGATCTTTTTTTTTGGTAACTGTAGTAAAGATGATAATTCAGTTCCTATACTACCTAATGAAGATTTTTCTTTAAAAGTAGAAAATAACATCAAAGTTGAAATGAGAGATGGTGTAGAGTTGGCTGTCAATGTATATCGACCTGATACCGAAGGAACATTTCCTGTAATTCTTTCATTTGGTCCTTACGGAAAAGACAATTTGCCCGCAGAATACGATCCGGTAGATGATGGAAATATCATTGTTTCTGAATATGCTGCTTTTGAAACACCTGATCCTGCTTTTTGGGTAGCACATGGTTATATTGTAATTGCTGCAGATACTAGAGGTTCTGGACAATCTGAAGGAACTTTAAATGTATTTGAAGATCAAGAAGCGGAAGATTACTATGATCTTATCGAATGGGCAGGCGTACAAAGCTGGTCTTCTGGAAAAGTTGGTCTCAACGGTGTTTCTATTTACGGAATATCACAGTGGAAAGCTGCTGCGCTCAATCCGCCACATTTAACTGCAATGATTTGTTGGGAAGGATTTACCGATCCATACAGAGATGGTTTTTATCACGGAGGTATTCCTAGCGAATTTATTGATGGTTGGTTTCAATATAGATTGCTAGACAATCTTTCCGCAACCAATACTGGATACAGAGATTTACCAATGGAAGTTGCTGCAAATCCATTAGCTTCTGCATCAATCTATCAAGAATTAAGTATCGGTGACAGATTGGCGCAAATTACAATTCCTTCATACATTTCAGTAAGTATTCAAGATCATGGATTGCATACTAGAGGAACTATTAATGGTTTTCAGGCGATTTCTTCTTCTCAAAAATGGTTAGAACTACACGGAAGAAAAAAATGGGAGTTTTACTATAGTCAAGATGCTTTAAGCAGACAGAAAAAATTCTTTGATCACTTCCTAAAAGAAACAGACAATAGCATTTTGAGTCAACCAACAGTACGTTATGAACTTAGAGAAGCGTATTATGATGGAACTATTGAAACTGCGGACAATTGGCCAATTCCGGGAAGAACTTTGTCAAAGCTCTATTTAGATGCTAGCAACAATACACTAAACAACTCAATGGCAACAAATGCTTCTAGTGTTTCTTATGACGCTACTGCTTTAGAAGATCCTGAGTTCATTACAGACAATCAACGCGTAATTTTTAAACATACATTTTCAGAAGAAACTAACATTGTTGGAACTATGAAATTAAAACTCTTTGTGAGCACAGATCAAGCTTCTGATATCGATTTGTTTGTAGGAATTCAAAAAGCTGATGCAAATGACAATATTATTCATTTCCAAGGATCTGGAGACGCAGAAGGACAAGTAGCTTCAGGATGGCTTCGAGTTTCAAAAAGAGCATTAGACATGAGTAAATCTACGGAAGAAGTTCCTTATCACAGTCACAATATGATTGAAACTATTACACCAAATCAAATTGTAGAAGTTGATGTTGAAATATGGCCAACTACCACAAAGTATAAAGCGGGAGAACAACTCATTCTTGTCGTTCAAGGAAATGACATCGTTGAATCTCAAGAAAGTCATAAAAACAATGTAAACTACGGAAACACTACTATTTATACAGGTGAAAATCGTCAATCGTATTTACAAATCCCTACACTGTAAATTAGTTTATTATTTAGTTTGGTAGAAGCACCTTTTTATTATTGAAAAGGTGTTTTTTTATTTTTAATACCCAGTTACTAGCAAACCTCTGGCACCTCGCATGCCACATTTTTGATATTTGTGATAAGCTTTTGCAGCGCGTTCGCGAATGGCAGCATCAGATTCATTTAAAATCCAGCCGTCAATTGCCCATTTTAAGGTATATGCTTCTGGAGACATTAATCCTGTAGACCAAACTAACGGATTTGCTCCTGTTTGCTGTAAATATGGCTTGAAAAAATCTTTACTGATACATGCCAAAATAATGGCATCTCGCTTTTTATTATTTTTCGGATTGAGCTTAGTATTTAAATTAAACTCCATCAAACCATCATGTCCAATATAAGCTATCAAACCCGCGTTACCGCCAAATGTCAATTTTGTATCATTAACGACAATTTCTTCTGAATTTGCTCCACTACTCGCTTTTAGAAAATCAATGGTGGTTTGCTTGACATACTTTCCATCATACGCATCTGCCAATAAATACGTATGAGAAGTTTTGTGTTTGAAAAGTATGCGTTCTAGAATTTTAGGATTCTTCGATGGAATCGTTTTTACAAATTGCCAATCTTTACTTCGCTTAAAATGTGTCTTCATGCCATACAATGCGCCCCAATATAAGTTTGTTCGTGGATTTTGTCCGTTTCCTAACGATTTCGGCACGGGAACAATTCCTTGATTCACGTTATCACACAAAGCCACAAAGACATGAATTTTCTTTTGACTGTACATAGTAAAACTTATACAGAAAAATAGTATGGTAACGAGTTGTTTCATAAGTTCGGTTTATGCTAAATACATAACAATATAACGAAGAAAATCACAAACTGGTATAGAACGTTAAAATCATTCATAAAATTCAAAAAAATAGTATCTTGTTAGTTTAAATATTCACACCATGAAACGTATCTCAATAGCCATTACCTGTGGTATACTATTCTTTGCTTCGTGTAAAGATGCTACCACCGAAAAAAAATCAGACACATCTATGACAGACAATCCCTTGTTGACCGAATGGAATACACCGCATGGTGTGCCACCTTTCGATAAAATAAAAAGTAGCGACTACTTACCCGCATTTAAGATTGCACTCGAAGAAAATCAAAATGAAATCAAAGCAATTAGTGAAAGTTCGGAAGCACCAACATTTCAAAATACTATTGAAGCTCTAGAATTTAGCGGAAAATACCTCAACAGAATACAACGTTTGTTTTATGCTGTAAATGGAGCGAATACAGATGATACGCTAAAAGCAGCTGCCAAAGAAATTGCGCCAGCATTGGCAACTCATGGCGATTTTGTCAACTTAAATGCTAAACTCTACGACCGTGTAAAAGCTGTATATGATCAAAAAGATAAATTGAATTTATCGCCAGAAGAAACACGTTTACTTGAAGAAACTCACAAGCGTTTTGTGCGTGCAGGAATCAGCTTAAAAGGTGAAAAACAAAATCGTTTACGTGAAATTAATACACGATTAGCAAAATTAAGTGGTGATTTTGGCGAGAATTTATTAGATGAAACAAATGCATTCGAATATCATACAAAAGAAAAAAAAGATCTTGGAAATCTTCCTGAAAGTCTAGTTGCATTAGCCGCTGAAGAAGCAAAGAAAAGAGGTCATAAAGATGGTTGGTCATTCACTTTACAACGCCCAAGTATCAACCCATTTTTACAATCGTCTCCAAACAGAGAAGCTCGCAAAGCTTTATTTGACGGATATGCAATGCGCGCAAATAATGGAAACGACGACGACAATAAAGCAATTTTAAGCGAAATGGCAACATTGCGTTTAGAAAAAGCCAAACTATTAGGATATGATTCACATGCTGCATACATACTGTCAGATAATATGGCTGCAACACCTGAAGCTGTATATGGCTTTATGGACAAGTTATGGCCATCTGCATTAGCCATGGCAAAATCAGAACGTGAAGCTTTGGCTAAAAAGATGAAAAATGAAGGTGTATCTGGAACTTTTGCAGGAAGCGACTGGAGACATTATGTAGAAAAAGTTCGAAAAGAACGTTACAACTTTGATGAAGAAGAAACGCGTCCATACTTTGAAGTAAATGCAGTTAGAGATGGAGTTTTTGCATTGGCAAAACAATTATTTGGTTTGACATTTAAGGAAAGAAACGACATCCCAAAATGGCATAAAGACCAGCAAGTGTTTGAAGTACTAGAAGCAGACGGAAAGCACTTAGGAATTATTTACATGGATTTCTTTGCACGTGAAAGCAAACGTGGCGGTGCATGGATGAATGCCTTACGTAGCCAAATGAATGTTAACGGCATGGTAACTCCTATTGTTACAAATAACTTTAATTATCCTGCTCCTTCCGGAGATTCGCCTTCGTTGCTATCATTTACAGAAGCTGAAACTTTATTCCATGAATTTGGACATGCGTTACACGGATTGTTTTCTAATGTAAAATATGAATCATTATCTGGAACCAATGTACCAAGAGATTTCGTTGAATTTCCATCGCAAGTAATGGAAAACTGGATGAGCGAACCGCAAGTACTTCGCATGTTTGCAAAACATTACAAAACAGGAGAAGTGATTCCAGACGCTATGATTAAGAAAATGAAAGATGCCAACTCGTTTAATGGAGGTTTTGCTACGGTTGAATATATGGCTGCTGCATATTTAGATATGGCTTGGCATTCTAAAACATCAGATATTCCAACAGATGTGAATACTTTTGAAACAGAAGCGATGAAAGAATTAGGTTTGATTGATGAAATCATTCCTCGATACAGAAGTACGTACTTTGGACATATCTTTTCAAGTCCTGTTGGTTATTCTTCTGGATATTACAGTTACTTATGGTCAGAAGTATTGGATGCTGATGCTTTTCAAGCCTTCAAAGACACTGGAAATATATTTGATCCAGCAACAGCAAAGCGTTACCGCAAAATGCTAAGCATGGGTGGATCACAACCCGGTATGGAATTATACAAAGGATTCCGTGGTGCTGAACCAGAAATAGAACCTTTATTGAAGAAAAAAGGATTTAAATAATATATACCTTTCATACAGTCATGAAAAAACCTCTTAGCGTATTAATGTTAAGAGGTTTTTTATGCTTACTATTTATTTTCAATCAAATCCACCCATACAAGTTACACCTCCACAAATAGAGCGATCACTATTACAATACTCGTTACGAGTTCCTGTATTACAGCATCCTGTTCCTCCTTGGCATGGAGCTTCACAACTTACACCTCCAATTATACAATTAGAATCTAAGTTACTAATCATCTGATGCTTTAATGCTAATTTTTTAAATGTTCTTTTTTTCATAATGATATGTATAAATTATTTCATCATAAAACTATTGATAAGACACAGTAATTAATGGCATTGGTAATTGCTTGTTGTGCGCTTGTATACATTAAGACATATTTAAGGGATATTTTCATAAAATATATTCCATAAAAAAAGCCTGAACAATTGTTCAGGCTTTCTTTATATACTACAAAATCTTAATTATGCTTCGAAAGGTTCGATAGATACATAAGATCTGTTGTTTGCTTTCTTTGTGAATTTCACAATACCGTCTACTTTAGCGTGTAATGTATGGTCTTTTCCCATATACACGTTCTCTCCTGGGTTGTGAGTAGTACCTCTTTGTCTAACTAGTATGTTTCCTGCGATTGCCGCTTGTCCACCAAAAATCTTAACACCTAATCGTTTCGATTCTGATTCTCTACCGTTTTTCGAACTACCAACTCCTTTTTTGTGAGCCATCTTAGTAAGGTTTTATTTGTTATACTTAAGTGATTTTGCAATTAAGCTTTACCACCATCTAATTCATCTTGCCATTTCTTTAACTCATCCCACTTTCCATCAGCAGCTAATTGCGCTTGTGCTGGCCAAGTATCAGTAACGTGGTTTCCACGAACACCTGAAATGATTTCAGAAATTTTTGCTGGTTCAGTTTTCGCTAATTCAGCGAATGTTGAAATTCCAGCTTCTACTAAAGTTGATGCGATTTTAGGTCCAATTCCTTCAATCTTCTTTAAATCATCTGCTTTAGTTGTTGTTGCTTTCTTTGCTGCTGGTTTTGCTGCAGGCTTCGCAACTTCTTTTTTTGCCTCTTTCTTTGGAGCAGCTTTTTTAGCTCCTGAAGCTACAATGTTTTCAATAACAATTTCAGTTAAAGACTGACGGTGACCATTTTTTACACGGTAACCTTTACGTCTTTTCTTTTTGAAAACAATCACTTTATCACCTTTAAGGTGCTTTAAAACTTTGGCCTCTACTGCGGCTCCGTTTATAGCTGGGGCGCCAATTGTAACTTGTCCGTCATTGTCTAACAAAAGAACATTATCGAAAGTAACTTGCTTTCCTTCTTCTGTAGCTAAACGATGAACAAATACTTTTTGGTCTTTCGCAACTTTAAATTGCTGCCCTGCTATCTCTACAATTGCATACATAGCGTATCGTTTAATTAATTAATTTTTTATTCAAAAATGGACGCAAATATACATCTAATTAATTAATCTACAAATACTTCTACGACACTTTATTTGTAATATTCCAACTTGGTTTAAATTTCTGCATAAATAATAGGCTTAGAATTACTGTTGAAGCGAATCCTTCTATGAGAATAATGAACAATAAAAGTCCTGGTTCTGTAGCCACACTTCCCAAACTCATATCCATAATTTTTTCACCAAATCCTGTATCGAGATGAAAAATATAAATCCCCATAAAAAGTGTAAAAATGAGCGTTGCTATAAATCCTGAAGTAATTCCTGCTTTAAATCCATCAAAATAATTAAAACTAATTCCTTTCTCTTTTTTCAGATCTTTGATTGCTCTATAAATTCCATAAGCTACAATGGCGCCATTAAATAAACGCAACCAAGGATTTTCATGTAGTCCGAATAATCGTACCAATAAAAAGTATGCAATAAGCCCTAAAGCAATAAAACCTCCATATTTTATTATTTTCTTTTCCATAATTTAGTTAGCTTTTTGGTTATTAATTAACTGATTTCCTTTAATATACGAAAATTAGAGCACTTATTAAAATATTCATAAATTTGATAGTTCTCTTGTGAGATGTAACAATTTTATAGAACTTGCGTCCTATCTAAATAACTTAAAGTCAAAAAAAGTCTAATGCAATGAAAAAAAGATTATTTTCAATAGCTTCATTGTTGCTTTTCGGATTTGTTTCCCAAGCACAAGAAGTTAAGTTTGAAGAATATGATTTGGACAACGGTCTGCACGTAATTCTTCACCAAGACAATTCAGCTCCAGTAGTTACTACAGCTGTTATGTATCATGTAGGTGCTAAAGATGAAAACCCAGAACGTACTGGATTTGCGCATTTTTTCGAGCACCTTCTTTTTGAAGGAACAAAAAATATTGATCGTGGACAATGGTTCAAAATTGTATCATCAAATGGTGGAAGCAACAATGCTAACACTACTGACGATAGAACATATTACTACGAAGTATTCCCTTCAAACAATTTACAATTAGGATTATGGATGGAATCAGAGCGTATGCTACATCCAGTAATCAATCAAATTGGAGTTGACACACAAAATGAAGTTGTTAAAGAAGAAAAAAGACAACGTGTAGACAACCAACCTTATGGACATATTATTGAGGAAATCAAGAAACATATGTTCAAAAAGCATCCATACAAAGGAACTACAATTGGAAAGATGGAGCACTTAGATGCTGCAACGCTAGATGAGTTTTTAGCTTTCAACAAAAAATTCTACGTTCCTAACAATGCTACTTTAGTAGTTGCTGGAGATTTCGACACTGCTGATACAAAAAAGATGATCAAAGATTATTTTGCAGCTGTTCCAAGAGGAAAAGACATCGAAAGAAACTTCCCAAAAGAAGATCCAATTACAAAGGAATTCCGTGCAAAAGCTTACGATCAAAATATTCAAATTCCTGCAATTATTGCAACGTACAGAACACCATCTTTTAAAACTAGAGATGCTAGAGTTTTAGACATGATTTCTTCATACTTAAGTAGTGGAAAAAGTTCTAAATTATATAAGCGTTTAGTTGACGAAAAGAAAATGGCTTTGGCAGTACAAGCTGTAAACCTAAGTCAAGAAGATTATGGAACGTATGCTTTATTTGCACTTCCATTAGGTGAAAATACACTTGATGATTTAGTAGCAGAAATGGATGATGAAATTAAGAAACTTCAAACAGAATTAATTTCTGAAAAAGATTACCAAAAACTTCAAAATAAATTTGAGAACAACTATGTAAACTCAAATTCTAGTGTACAAGGAATTGCAAACTCTTTAGCGAGATACAATGTTCTTTATGGAGATACAAACTTAATCAATACTGAGATTGACATCTACAGATCTATTACTAGAGAAGAAATCAGAAAAGTTGCGAACAAGTATTTAAAGTCAAACCAACGTTTAATTTTAGAGTATTTACCAGCTGAAAAAACACAAGAAAAAAAATAAAAAGATCATGAAAACAAAAATATTTTCACTCCTTGTATTGTTTTTAGCTTCGCTAACAATGCAAGCACAAATAGACAGATCAGTGCAACCAAAACCTGGTCCTGCACCGAAAATCAATATTGGTAAGCCTAATACATTCACATTAAAGAATGGATTAACGGTAATGATTGTTGAAAACAATAAACTTCCTCGTGTTTCTGCTTCATTACGTATAGACAATCCATTAATCGTAGAAGGAAAAAAAGCTGGAGTTACTAGTTTAGTAAGTAGCTTACTTGGAAGTGGTACTTCTACTATTTCTAAAGACGATTTTAATGAAGAAGTTGATTATTTAGGAGCTTCTTTAAATTTTGGTTCTCAAAGTGCTTTTGCGAGTTCTTTATCAAAATATTTCCCTAGAATTATGGAATTAATGGCAGATGGTGCTTTAAATCCTAAGTTCACAAGTGAAGATTTAGAAGCTGAAAGAGCTAAAATTTTAGAGAACTTAAAATCTCAAAAGAAAAATGTTGGTGCTATTGCTGGTAGAGTACAATCTGTATTAGCTTATGGTGCAAACCATCCTTACGGAGAATTTATTACAGAAGAAACTGTTAATAGTGTAACACTTGACGACGTAAAGGCTTTCCATAAAAAATACTTTAAACCAAATAATGCATATTTAATCATTATTGGAGATGTAAAAACAAGAGACGCTAAGAAGTTAGTGAAGAAGCTTTTCAAAAAATGGGAAAAAGGAACTATTGTAGCTGATGAGTTTTCTACAGCTTCAAATCCTTCTGGTACAGAAGTAAACTTTATCAATATGGACAACGCTGTACAATCTGAATTAAGCGTTCAGAATACAGTAAATTTAACGATGAAAGATGAAGACTACTTCCCTGTTTTAATTGCAAACAACATCCTAGGTGGTGGTGGAGAAGCTCGTTTATTCAACAACTTACGTGAAGACAAAAAATTCACATACGGCTCATACTCTAGCATTGGAAATAACAGAAAAACAATTTCTACATTCAAAGCAACAGCTAGTGTACGTAATGCAGTAACTGATAGTGCTGTTGTTGAAATTTTAAAAGAGATCAAAAAGATTTCTACAGAATTAGTTTCTGACGAAGAACTTAAAAATGTAAAAGCTAAATATGTTGGACGATTTGTAACTGGAATTGAACGTCCTTCTACCATTGCTAACTACGCATTAAATATCATCACAGAAGATCTTCCAAAAAACTTCTATGAGACATACCTTGAAAGAATTGAAGCAGTTACTAAAGAAGATGTATTAAGAGCTGCACAAAAGTATTTCTTGAAAGATAAATTAAGAATTGTAGTTACTGGAAAAGGAAGTGAAGTTATAGGTGCATTAGAGAATTTAACATTCGACGGAAAAAAGATTCCTGTAACATACTACGATCAATTTGGAGCATCAACAAAGAAGCCTGAATTCAAAAAAGAAGTTCCTGCTGGAGTTACTGCGCAATCTGTAATTGATAACTATATCAAAGCAGTTGGAGGAAAAGACAAGTTAATGAAAGTAAATTCACTTGTACAAGAAATGGAAGCTTCTATGCAAGGAATGAGTATGATTACTACAGTAAAGCAAAAATCTCCTAATATGATGATGACAGATGTAAGTGTTGTAGGTATGGGTTCTGTTTTTAAACAAGTTTTTGACGGAGAAAAAGGATACATGTCACAACAAGGTCAAAAAAGAGATATGCCAGCTGAAATGCTTGCTGAAATGAAAGGTAGAAAAGGTTTATTCCCTGAATTAACTTATGACAACAGCAAATTAGAATTAACAGGCATCGAGTCTGTAGAAGGTAAAGATGCTTATGTAGTTGTTGTTACTGCTGACTCTGGAAAAACAAAAAACTATTATGATGTTGCTTCTGGTTTAAAAGTAAAAAAATCTGAAACAGCTAAAGGTCCTGGAGGACAAGAAGTAGTACAAGAAACATCATACGGAGACTATAAAGAAACTGATGGAGTTAAATTCCCTCACAAAATGATAGCTCCTGCTGCTGGACAAAAAATTGAATTCAAAACAATTTCTGTAAAGGTAAATGCTCCTTTAACAAAGAAAGATTTTGAATAAAATAGCATAAAGCACAAATACTAAAAGCCGAAAGTCGTCATGACTTTCGGCTTTTTTATATTAAAAATGATATGTTATGCTACCGCTTCTTTCTTTTTCTTATTGACTAAATATACTCCTGTTAAAATAATTGCGCCACCTAAAACCTGATAAACACTCAATCGCTCTCCAAAAATTAAGCCCCAACCTATCGCTACTACTGGCATTGTATACGTAACAGAAGAAGCAAATACTGGGCTTGAAATCTGTACCAATCTATTGTAAATAACTTTGGCAATCGCTGTTCCGAATAAAGACAGAATAGCCACATATCCCATAGCAATTTGCATCTCAGTATTATTCATGATCTCTCCAAAAAATCCTGTATACGTCAATATTAACAATCCTGGTATGACAATAATGATAAAGTTTCCCGTAACAATAGCAAGTGCATTTAAATCATTCAAATAACGTTTTACCATATTTACATTCAATCCATATCCAATGGTTGCCAATAAAATAAAAATACTAAACCAATAGTTTTGACTTGGATTAAAATCTGCTCCAGCAAAAACCAACACCAAAGCACCAGCTAAACCAATCAATACACCAAAAACTTGTCGTTTCGTCACTATCACACCAAAAAACAACACTCCAAAAACAACTGTATGTAAAGGCGTCAAAGAGTTCAACATACTTGCTACCGAACTATCTAACTGTTCTTGCGCAATCGCAAATAAAAATATAGGAAAAAGTGAACCAGTCATCGCTGTGAAAAAAATCCATTTCCATTGATGCCTTTGAATGAGTTTAACTTTTTTCAAGCCAACTGAAAATATAAATATAGCTGTGATCACAATTCGCAATGCTCCTACTTGAATAGAATTTAATGTATTCATAGCTTGATCAATCAGAATAAAAGAACTTCCCCAAATCAATGATAATAAACCAAGATAAATCCATTTTAATTTTGAAGCATCCATACGTGTTTTTTTTGTAAGATCAGACAAAAGTCCGACAAATATTTCTAATATTTAATTCATATTTCCTTAATTTTGTAATGAAATTATAAGCGAAAACTATATTGGTTAATTAATATAGTTCCTAAATAAAATGATAATGAAAAAAATACTATTCATTTGCGCAATGGCAATTGCTGTTGTAAGTTGTAAAAACAATACAACACCAGAAACTGTAACGGTACACACACAAACTGAAACCGTAAAAAAAGAAGTAAGCAAAGAAGATTTGGCTGCAAACTACAACAAAGCAGAATTCAAAATTGATGGTATGACTTGTGCTATTGGTTGTGCAAAACGTATCGAAGGCAAATTAGCTGCAATGGAAGGCGTAAAATCTGCAAAGGTAGACTTTGAGCAAAAATTAGCTATGGTTGAATATAATGATGCTAAAGTTGATTTTGATGCCTTAACAAGCACTGTAGCAAAAGTTCCTGGCGACTACAAAATATCTGACATGAAAAATGTAGAAGCATTTTCAAAAGAATAAAACGTTGATTGCAAAAAGATTCTTGCGCCTAGAAATACAAAAAAAGCGTAAATATCACAAAACATATCACTTACAAAAAGTCGTCAATAGTTGACGACTTTTTTATTGCACTTTATTTGATTAAATCTACTTCCTGAACTACCTTTGCAAAGATTTTATATCACGTGAAAATTATTTGGGCACATATCTTCATTTTACTGTACGTAACTGCCATGTTACGTCCTGTAATGCCTTTAGCAAACTATCTGATCAATCAAGATTACATTGCTGAATTTTTATGTATTAATAAAGATAAGCCAGAACTAGAGTGTAACGGTAAATGCTACTTAACCAAACAACTTAAAGAGATTTCCGAAGAAAAGGAAAAAAATCTGCCTGCTATCGCTATGGAAGATTATCCTATTGGAATCATGACATTTACGTTATTTGAAATTTCTCAAGACACAAAAGCAATACTGCAAACAAACTTTCAGTATACTAACAACTATAGGTATTCGTATCTGAATTTAGTGTTTCATCCACCAAGTTTCAATTCATAACATTAATAATTTCCAAAATCTCAGTATCATTTTGAGTAAAATTTGATCATATTGATTTTAATCAAAATGAAAAAATATAGTCTCAAGAAGCATATTGCATACAATACATTGTTGTATTTGCTTCTTCTCTCAACCTATTGAATCCACTCACAAACTGATAAATTTTGGTAATGTATTATTAATGACAACTTCTATAATTTATACGTTTTAGATTGGCTTAAAAAGGTCTAAAACCACTTATTTATGAATTAAAACAAACAATAAACGAGTATTGTACATTTTTAATACATCAAGCCCGATGTGCAATACTTCACACCTAACTATTACACAGATGAAAAATATATTAGCTGCTATTATTTTTATGATAGCAAGTTTGACATACGCACAAGAAACTGAAGACACAACCACAAAATGGACTGGAAACAGACCTGACGGACATGCGCCAATCTCAGTAATGGGCGATCATACGCATGGAAAAGGAGAAATCATGTTTAGCTATCGTTATATGTATATGAACATGGAAGATTTAAATCGCGGAAGTGAAAATACTTCGTTTGCAGATGCACTAGGAAACTACATGGTAACACCAACAAAAATGCCAATGCAAATGCACATGTTGGGCGCTATGTATGCTCCGAGTGATAAAGTTACCTTAATGGTAATGGCTAATTACCTAACAAGCGAAATGGACCATGTAACACGTATGGGCGGAACATTTACTACGGAAGCTTCAGGCTTTGGAGACACAAAAGTTTCAGCGATGTACAAATTCTTCAACAAAGACAGACAACAATTGCATGCGCAAATTGGAGTTTCTATTCCTACAGGAAGCATTGATGAGCAAGATGCAACGCCAGCTTCTGCACCAAATGAAGTTATTTTGCCATATCCAATGCAAATTGGTAGCGGAACATTTGATGGAGAATTAGCACTAACATACCTAAAGCAATGGAACAAATTTTCATTTGGAACACAAGCAAGAACAACACTTCGTTTTGGTAAAAACGATAATGATTATCGTTTAGGAAATCGTTACAGTTTAAATAATTGGGCAGCATTTTCAGCTACAAAATGGTTAAGTTTCTCTGGAAGAATTGAGCTTGGCGCGATAGACAAAATTGAAGGAGCAAATCCTGTTTTAAATCCAATGATGGTCATTACGGCTGACACACAAAATTCAGGAATGACATATGCGAATGCAGGACTTGGTTTTAATGTATATGCATTTGAAGGTTCTTTAAAAAACCTACGTTTCGGATTTGAAGCAGCATTGCCAATATTTCAAAACATGAACGGAATTCAATTACGCAACAAAGAAACCTTAACCTTCGGATTGCAATACGCGTTCAAATAACATTCAATAATACCATAAAAACGTTACTTTTTCTTTGAAAACGCATTGGGCACATATTTTTATTATCCTGTACATTACTGCGATGTTACGTCCTGTAATGCCTTTGGCTAATTATCTTATCAATCAAGATTATATAGCTGAGTTTTTGTGCATTAATAAAGATAAACCTGAGCTCGAATGTAATGGCAAATGTTATTTAGCAAAGCAACTCAAAGAAACCTCTGAAGAGAAAGAAAAAAACCTACCTCCTATTGCAATGGAAGAATATCCAATAGGAATTATTGATCTTACAGTATTTCTCTCTGAAAAACCATATATCGAATTTTTACACTGTAATTCACATTACCTGAACAATTATAAATTCTCGTATCTGAGTCGAGTATTTCATCCGCCAAGTTTATTATTTCTCTATCTATAACCCACATCACTTTCCCCAAGAGTGATGTCCCTTTGCGCATCTAGCAATTGGTCATTGTACCAAGCTAGATGTGCTATCTATAATTTTTAAAATTGAGGCGTCGCGGTGTTTTTAGACAACATTGCTACACTTCTACAATACAAATTCAATGAAAAAAATACTAATTAGTATTCTTATTGGAATGCTATACGTGTGCAATAGTTTTGCACAAACCACATACAGCGGAAAAGTGATAGACATTAAAAATAATCCTATTTTAGGAGCTACTATTGTTTCTGTAAAAAATGCCGCTACAGGTACTACAAGTGATGAAAATGGAAATTTCTCCATCACATTACAAGACACAAGTACTGTATATATCTCCATGATGGGATTTATGCAGCAAAAAGTGACACTAAATGCTTCAAAAAGCACAACAATTGTACTTCGAGAAAGTTTTGAAAACTTAGAAAATGTAATCATATCTGCAAGTCGTGAGCAACAAAAAAGAGCAGAAGTTCCTGCTTCCGTTTCCGTGCTCACTAGTGAAAAGATTAAGGAAAGTAAAGCATTTGGAATTGATCAACTCGTCAATCAAGTTCCTGGTGTATTTTTATCTACTTCAAGAGCTGCTAGCAATGAGCAACATTTTATGGCTACGAGAACACCAATTTCTACAAAATCTCTGTTTTTGTATTTAGAAGACGGTTTGCCAATTCGTCCTGTTGCTGTTTTTAATCACAATGCATTATTAGAAATGAACAACACATCATTTGGACGCGTAGAAGTATTAAAAGGACCAGCTTCTAGCATTTACGGAAGCGAATCTGTAGGAGGAAGTTTTAACTTTATGACAAAAAACCCAAGTAAAGAACTTTCTGGAAGTGTTGGTTTTCAAATAAACGATTTAGGATTAACTCGTTATGAAGTAGAAATTTCCAATTCGCCAAACGAACACTTTGGATTCTATTTAGGTACGCATTATATCCAAAGAAAAAATGGTCCTGTAGGACATTCTGATTATGAAAAATTTGCCTTAACATTTAAAACCGTAAACGACTTTTCAGATCGTTTTCAATGGACAAATGCACTAACATTAGTGGATTATCGCTCAGACATGACTGGTTCTTTATCAGAAAAAAATTATTCTGATGGAAATTATGAAAGCAATCAAACTTTTACAGAACGTGATGCTTTAGCGTTTCGTTTCAGAAGTACCTTTGCAGCGCGTTGGAATGATCGCCAAAAAACAACATTCAATCTGATTTTCCGAAATAATCAAATGGATCAGAATCCATCCTATCGAGTTCGTCAATTTCGTCAACAAGGACAATTGACAGGTTTTGGTTCTGGAGAAGTGAATAGCAATAAATTTAAAAGTTACGTTGGTTTAATTCAACATAAAATAGATTTCAACTTTGCTAAGTCTTCATTAATTACTGGAATTACAGCCGATTTTTCTCCACAAAAATATCTCGGACAAACTACAGATGTAATCGTAAATCCTGAAACTGGACAAAACACAAGTTTTACGGTAAATTCAAATGACTTCATCTTAAATTACGAAGCAGATATTTTTAATTACGCAGGATATTTACAATATGAAATGTCTCCCTTAGAAAAGTTAAAAATTACGGCTGCAGTACGTTTTGATAAGTTTACTTATGATTATGACAACAAAATTGAAGGAACTGCTGGTGTGAGTGATACCAAAGTAAATTATGACAATGTTTCTCCAAAGCTTGGTGTAAATTATAATTTTTCAAAAACCCTTGGTGTATATGCAAACTACGCTAACGGATTTACACCACCGCAAACATCAACTTTGTTCAGAAATAGCAAGAATAATGATGCAGGTGGAACTATTTTTGATTTGAATTCGGCTTTCTACAATAATTACGAAGTTGGTGGATATTTTGCCATTCCAAACACACTACAAGTAGACTTGGCATTGTATCAACTTGACGGAAGAGATCAGCTTATTTCATTACGTGATGAAGACGGAAACT
This sequence comes from Kordia sp., assembly GCF_965224175.1. GTDB lineage: Bacteria > Bacteroidota > Bacteroidia > Flavobacteriales > Flavobacteriaceae > Kordia. The sequence goes on from NZ_OZ245041.1 coordinate 2,833,846, forward strand.
TTATTCAAAAAAACTCTGGAAAAACACGTTCGCGCGGAATTGAACTCGGTGTTACTTATACACCTTTTGACTTTTTAGAGTTTAACTACAGTGGAAGTTATGCAAACCATGAATACATTTCTTTCTTTGATAATGGTATCGATTACTCGGGAACAGATATGCAAACTGCGCCTAACTTTCTTGGAAATGCATCTGCAACGTACAAACCTTTAGAAAACTTAGGAATCTCACTAAACTACGAATTTGTCGGTGATTACAATACAAGTTTTGAAGGACAAGCTGTTGTTGGTGAAGACACAAATGGTGATTCTATTTTAGGAACCACTACATACGCAGGTCATCATATTTTTAATGCACGTATAAATTATCGTTATAAGAATGTGGAAATTTGGGGACATGCTTTAAACCTCTTTGACAAACTATATTCGGTTCGTGCTTCTTACAATACATTTAGAAAAGAGAATTCATATTCAATTGGAAATCCTAGAGCTTTCCATTTTGGAATTTCATATTCGTTTTAAGAGATGAAAAACACAAAACTAAACGCTTGGTTATGGAAGTGGCATTTTATTGCGGGAATGATTTCGTTACCGTTTATTCTGCTACTTTCCATTACTGGCGGAATTTATCTGTTTAATTCAGATTATGAAGAAGAAGCTAAATCTACATTGCAAAAAGTAACTGTAACTGAAAACTCATTGAGTTTCCAAGAGCAATTAGAGTTAGTTATTAAAGAAGTTGGGAAAAAGCCTACTAGTGTCACAATTCCTAAAAATAAACAAGAAGCTACCGAGTTCGCATATGGACGTTTCGGAAAGAAAAAAAGTATTTATGTTGATCCATACAAAGCAAGCATAATTGGAACATACGCTGCAAAAGATACAAACATGTATACTGTACGAAAGTTACACGGTGAACTTTTGAGTGGAAGCTTTGGAACAAAAATCGTAGAATTGATTGCGAGTTGGATGGTCGTGTTGATTATAACGGGGATTTTTATTTGGTGGCCAGTTCGAAAATGGAGTTTCAAAGGATTATTTACCTATAGAACAAATGTTGACAAGCGCACTTTTTTTAGAGACATTCATGCAGTCACTGGATTTTGGATTTCCATCTTCCTATTTTTAGTATTGGCAGGCGGTTTTCCTTGGACAGATGTTGTGGGAAGCAACTTTAAATGGCTACAAAAAGTAACCAATACTGGATATCCTGAAACTTGGGACGGACGTAAACTACAATCGGAAGTTGCAGAAACAACAGTTTCTCTAGACAAAATGATCAGTATTGCAAAATCTCTCAATCTAAAAGGAACAATTAGTATCGGTTTTCCAAAATCTGCCAAAAACACATTCAGTGTTTCTAATAAAACTATTGACTTAAACGCTCAGAAGAAATTTCACTTTGATCAATATTCTGGAGAACAAATTGTAAAAAATGATTGGAAAGATGTTGGTATTTTAATGCGAGGGCGCATGTGGCTCATGGCTTTTCATCAAGGCGAATTCGGCGCTTGGAATTGGTGGTTAATGTTTGGATTAGCAATACTATTAACAATCATGAGTGCTGCAGCTATTATTTCATATGTATTACGAAAACGAAAAGATTCATGGGGAATTCCAAAGGTTCCTGCAAAATTTGTAGTTGGGAAAAGTATTGCAATATTGATTATAGTACTAGGAATTCTATTTCCATTATTCGGTGCAAGCATTGTTGTAATTTATGGTTATGAGAAAATTAAGAATCGGAAGAAATCTTTGATGTAAGTCAAGTAGAAGAATCCTCAATTGTGATGATTGGGGATTTTTTTTAATGTAACAATTCGGCAATTTGAAAATGTACCAATGAAATATTGAATTCCCTATACATCTCGACTGCACTCGATGTGACACACAGAAACGATAAAATATTAACTATCTAAATCTAAGAGCAAAGCAAGTCTAAACATCTAATTACTCCACTTCAAAGATTCAATTAATACACGAATATCTTTTTTAATATAATTCACCGCAGGGTAAATAGAATCGTAGTTAGGTTTGGCATTGAAATACAGCGAACCTGTCAAGAAATGCTTGGTACTATCAGTTACGTAAAATTGTGCCTGAGAAGCAGCATTTCCTTCTACTTCGTATACCATTCCATACACACCTTGTTCGGCATTTTCATAAACAGTAGGATCAATATTATCTGCTTTTACAGCATGTTCGTAAGTTAATTTCTGAACATCTTCTATCAATTTTTCAATATTTCCATCAACAGCTATATATGACAAATGAAGTGTTCCATTTAAAGCTGGGTACTCTAGATTCATCCAACAATTTTGTTTTGGATCAATAACTGCAAGTTGATTTTTTTCAAACGAATACGGACAACTTGACTGCATCTTAGCGTAATTTGCTGTAGGATATTCCAATCGTAAAAACCCTTTTGGTTTTGGCAACACTTCACCATCGCACGAAATTAAAAAGATACTAAATAGTAAAATGATACTTGCGTAATTTATAATCTTCATTCTTTGAGTGTTACTTTTACTTGTTTCAATCGTTTATTGTCAATTACTTCCACAGTAAACGTATAATTACCAAAATTTATTTTGTCTTTCACCTTTGGAAAACCTCTAAATATTTCCAACACAAAACCTGCAATGGTTTCCGATTCTCCTTTTTGCGACTCAAACGCTGTATTATCTTCAATACCGACAATCTTGTAAAAATCTTTTAGATTAGTTTTCCCTTCAAAGACATAGTTTTTATCATCTATTTTGGAATAATGTACATCTTCATCATCAAATTCATCACTAATATCTCCTACTATTTCTTCAATTACATCTTCAAGCGATACCAAACCTGATGTTCCTCCATATTCATCGACTACAATAGCCAAATGAATTTTCTTTTCTTGGAATTCTCGCAATAAATCGTCTAACTTTTTATTCTCAGGAACAAAATATGCATCACGCAAAAGCGTTGTCCATTCAAAACTTTTTCTATCTATATGCGGAATTAAATCCTTTACATATAAAATTCCCGAAATTTCATCCAAACTATCTTTATACACAGGAATTCGCGAATACCCTTTTTTGGTAATCTCGCTCAGTACATTACTAAAAGACATGTCTTCTTTTAAAGCAAACACATCCATTCTTGGTTGCATTACTTGCTTAGTATCTGTATTTCCAAATGATACAATTCCTTCTAAAATTTTCTGTTCTTCTTTGGTTGTTTCATCTTCAGAAGTTAATTCTAAAGCCTGTGACAACTGATCTACCGAAAGGTTTGAACGTTGTTTTCCAAATTTCTTTTGAATCAAACCAGATACAAAACTCATTGGCAAACTGATTGGAGTAAAAATAGCATGCAAAAAATTCAGCGGATACGACATCATCGCTGAAAACTTATGTTTATTTCTACTGGCGTATACTTTAGGTAAAATTTCACCAAAAAGTAAAATCAAAAAGGTTACTACACCAACCTCAATTGCCAGACGAATCCATGGAGTTGTGATTCCTGCAAAGAAAAGATCGCTCAAAGAAGCGAATAATAAAACCGTTGTAATATTAATAAAGTTATTTGCCACCAAAATAGTCGCTAATAACTTCTTAGGATTTCGAAGCAATTTAGCCACCAATCGCATGCGTGCAGAACCAGACGATTCTGCTTCGTTTACTTCCGTTTGCGACAATGAAAAGAAAGCTACTTCTGCGCCAGAAATTAAGGCAGAACAGAACAATAAAATACCAAAAAAAACAATCTTAAAAATATTAAGTCCGCTAATGGATAATGCTAAGAGTAGTATACTGGGTTCTGGATCCAAAATGGCAATAATTAATTAAACTTCGATTAAAATGGTAGATCATCGTCTTCCTCAACCTGCGAAACTTGTGGTGCTTGCTGCTGTGGTTGTTGAACTGGCTGTGCTGGTTGCGCAGCTTGATGATTCGTCGTTGTATGCGCAGTAGTATTTGACGCTGCTGCATTAGATTGCGATTCTTGTTTGGTTGATAAAAACGTAAAATCTGTTACTTGAATTTCTGTCGAGTAACGTGTATTTCCGTCTTCTCCTTGCCATTGTCTATTTTTCAAACGACCTTCTACGTATACTTTATCGCCTTTGCTTAGGTATTTTTCACAGATTTCAGCAGCTTTATTTCGCACTACAATATTGTGCCAATCTGTATTTACAACGCGTTCGCCGGTTTGTTTATTTGTGTAGGAATCATTGGTTGCTATTGGAAAACGTCCAATACAACCACCACCTTCAAAGTAATGCATTTTTACTTCATCGCCTAAGTGCCCTATCAACATTACTTTATTTAGTGTTCCGCTCATCTTCTATAATTTATGTGTATAATCAAATGTAATAAAAAAACCATTAAAAATTGAATTCTTCAATGAAGTTTCCAATCAAAATGGGTACTGGATATTTTCGAATTTCCTGCAAAGGTATTCCGTTTTTTAAACTATCAGTCGTTTCTACAATCCAAAATGTAGTATGTAAGTGTTGGTGCGATAGTTTATGTATTTTTTCTTTTTTGTTGAATTGTGTGATAGAAAAGTTTTTGGTTTTTATAATTTCTTCTATTTCAGATTGATATTCGTCAATAGTATCGATGGACGCTTTTGTTTCTAACAAAGGAAATTGATACAATCCTTGCCAAATTCCCTTTCCCTTTCGTTCCTCCAGAAACGTCTCTGCTTCATTTGCAATAACAACGAGATAATTAAACCAACGATTTTTAACCTTTGTTTTCTTCAGCTTTACAGGCAACATACTCACACGTTGATTTTTTAATCCTTCACAACTTTCATTCAAAGGACATATAATACAATAAGGACTTTGTGGTTTGCATTGTACAGCGCCAAACTCCATAATTGCCTGATTAAAATTTGCTGGATCATCATGATCTACCACTTCAAAAGCCAATTCTTTAAACTTTTTTATGCCTTCCGTACTATTAATAGGTGTATCCACATCAAAATAACGCGACAAAACTCGGTATACATTTCCATCAACTACAGGCGCAACTTCATCAAAACAGATAGAAGCAATGGCACTTGCGGTATAATCTCCCACACCTTTTAGCTTCAAAAGATCTTTATAAGTACCTGGAAACTCTCCATTATAATTTTCTACAATGTCTTTTGCGGTGTAATGTAGATTGCGAGCGCGCGAATAATAGCCGAGTCCTTGCCAAAGTTTTAGCACCTGCGACTCTTCTGCTTTTGCCAAATCATACACTGTTGGAAATGCTTCCGTAAACTTCTCATAATAAGGAAGTCCCTGCGCCACACGTGTTTGTTGCAACATGATTTCAGACAGCCAAATACGGTATGGATCTTTGGTTTTTCGCCAAGGCAAATCGCGCTTATTTTGGAAATACCAATGTATAATTTCTTTAGAAAACTTCATCAAAACAAAATAATACGCAAAAATAAATCTTTATATCGTTAAATTTTAATCAATTAGAATATAAATATTATCTAATTAATTATATATTTGCATCCCTTAATTTTATAACGAATAAACAAAATATATTAAAATGACGAAAGCGGACATCGTAGCAAAGATTTCAGAGAAATTAGGAATGGAAAAAGGTGATGTACAGGCAACTGTAGAAACTTTTATGGAAGAAGTGAAGAACTCACTAGAGAGTGGAGACAATGTTTACTTAAGAGGTTTTGGTAGTTTTATCATCAAAACTAGAGCGGAGAAAACAGGAAGAAACATCTCAAAAAACACTACAATCAAAATTCCTGCACACAACATTCCAGCATTTAAGCCTGCAAAAATCTTTGTTGAAGGAGTGAAAGACAACGTTAAAGTAAAGTAATTAAACGAATAATTTATTAATTAAAAACATAGAGCATTATGCCAAGTGGTAAAAAAAGAAAAAGACACAAGGTGGCTACGCATAAGCGTAAGAAGAGAAGAAGAGCTAATCGTCACAAGAAGAAGTAGTTTATAATAAACTACTTCTTTGTTTTATAGTAAAATATAAAACAAAACGTTCTTTGAAAAAAAATTGCATACCCAAGTAAGCACTACTGTCTTGTGCTTGCGTGAGCGTATGTATATTTATTGGGTAAAAACAATACCTGTGAAAATTGTTTAATCCATCTGTACATTTATGTATGGATAAAAATTAAATCAGAGTGAATAAAGAATTAATTATTAGATCCAATTCCTCTGAAGTTGATTTTGCCTTGCTAAAGGATGGAAAACTTATAGAATTACATAAGGAAGAAGACAATAATGATTTTGCAGTTGGAGACGTATTTCTTGCCAAAATAAGAAAACCCGTTTCTGGACTAAATGCAGCTTTTGTAAATGTAGGCTACGAAAAAGACGCCTTTTTACATTACCATGATTTAGGACCGCAACTTCCTTCCTTACTAAAATTTATAAAACGTGTAAGCACAGGTAAATTAAAAGATTATACATTAAAAAACTTTCCGTTTGAACCAAATATAGACAAGAATGGGAGCATCATGGATGCCGTAAAAGCCAATCAATCTATATTAGTACAAATTGTGAAAGAGCCAATTTCAACCAAAGGTCCTAGAATTAGTTCTGAACTTTCTATTGCTGGACGATATATTGTACTTGTTCCCTTTTCGGAACGTGTATCTATATCTCAAAAAATAGAGAGTAAGGATGAAAAAGACCGATTAAAACGTTTGGTACTAAGTATCAAACCTAAAGGTTTTGGCGTTATTGTACGTACAGTAGCTGAAGGCAAAAAAGTAGCTGAATTGGACAAAGACTTGCAAAATTTGTTGACAAAATGGTCAACGATGTGCAAAAAATTGTATAAAGCTGAACATCCATCGAAAGTACTAAGTGAAATGAACAAAGCGTCTTCTATTTTGAGAGACATTTTTAACGAGTCATTCACAGGAATACAAGTAGATGATGAAGATCTTTATTATGAGATTAAAGAATACGTGCAAAAAATTGCACCAAAAAAAGAGTCCATAGTTAAATTGTACCAATCTAAAGTTCCACTTTTTGAAAAATATGGAGTAGAACGACAAATTAAAACCTCTTTTGGAAAAACGGTTTCCATGAGTAAAGGCGCTTATTTAGTAATAGAACATACCGAAGCATTACATGTTATTGATGTAAATAGCGGGAATCGTTCTAACAAAGCCAAAACACAAGAGGACACTGCATTAGAAGTCAACCTAATTGCCGCAAAAGAAATTGCTAGGCAACTACGATTACGTGATATGGGAGGTATCATCGTAATCGACTTTATCGATATGACCAATGCAGAACACCGAAGAACTTTATTTGATCATTTGAAGACAGAAATGAAAGATGATAGAGCGAAACACAAAATATTACCTCCAAGTAAATTTGGTTTGGTACAAATTACGCGACAAAGAGTACGACCAGAAGTAAACATAAAAACCCGCGAGAAAAACCCTAATGGTAACGGAAGCGAAGTAGAAGCTCCAATAGTTCTCGTTGACAAAATTACGACTGATCTAGAAAGAATTTTAGCCAAAGATGGCTTTAACGGAGTTACGTTAAACACGCATCCTTTTATTGCGGCGTATCTCACAAAAGGATTTCCATCCATCCGTTTTAAATGGTTTTTAAATCATAAAAAATGGGTAAAAATATTACCAAGAGATGCTTACACGTATCTAGAATATCGTTTTAAAGATAAAAACGATGAAGTTTATAAATAACAAAAAGCGACCAGTTTTGGTCGCTTTTTTTGTTTACTTCAAAGCAAAACTATTACTACTAAGGAGCAGATTACTTCGTCATATTCCTTCTTAATGACATTTCAAAAAACATCAATGCTCATATTTCAATACTAAGAACTATCTTTATAGTATGAAACACACCAACCTACTCCTACTTCATGGCGCTTTGGGAAGCGAAGTACAACTAAAACCATTGCAAGAATTACTTTCTAAAGATTTTAATGTACACACTCTCAATTTTGAAGGTCACGGCGGACGTGCTTCCAACTATGAGTTTACTATGGAACGATTTGCTGATAATGTTACAGAAAAGCTTCAAACTTTACAGTTAGAAAGAACACACATTTTTGGTTATAGTATGGGCGGATATGTTGCATTGACTTTGGCTAAAAAACATCCTGAACTAGTTGATATCATTGTAACTCTTGGCACAAAATTCAATTGGACAATTGAAGCTGCACAACAAGAAGTTCGCATGCTGAATCCTGAGAAAATTGAAGAAAAAGTGCCTGCTTTTGCCAAGCGACTTCACGAATTGCACCAACCAAATGATTGGAAAGAAGTGATGAAAAAAACGGCCGAAATGATGTTAGCCTTAGCCAGCGGAAAAAGATTGACAAACCAAGATTTACAACAAATTAATCATAAAACGTTGATTGGAATTGGCGCATTAGACACTATGGTTAGTGTTGAAGAATCTGAAAATGCCGCTACGCAATTACCGAATGGAACTTTACAAATTATTGACGATGTAAAACATCCGATTGAAAAAGTAGATATACAGGTTTTAGCAACTATTATTAAAGATTTTATTGCATAATTTCAATCTATGAAATCACAATTAACAAACTATTTAAACCGTTACGCAGATTTTAGTACCGAAGAAATCGAGCTTATTTTTAATTCGCTTTCGACGAAGACTTTTCAAAAGAAAGAATTCTTACTTCAACAAGATCAAATTTGCAAACATCGTTACTTTATTATTGAAGGTTTGGTTCGTTATTTTAGGACTGATAGTGACGGAAATGAAAGGATCAGTTTGTTTGGAATTGAAAATTGGTGGATTACAAATTTAGATAGTTTTATAAATGAAATTCCTTCTCAAAATGCCATCCAAACATTAGAAACAACAACCGTTTTATCTATTTCCAAAGATGATTTAGAATTTCTGTATCGTAAAGTTCCAAAATTGGAACGTGCTTTTCGAATCATCACAGAAAAAACGCTCATAGCTATTCAACGGAAAGATGAGGTTTATATGAAACAACATAGTAAAGAACGTTATTATAGCCTTGTTGATACGATTCCTGATTTCGCACAGCGTGTTCCACAATACATGATTGCTTCTTATTTAGATATTACACCAGAATATCTAAGCGAAATTCGAAAAAATAGATGATTCTTCTCCTTTCTTAAGATATCTTAAGGAGTTTTAGAAGTGTTCCAAACTAGCTTTGTATCAACATTAAATCATACAAAATGGAACGAATTTCATACGGAGATATTCCAACAGGAATGTTTCAACATTTACAAAAACTAGAAGATTTTATTAAAAATTCTGATTTAGACAAACAACTTTTAGAACTTATCCGATTGCGTGTTTCTCAAAAAAACGGTTGTGCTTATTGTGTAGATATGCATTACAAAGAATTGAAAAAAGCTGGAGAAACAGAATTGAGACTTTCTTCCGTGTGTGTTTGGGAAGAAACACCTTATTTTTCTGAAAAAGAACGCGCTGTCTTAGCCTTTGCGGATGCACTAACAAAACTTAAAAGAACTCCTTTTCCTGACGAAATATACAATCCGTTATTAAAGTTCTTTTCTAAAGAAGAAATTTGCATCCTCACACTTACCATCACTCAAATTAATTCATGGAATCGACTAATGAAAGTATTTCTTTTTACACCAGGAAATTATGTAGCTACGTAATCAGAAACGACCAAAATTGGTCGTTTTTGTTATAATTTCAATGTATATTTCATACTTTATAATGCTTTAAAAATTATGAATGATGAAAAATATATATTGGATAACAACAGGAATTATCTCTTTATTTCTACTTTGGAGTGCTTACACATACATCTTTAACAAAGCCACTATTGAAGGTGTAAAATCTTTAGGTTTTCCAGATCATTTTAGGATACAATTAGCTGTCTTAAAAATTATTGCCGTCATTATACTACTTACTCCACAAATTTCAATTCAATATAAAGAATGGGCATATAGCGGTGTTGCTTTGTTTTTTATCACAGCAATTGTTGCACATGTAGCACACAAAGATCCAATAGTGATTACAGTGATCAACTTAGTATTAATTGGCTTACTGATCATTTCAAATTTATATTTACACAAAATTAGCAACTAACAAAACCATCATTTTTTTATTGTTTTTCTGTGTAACAATTAGGACTTATGGCTACCAATACATTGAAAGCGATCAATATCTTTGTGATATATCGAAATATACAACCTATTACTTAACACTATAAACAAATATGAAACTGCACTTTTCTCGTATTTTCTTTCTTTTTGGAATCTTATTAATAGCTACAACTACTTTGCATGCCAGACAAAGCCCTTCTATGGAGATTCTTACCAAAGAAATTAGACAAGGATATAATTTTCAAGTCAAAGCATATGGAAATGCTTCGCTAAACACAAATGCTTGGATTGGAATTTTTAAACTTGATGCAGGCACTACTTATGAAACGTATGAATATATTGGAAATGAAGAAGGCAAAGTGATTAAGTTAAAAGCTCCTATTATTGCGGGTGATTATGAATTACGATTTCACGATAATGATCCAGGAAAGGTGATCAAGAAAATGAAATTTACCGTACTACCTACACAAACACATGAATTTGATATTACAATTGTAACACAAGAAATTAATCCTTCCAGTCCTTTTAAAGTGCATATAAAAACAAATTTTGATTTGGACAAACATGCTTGGATTGGAATTTTTAAAAAAGATACACCTAAAAGCAGCATTACTTATGTATCTTATGAATATATAAATGATGTTAGAGAAAACACAATAAGTTTTACAGCACCAAGTACGCCTGATGATTATACACTTCGTTATTATTCTGCAGATCCAGGTGCACTTATACACGAACTTCCTTTTAGAGTAGGAAGTCCTGACTTACCAGGAATTGGTTTTAGCACAAATAAAAAGGCATATAAAGCTGAGGAAGAAATTACCGTACATTATACTGGTCATGAAAAATTACAAAAATCTGCTTGGATAGGCATGTATAAAGCAGACGCAAAAGAAGATACGTATAGCGGCTATTTAGAGTATTTTTATTTAAAACCTATAACGAAAGGCTCCTTAACTTTTAAAGCACCGACAACGAAAGGCAAATATAAGTTTAGAATGTTTTATGCTGAAACTGGTCCGCAATTATTAGATGCTGTTCCTTTTGAAGTGACAAATTCATTAGACGAAACATTTTTAAAGAAAACCTTAGATACGAAAGGAAAAATAACCTTATACGGAATTTACTTTGATACCGATAAAAGTGTGATAAAATCAGAGTCATATGCGCTTATTGAAGAAATTGCCAAAATGTTGAATTCAGATACATCTGTGAAAATTCAGATTGAAGGACATACAGATTCACAAGGAAATGATACATACAACAAAACTTTATCTGAGCAACGCGCAGCTGCTGTTGCCAGTTTACTCATAGAAAAATATAAAGTTTCTAAAACTCAACTACAACACAAAGGATTTGGAGAAACAAAACCTATTGGCGATAACAAAACTGCTTCTGGACGTGCAAAAAACAGACGTGTAGAGCTGAAAAAAATCAATTAGTTGCTCTTAAAAACATATCTTTAGCACTAAATGATAAATTAATCACGAAAACACATGCTTTTTTTAGTTCAATCTAATATTTATTCCGATCCGGATCACGATCGTATTTTTGATGCATTTCACGATTTAAATATTGCCTATGAAAAAATTGAACTGAATTCAGAAACGCAAGAAATTACCGTAAAAGCTGATCGTTCTGATGTTTTTGTGTATGGTTCTGTAAAATTGGCGCGACTCGCTAAAGCAAATACACACTGGAATCCAGGTTCGTTTTACGGCGGAAATCATCAATATAAAATCTACTCTGCATATTATAAAGACAACTTACTAAATTACGATGTAGAAGTTTTCAAATTTGAAGATACTATCCAGTGGAAACCAAACGAACAAAAGTTCATTAAACCTTACAAAGACGCTAAAATCTTTACAGGAAAAGTATTTACAGAAACTAAATGGACAGATTTTGTTGCGAATTCACTCGAAAATCCAAGAACACCTTTACTACATGGAGAGTCACTTATACAAGCATCAATTCCGAAAGAAATATATAAAGAAGCGCGTTTATGGATTGTTGGCGGACAAATAGTTGCTGCTGTTTATTATAAATTTAATGGCGATGTAGTGTTTGAAGCAGAAGTTTCCTCTGAAGGAATTGATTTTGCTAAAAAAATGATTCAAATTTACGAAGTCGCAGAAGCATTCGTCATGGATATTTGTCTCACAAATTATGGCTGGAAAATTGTAGAAATTAACTGTATCAATAGTGCTGGTTTCTATCCAAACCTCAACGTACATAGCTTAATTAAAGCATTGGATATTTATTTTTCATAGCCATATAAATACGCAACTCTTCGTATTGTCTTTTATACGTAGAAGGCTTATTTTTAAGTAGAAAAAAAAGAGCATGCAGAAACCGTTAACACAAAAAGATAAAAAGAAGCTACGAAGACAGATAATACCTGTTATACTAGTTACATTAGTTGCCATCACTATTTTCATTCTGATTTTTACTTTTGTTATTAAAGATTTCACAAAAAATGAAGGTGGTTTTGGATACGTTCCCATGATCATATTTAGTGTTTTCGGGTTGTTCTTTGCCGGAATTATTGGATATATAACTTGGACTTTCATCCGAGATATAAAAGGAGGCGTTAAAAACTGCTTTGATGGTATTATAGAAGATAAAAGGCTTAATATACGCCAAACTACTTCACATAGTTCTGGAGCTGGAGCGAGAAGAACAGGCAGAAGAAAAACAAGTACCAAACGAGAGTATTACATCACCGTAGCAGGAACAGAACATAATATAGATTTCAACATGTATAATTATGTAAGTGTTGGTGATCATATTTACTTTGAAATTGCTCCTAAGTCAAATACTACATTACACTACGAAATACTTGAAGAAGCAATTTCCGAACATAAACAAATTGAAAACTATACACGAGCAACATATCCAAATTCAAAAATTAGAAAAGCTCCATTAACGCAAAGAGACAAAGACCTACTGAAGAGCTTTTATTCTCAAAAATTACGTTCTAGACTCATTGTAATTGCATTTTTAGCATTTCCTGTTGTAGGTTTGTTGTTAAATGGTTTAGGCGGACTTTTAGTATTTCTTTTTCCACTACCTATTATACTGATATATCAACTTTATAAACTGATTCGCTTTCATTTAAATTATAAAAAATCCGTAGACAAGGGAAGAAAAAAACTAATCACAACACAAATAACTGATAAGCTTTTTACAACCATTTCTAGAAATGGAGCAAAAAGTCAAAAACGAGCTATTAAAACAACATACAAGGTGATTTCGGTTTCAGAGGATCTCTATCAAAAACTAAATTCTGGCGACGAGATTATCATTCATGAAGCGTTGAATTTAGATCACACAATTGGCATTTCGGTAGATGAAACGTATTATCCTTTTTCTTAGATTCGAAACGTTTTTAAAAAATATCATGATTTGTTTTACATTCTAAATATTCTACTTCCTATTTTTACATGATTTTTTGATAAAAATAGCGTATGAAACTACTTTGTTCTTGGTCTGGCGGAAAAGATTCTTGCTATGCATTAATGCAAATGAAGCACAAACCAACTGTTTTGTTGAATGCTTTGAATGAAAATGGTGAAATTAGTCGTTCGCACGGACTTTCAAAAGCATTACTACATGCGCAAGCAACTGCTTTAGGAGCTTCCATTCACCTTATCTCAGCAACTTGGAACGATTACACAGAAAAGTTTATTAATAAGCTTAAAACGCTTTCAAATCAATATGAATTGACGGATGCAGTTTTTGGCGATATTGACATTGAATCGCATCGCGAATGGGAAGAAAAAGTCTGTAATGCCGCACATATCAATTGTAATTTACCGCTTTGGCAGCAAGATCGTCGCACTTTAGTTACCGAAATGATTGATGCTGGAATTGTTGCCATGATCGTTTCTTGTAATGATTATTTAGGGCAAGATTTTTTAGGCAGAATCATCAACCATGAAACAATTGATTTGCTCGATGCAAAAGGTGTTGATGTTTGCGGTGAAAATGGCGAATTCCATACGGTTGTACTAGATTGTCCTTTGTTTAACAAACCTATAGAAGTCATTCAGGGAGAAAAATTAAGTAATGGGACTGGTTATCATTTTTTGGAATTATCTTTGAAATAATTATTATAAAACTTCAATATGAACATAAAAAATATACTCATAGGTTCAGTAATGCTTTTATGTATTATTGGATGTGACACTTCAAAATCAACTGAAAAGACTGAAAAAGAAAATACTCCAAAAGAAATTCTATCCGAGAAGGATCAGCTTATTTTTAATATGTTGAAAGCGAAAGACAGTCTTCTTTTTCAGGTAGGTTTTAATAAAATAGACACAACGCAAGTAGCATTACTTACAAGTGATAATTTTGAATTTTATCATGATGAGCATGGAATTACAACTACAAAACAGCAGTTTGTAAATAATATACAAAGTCTTCAAGAATTACCTTTTAAGACATGGCGAACTTTAGATGAAAACAGTTTAGAAGTATTTCCTTTGTACAAAAATAATAGTCAAAACTTATATGGAGCCATCCAAAAAGGAACACATTATTTTTACCAGCAAAATGAAGGCGAAAAAGCGCGCAAAACAAATACAGCAAAGTTTGTTCATGTGTGGATTATTGAAAATGCACAATGGAAACTAAGACGTGTTTTAAGTTTTGATCATCAAGTTCCAGAAAAACAAGAGTAATCTTAACGTATTATTTTCTTCGTTAACGATCCTTTTTCTGTATCCACAACAACTAAATATACACCAGAAGTTTGCTCACGTAGAGAAATTTTCTGATTTGATTCTGTAGTCACTGCAATTTGTTGCCCTAACATAGAATAGACTTTCACACTATTGATAACCATTTGTTTACGCTGTTGAATCTCTATTTCTTTACTATTATTTAGGTAGATTGCCAAATCATTTTCGCTAACAAAGTCTTCAACACTCAAGGCATCGTTTATAAATTGCAATTGAAACCTATCTGGAAAAACACCATCTGCGGTTGTAAAAGTATAATCTGATTGTTTTAAATCGTGTACGATGTCTAATTGTAAATCTTTTAAATACACATCTGTTGTATTTAAAATTCCGTCCATTTCATGAATACTAATGGTAACATCTCCTAAAATATTGGCGTCATAACCTAACGGAATAATGTCTGTTTGTGAAAATGTAGGACGTCCTTGAATTCCGTATTGGTGCGTATCATCTTTTGAATAAAATCGTAAATAGTTTGAACCATTCAGTCGGATACCATCATATAATCTGTCTTTTTGCAGTGTTGCATCATCAAAGAAACCAATTAATAATTGACTAAATGCTCCATCAGGATTAGTAAGATTCAACCAAATTCGATCTCGCTCTCCAGAAGATCGAGTTGTATATGCCGCATCGCCACTAGGTCTGTAAAAATTATTATTACTATATGCGTTACTTCGCATGCTGTTATTGAAAGTTACAGTTCCAGCCGTTATTGCTTCTAGGAAAAATCCTTGTCCAGATGCTATAAAACCTGTTGGCGTAGTACTTCCACTTACAGAACTTGTCCCTACACCACCTGTAGCATTGTACATAGCATAGTCATCTGTACTATAATTGAAAAGATCTGGTCCAGGATTAGAAATAGAAACATCGTCTACATGTGTCCAGAAATATAGCGTTCCTGTAATATTTGTATTAAGCGTAACAAAATCGTCAGCACTAATTGCCGATGGGTACGGATTTCCAACAAAGTTCCAATCATCATCTGCATCAGTTGCATCTGCACTTAAACTTATCGGAGAAGTAATAACTCCATTGTTCACTGCTCCGCTAAAAGTAACATTTTCCGTTCGCGGAAAGCTTCCTGTTGTTGGTCCCATAACAGCATAACCTGTTCCTGCAGCCATTGTATCTCCTGATAAAATATGCGTCCAAACATCATCATTGTCATCAAACTCATCATTATCTAAATCTTCAAAATTTGCAGCTACATAGCTAAATGTTCTATCCAAACGCCAAGTTCCTAATGCTGTCCCAAACGTAGCATTTGTAATAGGTGAAGACCAGTATGTGTAATCATATTGCTCAAAAGAAGTGGTTGTTTTTTCAACATTAATAACTCCTGTTCCATTTAAGGTAACTATTCCAGCATCATCTACCATAATAAGCGATCCTTCATGCTCTACGTTAATAATTCCTGTATCATTTACGGTTAAATCGTTTTCAACATCTATATATGTTCCTGCCGGAATTGTAACGGTAATTCCACTGTTAACTGTTAATGAACACGCAACCAAATCGCCACTAACTCCAACATCATAATTTGCTGAAACAGCAACTAATCTTGACCTATCTGGCATTCCATTACTCCAAACCGTTCCATTCCAAGTAGTGACAACTTCTTCATGTTCTCCTAAGTACGGATTGGTTCCTGATACTGGATTTTCTACTTCTGCATCTGTAAATTCTACCCAATCATTAATATCAAAAGTTGTAGATGGTCCCGAAGACACACAAGAGTTTCTTACAAAACATCTTCGATCACCCCAAGTAGTTCCATCTCCAATAACATCTACTCTATTTGCCCACGAATTACTATCGACACTTGTCGTTAGAATTATCAAATCGTCTCCACTAAATAAACTTGCTCCCGCGGGAAATTCGAATGTAGGATTACCATCATATCCAACTTCTCCAGGTGAAGCATATGCTGGTAATACAGCCGTATCATGTTTATAGCGACGAACTTCTCCAGCAGCCATATCTGTAGATATTAATACATTGTTATTAAATGATGGCGAAGCTCCCATTGAAGGATCTGCGGAAGCTGGATTGTCTGCATCTGCATTGTTTAATACAACAATATAATAGGTATTTGCAGGAATTACAGATCCACTTATATTTTTTACTTCAATCCATTTATTTGTAACAGCACCTTCATAATATTGTGTAATCATGATATCACTTGCTGCTGCTGCATCATTGTCAGTAATTGTTAAGGTATGCGTTGTATTTGTTCCAATGGAAGGTGTTGTTCCTCCAGAAACATTTTGTAAGTTTAAGATAACCGTTTCACTAGGTTCTACTACAGCGTCATCATTAGAGATAAAAATAGAAACACATTGATTTGCAGATGATCCTGCAGGAAATGTTAGTGTAACTGGAAACGAGATTGCTGCTGGTGTTCCAGCTCCATCATCATAATCGGTTCCGTTGGTTGCTGTACTTGCTCCATCGAGAGCAACTTCTACAGTTGTCGCCGTAGATCCGCTAGGATTTGTAATTGCAACACAAACATCGATGGTAATACCATCTTCAGCAATTGTTGACGTAGTTGCTACAAATTCCACTTCTGTACTTGCACATGGAGAAACTAAAGAGTTTGTTCCTGGTGAACCTCCTGGATCTACTTCTTGCCAGTTAGTTCCAGTATCAGAGTTATCCATAGAAGCATCAATTACATGAAGTGAACTTCCATTTCCATTGGCTCCATCGCCACTATCGTAAGTTACTACATCTGCTACAGTAGTTCCGTCAGCTGCAAATAACGTAACTGTTCTTGTACTATTTGCTAAGTTATTTGTGTTATTTATACCTCCATTAAGTCCGAAATCTGGAACAAAAACACAATCAGGATTAAAAGTTCCATCTCCATTGCTTCCTACTCCGATAGTGATACATGTTCCATCAGCAATGGTTTGTCCACCTGAAAAAGTATATAAAGTAGAACCGTTAGCATCTAGCGTGTAAAGACTTAAACTTTGAGCACTTCCTGAATTGTTACAAATTTCTATCCATTCATCATCTGTACCTGGAGTGTTATACATAATTTCTGTAATTACAACATCTGCTGTTGGCGGCGTATTTACATTTAATTGCACAGAATCATTACTCCAATTTCCACCAGTACCACCATACGTAAAATTACAACTATTGAGTCTAAAACGA
Source organism: Kordia sp. (assembly GCF_965224175.1). Taxonomy (GTDB): domain Bacteria; phylum Bacteroidota; class Bacteroidia; order Flavobacteriales; family Flavobacteriaceae; genus Kordia. Next base: position 2,851,862 of record NZ_OZ245041.1, read on the forward strand.
GATGCATAATAATATGTTCCTACAGCTAGACTTGAACCTATTTCCGCAATAAATTCGTCATTATTTCCAGATTGCGCATTAAATGTCGCTGCAACCCAAGTCCAACCAGCTGTACTAGGATCATTATCAACCGTATTATATCCAATCCAAGCTTCTATTCCTGCTCCTGCTCCTGCTGCTTCTGTAACACCAGCTTCAAAAGCTTGCGCAGTGACATTGAACGTATCACCTTCTGTTATATTTTGTGGAGAAGATGTTGGCGACTGAATATTTGCAGTATCTACTGCATCTGTACATGTAGAAGTTACCGTTCCATTAACCACAATATCATCACCAGAACCTTCAAACCCTCCAGAGCCTCCTGTAGCTTCCGCCCAACCATAAATTCGATATGTGACCGCAGACGTATTCCCTGTTTGACTTACGGTAAATGTGACTGATTGTACACTTGTATTATCGGCAATAGCCATTTCTGCATCGATATTTGCTGCGTAGCTATCTACTGAACTTCGCAAAGCAATTCCTCTGAGCCCTGTTCCTGAACGTTGCACATTGAATACCATAGTGGTTACATTAAATTGAAAACCACTATTTGGCGTAATCGTAAACTCCATGTAATCATTTCCCGAAACAGCATTTGCTATGCTAGTAGTTGCCCAAGAAGTTGCATTAAATCTGTTTGCGTTGTTACTTGCCGTAAGTCCGCTACCTCTTGTGATGGTTGAGGTAGATAAATTAGTATCATTTGAGTTTGATCCTGCTGAAGCTTCATTTCCTGCTAGTCCATTGAAGTCAAACGTAAGTATTTGAGCTTGTCCAATAAGACACATTAGAAAAAAGAAAACTAGGGTTATTTTTTTTTTCATTCAACTGCATTTTAAAACTTTACTAATATACTAGATTATCGGCTAATTTTCAAAAGTTGAAAAACTTGTTTCTGTAAATAAATAGTTATTCTTTTGTAAACTACTATGAAAAACGAATCTTATTCACTTATAGAAGCCAAAATAAAGTTGCAACAATTTTGTGCATATCAAGATCGTTGCCACAAGGAAGTGGTGGAAAAACTACAAAAGATGAACATGATTCCAGCAGCTATTGATGTAATTATTACAGATTTGATTCAAGAGAATTTTTTGAATGAAGAACGTTTCGCAAAAAGTTTTGCCAGAGGTAAATTTAGAATTAAAAAATGGGGGCGTATTCGTATTACTCGAGAATTAAAACTTAGAAATATTTCTAAATATAATATTGATATTGCACTGAAAGAGATTGAAGAGAGTGATTACTTAAATACACTTGATGAACTCGCTAGAAAACGCAACACTGTTGTGAGAGAGACAAATCCGTTTAAACGGAAAAAGAAAATTGCAGATTATTTATTTTATAGAGGTTGGGAAGCACATTTGGTGTACGAAAAGATTAATGAACTTGTACTGTAAGCATAAAGTTATAAAAAAATATTCCAGTTTTTCTTAAGACATCATGCTCTCATTTTTGAGTAAAATAATTAATTTTGTTTCCTTTTTTACAAAAACTGATTAATTTATTAAAACATGAAAAGAAAAATTACCCTTTCAATTATCTTATTATCGACTGTTTACAATCTTTTCTCTCAAGATTTTTATGCTTCTAGAAGAGATTTTTCTGATCCTAATAATTATGTACATTCTATGTTAGAATTAGATAATAATGGAAATATGATTCTAAACACGTATGACTATACAGCAACTTTCCCTGGCTTTAACGGCGTTGAAAGCTTAACATACAATAGTGATTTAGATGAAATTTATGGTATTTCTGAAGGTTTAGTTTTAGTCTATGATGTGAGTAATAATACTGAAAGCTCATTTACGTTACCTACTTTATCTTCTGGAGATTACCAAAGTATTGTGATTGCTGAAAATAGGTTATTTGTCTCTGCCAGAGACTATTCTGATCCGAATAATTATATTCATTCTCTTGTTGAACTGAATACAACTACTGGAAGTGCTATAAATACATATAATTTCACGAATACTTCTCTCGGTACTGAATCTATAGAAAGCCTAGCTTACAACCCTACTACAGGAGAAATTTACGGAATAGCTGAAAATTTAATTGTAAAATATAATATCAATACACAAACTGAAAGTTCTTTTAACTTACCTACTACCTCAAATACTGATTATAAAAGTATTGTAATTGCTGATAATAGATTGTTTGTAACAAGAAGAAATTATGCAGATGCTGCTAACTATATTTTTTCTTTGGTAGAATTAAATACAACTACAGGAAATACTATGAATTCATACGACTATACATCTTCGTTATTAGGTTTTGATTCTGTTGAAAGTTTATCATTTAATTCGGAAACTAAAGATATTTATGGATTATCTGACACTGTAGTATTGAAATATAATATTGACACACAAGTAGAAAGTTCTTTTGATTTGCCGAGTATTACCAACGGTGACTATGGCGCAATTGTTTCTACAAAACAACCCAGTACTTTATCCGTAGATGAATTTGAAATAAGCAATAGACATCGCAAAGTAGTAAAGGTATTTAATTTACTAGGACAGGAAGTATCAAAGAATACGTTTAATGAAGTTCTCGTTGTTCTTTTCGACGATGGTTCAAGAAAAAAAGTATATAGAAAACAAGCGTTTAATTAAGCGCTTGTTTTTTAGACAATCTTATTTTTTTTATGAGTTCTAGAAATGGCTTGTTCATTTTTCCAGTCAATCCATTTTTGACCTTTCATTCTTCGCATGAGGTTGTCATAATGCCTCATGATGAATAAATTATAAACCGCTTTCCCAAAGTTTTTAGGATTTCTAGCAATAGCACGTAAACTCATAGAAAAACCTGGTGTTAGGTATTTCATGTAATGCCAATATCCTTCTGGCATGTATAGGATATTTCCGTGTTCTAATTCTGTGATGTATCCTTTTGCTTTTTGTAGTGCTGGCCATTTTTCAAAGTCAGGATTGGAGAAGTCAATATCTTCACGAACAATTAGAGAATGTGGTATTTTATATAAAAATTTATTTTGTTTTTGATCAAATAGAATGCACTGTTTTTTTCCTTCAAAGTGAAAATGAAAGATGTTTGCTAAATCTATATCATAATGCATGAAGGTATGAGAATTTGTTCCTCCAAAGAACAACATTGGTAAGGACTTCATCAATTTTAATCCAAAGTTAGGATATGAAAAGTCATCTTGAAGCGAAGGAATTTCTTTAAGAATATTCCAAAGAAAGATACGATATTTTGTCGGCTCGCGTTTCAGCAAATCAACATATTCTGCCATTTTCATTTTGGCATGTGGTTCGTTGAAACCATCTTTATAATCTACAGGTCTATCGTCATAAAGTGGCACTTCTTTATCGCCCGCAATTTCTTTCATATAATCTAAACTCCATTTGGTATATGCAGGCCAATCTTCAATAAAACGTTCTATCACCACAGGTTTTTGTGGCTTGAAGTAGTTTTTTATAAAATCTTCTTTGGTAATCGTTTTAACCCTTGGAATTTCTTGCAGATTCAATTTCAAAATTCTAACGTTTATTCTAGCTAAGTTAATAAATTGTTATGAAAAAATATTTTTAAAGCTAAAAAAAGAGCTCATTTCTGAGCCCTTTTTATGTCAATTTTGGTACTCTTTATTGTTTTTTCTCTAATACCGCTGCTTTTTTCTTTTCTTTTGCTTCTTCGTTTCGCTCTATTTTATGATCTGGTCGTGACCATTTTGGCTTTTCTCCGAGTGCTTGGTATTGTGAATCTTCTGCTTCTACCGTTTGTGGCTGCACTTTTTTTGTAAATGGTTTTTGAGGATTTAATCCTAACATTTTAAACATTTTCATGTCTTCATTTACGTCTGGATTTGGTGTCGTTAGTAATTTATCTCCAGCAAAGATTGAGTTTGCACCTGCAAAGAAACACATTGCTTGTCCTTCACGACTCATACTTGTTCTTCCTGCTGATAAACGCACCTGCGTTTCTGGCATTACAATTCTAGTTGTCGCTACCATTCGAATCATTTCCCAGATTTCTACAGGTTTTTCATTTTCTAATGGCGTTCCATCTACAGCTACTAATGCATTGATTGGTACAGATTCTGGTTGCGGATTTAGTGTAGCAAGTGCTACTAACATTCCTGCTCTATCTTCTACAGATTCTCCCATTCCAATGATTCCACCACTACAAACCGTTACATTCGTTTTACGAACATTATCGATTGTTTCTAAACGATCTTCATAACCACGCGTTGAGATGACTTCTTTATAGTATTCTTCTGAAGAATCTAAATTATGATTGTATGCGTATAATCCAGCTTCTGCTAAACGTTGTGCTTGATTTTCTGTTACCATTCCTAGCGTACAGCAAACTTCCATATCTAATTTATTGATGGTACGAACCATTTCTAGCACTTGATCAAATTCTGGTCCGTCTTTTACATTACGCCAAGCTGCTCCCATACAAACACGTGAGCTTCCTGATGATTTTGCACGTAATGCTTGTGCTTTTACTTGCGAAACGGACATTAAATCGTTTCCTTCAATATCGGTATGATAGCGTGCTGCTTGTGGACAATATCCGCAATCTTCTGGACAACCGCCCGTTTTTATAGATAGTAATGTAGACACTTGTACTGTATTAGGATCGTGATGAACTCTGTGTACAGTTGCTGCTTCATATAGCAATTCCATCATTGGTTTATTGTAAATCGCAATGATTTCTTCTTTAGTCCAATTGTGTCGTATGTTGCTCATAAAAAAGTTTATTTGGTGACAAAAATAGTTATATCCATTTAGATTCTGCTTCTGTTGCGTCTAAAATATCAATTTTTAATATTTCTGCGATGTGTTTTGCTACTTTAAGCGCATCTTCTTTACTTGTTGTTGCATAGGCTTTGATACGATGGTTTCCATTGTAAAATAAGTTTAACACAATGATGTTATCCGTCATTTCTGTTACTCCAGTAAAATCTTGAATTATTGTCGTTTCGGTAGTACTAAATACTGAAACATATTCTATTTCTGGAAGATTTTCCCATGTACCAAATCGAAATCCAAAAGTATCTAAAAATGTTCTATACTGCCTTGTATCTAATTTTATTTCAGATCCATCTCTGTTAAAAAACAAGATCGATACAACACAAAAAATAAATCCTAATAAATTTCCAAAAAATATAGCAATAATACCAACTAAAAAAAAGCCTATACCAAAAACAAAGCGTAAGGCTGGCACTTTTCTTTTGAAGACGATTTTATTATTTTTCATTGATGAAGTCAGTAAATAGTTTGTAAAATTTTGATTCGAATTTATAGCAAATATCTGCTTTCTGTTTCTCAAAAGTTATGGAAGGAATAGTGAATAATAGTATGCATGGAAAACGTAATTGTAGCCTCATAACTTATGATTTCTTGTAAATATAGCTATTTGACGTAAAAAGAAAAATTACGTTACAGTCGTTATGATTTTCCTCTAACTTCTTGTAACGTAATTTTAAAATACTAATAAGATAACTTCAATTCACTTTATACATGTATTAAAGTTTATTATTGTGACTAACCGCAACGTAAGGCACCAGTTTCGCAGAAAATATCTGTTGGCGGTTCTCCAGTTATGCATTCAGTAACTGTGTTGAATACACTTCCTCCAGTAACTTTCTTCGCATGAAAGTTAGAGATCACTTCTTTGTTGATTTCTAATTTCTTTAATGACTTTTTCATCTTTAAATATTTTTAATAACCTACCTACTCTGTTAACGATTTTCGGCTTCCTCGTACATGAAATTGGTAACAATTGTTTTTTGATTTCGAATACGAATGTCAGGCATTAAAATTGTTAAAAAAAGGAATGTTTCACGACTTTAAACAAAATAGGGTACAAAAAAAGTCTTGAAATTTCAAGACTTTTTATCAGTGTATTGATTCCTGTTTTAAAAAGGACTGGAATCACAATTGCCATATGTTAAATTAGGATCATCTGTATCACCTAAATCCTCTTTATCTCCATTTACAGAATCTGTAGGAATGCTAGATCCTCCTTTAATATTGTACATTGTTCTTGTGTTCATTTTTGACACAATTACTTTTCTTAAACTGATTTTACTCAATTGCTTTTTCATATTATAAATGTTTTTTGTTAACGAATCGAAGATAGATTGAGATTCTAAATTCACAAAAATATTATACCCTATTTCAGTTAAAATAGTGAGTCCGTTTCTTACTCTAAACTTCTATTTTATTGAGTTGTTTGATATAGTACGATGGATTTAATCCAGTTTCTTTCTTAAAGTGTTTTACGAACGAATCTGTGCTTTTATAACCAATTTCTGTAGCAATTCCTTTGATAGAAAACATTCTAAATTTTTCATCATTTTTTAATCTTTTTAAAACATACTCAATACGTAAATCGTTTATATACTCATTAAAACTTTTCTCCTTGTACGTATTAATAATTTGTGAAATATATGTACTATTTGTTTTCGTTTTCTTTGCTATAGAATGCAAGTTACATGAAGACTTTAAGAAGTATTCTTGTGCTTCTAATTTGTCTAATCGAACAAGAATGTTTTTTATTTTATCATCATCTAAACGAATATTTTTCTCAGTGCTTTTAGCTTTTTTAGAACTGATGCTTTTTTTACTCGTTTCTAATGTTGAAATTTTTTCAATGAGTACATTAAACTTTGTTTTATTTTCTTTTTGTTTTTTGATGTATAAAAGTAACGTTAGAAGAAATGCCATTGCCACTAGTAAAATTCCCCATAACATATAATTTATGGTTTGTTTTTGTGCTTTTCCATGATGCTGTAATGCTGCTATTTTAGACAAGAGATTATTAATATCTTTTTCATAAAATTTATCGATAGCAACATCTTTACCTTTACGCGCTATATCTTTTAGTAACATTGCTTTTTCTCGCAGTGTAGAAGCTTCTTTGTAATTTCCTTTTTTCTGATAACAATCTGCCAGTAAACTATATGTCTGTATTACGTTATCTTTTTGTTGATCTTCTTTTTTTATGATTTCTGTTGAATACAATAATTCTTGAATGGCCTCTTCATATTTTCCTTGATCGTAAAAACACCTCGCTATGGCAAGATTAGCGTTTATAGTTTGCAAAAAAGAGCCTGCTATTTTGCCTTTTTTTAGAATGCCTTTACATTTATTTAGATACTGAAAAGCTTTATCCCATTGTTTTTTATAGTGATAGTATTTTCCTTTTTTGATATATAAATCTACAAGACCTGCTTGATAGTCTAGCTTTTTTGCTAACTGAATTCCTAATTCCATGTGAAGGAACATATCATCGTAGTCATCTTTTGCCATGAAAGCATCACAGACAGTGGTTAATAACTGTACATGTCTTTTTTTATTTCTAAATGACGTTTTATCTATCAAATTCAATGCATACAAAGAAAAATTGACAGCATCTTCTTTTTTATTGATAGAAGGCAAAAAGGCGATTAATCCTGAGTAAGCGATTAATTCTTGCTCAACATTTTCATTTCTTTTTGCAAGTTCTAGTGCATTATAATACGCTTCAAGTACTTTTTCACTTTTTCCACTGTAGAGGTATGACTTGCCTAATTTCGCATACGAACTGAATAGTAAATCATCGTTTCCTGTTTCTTTGGCAAGCACGATTGCATCTAAAAAAAAGGTTATACTTTCTTGATAGCTTCCTTGCTTTTGTAGACTAAACCCTTGATTTATATAGTGCTGAAGTGTTTGTTCTTTGATTTCTTCTGTGTAGTTTGCCTGTTGTGAGAATGAATTATATCTTGTAAAAAGAAGAAGAATTCCTAATAGAATAATTCGTGCTATTTTTTTATTCATGTATTAAATGGAAAAAGATAATTTGATATTGACTACAAAATAATCATATTAATCTTACAACCATCAATCACATGAATTTTTAATTTGAATTTAACGCAGTTATAGTAATAAAAAATGCGCTACAAAAGAAAAAGTAAGTACTTATACAACTTTTCCTTTCGCAACGCGATTTCTAAAATTTCCTGCTAAAGCAATACATACAGGAAGTTTTGTGTTTAATTAATTACCATTCTTGGCAACCTATTCCACCTTCCCATTCTGGAGTAGAGTTACACATAAGATCAGTTGGACCACAGTGTCCACCAATTACTTGGTCTACATCTAACTTTGTAACTACTTCTTTGTTGATCTGTAATTTTTTTAATGACTTTTTCATTTTTGTATATTTTAATAACCTGCCTACTCTGTTAACGATTTTCGACTTCCTCGTACATGAAATTGATAACAATTGTTCTTTGATTTCGAATACGAATTTCAGGCATTGAAATTGTTAAAAAAAGGAAGGTATCACGACTTTAAATGAAATAGTGTTATTCAAAGATTGAAGATATTTAGAATATTAAAAATGACGAATTTCTTCTAAAAACAAGATGAATTCGTTCATTTACAAAGATGATTTTTTAATTCAAAAAACAACACAAATAACTAAAATGCAAAGCTTTAAACTAAAGTAGATTCTCTTTTTTCATGTTTTACACAAAAAAATACAACTATAGTTATCACACACTATTTCAAAGAAATTAGGTTTTACTTTTTTGCGTAAAAAAGTGTAGTGTTTACTATTTACTATATAGCATAAAAAAATCCGCCTTTGAGCGGATTTTTTATTTGTATTATAGAATGTTGTTTTTAATTTTCTTCTGAATCATTTGAAGGTTTTACTTCAGAAACAGAAATTTCTTTAGTAACATCTTTTCCTTTTAAGTATTCAGGTAAGTCCATTCCTGCCATGTTGAACATTTCTTGTAAAGGCGGAACTGCTTTATACATTCCTGAGATAAAGTTTGACGTAGATGTTTTACCATCTTTTCCTCCGCCACCATTTTCCCAAACGGTTACTTTATCTATTTTGATATTTTTGATAGCTTCTGCCTGTGTTTTTACTAATTCTGGTAATTTATCAGCAATTAATAATAATACTGCATCTTTTGCATCGTCTCCAGAAGCTTTTACAATTTCGTCTAAACCAGCAGCTTGCTTTGTTAATACTTCATACAAACCTTGTGCTTCTGCTTGTGCTTTGAACAAGATCGCATCTGCCTCACCTTTTGCTTTTCTACGAATACGTTCTGCTTCTGCTTCTGCATCAATTTCTACTTTACGTTTGTCTATTTCTGCAGGGACAATAATATCGGCTTGTTGCGATGAACGTTCTCTTTCTGCCCTGGCAATTTCCGCTTCACGTTCAGCAGCATATGACTCTTCCAAGGCTTTTGCAGCTTGTACTTTCTCTGAAGCAATTGCTACACGTTCTGCTTCTGCTTCACGCTGTCTACGTAAGGAATCAGAGTTTGCAACTTCAATTTTTGCAGTATTTTCTCCATCAACAGCTTTTGCATTGGCTGCGGCAACTTGTGTACGCTCATCTTGTAATGCGTTTGCTTCACCAATAGAACCATCTCTGTTTTTCTCAGCAACTGATTTACGAGCCGCGTTGATTGCATGTGCTGCAGCTTCTTTACCGAGTGCTTCAATATATCCAGATTCGTCAACGATATCCGTAATGTTTACGTTGATTAGTTTTAAACCTACTTTCTTTAATTCAGATTCTACACTTTCAGAAATGTTCGATAAAAATTTATCTCTATCTGAGTTAATTTCTTCAATATCCATCGAAGCCACTACTAAACGCAACTGACCAAAGATAATTTCTTGTGCTAATTCTTGAATTTCGTTTTGACCTAATCCAAGTAAACGTTCTGCAGCATTTTGCATTACTCCTGGTTCTGTTGAGATACCAATTGTAAATCGTGAAGGTACATTGACACGAATATTTTGTTTACTTAAGGCATTTACCAAGTTTACTTCTATTGAAATTGGTGTTAAGTCTAAATATTCATAATCTTGAATTACGGGCATAATGAATGCCGCGCCACCATGAATACATTTGGCAGATTTTCCGCCACCTACTTTTCCATAAACTACTAAGATTCTATCTGAAGGACAACGTTTATATCTACGGATAAATACCGTGATTAAAATAAAAATAAAGAGCGCAGCAAAAACAAATAAGATTAGAGAAGAAGCGCCTTGTAAAGGGTTCCCGCCATCATCTGAAAGATTTTGCAATAATAAGAGTGATCTCATAAAAAATTATTGATTTAATGGTTGTACGATTAATATTCCTGTTCCTGTAATTTCTTTTACTTCTATTACAGTTCCTGTTTTTAAGTTTTCTTCGCTATCGGCAAGTGCATCCAATTCGCGCAAAGCTCCTTGAATATTGACATGAACTTTACCAATTTTCGAACGATTTGCTCCAATGGTTAAGTATACTTCTCCTATATTTCCAATAGCATTTTCAAGCTTTAACGTTCCGCTACTTACTAATTTATTAATATAGTAAATTAGTGTAGCCATGATGGTCATCATGATAAGTCCGGCAATAACAGAAACCAGAATGGTAATTCCTTTTCCATATCCAGCATCTATGCATGAAATTCCTGCCCAACTAAAAATAGTAAAGAATGCTACTAAGTTTTTGAAAGAGAAAAATTGAAATCCAATTCCTGTATCACTTTCTATATCAGCATCTACATCACCATCGATTCCATCTGTATCACCAACTAAGAATGTTGTGATCAATACAAATACAAATATTGTTGATGATATTCCTGCGATAATCCAGTAGGATTTCTCGAAAAGCGTTAATGTTGAAAACCAATCTCCCATAGCGTGTGATTTTTAATTTGTTAATTTCTGTCGAATTTTAGTCTTTTGTTAGCAATACCGAAACAGCATTTCCTCCAAAACCAACCGCATTCACTAATATCTTGTTTAATTGCGTTGGTTTTTTTCCTTTGTTAAGATAAGGAATTGAAATGAATTTTTGTTGCTGTATCATTCCTATTGCAAGTTCTACACTTAACATTCCTGAAGCTCCAAAAGTGTGACCTATCTTCCATTTATTCGTAGTCAAACTTGGAATTTTGTTACAAAATATTTTTTTGATTGCTTGACATTCTGCCAAATCTCCTTTTATCGTTCCTGGTGCATGCAATACAATTGCATCTATTTCTTCTGGTTTATGACTACCCAAAGCCATACGCATTGATTTTTCAAAACAGATACCTTCTGCCGAAATAGAAGTATTGTGTTTTAAGATTTCGGTTGCATAACCAATTCCTCTAATTTTCGCCAACGCGTTTTGCTTTTCACCTTTTTCAATACATACTGATGCAGCTCCTTCGCCTAAAATCATAGTATTTCGCTTTTTTTCTAAATCTAAAGATAAGCAAGGATACGTTGTTTCTTTTTTTGCGTAAATGTGCAAAGCTTGCATTTGCGCAATGGTAAATGGTGTTAGTGGAGCTTCACTTCCTCCAACCAAAAATTTATCGGTCATGCCTGAGTTTAGCCAAGCAATTCCATTCATCAAGGCATGTAATGCTGTAGAACAGGTAATTGAATGTGATATTTGCGGACCTGAAGTTTGCAAATCATGTGCAACCCATGATGATATATTACCAAGTGTTGTTGTTGGTGAACTTAGTGTTTGTGCATGTTCGTTTTCAAGAAAATCTTTGTGATATTTTTCAAAAAGCGTTGTCGCTCCACGTGAAGAGCCAATGTTGATTCCAAAATCGCTTTCATGAGTCCAACCAGCATTTTCAATTGCTATTCTAGACGCTAATATGGCATATAAAACACTATTATCAAGGTTTTTATATTTTGAATTTGAATTTTTTAATGTTTGAATTGCTGCTGCTGCAGTTGTAGAAAGCGGCGCTGTGTATACACTTTTATCATGAATTGTTTCCGTTTGAAAACAGTGTGAATCATTGTTGTAATGTTTCCAAATTTCAGCTTGTGTATTTCCTAATGGAGATACCGAACCTAAGCCAGTTATTGAAATACAGTCATGCATCATATCGACATATATTAAGAGTGCTAATATCGTAAGAAATGTGATGATTTGCTAACATTTATAATGTAGTTTATGAAAGAGAATTACAAGTATTTTTTTTGCTCATTGAAGTTTGAGAGTATATCTGGATATTTTCTAGTATTTTTAAATTCTTGATATAAAATATATTGCTGATGAATATTTCCAAACTGTTCTTTTTTGTGTTGTTGCTTCCACTGTATATGGCTGCTATTAATCAAGATTCTCTAGCTGTTTTTAAACAAAAAAACTTAGTACAACAACATGCGTATTTGAAAGAGCAATTGAATTCTAAGAATAATATTGAGCGTTATATTCAGGTTTTTTTAGATCGAGCAATAAAAAGAAAAGATACGTACTACATCGCAACATCATATTATTTTCAACATCGCATTTACAGAAAAGCAAAAGTGTATCACAAAGCACATGCTGCTATAGATAAAGCTATTGGATTGGCTCAACAAAGTAAAAAAGATTCTTTGTTAGGTTCTTTTCTTCATGCTAAAGGAGCAGCTATGTATATACAATCTGATTATGAGGGCGCATTAGATTATTATGTAAAAGCTTATGATATTATGCGTACAAAAGGTTCTATCAGCAATCGATTGACACTCGAATTTGATATTGCAACAATAAATTTAAAGGTAGGAAAGACTGAAGAAGCTTTGAATGAATTCAGTGAAATTATACATTCGTACGATTCCTTACTAATGTTGCAGCCTGATTCTCGTTTTCTGAAAGTTCGATTTATTAAAATGCTGAACAATACTGCCAAATCGTACACAAATGCCTCTATGTATGATTTAGCCATTGAACTCTATTCAAAAAGTCTTTTATTGAATAAAACAACGCATTATCTTTCTGGAGAGTGTATTGCTATAGGTGGAAAAGGAAATGTGTATACTGCTGAGAAAAAATATCATAAAGCATTAAATAAAATTGAAGAAGCTTTAGCAATTTCTACAAAGAATCCTGATCTTCATTTAATTACTCCTTTTTTACTACTTGATAAAGGAAAATGTTTGTTTGGATTGAAAAAATACCAAGAAGCGCTTCTAAGTTTTTCTGAAGCAGATCGCATTATCCAAACTAAAGATTTAAACTTTATCGAATTGGATGAAACCTATCAATTTCTTGGTAAAACTTATGTTGAGTTAGGCAATCATAAAAAAGCAACCGAAGTTTTCAATCAATACATTAAACGTAAAAATTTAAGTACCGAAAAACGTTTTGAATTGTATAAAACAATTTTTGAAGAGTATGATTTAAAAAATGTTGAATATCGTGCAGACAAAGCAGAAGAAACATCTACGTTGTTTAAAAATTACTTCATACAAGCCATCTCGGCTATTATTATTTTGATCATTACCGTAGTTATTTTCTTTGTATACTACAGAAATAAACAAAAGCAAAAACAGGCGAAGTTTCATAAAATCATTCAAGAGTTAAAGACAAAAGATCTTTCTCAAACCGAATCGCAGCCAAAAGGATATGTTTTATCTGATGAAAAAGCTTCTAAAATATTAGACAAATTGGAAGTTTTAGAAGCAAATTTATTTTTCTTGGATAAGAAGTATAATCTTTCCACATTGGCAAAAAAATGCAATACCAATTCGAGTTATTTATCAAAAGTAATTAATAAGTATAAGGAGAAAACTTTTTCAGAATATATGACAGATATGCGAATTACGTATGTGTTGAATGCCCTGAAAGATGATAAAAAATTACGTTCATACACTATTCAATCTATTGCAGAAGAAACTGGTTTTAAGAAATCGGAATCGTTTGCAAAGGCTTTTAAGAAACGTACAGGATTCAATCCTTCATATTACATAAAAAACCTTGAAAATCTGTAATTTACAATTAAAAAAACACTCGCTATTTTTATAAAAATCGATTATAAATGTTGGGATTCTGTACTAGAATTAACGTACTTCAAGATATCATTAATTTTAAAGCAAGTAATATGAATCGCAAATTTCACAAAAGATTATCACTCCAAAAGATCACTATTTCCATACATCAAATTTATGGAGGTATCGCTGATAATGGAGAGACAGTTCCGCCATCGAGTGCATATGACGAACCAACTGAAATTCCTAGGTTGGACACAAAGCCTAACGATCCAATTTTACTAAGTTACAATTCACCTATTTGTATTTAACATCTGTAACATAACTCAAAGTACAAAAGCGAACTTTTAAAGTTCGCTTTTTTAGTATTGATTATGCACAAACTTGTACAGATAAACAAGGATTTGGAATTCCGTTATTACAGTATGAAAGCTCAATGGTTGGTCTCGTACAACCTTCTGCACATGTTGCAACAATTGACGGACCTGTAACTATACAATCTTTTGAATAACAAGGTCCATGTTCTGATTGTACTGGACATGGATATTGCTTGGTAACATTTACTCCACCTTTAACGCCTGATGACTGTAAATTAGATACACGATTTTTCTTTAAACTCAGTTTGAGATTTACATTCTTTTTTTTCATGATTAATAGATATTAATTTATACAATCAAAATTAGATAGCTTTTTCAGCCAACACAAGGCTATACTTACGGCTTTCATGAAAATCTATCACGATTTTTATGAAAATCGATTATAAATATTAGCAATCTATTCAAGAATTAACTTCCTTCACAATAGTTATTAACTCTAAAATTTTTAGCATGAAAAGTAAACTTCATAAAAAATTATCTCTTAAAAAAATTACCATATCAACACATTTAATATATGGTGGAAACGAAGACAACAGCAATAAATCGAGTGCTTTCCATGAGCCAACAGAAACTCCAATTCCTGTTGAGGATGAAAATCCAGCGTTAATTAGTGCACACAACGAAACTTGTATTTAACAATATCTATGATCAACAAAAAGCTCTTGAAGAATTCTCAAGAGCTTTTCTAGTATTAAACACACGGATATTTTATAAAATAAGTTATCAACTATAACATTTTTAAAGTCTATCACGGTATTTATAAAAGCCGATTAGAAGTATTGGGAATTTATTTTAAAATTGATTTCCTTCACATTATTAATCAACTCTAAAACTTACAGCATTATGAAAAGTAGATTCCACAAAAAGTTATCTCTTAAAAAGATTACAATTTCTACACATACTATTTATGGTGGAAATGAAGATGATACAGAAAGATCTAGCGCTTATCACGCTCCTACAGAAATCATTCTAGAACCTGAAGAAGAGCTTAAGAGTCGAATTATTGATATTTGCCCTTGATACATTCATTATAAAAAAAATAGAAGTACTTCTTCAAAATATAAAAAAGCGAACCTTAAAAAGTTCGCTTTTTGGTTTTACAGTACTGTTGTGGACATTGTGCTGGATCAATCGAAGGATTACACCATTGCGTCGGACACCAAGTTCTTACCGATTGTTGTGGGCATGGGCTTTGTCTTGTTGGAGAATCACAATTGATACACGTATTTTGTGTTCCTGAACAAATGTTTGTTCTTGCATTTAAACCACCTGTAAGTCCATCTTTTTGCAAATTAGAAATAAGATTCTTTTTTAAATTTAGTTTACTGTTTAAATTCTTTTTTTTCATAATACTTAAGTTAAAGTTTTTGATTTGTAATACTTCAAAAGTATACTGACTCTCAGAACGATACAAGCAATCATTTTCGATTTTCATGAAAATCTAGTCTACAATTTATAAATTCCGTTTGGTATGCATTTGTAACATTTTCAGTATTTTAGATACTTGTTAGAAAGAACCTTAAAGACCAACTAATGAATCGACTTGAAGCACATCCAAATCATCAACCACGAAAAAATTGGTGGCAACGCAATTGGAAATGGTTTGTACCAACAGGCTGTCTTTCTATTATTGCTTTGTTTGTTATTTTTATCATCGCTATCTTCTTTACTGTCACTTCTTTTATAAAGAAATCAACACCGTATAAAGATGCTTTTGATAGCGCGACGACTAACGAATATGTTATTGAAATTTTAGGTAAACCTATTGAACAAGAAGGAATGCTTCAAGGAAATATTTCTATCCAAAATAATACGGGAGAAGCTAATATTTCTTTTCCAGTAGAAGGACCAAATGGCTCAGGAACCGTGTATGTTGTTGGGCAAAAATACAACGGAACATGGACGTATGATAAGATGACTATTTATATTGACTCGTCTAATGAAACGATTGATTTATTACAAGAGCAGTAGCGTGACTCAACAATGATTCACAACAAACTACATTCAACAAAAAATTATTATAGTTTAAAGTTCATCAATAGTTTCTCGAATGGCTTGATATATTTTTTGTAGTTGCACATCTGTTGTAACGTATGGCGCCAAAATATAGATGGTATTTCCTAGCGGACGCAAACAAACACCTTTGCTCATAAAAGAATGAAACAGCTTGTCACGTAAATTCCCATAACGCTCCATTTCTATGTTTAGATCTAAGGCAAAAATTTGTCCTTGTTGTCGTGTAGAAGCTATTTTGGGGTGATTTTTTATTTCTTGACCAAATGCTTCGTGTGAAGCTTTAATACGTTTTAAGTTTGCTTGTATTTCGTCAGATTGTAAGAGTTCTATTCCAGCAATGGCAGCACTACATGCTACAGGATTTCCGGAATACGTATGCCCGTGGAAAAAACCTTTTTTCATATCATCAGCATAGAAAGCATTGTATATTTTTTGACTGCAACTTGTTATTGCCATTGGCACCATTCCTGCAGATAATGCTTTTGATAAACACATAATATCTGGTTTTGTTTCTATGTATTCCGATGCAAAATTTTTACCTGTTTTTCCAAAACCAGTCATCACTTCATCAGCAATAGTAACCACATTGTGTTCTTGAGCAATTTTTAAGATTTCATTGATATGAATTGCTTCATGCATTTGCATTGCTGCTGCGCCTTGCACTAAAGGTTCGTAGATAAATGCTGCTACGTGATGTTCTTCAATAAGTTTTTTGAATAAAGCTTTGACTTCTTCTATGTTTTCAGCAGTTGGCACAGGAATTCTGGATACATCAATAAAGAAATCTTCAAAAGGTCCGTTGTATACTGATAAGCCAGAAACAGACATTGCTCCAAAGGTATCGCCGTGAAAACCATTTTCTAACGCAATAATTTTTCCTCTTTTTTCATTTTGATTGAAATGATATTGCAACGCCATTTTTATAGCTACATCAATCGCTGTAGAACCATTGTCTGAAAAGAATAGCTTTTCTTGATTATCAGGAAGTATTTCTATGAGCTTTTCTGAGAGTTCTACGGCTGGTTTATGTGTAAAACCTGTAAAGACCACATGATCTAAGGTTTCCATTTGTGCGCGAACTTTATCTATGATATACGAATTGCAATGTCCATAAACACAAGTATACCAGGAAGCAATTCCATCGATATATTGATTATCATTTTCATCGTACAAAACAGCTCCTTTTGCTTTGGTAATTGCAATATGATTTGGATGCGATTTGTGCTGTGTAAGCGGATGCCAAAGGTGTTTTTTATCTCTTTCTTGTAAACTCATTATAGCTTTTCTTTGAATATTTCTGCGTATTCACGAATCACATTTTGATCAAAATATGGTTCTTCATCAATACGTCCTAATACAGGAACATTTGTCATTTTTTGAATGATGGCTTCTGTTGTAGGATGTTTTTCTCCACTAAATAAAATAGACACTTTAAATCCTTTTTCCTTCAACAAATTTACCGTTAGTAGTGTATGATTGATACTTCCTAAATAATGACGAGAGACTACTATTACATGGTATTCTGGTTGAATTACATCTAAAATAGTTTGTTCATTATTTAAGGGTACTAAAATTCCACCAGCACCTTCAATCACTAAATGATTTTCTGTGATTGGTTCTTTTATTTCTTCTAAATTGATGGTTAGTTTGTCAATTTCTGCGGAAGCATGCGGACTCATTGGTGTATGGAGCGCATAACTATTTGGGTGAATTTTTGTTTTTGTATTTGAGATATAACGTTCAATTTTATGACTGTCTGAATTGTCTAAATCGCCCGCTTGTACAGGTTTCCAATAATCTGCTTGCAATGCTTCTACTAAGATAGCTGAAGCCACTGTTTTACCTACTTCGGTTGAGATTCCTGTAACGAATATTTTTTTTTGCATTGTTTGATTACTTTTTGAAAATTTCTCCACAATCTATACATTCATAACGTTTGGGTTCAAAGAATGGAAATAATAAATACAACATGCTTTTCTTTGGTGGCGCTATAATGATGCGGTTTTTTCCACAGTTAGGACATACAATTCGAACTCTATGCTTGTCTACTTCATATTCACGTAATTCGTTGTATAAAGTTATGGCAGCTTCTTTATCTTGTAAATGTACTTGCAATTTTACACCACCAATTGCATGACTCACCAATGGATCAACATCAATCGTATGTTCATCTTTTAAAAATACTTCAATGCCATGCGACATAAATTTACCTTTCATCACTTGTGCTTCCGCAGTGTATTCAAATGATGCTACTGTATAAAAATCGTTCTTCATGATTGTACTTTTTTTAGTGCTTCAATGACTTTCATAATCTCTTCTTTTGTATTGTATGCATGCAGACAGAAACGCAAACGCTCTTTTCCTTTAGGAACTGTTGGCGACACAATAGCTTTTACTGCAAAACCTTGTTCTTGTAACTTTTTTGCTGTGTTTTTTACGCTTAAATTCCCAGAGTAGATACAACAATGAATTGCAGCATTTCCTTCTATAAAGTTTAAATCTATTGTTGCCTGTTGAAAGATTTGAATGTTTTCTTGTAATTGTTGTATCGCGTTGGTTGTTGCTAGTTCATCATAGGCAACTTTGATCGTAGCTATTGCATGTGGCGATAATCCTGTGGTATAAATTAAACTTCGAGAAAAGTTGATTAAATAGTTTTTTAAATCTTCACTTCCAATAATTACAGCACCATGACAACCCAATGCTTTTCCAAAAGTATAGATTCTGGCAAATACCTCATTTTCTAGTTTTAGTTCTTGCAATAAACCTTGTCCATGATCTCCAAAAACACCCAAAGCATGTGCTTCATCAATAATTAAATAGATGTTGTTTTGCGTACAGAAATTGATCAATTCTGGTAAATTAGGCGAATCGCCATCCATAGAAAATACAGATTCTGTCACAACATAAATCTCCTGATCATCGGTTTTGCTTTGCTGTATTTTTTGAATTTTCGTTTGTAAATCTGTGAGATCGTTATGCTTAAATTTATATGATTTTGCATTGCTCATTCCAATTCCATCACGAATGGACGCATGAATAAACTCGTCATAATAGATAATGTCTCCACGTTGTGGAACCGAAGAGAAGAAACCAATATTTGCATCATATCCAGAGTTATATAGCAATGCTGCTTCTCCATTGTGAAATGCACATAATTGCGCTTCCACTTCTTGATATAATTCGTAATTTCCTGAGATCAAGCGCGATCCTGTAGCACCGTTTTGTTTTAGATTACGATCAATGAGTAATTGATGTGTTTTATCGAAAATCGTTTCAGAAGCCGCAAAACCTAAGTAATCGTTAGAAGAAAAGTCAATTCTTTCAGCGATAGAAGGCAAGGTTCTCAGTATATTGTTTTGCTTGCGATCTTGAATTTTTGTTTGAATCTTTTTTGGAATTTTCATAGATCAATCCATTTTGAATCGTTCGCAACTGTAGCATCAAGTAAATCGATTCGCAGAGAAATTGCTAATTTTTTTCCTACTTCCAAAGCTGCTGCTTCATCAAGCATGCTGTATATATTGAAATGCTTGTTTCCAGCATACCAAAGATTTACTTGGTACATTCCTTTTTTGTTGAATACTGAAATATATTCTAATGCAGGAAGTGTTTTCCATCTGCCTAGCTTTACAAATAAAACTGCGCGTTCATATTTGTATCGATTGTTTTTGAAATCGAAATAATAGGTTTGAACTACGGAATAATAAAATGCTGTTGCGCCTGAAAATATGGCAATTTCTATAAACTGAACTTTATTTTCTACAATAGCCTTTTCAAAAGAAAGTTCGAATCCAAAAAATAGAAGCAGTATACACATAATTGTCACTGCATAAAAAAATGCAGCAACGATATTGTGCCAAAGCGATCTATCTCCTTGCGAAATTATTACTTCGTCTTTCATGATGTAAAAATACTGATTATTCTACGGAAAGTATGAGAGAAATTTATGAAGATATGAAACTATTTTATGGCGATTTTTTCACCTAAGAATTTAGGCTGTTTTCCAATAACAAGATCAATACACATAGCAACACGCGCCAATACTTCTCGCACTTTCACTTTGAAACCATTTCGTCCACCGACATTTTTTGCATTAAAACCAACTGCATTGATTCCTTTGGCATTCGCTATCGCAATGGCACGTTCATTGTGAAATTGCTGAGAGATAATCGTTATGTTTTCTTGTTGAAATATTTCTTTGCTACGCACTACCGAATCTAAAGTTCTAAAACCTGCATAGTCTAGAACAATTTTGTTCTCTGGAATTCCTGCCGCGACCAAATCTTCCTTAAAAGCTGTAGGTTCATCATAATTTTTACTCCCATTATCGCCACTTACCAATATATATTTTATTTTACCAGCTTTGTATAAACTAACAGCTGCATTGATACGATATCTATAAAACAAATTGATATTACCGTTTTTGAGATATTTTCCAGTGCCTAATAACAAACCTACTTTATTAACTGGAACCTCTACAACTGAGTTAAATGTTTTTCCTTTGGTTGTGATTTCTACATATGCATTACAGATAACTGTTCCTATTACTATAAGGAGACATGTCCATCCAATTCGTTTCAACCATTTTTTCATTCGTATTCTAGTAATTTTTGTTTTATGATATTAAAAAACCCTTTCAAATTGAAAGGGTTTTCAGTTTTCAGTTTGTTAGTTAGCTATTCTTAAATAGTATTGATATATCTAATTAATCTTTTTAGACTTTTTTCTTTGTTTAATTTGATACGATTCTCCTTGATGAACGCGTTAATCATATCTGATTTTTCAGGAAATAAAGCTAAGAATTCTTTTCTCTTTTTTGGAATTTTGATCGCTTGTCCATTTTTACCTTTTTCAATATAGAATTCGCACTTCATATTTTTGAATTCGGTTGTAATTGAAGAAGCAGAACTTCCGTATGTAGACTTTCTTTTCTTTACTAGCTTTTTACACTCTCTTTTATATAATGAAACGTTATTGTTTTCTTCAAGATTGATGTAATACCCTAAATCGTTTTCTTGTTCGCTATCTGCCTTTTCTAAAACTTTATACTTAACGTTATTTGCGTGCTGACTGATTTCATAGTTTTTCTTCTTAGAAATTACTAATACTTCAGACTCTCCGCCTTTTACTTCCATTTCATCTGTTAAGGCATTGTAACGTACAAGATATACTTTATCTACATGTGCTATTTTTGCAGTTGTGAAATCTTTTTGCATGTACGGTGTTCCAATTGTATTTGGTCCATATGTTGTTCCTTGGTTTCGAACAATAACTGAGTTTAAGGAACTATCAAAGTCCATACTTGCCTTAGAAGCCAATCTTGTTGCTCCTTGAGGTGGCGCCATTCCGTAGCTTCCGCCAGAACATTGTTGCGAGAATCCTTCAAAACTAAATAAAAGGCATACTACAAGAAGATATTTTAGGTTTTTGAGTGCGGTTTTGGTGTGAATTGTTTTCATAATTAATCTTTTTTTGGTTTTAATGAATTTAAATGTACAAAAAAATACGAGCGAATGAAATTATCCAATTGTTTTTTTCACGGCAACTCCTTGAATTTGTTGAAATTACGCACAAAAAAAGCATCAAACAGCTGTTTGATGCTTTTTTTGTGCGTGTAAAGCTTTTTATAGTGAATTCACATAATTGATAATTTTTATCAAATCTTGTTCGTCTTTCACTTCAAGGTCATTTTCTTTAATAAATGCTTTGACTTCTTTTTCTTTGCCTTCAAATACTTTTGAAACACCTCTTGTAGTTTTAGAAAGTTTAATGGCATGACCATTTCTATTCAATTCAACGTAAAATTCATTTTTCTTGTCTTGAAACTCTGTGATGATTTTTGGAGCTGGTGTTATATATGGTACTTTTTCAAGTCCAATATTTAACTCTTTAACTTCCTTCCTATACAATGAAGCATACTGATTCTCTTGTATAACTTCAAAATAACCAAGTTTAACTTTTTCGTAACGCAAGTCAGTATCTAAAATTTTATACGTTTTATTTCCTGATTCGAATACGATTTTGTTACGTTGAAACTTTTTATTAATTAATCCACTTCCTTCTTGAAGTTTGATTTCCATTTCATCCAAGTACGCATTGTAACGTAGTTCGTATGGTACTTTCGAGTTTGAAATTTTTGCTTTTTTGAATTCTTCATCATAGAATTGCGATCCATCTGCAATTTCTAGGATGTTTTTGTTGCTATCACCTGTGTATCCTAATACATTTATAGGATTGTTCTGAGGCAATAAGAATGTAACATTTGACGGCGCATGCTCTGCAGTTACATTTACAGTTTGCTGCGAGAAAGCAGCCATTGTAAACAACATTACAAACGCATACAAGAAACTCTTTTTCAGTAATGATCTCATAGTAATTGGTTTTAATTGTTAATGTTAGAATTTATTAATATTCCACAAAAATCTTACCATACTATGATTTATCGTAGTATTTTTTCTACTTAAATACTTTTTTTACAGTGAATTAACGTAGTTAATCAATTTTACCAAATGTTTTTCCTTGGTTACTTTAATTTTATTTTCTTTGATAAACTTCTTTACAGCATCTTCATTTCCTGTAAATAATTTAATAACAGACTTTTTCTTTCTTGGAAGTTTTACAGCGTTTCCGCTTCCATTAAGCTCAACATAAAATTCGCTTTTTTGCTTTTTGAATTTTGCAGAAGTTCCGCCTAAATTACCATTGTAAGCAGCTTTTTTAACTTCTACGAATTTTTTTCTATCTTTTCTATACAAAGCAACATTTGTTCCTTCTGTTAATTGCACATAGTAACCTAGTTTATCTTTTTTGCTATCTGCGTATTCTAGAATTTTATAAGTAATATCTCCCTTATTTTGCTTGATAATATAGTTTTTGTTCGATTTATTCATGATCAGTGTATCACTACTTTGAATCACTTCCATATCATCTAGAGCAGCATTGTAACGCACAAAATATACTTTGTTTAATGGAGTAATGTTTGCCGAATTAAACTGTTCGTCATAGTAAGGAGAACCTTCTATATTAGCTTTTGCTATAGCTGCAAAGTTTTTTTGCATTTGTGCTTGTAGTGTCAAATCATTATGAAACATAGAAGCTTGCGCTGCTTGTCTAGCAGACTGGGAAAATCCTACTGTACATATTAAGATGAAAATACAAGATGTTATTAATTGTTTGATGGGTGACTTCATAACATTAAGTTTTTATATGTGAATTTACGAATTGAACATAGTTTGTTCCAAATAAATTGTTGCTTTTTAACTATATATCAAAGATCAGTCCAAATTATTATTAGCAAATCTTAACAGTATTTTTTTAATAAAAAAAGCACCAAACTATAAGTTTGATGCTTTATATCTTTACTATTGGATTAATAATTAATCGGCTAGTACTATAACTCTGTTATCTTTCATTTCAATAGTTCCAGAATTGATTTTTAAAGTTAATACTTTATCATCATCTACATGAGGAACTATCTGCGCATGTAATTCATCAAATACTAAATGTGTTTTAGTATGTGTATGAATTTTTACTGTACCTTCTTTTAATAAAGATACAATAGGTGCGTGATTATTTAACATTTGAAATTCACCATTAATTCCTGGTACAGTTACAGAATCTACTTCTGAACTGAATAATGTTGCTTCTGGTGATACAATTTCTAAATACATATGTTCTAATTATGAATTGTGAATTATAAATTATGAATTTGGAATATGTTGTACTCACAATTCTTCATTCGTAACTCTGAATTCTGAATTAAAATTACGCTTCTGCAAGCATTTTCTCTCCAGCTTCGATTGCTTCTTCAATTGTTCCTTTTAAGTTGAAAGCAGCTTCTGGTAAATTATCTAATTCTCCATCCATAATCATGTTGAATCCTTTGATAGTTTCCTTAATATCTACTAATACTCCTGGAATTCCTGTAAACTGTTCCGCTACGTGGAAAGGCTGTGATAAGAAACGTTGTACACGACGTGCACGTCCTACCGCCATTTTATCTTCTTCAGATAATTCTTCCATACCTAAGATGGCAATAATATCTTGTAATTCTTTGTAACGTTGTAATAACTCTTTTACTCTCTGTGCACAGTTATAGTGCTCATCTCCTAAGATATCTGCTGTTAAAATTCTTGATGTAGAATCTAATGGATCTACCGCTGGGTAAATACCAAGCTCAGCAATTTTACGAGATAATACTGTTGTTGCATCCAAGTGAGCAAAGGTTGTCGCTGGTGCTGGATCCGTTAAATCATCCGCAGGTACGTAAACCGCCTGTACAGATGTAATAGATCCTTTTTTAGTTGAAGTAATACGTTCCTGCATCGCACCCATTTCTGTTGCTAATGTAGGTTGGTATCCTACGGCTGATGGCATACGACCTAAAAGAGCCGATACCTCAGAACCTGCTTGTGTAAAACGGAAGATGTTATCTACGAAGAAAAGTACATCTTTTCCTTGTCCATCTCCAGCTCCATCACGGAAGTATTCTGCAATTGTTAATCCAGATAAAGCAACACGAGCACGTGCTCCTGGTGGCTCATTCATCTGTCCGAAAACGAAAGTCGCTTTCGATTCTTTCATTGCTTTTTTATCTACTTTAGATAAATCCCATCCACCTTCTTCCATAGAGTGCATGAAATCATCACCGTACTTGATAATACCTGATTCTAACATCTCACGTAAAAGGTCATTTCCTTCACGAGTTCTTTCTCCTACTCCTGCGAATACTGAAAGTCCACCGTGACCTTTTGCGATATTGTTAATCAACTCCTGAATTAATACTGTTTTACCTACTCCAGCACCACCAAATAATCCAATTTTACCACCTTTTGCATAAGGCTCAATCAAATCGATCACTTTAATACCTGTAAATAATACTTCTGTAGAAGTTGATAAGTCTTCGAATTTTGGTGCTTCTCTGTGGATAGATAAACCATTGTTACCATCTTTTGGCAATTCTCCTAATCCATCGATAGCATCTCCGATAACGTTAAATAATCGACCGTATACATCGTCGCCAATAGGCATTTTTATTGAGTCACCAGTAGTTAATACGTCTGTACCTCTACTTAGACCATCTGTTGAATCCATAGAAATTGTACGCACTGTGTTTTCTCCAACATGCGATTGTACTTCTAGTACTAACTTAGTACCATCTTCTCTTGCTATTTCTAATGAATCATAAATTCTTGGAAGTTCGTTCCCAGCGCTGAATTCTACATCAACAACAGGACCTATAATTTGTGCAACTTTACCTGTAACTTTTGACATTACTTAAGTGTTTAATGTTTAGGTTATTAAATACTGAAAATTGGAATTCATATTTTATACTAAAACATGACCTTTTTTCGCGGTGCAAAGATATATTTTATTAATTAAAATAAGTAGTGTTTTTACTATGTTTTTTTATAAATCTAAAAAAACCTTTGTTTCTCTGTGTTTTTTACAGGCTTTATACGTCGTCTAAAAATGGTTAAATGAATTTTATTTACACACTCTGAAACCCTGTATCTATAAATTTATTTCTATATTTCACACGCTAAAGTTCAAATTTGACATAACCTATTGATATTGTTTTAGTAAAATAATCCCCAAAACACCCAAACATAATCCAGACACAAAAAAGAAAACTGTATAGATACGTATGTCTAAAAATTTAAACATCTTTTTAAAAAATCTTTCCGAAGGAAAAGAAGAAGATATTATATTACTTTATGAAAAGAGCTTTCCTAAGATCAATCGTTTTGTATTAAGTAATAATGGTCGTACGGGAGATGCAGATGATATTTTTCAAAAAGCATTGCTACAACTTATTGTTCGCTATAAAAATGAACCTTTTGAGATTAACTCTTCCTTTGATAGTTATTTTTTTAGTATCTGTAAAAATTTATGGCGAAGAGAACTCAACGCCTCAAAGATGCTCACAAACGATTTAGAAATTATTGAAAATTTAAGCGAAGAAGTTGACACCGCTTTTGCTATTGTTGAACAAGAACGTTATGATTTGTTTTCTGAAAAGTTAGCATTACTTTCAGATAACTGCAAACAGCTATTGAAGTTGTTTTTTGCAAAGACATCTTATGCTGAACTCATGAAAAAGTTTAGTTATAATTCTGAAAACGTAGCGAGACAACGCATCTTTAAATGTAAAAAACGATTGATTGAATTGATCAAAAAAGATAATCGCTATACTAATTTAAAAGATTTATGAAGATGGAAGACGATATATTGATTGAAAAGTTTTTACGTAATACATTATCTGACGCAGAACAAGCTTCTTTTGTTGCAAGAATGGAATCAGATGTAATATTTAAGGAACAAGTTGTTTTGGAAGAACAGCTTCTAAAACAACTTGGAGAAACTTATTGGAGTTTTGCTCACAATGAAAAACACGCCAAAGTAGAAGCCTATAAAAAGATATTAGAAAGCGCAGAAATCAAAGCATTGAAAGAAACAATTTCAAAGGCTATTGAAACTTATAAAAATAAGGAAACTTCAATGCAAAAGTCTCATCGTAGCCTTCAATGGAAACCTATACTTCGTATCGCAGCAGTCCTAGTCATCTTCTTTTCTGCGTTTTGGTATTTTTCTAATGATAATGAAGTAGATTATACAAAGATGACTCAAAACGCATGGAATAAAAATATTGGATTAGATTTTACATTGCGCAGTCATTCTTCTGATGAGATAAAAATGTCTCTAGAGAAAGCATTACGTTTTTATAATCATACACAATATGATAGTACCTTGATTACCTTGAAAAGATATGATGCTTCTCACAAACAATATAAAGATGTTTTATTGTTGCGTGCTTTGGCAAATTATAGATTAGATAAGCCTGAAATTGCACTTACTACTTTAGACTCTTTATCAAAATACACTTCAGATATTTCTAAATGGTATAAAGGATTGATTTATTTAGACCAAAAGAAACATAAAGAATCAATGTTGTACTTAGAAATTCCTTCAGAATCAAATCAAGAAATTAAACTTAAAAAATAAATGAGGAACCTCTTTTGTAGTATTTACGTATTTATTTCTTGTTGTATGCTCACTACGATACAAGCGCAAGAAAAGGAAAGTATTGACCAGCATTTAAAAGAAGGAAAAGAACTCTTGTTTTATGGAAAATATCTTGAAGCTAGCGAAAAGTTTCAAAGAGCATTGACCATTTCTAAAGAAACTACTCATTATCCACAAATCGCAGCCGCGTACAATGGACTTTCGCAAGCATGTGATTATCAAGCTCAATTAATAAAAGCATTTGAATACGCAGAACTAGCATTCGATTTTAGCAAAAAAAACGCAGAACTTGGAAAAAAAGCAACAGCAGACGCTTTAGATAATATGGCAATTGTCCAAGGAAAAATGGGAGAAGCCGTAAAGTCACTTCAAAATCATCAAGCTGCTTTAGCCATTAGACAAGAGTATTTCAAAAAAGATACACTACAATTGATCCAATCTCATTTTAACGTTGGTGTTGCCTTTCATAAAAACAGAAAACTAGAAGAAGCATTTAATGAATTTGATACAGCATTAAAAATAGCACATAAAGAAACTCCCGAACTTATTATTTTGCATGCTGATATTCACGAAGCTATCGGTTTTTTGAATTATGATTTAGGAAAACATGATGCTGCACTTTCTCAGTTTGAAAAAACACTTCAATTAGTCCAAAAAGTACACAAAGACAATCATCCGTATTTTGGCAGAGTTTATAATGATTTAGGATTAATTTATACCGCAAAAGAAGAATTTAATGAAAGTTTAGCCTATTACAACAAAGCTTTGAGCGTGAGTATTAAAAATTACGGTGTAGATAAACACGACGAGCAAGTTCGTATTCACTTTAATATTGGCATGGTGTACTATTCGCTTGGCAAGACAGAAAAAGCATTATTCCATACGCTTAAGACGCTTGAGTTGGGCACAAAATTCTATGGAGCATATCACCCACAAATGTATTATCCGTATAGTCAACTTGGAAATATTTATGGCGATGAAAGAAGTTTACCATATCTTGATAAAGCTCTGAAAATTGCATTAAGCGCGCCTAAAATAAATTATGTCATTGTATCCTATCAGTATGAATACCATGCTAATATTCATCAGAAAATAGGAAATTACGACGAAGCACTGAAGTTCCTTAATATGTCTTTAGCAATAAGACAAAAGCTGAATGGTTTACAAAACACAACGACCATTAAAACATATCATCATATTGCCAAATTGTATTTAGCAATGAAGAATTTTGATAAAGCTTTACAGTTTACTGAAACAGCAATTACCAATAATAAGCTTACCAACATTGATGACACAAATCGTTTTTTATCTGCTAGTTATGTAAATAGTGATTTACCACTTGAAATGACAAAAACGAAAGCTGACATTTTCTTATCAAAATTTGAAGAGACACAGAAAAAAGAGTTTTTAATAGAGAGCTTGAAGCTTTACAAAGAAGCTATTACGTATATAGATTTGGCGCGAAAGTCGAAACGAAATTACCAAGATAAGATTACGTTTTCTGAAGCTGTAAAAGCTGTATACGCCAAAAATATACACACAACATTATTATTGAATTCATTGGATGATACAAATGTCTCTTTGGAATCTGCTTTTTACAACTCCGAAAAAAGCAAAGCACATGTATTACGAACCTTATTGAAAAACTCAGAAGCAAAGCGTAAAACCAATCTTCATAAAGATATTTTAGCCTTAGAGAAAACTATCAATTCACAACTATCAAGTTTACAATCTCAAATACTCACAGAAGCCACAAAGCAAGATTCTGACACCGTAAAACTTTATGCGTTGCAAGGTAAATTTTTTGACATCACTACAAGAAAGGATTCACTAGAAAAAAGTATTGAAGCTCAATTTCCAAAGTATTATAAACTGAAATACGAAAATAGTAGTATCCAAATTGAGGCACTTCAACAAAAACTAAACGATAGTACTACATTTTTAGAGTTTTTTAGAGACCAACATAGCCTGTACACTTTTGTCATATCGAAACATGCATTTCATGTGAAGAAACTAGAAATAAACGATTTAGACGAACGTATTGAAGCTTTAAATAATGCCATCACAACGAAAGACGAGACAGCATTTACGCAAAATGCATCGTATTTGTATAAAAAATTAGTAGCGCCCATAAAAAAACACCTTGTTGGCAACGAACTTATTATTGTTCCCGATGAATCTCTTTGGCATTTGCAATTTGATTTGTTACTAACAGAAGATACTCAAAAATCATATTTACTGTATGATTATGTGATTAGTTATGCAAATTCTGCAAACGTACTGTTTGATGAAACAAAGAAAAGTAAGCGTGAGAATTTACAAAAGGAATGTATTGCGTTTTCATATACTAGCAAAGACAGTATTCAACAATACACTAATACGATTGCGTTATCAGATTTACGAAACTCAAATATTGACTTACCTGGAACACGAAAGGAAATTACAGAAATATCTAAAATTTTAGAAGGTTCTTATTTTTATGGAACAAACGCTAATGAAACAAATTTTAAACAATACGCAAATCAGTTTAAAATTATACACTTAGCGCTTCACGGCGATATTGACAATCAAGACTCAAATAATTTGAAGATTTATTTCTCTGAAGGAAGTACTAATGAAGACGACAAGTTATTTGGTCATGAATTGTATAATCTACATATTCCTGCAAGTTTGGTAGTGCTGAGCGCATGCAATACAGGAAACGGCCAAATTAACAAAGCAGAAGGCATTCAAAGCTTAGGAAATGCATTTCAGTATGCTGGAGCAAAGAGTCTTTTGTTGAGCAGTTGGGAAATTTCAGATAAAACAACTCCCGAAGTGATGCGTTATTTTTATCAGCATTTAAAAGACGGACTACCGAAACACAAAGCCTTACAACAAGCAAAAATTGATTTTTTAAAAAATTCCGATCATTTTACAAGCGCACCTTTTTACTGGGGAAGTTTTTATCTTTTAGGAGATACTACACCAATTCCTTTGGAATCAAATAACACTTTTACAACTGTTTTCTTGATCATTAGCTTTGTTTTATTAGCTGTATCACTTCTTTATATTTTCACACGTAAAAAGAGACAATTCTAAGCTTTTTAGAAGTTTTTTTACATTTTTTCGAAAAAAGTCAAAAAAAACTGGGTAACAAATCTCTTTTTTTTGAACTATAAGTTATGGGGGATAACTTTGCTAAAATTAAATGCACGTATACAGATCTAATCTTAGACTTATATTGCATGCATTTTTACAGCCTTATAACTGTAATAAATATAGATTTTATCTCATTCTCCTCTCATCCCAATTCAAAATCCAAACATTTATTTTGCAATAGTAGAATACGATGTTAAAAATATTTTTTCGCGAAGAATAGACACAATAGTGAGTGTCTTTAAATGTTCACTTTTTTATAATTCACATTACAATTTTATATTATGAAAAAAAGAAATCTTAAATCATTAAGTCTGAACAAGAAATCAATTTCTAACTTCGATAACAGCGAATTAGTTGGAGGAACAGGAATTACAAATATTTACGAATGTCCATCGGCTCTAGTAAAACCTCATTGCTTCGTTAGAGAATCGTTTATTACAATATGCCAGTGCGCAACTAACGCATGTTAATAATACAAATGATATCCATACAGACCTAAAAGCTGTATTGTTCATAAAAAAAGGCTGCCAATTGGCAGCCTTTTCTGTGTATTATATGATTTTGATAAATCTTTTATTAGTTAATTATCCATGAGATATAGTACTGCGAACCTATAGTACCAACTCCTGGCGCACTTACGTATTCATGTCCTAGAATATTCGCTGCTCCTAATTTGAATGTTGATTTTTTGTAACGGTAGTTTATTTGCACATCAACTAAGGAACGTGCACTTACTGTTCCGTCAGCAAAAGTAGATTCCCAAAGGAAAGCATCATTCCATCTCCAATTGATGTTAAAACCAAAGTTGTCAAATAAATCTCTGTTTCCAAAAGAAGCTTTTACTTTATGTTCTGGCGTATTGAAGTTTGTTTCAAAGTCAGGATCGCTTGCTTGATCAAAATCAAGTTTAGCATATGTATAGTTCACTCCAAAATCGAAATCTCCAAATACTTTCGTATTCGCTCCAATAGCAACTCCATAAGAGTTAATGTCCGCATTTGAGTTAGAATATAATTGAAAAGGTGTAAAATCACCATTTGCTGCAGCAATTAATGCAGTTGGTGTTGGTTGTCCTCCAATTGGCGTTAAGTCTGTTATATCAGATGTTAAATTTACACTACCATAGTTTGGTACAATTACCGTTCTGTTAGCAATGAAATCTTTGTATGCATTGTAATATGCACTTACATCAATAGAAATATTATCATAAACGATTCCTCGGTATCCAATTTCAAAAGCTGATACTTGCTCAGGTTTTACAAACTGAACGTTTGCTTGTTGTAGTAATGCTGGATTAGGTGCTCCTGATGCTACACTCGCTCCAAATTCTCTAAAAGAATCTAAAGTAAAAGAGTTATTATACGCATCATTTCCTGAAAGCGTTACCGTTCTATCCAATCCAAAAGCTTCCAATCCTGCTGGAAAGTTATTTGTAATTGGACGTGTTGTATAACGATCTAAGTTATCTGGCGCCGATCCTACTAAGATTGCATTTCCAACATCTAAACCAATGTACTGATCTTGTGTTGTTGGATTACGGAAACCTGTTTGGAAAGAAGCTCTAAAGTTGTGTCTTTTATCTTCATCCGGAGAGAAAACTAATGACAATCTTGGCGAAACGTTTCCGTCAAAGTTTTGTGCTTTGTCATAACGAATAGATCCTGTAAATTTCATCTTATCTTCCATGAATTTTTTCTGAACCTGAACATATGCTCCATATTCGTCATATTTAATAGGTCCGTCATAATCTGTAAAGATCGTTCCCTCAGAGTTTAATACATATTGACGATACGATCCTCCAACTTGAATATCCGCAAAGTCAATTAAATGTGAAAAGTTATAGTTTACATCAGAGTGATATAACTTTGTATTGTCAATGAATTTTGCTCCAGTTAATAAATCTCCATCAGCTGTTACACCTGCTAATGCTGATCTAAATGCTGGTGTTCCTGGCTCTAAACGACCCGTATCAGCTAAACCTCTCGCAAAAGCATGTGCTATTGTTGGATCACCAGGCGTTACTCCAGGAATCGCTCCTGTAATAGCTCCTAAGTATCCTGTAGCATATTCAGTAAACCATTGTTGATCTGACTTCCATCTTCTGTTTACATTGATTGCTGCGAAACGTGTATCATATGAATCTCCAGCTTTTTCGGCAGTTACATATCCTCTAATAAAGAAGTTATTATTTCTAATCTCCAATTTATGCTGCTGCATGAAGAAGTTTTTGATAGAATATCTGTTTGCTCCTTGATAGATTGTATTTCCTCTACCGATTTTAGAATTCCAAATAACAGTAAAATCGTTTGCCCAAGGCTTATAATGTAATGCCAAATCAGCTTTTACACTTTCAGCATCATAGTCCATTAAATCGCGCTCTTCATAACCTGTTCTAGAGATTCTTTCAGAACCAAAAGTTCCTGCTGGCGCTCCAGATATTGCATCAAAATCTAGCGTAGTATCTACTTCATCTCCATAAATATTCAATCCATTGTAACCAGGATTTGATCTATCGCCAGCAATAGCATCACCTGTGGTAGCGTCATAGTTTGTATAATCTGTAGCAAACCATTCTGTACCGTTTAAGAACGAGAACGAAGCTTTAATAGCTAATTTATCACTAAAAGCATAGGCTCCTCTAATTCCGAAATCAACAAAGTTATTGTCTCCTGCATTTTCAGAAGAAGTCATTCCTGTTTTTGCATAGAAGCTAACCCCTTGATGCTCGAAAGGATCTTTACTTCTCATAAACATAATTCCGTTAAAGGCATTGGCTCCGTATAATGCTGAAGAAGCTCCTGGTAGTAATTCCACTGTTGCCACATCTAACTCAGACATACCTAATAAATTTCCTAAAGCAAAATTTAATGCTGGTGAAGAGTTATCCATTCCATCTACCAGTTGCATGAATCGAGTATTAGCAAACGTAGCAAAACCTCTTGTATTTACAGACTTAAACGTTAAACTGTTTGTGTTAATGTCTACACCTTTTAAATTTTCTAAGGCATCATAATAAGTTGGTGCAGAAGCATTTTTTATAGCTCTAGCATCCATTCGTTCTACTGTTACCGGAGATTCTCGTATTCTTTCTGGAGTTCTAGAAGCAGATAAAACTATTTCATCTAGTTCTGTTCCTTCGCTGATTACGATAGTAACATCTTCATTGTTTTTGGTAATTTCTACAGTGGCAGCATTATAGCCAATACTACTTGCCTGTATTTTAAAAGGTGGATCTTGCGATACCGTTAGTTTGAATTTCCCATCAAAGTCAGTAACTGTCCCTGAGGAAGATCCTACTACGACAACATTTACACCAGGGATTGGCACATTGTTGCCATCAACAACTTTCCCGCTAACATTGGTTTGTGCAAATAAACCTGCACAAACCAACATAGCTAAAATTGATAGATATGCTCTCATAAGTCTTTTTGGTTTAGTTATTATGAGAACAATATACACTTTTTTAAGGTATCTCTAAAGAAAGTGTTAAATTTTTAGAAAGTTATTCTACCGTTACCGATTTTGCCAAGTTTCTTGGTTGATCTACATTACATTCGCGCATTACAGCTATATAGTAAGATAATAATTGCAATGGAATTGTAGTTAACAACGGAGTTAATAATTCTAATGTTTCAGGAATTTCAATTACGTAGTCAGCAATTTTCTTGATTGTTTTATCACCTTGCATTACTACTGCTATAATTTTTCCTTTTCTAGATTTTATTTCTTGAATGTTACTTACTACTTTGTCATAGTGTCCTTTACGAGTAGCAATAACAACAACTGGCATTTGCTCATCAATTAATGCAATAGGTCCATGCTTCATTTCTGCTGCTGGATATCCTTCTGCATGAATGTATGAAATCTCTTTTAGTTTTAATGCTCCTTCTAAGGCAACTGGGAAATTATAACCACGTCCTAAGTATAAGAAATTGGTAGCGTCTTTATAAATATTAGAGATTGTTTTTACGTGATTGTCAGACTCTAATGTTTTTTCAACTTTCGCAGGAATTGCGTCCATTTCTGATAAGTACGTATGGAATTCTGATTTTGAAATCGTTCCTTTTTTCTGAGCTAATTTCAAAGCAATTAACGTCAATACTGTGATTTGCGTAGTAAATGCTTTTGTAGAAGCTACTCCAATTTCTGGACCAGCATGCGTATATGCCCCAGCGTCTGTTTCTCTTGAAATAGACGAACCTACTACATTACATACTCCAAAGACAAAAGCACCTTTGCTTTTTGCTAATTTGATTGCCGCTAAAGTATCTGCTGTTTCACCTGATTGTGAAATTGCAATTACCACATCGTTCTCTGTGATTACAGGATTTCTATATCTAAACTCAGATGCGTATTCCACCTCAACAGGTATTCTTGTTAAGTTTTCAAACACATATTCTGCTACTAAACCTGCATGCCAAGAAGTTCCACAAGCAACTACAAGAATTCTATTAGCATTTAAGAATTTTTCGATATTATCATCAATCCCAGCCATTCTAATAATGCCTTCATTGGATAACATTCTTCCTCTAAATGTATCTAAAATTGCTCTTGGCTGTTCATATATTTCTTTTAACATAAAGTGATCGTAACCACCTTTTTCAATCTGCTCTAAGTTTAATTGTAATTCTTGTACGTACGGATCAACTAAAGAGTCATCTTTAATTTTACGAACTTTTACTTTTTTACCTCTTCGCACAATTGCCATTTCTTCATCTTCAAGGTAAATAGCATTATTTGTATATTCAATAAAAGGAGTAGCATCTGAAGCAATAAAAAATTCTTCTTCACCTATACCAATTACTAACGGACTCCCTAAACGTGCTACTACAATTTCGTCTGGCTTATTTTTATCAAATACAGCAATAGCATATGCTCCAACAACTTGATTTAAAGCAATCTGAACTGCCTTACCAAGCTTCACATTTTCATTCTTTTTTACATCTTCAATTAAGTTTACTAATACCTCTGTATCTGTATCTGACTGAAATGTAAATCCTCTATTGATTAATTCTTGTTTTAATGGCTCGTAATTCTCAATAATTCCATTGTGAATGATTACCAAATCACCTGAATTAGAATAATGTGGATGAGAGTTTACATCATTCGGCTCACCATGTGTTGCCCAACGTGTATGTCCGATCGCCAAAGATCCATCAATTGAGATTTCTTCTTTTACACGATTTTCTAAGTCTACAACCTTTCCTTTAGTTTTAGAAAGTTTGATATTTTTACCATCGTATATAGCAACACCTGCACTATCATACCCTCTGTACTCAAGTCTTTTTAAACCTTTTAGCACCACAGGATATGCTTCTCTGTGACCTATATAACCTACGATTCCGCACATAATTTTTTCTTAATTATTGATATTAATTGCTTTCTGGGATTGAATAAAATATTTCAAGCTTTAACCTTTTATCTTCAGGCGAAGCTGGTGTACTTCCGTACAATACAGTTCCAAAGGGGTTCATATTTGAAACAGTAGGGACAAATTCATCTTCCGTACCTGTTGCTTGTACTCGTCCACTAGTGATAACACGTATATCAGATGAAGATACTAATCCAAGCTTTACATTGGTTGAGTCTTTACGAATAAGATTGTTGATATGCTCTGTCAATCTAATTTTATATAACAATGGCTCGTCATTATCATCTAATTCTAAAATTCCTCCGTGTACCACTTTTGATAATGAAGGTGATGTCGGATTTACCGATTGATCAACCACATAATCATCTAAAGGAACATTATCATTCATGTTGTACAAATAGATACGCTGTGGGTCTATTGCTGCATCTACTTGCGTATCTCTATTTACATAAAAAACTAAGTTAGCATCGTTAATTAACCAACCGTTTTCTCTTATTTCTTCTAATTGATCAGCTACACCATTGTTATCTGTATCAGGTCCAAATAACTCAATGATTGACATAGAACCTTCTCCTCCTTTTAAGAATAAGTTGTTTTCATTAGCTGTAACATCTTGTGTAAATGTCGGTGTAGAGAAAGTATTAACAATATTAGCTGTTGATAAGCTTAATGTAAACGAAGCTTTTTCAGGTTCTGCCTGATCATCTGAAGGATCTGTGTTTCCTTGTGTGTTTACTTTTTGATACACATAGTTGACTTCAATATTTGCATTTTGAAAATCCAACATCATCAATGCTTCTGCATTGTCTGCCGTAATATGTAATCCTCTAAATAAATCTTCTGCCCTAAAAACGTTGTTGTTAGAAAGTTTGATACTTCCTTCGTTATCAATAATTCTTTGTTGAAAGAATGCGGCATCTAATTCTACACGAATTCTAGGTGATAATGTTTCTTCTATGACAGGCTCATCGTTTTCATCACGTACAATTTCTCCATTAGCATCCGTTTCTATAACTTCTACTTGATCTTTATCTATCAAATAAGCAGGATTGTCATATAGTGTTACTCCAACATTTGAAGAAAAATCTTGATCTGAGAAATACGCTTGTGGATCTCCGTTCTCATCAATTGCTCTTAAGAAATAAGTAAGTTCTTGCACACGTAATCTGAATGGCACTTCTGTAGCTCCATAAAGAGAGTCTACTTCAACTTCAATTTCTCCATCATCATTTACTGTACTAGTACTAAAATATGGAATGTTTAAAAATACTTCCGTTACTACTTCCATTTCTTCAAAATCTGTCATATCCTCATCTTCATCTTCTTGACTTTTGTCTCCAAATGTAGGGTTATCTGAAACCAAGCTTGCTTGTACTGTAAGACTTGAAAATGTAGTTCCGTATACTGGATCAACATTTTTACCAAGTTGATAAACTGGCATTCCATTTGACTGGACAGGATTTAATCTTTTATTGTATGCACGAATTTGTGTATCTGCAAACAATTCTGTGGAGAAATTATTATTCTCAATAATTTCATCTCCAACCGTACTAAATTCATCATCGCAAGCAACAAAGCCTAGCACCATTAAAAGCACTACTAAGCCACTTGAGAGTGTCTTCTTAAATTTGTTCATAAGTGTAATCGTTAACCTTAATTTAAAACTTTTGTGTTATAAAAATCTGTGTATGCATCCGCAAATTCCTCTCTGTTTTTATATTCAAGAACGGGTTTTTCAAGACCGGTGAGATATTCTTGAACATCAGCAGGAATTTCCTCAGATGCAATTACCACGGCGTCCGAATGGTCCACGGCAACTTTTAGAAGGTTAGAGTAGTTTGGCTCAGCTAGTATTTCTACATTGCCTTCACCAATATTATCAAATTTAATTTTGTTTAGCATTTCTTTATCTAAAGTTCCATCAAATTCTTGTTTGTATACAGAAGTTACAATCTTACTGTCTGTAAACAATGGTTCGTCTTTGTAATATTTACGTAAGTATAAAGGCAATAAAGAAGCCATCCATCCATGAACATGGATGATGTCTGGTGCCCAATTTAATTTTTTTACAGTTTCAATAACGCCTTTTGCAAAAAATATAGCGCGTTCATCATTATCTGGAAACAGATTCCCTTCTTCATCAGTAAACGTAGCTTTACGTTTAAAGTATTCTTCATTATCAATAAAATATACTTGTATTCTTTCTTTTGGGATGGAAGCAACTTTAATAATTAATGGCATATCCATATCATTAATTACTAAATTCATTCCTGACAAACGAATTACTTCATGTAATTGATGTCTTCGCTCATTGATATTCCCAAAACGCGGCATAAATATCCTAATTTGCCCACCTTTACTATTTACCATTTTTGGTGCTTCAAACGACATTGACGAAATTTCTGTTTCTGGCAAATATGGTACTACCTCAGATGAAACGTATAAGACTCTTTTATTATTCATAAAATACTTTTCCTTTAATATTAAGCGTAAAACATGCAAAATTACAAAAATTATGCAGATTAACAGTAATATATTAAGTTTGCAAGCTGTTAATTTTTTCCAAAATGAATATATATTACACTCAAAACACGTTAAAACCATTCATAAAGAGCCTCAAATCTGAAGGTGAAAAAATTGGTTTTGTCCCTACAATGGGCGCACTTCACAAAGGGCACTTATCGCTCGTAAGTAACGCTATAACTGACAATGATATTGTATTTGTAAGTATTTTTGTGAATCCTACTCAGTTTGATAACGCTACTGATCTACAAAAATATCCTAGAACGTTAGACGCTGATGTTAAACTATTAAAAACTTTAGGAAATAATGTATTTGTTTATGCCCCAAGTGTGGAAGATATTTATAATTCTGACGTAAATTCAGAAAAATTTAGCTTTGACGGACTTGAATTTGAAATGGAAGGGAAATTTAGAACTGGCCATTTTGACGGAGTAGGAACAATTGTAAAACGTTTTTTTGAAATCGTAACACCAGACAATGCATATTTTGGAGAAAAAGATTTTCAACAATTAATGATTGTCAAAAAATTAGTTTCAAAATATAAAATCCCTGTAAATGTTGTTGGTTGTGAAATATTTCGAGAAACTTCTGGTTTGGCCATGAGTTCTCGAAATGAACGCTTATCAGCAGAAGCCAGAAAAGAAAGCGCTTTTATCCATAAGACACTTTTAGAAGCAAAGGAAAAGTTTGGCACAAAAAGTGCAAAGCAAGTAAAGGAATGGGTTCAAAAACAGTTTGATAGAAATTCGCTATTAGATTTAGAATACGTGGAAATTGCAAATATTAAAAACCTTAAAACTGTCAAACGAAAATCTAAAACAGAAACGTATCGTATTTTTATCGCAGCCTTTATTGAAAACATTCGCTTAATTGACAACATCTCATTAAATTAAAAACTTTAAAATCATTAACTTTGCCTCATGCAAGTAAACGTAGTAAAATCAAAAATACACAGAGTAAAAGTCACAGGAGCCGATTTAAATTATATTGGAAGCATTACCATTGATGAAGATCTAATGGATGCCGCTAATATTGTGCAAGGAGAACGCGTTCAAATTGTAAATAATAATAACGGTGAACGTCTTGAAACGTATGCAATTCCAGGACCAAGAGGAAGCGGAGAAATTACTCTAAATGGTGCCGCAGCACGTAGAGTTGCCAAAGATGACATTCTTATCTTAATCACATATACATGGATGGAGATTGAAGAAGCAAAAAAATTCAAACCTTCATTAGTTTTCCCTAACGAAGCTGATAATACACTTACCTAATTGAAAGTATCTGTATCTAAAACACTTAAGATTATACTCCCACTTTTTTTGGGAGTTTTTTTAGTTTGGTACTCTTTATCTATAACACCTGTAGATAAACTTATTGAATACTTTAAAAATGCAGATTACACTTGGGTTTCTCTAGGTGTTATTTGCGGTATTCTAAGTCACTTATCTAGAGCATATCGTTGGCAGTACATGCTAGAGCCAATGGGTTACAAACCCAAATACCCAAATAGCGCCATGGCTGTATTTGTTGCTTATTTGGCAAATTTAGGTATTCCACGATCAGGAGAAGCTTTACGTGCCTTAACCCTAACCAATTACGAAAGCGTTCCTTTTGAAAAAGGATTTGGAACTATTGTTGGTGAGCGAGTTGCCGATTTAATCATTATGTTATTTGTAATTGCCACAACACTTTTGATACAATTTGACTTTATTTGGGGTTTACTCACTAAAAACTTCAATCCTACAAAAATTGTTTTACTACTTATAGG
This sequence comes from Kordia sp., assembly GCF_965224175.1. GTDB lineage: Bacteria > Bacteroidota > Bacteroidia > Flavobacteriales > Flavobacteriaceae > Kordia. Next base: position 2,891,879 of record NZ_OZ245041.1, read on the forward strand.
TTTAATTATTGGCGGTATTGCGTTGATTATATTCATCAAAAAAGCAAAAAAAGGCTTCGCTTTAAAAATTAAGAATTTTATTCTAGGCATTTATGAAGGCGCTACTAGCATTTTAAAAATGAAAAATAAATGGGGATTTATTTTCCACACACTTTTTATTTGGGGAATGTATATTTTAATGTTTTATGTAACTATATTTTCAGTACAAGAATTACACGGACAAGTTCCCGCTGGCGCAATTTTAATAGCTTTTATTGCAGGAAGCTTTAGTATTGCAGCCACTAATGGCGGAGTAGGTTTCTATCCTGTTGCAGTTGCTAGCGCTTTTGAACTTTTTAGCGTAGCATACGATCCAAGTATTGCTTTTGGTTGGATTATGTGGGCTTCACAAACATTAATGATTATAATTTTAGGAGGATTGTCTTTTCTTTATCTACCTATTTTTAATAGCAAAAAAAATCTTTAACTTGCTACTCTAAATCAACCTATCTTCATATGAAAAAGTATGCAATGCTATTGATGGCGTTTGTTTGTTTTATCACTGCAAATGCACAAACTAAAATTGAAAAATTAAAGTCTAAGAAATTGAATGAAACGCGCGACATTCAAATACATATTCCTGAAGGCTATTCTGAAGAAAAAGTATACCCAATTATTGTCGTTCTAGATGCTCATTATCTTTTTGAAAGTGTTGTTGCCAATACACGCTATTATAGTTATTGGGACGAAATGCCAGAATCTATTGTTGTTGGAGTGAATCAATATGAAAAAGAAGATCGTGAAAAAGATTGCGCGTATGATGATGCTAATGGATTACCAGCTGATAAAGGCGCAAAGTTTTTTGAGTTTATTGGTATGGAATTAATTCCATTTATAGAGAAGAATTACAACACTGCCAACTTTAAAATGATTGTTGGACATGATTTAACTGCAAATTTTGCGAACTATTACTTATTCAAGGAAGTACCATTATTTGACGCATACATTAACCTAAGTCCTTACTTTGCTCCAAAGATGGAAGGACGCATCGTAACACGACTAGAAGAATTTGAAAAGAAAAAATTCTACTATTTAGCTACAGGAGAAGAAGACACAAAAAAAGCTGCTGCGCGAATCAAAGACCTACACGGCTCGTTGAGCACTTTAAAAAACGAAAACATCTTTTACTATTACGATGATTTCCCAGAAGCAAATCACAATTCATTAGCGGTTCAAGCAATTCCAAGAGCTATGAGCCAAATTTTCTCAATGTATCGTCCAATTAGCGTAAAAGAATATAAAGAAAAGATCTTAGCCTTAAAGACATCACCATTTATATATTTAACAGACAAATACCAAACCATCAAAGATCTTTTTGGCTTTGAAAAACGTGTTTCTGTAAATGATTTTATGGCTATTTACTCTGCAGTTCGCAAATCAAAAAATGTCGAAGATTTAAAACTATTGGCAAAACTTGGAAAAAAGGAATATCCAGATACTGCACTTTTTCACTTTTTCATGGGAGAATATTACGAAAAAACTGAAAAACCTAAAAAAGCATTGCGCATGTATCAAAACGGATTCAGTATGAATTCAATAGATTTTATTACAAAAGATTTAATGCTCGACAAAGCAGATAAACTCAAACAAGACTTCGGTTGGTAATATGGCAAAAGTAAAAACATCTTTTTTCTGTCAAAACTGCGGATCACAGTTCGCAAAGTGGCAAGGACAATGTTCTTCTTGCAAACAATGGAATACAATTGTAGAAGAAGTTATTCAAAAAGAAGTAAAAGCCAACTGGCAAAAACAAGAAAAAGGTGTTTCTAGAACCGCTAAACCTACCTTAATTCACGAGATAAGTTCTGCTACTGAAAAACGCTTACCTACATCCGATCAAGAATTAGACAGAGTATTAGGTGGCGGAATTGTACCTGGATCACTTATTTTGCTTGGTGGCGAACCTGGTATCGGAAAGAGTACATTATTACTGCAAATTTCACTAAAACTACCCTATAAAACCCTGTACGTTTCAGGAGAGGAAAGTCAGAAGCAAATTAAAATGCGCGCCGAACGCATCAGTCAGAAAAACTCTAATTGTTTTGTGCTCACAGAAACAAAAACACAAAACATTTTCAAGCAAGTTGCTGAAGTTGAACCGGATATTGTAGTAATTGATTCCATTCAAACGCTACATTCAGATTATATAGAATCTTCTGCAGGAAGCATTTCACAAATTCGAGAATGCACTACCGAATTAATCAAGTTTGCTAAAGAAAGTGGAATTCCAGTATTTTTAATTGGGCATATTACGAAAGACGGAAATATTGCTGGACCAAAAATCTTGGAACATATGGTAGATACGGTTTTACAGTTTGAAGGTGATCGAAACCATGTGTATAGAATTCTTCGTTCACTCAAAAATCGTTTTGGCTCTACTTCTGAATTAGGAATCTACGAAATGCTATCAGACGGTTTACGCGAAGTACACAATCCTTCAGAAATTTTGATTTCTAAAAATGCAGATGAACTCAGCGGAACAGCCATTGCTGCTACTTTAGAAGGCGCACGGCCTTTAATGATAGAAATTCAAGCATTGGTAAGTACTGCTGTTTACGGAACGCCACAACGTAGCACAACTGGTTATAATGCCAAACGTTTAAACATGTTATTAGCTGTCTTAGAAAAGCGTGCAGGTTTTAAACTAGCTGCAAAAGACGTCTTTTTAAACATTACTGGAGGAATTAGTATTGATGATACAGCCATCGATTTAGCTGTGATAGCTGCCATTTTATCTAGCAATGAAGATGAAGAAATTTCAAAAACAAATTGTTTTGCCGCAGAAATTGGATTGGCTGGTGAAATTCGTCCTGTAAACAGAATTGATCAACGCATTTTAGAAGCCGAAAAGTTAGGTTTCACCACATTTTTTGCATCTAAACACAACAAGATATCTTTAAAAAATACTAAGATTAAAGTGGTGCTAATTTCACGAATTGAAGATTTGGTAGCACATTTGTTTTAGCCGTATTGAAAGATTGAATGATTCAATAATTAAAAATGACACAATACAACAATCATTAGCAATTAACATAAAAAGCAAGGTTGTTTAAAAACTAGAAAAGGGAACGGACATTGTGTTACGTTCCCTTTTTTAATTTTTAAAAGCAATATAAACTCAGTTATAACGAAAAGTTGATAATTATCATAGAAAAAAAAGTGTATCTGTGCTACTTTTGAGAAAAGTAAAAAAATGGAAATTCTAAAGCTTACAGATAAGAATATTCAAGACGAACACATTTGCTGCGCTATAAGCGACAAAAAATGTAAGGATGGATATGAAAAGAAAAAAGAGTGGCTGAAAACAGAATTTAAAAATGGCTACAATTTTCAAAAAGTTGACGTTCGTGGAAAGGTATTTATCGAATATATTCCTATTGAAAGTTCTTGGCTACCATTAATCGGAAACAATTTTATGGTTATAAATTGTTTTTGGGTTTCGGGACAATTCAAAGGAAAAGGAAACGGGAAAAAGTTATTGAAGCAGTGTTTAGTCGATTCAAAAGGAATGGACGGAATTATTGCGGTTTCGAGTGACAAGAAAAGACCTTTTACGACCGACCCAAAATTCCTTAAACATCATGGATTTGAGATCATTGACGAAGCAAAACCCTATTTCAAACTTTGGGGATTAAAAACAAATCCTAACGCAGAATTTCCAAAATTCATGGAAAGTGCCAAATCAGGGAATTGCCCAAATAATAATGGAATCACCGCATATTATTCTAACACTTGTCCTTTTACAGAATTTTACACAAATAAGTTATTGAGAGAATACGCAGAAAAGAAAAAAATCCCCTTAAAAGTCAATCATATTACATCTCAAGAAGATGGACGTAAAATGCCAATTCCATGGATCATAAATAGTGTTTTTTACAAAGGAGAATTAGTAAGTTTAGAAATGAAAGCAGAAAGACATTTGGAAAAAGTAATTAAATAAAAAAGCTCAACAACGCAAACGGCTCATTGCGAAAAATCATAGTTAATTTCCCGCAATGAGCCATTTACAAAATCGTTGTGTGCAATTCTCAAAATGAGAGAATTGAATATATTAATGTCTTGAAATCAAAAATTCCAATTATCTAAGAGTTACAATGCACCTAAATTACGGTGCTGGATTTGGAATACTATTATGAATTTCATTGATTCCATCAATCACCTCTTGCGATAATTCAAGATCAATACTAGCAATATTTTCTTTAAGTTGCTCCATTTTTGTAGCTCCGATAATATTACCTGTTACAAATGATTGCTGATTGATAAATGCTAATGCCATTTGCGGCAGGCTCAAGTTATGTTTTTGCGCCAATTCAAAGTATTTCTGTGTTGCTTCTGTAGCTTCTTTTCCGCTGTAACGAGCAAAACGAGGAAATAATGACAATCGTGAATTCGCAGGTAATTTTCCTCCTAAATATTTTCCTGAAAGCACACCAAATCCAAGTGGCGAATATGCTAACAAACCAATTCCTTCACGCATAGAAACTTCTGCTAAGCTTGTTTCAAAACTTCTACATAATAAAGAATATGCGTTTTGAATGGTTACCATACGCGGCAATCCTTTTTTAGATTCTTCTAAATAACGCATTGTTCCCCAAGGTGTTTCGTTTGAGATTCCTACTTGGCGAATTTTTCCTTCTTTGATCAACCCGTCTAAAGCGTGTAAACTCTCGTTGAAATTATCTGTCCAAGGATCATTTGGATTGTGTTTATAATCGCGTTGTCCAAAGAAGTTTGCCTGACGTTCTGGCCAGTGCAATTGATACAAATCTAAATAGTCTGTTTGCAAACGTTTTAAACTGTTTTCTACAGCATCTTTGATAGCTTCAGGACTAAATCCATTAGTTCTAATATGCGCAGTATATTCACCTGGACCTGCAATTTTGGAAGCTAAAATCACTTTGTCTCTGTTTCCTGTTTTTTTGAACCAAGTTCCTATAACGCGTTCTGTTTCTGCATACGTTTCTGCTGTTGCTGGAACTGGATACAATTCGGCAGTATCAAAAAAGTTGACACCTTGCGTAAATGCATAATCCATTTGTTCATGACCTTCGGCTTCGGTATTTTGATTCCCCCAAGTCATGGTTCCTAAGCATATTTTACTGACTTTTATGTCTGTATGCGGGATTTTTGTGTACTTCATGTATTCTTTTTCTTTTCGGTTTTTTATGATTTTTAAATCGTCAACTCGATTGAAAAATGCGAAACATTTTTTGTATCGAGAGTTACTTAGATATTTTTTATTTCAAAGCACTTCTCGATACAAAATTTCTCTGAAATTTCACTCGAAATGACGATTTAGGTATGTATTATAGTTTCTACTGCTTATCAATGCGACAAGTTTACACGTCTATTTCCACTAAAATTGGACAGTGATCAGAATGTTTTGCTTCAGGTAAAATAGTTGCTCTTGTGATGTTATCTTTTAGCGGTTCACTAACCATGTTGTAGTCAATACGCCAACCTTTATTGTTTGCGCGTGCATTTGCTCGATAACTCCACCAACTGTAATGATGTGGCTCTTTGTTTAAATGACGAAACGAATCGATGAATCCACTATCAATAAAACTTCCTATCCAAGCGCGCTCTTCAGGTAAAAATCCTGAAACACCTTTCATTTTTGGATTATGAATATCTATTTCTTCATGACAGATATTGTAATCACCACAGACAACTAGATTTGGAATTTCCTTTCGTAATTCTGTTAAGTATTCTTTGATTTCGTCCATGTATTGGAACTTGAAACTTAATCGCGCGTCATTAGTTCCTGAAGGTAAATACATGCTCATAATAGAAATATGATCATAGTCTACACGCAAGTTACGACCTTCAAAATCCATCGTCTCAATTCCAGTTCCGTATTCTATGTGATTTGGCTCTTCTTTACAGAGAACTGCTACACCACTATATCCTTTTTTTTGTGCGCTAAACCAGTAGTTATATTTATAACCAACTTGCTCAAAAGCTTCTAAATCGAGTTGTTCTTTGAGTGCTTTTATTTCTTGTATACAGATAACATCTGGGTTTGCTTGTTGTAGCCATTCTAGGAATCCTTTTTTGATAGCAGCACGAATTCCGTTTACGTTGTATGATATTATTTTCACGCTTATATTTTTATAATTTCTGAAGTGAATTAGATTAAAAGCGTTGTTAAGATGTTGCTTTTACTCTTCTTCGTTATCGTTTAGTCTACGTTCTAGTTCTGCCTGAAATTCCTCCATAACAGGTTTTACTGTACTTTCTGGAAGATCAGCAATTCGAATATACATCAAACCATCAACTGCATTATTGAACAATGGATCTACATTGAATGCAATTACTTTTGCATTTTGTTTTACATACTTTTTTATAAGTACAGGCAAACGCAAGCTTCCTGGTTCAAGTTCATCGATGATTTTGTCGAATTTATTTAAGTCAGCTTCCGTTTCATCAAAAATAAAATCTTTGTCAGCATCTTTAAGTTTGACTTTAAATTCTTTTTTTGGATGAATATATTGTGCGATATATGGATCGTAATAATGCGATTTCATAAATTCAATCATCAATGACTTTGAGAAGTTTGAAAATTGATTACTAATACTTACGCCACCTATTAAGTATTTGTGTTCTGGATGACGCAAGGTTGTATGTACAATTCCTTTCCAAAGTAAGAATAGCGGCATTGGTTTTTGTTGATATTCGCCAATGATAAAAGCTCTTCCCATTTCGATAGATTCGCTCATCATTTTGTGCAATTCTGGCTCAAAACGGAACAAGTCTTGCAAATAGAAACCGTCGATACCGTAGTTTGCATAGATTTGATGTCCAAGTCCCATTCTGTATGCTCCGACCAATCGTTTTGCAACTGCATCCCACAAAAACATATGATGGTAGTAGTAATCAAACTTATCTAAATCAATTGCCTGATTCGTTCCTTCTCCAATTTCACGGAAAGTAATTTCGCGAAGTCTTCCTATTTCGCGAAGTACATTTGGAATTTCAGATGCTTCTGCTAAGAAAACTTGATAGTTTTTACTAGTAAGTAAGTGATGTTTTTTTGACAAGCTTTCTACTTCTTGTTGAATCACTTCTGCAGAAACTGGCGTAATGATTTCTTTCGGTGGTTTTGGAATTTTGAGTGATGTTGGCACTTTACTCAACAGATTTTGCTTTTCATACGTGTTTGATAACATGTATGTTTTTTTACGTAAAAACTCTGTAAAATCGGCTAAACCTTCATATTCATCTTGTGCTTTTACGGAAATAGGTTTTCCGATTCGCACTTTGATCACTCTATTTTTTTGTGTCAATAATTCAGAAGGTAATTTTGCAGTTCTGAACGTATCACTAATTTTTGATAAACGATAAAAAATGCGACTGTTTTTCGCGTGAAAGTAGATTGGCACGACAGGAACTTTGGCTTTTTGAATTAATTTCATTGCCGATTCTTCCCAAGGTTTATCTACAATTAATCGCCCATCTTTATAAGTAGAAACTTCTCCTGCTGGAAATATTCCTAATGGTTTTCCTTCACGTAAATGCATGATCGATTGTTTGAAACCTGCTAAACTCGATTTAGCTCCTTTGTGATCTTCAAAAGGATTCACTGGCATTACATAAGGTTTCAACGGATCAATGCGATGTAGTAAGAAATTTGCAATTATTTTATAATCTGGTCGTTGCTCAATCATGAGTTTTAGCAACAAAATTCCGTCAATTCCACCAAGTGGATGATTGGAAATAGTAACGTACGCGCCATCTTTAGGAAGACGTTTCAAATCTTCCTCTGGAATTTCAAATTTAATCTGAAACTCATCAAGCAATGCATTTAGAAACTCTAAATCATCGAGATGTTTATGTTTGTCATAAATTTTATTCAAATCAGAAATACGCAAAGCTTTCATTAAAATCCAGCCAATGAAGGTTCCAATGAATCCGTATTTATCTAATTTGATCGCTTTTGCAACTTCTTTTGCAGTTACCAATCCCATATATTTACTTTAAGGCGAATTACAAATATAGGAAAACAACCTTAATTTGTATGATTTATTTCACAACTAGCTGAATCGTTTGTTCTGCGCGCTGTTCGAGTAAAATTTCTTTCTCTTTTTGCAATCCTTCAATTGCTGATTCTGTAAAGTGTCGAATTGTATACAGTGATACATTTTCATAATACGCTACTTTAAATTTTGAGCGTAAAGTTTTGAGTAATTTTTCAAGATTATTAAACTTGTTATCTACACATACCGAAAAACTAATGGCGGAGTTTTGAATTACATCTACTTTCATCTTACAATCGTGCAACAATTTGAAAATCTCGCTAATATTATTTTCAACGATAAACGAAAAGTCTAAGGAAGATAATGAAATTAATACTTGATTCTTTTTCACAATAAAACACGGAACATTTGGCGTAATTCCAACTCCTTTTGCCACCGCAGTTCCGTCGCCTTTAGGATTTAAAAACGATTTTACATACAATGGAATTTCTTTACGCTGTAAAGGTTGTAATGTTTTTGGATGAATTACCGAAGCTCCGTAAAATGCCAATTCAATTGCTTCTCGATATGAAATATTATGTAACAATTGTGCGTTTTCAAAATAACGTGGATCTGCATTTAAAACACCTGGAACATCTTTCCAAATAGTAACACTTTCAGCATTGAGACAGTATGCAAAAATAGCCGCTGTATAATCAGAACCTTCTCTTCCAAGCGTTGTTGTAAAGTTATTTGGATCACTTCCTATAAAACCTTGAGTTATATTGAGTTTATTGGTGTTTACGTTTTGCTTGATTTTTTCTTGAGTTGTCTCCCAATTTACTTTGGCATCACGGTAATTTGTATCTGTTTTTATCATTTCGCGCACATCTAACCATGTACTTTCAATAGAAATACTATTTAAATATGCACTAACAATAGTGGTAGAAATCAATTCTCCAAAAGATACCATTTGATCATACACATAATTATAATCTGGCGATTTATTTCTCCCTAAAAAACCTTGCAGTTCCTCAAAGAACTTTTTGACTTTTCCAAAAATTGGATGACTTTCATTTGGAAATAATTCCAATAGAATTTCATTGTGATATTTTACAATTTCTTGAATGGACGCCTGCAACTCTGGACTTTCCTCAAAATAGTTTTTAATTACTACTTCTAAAGCATTTGTTGTTTTTCCCATCGCAGAGATCACAATCAGTGTATTATCGTATCCAACTTCTTGCAAAACCTTCACAAGATTTTTAACACCATTTGCATCTTTTACAGAAGCTCCACCAAATTTGAATATTTTCATTACAAAATTTATTTTGTGTTCCTGCTTGCATCTCGACTGCACTCGATGTGACATCAGGAATCTTTTACATTATATTTTTAATTTCAAAGTACTTCTCGATATAAAATTCTACGCTGAAATTTCACTCGAAGTGACGATTTGATTTTATAATTTCTTACTTCTTTGCTAAATAATTACCAATTCCTTGTTCGTCCAATTGCACAACATGCCAATCGCGTTTGACATCTGCTCCAATATGTTCATAGAATTCAATTGCTGGTGTATTCCAATCTAAAACTTCCCAACCAATACGCTTCACACCTAAGTCGTTACCATACTCAATAACTTTCTGCAACAATGCACCACCAATTCCTTTTCCGCGGGCTTTTTCGCTTACAATTAAATCTTCTAAATGCAATACTTCACCTTTCCATGTAGAATAACGCATATACACTAATGCAATTCCAAAAACCTGTTTTGTAGAACCTACTTTTGCTTCTTCAGAAGCTTCAGCAATAAAACAATGAAATTTTGGAACTGCCCCAAAACCATCTCTACGCAAGTCTTCAGGTGTAATAACAACAGCATTTTCTTCATTTTCAAAAATGGCTAATTCTTTAATCAATCGGAAGATAGCGTCAACATCTGTTGAAACGGCTTTTCGAATTGTATAGTTCATAAGCTTCAAAATATTTACACAAAGGTAACAAGGGAAAAATTATAATTTTTACGAAAACGTTATAGTTTTACAAAATTATCGATATTTGTGATCTGAGAAACAAAGTAGACAAAATGGCTAAAAAAAATCAAACGTTAGGAGAATTTATTATTGAAAACCAATCAGAGTTTAAATATTCTTCTGGAGAACTTTCAAGACTGATCAATTCTATCCGATTGGCAGCAAAAGTTGTAAATCATGAAGTAAATAAAGCTGGATTGGTTGATATTATTGGCGCAGCTGGCGAAACGAATATTCAAGGAGAAGATCAGCAAAAATTGGATGTATATGCTAATGATAAATTTATTCAAACGCTAACCAACAGAAATATTGTCTGCGGAATTGGTTCTGAAGAAAACGATGATTTTATAGCTATTAATAGTTCAGATGAAAACAATCAGAATAAATATGTCGTATTAATGGATCCGCTTGATGGTTCTTCTAATATTGATGTAAATGTTTCTGTGGGAACGATTTTCTCTGTGTACAGAAGAATTACACCTGTAGGAACTCCAGTAACTATTGATGATTTTCTACAAGAAGGAAACCAACAAGTTGCTGCTGGTTATGTAATATACGGAACGTCTACTATGTTGGTATATTCAACCGGACATGGAGTAAATGGATTTACCTTAAATCCTGCTATCGGAACTTTTTACTTATCGCATCCAAACATGAAATTTCCAGAAACAGGAAATATTTATTCTATTAACGAAGGAAACTATGCACATTTCCCGCAAGGAGTAAAAAATTATATCAAATATTGTCAAGAAGAAAAAGAAGACAGACCATATACTTCACGTTACATTGGTTCTTTGGTTTCTGATTTCCATAGAAACTTGATAAAAGGTGGTATTTACATTTATCCGCAAACTTCCAAAGCGCCTAATGGAAAACTACGTTTATTATACGAATGTAATCCTATGGCATATTTGGCTGAGCAAGCTAATGGACTGGCTACAAATGGTTTTCAACGCATCATGGACATTAAACCTACAGAGCTACATCAACGTGTTCCAATCTTTTGCGGAAGTCGAAAAATGGTAGAAAAAGCAAATGAGTTTATGAAGAACTCACAGGAAAAGTAATAACTTTCCTAAATTTTACTATTTTTGTGTATTAACCCTAGTACAACAAAATACTTCTCAATGGCAAAAAAAGGTGAAAATACCGCAGGTGCTGATCAAACAAATCCAAGTATTTCTGATCCATCAACTAAGATTGAAGCAATTAAGAATTTAATTTTTGGAGAAAACATTCAAGAGTACAATTCTGAGTTTGATAACATCAAAAATGACATTCTTGCCAAAAAGAACGCTTTGGAAAACTTAATTGAAGAAGTTCGTTCAGAATTGATTCAAAATATAGACAATCTAAGCACTGATTTAAATATTCGTATTACCGAATTGGAAACCAATATTGAAAATAAATTAGACGATTTAGACGAGAAAAAAGTAGACCGAAGACAGTTAGGACAATTACTGGTAACCCTTGGTGAAAAGATAGGAAAAGAATAATATCCAACATAAATCTTACTTTGTATTTATGACGGAAGCTGATAAATTAGCGCTATTAAAAGAGTTATTACTCACGGATGATCGTGCGTATGCTAAGTCTATACACAGTAAAATTAAAGAGCTCGAAACCATTATTAACGAGCAAAAAAAACTATCACGCAAGGTAGATCCTATTATCGACGAACGTTTGGAAGAATTCATTGAAGAAATTCCTAAAACACTCGGACCTACAATTACAGAGACACTTGCCGAACAAATTAAAAATTCAAAAGATCAGGTTGTTGAAGCATTGTATCCCATAATGGGTAAAATGATTAAGAAGTATATTTCGCAGGAAATTAGTTTACTTACAGAACGTATCAACAAACAATTGGAAGATAGTTTCTCAGCAAATAGTTGGAAACGAAAATTTAAATCGTGGTTTGGTGGCGTAAAAGAAGAGGAATTATTACTAAGTGAATTGTCGTCGATCTCAAAAGTGGAGCAAGTTTTAGTAATTGAAAAAAATTCAGGCTTACTTATTGGTCAATATGCAACAACAGAAACGATTGACAAAGACATGATTTCTGGAATGCTGACAGCAATTAAAAGTTTTGTGGAAGACGCTTTTAATGAGAAAAGTCAAAATTTAGAATTAATTGAGTACGAATTATATCACATTCATATTCAGAGCTTTGTATCTTTTTACGTTGCAGTTGCAATTTCTGGAGAATATAATCTTATCTTTAAGAACAAAATACAAGATATAATCTTTAATTTTACTGACAATTTCTTGAATTTATTTGACGATTTAAGTGAAATTAAAGAAAAAGATATTACTAACGAATTAGAATTCTACTTTAGTACGAATGAAAGCCTCTAAAAAAATAATTTTACTAGGTCACTTTGGTGTCGGAAAGTCTTCGTTGATTCGACAGTTTGTCGAAAATACATTTACATCTGACTATAAAGTTACCATTGGAGTTCACATCTTGAAAAAAGAAGTGGAAATTGCTCCTGACGAAAAAATATCCCTTATTATTTGGGATCTAGAAGGATATGATGATATTAAAAAAACAAGAGCATCATACCTTTTAGGAACACATGGATTTATTTATGTGTTTGATATTACACGACCTGCAACGTTTGAAAATTTAAAAGACGATATTACCTATCTAACAAATCAATACACCAACACTCCATTAAAAATTGTTGGAAACAAAGCAGACTTAGTTACCAAAAGCTATTTGAAAGAAAACAAAAATATCTTCGGAATTACTCCTGACTTTTTTACAAGTGCCAAAACAGGTGATAAAGTAGATAATTTGTTTATCACTTTAGCGAAAGAACTCGTGAAATAATTACTATGTTAGAAACCTATAGAGGAACCTATTTTCATCCAAGAACACAGTTCATAACCATTGATGCATCTGGAAATGTATTGGAGAGTGATGATGTATTATTTTCACTTAAAAAAGGAGATGAAATAAGTATAGTAAGTCCGTTTTTTGAAGGACTTGCTGCCTATTTTGATGCACAAGAAGATAATGATATCAAGTTTACTTGTGTTCATTTAGAAAATAAAAACAAACAAGAATACACCTGCGATATTGAATTTAAAACGTTTGCTGACGACAAGCCAACGTTGATTATTATTCACGATTTCTCAGATCATTATAAGTATTACCAAGAAGTAGCGCAAAGCAGAAACGAATCTGTCATTAACTCACAGATTTTAGAACTCAAGAATAAATATTTAAAAGAAAAAGAAGATTTTAAAAATACGTTCATCGCTAATTTTAGTCATGAGTTACGTAATCCATTAACTGGTGTAACGGCATTTTGTTCTGTATTACAAAAAACAGACATGTCATTAGAACAGCAGGATTATGTTGAAGTGATTAAGTCTTCTGCTGACCATTTAAAAAATATGATTGGCGACATTTTAGAGATGTCAAAAATTGAAGTTGGAAAACTAGCAATTGAAGAAGAATTATTCGATTTTCATGAGCTGATTGAAATGCTAGAGTTCACGTATAGCGTAAAAGCGAAACAGAAAAATATTGAGTTTGAAGTAGATTTCGATGACAGTATTCCAAAGTATTTTGAAAGTGACAAAACACGTATCAAACAGGTTTTTGAAAACTTGATTGAAAATGCTTTTAAATTTACAACGACTGGAAAAGTTACTTTCTCTGTTCGTCAAAACCAACGCAGAGCGCGAAAAGTAAATTTAAACATCAGCGTAAAAGATACTGGAATTGGAATTCCTGCTGAAAAATTAGACCTTATCTTCAATAGTTTTACACAGCTTAATAACTCTAAAAAATATTCTGGCACAGGACTCGGATTGTCTATTGTACAAGGACTCGTAGAGTTAATGGGCGGAAAAATTACTGTAGAAAGTGAAGAAAATGTAGGCTCTACTTTTAAAATGAACATCAGCTTCAAATATCCTTTAAATCAAAAAGAAAATTCTTTAGAAGACAAGTCTGACATTGAGCATAAAAACTTTTTATCTAAAGAAAAATACAATGTATTACTTGCTGAAGATTCAGAACTTGCCCAAATGGCAGTTTTGAAAATACTAGCACAAGAAGGTCATTTCTACTTAGATATTATCAGTAATGGAGAAGATGTTATTGAAAGTGTAATTCACAACGAATACGACTTAATTTTGATGGATATTCGTATGCCGGGAACGCACGGAGACGAATTGACAAAAATGATTCGTTCATTACCTGTACAAAACTGTAAAACAATTCCAATTTTAGCAATTACAGCTAATTTATATGATACAGACAAAAAGCGTTACAAGAAAATGGGCATGAATGATATCATTGAAAAACCATTTGACGAAAAGACTTTATTGAAAAAGATTTACAAACATCTTAAATAATAAACACAAAAAAACCGAACTCATTCAAGTTCGGTTTTTTTATATATCGTTGTAAGATTAACGATTCATATTTTTGATCTCATCTTTAAAATCATCAACATCAACACCTTTACTTACCAACATTAATGCTTTGTGAACTACATAAGCTACGTTTTCTGGTGAAAATCCTAGTCCAATTCCTAAACGCTCTAAAATTACCGTTTGCTTTGGTCCTAATTCATGATCTGCATATACCATTCTTGACAAATCGTACAAACGCTCTAAACGCTCGTTGTACATAATTGGTGGATTAATTGGGTGCGATTTGTAATCTTTTAAAATCTCTTTGTAATCATCTTCAGAGACATCTAAATTCCTTGCCATTCTATCTAAGAAAGCTTTTTCTTCCTCTGAAATTACGTCATCACTCATTGCAACACGAACGATTGCTGCAAAATGGTCTTGATTTCTTTTACGAAATCCACTTGAATATAAATCTGATATAGACATTTCTTAATTTTTAGTCCTGCAAATATAAATAATCTATCGGCTTTTCATGCAAAATTTTAGTCTGATTTTCTATGGATTATCATCGTTTGGATAGTATATTTGTGTCTAAATTTTTTTCACCGTGAGTATATCTAAAATCTCGCAACATTTTTCACAATCTCCTGAACTTAGGAAATTGGGGCAAGCTATTGCCAAAAATCAAGAAAAAGTACACGCAAAAGACCTTACTGGATCAAGTTTATCGTTTGTAATTGCTGAAACTTTCAAGCAAAGTGACATGCCGTTTATCTTTATTTTAAACGACAAAGAAGAAGCCGCATATTACCTGAACGATTTAGAACATTTACTAAATGATAAAGATGTTCTTTTTTATCCAGGAAGCTATCGCAGACCGTATCAGATTGAAGAAACCGACAATGCTAATGTATTGTTGAGAGCAGAAGTGTTGAATCGAATCAATTCGCGCAGAAAACCATCTTTGATTGTCACTTATCCTGATGCACTTTTTGAAAAAGTAGTGACTCGAAAGGAATTAGAAAAAAATACACTCAAAATCTCACTCAACGATAAACTATCTATTGATTTTGTGAATGAAACCTTATTTGAGTACAATTTTAATCGTGTTGATTTTGTTACTGAACCTGGTGAATTCTCAGTTCGTGGTGGAATTGTAGATGTGTATTCTTTTTCAAATGATGAACCGTACCGAATTGAGTTTTTTGGCGATGAAGTAGATAGCATTCGTACGTTTGATGTCGAAACGCAACTTTCTACCGAAAAAGTGAAGAAGATTAGCATTATTCCGAATGTGGAAAATAAAGCATTGCAAGAATCGCGCGAAAGCTTTTTAAAATATATTCCTGGAAAAACGATTGTTTTTGCGAAAAATACTGAATTACTGTTTGATCGAATTGATAAGTTATTCAGTAAAGCAAATGACGCTTTCGCAGAATTATCTGAAGACATTAAGCATAATACGCCAGAAGAATTGTTCTGCACCAGAACATTATTACAGCGCCAGTTTTTAGACTATACCATTGTAGAGTTGACGGCAAATCCTTTGTTAAAAGCTGATACTTTCGTCAGATTCAACACAACTCCACAACCATCTTTTAATCGTCAATTTGACTTATTGATTGAAGATTTAGATAAAAATCACGAAAAAGGATATACCAATTATATTACCTGCGTTAGTGAACAACAAGCAAAACGCTTTCATGATATTTTTGATGATGTGGAACAAAAAGTACATTATGAAACTGTTGTGCTTCCACTCTATCAAGGTTTTGCAGATCATGACCAGAAGATAATTTGCTATACTGATCATCAAATTTTTGAACGTTATCACAAGTTTCATTTAAAAAATGGGTACGCAAAAAAGCAAGCCATTACACTGAAAGAATTGACCAATTTAGAAGTCGGTGATTATGTAACACATATTGATCATGGAATTGGAAAATTTGGTGGTTTACAAAAAATTGATGTAGAAGGAAAAAAGCAAGAAGCCATCAAGTTGATTTACGGCGAACGTGATATTTTGTATTTGAGCATTCATTCATTACACAAAATTTCTAAGTTCAATGGAAAAGATGGAAAAGCACCAAAAATATATAAACTCGGTTCTGGCGCTTGGAAAAAATTAAAGCAAAAAACCAAAGCACGCGTTAAGCATATTGCATATAACTTGATTGAATTATATGCTAAACGACGCATGCAGAAAGGTATTCAATACGGACCTGATACACATTTACAACACGAGTTGGAAGCTTCGTTTATTTATGAAGATACGCCAGACCAATCGACAGCAACACAAGATGTAAAAGCCGATATGGAAAGTGAACGTCCAATGGACAGATTGGTTTGTGGAGATGTTGGTTTTGGAAAAACTGAAGTTGCCATTAGAGCTGCATTTAAAGCTGTTGATAATGGAAAACAAGTCGCTATTTTAGTACCGACAACTATTTTAGCTTTTCAGCATTATAAAACTTTTAGCGAGCGTTTAAAAGATATGCCAATAACTATTGATTATTTGAATCGTTTCCGTACCGCAAAACAACGAAGTGAAGTGTTGAAAGGTCTTGAAAGCGGACAAGTAGATATTGTGATTGGAACGCATCAATTGGTAAATAAAGCCGTAAAATTTAAAGATTTAGGTCTTTTAATCGTAGATGAAGAACAAAAATTTGGCGTTGCTGTAAAAGACAAACTAAAAACCATTAAAGAGAATGTAGATACATTAACACTCACTGCCACACCTATTCCAAGAACATTACAGTTTAGCTTAATGGCTGCTCGTGATTTATCTGTAATTAATACACCGCCACCAAATCGTTATCCGATTGAAACCAATGTGATTCGTTTTCAAGAAGAAACTATTCGTGATGCTGTGAGTTATGAAATTCAGCGTGGTGGACAAGTATTTTTTATTAATAATAGAATTGAAAATATCAAAGAAGTTGCCGGAATGATTCAACGTTTGGTACCAGATGCAAAAATTGGTATTGGACACGGACAAATGGACGGCAAGAAGCTCGAAAAGTTGATGCTTGCTTTTATGAATGGTGAATTTGATGTATTGGTTTCTACCACAATTATTGAAAGTGGTTTGGATGTACCAAATGCCAACACGATTTTTATTAATAATGCCAATAATTTTGGATTAAGTGATTTACACCAAATGCGTGGTCGTGTTGGACGAAGTAATAAGAAAGCTTTCTGTTATTTTATTACACCACCAGATTCTGTGATGACACAAGATGCACGTAAACGTATCAATGCTTTGGTACAATTTTCTACGTTGGGAAGTGGTTTTAATATTGCCATGAAGGATTTGGAAATTCGTGGTGCAGGAGATTTACTTGGTGGCGAACAAAGTGGTTTTATCAATGAGATTGGCTTTGAAACGTATCAAAAAATCTTAAATGAGACCATTGAAGAACTCAAAGAAAATGAGTTTAAAGAATTATATAAAGATCAAGAAAGCAAGAAGGAAAAAGTATTTTTAAAGGAGACACAGATTGATACTGACTTTGAATTATTATTCCCTGACGCTTATATAAATACTGTTTCAGAACGCTTAGTATTGTATAATAAGTTGAGCGAACTTAAAACGGAAGAAGATTTACAAATCTATGAAAATGAACTCATTGACAGATTTGGTCCCTTACCAAAACCTGCCATTGCTTTATTAGATTCAGTTCGTATTAAATGGATTGCCACAAAATTAGGCTTGGAAAAAATTATCATGAAAAAAGGAAAATTGATTGGCTATTTTATCTCCGATCAACAATCTGATTTTTACCAAAGTCCTAACTTTAGTCAGGTATTACAGTTTGTACAACACAATCCTTCTGTTTGTAAAATGAAAGAAAAACAAACACGTAACGGTTTGCGTTTATTGCTTACTTTTGAGCAAATTACAACGGTAAAGAAAGCCCTAAATGTTTTAGAAAAAATTGTATAATTTGCTTTGGCTTGATTATTGTTTTTATGACAAAAATTAAATAAGTTCTTCATAAGAACTAAAAAAAGAATATTATGATAAAAAAAATACTTTTTATTTTCTTCCTGATTCCTTTGTGTATGCAAGCACAAAAAACAGTTTCAGGCAGCTTTTCACCAGCAGAAAAGTATGAATGGTTTATTATTTATAAGCTTAAAACTACACATCAAAAATATGTTGATAATGGAAAGATTGTCGACGGAAAATTAAATTATACTTTTAAGCCAGAAGCCGAAAAAGGCATGTATCGTTTGGTGTATGGATTACCTCAAGAATCTGAGAATTTTGATTTTATTTATAGCGGTGAAGAAGATATTAACCTCGTTTTTGGAGAAAATAGTTTGGAGTTTACCGTTTCAAAGGAAAATAAATTGAACACTGAATACTTTTCTAGTATCAATACTGTAAAACGACAAATTAATACGTTCTATCAAAACGGAGAAACAGATACAGAAACGTTTTTAGCTATATTCAAAGCGCTAAACGAGACCCAAGAAATCTTTGAGAAAGAAGCCAAAGGTACTATTGCTTCTCATTTTATTGAAGCTAGTCGTTCGTATATTCCAACGACGTATGAAACGCCTCAAGTAATGGTTGAAAATATCAAGAAACACTATTTTGATCATATTGATTTTTCTAATCCAGTATTACAAAACTCTGATTTTATCTCAGATAAGATATCAAATTATGTATTTACAGCTTTGCCAATGAAAGAGATGAATGGCAAAGAATTAATCAGTGAATACAAGAAGAATATTGCTACAATTTCAAAGAAGATTAAATCTATTTCACCAGAATACAAGAAGACTTTATTTAGCGTATTGTGGGAACAAATGGTTGTTTTAGAAAATCAAGATATTGCAAATCATATTTCTGATGAATATTTGATTTCTTTAGCAAAAGAACAAAATGACAAGGTTTTAGTTGATAAATTAGAAAAGTATAAACGTTTATCTTTTGGTCATGTTGCCCCAGAATTTACGTGGGTAAAAGACAATAAGACACAAAAATTAAGCGAATTAGAAGGTGCTGAAAATTATATTATTGTATTCTGGAGTAGTACATGTTCACATTGTTTACAAGAACTACCAAAGCTTAAGCAATTTGTAAAAAGTCAAGAAGAAGGAAAATTTAAAGTAATTGCTATTGGTTTGGAAGATGAACGCGCAAGTTGGGCAAATGAAAGTTCTTTTTACCCAAGTTTCATTCATGTTTTAGGTTTGGACAAATGGGATAATGAAATCGGAAATATGTATGATGTGAGTTCTACACCTACATTTTTTGTTTTAGATAAGGACAAACGCATCATTGGAAAACCATATGGCGTAAAAGAATTGAAAGAGTTTTATACTAAAGAATGATTTAATATTTACTTATATATAGGAATGTATTATTGCATCCTTACGATATATAAAAAACAGAAAAGCTTAATTGCTTTTCTGTTTTTTTATTTTCACATATGTGACTTAATACATCATTTTTTTAGCAAGTTGCACCTTGCGAAGGGAAACCAGGTTGATTATTTGTAGTATTCACTTGAAGTGGATCACAAGGATTTTGAGGATGTGACTTAGGAAATGTTCTTGTTTCGCAATCAGCATTATCAGCTTCACCTGTTTCACATGCTACACTTGGCGCACCTACAGTTGTTGTATCTGTAGTACCTCGTGTTGTTCCTGTTCCTCCAAATAAATGTCTTGTATTTAAGTTAGCAACTACAAATTTTCTTAAACCTAATACTTTTCTTTTTTCTCTCATTTTATAACTCTTTTAAATTTGAATGTGATCAAATCTAAGAATTCAAAATTAATATCAATTGAAAATCAGCAGCTTGAAAACTACAATTCCGCGAATTATTGTTTTTTTTGAGTATTTTCTCGGACTTTTTTGATAAAATAGGAAGGTTTTAATCCTGTCTTTTTTTGAAAAGCTCTGGAAAATCCTTCCGGATTTGAAAACCCTATTTCTTCCGCAATAGCACGGATCGTATATTTTTGATATTTTGTATCTGTTTGCACATGACTTACTAAATAATCAATTCGTAAATCGTTTATATACGTTGTAAAATTCTTCTTTTTATAAGAGTTTACAATTTTAGATAAATACTTAGAATTCGTATTCACTATTTTAGCTACGTCTTTCAAAGAAATCTGATTGGTAAGGTATGCTTCACTTTTTTCAAACACCTCCAATTCCTTTAAAACTTCTTCAATAATATGCTGATCAATTCCTATAGAAACTACTTCCGACTTGATGTCTTTGACTACAATTTCCTCTTCGATACTAGCATTAGATTTCGCTATAATTTCGTTATAACGTTTTTCATATCTTTTTTTCAATGTATAGTTATATAAAAAACCTCCCAACATTAACGAACTAAACAGCGTACTTATAATAATAATCCATTTATTTTTTTCAGAAACTTCAGCATTTCCTTGCTTTAAGTCTTCAATCAATTCATCTCTTTCAGCTAATAGTTGTGGAATATCGTAATCATCTTTAATATTCTTAGTTAACGATTTATACTTTTCATGAATCATATCATTAAACCTAAGTAGCTGATTCGTATACTGTAGCTGCAATTCTTTATCTCCTTTTTCTTTAGCATCTTTAATTAAATATACGTAAGCTCCTCGCAATGGCGGTAATAAATCATTTGTTTCATTAAAAACCGCATCTATAGCCATAAACTTGTCCAATGCTTCTTTCTTACGTCCAACTTCATAATAGCTTTTTGCTAAATAATAATCAGCTACAAATCGATTGCTCTCCTCTAAAAAATCACGTACTTTTTCTATACTATCTATCGCTTGTTGATAAATTCCTTTCGTACTTAAGTTCACACCTTCACTTACTACAAATCTGTTATAAAATTCAGACAAATCATTATCTAGTGAAAAACGAATCCCTTCTTGGTTAATATCAGAACTTTTTACTACTTTACCTGATTCATGATAAATTGTTGAAAGTAGCAGTAAAATATTAGCATATGCGTTTCCATCTAATGTTTCCTTAGATTTTTCATAATCCAAACATTCTAAAAATAACTTTTCTGCTTCATCATAGTCGCCTAAAATTCGTTTTAAGAAACCAATATTGTATTTTATATTGTACTCATAAAAAACACTTTCATTCATTTCTGCTGCTGCTTGTGCGAGTAAATAATTCTTTAAAGCATTGTCATAATCTCTTTTTCCATCAAAGACAACTCCTTTCACTAAATACGCTTGCATTGGAAACATAAAGTCTTTTTTTAATGCCTTTGTATAAAAGATAGCACTATCTAAATACTCAAGTGTCTGCTCGGTATCCGTATTTTTTACAGTGAGTAGATAATAACCATACCCAATGAATCGATCTTCTTGACTTTTTTTAGCTTTATCTAAATACTGTGTCGCAAGTATTTTTACTTCTTCATAATTGATACTTGTATCGCGAAACTGAATTCTGAGAATGTTAAACTCTTCGAGTAGATCTTCTTTGTCTTGTGCAAACACGAAAAATCCGCTAAAAAATATACATGCAAACAGTATAAACTTTTTCATATAAAGGGAAGTATTTCTAACAAATATAACTTAAAAGCTACTTGGACACACAAGGTTTTATAGCTAGTTTTCCAATAATTCAGGGAATTATAGGTGAAATTCAAGGAATCATCATTTGCTTTAATTGACTGATAATCAAATAACTCATTGTTTTGTAAGTGAAATCATGATTTACAAAAATAAAATCAAGTATTAATCTTAAAACATAAAGTAATGAAAAAACAAAAAATAAGAAATCTGAATCTTAGAAAAAAATCTATTGCTTCTTTTGCAATTATGGGTGGCGCAGTAGGCGACGTGAAGTCTACACATGGTCCTTGTTTAAAAACTTGTTGCAAATGTCCTGTAAAAAAATCTAAGCGACCTAACCCATGTCATTTCTAAAAAGAGAATCAGAAGAAATTCATGTGACTATGACTTTCTCTCTATGTATAGTGTAAGATAGAAACAACTTTTGAATGTATTGTTTCGCTAAATACCAACCTATACATATTTAAAATCCCGCTCAATAATGAGCGGGATTTCTCGTAAAACTAAAATTACGTTTAAGAGTTTTTAAATTTCAGACCCGATAAATCAATTTTTCTTAAGAAAAATACCCTAAGATTTATCTTTCTACTAAACAGAAATTGTCAATTCTTCCACGCAAGCTTTTGCTAGTTATAGACATAATTTCTATAACATATATATCGTTTTTCATCAGTTTCTACATCAAACATAAGACACTAAAAATTAGGTCTCTTGCATGTAAAACATGGCAAAAAATAAATTCTAATAATCGTCTAAGATTGGCTCTTTTAAGAACCAGCAAATAAAGCGGGCGTTAGGGGTAACGTATAATGTAAATACTATACTTTTTTTATTTAGAAAAGAAAGGCATTCTGGCTAAAACACCTTAAAATCTATCTAAATTTACTTAAATAAATGTATTTACAAAACAAAGTACTGAATTAATATCGATCTTAAGTAGCGTATAAACACCTGTTTTTAACACATAGATGTTTATACGCGTTGAATTTTCAATATATAGTACTACAGTGATTTCAAGTTTTTAATTACGGTAAAAGCTTTATCTACTTGTTCGTCATTTACTAAAATAGTAAACTCGTTTGTTGTAGAAATTACTTCGTAAATGTTTACGCCTTCCCAAGATAAACGCTGAAAGATGAAGTAATAAATACCAGGAACATTCACATTGTCTTTGGGTAACTTAACCGTAATAGATGATAAGTTTTCTTGCTTTTCTAATAAGATTTCATTTTTAAACATCTTGCCTACTAACTCAGCAACTTCATTACTTACTACAATATTAGATTCGTTCACACCACGCGATGATGTGTAAAAAACAGTATTTAAACCTTCAATTTCAGACATGAATGCTGCTTGACTCTTTAATAAAGTTTCTGTGACTCTAAATGTATAATCGTTCAAGGAAGATCGCACCGTAATTTCTCCAATATTTCGTACAAATTTCAATACACGATGCGTCACACGAAATTCCAATTCGGAAGACAAACGTTTCAATGCCATTACAATGGCTCCATTTTTCACTTCTTTTCCAAGTTGATGTTCAATTTCAGGCTTAATTAATCGTGATAAAGATGTCAAGTTGATAATGCCTTGCGACAGTGCACTCGATAAGAATGGCTTTGTTTTTATGTACTCTTCTACAATCGATGAAATTGTTTTCATGGTATAGTCTATAATTTTAGTAGAGTGCAAAAATACAAACACAAAAACTGTTTTCAAAACAATTTGTTATAATTATAACAGTTATTTTTAAAAATGATAAAAAGCATCTTCTATATGACTTATTGTGATGTCTTTTTCAGTAAGTACTACTGAAACAATATCAAATCGCACATCTACATCTAAGTCACTCTCATTGATATAGTTATCGGTAGCAGATACGAGTAATTTAATTTTCTTTTGACTTACAAATTCTTCAGGATTTCCAAAATCGGTAGACGTTCTAGTTTTTACTTCAACAACAGCTAATATATTTTCTTTCCTCGCAATAATATCTACTTCTGCTTTTTGAAACCTATAATTAGTTTCTACTATTTTATAACCTGCTTTTTGCAGATGTTTTACTGCTAATTTTTCTCCTTCAATACCTAAGTCGTTATGTGCTGCCATAAATTACACGCTAATTTTTCACATAAAATACGTATCTTAAAGTCGATAATCAACAACAATTCACAAAAATTCTACATACTGCTATCAGTTTTTATGATGATGAAATGCCCGAAATCATGAATGATATCGTTAATTTTAGTGAACAATAAACCGAAGCCATATGGAAGCAAAATACGATCATATTGGAAAAGGATATAACAATACCCGAAAAGCCGATCCTTACTTACTAGAACGACTTCATTATCATTTAAATCCTATAAAAGAAGGTTTGTATCTTGACATTGGTTGCGGCACAGGAAATTACACTTCACAATTGCATACTAAAGAAACTAAATTTGTTGGTATTGATCCTTCTCAAAAGATGCTTGATAAAGCACAGCAAAAATACCCACATATAGACTGGAAACTTGGAACTGCCGAAAATATTCCACTAGAAGATAATAGTATCGAAGGTGTTATAGGAACGCTTACACTACATCATTGGAATAACTTAGAGAAAGGGTTTTCAGAGTTATTTCGCGTCATGAAAAACTATGCAAATGTAGTTTTCTTCACCTCAACACCGAAGCAAATGAAAGGTTATTGGCTTAATCATTATTTCCCAAAAATGATGGAAGCTTCTATCAAACAAATGCCTGCTCGCAGTCAAATTATTAGCGCAATGGAAACTGCAGGCTTTAAAAACATGTATGCCGAACGCTATACTATTTTACCAGATCTAAAAGACTCCTTTTTATATGTCGGAAAACAAAATCCGAAGTTATATCTAGATGAAAATATCCGTAATGGAATTTCCTCTTTTTCACACTTAACGCATCAAGAAGAAATTCAAAAAGGATTGATACAACTCGAAAAAGATATTGCTTCAGGAGCTATCAAAAGTATTATGAAACAATATGAAAATCGTGAAGGCGACTATCTATTTCTGTTAAGTCAAAAGGAAATCTAGTTGTACACCTGAATCAACAGTTAATTCAACTTTTTTTCCAAAAATTAACGCGCGATTATCGTCTAAATGTCCCGCTGGAAAGTCAAAACATATCGGGAAATCATATTCAGAAGTGACATCTAAAATAATTTCATGCACGTTCTTTCCATATGGAATCGAATTATCATGCATATCTGTCATTCCACCAACAATTAACCCAGATAAACCATCAAAATATTGGTTCTGTTTCAAGTTCATCATCATTCTATCTACATGATACAGATATTCATCTAAATCTTCCAAAAACAAAATTTTCCCTGTAGTATCTAAAGACAAATCTGAGCCAGTCATGCTGTATAACATACTTAAATTTCCACCGATCAATTCGCCTGTGGTTTTTCCCTTTTTATTATAAGTGACTTCTGGAACTGAATAGCGAAGGCTTTCGCCGAATAATACTTTGCGTAAACTTTCTAAGGATTCTGAACTATTTTTTGACACATTAATTGGCATGGTTGCATGCAAAGTTTCAAAGTTCAATTGCTGTCCTTTACTATGTAAGACGGTTACATCAGAATAGCCAATAATCCATTTTGGTTTTTGTACAAATCGTGAAAAATCTAAATGATCTATCATGCGAATGGTTCCGTAGCCGCCGCGTGCGCACCAAATTGCATCAATATTATCATCATCTATAAACTGCTGAAAATTTACAGCACGTGTCATGTCATCACCAGCAAACTGGTTTTCTTCAAGATCTATGGTTGCGCCTAAGACAACTTTTAAATCCCAACTGTGCAATAGCTCTATGGCGGCTTCTATTTCGGTAATAGAAATTTTTCGCGCCGTCGACAAAATACCGACAGTTGCTCCTTTGTATAGTGGTTTCGGTTGGTTCATATATTAAAATTAGTAGAAAAAATATAGATGCTTTTCTTCAATCAAAACAAAATGTATTTTTAGACGATCTGCAAAAATCATCGATTTTCTGACTTTCAAGGCTCAAATTAATACGATTTCCTCATGTTTTCAAGCTAAAAATCTTGTAAGAATCCTTATTTTTGCACGTTAATTACACGATTTTCAGTAGAAAATCTAACTTTATTGAATAGAAACAAAACGAAATGACTCAAAATCCAAAACGCTATACCATTACCGCAGCTTTACCGTATACCAACGGACCTATCCATATTGGACACTTAGCTGGTGTGTATGTTCCTGCAGATATTTATGCTCGCTACTTACGACTAACAGGCAATGATGTTGCCTTTATGTGCGGAAGTGATGAACACGGTGTTGCGATTCCGATGCGCGCCAAAAAAGAAGGTGTATCGCCACAAGATATCATTGATAAATATCATGGAATCATCAAGCAATCGTTTGAAGATTTTGGAATTTCATTTGATAATTATTCGCGTACTTCTGCGGAAATTCACCACAAAACAGCTTCCGACTTTTTTAAGAAATTATATGACGATGGAGAATTTGTAGAAGAAGTTACCGAACAATTATATGATGCAGAAGCTGATCAGTTTTTAGCAGATCGTTTTGTGGTAGGAACCTGCCCAAAATGCGGTCATGAAGAAGCATATGGAGATCAATGTGAAAACTGTGGAACTTCATTAAGCGGAACGGAACTCATCAATCCGAAATCTGCCATTACAGGAAATACGCCTACACTCAAACAAACAAAACACTGGTTTTTACCACTTGATAAATACAACGATTTCTTGAACGAATGGATTGTAGAAGGACACAAAAAAGATTGGAAACCAAATGTTCACGGACAAGTAAAATCGTGGGTAGATGATGGTTTGCGTCCACGTGCCGTAACACGCGATTTAGATTGGGGAATTCCAGTTCCTGTAGAAGGTGCCGAAGGAAAAGTATTGTATGTTTGGTTTGATGCACCGATTGGATATATTTCTGCTACGAAAGAATGGGCAGAACGTGAAGGAAAAGATTGGGAACCGTATTGGAAAGATGAAAACACAAAGTTGGTTCACTTTATCGGAAAAGATAATATTGTGTTTCACTGTATTATTTTCCCATCAATGTTAAAAGCACATGGTGATTATATTTTACCTGATAATGTTCCTGCGAACGAATTTTTAAATTTAGAAGGTAACAAATTATCAACCTCAAAAAATTGGGCAGTTTGGTTGCACGAATATTTAGAAGATTTCCCTGGAAAAGAAGATGTGTTGCGTTATGCATTAACGGCTAATGCTCCAGAAACGAAAGACAACGATTTTACTTGGAAAGATTTCCAAACACGCAATAACAGCGAGTTGGTAGCCATCTTAGGAAACTTTATTAATCGTGTGGTTGTATTGACACATAAATATTATGATGGAATCATTCCTGAATATACTGGCGAATACGAAGAATTAACGCAAATAAAACATTTTCCAGCAATCATTTCAAGTTCTATTGAACGATATCGTTTCCGCGAAGCAAGTCAGGAATTGATGAACTTAGCGCGACTTGGAAACCAGTTTTTACAAGCCAATGAGCCTTGGAAAAAGATCAAAGAAGATCCAGAAGCTGTAAAAGGCATTATGTATGTTGCTTTACAAATTGCGTCTGCCATTGCGGTATTGTCAGAACCATTTTTACCTTTTACTTCAAAAAAATTAAAAAATATATTAGCACTTGATACTAATTTAGGTTGGAATGATATTTCAACAAAAGAAGTATTGATTGCCACTGGACATCAAATCAATCCTGCAGAATTATTATTTGCTAAGATTGACGATAAAGAAATTCAAGCGCAATTAGACAAGCTGGAAGCGACTAAGAAAGCCAACGAAGCAGCTAACAAAGAAGTTGTACCACAAAAAGATACCGCTACTTTTGATGATTTCACGAAGTTAGATTTACGTGTTGGAACCATTGTGGAAGCTGAGAAAGTTCGCAAAACCAAAAAGCTTTTAAAACTGCTAGTTGATACAGGTTTAGATAAGCGCACTATTGTTTCTGGAATTGCTGAAAGTTTTACACCAGAAGAAATTATTGGTAAAAAAGTAACTGTTTTAGCAAATTTAGCACCAAGAACGATTGCTAAAGTTGAAAGTCAGGGAATGATTTTAATGACGGAAACACCAGAAGGTAAATTGGTTTTTGTAAATCCTGATG
The DNA here is from genome assembly GCF_965224175.1 of Kordia sp. Lineage (GTDB taxonomy): Bacteria > Bacteroidota > Bacteroidia > Flavobacteriales > Flavobacteriaceae > Kordia. The sequence goes on from NZ_OZ245041.1 coordinate 2,920,024, forward strand.
AAGACAATGTGAATAATGGAGAAACCATCAACTAAAGACTTATGAGTGAATTTAATTTTTCAGCAAAAGAATGGGCTAAAAACTATTTTTTGCGATTGGAAAAAGCGATCAAAAATTTAGAAAGTAGTCCATTGGTTGATAAAATTGTTTTCACACAATATAGAGGACTTTCCGAAAGCGAAATAATTGCTGTTGAAGAAGAAATTGCCATGGAAATCTCTGACGACGACGATGCTAGTTTTCGATTTACAGATTATATCAGAGAATTCTATAAAATTAGCAACGGGTTAAATATCATTTGGCATTCTACGGCGATATCATCTGAAATAGAAACTAAAACAATCACAAATGCTTCTATTGAGAACTTTATTTCTGCCAATTATGATTATGACGGATTTGAAGGAAACTTATCGCTTTTACCATTAAATTGTATTCTGAGTCCATACAAAATTAATATCATGGGCGATCATGATTATACAGGTTACAGTGAAGATTTAGAAGAAAATGATGGAGGAAAATTAGTGTATCTAGATTATTACAATACGTACTATGATACATGTATGGTTGTATCTAAAGAAAGTGACAATCCGTACTTTGCCTTTGGAGAAGATCACAGCGCAGCATATACTGATGGCGTACATTGTGACTTTGTTCTGTATGTGGAACATCAATTATATACTTTATTTGCTACAGCAACAAAAGGACGACAAGGTGTGAAGCTACCAACAAGCGATCGAACAGAAGCTTTACATAAAACTTTAAACAAAATCCAAGAACCTTCTGAAACGAAATATGAAGAATATGTAAACTTTTTAAATACAGATTCTTTAGCCTTAGAAACAATCTTAAAATTTCACTACGAAAATGGCGATTTAGGCTACATTGATGTTAAAAAAGTAAAATCCAAGACTTCGGAGGAACAAAAAGTAATTGAACGTTTTATTGGGATCACAATTGATGAATTAGAATAAAGAATAAAACCAAATTCTAAATAACAAACGATTCATATTCCTTTAGTTAGAATAAATTAAAATTATAATACACATAAGTAAAACTCACATCTTATGCGTATTTTTACAGTTCTCAAAAAAGACAAGCTATGTTATCAAAGCAAATGGAAAATGCGTTAAATACGCAAATCAAAATAGAAGCAGAATCTTCACAAGTATATTTAGCAATGGCAAGTTTTGCTGAAACACAAGGTTTTGAAGGTGTCACTTCATTCATGTATGAACATTCTGACGAAGAACGTCAGCACATGCTAAAATTTGTAAAATACGTAAACGAACGTGGCGGACATGCCGTAATTCCAGAATTGGCAAAACCTCCTGTAGAATATGGTTCGTTAAAAGAAATGTTTGAACAATTATTTCAACATGAAATCAAAGTTTCTAAAAGTATCAACGATTTAGTACACATCAGCTTACAAGAGCAAGATTATGCTACTCATAACTTCTTACAATGGTATGTAGCAGAGCAAATCGAAGAAGAAGCATTGGCACGTACTATCTTAGACAAAATTAACTTGATTGGAGACGACAAAGGCGGATTGTACTTGTTTGACAGAGATGTGCAAGCAATTACCGTACAACCATCTACAGGTCCTGCTCAATAAGAACAATATCACATAAATAGTAAAAGCGATTGAAATTAGTGTCAATCGCTTTTTTATTTGTTCAATTTTATCATTCCAAAAGCATTGCAGAATACACTCAAAAAAATAGATTTCACATAAAAGAAGTAGGTTACACAATTGAAAATGACATAAAATATTTTAGAATATTATAATTTACTTAACTAAATAGTATACCATTCATCATCTATATTAGCATTTTTATAAAATCAAATTACGAGGTATTTAACTTTTTACATACAATAAAGAATGAATCAAACTATACTAGACTTTGTAATGATTGCCAGTGTTATTATAGGATATTTTGTAAGTATCTCATTAATTACAACGTCTTTTTATAAGAGTCGCGCCAACAACTATTTGGCACTATCATTATTCTTAATTGCTAATTTAACTCTGATAGAATGGCTCGGCCTTAAAACATTACATATTGTTGTAGAGATTTTTACTCTTTTCAGGTTAGATTTTCTATGCGCTGCTACTTTGTTCACTTATTTTTTAATTCAAATTGAACATCCACTTCTAAAAAGACGAAGACATAAATGGTTATACTTTCCTTTCTTAGGCTCTGTTATTCTTGAAGCTTCTTTATTCTTGTTCGATCTTTACGGATCAATTTATGATATTATCATCTTTTACATTAAAGATTTTGCTTCTATTGGTTTTAATATATTTTTAATTTTTTGGGGAAGAAAGCTCATTAATAAATCTACTTCTATTTCAGAAAACAAAAAGCGTTGGTTGTTACGATTAAACCTGTTTATTATAGGCATCATTACAATTTGGATAATGAATAGAATAGAAATTTATATATTCAATTCGACATATACATCATACATACTCTGGATAGGAATGTGTTTATTTCTATGGTGGGTATTGTATTATGGTGTATTTAAACTACAAGTAATCTCTCAAAAAGAGGAAATACATAATTATTTAGCATCTATAAAAACAACTACGACTAAGACCAAAAGTAAAATTAAGGATACAACTACCTCTAAAGTCATCACACAACTCTATAAACTAATGGAAGAGGAAGAATTATATAAAAATCCTCTTTTAAGTAGATTAGATCTAGCATCTCGATTAGACACAAGTGAAAGTTATTTATCACAAATTATAAATCAGGAAATCAACAAAAGTATCATCCAATTTGTAAACGAATACCGAATTAAAGCTGCCAAAAATCTATTGCAAGATCCAGTATTTAATAAATATTCTATTGAGGCTATAGGCATGGAAGTAGGTTTTAAATCTAAAAGTGCTTTTTATAGCGCATTTAAGATGAGTTTAGAAATGTCTCCAGGAGCGTACAGAAAGCTTCAACAAATGTCCTAATTCGTTTAATTTGATCGTTTCAGTACTTCTTCAGTACTAAATTCACTCTTTTATTGTATTGGCAACTATACTTTTGTTTCATACAAATCAAAAAGCATAATACATGAAAAGAGTATCCAAAAAAATGATACGTATTAATAATTACTGTACGATTCTATATGTAATTCTAATATTATTTTTTGCCATTATAACATTCTCTTGTTCTAATGACGACGATGTGAATCCGCCAGTGAATTTTAACGATATTTCGCAAGAGATTAAAGACTTAATTTATTTCAACGGTGATGAAAAAGCTGCTACTGTTTTAATAACCGTTCCAGGCGGTCCGAGTACAGAACTCGCTACAGATTTAGTAGATTACTTTTCTGCAAATTTTAACACTTCAGGGATTTTAAACGTAACTGTACATCAGACACAAACATTAAATCCTAGCATATTAAGTGGCGATGATATTACACTAGAGCAAGCTGTTAACTTTAATGCTGAAAGTATTGAAACGCTGCATCAAGTGGTAAAATATTTTAAAGATGAAGGTAGAACAGTATACATTACAGGAATCTCATATGGTGCATTTATAACACAAGAATTAATTGCAGAAAAAGGAATAGATGTCGCTGATAAATATCTAATCATGACAGGAAGGTTAGATATTAATGATGTTTTTTGGCAAGGACTCGCCGAAGGGAAACTAGGAAGATTTGAAAATGGTGTAACGCCCATAATAGAAACAACTCCTTTTGACAATGCATTCAATAGGAATGAAGCCAGATTATTTGCCGGATTAGTCATGAATAGATACACAGAACGTTTTAGCACCATTGAAAGTTTATCTAAAATAACTTACATCTACGGAGAAACAGATGAAGCTGTAGGCAGTCTTACAGATCAAGAAATTACTTTTTTACAATCTAAAAACACGAATATAATTGCTGGAAGCGGTGGTCATGATGATATCTTTTATGATTTTATTGAACAAGGCTTTAGCGAAGCATTTGGAATAGAATAAACATACTCGTTGCAGTTACAATCACTCAAACCTTTCGCCCATTTTATAAATACAAAACAAAAAAAATGAACAGTTTAAAATTCACAAACGCAATCATATTACTTCTACTAATATCATTAACATTAGTAAGTTTTAGTTACATGAATAATAAGAAACATAATCCAATTCTAACGAGACACGACAAAGATGATGCTGAGTTTATCAAACTTGCCGAGAAATTTGAAAAATATATGTGCCATTTAAATCTTCCCGATTGTGAAGGTACCATTATAGGAGATCAATGGGCAATTTCCGCGGCTCATTGTGCTGTGGGAATTGTAGAAAAATTTGATGCTGGAAGAAAACATTTTGTCATCATAAACGGTGAAGAAATTGAAGTAGACAAAGTCATTATGTATAAAGAATGGGACAATATTCAAGAAAAACTTGCAATGTTAAATGACATGTCATCATTAAATGATATTGCATTATTACATCTAAAAAACAAGCCTCTCAATTCCATGCAAGCAAAATTATATGTTGACGAAGATGAAATTGACAAACTAGTATATATGCTTGGCAAAGGAGATATTGGCAATGGTCTCATTGGCGTAAACAGTAACGATGGAAAACAAAGAGGTGCGACGAACAGGATTGAAACAGCTACAGACAAATGGTTAACATGGACCTTTGATCATCCCGATACTAAAACAAAATATCTCACAGAATATGAAGGTATTAGTGGTCCAGGTGATAGTGGCGGACCTGCTTTTATTGTAAAAGATGATACTGTATACTTAGCCGGAATTAGTTCATGGCAAGACACAAAAGATGGTCCCGAAGGTTTATATGGCGTTGTGGAGAATTACACAAGAGTATCACAGTATATCAAGTGGATCAATGAAGAAATGGCAGAAACTAATACTGCTTCCGAAGAAATCTTGAGAGTAGTACAAAAACCGAATGCTATTGATGATAGACCCAAAGCCATAGATGTAGATCCGAGTACTTTAAAATTATACGTCGGTGAATATGAAATACAAGAAAATATTATAAAAATTTACACAAAAGAAAAAGGTACCAAACTGTATCTTTCCGTAGCGGGACAACCAGCATATGAACTAGTTCCAACTGCAGAACACAAATTTTCTTTTAAAATATCAGGAGAATATAGAATAGAATTTAAGAAAACAGCAAACGGTATTTTTAATGAATTAATTACCATACAACCAGATGGAACATACAAAGCAACTCGTAAATAAAAAGATTTAAAAAAAACTTAATAATATTCTTAAAGCGGCTAAAAGCCCAGAAACGCTACTATACACTCTTTTATCTTTGTAACAATACAATAATTATTCAAAATAAATTTACATTTACTGTAACAGTCATCTTTTGAACTGTGTCTAAACCATAAAGCACTCATATACTAACAAAAAAAAGCTTTATGATGTACAAAACACAATCAAAATTACTAATGGTCTTACTCTTTTGTATGACCTCCATTACCATGATCGCTCAAACAAATAAAACAAAAAAGATGACTAGAGAACAACAAAATGTATTAGACGCAATTACAAAAATGACAGAAGCTTTTCAAAACAAAGACATAGATACCGTTATGGCTTGTTATGAACCTAACGCAGTTATTGTATTTGAACCAGAATCGCCCATTTCTGACACGCATATTTTACGAGAAATGTTTACCAAAATGTCTATGGTAAATCCTATATTTACCTATAGCGGACACGAAGTATTTATTACAGGAAACATTGCTACGCATATTGCTCCTTGGACAATGACCGCAAAAGCGCCAGACGGAACTGAAATAAAACAAAGTGGACTATCCGTGGCTGTTTTAAGAAAACAAAAAAATGGACAATGGTTAATGATTTTAGATAATCCTCACGGACAATTCTTAATGAATAAATAACGTACAAATGGACACTAACACTTCAGACAAAATCTTAATAGAGCAATCGCTTTCGGGAAATAAAAAGGCACTAGAAGATCTTATCAAAAAGCATCAAGATTGGATTTATAATGTCGCCATAACTTTTGTAGGTGATAAAGATGAAGCTGCCGATTTAACACAAGAAATTCTCATAAAAATTGTCACAAAGTTAGGTTCATTTAAACAAAAAAGTACATTTAAAACTTGGGTATATCGTATTCTGAAGAATCATTTCTTAAACATGAAACGCGGAAAATACGAAACCAACACAACATTTGAACAATTTGGACAAGGACTTGATCAATTACCAAACGAGTCGCTTTCTAATTATTCTTACGAAGTTGAGGACAAACTTTTAGTAAAAGAAGCTAAAATAAGTTGTATGAAAGGAATGCTCTTGTGTCTTGATAGAGAACAACGAATGGTTTTTATAATAGGAGAATTATTTGAATTTACAGATACTATTGGAAGTGCAATAATGGAAATCACAAAAGAAAACTTTAGAATTAAATTGCATAGAGCAAAAAAGCAATTATATAATTTTATGGATAATAAATGTGGTTTAGTAAATAAAAATAATCCTTGTCGTTGCGCAAGAAAAACTGCCGGATTTATAAAAATGGGATTCGTAGATCCCGTAAACTTACATTTTCAAAAAAATACCATTACCAGTATTAATAAAGTAATTGATAAAAAAATAGAAACATATAAAAATCAAGTACTCTCTGAATATCAAAAACTTTATCAAGAGCATCCCTTTCTACAAAGTCCTGACAAGTTGAAATCAATAAAAAAATTACTTTCTTCAAAAACGATAAAAGAAACATTCAATTTTGACTAGAAGCTATAGTCAACTGTATGGAAGTATATAGCAAAGACGCTTCTAAAGAAAAACTATCTTAGCAGCAATTTCGCTTTCGCGTGAATAATCTCAGCAACAGGCTTGTTCTCTATTTTACTTTCCAACCACGACAAAATATCTAAATATAAAAATGCTCTGCGCTCATATGGATCATCTTCAAAAGGCTTCAACTTTGCATGCAATGCTTCAAAAGCTTTCTTAATTTGATGCGGATAAATATTCCCTAAACCTTTCAAAAACTTAATCATTTCTTTCTGAACTTCATGCAAATCATCCATCTTCAACAAATACTTGTACGTACTTTTCAATTGTGTTTCCAAATGATAATCCAAACCTAATTCATAATGCGCTACTAAGTTTAAAATTCGCGAAAAGCACAACAAATCTTCACGAACTTTCAACGATTTATTACGAATGATTTTCTGCAAATACTCAATGCAATTTCTATTATCGCCTGCTCCAAAATACAAAGACGCAATCTTGTAATAAAAAATCATCACGTGATGCTCATCAATTCTATTTTCAAACGTTGCAATACGTGTATTCACTTCTTCAATCAAATACAAACCATCACTAAATGTTCCCGTCAAAAAATGATAATTCAGTTTATTCATATACACATACAAAAAACTCAGTACTCGTGTATTATCGTTCTGCGGAATAATATCGTTTTCAATATCATGTTCCAATTGAAGCAACACTTCTTTAAATTTCACTTCATGTTTAATATAAAACAACGACTCCAACAAATAATGATTTCCTTTCAAATAAAACACAGGATGAATTTTCTTCATCTTTGGTGTTTCCTTAAATAAAGCAACCCATTTATAAGAATATTTATAACTCGACAAAAAATCTTGCGTCAAAAAACTATACCACAAATGCGCTTTGTACAACCATAACTTCTCTCTAAAACCAAGCGAATCAAGATCAACTTCAGGCAATCGATTTGTAAAATATCTTGTCACATCCTTATAATCTTCTTCATTCTTTACATACCCAACTCTCAATAACAAACCGTACAACTCCAACGACAAATTAGACAACTTACTCGCCAATGCATTCTGAATACTTAATGTTTTCGCTTCTGCGGAAAGTTCATCAGCGCGACTTGCCATACTTCGCGTAATGTATTGTGTTTCTATAATTTTTTCTAGCTCTACAATCTCGTAAGCGACATTCTTTTCCTCATGTTCTAAAGCCAAAATCTTTGCTTTATCGAGTAATTTCAAACTCTGCGTATACAATCCTTTATTATATAAAATAGTAGCATAATCTAACTGTTCTCGTATCACAATTCGAATATTATGCTGCGCAGGATTTAAACGTAAGCTCTTTAAAATTTGCTTGTATAAATTGGCTTTTAAGTTTGATAATTGTTGCTTGGTCACAATCTTCTTTTTCAAGATTGCTTGTTCGTCATACGTTTGACTCTTTTCTAAAAAAGTAAACAATGCTAAAAATTTAGAATTTACATTGCCTTCAAACCGTCCAACATACAACTTAAACTGTCGTTTCTCAGATTTTGATAATGACTTAATCAATACAAATAAAGATTCCTTTTGTGCGTTTGGCATTGTAAAAAATTATTCTATAAATATCTTATTATTAGCTATTTACCTAAAAAACAAATATACTTAGCCGCTGTAAAACACAACATACAATCATTCGTTTTAGGAAATACAAAGTATACATTCGTAAGAATAAAAAGAAATAAACACTCAAATTTTTAATTCATGAGTTCAAATCGAGTCTATATTTTTGATACTACTTTACGGGATGGAGAACAAGTTCCTGGCTGTAAACTCAACACTGATGAAAAGTTAATGATTGCTTCTAGATTAGATCAACTTGGTGTGGATGTTATCGAAGCAGGTTTTCCTGTATCAAGTCCTGGCGATTTCCAATCGGTTGAAGCCATTGCAAAACTTGTTAAAAATGCTACCGTTTGCGGATTAACTAGAGCTGTACAAAATGATATAAAAGTAGCTGCAGAAGCACTTACCTATGCCAAACGTCCACGAATCCATACAGGAATCGGAACTTCCGAATCACATATGAAATACAAATTTAAAGCTACACCAGAACAAATTATTGAACGTGCTGTAGCAGCAGTTTCCTATGCAAAAACGTTTGTAGAAGATGTAGAATTCTATGCCGAAGATGCCGGACGAAGCGACAACGAATTTTTAGCCAGAGTTTGCGAAGCCGTTATCAAAGCTGGAGCAACGGTTTTAAATATTCCAGACACTACTGGCTATTGTTTACCAGAAGAATACGGGCAAAAAATAAAATACCTCAAAGAAAACGTCACAGGAATCCACAATGCAATCCTTTCTTGTCATTGTCACAATGATTTAGGATTGGCAACTGCAAACTCCATTGCAGGTGTACTAAACGGTGCGCGACAAGTAGAATGTACTATCAACGGGATTGGTGAGCGTGCTGGAAACACTTCGCTTGAAGAAGTAACTATGATTTTAAAACAACATCCATATTTAGACTTAAACACAAACATCAACTCAACCATGCTGACTGAAATTAGTCAATTGGTTTCCGATACAATGGGAATGCCTGTACAACCTAACAAAGCTATTGTAGGAACAAATGCTTTTGCGCACAGTTCAGGAATTCATCAAGACGGCGTTATCAAACATAGAGAAACCTACGAAATTATGGATCCGAAAGATGTTGGAGCCGCAACTTCGTCTATCGTATTAACTGCCAGAAGTGGACGTGCTGCCTTGGCTTACAGAGCTAAAAATGTTGGATACGATCTTACAAAACGTGAATTAGATACCATTTATAGCGACTTCCTACATTTTGCAGACAAGCACAAGGAAGTTACTGACACAGACATTCATCAAATTATAAAAATGAGTACCATCTCTAAAAGAATGTACGCGTAAGCATTGCATTTGTGAAAATTTCTAATGAACATGAAAAAAACATTATTTGACAAAGTTTGGGACGCGCATGTCGTAGATAGTATTCCCGACGGACCACAAATTTTATACATAGACAAGCATTTAATTCATGAAGTAACGAGTCCGCAAGCGTTCAATGAATTAAAAAGAAGAAACATTCCGGTTTTCAGACCAAAGCAAATCATTGCTACTGCCGATCATAATACACCAACGGTAGATCAGCATTTGCCTGTAAAAGACGAATTGTCTCGAAATCAATTACAACAATTACAGCAAAACTGTGAAGAACATCATATAGAACTATACGCATTAGGGCATCAATACAATGGAATTGTACACGTAATGGCACCAGAATTAGGCATCACGCAACCAGGAATGACTATGGTTTGTGGAGATAGTCACACCTCAACGCATGGAGCTTTTGGTGCCATTGCTTTTGGGATTGGAACAAGTCAGGTAGCACAAGTATTTGCCAGTCAATCGTTACTATTAACCAAGCCTAAAAAAATGCGAATTACCGTAAATGGTCGTTTGCAAAAAAACGTACTTCCTAAAGATGTCATTCTCTACATCATCTCAAAACTAGGAACTGATAGTGGTACGGAACACTTTATCGAATTTGCAGGCGAAGTCTTTGAAAATATGTCTATGGAAGGACGAATGACCGTTTGTAATATGAGTATTGAAATGGGCGCTCGTGGCGGAATGATTGCGCCAGACGAAACAACCTTTGCATATGTAGCAGGTAAAAAGTTTGCGCCAAAAGGAGCTGATTTTGATAAAAAAGTGACCTATTGGAAAACGTTGAAAACAGATGTTTCTGCGGAATTTGACACAGAATACACGTTTGATGCGATCGATATTACACCAATGATTACGTTTGGCACCAATCCAGGTATGGGAATTCCACTTTCAGAAAACATTCCGACAGCAGCAGATACAAATCTTGAAAAATCGTTGCAATACATGAACTTTGAAAAAGGCGCTTCACTTATTGGACAACAAGTAAACTATGTGTTTATAGGAAGTTGCACCAATTCACGCATCGAAGATTTTAGAATTGCAGCCAATTATGTACAAGGAAAACAAAAAGCACCAAATATCAATGCTTGGTTAGTACCAGGTTCACAATTAGTTGTCAAACAAATCAAAGAAGAAGGTTTAGATACCATTTTTGAAGCAGCAGGTTTCAAACTTCGACAACCAGGTTGTTCGGCGTGTTTAGCCATGAATGATGACAAAATTCCTGATGGTGAATATTGTGTATCTACTTCCAATAGAAACTTTGAAGGACGACAAGGACAAGGTTCGCGCACACTTTTGGCAAGTCCATTAGTTGCCGCAGCCACTGCCATTGCAGGAAAAATAGTAGATATTAACGTTCCAGTATTGGAAGAAGCCTAAACAACATGAGTACATTTAACACTTTTACTTCTACTGCATTTCCGCTTGCCGTAGAAAATATAGACACTGATCAAATCATTCCTGCACGTTTTTTAAAAGCTACGAGTAGAGCCGGATTTGGCGAAAATTTATTTCGAGATTGGCGATTTCAGAAAGATGGAATCCTGAATACCGATTTTGTACTGAATCAACAACAGTATTCAGGTTCTATCTTAGTAGCAGGACACAACTTTGGTTGCGGTTCAAGTCGTGAGCATGCAGCTTGGGCATTGAAAGATTTTGGGTTTAACGTCATTGTATCGAGTTTCTTTGCAGATATTTTTAAAGGAAATGCCTTAAACAATCATGTATTACCAATTCAAGTAACACCTAATTTTTTAGCGTCACTTTTACAAGCCATTCAGGAAAATCCAAATACTAAAATTGAAGTCAATTTGGAAGCACAAACCATTTCTTTTGGTACAGAAAACGCTTCATTCGATATTGATCCATACAAAAAAATGTGTTTGCAAAAAGGATATGATGACATTGACTTTTTAGTCAGTAACTTATCTAAAATAGAAGCATTTGAACAACAACATATATACTAGAAATTAGCTATGAACTTACATATTGCAGTACTTTCAGGTGATGGAATTGGTCCTGAAGTCACAAATCAATCGATCAGAATATTAACTGCTATTGCAGAAAAATATCAACATACATTTACATTTCAACATGAACTCGTTGGCGCAATTGCCATGGACGAAACAGGAAATCCGTTACCGCAAAAAACATTGGATTTGTGTTTAAATGCAGATGCTGTTTTATTTGGCGCGATTGGCGATCCGAAATACGATAACAATCCAGATGCAAAAGTACGTCCTGAGCAAGGATTATTGGCTTTGCGCAAAGCTTTAGGTTTGTTTGCAAACATTCGCCCTGTAAAAGCGTATGATACCTTACTAGACAAATCGCCTTTAAAAAAACACATCATTCAAGATACGGATATTGTAATTTATAGGGAATTGACTGGCGGAATTTACTTCGGAGAAAAAACACAAAACAAAGATGGTACAGCTGCTTCCGATTTATGCGCTTATAGCAAAGAAGAAATTGAACGTGTAGCACATTTTGCATTCCGAGCAGCACAAGGCAGAAGCAAAAAATTAACCTTAGTTGACAAAGCCAATGTCTTAGAAACTTCGCGTTTGTGGCGAAGAGTAGTAACAGCTTTATCATTTCAATATCCTGATGTAGAATTAGATTTCTTATTTGTCGACAATGCTGCGATGCAAATGGTTTTAAATCCAAGTCAGTTTGATGTTGTATTAACCGAAAACATGTTTGGTGATATCATTTCTGATGAAGCCAGTGTTATTGGTGGTTCTATTGGATTATTAGCTTCCGCTTCTGTGGGAGAAAAATACGCACTGTTTGAGCCAATTCACGGTTCGTATCCGCAAGCTACAGGAAAAGGTATTGCCAATCCGATTGCTTCTATCCTATCTGCGGCTATGTTGTTAGATCATTTTGGATTATCAGAAGAAGCAGAAACCGTAAGAGATGCCGCAGAACGTGCAATTGATCTGGAAATTTGCACACCAGATTTAAATGCAAACGGCGGTTATTCTACAGAAAACGTAGGAACATTTATTGAAGAATTTATAGAAAATGTTGATGCTTTACACATCAACTCTGGCAATATTAAGGTAGGACAATCTACCATAATTTAGTGTTTAGAGTGCTTAACATTCCCTTTCATCATGCTGGAAAGGGAATGTTTTTTGTTAATTACTCCTTTTCTTATGAAGTCTGAGATTTTTAAGAATATGATTTTGACATCGTAAACTTTCTAGATAATCAAAATTAAACACCTATCAGTTTGACATTAGTATTTAGTTACAAAAAACGACAAACCACACACAAAACTTTCAATCTGAAAGCAAGAAACCACCTTATCAACAAAAGTATTAGAATTGTTAATTGAATCTTACTCTAAGCATAGTTCCAATAAAATGATTTTAATATTTTTATCGCTTATTTAATGAAGACATGGAAACGTTGCAAAAAAACTATATTTTCGATTTCGATAGCACACTCACAAGTGTAGAAGCTTTGGATGTTTTAGCAGAAATTACTTTGGTAAACAATCCGAAGAAAGATGCTATTATTGACGAAATTCAAGAGATTACCAACTTAGGAATTGATGGAGAAATCTCCTTTACAGAATCTTTGGAAAGACGCATCAAGTTATTGAATGCACACAAATCGAATTTAGAAGAACTCATTTACCGATTGCGCCAACAATTATCCTCTTCTATTGAAAGCAACAAAGAGTTTTTTGAAAATTTTTCAGATGATATCTATGTGATTTCTTGCGGATTTAAGGAATTTATTGATCCTATTGTAAAAGACTATAATATTCCCGCAGATCGTGTGTTTGCTAATACATTTGTGTTTGATGCCGATGGATATATCATCGGATTTGATGCTGAAAATGTACTCTCGCAACACAACGGAAAGATTCAGTGTTTGAAAGACATGAATTTGGATGGAGAAATTCAAGTAATTGGTGACGGTTATAGCGATTATGTAATGCGTGAAGCTGGAGTTGCTGATAAGTTTTTTGCTTTCACTGAAAATGTTGCACGTGAAAAAGCAGTCAACAAAGCCGATCATGTGACTCCGAATTTAGATGAATTTTTATTCGTCAATAAATTACCAAGAAACATATCGTACCCAAAAAATAGAATCAAAATATTATTGCTAGAAAACATTCATTCAGACGCGTTTGATCGTTTGGCAAATGATGGATTTAGCGTTGAAATATTATCGCACAGTCTTTCTGAAGAAGATTTAATCGAAAAAGTAAAAGATATTCACGTATTGGGAATTCGTTCCAAAACACAAGTTACACCAAAAGTCATCAAAGCAGCTAAAAAACTATTAGCCATTGGTGCTTTTTGTATTGGAACCAAACAGATTGACTTAGAAGCGTGTAAAGAGAACGGAATTATCGTTTTTAACGCGCCATATAGCAATACGCGTTCGGTAGTCGAGTTGGCAATTGGTGAAATTATTATGCTGATGCGTAGTGTATTTTCAAGAAGTACCGAATTGCACAACGGACAGTGGAATAAAACAGCCAAAGGTTCGCGCGAAGTCCGTGGAAAGAAGCTAGGGATTGTTGGCTATGGAAACATTGGAAAGCAATTATCTGTTTTGGCAGAAGCGATGGGAATGAACGTGTATTATTATGATATTGAAGATCGTTTGGCACTTGGAAATGCTCAAAAATGCAATTCTTTAGAAGAATTATTAAACATTTCAGATGTCGTTTCCTTACATGTTGACGACAACGCAGCCAATAGAAATTTCTTTGGAAAAGCACAGTTTGATCAAATGAAAGATGGCGCTATATTAATCAATTTAGCCAGAGGTTTTGTCGTTGATATTGATGCTTTAAAAGTTGCCTTAGAAACTAAAAAAATTGCCGGTGCTGCTATTGATGTATATCCGCAAGAGCCAAGAGCTAACGGAGCTTTTGAAACACCACTAAAAGGTTTAGAAAACGTAATTTTAACACCGCATGTTGGCGGAAGTACGGAAGAAGCTCAGCGCGATATTGCTGACTTTGTTCCTAATAAAATTATGGCATATGTTAACTCTGGAAATACGGTTGATGCTGTCAATTTTCCAAATATTCGTTTGCCACGACAAACCAATGCGCATCGTTTCTTGCACATTCACAAAAACGTACCTGGAATTATGGCAAAAGTCAACAAAGTATTGGCTAAGTACGAATTGAACGTAACTGGTCAATATTTATCAACCGATAATAAAGTGGGTTATGTAATTGTTGATGTTGATAAGGAATACAATAAAAAAGTAACTTCAGCCTTAAAAAAGATTGAACACACAATTAAATTTAGAATTCTGTATTAATAGATCAAATCAAGCACAGTAGCGTTTTAATAAAGCATGACTTTTTATGTTGTTACTGTGCTTGATTTGACAGTTATTTTTAGCTGTCTGTTCTATGGAATATATGTTCTTTTCCTCTAATATTTACTTTCACAACGCGGTGATTATCTAGCAATGCAATAAAGTGATCGTCATCTTGCCACAGCATTGCGTATGCATAATCAATCACATCTCTGGTAAAAGTTCGGTAACATTCATCGTCTGAATGCGCACTGATCAGCATTAACAATCCGGAACGATCATTGACTAGAAAACGTCTTCCATTTGGACTCAACGCTGGAAGTGTTGCCCAAGCGGTACATGAGTAATCATTTTCATCTTGTCCACTGTGTTTTACTCCTTTTTTTCCAGTATAGTATAATCTTTTTACTTCTTCCAAATCTTCATCAAGTGTCAATACAAATTCTTTACGCTCGTAAGGAATCCAAAATTTTTGATGTGCTTCTGAATAAAACAATTCACCAGAGTTTCTTAATTCTTTCGTTTTGACGATTTCTTCCGTTTCAAAATTGATAATACTGATTCGATTTCCATTGGACTCTAACACTGTGATATAACTTTCGTTTTCTGCGTGTAATGTAATTCCTGATATAAAATCAAAATCGCTTCCATCTTTTTGCTTGATCGTTCTTACCGGATTACATTCTGTATCAAGCACAAAAATTGCATCGGAATTTGTTCCAACAATAAAATTATTTTTTGTCCATACCAAATCAGACACAAAATCTTCTGTATTTCCTGAATCGATCAAATCGCCTGTTTTTGCATCAAAAATGGCAATTCCTTTGTTTTGACTAGAAGTTACAAGTTTTGTTTTGTCGGGACTTATAGCGACAGATCTTCCGTAATTACGAATCGTATACAGTTTATTTCCATCCCAATCTCTACTAATGATGAAGTTTTTCCAGCTAGCACAAAATCCGTTTGACAAACGCGCTAAACGAAAGTCTCCTTTTACAGAAGAATAGGTGAAGTCATACGGTTCTGGAATAATGTGATATTCTTTTCCATCATCTACATAATCTTCAGGAAACTCTTCTTCTACAATATCTAAGAAGCTACTTTTTAATCGTTTAAAAAAACTCATGCTTGTTTGTTTTGATTGTTATTTAAGTTAATCGAATATTACCGAATAAGGTATTGACTTCGCGTATACCTTGGATCAATGTACTACTTTTTTTTGAGGTATTTGTGTATCAAACTAAAATAGACACTTACGCAATATTTTGACTTTTTTTATGGTTCTTTGTATTTTATTACAATATTCATGAGTTCTAAAGTAAAAACCGTTCATTATTCGCCTTTAGAAGAAAAACTCAATATCATTTCGCATGGAATTGGTGTAGTTTTAGGTGTCATTGCATTGGTATTTTTAGTAATACATGCTATTCAACATGGTGAAACAATACATTTGGTGAGTTTTACTATGTACGGATTGAGTATTATTGTATTATACCTTGCTTCCACATTGTATCATAAAGCGACAAAACCTTTAGTTCGTAATAAACTTCGAATATTTGATCATGCTGCTATATACTTGCTTATCGCAGGAACATATACACCTTTCGCTCTGGTAACTTTAAAAGGTTCTACAGGCTGGATCATCTTTGGAACCGTTTGGGCATTTGCAGCCATTGGAATCACTTTGAAACTATTCTTTACTGGAAAATTTGATAAATTATCAACACTCATGTATGTTTTCATGGGTTGGATTATCGTGTTTGCAATTAAACCATTGATGGAAAATTTATCTAGTGAAGGTTTATTTTGGTTGATGGCTGGCGGTGTTTTTTATACTGTTGGCGCTATTTTATATAGCATTCGAAAACTTCCGTTCAATCATGCTATTTTTCATGTCTTTGTTTTATTAGGAAGCATCTGTCATTTTATCTCTGTGTATTGGTATGTGTTGCCTAGAGATTAAATCAAAAACAGTTAAAACGTTTATGAAATATTGTTATGTAGTTTTACTCGTATTTACTTTCAGTTCTTGTGGTTTTACTACGGAAGAAGAATATTACAACCGCGCTATGAATCATGAAGAAAAACTTGATTACATAAATGCAATTGTAATGCTTGATAAAGCGATTGCCCGAAATCCCGATTATAAAGATGCACTTATTTTTAGAGGTTATTGTAAAAGTCAAATAGGTAAGCTAAGAGAAGGTACAAATGATTACCAAAAAGCGCTGAAACTTGAACCCAACAATACGCTTACACTGTTTAATCTTGCAGGAAACTACAATGAAACTAAAGATTATGAGAAAAGCATAGAATACTACAATAAAGCATTGAGATCGAAATATCTGAAAAAATGTGATGCTACTACAGAAGGAAAACTCTTAGAAATTATCTCTCCTTTTGGTAATTCTGAGGAAACAGGTTATGAAGTAAAAATCTGTGAACTTCAATATTGGCGTGGTCTTTCTTACTATGAAAATAAAGAATATGATGCTGCCATTAGAGATTTAAAAAAATCTATTAAAGGAAATTTTGATAATTATGGAGCTTATTATTATTTAGGAGATATCTACCTCAAAAAAGAAGAACTTCAAAAGGCTTGTCAAAACTTTTCATTAGCTGCTGACTTAGGAAATATAGAGGCTGCGAAAAAAGTAGCTGAAATTTGTCAGAATGATGAAATAAAAGAAAAAAACTAAGCGACAATGAAAAAACAGCTCGATTTTGGAATTAGCGGTCATGAAAAAATGAAAAACAATTCCATCTAAATATAAATGCAATTTCCTAACTTAGAAACTTCATTACATTCAACTCTTAAAAAATATTCATGAGCTTTTTTAAAAAACTATTCTCAAGTGCTTCTAAAGTAAAACCGCAAAAAGAAGAAGAAACTCCAATTCCAACTTCACAAGATGATCTTACAAATCATGAACTAGAAAATGATATCAGACAACAATTGAGTAACGATGAGAAAAAAATTATGCTAGTTCAAGTAAAAACATATATGACAAGTCATGAAGGCGCTGATGCAGAAAATGCCTTTAGAGCAACAGGAATTATGAATGAAGAACTTCGAAAAGCCGTTTTAGAGCAATATGTTTGGCATTATTTAGACGATTTAGATGAAAACCTTCAATGCACAATGCAACTTGTACTGATAGAAGTTTTAGAAAAATTAAAGCCGTTTACAGATAGCAGACATATCTACGAAAAAATTATGGGATGCAAGTATCAAGGATTTGATGAGTAAAAAGTCAAAATGCAGCAACAGCATATGAAACCTCAAAAAACATATCTCAAAGGAAAATCAGTATTTATCGTTTCCTTGTTAGTTATTGTGGTAACAGCACTTACCGTATATTTTACAGGTTTCCATTACCACCGAAGTATAACAGCTAATTTTTATATGTCGTTAGGAATTATTGCAGCAGTACTATTTCTATTTCTCACATACGGATTGTATAAAGGCATCACACTTAAGGACAATTTTCCGAAATTAGAAAGTTTTGAGTTTAAGAATGGTTTTAGTAAAAATATTTTTACTGGAAACTCATCTGGATTTGAAATCGGCGAAGGAATTGAAGGCATTATCATCTCTATCGTTGTATGGATTGTATTTTCAATTGTATTGGTCTTTTTACTCATTATACTAGAAACCGTACTTTGGTTTTCGATAGCGTTGATCTTAGCCATGTTATATTGGGTGTTTTTTAGAGCAATGCGACTGGTTTTTTCCAAAGCTTCTCAAACACAAGGAGATCTTGGAGTTGCAAGTCTCTACGCCTTTGGATATACACTTATGTATACTGGTTGGATCTTTGGAATTGTATACATAACAACTATCTTTAGCTAAAAATAATTACACTACATGAAAAAAATATACCTGTTTTTCCTTTTCATCGGAATTACCAATCTTACATTTGCTCAGACGATAAAGGAAATAGATTCCGTATCGCTTGTATTTTGTGATTACTTGAAGCAAATAAATGTTAAGAATGATACCTTAAAAATAAATACGCTCTACAACGAACAATTTTATCCATACCTAAACAAAGTAGAGAAAACACAAATGCAAAAAATTGGCAATCAACTGTATTACAGAATGCAGCGGAATTGTGTAGGATTTCGTGAATTGCTCGATCGCTTAGAACCTCCAAAAGAAGGTGTTACCAGAATTACAGAAAAACCAACTTCCAAAATGACCAAAAAACAACTTGAAGAATTTAAAACACTAACAGAATTCTATTACTATGAAGTTGCGGGTCAGAAAACAAAAGTGGTGATGAAAGATGGTTTCTGGACAGATTATTTTTCAGATACATCCACCTCACAACTTACCTGTACATGGATTAGCGATACTGAATTTGAATTGGTTTTTATAAAAAGTGACAACGAATCAAGAGCCAATTTTAGTGTAAAAGGAGATCGATATGTATATCAGATATTAGCAAAAGAAGATAATTTTTATTGGATGACAGTCAATATTCCTGGACAAGACGTTTATGAAAAATCTAAAATATATTTTAAATAAAAAAACATGCAACCAAGAGTAACTATTATCGGCTTAGGTGTAAATGATTTAAAAACTGCTACAGCTTTTTACAAAGAAAAGTTTGGTTGGTCATTGACCAACGCAAGTAATGATAGCATTTCATTTTTTCAATTAAACGGTATATTACTTTCGTTATATCCAAAAGAAAAACTTGCTGAAGATGCTACTGTCAACCCAACTGGTTCTGGTTTCAAAGCATTTACCTTAGCATACAATACACGCACCAAAGAAGAAGTAGATCAAATCATAACAGATTTAGCAGCTAAAGGTGTTAAAATCGTCAAACAACCCGAAGAAGTATTTTGGGGCGGTTATAGCGGTTATATTGCCGATTTGGATGATAATTTATGGGAAATAGCGTACAATCCATTCTTAGGTTTAGACGCAGCAGGAAATACAATAGAAGAAAAATAAAATACACATGGGATTATTCAACTTTTTTAAAAAGCCCAAAAAGCCAACACAGTTAAAAGATATAGAAATCGATTACGATGTATCGTATTTAATGAACTCTGATGCGCTTATAGAACAGTTTGTAGGCGATATTTATATTCCTAGCGGAAAAATTATTACTGCAGATCCTTTTGTATCTGATCATGTAAAACCCTTTGTAAAAACAGTGACACCAGGTACATATCCTGTGAATTTATATTTTAAGGAAATAGGAGAAGATCATTATCGAATTGCCTATTCTAAAATAAAATTTAAAGAAGAAAAAGCAACTCGCTGGATTTTAGCTTTGACAGAAAACGATGAAGTTGAAACGGTACTCAACTTAAAACCTAGAGAAATTTTAGGCTTTCCTGTAGATGCTGGTTTAGCTTTCTTTGCCGATGATGAAACACATAAAGTGTATTTAAAAAAATCTGATGAGTTATATTCTGGCCCTGAGCTTTTTAATTACTATGATGACGTGTTGTATGAAGAAATGGTTGCCGCTTCCGCAGATAGCAAATACGGTTCAAAAGATGGTACTTGGGCAAACCATATACCCGACAAAACCTTTAAAGGAAATATGATCATTCATGCTTCAGGTTGGGGCGATGGTTATTATCCTGCATATTGGGGATTGAACCAGCACAATGAAATTGTAGAATTAGCCATGGATTTCTTTGTAAAAACGGAAAACGAAGAAGCAACCTTAACCAAGAAAAGGTTTGAAAGCGCACTCAAAAAGCTATCTACAATGCCTGCCGATGGTTTTGTTATTTTTCAATGTTGTCGCACAGAAAAATTTGTACAATTTGCACTTACGCAACGCAAAGAATTGTTGTTTGACCTACCTACGTATAGTCTTTCTGAAGAAGAAAAAGAACTGCTACAACCTATTGCAACGCATGAAGGATTTAGCTACGAACATCAAATATATAATAAGGTTTTTGGTGCTGACACAAAAACAGCAGCAGCTATCGCAGCCAAAATTTTTACAGATGTATACATACTTGACTTAGACGAAGATATTGAAATTAGTTACAGTGAATAGCACAAATAATTTCATTAAAATATAAGTATAAAGAGGCTGTCTAAAAAGGTAATTGAAACGTCATTCTGAGCTTGACTCAGAATCTCATCATATTGATTTTCAATTATTATGAGAAACCGAATCAGGTTCGGCTTGACGAAATCTGTACTTTTTAGACATCCTCAATTCACCTAAATATTCCTAACAATTTTAAGGTTTTCTCGGATCACAGAAATCTGAAAGTTTTATAGGATCACATGATGCCCATGTATCACAAAAATATTCTGTATCACATACTCCAATAAGTGATCCGCCTCTTCCTCCTTGAACATTTTTAACATTTGTTAAAGCAGAGATTGATTTTTTCGTAAGCTTTAAAGCTTTTAAACTTCTTTTTTTCATAATGTACTAAGTTTTTAAATTAATAATGGAGTAAAATTAATTTAGCAGAACGAGAAGTAATAGGAAAGCAACTCGCAATTCACTGAATTATA
The DNA here is from genome assembly GCF_965224175.1 of Kordia sp. Classification (GTDB taxonomy): domain Bacteria; phylum Bacteroidota; class Bacteroidia; order Flavobacteriales; family Flavobacteriaceae; genus Kordia. The sequence goes on from NZ_OZ245041.1 coordinate 2,941,562, forward strand.
ACAAATTAACAAGAACCAAAACAAACAGAAAATAACTCAAATTTAACAGCTATATATCTGTATTTTAGGAGAAAAAAGAACTAAAAAAAGCAACCTATAATTCCGTGAATCATCAGAAACTTACGAAAAGAGAGATAACGAATTATAATCCTAATAATAGATTTGGATCAGGGCAATTTTCTTTATAAAATCCTAAGTCTTTTTGAGAAGCTACACCTGGATAATCACCTTTGTAATCTTGCATGTCTTTAATGACTTGAAAGTGCAAGTGCGGCGGATAATCGCCATTTACATTTGCTGCTCCTAAACTAGCAATTTGCTCGCCTTTTTTAAAGCTTTGACCAACATGTATATCTTTGATAGAAGCGAGACTTAAATGCCCATATAAAGTATAAAATGTTACTGTATTAATTGTATGTTTTAGAATAATTGTAGGTCCATAATCGCCAAAATTTGTATTATTTTGAAAACTATGTATTTCACCATCTAATGGAGTATAAATTGGTGTTTCTGCTTCAATCCATAAATCCAAACCTAAATGAATATTGCGTTCTGTTTCTGGGTTTTGATCGTTAAAATAGTCGCTTCTATTGTAAATTCCACGTTTTTCTAGATAACCACCAAAAGCGACTTTTGCTTTATTCATCGCAATATAACTATCAATATACATTCCTAATGTATCCGAAGAAGACACATCAACAGTTTTTAATTGTGCATTCGTCACAGATAAATCTAAAGCAATATAATTTACCTTTGAAATGTTCTGATCTAACACATATAAAGATTCGTTGCCTAAATCGGTCAGAAATTGTTCAAATGAAGTTGAAGACATGGCGTAGTTTTAGTTTCAAAAATACATTAATTAACGTGATTAATTGATACAGATTCGTTCTTCCCTGTACAATGATGGAGAAATTTGATACCAACTTTTAAAAGCATTTACAAAAGCACTAGGATTTGAATATCCTAACAAATAACTAATCTCTTTTATGCTATTTGTAGATGCCAAATATTCTACAGCCATACTTTTTTTGAGTTCACTTAACAACTGACTGTATGTTGTATTTTCTTTTTTAAGCTTTCGCTGCAGAGCACGTTCTGAAATATGCAAATGATTTGCTACAGTCGTTAATTTTGGAAAATCAGGATTTAATAGTTTGCAGATTACCTCTTTTACAGTATCCGTAACTTTTTCTGACTTCCCTTTTTGAGCTGTTAAACGTTTGCAAACTATTTTTTCTAAGTGTACAAACAATTCATAGTCAGCATACACAATTTTCTCTTCAAGAATCTCGGAAGGAAATTCTATAAAATTTTGTTCGTTTTTTGAATCAACTGAACACTGAAATATACGTTCATATAATGAAATAGCATCAATTTCAAAGTCAAATGCAACATGCGTAGGATGCTTTTTTTGTAACGCTAAAAAGTGAATTTCTTTGTATATAAAAGTCATTGAGCTTACAACTAATTGTTTGTAAGTAATGGGATATTTTTCCTTAACGGCTTTATCAATTTCAAAGTATAGCTTAAAGCTTGTAGCTTCTTTTTGCAATCGTAACGTAATGACATTACTAATCAAATTAAAAAAGGACAATGCTTGCTCAATACCATTTCCTATCGTTTTACTCGTTTGTATCAACTGACCTACAACACCAAGTGCTGCTATATTAGATTGTTCTCCAAAATACAATCCTATATTTTCATTTGTTGTTTTTTGAACTATCAGTTGTATTAAAAGATCAAACTGCTCAAACGAAACGAAATCAGCGTCTTTCATCGTAACTTCATTTTTCATGAAGCTTGTAGTGTCTATTTTTAATTGTGACGCGTAACTTAAGTAACTAATAAATATCGTTTTTGCTATTAATTTTTCATTCATACTCAAAAGTACACAAAGTATTTTAGGAATAAAGTGCTTGTCGCATTATCGCAACTAATTGTCGTGAAACATCATAAAACTCTCAGGTTTCAATTGTTTCTTTGTGCCAAAGATAAAGTACATGGAAAATTTGAAGTTTTGGTTACGCTGTAATGCTGCATTTTCTATGACAAGTGGATTTTCCTTGTTATTTGCAAATCAGTATTTACAAACATTTTTAGGATTTCAAAACGCAGATGTATTGCCGAGTATCGGAATTAATTTAATTGTATTTGCTGTTGGCATCTTAGTAGTCATCCAATACTATTTAAAACATAAAAACATCATCTCCCTAATCACACTACTTGATGTTTTATGGGTCATTGGAAGTGCTATTTTAATTATTTTCCAACTCTTTTCGCTTTCCGCAAAAGGATATTGGCTGATTGGAATAATTGCCTGTATTGTTGGTTGGTTTGCAGCAAAACAATACAAATACAAATACAAATTGTAACTATAAGACATTGGCTATAACTTCATTGTGAATTTTGTTTATAAGACTTTATAAATAGTGAGAAAATATTATTGAGTCTAAAAAGAGGTAATGGTATCCTAAAAAAGACAACAATGAGTTATAGCCATTTTTTGCATTCTATTCATAAACTAAAAATCTTAAAAAAATCGATCTAAGATTTACTTTTAAACAATAGATAACAATCATGCTCTTCTTCTTAATCTGGTTGTTCACCAAAACATTCAGGTAAATGTTCATCATCTGTACCTCCATTAATATGGGATACATTCTCAATTTGATACTGTTGCATTTTGTCTAACATAATCGTTGTTTTTAATATTAATATGCATAAAGGTATAACGACAAAAGCCTAATTTCATCCTCAAAAACTGAGTTACTACACTATATTGTTTAAAATAGTGAACTCTAAAATTATATATTTTCTCAATATTGTTTTCTTGAGAAAACCACCCGATTTGACGTTTTGAATATTCTACATATAATGATAATGCTTTAAATAGCTTAGCTGTTAGAAACTTACTTCAAAACTATTACTCGTCACTTCGAGTGATTTTTCGTAATAAAATGAAGAAAAAATGTATCGAGAAGTACTTTGAATCTTCTATTTATAAATTCATCTTCAGAATTTCGTCATACGCTTTTTCCTGTGAATGAATCGCATTTGCATCTTGTGTAACGTATTTATTTTTCTGCTTGGCATCAATGATTCTGGCTTTTACGGTATCATCTAACTGCCATTGTACATAGTTACGTAATTGTTGGTGAATGTCTTTGTCTAAAATTGGCGCAATAACTTCAATACGATGATCTAAATTTCGCGTCATCCAATCGGCAGAACCGATGTACATTTTTTCGTTTCCATCATTCGCAAAAATATACACGCGTGCATGTTCTAAGAATTGTCCCAATATACTTTTTACAGTAATATTTTCACTTTGATTTGGAATACCTGGCACAATACAACAAATTCCACGCACTAACAATTCAATTTTTACGCCTGCGTTGCTTGCTTCATACAAAGCTTCAATCATACGTTTGTCTTGAATACTATTGAGTTTTAAAATGATATACGCTTCTTTTCCTTCGTTAGCATTTTTTATTTCTTGACCGATTAATTCTAAAAAAGTACTTCTCGAAGTGAATGGAGAAATCAGGAGTTTTTTACTTTTCGGAATGATGATTTCACGTTCCAAAACTTGAAATACTTGCGACAATTCTGAGGTGATTTTTTCATTGGTAGTCATCAAGCCAAAATCAGTATAAAGTTTTGCTGTTTTTTCATTAAAATTTCCTGTACCAACATATCCATACAATACAGGAATTTCGTTTTCAATTCGCGTAATACAGAGTATTTTTGAATGTACTTTGATGCCCGGATAACTGTAAATAACTTTTGCGCCTTGTTCTTCTAAAATCTTTCCCCATTTAATGTTGTTCTGCTCATCAAATCGAGCTTTGGCTTCCATAAAAACCGTCACTTCTTTCCCGTTTTTTGTAGCTTCAATCAACGCATTGGTTAAGCGTGATTCTTTTGCGACCCGATATAAAGTAATTTTGATTTTGGTAACAGCTACATCTGCGGCAGCTTCTTCCAATAATTCAGATACATGATCAAAAGATTCATATGGAAAATATAACAATCGGTCTTTGTCAGTGATTGCAGAAAACATGCTATTATATGCGTTCAATGCTTTGTTTCGAATTGGTGGCAAATCAGGCAAACCTAATTTTTTATCTGTTGGATTTGGGAAACCAAAAAAGTCTTTAAAATTATGGTACGTTCCGCCCAAAACAATATCCGTATCGTTTACGTTAAATTCATCTTTTAGTTCATCTAACAAATCTTCAGAAGCATTCTGATCGATCAACATACGTGTTACTTGACCTGTATTTCTATTGCCTAAAGAATTCTTTATTTTTTCTAATAAATTACCCGAATATTCATTCTCGATATACAATTCAGCATCACGGGAAACTTTAATGGAATGAAATGTATTTTCTGGATATACTTCCGTGAGATTGTGCTTTAAAATATCATCTACAAAAGTGATGTGATGTGTATCATCTTCCGAAGGAAATACTATAAATCGTGGCGTATCTGCGGGAATTTTAAATACTAATAGTTGATCGTTGTATACAGAAGCTAAGTACAATTGTTCGTTTTCAATAAAAATATCTTCTTCTTGAGAAAATTGATGCTTGAGTGTTAATTTGGCAGCTAAATTTTCTTTGTAATATGCTTTAGCGAATTGTTGTTGTGCCTTAGAAAATTTAGTATAATTAATCAACTCCATTCCTGCTGTTTTCAGTTCTGGAATGATCTGTTTTTTAAAAACATTTCCAAATTCTTCTTGTTGCTGATTGACTTCTTTTTTGATCTTTTTCAACAACTTATTGGGTTTTGTGATCAGCTTTTTACGCAAGCCTTTGTCTAAGGTTTTTATTTGACGAATTGCAGAAACACGTACTTTGAAGAATTCATCCAAATTAGAAGAAAATATTGCCAAAAACTTAATACGTTCATACAACGGGTTTCGCACATCTGCAGCTTCTTGCAACACACGATGATTGAAGCGTAACCATGAAAGATCTCTGTTGTAATATTCAGTAGAAGTTAGTGACATTTTTTAGATTTCTTTAAAAATATAGTTATGAAATGTACTGACGAAAGTAGTCATTATTTGATCATTAGACGTATTTTTTAAATAGGCTTAACAATATGGTAATAACTATTTTAAGCATATTCTTTTCTCAGATAATTGTAATAAAGTAAAACACACAAGCTTTTTTGTTTTAACTGAGAAATTAATTTCTTAATATGACATTTATCATATATTGCCTGCAACACGATTCCTAATTTTGAACTGTAACAAATTAGGTATGTGCAATTTAGTAAATAAGTATAATGTAGCAGGTCCACGCTACACAAGTTATCCAACCGTTCCGTATTGGAATATGGAAACTTTTTCCGTTGCGAAATGGAAAGAATCTATTCGAAAATCTTTTAACGAAAGTAATCACTCCGAAGGTATTAGTTTGTATTTACATTTACCTTTTTGCGAGAGTTTGTGTACGTTTTGTGGTTGTAATAAACGCATTACCAAACGTCATGAGGTTGAAAAACCATACATTAAAGCATTGTTGAAAGAATGGACTTTGTATCGTAAAGTTTTAGGAGCTAAACCAAAGATTAAAGAAATTCATTTAGGTGGTGGAACACCTACTTTTTTTTCACCTGAAAACTTAAAAGAATTAATTGAAGGATTGCTTTTCAATACAACATTGGCAACCGATTATGAGTTCAGTTTTGAAGGACATCCCAACAATACAACTGAGCAACATCTGCAAACATTGTATGATGTAGGTTTTAGACGTGTGTGTTTTGGTGTACAGGATTATAATGAAACCGTTCAAAAAGCAATTCATAGAGTACAACCCTTTGAAAATGTAAAACGCGCCACAGAATTGGCTAGAAAAATAGGTTATACTTCTGTAGGACATGATATTATTTTTGGCTTGCCATTTCAAACAACCGAACATGTTGCTACAACAATTGCCAAGACAAAACAATTAGCGCCCGATCGTATTGCGTTTTATAGTTATGCACATGTTCCGTGGATAAAAGGAAATGGACAACGTGGTTTTCGCGATGAAGATTTACCAACAGCAACCGAAAAAACAGCTCAGTATAACTTAGGAAAGCAATTATTGCATGAAGCTGATTATGTAGATATCGGAATGGATCATTTTGCATTGCCAACCGATTCGCTATATACATCTATGATAGCGCAACGTTTGCATCGAAATTTTATGGGATATACAGCTCAAAAAACACAATTAATGATTGGTTTAGGCGTGTCTTCTATTAGTGATAGTTGGTATGGTTTTGCACAAAATGTAAAAAATATTGAAACCTATTATCATTTAATCAATGAAGGTATGATTCCGTTGAGTAAAGGACATATATTGAGTTCAGAAGATTTGCTTATTCGTAAGCATATTTTAAACTTAATGTGTCACTTTAAAACTTCTTGGACAACAGAAACAACGCAAATTCCAGAGTTGACAAATATTACTGAAAAGTTAGGGGAATTTGAACGTGATCAACTAATAAAGATCGACAACAATACAATTCACATTACCAAAAAAGGAAAACCATTTGTTAGAAATATATGCATGGCATTTGATGTGCTTTTGCAGCGAAAAAAACCTGACACACAATTGTTTTCTATGACTATTTAACAAAAAACTATTTAAGATGAAAAAAATTATTGTACCTGTAGATTTTTCTAAACATTCAGAATATGCTTTAGAAGCTGCTGCTTCTTTAGCTCGTAAATATAATTCAGAGATTTTAGCATTGCATATGCTAGAACTATCAAATGCTGTAATTTCAGATGATGATAATTCTAAAAAAGCAGAAACGGTATTTTACTTAAAATTAGCCGAGCAAAAGTTTAAAGATTTTTTAGAGAAACCTTATTTAAAAGATATACAAGTAACGCCTATTGTGAAGCATTTTAAAGTGTTTAGCGAAGTAAATGATGTTGCAAAAGAGCACAATGGAGATTTGATTGTAATGGGCTCACATGGCTCTAGCGGACTAAAAGAAGTCTTTATAGGCTCAAACACAGAAAAAGTAGTTCGTCATGCAGATATTCCTGTATTGGTTGTAAAACATCATCCTATTTTGATGGACTTTGAAAAAGTGGTTTTTGCTTGCGATTTTTCTAAAAAAGCTATCAAACCCTACATCAATGCGACACATTTATTTAAGTTGCTTGGCGCAAATTTACACTTGGTATATGTAAACTTACCAGGCACCAGTTTCCAGAGTTCTTCTGAGATGGAATTGAAAGTAGCCGACTTCTTAAAAATCGCTGATGGAAACTTAGATAATATGGAAAATGTTCATTTTGTAAATGATTATTCTATTGAGCAAGGTATTTTAAATTTTGCAAGTACGAAAGGTGCTGATTTGATAGCTGTGGCTACGCACGGACGCACTGGATTGTCACATTTCTTTGAAGGAAGTATTTCTGAAGACATTGCCAATCACTCCACATTGCCCGTGATGACTTTCAAAATTTAAGAATATTAGTTGTTAGTTAACTATTTATTGTAGAAAAGCAGGAAAATCTGGGGTTTCCTGCTTTTTTTGGTTTGAATTAAATTGTATAGATTAGCCTTAAAATATATCACAATGAGGCAGAGTAGAAAAGAGACAGCATGGAAAAAGAGTCGAAAATTTGGTGATGTAAAAGGTGGAAGAAAAAGACCTAAACTCGCCGATAATATTTTTAAAAAACAGCATAATTTTCTAGCGCCGAAACAAGGAGAAGAAACACCTATTTTTATAATCGACAATCCGTCAAGAGATTTTTTCTTTCCTATTACGGTAGCAGAGATAAAAGAATTCTTTGCTAAACTTCCTTCAGAACACACGGAACATATTACACATATTTGGCTAAGGAAAATATCGAATAAAGAACATGAAAAGGAAGATGGTTTTCAAGGTTGTTTTATTTGCGGAAGCGAAGTAAACTTAATTGTGTTGCATCCTTTCCCAAAAGATTTAAAAATGAAATTTGGGCATAAAAAACCATCCAATAAGACTTTAAAATGGTACACTCCGTATGAACCAGAGTTAGTGTATACTAACAAAGAATGGGTTTTGAAATGGACTGAAGAAAAAATTAAAAAATATTACCTAGAAGGATTATTACTTTTTGAAATTGGTCATCAAATAAATAGTGTTTACAAACGATATTGGAGCTCTAATTACATAAAAAAAAGAGGTGATGATTTTGCAAATAACTTCGCCTATTATTGGGGAGATCAAATTCGAACAGAATTTAAATAAATCCTCTCGTTCATCAAGGATGTACAACCAACAAAGGTCTTTTTAATGTTTTACTGATGGCTGTGGTTGAAGAATGCTTGAATAAACGCTCAAAGACAGATTCCTTTTGTACAATTAGACCAATCATATCAATCTCATGCGTTTGCACATAACACGATTTTACATAATCCAACGGTACATTTTCTACAGCATGATATATATAGTCTACTTCTTTGTAATGTTTTAGCAAGTACGATTCGTCGTAACGATTGCCTGTAGATTCTGTTTCATACACACGAAGTACATGCACTTGCATTCCATAATCTTTTGCTGTAAGCAATAGATTTTCAAAGGTTTTACTTTCAATATCATCTTTGGCATCTAATGGTAGTAACATTGTTTTTGGATTCTGAAATTTTACGTCTTCAGGAATGACCAATGTTTTGCAATGAATTCTTCTAATGATACTTAATGTATGACTTCCGAAGAGAATTTCGCTTGTATTTGAAACACCATTAAAACCAGCTACTAAAAGATCAATTTCTTTTTCTTTAATAATTTTATGTGTAGCTTCAATAAAGTTATTATATGCTAAAATGGTTTCGAATGTATGCTTGTAAAGTGAAGTGTTTTCAAGTTCCTCTTTCAGCTTCTGTAAACGCTTTTTTTCTGCTTTTAAGACACTTTCATATACATTAGCAGTAGCAGAAGACATTAAATCATCTAGTGTAAAACTACTTGATTTATGCACATGCATCACATAAAAACAACAGGTTTCGTTTTTTAGAAAGTTGATAGCATATTGTATGGCGTTACGTGAACATTGCGAGAAATCGGTTAATACTAGAATATTTTTCATCTGACGATACTTTTAATGAGTTCTACTACTGCTTTTGTTAGAATTAATATTGATCTAACAGGTAATTAATTAAATCAGTCGTTGTTAAAATTCCAACGAGTTTTCCTTCATCTACAACTGGCAAGGCATGAAATTCCTTTTTTGCCAAAATCTCAGCAGCTTCTTTAATCGTTGTTTGCGAACTTACACTGACCAAGTTTTTTGCCATAACTTGCTCAATCGTAAACATATTGTACACAATCGTTTCTACGTTTTCCTCTTCTTCAAAAGTAGCATCAGCAAAACTAATACGAAGTAAATCTGTATAACTCAGCATTCCAATAATTTCTTCTCCACTTACTACAGGAATATGGCGGATATTTTTTGATTTAAATAAACGTTCTGCCGTGTCTAAACTGTCTGTATGGTTTAACGTAATAACCTCAGCGGTCATGATACTTGAAACTGGTGTTCTTTTTTTCATCTTTTTATAATTTTTAATTGAATTTGATAGAAATCGCCTAGAATCATGAATACAATTCTAAAGGCTTTTACATGTTGTCCTCTTTGTAATTTCTATACTAAAAGTACCCAAGAATCAAGCGAAAAACTATGATATATGTCATAGATGAAGAAGTATTTCAAACAATTTTGACTTTCAAGTAGATTGTCATAGCTTTAACAATAATTACTCTTATAAAAATTATAAATTTAGTTTTAAGGAAAATGAAATTAAAAGTGATACTTCTACTCATTGTCTTCTTGTCCGTTAGTGGATGTAAACAACAAGAATCAAAAAACCAAAACATATCCAATTCAAATACTAAAGTAGTTCAACCCAAAAAGACTCTGAACAATCATACCGATTGGGTACAAGCTATAAATAATAATGACATAACTGCTCTCAAAAATTCTTATGACGCAAATGCTATTAAGATTATTTCAACAGATAGTATTATTAATGGTTCTCCACAAATAGCAAATTATTATGGAATACACAAAAATAAGATTACATCTATTGAATCACTCTTTAGTGTGGAAGCAAATAAAGCAGAAGGTATTACATATGAGTTGATAAAATATCAAACAGATAATCGTAAAGAATATATTCAGATCGTAATTTGGAAACTAAAAGATAAAAAAGTAATCAGAGAATTCGAATTTACTGAAATAAGTCGTGTATCAAACACTAAAATTCAAACACCTGAGATAGTCAAAAGACGAAAACTATGGATGGAACTTTGTAATGCTCATAATGCTGAAAACCTTGTCAAACAACTCTACAGTGAAAATACAATGTATTACAATCATAAACCTATAGTAAAAGGAAGAGAAAGTCTGGTTAAGGAATATGGTTATATGAATAATAAAAAGTATTCTTTACAACTACAGCCAAAGAAATTAGAAATCGTTAATGCTAATTTTGCTTTTGAAATTGGACAATGTAGCGGAAGTTATGGTGGAAAATATGTTCTTATATGGAAAAAACAAGCTGATGGGAATTGGTATATCTATATTGATTCTAATATTTAAAATTATACTATTACTTATCAAAAAAGGATTCCTAAACTTTTATCAGTGACAGTTCATGGTATTGGTCACCATTCCAGCATTTGGAGTTGGAGAAATGTAGGGAATTCCCAAACCTAATCCGCGAAGAATAAAGAGCATTCCAATAATGACTACAAATACAGGAATTGCTTTCTGAATGCGCTTTTTAATAGATGTATTTAAAAACTTTCCAATATAAATTGCGGTAGTCATTAACGGAATAGTTCCTAAACCAAAAAAGAGCATGTATACACTTCCTTCTAGCACACTTCCGGTGGCAATAGCTCCAAAAACTGCCATATACACCAATCCGCAAGGTAGAAATCCATTTAAAAATCCGATTGTAAAAAAAGTATCTAGTGTTTTCTTTTTAAACTGTTTTCCTAAGCTCGATTTTACTTTGGAAATCACTTTAAAAATAGGTTTTGAAAAGTTGTATTTACTAAAGGTTTTGTAAGGAATCAAGATCACAACAATCATCAAAACTCCAATAATGATAGACAAACGTTGCTGCATTCCGAAGATATAAAGGCTTTTTCCAAGCATGCCAAACACAAAACCAATTGTTGCATACGAAAGTAATCGTCCAATATGATACAGTAAAATTTGTGCTACTTTTTTATAGCTATTGGTACGATCAACGGGTAACATAAAGGCTATTGGTCCACACATCCCAACACAGTGAAAACTCCCTAATAATCCTAATATGAAACCCGCAAAAATCATCTAATAATTTAGTTCTTGTTTATATAAATAATCTTCTGTATCGTAACTCCAATCGATGGTAAGGTTCCAACGACCACCTAACAAACGATTGTCAGGTATGAGCAATGTGTGATTGGATAACGAAATTGGCATCTCGAAATCAAATTGTCTATTAGATGGTCTGTATAGGAACACTTTTCCTTTAATAGTATTGATATCAAATGCTTTTGGAAATGTAATTTCAAGCCCAGCACTTGTTTGTTGTACGCTTACATTTTCTTTTAATTTTTGAGCATTTCGTTGCTTATCAATACTTGATTGATATTTTAATTCTTCTTCATAATAGGAATCGGTTACCAAATCATGATCATATTTATCTTGCACATTCATATTTACAATGAAATACATGATAAAACTGATAAATGCTACAAACGCAAGTACGATTCCTGTTCCCCAATTTATTTTCATGTCGTTTTATTTTTATGTTTTATGGCATTTCCTTCGCTTGCGCTTCGGTCAGGCTTTCGGCAGTCGCTTTTATTCGTAATAGTGAACTTCATTCAGCATTTCACAAAGAGCTCCAACAATGCCTCAAATAATTATTCACGATTTCCGATTTAATTAAATCAAAGAGCCATGAGTAATCCTTAATGCAATTTTCGTTTCAAAGCAGTTCTCGATACAATTTTATCTATTTCGACTACGCTCAATATGACAAAATCACTCGAACTGACGTTTACTAATACCAAACATCCAAAAACCACTAACTAATTATAACTCGTGGGTCCTATAAAGTTTATCGTGGTCGTTTCTATCAGTTTACCTTTGCTATACACATCAACAGAGACTTTATTTTTACCACTTTTTATCTTGCTTTTATGTATTTCTATAAACATGGTTCCTTCAGCAATTCCTTGTTTTGGAACCACAAAATTATTGGTTGTGGAAACCAGTTTTATTGTTCCTATATTTTTTCGAACTCTAAACTCTACGTCCGGAATTTCTTCCGTGGTTTTGTTGATCAATTTATAGGTAAACACATTACTGATTATGTTTCCTTCTTTTTGTTCATACAATTGTCCGCGCAATCGTAAAATGTTAGCCTCTACATCATTTCGTATCAAAAGCATTCCAACTAATATTCCGATAAGAATTACTAAAACTGCCGTATATCCTTTTAATCGTGGTGTGAACTTAAATTTTTCCTTCTTTTCTATTTCGGCTTCACTCGTGTAGCGAATCAATCCTTTTGGTAAGTTTACCTTTTCCATGATAGTATCACACTCATCAATACAAGCAGTACAGTTTACGCATTCGAGTTGCGTTCCGTTTCTGATGTCAATTCCTGTAGGACATACATTTACACACTGAAAACAATCAATACAATCACCAAAACCTAATTCGTATCGATCTTCATTTTTACGAAACTTTTTACGTCCATTTTCGCCTTCTCCGCGTTTATGATCGTAGGCAACTAAGATGGATTGGTTATCTAATAAAACACCTTGCAACCTTCCGTAAGGACAAGCTATAATACACACTTGCTCACGAAACCAGGCAAACACAAAGTAAAATATAGCCGTAAATATGAGTAGTGGAAATAAGGTTCCTAAGTGTTTAAAAGGTCCGTCTAAAATATCTTGAATGAGTTGATCACTTCCAATAAGGTACGCCAGAAACACGTTGGCAATTGCGAAAGAAATCAAAAAAAAGATAAACCATTTTAGCAGTCTTTTTTTAATCTTTTCTGCATTCCACTTTTGTTTATCTAATCGTATTTGTTTTCCTCTATCACCTTCAATCCAGTATTCAATACGACGAAAAACCATTTCCATAAAGATCGTTTGTGGACACATCCAGCCACAAAATATACGTCCAAAAGCTACCGTAAATAGCGTGATAAATATGACGCCGATAATCATCGAAATAACAACTAAGTGAAAATCTTGTGGCCAAAATGGAAATCCAAAAATATTGAAACGACGTTCCAGTACATTGAATAACAGAAACTGGTTTCCATTAATTTTCACAAATGGAGCGGCAAACAAAAAAACTAACAATACATAACTGACTATTTTCCGCCATTCGTAATATTTGCCGCTCGGTTTTTTTGGATACACCCAAGCACGTTTTCCTTCTTCATTTACGGTTCCGATGGAATCTCTAAATTTTTCGTTTTCTGGTGTTTCCACAATATTGTGTTTTTTATTATTCTTTGACTTTTTCTGTAACAGTCTTTACAGAATCTGTAACTTTTTCAACTTCAGTTTCGGTTTCAGCATCTGCTTTAGGTGCTTCCCATATTTCGCCTTCAGGACCTTTTGCACTTTCGGATGGAGTGGTTCCTTCAAAAGTCAACACATAACTTGCTACCTGTGCAATTTGTGAAGCTTTGAGTCCTTTTCTTGACCATGATTCCATTCCTTTTCCGCTTCGTCCACCTTTAGAAATGGTTTTAAATACATTATTAATTCCACCACCTAAAATCCAATACTTATCCGTTAGATTTGGACCAATTCCTCCTCCACCATCAATGGCATGGCATGCTACACAGTTTTTTTCAAATATGGCTTTTCCTGCACTTATATCAGCCGCATCTGTGAGTAATACTACACTTTCAAAGTCTACTCTATCTTTTGCAGTTGCATTGTATTTGTCAATTTCAACTTGTGCTTCTGCATAATCTCGTTCAAGTTCCATGTATTGATTTTCACCATTAAACACATGATACTTTACTAGATAAATAGCTGCAAAAACAATAGACGCGTAGAAACCGTACAACCACCAAGGCGGCAAGTTGTTATCAAGCTCTTTAATTCCGTCGTAATTATGATCTAAAATAATTTCAGCTTCAGCTTCTACAGGTTTAGAATCAATTAACTTCTCGTAAATCCTTTTTAGCTTTTTAAACTGAGGTGTTTTGTTTTTGTTTTTTAAGTAGCGTTCTTTTCCAGCTTCATCCAATCCGTTGAAAAGAACTCTTTCTACAGCTGCTACAATTCCTTCAATGGCAATCAAAATAAATAGTACCAATACAAGAAATAACATGATCATTGGTTCTGCCATAAATGCGGGTCTGTCGCCCGATTCGACAAAGTATTCAATTCCTATAAATATGAGGAAGAAAACAGTGAGTACGCGTACCCAAGATGGAATAAAATTTCTCATAGCGTTTGGTCGTTTTGTGGATTATCTAATGGAATATTACTCACTTTGGTAATGTATTCTTTTTTTGCTGTGATTACCCACCAAAATAACACTACAAAGAAGGTAAAGAAGATGAGTAGGGAAATCATCGGGTATATTTCTATACCCGTAATGGTTTCCATATGATTTTTTACAAATTTTAACATGTCGCTTATTTTTGTGTGGTTTGTTGTTCTGAATCTTTTACTTTAATGTCTGTTCCCAATCGTTGTAAGTATGCTATTAAGGCAACGATTTCACGGTCTTTGATTTCAATAAATTCTTCTCCTTCTGCAGCAGCCATTTCTTTTCCTTCTTTGAAAGAAGCTCGTAAATCAGGATCTTCTTTTAGATTTTTCACAATGCCCATGGCTTGTTCGTCCATAAATTCTAAAGCGTCTGCAATTTCTTGCTCTGTATATGGAACACCAAGGGAAACCATAGCACGCATTTTATCTTGTGTGGTCGATTTGTCAAGTCCGTTTCGAATTAACCAAGGATATGCTGGCATGATGGATTTTTGTTCTATTCCTCGTGGATCGTACATGTGCTTGTAATGCCATGCATCAGATTTTAATCCACCTTCACGATGTAAATCAGGTCCTGTACGTTTACTTCCCCAAAGGAATGGATGATCGTATACAAATTCACCTGCTTTTGAGTATTCACCATAGCGTTCTACTTCACTTCTAAATGGACGAATCATTTGCGAATGACAACCTACACAACCTTCTCTAATGTAGATATCTCTACCTTCTAATTCTAAAGGTGTATACGGTTTTACTTCCGTGATTGTTGGAATGTTTGAATCAATCATAATCGTTGGTACAATTTGTACAATTCCTCCAATTAAGATGGCAATTGTAGCATAGATCGTTAGTTTGATTGGCTTACGCTCTAACCAAGTGTGCCATCCTTCTCCTGCAACACGTTTTTTAGATACGCGTTGTAATGCTGGCGCTTCTGCTAATTCGTCGTTTACACTATCTTTAGCTCTAGCAATAGTAACTACAATGTTATACGCTAAGATGAACATACCAACAATGTATAATGAACCTCCAATAGCACGCATCCAATACATTGGCATAATTTCAACAACGGTTTCTAGGAAGTTTCCATAAAATAAAGTTCCGTCTGGATTAAATTGTTTCCACATTGTAGCTTGTGTAAATCCTGCTACATACATTGGTAACGCATACATTACGATTCCTAAGGTTCCAATCCAGAAATGTGCATTTGCTAATCCTCTTGAATATAGTTTTGTTTTAAATAGTTTCGGCACTAACCAATAGATCATACCGAAGGCTAAGAATCCGTTCCAAGCTAAGGCTCCAACGTGAACGTGCGCAATAATCCAATCCGTAAAATGCGCAATTGCATTTACATTTTTTAAGGATAACATTGGTCCTTCAAAAGTTGCCATACCATATCCAGTAATCGCAACAACCATGAACTTTAATACAGGATCGGTTCGTACTTTATCCCAAGCGCCACGAAGTGTTAACAATCCGTTGATCATTCCTCCCCAAGAAGGCATTAATAACATTACAGAGAAAGCAACTCCTAAGTTTTGTGCCCATTCTGGTAATGCTGTATATAATAAGTGATGCGGTCCTGCCCAAATGTATATGAAGATTAATGACCAGAAGTGCACAATAGAGAGTCTGTATGAATACACAGGTCTGTTTGCTGCTTTTGGCACAAAATAGTACATTAATCCTAAGAATGGTGTTGTAAGGAAGAACGCAACCGCATTGTGTCCGTACCACCATTGTACTAAGGCATCTTGCACACCTGCATACACCGAATAACTTTTCATAGCGCTTACAGGCAATTCTAAACTGTTAAAGATGTGTAATACCGCTACGGTAACAAATGTTGCTAGATAGAACCAAACTGCCACGTATAAGTGACGTTGTCTTCTTTTTAAGATTGTCCAAATCATGTTGGCACCAAAAGCAACCCAAATTACTGCGATTGCAATGTCAAACGGCCATTCTAATTCAGCATACTCTTTAGACGTTGTATATCCTAAAGGAAGTGTAATTGCAGCTCCAACAATGATTAATTGCCATCCCCAAAAGTTCAATTTACTCAGGAAATCGCTTGCCATCCTGGCTTTTAATAGTCGTTGAAGCGAGTAATATACACCCGCAAAAATGGCGTTTCCTACAAAGGCAAAAATTACTGCGTTTGTGTGTAATGGACGTAAACGACCAAAACTTAGCCAAGAAATACCTTCACAAAATTCTGGAAATAGAAATAAGAACGCTAATAACAGTCCTACTAGCATTCCTACAATTCCCCAAACTATGGTGGCGTAGATGAATTTTTTAACGATTTTATTATCGTAATAAAATTGTTGGATTTCCATAATGATACATATTTATTTTGTAGTTAGTTCTGTTTTTTTACTTCGTCTTTTACCAATTCATCTTCAAATAGCATCCGCACTGATGGCGTATAACTATCATCAAATTGTCCATTTTTTACCGCCATGATAAAGGCGACAAAAAAGAGTATTGCGACTACAATACTAATGGCTAGTAAAACATATATAACACTCATACCTATTGAAGTTATAGTTCAAAATTACTGTGGTGTGGTTTCCTAAAAAATGACTTTTATCATGTTTCAGGTTTATTTTTTTATTTCGATTTAGTTTAGAATAATTCTTTATAAAAAGTCATTCCTTCATTTAAGCTTTCTTCCCAAGATTGAAGTGCAAATTGTTGTAAATACTACAATACTAATTGAGCTCAACGGCATTAATATCGCAGCAATTACAGGCGCTAATTGTCCTGTTACAGCAAAGTATAAACCTATACTGTTGTATACGAATGATAGCACAAAACTCCATTTGATGATGTTGATCGCCGTTTTGGAAGCACTGATGTATTGATCTAATTGATTAAATTTAGACGCATCTAAAATGGCATCACAGGCAGGAGAGAACACATTTACATTTTCTGATAAGGCAATTCCAACATTACTTTGTGCTAGCGCGCCTGCATCATTTAATCCATCACCTACCATTAATACTTTTGCGCCTTCTTCTTGATGATATTGTATGTATTCTAGTTTGTCATTTGGCTTTTGATTGAAGATTAATTTTGTTTTGCTTGGCAGTAGTTTTTTTAGATTTTCTCGTTCACCTTCATTGTCTCCTGAAAGTATTGCCAAATCGTAGTGCTTTTTTAAATTATTAAAGAGTTTAGATAATCCTTTTCGGTATTTATTGTAGAAGGTATACTTCCCTTTATACTGATTGTTGGTACTGATATGAACTGTTGTGTTCAGTATCGCTGTATCTTCGGTATGACCTACAAATTTTGCAGCGCCAACTTTTATGTGATCATTGTGATAACTTGCGGTCATTCCTTTGCCTATGTGTTCTTCGAAATGATCGAGTGTGACAATATTTTGTTCGTCTAAAATGTCATATAAGGTTCTACTTAAGGGATGATTTGAACCTCGTAAAGTACTTTTTAGCAACGTCGCTTCAGCCATAGTGAGTTCCTCACCATCATAATCTGCCGTACTTTTTTGATTGGACGTAATGGTTCCTGTTTTGTCAAAAATGATGGTATTTATAGAGGAAAGCTGTTCTAAGACACTTGCATTTTTTACATAAAATTTCAGTTTTCCAAAAATGCGCAATAGATTTCCAAATGTAAATGGTGCCGCCAACGCAATGGCGCACGGACATGCAATGATTAATACCGCTGTAAATACGTTCATTGCTTTGGAAGCATCTATAATCAACCAAAAAGTAGTTGCAATGACCGCGATTGATAATACCGTAAGCGTAAAATGTTTACTGATAGCATTGGTAAGTGTTGTAAAACCTTCTTCTTTGTTTTTCTCAAAAACATCATTACTCCACAATTGCGTAAGGTAACTTTGCTCTACAGATTTGATGGCCTCTATTTCAATGATGCCTGAAGTTTGCTTTCCGCCTGCAAATACTTTGTCTCCAGATTGTTTTTGAACCGTTTCAGATTCGCCCGTAACAAAACTATAATCAATTGCAGCATTTCCATTGATTAAAATACCATCAACAGGAATGAGTTCTTCGTTTCTTATGAGTAAACGATCTCCTTTTTCAATATCATAGACTTGAATTGGTGTTTCTTTTCCTTTGTGAATTTTAGTAATTGCAATAGGAAAGTATGATTTATAATCACGTTCAAATGATAGAAAACTGTATGTTTTTTGCTGGAAAAATTTCCCAAGTAATAGAAAAAAGACCAATCCCGTAAGGCTATCAAAAAAACCTGAACCTAAATCGAAGATAATTTCAACTGAACTTCTAACGAATAAAACCAAAATTCCTAACGCAATAGGCACATCTATATTGAGGAGTTTTGCTCGTAAACCTTTGTATGCTGAGATGAAATAATCTTGTGCTGCATAGAATACCACAGGAAGTGAAAATGCAAACATGAGCCAACGGAAGAGAATTTTGTATTGTTCTATCCAAAATCCACTGACTTGAAAGTATTCTGGAAATGATAGAAACATAACATTTCCAAAGGCAAATCCTGCAATTCCAAGTTTGTAAATGAGCGTACGATTGATTTTGTTTTTTCCCGCACTGTAATCTTCTAAACTGATATATGGTTCGTAACCAATTTTACTCAATAATAAAACGACTTCTTTGAGAGAAAATGTAGTTGCTTTGTAAGTAACTCGGACTGTTTTTTTACCAAAATTTACTTGGGAAGCAGTGATTTCTCGATTGAGTTTATGCAAGTTTTCTAGAATCCAAATACACGAGCTACAGTGAATGTGTGGAATATATAAAGTCACTATTTGCGTAGCTTCGTCATTAAATTCTAATAGCTTATCAATGATATTTTGTTGTGCTAAGAAATCGTATTTTCCTTCTATTTCTTTAGGAATGGCTCCTGGCGCTGTTTCTAAATCGTAATAACACGATAAATCATTTTCAGCAAACAATTCGTACACTGTTTTACAGCCGTAACAACAAAAAGATTTTTCTTCGAGTTGAATGATTTCTTCTTCGCATGTGTCGCCACAATGAAAACATGTTGTCTCACTCATAATATTGCTCATTTATACCTGTAACAAAGGTTACAAATGATTCCATTTTAAAATATGATATTTGTCATAGTTTAAGTAACTTTATACATACCTAATATTTTCAGCCATGAGCAATTGTGAACAGTGTATTGTACGACAGTTTAATTCCTTAAAATCATTGACAAAAGAGGAATTGGTACGTATTTCTGGTTGTAAAACTTCAAAAACTATTAAGAAAGGACAGTTAATTTTTGATGAAGGTGAAAATGTGAATGGAGTGTATTGTATTAAAGAAGGCGTTTGTAAGCTCACAAAATTGAGCGCCAATGGTAAAGATCAGATTGTAAAATTGGTTGTAAAAGGTGATTTATTAGGACAACGTTCTTTAGTCAGTGAAGAAGTAACTAATTTAAGTGCTACGGCGTTGAGTGAAATGCAAGTTTGTTTTATCCCGAAGCAAGAAATTATGACGGATTTACATGAAAATTCAAACTTTACTTTAGATGTTTTGCAGCACATGGCAAAGGATTTAAGAGAAGCTGATAACGTGATTGTAAATATGGCGCAAAAGTCTGTACGACAGCGTTTGGCTGAAGCATTGATTTATATTCACACTGTTTTTGGCACTACTAAAGAAGGTATGCTCTCCGTGATTCTTTCCCGCGAAGATTACGCAAATATTGTGGGAACAGCTACAGAATCGGCAATTCGAATTTTATCACAATTCAAAAAAGATGGTTTAATTACTACCAAAGGCAAACAAATTAAGATTGAAGATTTGACTGCGTTGAAGCGTGTTGAATAATCATTAAAAAACACCACATACCACACTGTAAAACAAACTCTTAGTTTACTCAACACAAACAATATTGTATTGATTTATCGCTATTTTCTGAATCTTTTTCCTAACTTTAGTCTGCCAAAATAACGACTAATCACCATGGAAACTGACACTAAAAAACTCGTAAAGCAAACCGTAATTATAGTAATTATCATTATTGCATTGACTTCAATTGGCATCTATTTTTTAAAATCACATGCTGAAAATGAAGGGAAAGATTTGATGAAACCTATGACAGAAGCAAGTCAGATTCAAACCAATGAAGCTATTACTGATTGTGCTGCATTAACAGAAACTCAAACTAAAGACATCATCACTTTAAATACGATCATACAAAAGCACAAACAGCAACATAAAGTTACTTTTTTGAAGTTGTATACGTACCATTTTGTTTCGAGAAAATTATTTTTAGTGTTTTCCATTTTATCTGCATTGATTGTATTTTTAATTACACAAAACGGTTGGAAAGAAACTTCATTTACGGTAAAAACATTATTTCTCATATTTACGGCCTTTGCCTCTCTTTTTGGCTTGTCTTTGAGTTCTTTTGATCAAAAAGTAAGCATTCATAAAAACGGAAAAGCGTATATTAACTTTGATAGTTTACAAAAAGAACTTATTAATTATTGTGTGACTAATGCTGATATGAAAGGAGACTCCATCACTTTTGTAAAGCTGTATGCTGGAGTTTCTAAAAAAGTTACGGAGCTTCATGACTTTTATTTAGAGTTTGATGAACAAACTGTTGATAAAAGTTCTTTTAATTATGAGAAAGAAGACTAAGATAGAAAAAGGAAGGTTTCTTTGTGATCAGCCTTAATAAACACCTACTACCATTTACGAAATAGATATTTCTCTTTTTGATACTGTTTCCGACCTTCATATATCAACTAGTGAGTTGATTCATATTTACTAAAAATTCAAAACACCTATAAATGGGTATATTTTGCTATGGTCTAAACTGATAGTTTTGAAATGAACTAAAACATCACATTATGAAAAAAAAATACACAATTCCTATTTTAGGTTTTTTTATTATTTCGCTATTGGCGTGCATTAAGAAACCAGAAGAAAATACAAGAGAATCTACAGAAAAGAGTAAAAAAGTAATATCTAAAACAGATTTTGACGACAATGAAAACGGGTTTTATTATCTCGGTCATTTAGGAACTAATGAGCAACCTAAAAATAGTTTAATCTGTTGGGCAGTATGTATAGCGAATGTCGCTCAAGGAATATTAGACAAACAAGAATTAACACCTTGTGATATTATTACTAGTATAGATGGTCATTGTGAAGTGATTAACGAAATAGTAAATATTAACAAAACAGTTAACTCTCGAAGAAGTAATAAGCAAATAGAAAATGCTGCCAAAAATATTGGACTCACGTTAACTGACTTCAAAAAAGAAAAATTCTCTGATTTTGAATCCATGAAAAAGCTATTCAAAGAAGAAGCTGTGCCAATTATTGTAAAGCTTAAACATGATAAACAGTCACATCTTATTTATATTTCAGGTTATGGCACTTTCAATGGCTGTAATTATTACTACATATTTGATCCATTACCAGGAGAAGAAAAATTTAGGCCTGTAGAAGACTTTAAGTCTGATCTTGAAATAAATTTTGAAAAAGCATGGAAACCACAACTTATCAAAGATAAAAAGGAAGTATTACCTCTCAAAAAAAGTATTGTAAATCAGCGCATAATCTATATTGAAAAAAAATTAGACAGCATATATAATAAACGAGAAAAAGATTCAATTATCGATGACATTAATTTCAAAGACCCTTTGCTATATATTTCTACAAATAAAGTTTCACTTAAGGTTTTTGAACAAGAGACATTTGATGAGAATAAGGTTTTTGCTTATTTCGAAAGTAGTTGTGGTGATATTCCAGAATCTCGAGTTGGGCCATCAGAAATTAATATTGAAAGGACTATTTATATTCAAGATAGAAAAATCATTGCAAAAAGACTACTAGTAGGTAATCACGAGTATACTACCAATAACGGTAAGTTAGAGATAAGTATTAAATCAGATAATAATGATGATTTTCTATATCGTTTGAAGTTAGACAATACAGTTTTACAAGAATTCACAAAATACGATCAAAAAAAATTATCTGAAAAACTAAAATCAATTAAACAATAAAAGTTAAAATTATGGCACACGAAAATTTACGATTTAATTTAGATACATCTAGTGATAAGTATCAGCCAATATTTGGAAATCAAGAACTAGGAACATTTTTTATGATTTACATGCAGATCATATCTTATAAACAAGTAGAATATAGTCCTGGAATAATTACGCATTCTTACGAAGTCAAATTCAAAATTCAAAACTTTAGAGGTGCTATCACTATGGGGTTTAATGGTGTTCCTACTATTAATTCAAATACAGGGCATGATATACAAATAAAATTGCCTGTATCTCCTTTCTCCTCAAAAGCTGAAATTCCTTATATAATTAATTCTACAAAGAAGCTTGAAAAAGGTTTTACTATTGACTCCATTGCGGTAATTAATTCAATACCATCAAACATCGCAAATTCTTATATTGACCCTAGAAAATTTCAAAGAAATGGAGATACTTTAGATGCTGTTATTACATTGGATAATGATGAACGAAACACCTTCTTGGAAAATTTAGAAAGATTAGATTTAAATGATACACCGAAAGTTGAAGCAGCCATCAACAAAGTAATATCTTATATGAGCGAAAACCTTGGCGGCGGCGGAAACGGCATTTGCTGCCCTCGTATAAGTGTTGTAATTTAAGAGAATGAAATATATACGTATTGTAGTTTTCTTTTTAATTACCATACAAACAGTATTTGCACAGCAAAACAATATTGTATCGGAAGTATTTGCGGCATTAGATCAATCAGATTATGATGTCGCAAATATTCTTATGAAAGGTCTTAATGATTCTGAAACTAAAACAACGCTCAACGCACATTATGAACTTATCAAAAATGGTGTTTGGAATAAAGAAGCGTTTCAACCTACAGACACACTTTCTGGAGCTTACAATATTCACTTACTCAATGTGGGAATTGCAACCTATATTAAAAAAGGACAACATCTCGATTCCTACAAAATCTTAAAAAAGAGTCTACTCCTAGCAAAACAACGAAATGATACTGCATTAATTTCTCAGAGTTTTAAGTTCATGCTTGAAATTTTTCTACGATTTCACAGTGTTATTGAAGAAGATAAATATTTAGATATTATTGAAGACGCCAGAAAACATGCGTTTGATAGCAAGCAACGTGAAATTATAGATTATTTTGACTTTCATTTATCTGTTCGTTTCAATCATAAAGATGAACACAAGTATAAAGTTGATTCTTTGTATAACATTTACATTCATAAAAAAACGACCAATCCTTTTTATAAAGTACGAAGATCAGAAGCTTTAAATTCATACCACCGTAAAATCTCAAATAATGTAGATAGTGCAAATTTCTACATGCTTCAAGCAAAAAAAGAAGTGCTCTTCATTCAAAAAGGTGTATACGAGCAGGAAAGACATAAAGCAATCTCTATTAATGAAGCAAATACGCTTACAAGGTCTGAAGAATACGACCGTGCATTAGCCATTTTAGATACAATTAAACTTTCAAATGAAAAAGAAGGATTGCAATTTGTGAGTTTTCCACAATACCTATTAACTAAGTACGTAAATTATGCGAAAAGCTATGCATATTTCGGCAAAAAAGATAGTTTACATGGTCTTGAGTTTGAAAATTTAGCACTCAAACAAGAACAAAAAGAAAAATTAATTGTTACAAAAATTTCCGAACTCGAAGAAAAGAATGAAAATGCACTAAAAGATAAAAGAATCGCAGAAGATGAACTAAAAAGAAACAATCTTCAAAGCATGATTATCGGCTTGATTGGCTTATTACTTTTTGTAATCTTAGTCGCTTTATTGACGCGTACAGCATTAAAACGCAAGCAAGAGCTAGCTAAAAAAGAAAAAGAATTGGAAGTGCAAAAACACGAAGAATTGTTGCGAAAACATGAAATTCAAACCGTAAATGCGATGATTGTCGGACAAGAAAAAGAACGAAAACGTATTGCCAACGATTTGCATGACAATATAAATAGTGACATCATTACTGCCAAAGTACAATTGGAACATCTTGCTGAAAATATTCATAAAGTAGACAATCCACAAAAGATTTTGAACTTATGTGTTAGTATCTTAGACGATGCATATCATAAAACACGTCATATTTCTCATGAACGTAATAGTGGAGTAATGGCACAAAAAGAATTGATTCCTGGAATCAAGAAACTTGCAGAAAAAGCGTCTACAGCATACGGACTCAAAATATTTGTGCACGATCACGGTTTTGAGAATAAACTGAGTAATAGTGTAGAAATCAACATTTTTAGTATCATTCAAGAATTAGTCACCAATATTTTAAAACATGCCAACGCTACAGAAGCAACTATTTCATTGACACAACATGATCAAGAGTTAAATATTATTATTGAAGATAATGGTATTGGTTTTGACACTAAAAAAGAACTTTCTACCAAAGGAATGGGATTGAGTAATTTACAAGAACAACTCGAACAAATTCATGGTATGCTCACCATTGATTCTGTCATTGGAAAAGGAACTACAATTGTGATTGACATCAAAAATAATGAAACATAAAAAGAGGCTGATTCCCCTATAATCAGCCTCAAAATAGACGCGCATTAGATTTCCCAAATCTATCTCCCCAACATCAAAATCTCGTTTACCAATACTTCCGTAACATACTTTGTTTCGCCTTCTTCTGTTTCGTAAGTTCTATTGGTTAACTTCCCTTCTATCGCGATTTCTTTTCCTTTTAATAAATATTTTTCAACGATTTCCGCTGTTTTATTCCATGCGATTACATTGTGCCAATACGTATTTTCAATTTTATCACCTTGTGCATTTTTGTACGTTTCATTGGTAGCAATAGAAAACTTTGCAATTTTCTTTCCGTCATCTAAGTTGATTATTTCTGGATCGTTTCCTAAGTTTCCGATTAACTGTACTCTGTTTCTTAACGTATTCATATTTTCTATTTTTTAACTGTTTATATTTTATGTTATGATCGAATCGTTGTAGCAATTCAACAGTGCAAATATGAAACGACTACCAAATTTTATTCGGTTACAACGCGCTTACTTTCGTTTACAAATATTTGTAGTCGTTTGTAAACGAATAATTTTTTCTTATCTTGTGTATCATGAACATACATTTAGAAACCGAACGACTTATCATCCGAGACCTTACAGAACAAGATCTAGACGGAATGTTTGCGCTTGATTCCGATCCAGAAGTGCATAAATATTTAGGCAATAAACCTATTAAACATAAAGACGAAGCATTAAAATATATTAAAGATGTAAATACTCAATATGCAGAACGCGGTATCGGACGCTGGGCAATTGAAATGAAAGAAACTGGCGAATTTGTCGGTTGGTGCGGCTTACGATTGTATACTGATTATACCTTCAACAATTACACAAATTTTCATGATATCGGATATAGATTGAGACGTGAATTTTGGGGAAAAGGATACGCCACAGAAGCTTCTATCGCATGCTTAGAATATGCTTGGAATGTAATGAAACTAGAAACCGTATACGGAATTACGGAAATGGGCAATGAAGCTTCACACAGAGTTTTATTAAAAATTGGACTCGATTATATAGAAGATTTCCACTACGAACCAGAAAACATGATGCTGCGTTGGTATCGTATTTCAAAACCAGAATAACAATGGACAAACAATGTTTAGAATGTGGCGATCCATTCAAAGGTCGTGTCGACAAAAAGTTTTGTAGCGATTATTGTAGAAATGCTTATAACAACAAACTCAATAAAGATGGTAAAAATCTCATCAGAAATATCAACAATCGTTTGCGTAAAAACTGGCGTATTCTTGAAGATTTAAATGTTCACAATAAAACAAAAACTACCAAAACCAAGCTTTTAGAAAAAGGATTCGATTTTACTTATTTTACTTCTATTTATGTCACCAAAGCCGAATCAACGTATTATTATGTGTACGATCAAGGATATTTGCCATTGGAAAATGATTATTATTTATTAGTAAAGAAAAACTCCTAAGATGAAGAAAAAAGGAATTCGTATTGTTATGCTGGTTTTGATGTTGGCGCTAATTGCATTTAGATTCTACAGAAAATACGAAAGAGAACAACGTCAGAAAGAAGTGCAACAAGTAAATCAAGAAATTTATTTAAATGTACAACAGCAACAAAAAATGCTAGAATACAAAGCACAACAAGAAGCTGCACAAGCCAAACGAGATTCCGCTTTTGAGGCACAAAAGAAAGAACGTGAAACGCAAATGAAACAAATGCAAGAAGCTGTAAAAAAGCTAGAAGAAGAAGCTAAAAAACAATAATCTAAATCACTTTCACATGACAGAATTTATTATTCCTGCATTATTTTTTATTGGTATTGGCGCTATCATCTTTGTATCAGTTTATTATAATAACAAATACAAAATTCTTCGCGTATTAAAAAAAGTACGCAGAAAGGCAATTCATAGTGTTCGCGAAAATGAGTATGTAAAAATTGTTGGCAAAGCGAAGCATGCTGGCGAACCTCTTATTGCGCCTCTAAGCAAACGCAAATGTGTCTACTATGATATTAAGATAAAAGAAAAAAGAGGTAAACATTGGCGCAATATTATCAATGATGTACAGTTTCAGGATTTCTTTGTACAAGCAGGAACCGAAAATGCTGTGATTCATTTAAACACACGACGCGGTTTTGAAAGAAGAATTCACTTAGTTGCCGATCATGCATTCAGTTCTGGATTCCTAAATGATGTTGATGAAGAAGTTGAACGCTATTTAGGTCAATACGGAAAAAATAGTACCGGTGCATTAGGTTTTAATAAAACAATGCGTTATACCGAAAGAATTATTGAAGTTGATGAGGAAATTGCCGTCATGGGAATTGGCAAATGGTCAACTATAGACACACCAATTGATGGCTATTCTGATACTCGAGTATTAACTTTAACAGGAACCTCAAAACAACGATTGCTAATCACGGACGAGCCCAAAGCTATGAAACGCGTAGAAAGACGATTGTAAATTACTTCCAATTTTGTCCTTTGAGTTGCATTGCAGCTTTTAAAATATCTTTTTGACTAATCTGTCCAACGAGTTTTCCATTTTCTACTATGGGAAAACGTCTTCTTTTTGATTGAATAAAACGATTTGCCGCATCAAAAATATTTAAATTCCCATCAATAGTTTCCACATCTTTTGCCATGTGTGCTTCTATTTTATTATGCTCAAATGGCATGTTATAGTAACGACTATCAGAAATTTGCTTGATGCAATCGCCTTCAGAAATAATTCCAATCAATTCATTTTTATCATTTACAACTGGTCCGCCAGATATTTTATGTTGAATAAGTTTTTGAATCACTTCTTCTACTGTTTGTTCTGGTTTGAACGTGATTAGATTTCGTGTCATATAATCGCTTACCTTAAATGCCTCTGTCTTGCTCGTACTATTCGCTTGCGTCTTTCGTGCGCCTTGAAAACTTTTTATTCCCATAATATTGATATTTAATCTCTCTTAAAGTTACTCATTTTTAATTAGTTAACCTAAAAACAAAATTACTTCCAATTTACTGTAGAGTTTTTATTATTTTTAAGCAACCGAACAATCAATCCATATGAATACTCCAAAAGCTCGTTATACTTCACTATCATTTTTACTAATTGTATTGGCTGCTTATGTCAGTTTTCAATATGCTATGCCGCAAAAAGTATCAGAAGAAAATGTACCCAAAGAAGCTTTTTCTACAGTGCGTGCTTTTACACATGTAAATCAAATGGCAAAAGAACCACATTATGTTGGTTCTAAAGCACATGCAACTGTTCGTAACTATATTATTGAAGAACTCAAGCAATTAGGTTTACAGCCAATTGTACAAGAAGGATTTACCTTAGATGGTTGGGGAAATATTTCAAAGCCAAAAAATGTATTAGCTCGTATTAAAGGGAAAAATTCTTCGAAAGCTTTATTATTATTGTCACATTACGATAGTGATCCACATTCAGCTATTGGAGCTAGTGATGCTGCGAGTGGAGTTGCGACTATTTTGGAAGGAACTAGAGCTTTTTTAGCCAAAGGAGAACAACCAGAAAATGATATCATTTTGTTATTGTCTGATGGAGAAGAATTAGGACTAAATGGTGCCGAATTGTTTGTAAACGAACATCCTTGGGTAAAAGATGTAGGATTGGTGCTTAATTTTGAAGCACGCGGAAGTGGCGGACCAAGTATTATGTTATTAGAAACAAATAATGGGAATGCAAAACTTATCAAAGCGTTTCAAGATGCTGATACTCCTTATCCTGTTGGAAATTCACTTGCATACAGTATTTATAAGATGTTGCCTAACGATACAGATTTAACTGTTTTTAGGGAAGATGGCAACATTCAAGGATTCAACTTTGCGTTTATTGGCGATCATTTTGATTATCATACACAAAACGATTCGCCTGAAAATTTAGATTTTAATACACTAACACACCAAGGAACGTATTTGATGCCATTGCTTGATTATTTCTCTAAGCAAGATTTAACACAAATGACTACTGATGACGATTTAATCTATTTCAATACACCTTTTGGTTTTCATACCTATCCGTATTCATGGATTTTCCCTATGTTGATCGTTATTGTGCTGTTATTTTTGGGAGCTATTATATATGGAATGCAGCAAAAGATGTTGTCAGTAAAAGGAATGCTACTTGGATTTGTTCCATTTTTAGGTTCACTTATTAGTAGTTGTATCGCAGCAATTCTAGGTTGGAAACTCATCAATTGGTTATATCCGCATTATGCTGAAATTCAACATGGATTTACCTATAATGGATATACATATATTTTACTATTTGCATTTTTATCTTTGGGAATTACTTTCTATTGCTATCATAAATTTGCTAAAAAAACAACCGCAGCAAACTTATCTGTAGCACCTATATTCTTTTGGATCATTATTACAGGACTTGCTGCTTTTTATTTAGACGGAGCAAGTTTTATAGTAATTCCTGTATTGTTGAGTTTGATATCTATTTTCATTCTGATTAAACAACAACAAAAACCTTCTGTATTGTTGCTAACTGTTTTAGGAATTCCTGCTGTGCTGATTTTAGCACCATTTATCAAATTATTTCCTGTTGGATTGGGATTAAAAATTATTGCCGTTGTTGCCTTATTGATTGTTTTAATTCTTGGAGCATTAATGCCTGTTTTTGGTTTATACAAACGTAAAAAATGGACTGCTCGTGTATTTTTTGGTTTCACAATTATTACATTCTTTGTAGCACATTTTGCTTCTAGTTTTACGGAAGAACGTCAAAAACCAAATAGCTTGGTATACATCTTAGACGCTGATCAAAACAAAGCACAGTGGAATACATATGATGGAATTTTAGATGATTGGACAAAGAATTATATTAAAGATGAAACAAGTGTTGCTAGCTCAAAAAATGTGATGGATAGCAAGTATAAATCTGGATTTACGTTTACGCAAGAAGCACCTGTGAAATCAGTTTCGATGCCACTAATAGAGACATTGAAAGATACAACATATAATAACTTACGTCATATTAACGTGAAAATTACACCGCAGCGAAATGTGAATCGTATGGAGATTTTTAAAAATGATACTTTTTTTAATTCTTTATGGGTGAATGGACTAAAAGCAGAATTTCCTAATAATGACTGGAAACGTTTAACGAGTTATTATGTATCTGATAATGAACCGCTAGAACTATCGTTCACAGTAAAACCAGATGCAACTCCTGAGTTGATTTTATACGAAGCTTCTTTTGATTTAATGACAAATCCGTTGTTTTCTATTCCTGCGCGGGCAGAGAATATGATGCCGCGACCATTTGTATTGAATGATGCTGTAATTGTGAAGAAAACCATTAAGTTTTAGCGACTTGTACACTGTTCTATAAAGCACAATTTGACTCTCATATTACCAATCGTCAGTTCGATTTCTATGACAAAAACAAGCGATTTTGATAAAAAATGGACATATATTATTCTGAAAAGTACACTACAAAATATTCGTGTATTCGTGGTTAAAGTTTGTATTCCCCAGAAGCTTTTTTGTATATCATTTTTTTGTCACGAATTCACGAATAGTGTTTAATCAACAATTAACTTTGTAAATATTCACACGAATAGTTTTACGTATCTAATGATCTCTTTATTCAAAACGTCACTTCGAGTGATTTTCGATAGAAAATAGTATCGAGAAGTACTTTGTTCATCATAATTGCTTCAGAAAGAAGAATTAATTATTATACGTATACTTAAAAACCATTTTTTTACCAGATTCTAGTCCATTAATCACTAACGAATCTATCAATTGGTTTTCAACATAGTAATAATGTAAGCTATTCTTTCCGGGCATAAGTTCACCACAGCAAAATAACAGATCATTTCCATAAGTCAATAAAATACGTTTTTCACGATTAATTTTAAAGGATTCTTTATTAGCATTAACTTTAAAGTAACTGCCTTTCTTTTTTAGCTTTCTTAGATCAGTAATCGTTTTTGTTGTCGTTTCTTTTGTCTGTTGGTTGTAGCTAGAAACTACAGATTTTTGCAATGTTTTATCTTTTTTATAATACAATGTTTCTTCATGATAAGTCAATGCGGGCGAATGCTGTTTGTATGCAATTGTTTTGAGCAAGCCACTTTCTGTATAGGTAAATTCACTGTAGTTATTGCTAATATCATATTGTGCCGTGATCAATCCTTGATGATTTATCTCATAAGAATTATCTCCGGCAACAAAAAGGCTTTTAATTTTTTCTTTTCTAAAAGTTTCACTTTTCCCTATTAATAATTGTGTTGATAGATATTCGGAAGCATCAAACGGTTCATAACCTGTTTCATCTACTGTTTTTACTGCTTCAATTTTGGGAAGACTGTCTTGTAACCGAGAATTTTCAACAAATTGCTTTGGTTGTTGTTCACAATTCAAAAAACATAAAATACATGATATGATACTTATTTTTTTAAACATACAGTTACTTTTTCTAAAGATACATCTTTACTTAAAAATATAAGATTTCATATATCCATACATAAAAAAAGCCTGAACGTTTTTACATTCAGGCTTTCTTGATTTTATAATGATTTGGTATTTACCAAATACGAACTCTTTTTTCAGGAGCAATATACATTTTGTCTCCTTCTTTGATACCAAATGCTTCGTAGAAAGCGTCGATATTCTGTAAAGGAACATATGCTCTGTACTCACCTGGTGAGTGTGTATCTGTTTTGATACGTGTACGCAATGCTTCTTCTCTCATTTTTGTTCTCCAAACAGTTGCCCAAGAAAGGAAGAAACGTTGTTCTGCTGTAAATCCGTCAATTTTATCTGGTCTTCCGTTTTCTTTGATATGACGTTGTAATCCATCATATGCACCTAAAACACCACCTAAATCTCCAATGTTTTCTCCTAAGGTAAATTTACCATTAATGAATACATCTGGCAATACTTCAATTGCACTGTATTGAGCTGCTAAAGCATTTCCTCTTTCTGTGAATTGTTTTAAATCGTCTTCTGTCCACCAGTTTGTTAAGTTTCCGTTTGCGTCAAAACGCGCTCCAGAATCATCAAATGCATGTGAAATTTCGTGTCCAATTACAGCTCCAATTCCACCATAGTTTACAGCATCATCCGCTTGGTAGTTATAGAAAGGCGGTTGTAAGATTGCCGCCGGGAAAACGATTTCATTATTTAATGGGTTAAAGTATGCATTTACCGTTTGTGGTGACATTCCCCATTCTGTTTTGTCTACTGGCTCGTTAATTTCGTCAATATTTTTTCTGAATCCCCATTCTCCAACAGCTACCATATTTTGGTAGTATGAATTTCCTTCTTTTACTTGTAATGTAGAGAAATCTTCCCACTTGTCAGGATATCCAATTTTTACAGTGAATTTATCTAGTTTTTCAACAGCTTTTGTTTTTGTTTCTGGACTCATCCAGTCTAAAGCCATAATTCTATCTTTGTAAGCAGCAATTACATTTGCAATCATTTTTTCTGCTTTTTCTTTCGCTTCTGGCGGAAATTTAGCATCAACATACAATTGTCCAATTGCTTCTCCAACAGTTCCGTTTACAGTTGCTAATGCTCTTTCTTTTGCATCACGTTGCTTTTTTGCTCCGTTTAGTTCTTTTGAGTAGAAATCCCAGTTTGCTTTGTTTAACTCAGTAGTTAACATTCCAGCTGCATTGTTTAATGTAGACCAACGCATTACTGTTTTGATGTCTTCAATATTTTCTCCTGTTAAGATGTCTTGTAATGCTGTCATGTATGTTGGTTGTAATACAATAACAGTATCTAATTTTTTCGTTTTTAAGTCAGCCATTAATTTGTTCCAATCAATTGCTGGTGTCATTTCAGATAATTCTTTAACAGAACGTGGATTGTTAAAGTTACGCATATCTCTACTTTGAACTTTATCTAAACGTGGCTTAGCTAATTTAGTTTCTAACGCTAAAATTGTTTCTGCATCTTTTTTAGCTTTTGCTTCATCATCTCCTAAGAATTGTAACATACGTGTAATGTGTGCTACATATTTAGCTCTGATTTCTTGTGCTTTTTCATCTTGATCTAAATAATAATCTCTTTCTGGCAAACCTAATCCTCCTGGCGTTACATACGCAGCGTTGATACTACTATCGCTTAAGTTAGCAAATGCAGAGAATCCCATGAAAGGCGCTGAAATCGTTGCTGGATTTTTAGCCAATACTGTTTGCATGTCTGCTATTGATGTAATTTTTGCAATTTTATCTAATGCTGGTTGTAAAGGTGCAATTCCAGCTTTATCTCTTGCTACAGTGTCTAAGATTGAGTTGTAGATCATTAACGCTTTCGCTTGATCTGAATCTGCAGCATACTTTCCGCTTTTATTAGCCTCATCAAGAATAGCTAATACGTCTTGATCTGTTTTTTTACGTAAAACTCCAAAACCTCCCCAAGATGTTCTGTCTGCAGGAATTTCGGTAGTTTCCATCCATTTACCATTTACATATGTGTAAAAGTCATCTTTTGGACTTACGGAAGTATCCATGTATTCCAAGTTTATTCCAGGAACTTGAGCTACTTCTTTTTCTTTCTCCTTTTTTTCTCCATCACATGAAAAAAGAAGTGCACTTGCTGTGAAACAAAGTGCTAGTTTCAAAGTCGTTGTCTTCATTTTTTGATTGTATTTAATTAGTTTTATGCAATTTAGTATAAAATATGTCCCTATTGTTACCAATGTTCGGGACATTAACATTTTTTTAAGATAATTTACAGTTTAGACTTTACTATGGAATCATTTTCTTTCTTTAAGGCAACGACTTCTTTTACATTATCATTAGGAACAGCGATAGAAAGTACATAGTGAGAAATTTTCCAAGTATCGTCTACTTTTTTCAGCACGCCAGAACCTCTGCATAATTCCATTTGTGTATCTAACAACTCATCAAACCATGCAATGTCTCCATATTCTGAAAGATAGACATTTCGTTCCAACGCTGTGAAACTCCAAGCTTTTCCTTTGTCAAAATAAGGTTTTGAAAATTCTCTAAATTCTTTATTTTGCCAATTCTCGGTAGCATCAGTACCTATAAAAATGCCATCATCGGTCATTTTGGAAAAATAGGTGTCAAAATCAGCATCTGCAGCAGCTTTATGCCAAGCATCTACGACAGTGTTGATAGCTGTTTTACTTTTTTCTAAACGAAAATCTTCTACTTTTTGACGTGCTTTTTCAGTATTGCATGAGGTCAATATGATAAAAACTAAGAATGCGGTTATTTTTTTCAAGACTTAATTGTTTTCTGGATCTACTTCTATATTATCTTCTGGATCTATTTCTTTGATCGGTTTTTTAGGTGCTATTTTTTTAGATAGCTGCTGTTTTTTCGGTTTCTCTAAAACATTTGCTGTAGTACTATCTAGTTCCTTAAAAGCATCTCCTAGAATTTCTTCTGGAGCTATATTCGATTTGGACGTACGTTCTATCTGATAACAAACAGCATTGAATACTTTGTTTATTTCTACGATTCTTTTTGCGATAGAATCATTCGTAAAACTTTCGTCAGAAGCATCATCTTGCAATTTTAATGCTATGGTTTTTAGCACTAAGAAACGGCTTCGAATTTGTGTTGCATCTAAGTTTTCTGGATATTTCTTTTTTTCAACAACGTCAATGTTAGCTGCTAATTGTCCTAAATCTTCCGTAATAGAAAAACGTGTACTAGAGTTGATTAACTTCATGTTTTCTAATACCGCCGTAAATTCTAGCCAATCTTCTACTAACTTTTTCTGAGTTGCTGTGAGATTTTTGAGCTTTCCTTTTTTAGGGATATTCAGCTTGTTTTTAGCTAAAAATTCTTCTTTACTTTCCACTTGTGTATCACGTGTTGCTTGCTGTTCATCTTTACAGGCAAAAACAGTGATGATTACTAGCGCTAATATGATGATTCTTTTCATTAATTTCCTTGACTATCTACTTTGTTAAAAAAGAGAAACAAATATAGCTAGTTTTTTATGTTTGCCTGTATTTTTAACAAAGTTTACCATGCTAAGCCTTTGTATTTTATGAATTTATCAAAAAATAGGCTATTAAATTTAATTTTTCGCATTCGTGAGAAATAGAATTCTCTATATTTGTAATCATTTTTTACTCGATAATCGAGATTTAAATGTTGTGAGGCTTGCCTCGTTATATAAATATGAATTCTTTATAAATGCCCCATGGACTTATCCTAAGGTAGTTGATTATTTTTTTGATGAGTACAAAAGTTTTAATTATTGGTGCCTGTGGCCAAATTGGTACAGAATTAACAACCGCTTTGCGAAATACCTATGGAGTCGCTAATGTTGTTGCTTCAGATATACGAAAAAGCGAAAGTAATGTGTTTAATGAAGGATCTTTCGAACTCCTAGATGCACGCGATAAAGATGCCATTCAGGCATGTGTGGAAAAATACAAGATTACTGATGTATATTTAATGGCAGCTTTGTTATCTGCAACTGCTGAAAAGAATCCTGAGTTTGCTTGGGATTTGAATATGAATTCGCTGCTTCATGTACTCAATCTTGCAAAAGATAAGATTATTAAGAAAGTTTTTTGGCCAAGTTCTATTGCTGTTTTTGGTCAAAATTCCCCTAAAAACAATACACCTCAACATACCATCATGGAACCTTCTACCGTATATGGAATCAGCAAATTAGCTGGTGAACGTTGGTGTGAATATTACCATAAAAACTATGGAGTTGATGTGCGTAGCATTCGTTATCCAGGTATTATTAGTTGGAAAGCAAATCCTGGTGGCGGAACGACCGATTATGCTGTAGAAATTTTTCATGAAGCTATTAAAAAAGGTTCATATACTTGCTTTTTGACTGAAGATACTTCGTTACCAATGATGTTTATGGATGATGCCGTTCATGCTACTATTTCTATTATGAAAGCTGCATCTACAGACATAAAAGTTCGTTCATCATACAATATTGCAGCTACCAGTTTTACACCTGAAGAATTGGCCGCAGCAATTACACAATTATTACCTGATTTTACTATTACTTACGAACCAGATTTTAGACAAAAAATTGCGGATAGCTGGCCAGCAAGTATTGATGACAGTGTAGCTTCAAATGATTGGAATTGGTCTGCTAAGTTTGATATGAAAGCGATTGTTTCTGAAATGATTGTCAATTTACAACGCGAATTAGTTTAAATATATAGATTCATCTAATTTTATGCTGCTTGTTTGGTCTTTCTTTTAGATCGAATATAGACTACAATTCCTGTTAGTAGTATAGCTCCTAAGAGATAGTATATATACAAATATCCATTTTTATAGATGGGTTTTATATCACCCGTAATTGTCAAAGCACTCCAATAGTATGGAGAAGCCTCGCTTGTGTTTTGATTATTTTTAATATAGGTAAGTTTTGCTTTTTGTAAGGCCGCCGATTTTGTGTCTCCGTTGGCAATGTTTTTATAAAACTCTTGAATGATTTCATTGCTCGCTTTTTCATTGATGTCCCATAGTGAAGAAACTACACTTTTAGCTCCAGCATTGAAAAATCCTCTAGCCAAACTCATAACACCTTCGCCTTTTTTGAGTTCTCCATCGGAAGTTTTGCAAGCACTTAATACGACTAATTCTGATTGATTCTTGGTGAAATACAATTCGTCAAGCGTCATTTTTTCGTCATAGAAAGCCATCCAAGGAATTGTATTATCAATACCTCCATGGGTTGATAGATGAATTATTTTGTAATTGCCATAAGCTTCTATAAATTGTTCTTTGGTTGCTTTTTCATATTGAAAATGATTTGCTTCAAAGATATCTGTGAGTTTTTTTAATTCTAATGCGCTTGTTTTTAAGGTGGCATGCTGATTGTTTCTGAATTTCGTTGGTGCAATCGCTATAAAAGTTTTTCCTATTTGCGTTTTGTTTTGTTGTGATTGCGCTGCCGATGACAATGAATAGTTATAGTGAATTTCAGCATTTTTGATGAAATATGTATTGTTTGGCATTACCAATGCTTCAAAGGGAATGTATTGTAAAATTCCATCAGCAATGATGGTAATTCGCTTTTGTGAAAATATGTTTTCATCACCAAATGGAATGAGTTGCTCATAAAGTTTTTTAGCAATTGTTTGATAGGAACTTTTGTCATTTTTGCTCACAAACGGTTTCGAAACTGCATTCTTATAAGTCGCTACCGTTGTTGTCAATGTTTTTGTATTTGGCAATTCTTTCAGTTGAATGTTTTGAGCAGAGATTAACGCTACAAATCCTTTTTCTTTTCCCACGATGTATTGCAATACTATTTCATCAGATTGCAAGTTTTTTTGAACATCTTTAAGCGTCACAATATTGATATTTTTCTTGTAATTGTAGTATTTAGGATGGTTGATTTCTAGAGAATCTATAAAAGCATTGTATTCTTTTTTGTAATTGAACATATTGTTTTTCAATACATCTGTTTGTTGATTTTTCAGATTTGTAATAGTTTGAATTTCCGCTTCCAATGCTTTGATTTCTTTGATGAGATTTTGTTCACGTTCTAATACTTTTTCAGGAAGCTTTGACAAGCGTTTTGCTGTTGCATTGGTCATGTTTTCCAGCAACAACATCGCTTTGTTTTTTTCCATAAAGAAAAACGCTTTTTCAGGTTGTTGTAAGCGATAACAAACCTCCACAGCATTTGGATAGAAAGCTGCACTTTTTTTACGCCAGAATAGTTTTGATAAATCTTCACGACTTCGAACATAAATAACATCGATTAGTTGATCGGCAAGTGTAAAGGTTTCTAGTGCATATTGAAGGTATTCAGGCTTTTTTTCTGCTTCGTAATATGCAATCCAGCCATTTGCTTTGTCAATTAAATATCCTAGAATATCTAGCTTGTTTGGAGAGAGTTCGATGTCTTCAAAACTAGGTAGTTTTTGATAATCGAGTTCTTTAGCTTGTAATACTTGTGTAATTGCATTTTGATAATGAATGAGCGCTTTTTTGTGATTGTTTTTTATTTGATAAATATCAGCTAAGTTGTTGGAATTTGAAGCCATGAGATATTTTTTATCAAAAACATATTCTGATGCTTTTAGAAAATATAGCAATGCCTCTTCTAAGTTATTTTCTTTCTTAGATAATACGCCAAGGTTTGTATACATTTCAAAAGCATTTTCAAAATCTTCTTCTTCAAGTGCTATTTCCAAGGCTTCTGTATAATTAATTCCTGCTTTTTTGTAATCTCCTAAAAAATCATAGAAATATCCCATATTAAATTTGAAAGCCATTTCTTGTTCAGGGAAGAGATCAGCACTTTCTTTTATTTTTTTTATCTCTCCAGCAAGTTCTTTTATTTTTTCATCATAGGTTATATCTTCAACACTAACATAAGCTGCTAATTTGGCTACGTATGCATCCGTTAGCCGTCCATTATCTTTTATTTTTTTAAAGATGTAAATTGATTTATCGTAACTATCCAAAGATTTTTGTAAATCTCCCAATTCACTATAAATATTTCCTCTGTAACAAAACACTTTCCCAAGTATTGTGTTTTCTGACTTATATAAGTCTACATATTCTTGACTGACTTTTAATGCCTTATTGAATTTTTCGTCTGTAAATAGAAAAAACATTTTATTACAAAGAGTTTTTGAAAATATTTCTTCTTTATAGTTTTTTAATTCATCTGCAATTACCAATACCTTATCTGCATACAAAATAGAACGTTCTAAGTTTGATGTCCAATCTGTTATAGATAATTGGTAGTAAATTTGAGCTAAGTCAATTTTATTAACTTTTATATTTTTAAGTTTTAACAAACTATCAACTAGTTTTTCTTTTTGATGAAATGTCAACTCTTTTGCTTCAATTTGTTGGTTGTAATAGGGAGATAGTTGTATGTCTTGAGCTTTAAGTAATTGCAATGATAAGAGAAAAAGTAGAATTAGAGGGAACTTATGAATTCTTGTACGTAAAGTAATCATAAAGGCTTAGGTGTTAGTTTAATATGCAATGGTTATAAATCTATAAAATAATTAGTAACTTTCTTAAGTTATTAATAGATAAAACTTTATTATTATGAAAAATCAAGAAAAAATTTCACAATTTAGACAATTTCAAATTTCTTCTAACTTGACTTCCAAAATTAATGGAGGAGAAAAGAAACATGTCATTAAAAATGGCGGTGGTGTTGAGTAAGTAAAATAACTAATCTTAAAATCTCAATTCAACTTACAGTACTCTGTACATCTTATAGACTTCTTAATATTAAATTTTGTTAAGGAAAAGAGGAGTTTTCACACTCCTCTTTTAAATAGTCTAAATGCAAGATTACCTAAACCTAATTTAAACTATATCTTATTCAGGAATATGTTTGGCATATTGTATTTCTGACAAATCTGGATCGTATACAGAATTTGTTATGACAGAAGTTCTTAATGCTGCTCCAGACATTCCGCTTTGATATAATGTTCCGCTATATCCTGAGGCTAATGCTGCAGAGTAAGATGTTCCGTTGATGTACAAAGTTTGGTGGTTATAGGAAAAAGGAATGTGTTCACCAGGAGCGGCAATATCTACTGAATACAAACCTCTATTTGAGAAACTTGCCAAAGGAGTATTACTTGTGGCTGAACCATAAAGATCTACAAAAGATCCTCCAATATTTGCATTTGTGTTACTTCCTTGAGAATTACGTGCGCCTAAAGCAGCAATCGCTAAAATATTATCAGAATCATACGATGAAGGATAGTGTGGAGTTGTATCATTATTTATACCATCATTTCCAGCAGAGGTAATGACTAAAATATCTTCTGCATCAAGTATAAATTTTTCTAATAATTCGCGTTCATGGTTATACCAACCAAAACTCATGTTTATAATATTTACACCTGGTTTTTTTGCGGCATACTGAAATCCACATAAACCATCAAAATAACGTATATTCCCTGTTCTACTTGCTACTTTTACAGGTAAAATTTGGTAATCAATATTTGCATTTTCAAATTTGGAAGCAATTAGACTTGATACTATGGTTCCATGCCTTCCTGTATGGTTATCATATGGATTGTTGTCCTCATCCACAAAATTCCAACCAAACATATCATCATATCCATTATTTGAACAAGCATCTTGTCCGCTATTGTATAAAAACGGTGAGGAAAATCCAGGATAATCATACATGACACCTGTGTCTAAAATAGCCACAGTAACTCCTTGATTGGCACTTACTCTTTTTAATAAGGCATCTTCAGTACTTCCAAAACCTCCAAAATCGATAAATACGTCATCTTGTATTTTGATGTTTGGATTGTAGTCTGCGCCTTCAACTCCGCCACCACTCCTGATAACATGTTTTTTTTCTTCCAAGCCTCCATCACCAGAAACTTCTCCTTTTGAAAAAATCCACAATTCTAAATTAGGATCTGCACATTCGCATTTTTTATAGGATTCTACGTTATGTTCTGCCCTTTTCAACACTTTTTCTGCTTCTGTAGTACCATCTTCATATAAAATAACAAGTTCATTACCTCGAGTATCTGCAGTATTTGAGGCACCTCCTTTTTGAGTGATTTCCGTTTCTTTAGCAATTTCAGTTTCTTCTAGATGTAGTGTTTCTTTTTGACAACCTACTAAAGTCATCAATAGCAATGCAAAACAGTATACTATTACTTTTTTCATATTTCTTAAAGTTTAAATTAATACTAAGTGTATAATAATGATTGGTTTAGGTATGGTAAAAATTCAAGTGCGTTACAACTAGCTCGAATTCTCTTGCATTATTAAATTTATTCTATCAATTGGTTTTTTTGTTTTTTGCTGTACTAATTCTGTGTTAGTAAAGCATCTTTTTCATAATTGGGATATTGATTTTTTGGTTACTCCTTACTCTATTTTGGTTACAGGCTTTTCAGGTTCTGCCTATTGAATGATATCAATTCATGAGATAGTTAACAAGATGAATTTTTGTTACCCAATTTATTACACAAAAGTTTAAAAATCCACTCAAAACTATTGTTTATCAAATATTTACCAATCACACATTAATCATTATTGATTGTTAGAGTTTTCAGCATAAAAAAATTCCAGTCAATTAAAATTGACTGGAACTTTCATGAGTTATACTTGGTTATTTTTATTTTACAATAACTTTCTTGGTCACTGTTTCTTTATCAGTAGTAATTACAAAGAAGTACATTCCTGGTGTTAAAACTGACTTACCATTCCAAGTGATGGTTGTTAATTTATTTTCAATACGATTCTTATCGAAAGTTTTCACTAAGATTCCATCAAAACGATATACATTTAACGTAAAGTCTGTTTTGTCTCTTCCAGAAATTTCAATATTCATATTACCGTCATTAGGATTTGGTGAAATTTTAGCTTCTGTTTTCACATCCGCATCTACTGGTTTTGTAGGACCGTCTTCATCTGGTCTTGTAATACAATCTGAACATATGAGTCTTGACCATTTTATGGTTCCGTCTTTGCATCGTATTCCAACTCTCCAACTAAAGCATCTTGATTCATGAATGAATGGTAGTGTAAAAGAAGTACCACGTACATTTCTACTTATAGAAACTGGGTTATTTCCAGATGTTCTACAACATGTTGGATCTCCCCAATTAACTTGAACAACATAATCAGCATTAGGATCACCAGACCAACTTAACTGAGCTCTTTTACAATCGTATCTTAGATTCGTTGGCGCTTGACACTCAGGAAATACTTCATCAATTAATTGACATTTATCTTCTACATCTGCTATGTATAATGAGCTTTTACCTATGCTTTCACCTCTGGTATAATAATGCACATTTGTTGAGCAAATTTCCCCGCAAAGCGTCGTAACTCTATGAATAACGGTGTAAAATAATCCAGATTGAGCGTTTATTGGGAATGTAAATGGTGCTGGTCCTGTTGAAGTTGTGTTTAATACAGGCGTATAAGGTCCGCCATTTTGATTAGGACTAGAAAGAATAAACCATTCATGTGTTGCATTTACATTGTCATATAAATCAAAACTTAAAATTTCTATATTCCCTGTAGTTGCTTGTTGTGAGTGGAATGAAGCATCTAAAAAGTCATCACAACATACCACTGTAAAAGTGTGTGTCACTGGAGTCCATCCAATACAATCATCAAGGTTCATTACTGCCAGTTTGATTTCATATTCGAAGCCTGGCTCAAAATATCTAGGATTACTTAAGTTAGCAAATTCTTGTGAAAGATTAACTTCTCCAACTGTTGAGTTTAATGTCCATCCTAATCCAGCATACCAATTAAAGTTGCCGTTAGTTCCTATTGGTCTTCTCCAAGCATCAATATAGTATCTGTTTTCTCCTTGTGATGCAGTTCCATCTAAAATAACGTCTTCTCCGTAACAAAATTCATCTTTTATATTGTCATTTTCATCTTCAAAATGGAATACAGCATCTGCTTCAAAATTAGGTACAGGAGTCCTTACTTCTCTCCAAGTATAACATCCTGGATCCCAAATCCCATGTTTTATGTAATATCGTTTAGATAAATCTAACCAACAAAAAGTAGCGCTACTCTGTCCTGTAATTAAGGTCACTGGCGTACCACTATTAGCTGTATTTGAATCACTAGTATCGTTTGGATTTGAGTAATCTGAAATTTCCATTAATCCCCACCAATGATTTGGAATATTGGGATCATTTGAGGTAACTGTTACACATTTATTTCCATTATCACAACTGATTTCAATATCAAATGCTGGTGAATCAGTAGGATCACAACATGTAGTAGCGCAGAAATTATCTATTCCTAATACTTCGTCTTGCGTTGAAGAACCTGCTACATCTGTACCAAATGCTACTCCTGAAATATTACTGATTAAATTGTTCCAATCTGCTATTGTACTTCCGGCTGGCATCACCCATGCTCCGTTTGCATCAGATGGTAAAGCATTCGTTGCTGGTACTATAGAAGGTGGACAAACATTTACCCATGGACTATTTTCTGTGATGGTAGTATTAGAGACATAAGTAGCTCTAAGTGTTTGATTTGTAACAGTTCCTTGATATATTACAATTCTTGGATTCATGTTTGGTGAACCTGCAGCACTATCATCAAAAACTTTGTAATCCCAACAAAGGCATGTACCTCCGTTATCTCCCAGATTTCCTGTGTAATCTGTTTCATTATAAATCCAAGATCCTGTAGTACTTGCAGCATCAGTTCCTCTCATATAATTCGTTCCATCTGCATTAGGAGCACTATTACTTATAGTTATTCCTGCTGCTGAGGTTTGCCAATTTCCTTGAGATGTATTGAAGTTTTCACAATTATCTTGTGCAAAACCACAAACTATTCCCAATAAAAACAATTGGCAAAAAACATAAAATTTTTTCATAATTTGTATTTGGTTATTGGTTATTTCCTACTCTTTTTTGGCTATAGGCTTTTCGGATTCCACCTATGAATGAATCGATTCATGAGATAGTTCCGCGTAAGAAATTTTGTTACCCGATTTATTTCAGTATTTTTAGAACAGCTTTTCTAGTCAACCCTATTTTTATGTTAAATGATGACCATTTTATTGAAGGACTTCGCTCAGGAGAAAAAACTGTATTGCAAGAAATATATAATCAGTTTTTTGCTAAAGTGAAAACGTTTGTTTTACAAAATAAAGGATCTTTATCTGATGCTGAAGATGTTTTTCACAACGCGTTGATTCAACTATACATTAGACTCAAAAAGAGAGAATTAGTGATAAAATCATCTTTTGAAGCCTATCTTTTTACTACTTGTAAAAATCTTTGGAGAAGAGAATTAAATAAAAAACGGGTAACAAAATCAAAGGTTGTTGAACTTGAGGATAAAGAAACAGAAAATGCTTTTGCATTACTAGAACAAGAACAGTGGGAATTGTACATAAAAAAGTTTCAATTGCTCTCTGAAAATTGTAGAAAAGTACTGACACTTTTGTTTAATGGAACTTCGTATGATGAAATTGTAGATACGTTTTCGTATTCGTCTAAAGTAGTTGCTAGACAACGTGTTTTTAAGTGTAAAGCTAAATTAACCAAGCTAATTCAGGAAGATGCTGCATTTTCCAAAATAAAGAAATTATGAGTTTTGATGAACAATCATATGAGCAAATTGCTTCGTATTTGAACAATCAGATGTCAGAAGATGAAAAAACTGCTTTTGAAGCCTTATTAAAAAATGATGCTGAACTTGCATCGTTTGTGGACACATTTTCATCTCTAGAAAGTGTGTATAATGAAGATACATGGAATGTAAAAACGAATGCCACAGTTAAAGAGCTAAAAGCACTTGCAAATGAATTTAGAACAGATGATGTTGTCGATTTATCTAAAAAAATACGTGACATTCAACAAGAAGCTCATACTCCTCAAGTTACTAAAAACAGAAAAACATACTTCTATTATATTTCTTCAGCAGTTGCTATTGCAGCAATAATGACATTGTTCTATTTT
Source organism: Kordia sp. (assembly GCF_965224175.1). Classification (GTDB taxonomy): domain Bacteria; phylum Bacteroidota; class Bacteroidia; order Flavobacteriales; family Flavobacteriaceae; genus Kordia. Next base: position 2,986,046 of record NZ_OZ245041.1, read on the forward strand.
ACATTCATGCAATCAATTACTGCAACTGATGCATTTACAGAATATCATGATTGGAATTCTTTACCATCTTTCCAAACGAAAAGTGATACCAATACTAATTTAGCAAAAGCTGCAACTTTATTTCAACAAGAAAAATACAAAGAAGCCTTAACTGCGTTCAAAAAGCACGAACACGAAACAGCTACGTACGATCCTAAAATTCAGTTGTATATTGGAGTTTCTTATTTAGAACTTGACAACTATCATGAAGCTATTCAAACTTTTGATGCTTTGTTAAATAGTGATACTTTCGATCATCACAAAGGATATTGGTATACTGCTCTTACCTATTTAAAACAAAACGATGCTAAAAATGCTAAGAAAGTATTAGAGAAATTAGTTTCAGATCCTAACAACTACAATTATCAAAAAGCTAAAAAATTACTAAAAGAGTTAAAATAATACAGTTTTTTAGTGCGTTTTTATAAATTTCGATAACTTATCTTGTTTTTTATTGCATATACTCCATTCTGTGCTTGTTATAGTATAAAAAAAGCCTTTAATTTGAAGTAAACCAAAACTTGAATTATTTTAAAAAATTATGAATAAGGAGCTATTAGAAAAAAAGTTAAAAGAAATTGACCTAATCATTAAATCAAAATACAAAGAAGAATCTCAAATTGGAGTATTAGCAGGACTTTCTGGTATCGCTTTATTTGAGTTTTACTATTCAAAATATTTAGATATTGATGACCACGCCGATATCGGTGTAGAAATGCTTACAGATTGTATCGATAAAATTAATGAAGGCTACAGTTATCCAACTTTTTGTACTGGTATTGCAGGAGCAGGATGGGTTTTAGATCATTTGGAACAAGAAGAGTTTATGGATGCTGATAATGACGATTTATTACCAGAATTAGATCAATATATTCATACATTCATGGTAACCGATATGAAGAATGGAAACTACGATTTTCTTCACGGAGCCATCGGATATGCTTTTTACTTTGTAAACCGCTACAGAAATACAAAATCAAACGAATTAAAAGAGAAATACAAAACCATTCTTTTAGAGTTTCTTGACTTACTAGAAGACATGTCGGAAGATGATGGTGATGGAAAAATTAAATGGGAATCTGAATTAAGCATAGAAACCAAAGAAAGAGGATACAACTTAAGTCTCTCTCACGGAATGTCTAGTATTGTAGGAATCCTCACAAAATTACATGTATACGATGATTTCAAAGAGAAATCAGAACCAATGTTAAAAGGTGGAATCAAGTATATCTTAAACTTTAAAACTACTAAAGAAGATCCATTTTCTGTTTTCCCAAGTTGGGTAACCGATAAAACTGACGACGAAGAAGGACAAAGTCGTTTGGCTTGGTGTTATGGTGATCTTGGTGTAGCGATGCGTTTCTGGTTTGCTTCAAAAACCCTGAACGATTCTGAATTAGGAAATACTGCTTTAGAAGTGTTGAAACATTCTGCCGGAAGAACCAAAGTAGAAGATAGTTTGGTACGTGATGCTGGTGTTTGTCATGGTTCTTATGGAAATGCACAAATGTTCTACAGAATGTACAAAGAAACAGGCGATCAAGTTTTTAAAGATGCTTTTGAGTTTTGGATTCAAGACGGAATCGACAAAGGTACTTTTGAAGACGGATATGCAGGATACAAGCAGTGGAAAGGTGTTGACAAAAGTTGGGCGCCAGAAGTATCACTCTTAGAAGGAGTTGCTGGAATTGGATTAGCAATTCTAGACTATCTAGCAGATTACGATACAAATTGGGATGAATGTTTAATGATAAGCTAAAAACAAATGAGTAAAAATCCATATAAGAATTTTTCAAAATATATATTACGAACACCACTTTTCTCATTCACTTCTTATCAAGAATTGACAGCCAAAAAAGAAATCTCTGATGAAGATTTTAGAACGGTTTGTGAAAATCCTGTAGTGAGAGAAGCATTATTTTTAGCTTCACCTTCATTATTTGAAGAAATGAATCGTTGGCTTGCTGGCGAAATGGACGATGCCAAAAAAGAGGAAAAACTACGTTATTCTATCTTAAAATATATCTCTAGAATGTCTTCCAGATGTACACCATTTGGACTTTTTGCAGGATGTTCAGTAGGAGAATTTGGTGAAGAAACAAACATTCAACTTAAAGGTTCTGATAAAAATAAGCGTCACACGCGATTGGACATGAACTACTTGGTAGCACTATCGCAAGATTTAGTGACAAACAAGAAAATTAGAGAACAACTCTTGTTTTTTCCAAATTCTAGTATATACAAAGCCGGACCACAATTACGCTACATAGAATACAAATATTTTAACAGTAGAAGACATCACCACATTGTTGCGGTTGATGATACTGAATATTTGGCTGTCGTATTAGAAAAAGCTGCGCATGGAGCTTCTTTATCTGATTTAGCGAAATTACTGGTTGATGATGAAATTACCATTGAAGAATCAACTGAATTCATAGAAGAGTTAGTATCTAGTCAGTTACTGATTAGTGAACTTGAACCTTCCGTTTCGGGACCAGAATTCTTAGAACAAATATGTGATGTACTAGAACGCTTGCAAGGTGTTGAAGGTATCTTAGCAGCGCTGAAAGAAGCAGATAAAAAAATCAATAAGATTGATCAATCTATTGGAAACAATCCAAAAGTATATTTAGAACTCAGCGAGTTTTTGCAACAACTGGAAACTGACTTTGAATTGAAGTTTATGTTTCAAACCGATATGGTATTACAAAATACCAAAAATACATTGAGTACATCGGTAGTAGAAGATATTCAAAAAGGATTTGCGTTACTAAATCGCTTAACGTTTCCACAGAACACAACAACATTAACAAAATTTAGAGACGCTTTTCACGAGCGTTTCGAAGAACGCGAAGTGCCACTTTCTACAGCTTTAGATGTTGAAATTGGAATTGGCTACAAACAAGATCAAGGTGCCGGAGACGTAAATCCACTTGTAGATAATATTGTCATTCCTGGCAGACAAGCAAAACATCCAATGATGGAAGTTCGCTGGTCATCGATCAATTCATTCTTTCAAGACAAACTCATTCAAGCTTTTAAAAATGACGATTATGTCATCACCATCAACGAAGCCGATTTTAAAGATTATGACCTCAACTGGAATGATCTTCCAGATACTTTATCTTGTATGATTGAGATTTTAGAAGATGAAAATGGCGAACACAAAATTAAATATAGCGGCGGCGGCGGATCGAGTGCTGCTAACTTACTAGGACGTTTTTGTCATGGTGATGAGGCGTTATTTGCTTACACACAAGAAATGGTAGACATGGAAGCTGAGATGAACAAAGAAAAAATCTTAGCAGAAATTGTGCATCTTCCAGAATCGAGAGTTGGAAATATTTTAATGCGTCCAGATTTACGTAAACATGAAATTCCATACCTAGCAAAATCGATCAAAGATGAAGAAGATCAATTACCAATTGACGATTTAATGGTTTCTGTAAAAGGATTGAGTAAAGTATTGTTACGTTCCAAAAAGAACAACAAAGAAGTAGTTCCACATTTAACAAATGCACACAATTACTCTCACAACTCGTTACCAATTTATCACTTCTTAGCCGACATGCAAACGCAAGGAATACGAAGTGGAGTTGGCTTTGGTTTAGGTCCTTTTGCCAATGACTTCCCATTTTTACCACGTGTAGAATTCAACAACTTAATTCTTCATGATGCTACATGGAACCTAAAGAAGAGTCATATTCAGCCATTGCTAAAAAGTAAAAACGACAACGATGCACTTACGGAAGCCATACAAACATTGCGCGAAAGCTTAAAAATTCCGCAATATGTCATGCTTGCCGATGGAGATAATGAATTGCTTGTAAACTTTGAAAACCTTACCTCTGTTCGTATGTTACTGAACACCGTAAGTAAAAGAGGTTCATTTAAACTTACCGAATTCCTATTCAGTGAACGCGGCGTAGTAAAAGAAGGAGATGAATATTACACCAATCAAGTAGTAATTTCATTTTATAACGAACAAAAATTAACACAAAGCAAGCAGAGCAATGAGTAACGAAATACAAAGAAATTTTATCTTAGGAGACAGTTGGCTGTATTATAAAATTTATACAGGACCAAAAACCTGTGATGCTGTGTTAACGGAGATTATCAAACCTGTTGCAGAACAGCTTATCGCACACGGAATTATCGATAAATGGTTTTTTATCCGATATGCCGATCCAAAACATCATGTACGTGTACGTTTTCACTACACAAAACCTGAAAATGTTGGAATGATCATCAACGGATTGTATCCAAAATTTAAAGAATTTATCGATCAGGATTTAATTTATAAAATTCAAATTGACACCTATCAACGAGAAATAGAACGTTACGGAGCCAATACAATGGAATTGGCAGAAGCTATGTTTTATCACGATAGTAAAATGATTGTAGATTTTGTAGACATGATTGAAGGTGACGAAGGCGAAGAATTGCGCTGGTTGTTTTCTATCAGAGCTATGGATTCGCATTTAACCAGTTACGGGTATAATGACGATGAAAAGTTAGCAATCATGGATCGTTTAAAAACTGGATTTGGAAACGAATTTGGAATGGGGCGACCACTAAAAAAGCAATTGGATGACAAATTCAGAGCCGAACGCAAAAAGATTGAAGAGTTTATGGTATTTACTGCGGAAGAGAACCCTGATTATGAACCAATCTTAGACGTATTAAAACAAAAAGAAGACGGAATCAAGGACATTGCGGCGGCTATCATAAAGCACAAAGAAGACGAAACGCTCATGATGCCTATCAATGACTTAATGGGAAGTTATCTGCATATGTTAATGAACCGATTGTTTAAATCTAAAAACCGTATTCATGAAATGGTATGTTACGATTTCTTATATCGTTACTACAAATCGATGATTGCGCGTAAAAAGCACATGAACAAAAATAAAAACAAGTAATTTATCGAATTATAACACCAAAAAAAGTCTAGCAAATTGCTGGACTTTTTTTATTCCAATTCTTTTGCACGAAAGGAATCACCTTTCATCCTACTTATTTTTTTTCTACGTATAAAACCGTTATACTTGTATAGACTGATTGACCCTAAATACTTCAAGAATGTATCTTACAAAATCATCTTTTTCAATACGTTATTTTATCATCATTGCGCTTCTTTTTTGCTGTTCGCTTTCGCTGAATGCACAAACAGATTCTTTACAAGGGAAATCATATGAGGAGTTATCTAAATTGTATAATGATTCTTTCTATAAAAATCCTTCTAAAGCCAAAACTTACGCTATAACTGCGTACCAACTGGCAAAAAAGAATAATGAAGAAGAAAAAACAGCGTTGGCAAAGTACAATGTCGCACGTGCTAAATACTCATTAACTGAATACACAGCATCCATTGAAGATACAGATGAAGTCATTCGCATTGCTACACGACTTAATGACAATATATTACTTTACAAAAGCTATAGTCTAAAGGGAAATAACTTCTTTGATCTTAATAAAAGTAACAAAGCTTTAAACCAATATCTCAAAGCTAGAAAATATGCTAAACTTACAAAAAACCCAATACACTTATCTAAAATTGCCATCAACATAGCATTGATCAAAAAAATTCATAAAGATTATAAGGAGGCTATTGATATTTTAGAGGAAAACTTAAAAGTTTTAGAGGAATCCGATATTAATGATGAAAAAAAACGAGCAAGTAAGCATACTATTCTTATGCAGTTAGCAGATACATATTTAAGAATCAAACAACCTAAAAAAGCGCAACCATATAACGATTTAGCTTTAAAACTTTCTCCCAAAGAAGAATTCCCTGACGCCTATTTTTGGGCTTTTATGAATAAAGCTATTATTAAATATCAAAATAAAAATTACAAACAAAGTATAGATATCTGTAAACAAATAGAAGCTTACTTTATTAGTACAAACGAATTATCAAATTTGGCAACACCTTATTTTTATATTGGGAAAAACTCTTATGAATTAGAAAAATTCCACCAAGCGACAGAGTATTTAAAAAAAGCCCTTGATATTTCTAATCAATTCAAGTTAGATTTTGCAGAGCAAAAGGAAACATATAAGTATTTACAGTTGTCATATACAGCAACAGAAAACAATAAAAAAGCCTCAGAATATTCTATTAAATATTATGAATTAGATGAAAAAAATGATAGCCTCGATATTTCTTTAAATAACAGAATTCATAAAGAACATGACATCGTTCCGCTTCAAGAAGAAATTGATTCCTTAGATAGAAACACAACATATTTATATAGTGCTTCAGTCATCCTTTTAGTAATACTTATTGGATTTTTTATCTGGTTTAAACGAAAACAAAAGATTAACAAAAAACGTTTTCAGGAATTACTAGTCACAATTGAACAACTAGAACAACCCAAAGAAAAAGTAGCTCCAAAAATCATCTCGAAAGAATCTTCTAGTGCCGTAACCGACGAAAATGCTTTGCAAATTTTAAAAGACTTAGCCGTCTTTGAAGAAAAGGAATTGTATTTACGACAAGATTGTACCTTGGGTTTTGTAGCAAAAAAATTAAAAACAAATACCACCTATTTATCAAATGTAATTAATAGCCATAAAGAGAAATCATTCAAAGCATATCTTTCAGAATTACGCATCAATGCCGCATTGATTAGACTTAAAAATGATCCCAAGTTACGTTCGTATACTATTAAAGCCATTGCTGAAGAATTTGGATTTAAGCGTTCGGAAACCTTTTCTAGAGCCTTTAAAGCACAAACAGACATGTATCCATCATACTATATCAAAAGCCTTAAAAATCATACAGATACATAAGTGACATTTTATAAAATATCACTATCAACTCTTAAATATTTGCCTTTTTTTTTAGACATTTATCTCGTTGAACTAAAACAAAGATTATTATGAAATCACTAAAACTGAAAAAAGTGAAAATTTCCAGAATAGGAAATCCCCATATCCTATTCGGAGGAGCAACCAATGGTGTCTGCACAACAGTGCCACCGCCACCGCCACCTGAAACAATAAATGAAGAATGCATAAAATCAATGCGTAATCAATGTGATACAGTAACTAACACCATTGGCGGACGTACAATAGACCCTAAACCAGGTAATGGACTAGATACAGGAGGTTGAAAACAACTAAACAAATATAATTTCAAAAAAGTCTTTAGCAATTTGCTAAAGGCTTTTTTTGTTAATTAACAATTCTTTCATCAGTTCTAATGAGTTTGTTTGGTATCTTTATGGACAGTGTTTCCCCAAAATACCTAATGATGTATTTTTTATTAACTAAAAAATTTAGATTATGAAAAAACAAAAATTAGGATTAAACAAGTTGAGTTTAACAAAATCAAGAGTTGCAGAATTAAATACACTAAATGCAAAAGGAGGTTGGGGCACTGAATCTACAAATCCTTTTTGTATCGCAACAGGTTACTACGATGACACCTGTGATGTAACTGCAAATTGTAGTGCAGCTAACCAATGTGGCGGAACCAATGGATGCCCAAGCGGAACTTGCCCTCCACCAACACAAACTAGACAAATTATTAGCTGTCTCGAAGCTTGCTAGTTTATTATAGTCTTCCCTTAATATCTTTCTAATTGTATTTTTTATTAACCAAAAATTTAGATTATGAAAAAACAAAAGTTAGGATTAAACAAGTTAAACTTATCAAAGTCAAAAATTGCGGAATTAAACAAAGCAAACGCGAAAGGTGGTAATAGAGAATCTACAGCGCCACAATGTATTTTTACAGGACCTTTAACAGGATGTGTCGTTTCTGCAAACTGCCCTGGAACAAATGGTTGTGGAACAAACAATTGCGGAACAAATGACCCAACATGTAATACACAAGCCATTTTATCTTGTGCATTTCCTTGCTAAAAATATAAAATCCTTTCAGGTTAGCTGCCTGAAAGGATTTTTATAATGAAAAAAAAGAATGTAAACATCGTTATTTCTGTTTTATTATTTTCTACTAAATACTTCTCGCAATTGATAGAAGATTCTTTGCATTACTGTTAATTCTTCTACTACGATTTCTGCAGTACCTTCCATTTCTTGTTTGAAATCGATTGGTTTTTCAAAAGAACTTTCTAATGATTCTACTTTTAAATAAGCTACATACGCTGGCGGTCCACCTTGCGGATTTAACTGAGGCACACCAGATATATTAATAATTTCTCCTGTTAAACTTCCCCATTCTTGGTACGGATAACTATCTAATTTGATAATTACATTTTGACCAACTTTAATCTTTCCTGAGTTTTGTACCGGGAATGACACACGTCCAATAATACCTTCTATCTTGTCTGGAATTACTGTGAATAAATCTTGGCCTATATTCACATTTTGATACTTAGACCAAATATCAAAAACGGTCACTTCTCCTTTTATAGGCGATTTTAGTACAAACTGTTGCTCCCACTGTAAAATTTGATTTTCTAAATCTTGCTTAGCTTGCTCTAAGTTTTGATCGGTAGAAATTTCCGAACTTTTATCGCCAACAGAAGCTTGACGCAGATTATTTTGTAAAGTTAAGATTGAACTTTTATCATTTTCTATACTCGACAGCAAACTTTCATACAAACGTCTTGCACTTAGGTATGCATTTTCTTGATCTTTATACTCTCTTTCTGCAACACTTTGACTTGCATACAATCGCTTAAACTTTTCATAACGTTTTTTAGCATTCGCTAATTCTGTCTTATAGTAATCCAATTGGTTTTCACTATTTCTCAATCTGTTACGAACTCTGCCTAATTGTAAATTTATGTTAGCTGCTTGATTTTTATCTTCACTAAACGTTGTATAGTTTAAATAGTTCAGATATTGCGCTCTAAATGCATTATAAACTGGCTGTATGGGCCCCAATTTTAATTTTGGAGGAAGTATATAGTTCAATGAATCAAAATCGCTCTGACGTGGCACAAAGCTTTGCAATTTTTCTTTAAGCAATTGTACATCTTCAAAATTAGCTGTATTTTCAATTACGGCTAACACTTGGTCTGCTTCTACTTTTTGACCAGCTTCTACAAAAATACTTGTTAACTTCCCAGCAGCTTTTGCAGTTAAATGTGCAGGCGGATTTTCTGAAGTAATCGTAACTCTTGCAGGAATAATATCATTATAACTAAGCAATGCTGATCCTATCAAAAAGAGGATGATAATGATAAACACTACCGAAATTCCCCATTGGATTACCCAATTTGGAGCCTGACCCAAAATTTCTTTCACCTGATCGGAACGTTCGTCCAAATCATTGATTTTTTTGCGTCTTTGCTCTTTCTTTTCTTCTTCCTTTTTTTCGTCTTTCTTCTTAGCCATATTAGTTTCCTAGCTCTAATTGATTTTTTACTAACGTATAATATGCTCCGCGTTTTGCGGTTAATTCTTCGTGATTTCCTAGCTCAATAATCTTTCCTTTGTCTAGTACGATAATTTGATCTGCATTTTTTACAGTACTCAAACGGTGTGCTACAACAACTACTGTTTTTCCTTTATAGAATTCCTGTAAGTTTTCCATAATTACTTTTTCATTGTTAGCATCTAAAGCACTTGTAGCTTCATCAAAGAAAATATACTTTGGATCTTTGTATACAGCACGTGCAATTAAAATACGTTGCTTTTGTCCTCCAGAAACATTTACTCCACTGGATCCAATTTTTGTATTATACCCTGATGGTAACTCTTCGATAAAATCTTCAATATTGGCAACTTTTACTGCGTGAATTAAACGCTGCTTATCTATAATTCCCTCAGAATCAGATTCTGTAATATTTCTCGCGATTGTATCTCCAAATAAGAAACCGTCTTGCATTACTGAACCACATGCTTTACGCCATGTTTTAGTACTCATATCACCCAATTTGTGCGGACCAATATGAATAGAACCTTCATTAAACTCATAGAATTTCAATAACAGCTTAATCAATGTAGTTTTCCCACTTCCACTAGCTCCAACAATTGCCGTTACTTTTCCTTCAGGAATGTCTACGGTTAAATCATCTAAGATTAATGGCGAACTTTTTCCTCCATAACGGAAACTTGCATTAGTAAGCTTGATGGTTTTATCGTTTGGCAATTCTTTGATGTTTTCTTCAAAACGATCTTCTTCATCATCTTTATTATGAATTTCAGATAAACGCTCTAAACTGATTTTTGCATCTTGTCCAGACTGAATAAAGGTGATAAAGTTATTAATTGGCATGTTTAATTGTCCAATAATATACTGAACGGAAAGCATCATACCTAAGGTAAATAACGGATCGTCAATTACTGAAGTAGCCGCAATATAAGTGATGATAATATTTTTTAATTCGTTAATGAATCGCCCACCTGTATTTTGTGTCTGCGAAAGCGCTAAGCCTTTAATCGAAATTTTGAATAAACGCACTTGAATTGCTTCCCATTCCCAACGTCTTCTACGTTCAGAACCGTTCAATTTAATTTCTTGCATTCCAGAAATCAATTGATACAAACTACTTTGGTTATCAGAAGATTGATCAAATCGTTTATAATCGAGTTCCGCTCTCTTTTTCATGAAGAGTAATGTCCAACCAATATACAACGCAGAGCCAATAAAAAATATGGCAAATATTTGCATGTTGTAATATGCCAATACAGCTCCAAAAATAATCATGTTAAAGGCAGAAAACAGTGTATTTAACGTTGTTGACGATAAGAAACTCTGAATTCTGTTGTGATCGTATATACGCTGAATGATATCTCCTGTATTTTTGGAATCAAAGAACGCAATAGGCAATCGCATCAGCTTGATTAAGAAATCGGAGATCAGGTTAATATTAATCCGGCTCGTCATATGGAGTAAAATCCAACCTCGAATCAGTTCTACGGTGGTTTGCGATATAAACAGCGTTAATTGGGCAATTAATATCAGAAATACAAAGTTTTTATTCTGATAATTAATACCGTAATCGACGACGGATTGTGTTAAAAAAGGAAATATTAATTGCAGCAAACTTCCGACGATGAGTCCTAAAACCAACTGCATTATGTATTTCTTATAAGGCTTAAAATACCAGAATAAGAACTTAAATCCGTATTCTTTCTTTTCTTCCTTCTCCATTTCGTAAAACTCAGGAGTAGGTTCTAATAAAAGCAAATATCCTTCTGCATTCTCAGGATCTGCGTTGCTTCCTATCCAACCTTTTAAGAAATCTTCTTTAGAGTATTTTACCAATCCATGTGCTGGATCTGCAATATATACTGTATTTCTTTTTATCTTATAAACTACCACAAAATGACGTTGTCTCCAGTGTGCAATACACGGATACGGAACTTCATCAACCAATGTTTTATAATCAACACTTACCGCTAGTGTATGCAATCCAATTTCTTCGGCAGCTTCAGCAATTCCTCCTAAAGACACACCTTCTCTGGTAATATTTGCTTTCTTTCTCAGAAAATCAATAGCATATGCGCGTCCAAAATGTTTTGCTACCATACGTAAACACGTTGGTCCACAATCCATTTGGTCTAACTGTCGGTAAAAAGGAAATTCTCTCTTTATCATTAACTTTCTTTATAGTGTAATTTATATTAAAATCTATGTTGTAAAGAATCAGCTAACCCACTGATTCCTTTATGTTTGAATTATCATTTTCAGCAACCAAACATATTTTAAACAATCTATGCGAGATTTACGATGATTCTATTCAAATTCATGTTATTTCAATAAAAAAATTATCTTTTATGAGAAAAACACGTACAAATATAGACTTTTATTTCACCTAACCAAAATAAAAAAGGTGTTTTTGTACGATATTTTCGTATAAAATGATATATTTGTAATGCATAACCTAAAAATATTACCTAAATGCTCGTAAAATTCACAGTAGAAAACTATTTATCATTTAAAAATAGAACCTCTATTGATTTCACTGCGACTTCGCTTACTGAATTAAGAAATACCAACTTGTATGATGCGCCATTAAAAAACTTGACGCTTTTGAAGAGTATGGTTATTTATGGAGCAAATTCTAACGGAAAGAGTAATTTATTTAAGGCGATAAATTTTGCACGAAAGTTTACAATTAATTCGTCGAAAGATTCGCAAGCAGACGAACCTATAGAAGTACAGCCGTTTTGTTTATCGACAGAAACCATTGAAAAACCTAGTTTTTTTGAGTTTGTTTTTATTCACGATGCTATTAAATATCGATATGGTTTTGAGGTAGACGATACCGAAATTCACAAAGAGTGGTTGTATGCTACTACTAAAAATAAGGAACAACTTTTGTTTGAAAGAGCACTTCAAGAAATAAAGGTTACAAAAAAATATGATGCAGCTAGCACAAATTTAACGTCTATCACTCGTAAAAATGCATTATTTCTTTCAGTATGTGCTCAGTTTAATATTCCGACAGCAATATCAATTTTAAAAGCATTAAGTAATGTGCAATACATTTCAGGAATGCAAGATCGTTATACAGTCAATTTTACGATTGATATGATGGACGATCCTGAAAAAAAGAAATATATAGACAATTTTATTGCTGGTGCCGATTTAGGTTTTACCGAAACAAAAGTAGAACGTTTTAAATTGACTGAGGAAATTTTAGAAAAAGGAAACGTTCCAAAGGAAATAAGAAAGATGATTTTGGAGTCTGATGAAGAAAATGTTGTAGTAAGCACAAAACACACTATTTATGATGAAAATAATGACGAAATAGATAATATCTACTTCAATCTATTTGTGAATGAATCTTTGGGTACGGGAAAATATGTAGCGCTTTCTGGCCCAATAATCGATACGCTATTACACGGAAAAACCTTAATTATTGATGAGTTTGACGCACAATTACATCCGCATTTGAGTAAATCGATTGTGGAATTGTTCAACTCTAAAGAAAATAATCCGCATGGCGCACAACTTATTTTTGCTTCACACAATTCTTCGTTAATCAACTCGAAACGAAAACTGTTTAGACGTGATCAAATCCTTATTGCCGAAAAAGATCAATACGGCGTCACTTCTTTAGAATCTTTATATGATAAAAAGATTCGCAAAGATGCTTCTTTTGAAAAAGACTATTTAGAAGGTAAATACGAAGGCATTCCTGATTTAAAAATTAATAACGACTTGCGTTTGTTTGATGCATAAGCGTCGGATATTTAAATCTTAATTATCTAGTATAATGAAAACTATATTTTAATATAAAACAGATTCTTAACATAACCATCCAACCTCAAAAACATTGATCATGAAAAAAATTTTGTTTCTAATATTAAGCTACACTTTTATGACAACTCTTGGATTCAGCCAATCGAAAGTAATGACACCTAAACAACTCATCGAATTGAATAGAATTTCTGCTGTCGGACTCACTACTGACGGACAACACGTAATTTACAAAACCTCAGCTTTTGATATAAAAACGAATGAACGCTCCAGTAAGGTATTTTCTGTGGCTGTTAATGGAGGATCTATAAAAACTTTAGAAGAAGTTGGGAATCAAGTAAAAGACAAAAACATATCACCAGACGGAAAATGGAAATTAATCGCGAAAGACGTAAAAATCAAAAAAGTCAGTGGTAATGATCACTATGAAGATGTTCCTAATTCCAATGTGTATATTTATGATCAACTCAATTACAGACATTGGGACAAATGGGAAGATGGATCATTCAGCCATGTATTTATTCAATCTGCTACGGATGAAAATGATGACGGAATTGATTTGATGGAAGGCGAACCATATGACTGCCCACAACAACCATTTGGCGGTGATGAAGACTATATTTGGAGTCCTGATTCTAAAAAAGTATTGTACGTTACCAAAAAATTAGAAGGCACAGCATATGCGGTCAGCACAAATTCAAACATCTACGAATATAATATAGAAACAAAACAGACCACTAATCTCACAGAAAACAATAAAGGTTATGATACACAGCCTGCATTTTCTTCAAAAGGAACATTGGCTTGGTTGCAAATGAAAAGAGATGGATACGAATCTGATAAAAATGATATCATTGTCAGGTTGCCTAATGGAACTGTAAATCTTACAGAAAATTGGGACGGTACCGTGAATGGATTTATTTGGAGTGATGATGGATCAAAAATTTACTTTAATGCACCTGTCGGCGGAACAGTTCATGCTTTTGAAATTGATGTGCCAACTAGCAAGAATAAAAAATCAAAACCTAGACAAATTTCTAGCGGTCAGTTTGATGTAAATGGCATCATAGGGCAAAGTGGAGACTATTTAATCGTGAACAGACGTGACATGAATCATGCAACGGAGATTTACAATCTAGATATCAAAACTGGTGTCATGAAACAATTATCCCAAGCAAATGACGATATCTACAAAGACATCAAAATGTCTAAAATAGAGAAGCGAATGGTAAAAACTACCGATGGAAAAGATATGGTAACGTGGGTAATTTATCCACCAGATTTTGATCCAACTAAAAAATATCCTACACTTTTATATTGTCAAGGTGGTCCGCAAGGCGCATTATCTCAATTTTATTCCTTCCGTTGGAACTTCCAATTGATGGCTGCAAACGGTTATATTGTTGTTGCACCAAACCGAAGAGGAATGCCAGGTCATGGTGTGGAATGGAATGAACAAATCTCTAAAGATTATGGTGGACAAAACATGAAAGATTACCTTGCAGCTATTGATGATGTTGCCAAAGAATCATATGTAGATAAGGATAGAATGGCATGTGTTGGTGCAAGTTATGGCGGTTACTCTGTTTTCTACTTAGCATCAAGACATGAAGGTCGATTTAAGTCATTTATCTCTCATGATGGAATTTTCAATTGGAGATCCATGTACGGAACTACGGAAGAATTATTCTTTGTGAATTGGGATCTTGGAGGAAATTATTGGGATAAAACGAATGCAGCAGCCCAAAAATCATACAAAGAATTTAACCCAATTAACTTTGTGGACAAATGGGATACGCCAATCTTAATCATTCAAGGAGGAAAAGATTTTAGAGTTCCAATTGGGCAAGGACTAGAAGCATTTCAAGCAGCACAATTGCAAGGCATAAAATCAAAACTTTTATATTTCCCAGAAGAAAACCATTGGGTACTGTCAGCACAAAACAGTTTGGTATGGCAACGAGAATTCTTTAAATGGTTAGATGAAACGGTAAAAAAGGCAAACTAAAATCACTACATAAACACATTATGTTAAATCCTTAAAAACCGTAACACAACTATTTTTATTTCTTTTATTTTTAGAGAATAAACTCCTTCAAGAGCAACTCTCTGAAGTATTAAAAAGAAAAACGAAACCATTTCGACATAAACGTCGATGATCAATCTAAAAACCAAAATGATTAAATTACTCAACCTAAAAAAAATGACAAGAGTACTAAGCATAACTTTTGCATTTCTCATGTTAGCCACAACCAGTTTTGCACAAAAAAACGACAAAGGAAAAGACAAAAAAAAGGACATAAGTTCCATATATAATGGTTTAAAATTTAGAAGCATTGGTCCTGCATTGATGTCTGGTAGAATTGCAGACATTGTCATTCATCCAAATAACGAAAACGTTTGGTATGTGGCAGTTGCTTCTGGTGGCGTATGGAAAACCGAAAACTCAGGAACTACATGGAAATCTATATTTGATGGTCAAGTAAGTTACTCCATGGGTTGTATTACACTAGATCCACAAAATCCAGAAATTGTTTGGGTAGGAACAGGAGAAAATAATGGAGGAAGACATATTGGTTATGGCGATGGAATTTATAAAAGTGAAGATGGCGGTAAGTCATGGAAAAACATGGGACTTAAAAAATCCGAACACTTATCAAAAATTATCATCCATCCAACAGATTCTAACATCATGTGGGTTGCTTCACAAGGACCATTATGGAGTAGTGGTGGTGAACGAGGTGTGTACAAATCAACCGACGGCGGTAACACATGGAAACGTACACTTGGCGATGCAAAATGGGTTGGTGCAACTGATATGTTGATTGATCCTAGAAATCCGGATGTATTGTATGCAGCTACTTGGCAACGTCATCGAACAGTTGCAGGGTATTTAGGCGGTGGTCCAGGAACAGCTATTCATAAATCAACAAATGGTGGCGAAACTTGGATGAAGTTGCGCAATGGCCTACCAAGCAGCAATATGGGGAAAATTGGTTTGGCTATCTCTCCACAGAAGCCTGACGTTATCTACGCAGCCATAGAATTAGATAGAAGAAAAGGTGGTGTGTATAAAAGTGAAAATAAAGGTACATCATGGAAAAAAATGAGTGATGCCGTTGCTGGTGGTACGGGTCCTCATTACTATCAAGAATTATATGTTTCTCCACATAAATTTGATCATTTATACTTAGCGAATAATTATATGTTAGAATCATTTGATGGCGGAAAAACGTTTACTCAGATGAATGAATCAGAAAAGCACGTTGACAATCATGCTGTAGCTTTCAAAAAAGATGATCCTAATTATATTTTAGTAGGTTGCGATGGTGGTTTGTATGAAAGCTTCGACAGAACAAAAAACTGGAAGTTTATTGACAATTTGCCTGTGACGCAATTTTACAAAATAGCCGTAGATGATGCTGAACCTTTTTATTATGTTTATGGTGGAACGCAAGACAACAGTACACAAGGCGCTCCTTCTAGAACAGACAATATACATGGAATTCGCAATTCAGATTGGTTTATTGTACTCGGTGGAGACGGTCATCAACCCGCTACAGAACCTGGAAATCCTAATATCATGTATGCGCAGTGGCAACAAGGAAACCTAAATCGTCACGACCGAATTACGGGTGAAAACGTATATATCAAGCCACAACCTGAATTGGGTGAAAAAACAGAACGCTATAATTGGGATGCTCCTATTTTGGTAAGTCCGCATAATCCAAAACGAATTTATCATGCATCACAACGTGTATGGAAATCTGATGACAGAGGAGATTCTTGGCAAGTAATTTCAGGTGATTTAACAAATAACCAAGAGCGTATTCAAACACCATTTTATGGAAAAAAACAAAAATGGGATAATGCATGGGACATTTATGCAATGTCTAGTTATAGTACAATTACATCTTTATCAGAATCACCAAAGAAAGAAGGATTAATTTATGCTGGAACCGATGATGGCATCATTCAAGTAACAGAAGATGGAGGCGCAAACTGGAGAAAAGTAGATTTTTCAAAAATTAACGGGCTTCCAAAAACTGCCTTTGTAAACGATATTAAAGCTGATTTATATGATGAAAACGTTGTGTATGCTGTGTTTGACAATCATAAATACGGTGATTACCAACCATATCTATTCAAGAGTTCTAATAAAGGAAAAACTTGGACAGCTATTGCAAATAACCTTCCTGATCGTACGTTATTATGGCGCATTGTTCAGGATCATGAAAATAGTCAATTGCTATTCTTAGGAACTGAATATGGTGTATATTTTACGCTTGACGGAGCTAAAACATGGACAAAACTAAAAGGAGGAATCCCAAATATTTCTGTACGTGATTTGGCCATTCAGAAAAGAGAAAACGATCTAGTTGCAGGAACATTTGGAAGAGGTATTTATATATTAGACGATTATTCAGCACTGCGAAAGATTAATACTGACAATGAAGCACAATTATTCAAACCTAGAGATGCTAAATGGTCTAAGCGACGTAGTGTATTAGGACGAGGAGGAAAAGCTTCACAAGGAGATAATTTCTTTATAGCAGACAACCCGCCTTATGGTGTTGAGTTTACTTATTACCTTAAAAATGGTTATCAATCAAAAACAACACAACGTAAAAAGAAAGAAGGAGAAGTTGAGAAAAATAAAGGAACTGTTGGCGTACCTGAATGGTCTGTATTAGAAGCCGAACTAAAGGAATTAAAACCTAAACTATGGGTATTCATTTATGATACAAATGGTAACATTCTTAGAAGAATTAAAGCTAAAAATAGTAAAGGAATCAATCGAGTTAGTTGGAATCTTTCCACAGAACCAACGTACACTATTTCTGCCAATAATCTTAACAGAAACGGTAGCGGATATATGGCAGCACCTGGAAATTATAGTGCGCAACTGTTTAAGCAAATTGAAGGGAAATACACGAGTTTAGGAGAAAAGGTTTCGTTTGCCGTAAAAGCATCTACTAATAAAAGTTCATTGAACGGAAACTCACCTGATAAAGTGGTAGCGCATTGGAAAACAATTGCAGATTTATCAACAAAAGTAAGTGATTTAGGAACTGACGTTAGAGATGCAAAAAACATGATTAACATGATGCTTAAAGCATATGACAGAGCTACAAAAAGTGATGAAAATCTTCATACTAACTTGCTTAAACTTCGCGATCAAATCTTAGACTTAGAGCAACAATTTAGTGGAAGTAAAGCGCGTGGTGAAGTAGGTGAAAAGAATGAATACCCAACTATAAGAGATTATATGTGGGCCGCAAGTGCAAATACAACCTACGGACCTACAAAAGCACATGTAAAGTATTTGAACAACGCCAATACACTTTTTAATAAAATGGCTACAGAACTGAAACAAATTCAAGATGCGATCAATCCTTTAGAAAGAAAGTTAGAACAAATAGGAGCTCCTAAAATCAAAAAATAACACACAAATCAGAACATCTAGAAGTCGTTACTGTTGGGAAAGCTTCCGTAAGCGCTACACATGACTTTTTCAAAGAAGATGTTCAATATTTAAAACCGTTGATTTTAAACACGTATTTGGATACCATTGAATACTATGTATCCAGAACGAATAGTATAAAATCAACGGTTTTTTAGATTTTAGGCGTTGCTGAAAAACTTAGAAATGTTATTTATTCGTCTTGATTGTAGAAGAAAAATATTGGAAAATCATTATTAAACTACACTATAAAACATCTGAAAGTCAACAAGGTTGATGTAAATAAACGCTTGGTTCTTATGAACATTTTGGTTTTCATATAATCAATTGCTCAGAATTGGATACTTCTTTTGAAAAAGGTTATTTAGAAGATACATACAAAGGCATTCCTGATGTTAAAGATCAACAATGATTTGCTTTTATTTGAAAACTGGCTTAGAGACTATTTTTAATTACAATTCCCATCAACAATATCTTGAACCGAAGGATTGTTGCTATTTCCATTTATCGTAAACTCACAATTAGTTGGATCTGCAATTGCGATATTAGCATAGTTTGTAAAATTACAAAAATCTGTTAGGCTTTGATTGTTTCTAATCTTAACACCATCATCCACACATGTGTTCAAACTAGAAAAATTTAAGTTTGTTAACAAATCATTACCTACAATCTCTAAACCATTAAGTTGTGTAATTGAAGGGCATTGTATACTAGTTACCGCATCACAAGCACTAATATAGATATTATTACCATTGCCAAAATTATCTAAAATATCTAAATTAGTAAGTAATGGATTTGTATACATTTCTATAGTGGGTGGATTGGTACTAAAATTAGCTTCACTTCCTACTGATGTTAAACTACTTAAACCATCAATACTAGTCAATAAAGGGTTTTGATGAATAGTTAAAACTTTTGTAATTGTATGAAGGTTTCCTATTCCTTGTAAACTTTGCAGCCCAGTGTTAATACTTATACTTAAATTATCAACTGTTTGTAAGTTATTTAAACCTTCTAAGTTTTGTAGTGTGTGATTCTTTCTAATCAACAAAGTTCGACCTACTGACTCAAGACTACTTAAACCCTGTAAGTCTTGTAAAGAAGTATTAAATATTATAAACAAACTAAGAGAAAGTGAAGTATTAGAACTTGTTCCGACAGATTGAAGATTCTCTAAGCCTTCTAGACTGGTTAAACCAACATTATTCTGAATGAACAAATTATTTTCTATAGTTACAATACCTTCTAAACCTATTAAGTTTTGTAAATGTGGGTTTCCAACTATTGTTAATTCATTAACAGATTCAAGGCAAGATAAAGGAGAAAGGTCAGTGATATCAGATGTATCATATCCTGATTCGTCTCCAATGATCAATTTAAAAACTGACGTATGACTAAAGTTATTTACATCTTCTTGAGAATATAAATTTATTGTCCCACTTCCGTTAGTACCTGGAGGACAAGCTCCTGAGCTATTAAACTGAATTTCGTCACCATAACTAGTTCCTTCATTATTGGTCGCATATGCTCGTATATAATATGTAGTATCCTCAGTAAGTCCAGTTAAAATACTATCATAGGTCCCTAAACCGTTTCCGTTAGTAGTAAAATTATCATTCAAAGTAGGATTGGGCGATGTACTCCAACAAACACCACGTTCAGATGTCGCAGATATTCCTTCATATACTACTTCACCACCACCATAAGCAGTAGTGTGAGAAACAAATGAAAGACTTGCTGTTGTAACAATGGGTAAAATATTATTAAATGTGACTACTGATCCATAAGCAGTACCTTCACTATTAGTGGCATAGGCTCTTACATAGTATATATTAGGCTCTAGATCTATTAGTTCACTTGTAAAAACTCCCGTACCTGAACCTTCATCAGTAGTAAAATCTGCTAACGTAGGATTTTGAGATGTGCTACTCCAGCATATCCCTTTGGATAAAATATTTGCTCCTCCGGTATTCGTAATATTCCCTGTAGTCGTAAAACTATTTCCTGTTTCATTACTAATACCAATAGTTTCAACCATTGGCAATTCAGCTATAACAGGTGTAGTATCATCACTACTATTACAACTTACTAATGCTAAAAATAGGAGAACGAAGTATTTATTTATTTTCATATTCAAATATATATAATTTTAATGCAATATGATGGTTTTTCTTATTAAGCGTAGCATAAATTCAATATAAGATATAATATATTAGATGTAATTATCTATAATTAGAATCATAAAAAAAGGTCGCTGAATTTCAGCGACCTTTTAAACATTTTCTTCCTATTTTATTGATAATAACACAAGCTACGAACAAGTTTAGTCAAATAATGTATAGCCGATTCATTTGTTTAGAAAAAAATGTTATTCAATAACTAATCGTTTTGTGATGGTCCCTTTTTGAGAAACAATCTTTACGAAGTATAAAGCAGTTTTTAGTTCAGAAACATCAAATGTATGTCCTACATTAAAGCTTCCATCAAATGCTTTGATTTGTTTTCCTGTACTATCATAAATCAATACTTCTTCTACTTTTTGGTCTAGTTTAAAGTTGTTTGAAGCAGGATTTGGATACAGTGAAATGCTATTTGTTTGATTTTGGAATTCTTCTGTGCTTAACGTTGTTTGCTGATTTCCAAAGATTCTAAATTGTCCTGCAGGAATCGAAATCGGATCAGCCGTATTAGCTACATTGATGCTTGTTGCTCCAGTTTCATCCATTAAATCGTACCAAGTTCCTGTGTATGGAAAATCGGGAACAATGTCTAAATCTGCCACTGAGAAATTACATAAGATCACTACGTTTTTCAATTCTGAAGCTGGAATAGTATCATCCCAAATGTAAATACGTTGTCTTACATCATTTATGTATGGACTGATGGCATAATTTCCTTCAAAAACAGGTTCTTCTACTTTTAGGTTGATAATACGTGCCCAATCGTTATAGATTTTTGCTCTGCTGGCATCAGCCAACCAATTGTCTGTCCATTGTGGTTGTGGTTTGGTATCTAATTTACAATCACCTGGCGTTCCATCACTTGGCAGATTTACAGTTCCGTTTCCGCAAGTAAAAATTGAGTTCTCCATTCCTAAAGCTCCAAAGTGCCAAATCATTTTTGGCCCTGGAATCGTTAGTGAAGCTGCTCCTAATGCTGACATTCTAGATAGTGACGTATTTAAATCCCGTACATTGTGAGAAGCTAATGCTGCATTTCCAAATTGTAAGTTTTTATACATTAATCGTTCTTCATCATGACTTTCGGCATACCCCATTAATCGCGGACCATTAAAACCTCTACTTGTATGTCCCATTCGGGAGATATCGGCATTGGAAGAGAATCCCATAGTGAGTTGATTGTACTGATCGGTCATTTTTCCCCACATCATGATTCCTTTTCCTTCTGCTAAGCGATAATCTGCCCATTCCTTTTCTTCATTATCCTGACCTAAATGCTCGAAGATTACATAATGATCGTCATCTAAACTCCAAGAATAATCAGCATATTGCTTTAGCACTGCCACACGATCGTTTCTATAACCATTTGTACAACCATCATCGCCTGCAGTACATTCTTGCGTAAACCCTTTGGTTAAATCCCAACGGAAACCATCAATTTTAAACTCTTCTATCCAATGTTTTACCACACGTTCTGTATAATATTGCGTTCTTGCTTGTTGATGATTAAAATCAGAACCTACACTAAAGCTATGCGTAGCTACTTGATTGAAGTATGGGTTTTCTGAGCTTGGTTCTCCCCAACCATCGTTGTCAGGATCGTTCATCCACATACGCACCATTGGATTTCTTCCAAAAGCATGGTTTAATGCTACATCTAATATCACTGCAATTCCGTTTTGATGACATAGGTCTACGAATTCTTTGAATTTATCTGCTGTTCCGTAATATTTATCTAACGCTAAGTGGAAAGATGTGTTATATCCCCAACTTTCATTGCCTTCAAATTCCATGATTGGCATTAATTGGATAGCGTTTACATTTAAGTTTTTAAAGTAATCAATACGATCTATTAGGTTTTGATAATTTCTATCAGCATCAAAATCACGAATTAATACTTCGTATACAATTAGATCTTCTTTTTTTGGCTTTGCAAAGTTTTGTACTTGCCAGTTATATGGTGTTTGTCCAGTTTGTAACACTGTTACTTCACGTTCTTGCCCTGCAGGATATACTGGAAGATTTGGATACGTACTTGCAGGAATAAATGGATCGTCAAAAGGCGATAAGACTAATGTAGAATAAGGATCTGCCGTTTTTACTAAAGCTGGTGAGTTTGCAATTGGTGTTTCATCAATTACCCAATATTGATAGGTGTAGTTTTGTCCTGATGTTAAACCGTCTATTTCTAACCAAAACTTTCCTGTTGTAGCATCTTTTTTCATAGCATAGCTTGCATCTGGCTGCCAGTTATTGAAACTTCCAGCTATGTATACAAAATCTTTGTTAGGCGCATCAAGTACTAGTGTTGCTTTTGAGGTATCTGCATTATAATTAATTCCATCTTCCAAACCTGTTGGCAAAGCTTCTGAAATTGTTCCCGGATTGATAATTACACTAAAGTTTTTTGTAATTGTTGTTCCGCCAAGTGTCACCTCTAATGCATAGTTTTTATTTTCTGTGATATTTGCATCAGTATATGAATATGTAGCACCGTTGTTAGAGTTGATAGTAGTTCCATTAGCTTTTAATACATATGCTGCATTTCCACCAGTATTGTTTGCGGTAATTGTAAAGTTTGAACCTGAAGCTAAAATTGTCGTACTTCCATCATCTGGAGTTACTAATGTTGATTGAAAAGCGCCTACATCAAAAAAGAAGTCATTGCAACCTGTTGCTTTGAGTTCTTGTCCTCCGTTTTCGTTTCTAAATACCATTCCCATTCTTGTAATGGTTTCTGCTTGAGCAGTTGTTAATCCGTAATAGGTTTCAGGTACAATTTGAATTTGCCACAATCCGCCACCGATATCTGTCATTTCACCAACACCATCATCTTGTCCCCAATTTCCAATAACATACGTCCAAGGATTAGCGCTTGTTCCAACACCTGAATGCAGGTATACTTTATTCGGGTTATTGATTCCGTCACAATCTGTTGCTGAACTATTAATATCTACTGTAATCGTAATTGTTTGGCTTACTTCAAAAGGTGAAGGCGTAATGGTAACTTGACCAAATGCAATACTAGCAAACAATAAGCATAATATGTGTAATTTTTTCTTCATCTATTTCATAGTTTTTTGTTTCAACATTGGTTGATTCATAAAAAAGGCTGTAATGATATGTATTACAGCCTTTTTTGAGTGATCGTTAAGTAAAGGCTAAATTCAAAAAATAATATATATGTTAAAGAAATCAGCCTGTGAATTAAAGCACAGAACTTATAGCTCGTTTTTTGACGAGATTCGTTCAGTATTTACTAGTTAAGTGTCAGTGTATAACTGTAAGCTCTTGGATTACTTAAATCAAGTACTACTGTGTAGTTTCCTGCTTCTGGAACATTAATATCAGCTCCTCCAGTATTTAATGAACCATCAGCACCATCATCTCCGTAATTCCAGTCCCAACCATCGTTTGCTCTAAACTTAATTTGGTCAGCTGTAAGATCGATTGTAATTGAGAATGTTTGTGTTGCTGGATCGTATGTCATATCGTTATCACTGTCCCAACCTGTTGGTGTTGCAGATCCGATTAATCCCCAGTTTGTGTATTGAGAAGCAGTGTATGTTAAGTTTTCAGTGTCTACTTGTAAATAGTAGTATCCTGGCGTTGCTTGTACGTTAGATTCTCCATCTTCAGTTAATACTCCAGAGAAGCTTCCGTCATCTCCCCAATCTGTATTTCCCCATGCAAAGTTTCCTGCGTCATCAGGAGCAACAAATTTGTATTCAGTTTCTAACCAAATGTACCCTTCATAGTCAGACGCTCCAAATTCAGAAGAAGCTAGTGTTGGTGCTGTTGCTGGATCCCATCCTTGGTGATTTCCTGGCACTGCAATTTGAGGTAATGAAGTTGTGTAAGGTGTTACATTTAGCGTTAACACTCCTGATACTTGCGCTTGAGCATCTTGTGTTCCAATAGAAGATCTTACACGAACATCTAAGTCTCCAGCTACAAATGGACTTAATCCTGCTGCGATAGCAACTTCATTTAACTGAAGATTTGTCCAAGAGATGAAACGTTCATTCGTTGATCCTCCAGAAATTGGCGCTGCAAAGTCAGTTCCGCCCAAAGCGATTTCTACATCATAGCTAATGGCTGTTTGCACGTCGTAGTCTGCATCATCCCAAACTACTGTAGTTGCTACGCCTTGTTCATTATTTGCATCTAATATTAATGCTGTTCCTGATGCTGGCGTTAATAACTGTGGTCCACCTTGCGGAGAAGCAATGATTAAGTTATCATCATCGCTACATGCGTTAAATCCAACAAAGGCAACTAATGCTAAAAAGCCTGCTGATATTTTATTTAATTTTTTCATTGTATATGCTTTTTTATTAAATCGGTCAAATGGAATTGGCTACTTATTGTATTGGTTTAAAACCATCAAATTATAGCTTATTTCATTTTTTAGTAACCTGGGTTTTGAGTTAAATTAGGGTTTGCTGTAAGATCTGTAGATGGAATTGGAAATATATCTCTGAATGCTTCCGTAGTTGTTCCGTTTTCTACATTTCCTTTCCATGGCCATACGCCTTGATCTGAGAATTGTCCGAAACGAATTAAATCCGTTCTTCTGTGACATTCCCAGTGTAATTCTTTTGAACGTTCAGCCAATAAGAAATCGTCTGTAATATCTGAGAAACCACCAATTGGGTTTGCATTAGAACGTTGTCTCACTAAGTTTACATATTGCACTGCCAATCCTTGGTCACCTGTTCCGCTTCTTTTTACAGCTTCTGCATACATTAAATACGCATCCGCTAAACGGAATACAGGGAAATCTGTATCGATAAAGTCACCCGAACTATCTGATCCAGGAACTCCAGCACTTGTTACATTCTTGAATTTTTCAACAGCATATCCGTCATTAAAGTTGAATACATCAGCTATTTCTAGCGTTTGTCCATCTGTAAAGAAATTTGCTCTTTGATCTGTAATTAATTCAGATGCTGAAAACTTATTTACAAAAGCACTTGTTGTACGGATTCCGCCCCAACCTCCGTTGATACCGAAGGCAGCTGCGCTCATATTACCTCCAACTGGTGCGTGTACTAAGAATGTCATTGCTCCAAATCCTTGTGTATTTAATCCATCAGAATTAAATGTAAAGATGAATTCGTTTTGTGCTCCATTCGTATCATTATCTGCTAAGAATAATTCGTCATAATTATTATGAAGTGTATATCCTGCCCCAATAATATTTTCTAAATATGGAATTGCTTGCGCACTTTGATCTGTTCCTGTGTATACTTCTGCGTTTAAGTGAAGTTTTGCTAATAACATCCATACTGCTGCTTTGTCTGCTCTTCCATATACATTTTGACGTGCGTCAATCATTATTGGCTCTATTGAAGTCAACTCTGAAACGATAAAGTCAAAAATTTCTTGTCTGCTTCCTTGTGTTGGTAAAAACGCTCCAATTGGATCTTCTTCTGTTACAAAAGGAACATTTCCAAACAAATCAATTGCATGCCAATAACTTAAAGCTCTTAAAAAACGTACCTCAGCTTTGTATGCTGCTGGTAAGAATTCTGATTCTGGAGCATCTGCCGTTTCTCTTAAAAATTCATTTGAGATCGAAATCTGGAAATAAATTCTGTTATACATTGCTGTAATGAAAGTATCTGCAGGCGTCCATTGTTGCCAGTTAAAGTCATGAATTGTTGCATCATTCCAAGCAATTAGAGCTTCATCAGTAGTTAATTGTTGGTGTTTCCAATATTGTCTCAAGTAGTTTGAGAACCCTTCGTCAATTCCTGAAATATCAGGATTTCCTGCTGGACCTTGCTGTCCACTTACTACAAAACCTGCATAAATTCTTGCAAGAAATTGTTCATATGCTGCAGGATCATCGAATACATCTGCTGCTGACTGTTCCACTATCGGTTCTAAGTCTAATTCACTTTCACAAGATGTAAATCCTATGCTTGCGACTAACAATAGTAGTACAATACCTATACGATTTGATTTTTTTCTAATTGTTTTCATCATTATGTGTATTTGGTATTACTTTATTATAAGTTCAAATTAATTCCCATCAATATATTTCTTGATCTTGGGTAGAAGTTATTATCAATTCCTCCACTAATTTCAGGATCTAATCCATCGTAATCTGTAATTACAAATAAATTTTGTCCTGTTGCGTATAATCTCATACGTACATCTTTGAAGATGTTGTCAAAATTATAACCTATCGTTAAGTTATCTAATTTTAAGAAAGAAGCATCTTGTACATAGTAATCAGAGAATAATTGTTGGTTTCTGAATCCTGTATCTAAGATTGACGAGTTTACATTGTTGATAGAGTTTGCACCAAATAACGCTTGTACGTTTCCTGTATTAGACGCTACATTGTTGTATGCAAAGTTTCCTAAACTTGCTCTCATTGTAAATCCGAAGTCAAAATTACCATATTGCATGTTTGAAGTAAAACCAAGAACTGCATCTGGGTTTGGACTTTTATATCGGTACCTGTCATTAATATCAATAACTCCATCTGCATTGATATCTACATATGCTCCTTCAATTGGCGCTCCTTGTGCATCATATATTTGTTTGAATACATAGAAAGAGTTTGCTTCAAATCCTACAGAGTTGATTTGGATTGTGTTTCCAACTCCACCTGCGATTCCTCCTGTTAGAGAACCTGGAGATGTTGGATCATCTGTTAAGAATAATTTTGTGATTTTGTTTTCAAAGAACGAAACATTGAAGTTTGTATTCCATGAAAATTTATCATTTTCTACAATGGTAGCGTTTAAGTTGATTTCTAATCCTCTGTTTTCTAAGTTACCAACATTTGTGAATAAAGCATTGGATAAGTTCGTTCCTGCTGGCACTGGAATAAAGTTGATTAAATCTTCTACTTTACGCTCATATACTTCTACAGAACCTGTTAAGCGATCATTAAAGAATCCGAAATCTAAACCAATATTTATTGTTTTAGAACGTTCCCAACGTAAGTTTTCATCATATTCTTCTGGACGAAGTGTTGTTACAAAACGTGGAGTTCCGTCTGAGTTGTATCCAAATTGGTAGCGTACTTGTCCGTCTCCTGTTGTGTAACGTGGAATATATCCGTAATCTTGACCAAATTCTTGTTGTCCAGTTTCTCCATATCCAGCTCTTAACTTTAATTGAGAGAATACTTTCGAATCTTTCATGAAGTTTTCATCAATAATATTCCATCCTAAAGAAATTCCTCCAAAGAAATCAGAGCGATCATCTGGATTTAAACGAGATGAACTATCGTTTCTTAAGTTGAAGGTTAATAAATATTTATTATCATATGCAAAGTTTAATCTTCCGAAATAAGATTCTAAGGCATTTTCAGTTTTAAAGATATTTCCTGTCACTTGATCTAATCCTGTAAAGTTTAAGAATCGATTCGATCTGTAAAAGCTTTGGAAAGAATGTCCAACGGTTACATCAACCGTACTTTTAATACTTTCAATATCTTTTTTATAGTTGGCATATACATCTAATAATCTACTTCTGTTTAAGGTACTGTACGTTCCAAACAATCCTTCATCATTAAAGTTAGAAGCTGCTGCTGCAGGAATGACTAAGTTTCCATCAACTTCAAAATAATCGTATCCACCTTTAGCTGTCAATTTTACATCTCTAAAGAATGGTAATGTATAGTCAATTTTTAAACTTCCTGTACTTCTTCGCGTATCTGCTGTATTGTTATTTAATTCTATTAAACCAACTGGATTACGTACCGCAATTGTGTTGATAGTTCCATCATTATTTACATTTTCTGTATAACCTCCAAAAGGACTATTTGGATCAAATACTGATTGTGTTGGATCAAAAGAAACAGCTGCTCCAATTGCTCCAGTATTTCCAAAAGTATCATCTAATAAAGCTCCTAATACGTTGGCTTCAATCTTAAGATCATCATCTAATAAGCGTTGGATAAATTTTACAGAACCTGTCCAACGATCAACTCTAGAGTTTCTTAATGTTCCTTCTTGAGTTACAAATCCAACAGAAGCTCTATAGTTAGAGTTACCAAAACCTCCTGAAACAGTTACGTTTGTATCTGAAGTTAATGAACCTCTATAAATTTGATCTTGCCAATCAGTACTTGTGTTTCCTAATTGCGCTATTTGATTTGCGTTTCCGTTTGCTAATACTAAATCTCTGAATTCTGTAGATGACAATACATCAACTTCATTTACATTGTTTCCAACCGAAGTATAATGGTTTACATTTACATTAAACTGACCTGATTTTCCTGTTTTAGTTGTAATTAAGATAACTCCACCTGTTGCTCTCGATCCGTAAATAGAAGCAGCAGAAGCATCTTTTAATACTGTGAATGACTCAATATCGTTTGCATTAATATAGTTTAATCCGCTATTTCCTTGATCTAATGGAACACCATCTACTACAATAAGTGGACTCGAACTTGCCGATAATGAAGAAACTCCACCTCTAATTCGAATTGCAGAACCTGAACCTGGCGCACCACTTGGCGGTGTTACTTGAACTCCGGCAGTTTTACCAGAAATCAATTGTTCAGGAGATACAATAGCTCCACCATTAAAGTCATCTGAGGTTACCGACTCAACTGCTCCAGTTACATCTTTCTTCACAGCAGAACCATATCCTACTACGACAACTTCATCAAGTTTAGATGCGTCTTCTTCTAATGCTATATTTACATTAGCTTGACCACTATATAAAACCTCTTGAGTTTTGTACCCAACGTATGTAAACATAATAGTTTGTCCATTAGTTACATTTATTTGATACTTACCATCAAAGTCTGTTGTGGTTCCAGTTGCTGTTCCTTTGATAACTACATTTACTCCTAATAATGGAGTTCCTGTAGATTGCTCAGTAACAACACCTGTCACTTTTGTTTGGGCAAGCATTCCAAGTGGAATCAAAAAAGCCAAAAACAAAATAAATTTTTGCATTTTCTTCATTTGTATAATTTTTTATTTTCAAAATTGTCGTAAAATGATCACGATTTTATTCAATTTTTTCTGAACTTTTTTTGACAAAATCCGTGATATTTTTGTTCAAATACTTTTATATTTTTACCTCTCGATGTTAAAACTATGTAAATTTTAAGTAAATCAAAATCTAGGTATAACTTTTGATCTTACGCAATCGTTTTCGTGTTGAAAACTTTTATAAACATTGGGTTTTATCTAATTAAAACAGCGTATTTTTAACAAAAAAATAAAAAACCTAAGCTTTAATTATTGATCTTATAATTGACACTCATGAAGCGTAAAGTAACTCTCAAACAAATAGCCAAAGAATTAGATGTTTCTGTATCAACTGTTTCGAAAGCATTAAGAAATAGTAAAGAGATAAGTTTAGACACTAGAAGTAAGGTACAAGCTTTTGCAAAACTCTATAATTATAGACCTAATAATATTGCGTTAAGTCTAAAAAATAAACGGACTAAAACCATTGGTGTCATTATTCCTGAAATTGTACATCATTTCTTCTCGAAAGTTATTAGCGGAATAGAAAAAGAAGCTAACAATAGAGGTTATAATGTTATTATTGGATTGTCTAATGAATCTTTTGATAAAGAAGTGATTAATATTGAAATGTTAGCCAATGGAAGTATTGATGGTTTTATTCTTTCCGTTGCAAAAGAAACACTACTACTACAAGACTATCATCACTTTTACGAAACTATAAATCAAGGAATGCCAATTGTAATGTTTGATAGAGTTGTTAATGAAATTGCTTGTGATAAGGTAGTAGTTGATGACAAATTAGGTTCTAAAAAAGCCGTTGCAAAATTGATTGATAGTGGTTGTCAAAACATTGCATTGATTACCACCAAAGATTATGTAAATGTTGGAAAATTAAGAACTCAAGGATATTTAGAAGCATTAGAAGAACACAAAATTGAACCAAAATCTTCGCTGATTATTAAAGTAGAAGAAAACAAAGACAAGGAAGTAGAGATAGAAACGCTAGAAAAAGAAATTTCAACATTATTAAATAAAGAAAAATCAATTGACGGGATTTTTGCTGTAAATGAATTGTATGCAATTACTGCAATGAAAATTGCCATTAATAAAGGCTATAAAATTCCAGAAAACATGTCTATTGTTGCCTTTACAGATGGTGTTTTATCAAAGCATGCCATTCCTTCTTTAAGCACTATTAGTCAACACGCGGTAGAAATGGGCGAAAAATCAGCAACAATGTTAATTGACAAACTAGAAGAATTAGTTGATGAGGAAAAATATCAAACAGAAGTAATAAACACAACTTTAATAGAACGTGACACCACACGATAATTTGGTGATTTTCAGGTATTACTTTGTTAATTTTCTAACGAATTATCTTTCAGATTTATAATTTGATAGTGCCTGTTTCAAAAAAAAAACTATATTTACACCATAAAATATCAAGACTTATATTTTTACCTCTCACCTAAAAGTAAGTTTTGATAAGTCTTAGCGCTTATCGTACATAGTACTAACTAATACATTACGATAATGGAAAAGCGTAAGTTAAGTTTCTGGGAAATTTGGAACATGAGTTTCGGTTTCTTAGGAATACAATTCGGAATGGCCTTAACAGGCGGTTTCATGTCTAGAATATTTCAAACTCTTGGTGCCGAAATAGATGAAATACCTATACTATGGGTAGCAGCACCACTAACAGGTTTGATAGTACAACCTATTATCGGATATATGAGTGACCGTACTTGGAGTCCAAGATGGGGAAGACGTAGACCATATTTCTTAATAGGAGCTGTATTAAGTTCTATAGCTTTATTTATTATGCCACATTCTCCAAGTTTGTGGATTGCAGCAGGTTTTTTATGGATTCTTGATGCTTCTATTAATATCTCAATGGAACCTTTTAGAGCTCTGGTAGCTGACAAATTACCTAATTCACAACGCTCTTATGGGTTTGTTATTCAAACACTAATTATTGGTGTTGGTACTTGGATTGCTAGTAGTTTACCTTGGATGGTTTCTGCACTTGGAGTCAGTGATAAAGCTGATCCTGGAGTGATACCTATGTCTGTTAAAGTAGCTTTTTCTATAGGAGCCTTTGTATTCTTAATTAGTATCCTTTATACTGTTTTTACAACAAAAGAATATCCTCCAAAAGATATGGAGGAATTTAAAAAAGAGAAGGCAAGAAAAAATCGTTTTATTCCAGATATTATAGAAAACATAGGGAATATGCCTTTAATTATGAAAAAATTAGGCTTAGTTCAGTTCTTTAGCTGGTTTGCCTTTTTTACAATGTGGGGCTTAGCGAATCCAGCATTAACAGAACATGTTTTTCAAACACCTGTACCGATAGAAGCAAATTTTGACATGTCAATAAGTGCTCAAAAGGAAGCTTTTGATATTGCGAATACAGCATTCCAAAAATCGTCAAATCTAGTAGGTTCTTACATGGGAGTATACGGATTATCTTCAATGGTTTTTGCTTTAATCTTAGTGTTATATACATCTAAACGTAGAATTAATAGAAAGTTAGTACATATGTTTTCTTTAATTCTAGGAGGTATCGGATTTATATCTATGTATTTCATACCATCTCCAGAATACCTCATAGTATCCTTCACTTTAATAGGGTTTTCATGGGGAAGTATATTGTCTATGCCATATGCAATGCTCTCTAGTTCTGTAAATCCCGAAAAAATGGGAGTAATTATGGGAATATTCAACATGTTTATTGTAATTCCTCAAATTATAGCTGCACTAGGAGGTATTAATTTTATCTCAGGACTTCTCGGTGAAGAAGCAATCAACGCAATGATCGTTGCTGGACTTAGTTTGATTATCGCTGGACTTTGTAATTTCTTGATCACAGATAAAAATGCTATTAGTTACCTAACCGAAGAATCATAAACGTAACAATGAATAAAAAAGGATTTATATTTGATTTAGATGGTGTCATTGTAGATACTGCAAAATACCATTACCTAGCATGGAAATCACTTGCCAATGAACTAGGTTTCGACATCACGCTAGAACAAAACGAACAACTCAAAGGAGTCAGCAGAATACGTTCTCTAGAAATTATTTTAGGCTGGGGAAATAAAACACTTTCTGAAGAGCAGTTCACAAAATACATGGCAGAGAAAAACGATAATTACTTATCGCATATTGCACAAATGGATGCAGGAGAAATTCTTCCTGACATCCCAAAAACACTCAACTATTTACAAGAAACACAGCAAGGAATTGCATTGGGTTCGGCAAGTAAAAACGCACGCAAAATTCTACAAAAAGTAGGTTTATTTGATGTTTTTCAAACTATTGTTGACGGAAATGATGTCAGCAAAGCAAAACCCGATCCAGAAGTATTTTTAATTGCTGCTCAAAAACTAAACATTACACCAACTAATTGTATTGTATTTGAAGACTCTGTCGCTGGCGTTACAGCTGCAAACAGTGCTGGAATGATTTCTATCGGAATAGGTTCTAAAGAAACACTTGGTCACGCAGATTATGTTTTCAAAGATTTTACCGAAATACAAACAAGTTTTATAGAAGAATTAATAAATAGATGATGGTATTAGGTGATAGGTGTTAGGTGTTAGTGTCTTGCTATAACCTATAACCCATAACCCAAAACCAAACACCCATAAAGAAAATGAATCAGAATTATATACAACCAGATAATTGGTCAATCATCGAAGAAGGATTTGATGCCGAAAGTGTCAAATCTTCCGAAAGCCTATTCAGCATCGGAAATGGCGCCATGGGACAACGAGCTAATTTTGAAGAATACTACTCTGGAGAAACCTTTCAAGGAAGTTACATTGCTGGAGTTTATTATCCTGACAAAACAAAAGTAGGTTGGTGGAAAAACGGTTATCCAGAATATTTTGCCAAAGTACTCAACGCACCAAATTGGATAGGAATTAATGTAAAAATCAATGATGAAATTCTCGATTTAAACACCTGTAAAAAAGTAAGTAACTTTCGTCGCGAACTCAACATGAAAGAAGGTTGGTACGAACGAACATTTACTGCAACTTTACAAAATGATGTCGAAATTGCAGTTGCTGCAAAACGATTCTTAAGTTTAAATAATGATGAAGTTGGAGCTATTGCCTACAGTATAAAACCTCTAAACAGCAATGCTACCATCAAATATACTCCTTACTTAGATGCTGGCATCAAAAATGAAGATGCCAACTGGGAAGAAAAATTCTGGGAAACCATTCAAGTCAAAGATGAAAACAACCAAGCTTTTATTGTTGCAAAAACCTTAAAAACAGACTTCTATGCATGTACATTCATGCAAACAGAATTAAAATTAAATGACATATCATTAGATTTACCAACAAACGTTTCTGAAAAATCAACAGACATTTCGTTTCATTACTCACAAGAAGTAAAAACTAATGACACATTCACAATATATAAATATGGTGGATATACAGTTTGTACAAATCATGACAAATACGAACTCATCACTGCTGCAAAAAATGCATTGCATGAAGCAACTACTCTAGGTTTTGACGCATTGTTGGAAAATCAAAAAGAAGCTTGGGCGAAAATCTGGGAAATGGCAGACATTACCATAGAAGGCGATGTAAAAGCACAACAAGGAATTCGTTTCAACATCTTTCAACTCAATCAAACATATCTAGGAAAAGATTCTCGTCTTAACATTGGACCAAAAGGATTCACAGGTGAAAAATATGGAGGAAGTACGTATTGGGACACGGAAGCTTACTGCATTCCTTTCTACATGACTACCAAAGATCAGCAAGTAGCTAGAAATCTATTACAATACCGCTACAATCATCTCGAAAAAGCAATTGAAAACGCCCAAAAACTAGGTTTTAACAATGGTGCGGCATTATATCCAATGGTGACTATGAATGGTGAAGAATGTCACAACGAATGGGAAATTACTTTTGAAGAAATTCATCGAAACGGAGCTATTGCCTTTGCTATATACAACTATATACGTTACACAGGTGATTACAGTTACATTCCAGAAATGGGCTTAGAAGTCATGATCGGAATTGCACGTTTTTGGCATCAAAGAGCAAGTTTCTCTACTGCAAAAAACAAATATGTAATTCTTGGAGTTACAGGTCCAAACGAATACGAAAACAATGTAAACAACAATTGGTACACAAACTATATTGCACAATGGTGTATCAAATTTGCTCAAGAACATATTGAAAAAGTAAAAAACGAATACGCAGACGATCACAAACGTATCATACAAAAAGTTCGTTTATCTGACCAAGAAATCTCTTCTTGGATGGAAGTTGCAGAAAATATGTATTTCCCATACAGTGAGCAGTACGGCGTATACTTACAACAAGATGGTTTCTTAGATAAAGACTTAGTCAGCGTAGCCGATTTAGACACATCGCAGCGACCTATAAATCAAAAATGGAGTTGGGATCGCATTCTACGTTCACCATACATCAAGCAAGCAGATACCCTACAAGGTTTCTACTTCTTTGAAGATCATTTCACCAACGAAGAACTCGAAAAACACTTCGATTTCTACGAACCATTCACAGTGCACGAATCGTCTCTTTCGCCATGTGTACATAGCATTCAAGCAGCAAAGCTAGACAAAATGGACATGGCATACACGTTCTATCTTCGTACATCACGACTCGATTTAGACGATTACAACAAAGAAGTCGAAGAAGGTTTACACATTACATCCATGGCAGGAACTTGGATGAGTATCGTAGAAGGCTTTGGTGGCATGCGTATAAAAAATGACACACTTTCCTTTGAACCTCGAATTCCATGGCAATGGAAAGGATATTCGTTCAAAGTAAACTACCGAAATCACATTCTAAAAATCAATGTCACACACAACGGAACTTCGTTCGAACTTGAAAAAGGTGACGATCTTGTGATTTTAGTAGATGGAAAAAAAGTAGCAGTATCACCAAATGATTTGGTTACTGTTTGAATTCCAAGTATGATTTAAAATTACCGTAATCAGAATCACTTTTTACGGTAATTTCAAAATATAAATAAGGAGCTATTTCCTGCTTTCCGCTGTATCTCCCGAGAAAATCGGGAGGATGCCGCTGCAATCAGGGCTAGTCAGAAACTTTTAGGTTTCATATAAAATGCTAGTTTTTTGAAACATCATTGCGAGTCAAGTCAAAGCAATCTGTTTCTCTTTAACTATAAATAGTAGGTTACAAAGTAGATCTCGATACAAAAAATGTGATCACATTTTTCACTCGATCAGACGTTAAGGATATATCAATAACCTAAAACGTCACTTCGAGTGAAATTTTGAAAAAATTTTGTATCGAGAAGTACTTTGAAACTAAGTATCATATCTCAATACTAAAAACCAATCAGATGAAAAAAATAATCGTACTTATCATACTCGTATTTTGCTTCTCTTGTAAACAAATAAAAGAAACACCATCTGATGCAACATCAAAAACATTAGAAGTAACCGAAATCAAAAACGATATCGAACGTATCGAACCACCGTATTGGTGGACAGGTTTCAAAAACACCAATCTTCAACTACTAGTAAAACATCCAGACATTGCAAAAGCAACACCAACTATCGCAAATACAAATATCAACATCAAAAAAGTACAACAAGGACAAAGTCCAAATTATCTTTTCATTGATATAGATATTGCAAAAAACACTGCTGCTGGAAAATTCAACATAACATTCCAATTCAAAAACGAAACAATACTTACACAAACCTACGAACTCAAAAAACGTGTAAAAAAAGCAGAAGACTATATTGGTTTCAACAGTTCAGATGTTTTATACCTCATCACTCCAGATCGATTTGCAAATGGAGATACTACAAATGATATTCCGATGAAGCGCTCAGGAATCAATGAAGCTGGACAAAAAGTAAGTCTGTTAAAAGAAGCAACGATCAACCGTAAAGATGATTATGCGCGTCATGGTGGCGATATCAAAGGAATTACACAACATCTCAACTATATTGATGACTTGGGTTTTACGGCAATTTGGTCGTGTCCACTACTTACCAACGATATGCCTAGAAGCTCTTATCATGGATATGCTATTACAGATTATTACCAAGTAGATCCACGTTTCGGAACATTTGACGAATACAAAGAATTGGCAGATAAAGCCAGCGAACGCGGAATGAAACTCATTATGGATCAAGTAGCAAATCATTGTGGATTAGAACATTGGTGGATGAAAGACTTACCTTTTGACGATTGGGTAAACTATCAAAAAGAATTCGAAAACAACGAAAAAACAATCTATTCAAATCATAGAAGAACATCCAATCAAGATAGTTATGCTTCTAAAAGTGACAAAGAAGGCATGACAAATGGCTGGTTTGTAAGATCAATGCCTGATTTAAACCAACGCAATCCATACATGGCAACATATATCATTCAAAATAGTATTTGGTGGATAGAAGCACTTGGACTTGGTGGAATTCGTCAAGATACCTATCCGTATCCAGACAAAGAATTTATGAGCAAATGGGCAGGCGCTATCATGACAGAATATCCTAATTTTTCTATTGTTGGTGAAGAATGGAGCTACAATCCATTACTCATTGGGTATTGGCAAAAAGGCGCTAACAATAAAGATGGTTATGAAAGTAATCTAACATCTACAATGGATTTTGCCATGCAACGCAAAACAGTAGAAGCACTAACTGAAGAAGAATCGTGGGACAAAGGTTTAGTAAAAATCTATGAAGGTTTGGCTAACGACTTCCATTACGCGAGTCCAAAAAACATTATGATTTTCCCAGACAATCATGACATGAGTAGAATATTTACACAACTCAACGGAGATATCATCAATACCAAAATGGCGTTAAGCTATCAATTGGTTTTACCTAGAATTCCTCAAATTTATTATGGAACAGAAATCTTAATGAATGACTTTGAAAAACCTGGCGATCACGGATTAATTCGAACCGATTTCCCTGGTGGCTGGCAAGATGATACTATCAATGCATTTACAGGTAAAGGTTTGACTGCTGATCAAAAAGACATGCAAGATTACTTAAAAAAACTAGTAAACTATCGTAAAACAAGCAAAGCCATTCACGAAGGGAAAACCACACATTTTGCGCCATTCATGGGAACATATTTCTTGTTCAGAACTTTAGGCGATGAAACTGTAGTACATATCATCAACAAAAATGAAAAGCCAATTACCATAGATTTGAAACGTTATGCAGAAATGAATTTGCAAGGAAAAACGTTGACAAATGTGATCACTGGCGAAAAATTTAAATGGAATGATGAAATAACGTTCAAAGAAAAAGGAAGTCTCATTTTGACGAATAAATAGTAGTGAGATTTTAGTACTGAGTATTGAGACTTTTTGAAACGTCATTACGAGGAACTTAGTGACGCGGTAATCTCGCTATCGTATACAAGTCTATAATTCGAAAGAAACAGATTGCCACGAATTTTTCATTTTGACAAACTCAATGAAAAATTCTCGCAAAGACGAATCTAAATGTAAACAAAAGTCTCAATATTAAAAAAGATAAAACGTCACTTCGAGTGATTTTTCGAAATAAAATGAAGAAAAATAGTATCGAGAAGCAATTCGAAACAATCAATATTAAAAAAATAAAATGTCATATCGAGCGCAGTCGAGATAACTAAGAAATCAAAATATATTATGAATTACAGAATCACAATCATATTACTATCGTTTCTTTTCCTTTCCTGCAAAAGAAAACAAAAAGACGACAACACCGATGGTAAAAAATCTGTCACACTGGTAGTCACCAATTTGCCAAGTGATCATGATTTTACGAGAGATATTTATATTTCTGGAGATTTTGAAGGTTGGTCAGGCGGAAGACCAGAATTAAAACTGGAGAAAAAGGATAGTACCTACTATAAAATTACTCTTCCAAATCATCGGGAAACCATCAACTTTAAATTTACGCTCGGAACTTGGGAAACAGTCGAACTTGACGAAAACCAACAAAATATTGAAAACAGGACCTACACTTTTAAGAATCATCCAGAAATGATACAAGTTGCTATTGGTTCTTGGTCTAATGGTAACAACAACAAAACCATAACTACCAAACAACCCAATGTGGAAACTTTTGCTGAAACGTTTAACATGCCGCAGCTAAATACGAGAAGAAAAATTTCAGTGTATCTACCGCCAAACTATTCAAAATCCAAAGCATCATATCCAGTATTGTACATACATGATGGTCAAAATGTGTTTGACAAGGCAACTTCGTATTCTGGTGAATGGGAAGTTGACGAAACCTTAAACAAATTACATCAAACGCATGGTTTGGACGTGATTGTCGTTGCTATTGATAACAGTGAAAATCGCATGCAAGAATACACTGCTTGGAAGCATGAAAAATATGGTTCGCCACAAGGAAAACAATATGTAGAATTTATCGCAAACACATTAAAACCTGCTATTGACAAAGCATATCGAACTAAAAAAGATGCCAAAAACACAGCCATCATGGGAAGTTCTATGGGTGGATTGATTTCACATTATGCAGTATTTGCACATCCAGATGTATTTGGAAAAGCTGGCGTATTTTCACCTTCATTTTGGTTTTCCGAAAAAACATATACGCATACTGAGAAAAATCTAGCGAAAGCTCAACACTCAAAATTATACTACCTAATGGGCGAAAAAGAAGGTAAAAACATGGTTGATAATCTCAATAAAATGTTACAACTTCTTGATAAAAACGACTTCCCAAAAGATCATTTTATCTCTAAATTTTCACCTAATGGAACACATAGCGAAACTTTTTGGCGATCTGAATTAAAAGATGCATTACTTTGGTTGTTTTCCGAAGAGGTAAAATTTGAACCAAGTAAAAATCCAATTGCCAAAGAAGTAAAAACAGTACAACTTGCCGCTGGAAAATTGTTGCGTGTTACAGACTTTCCATCAAACTATATTCGTCCTAGAAATGTAGATGTTTGGTTGCCTGAAAACTATTCAGAAGACAAAAAATACAGTGTATTATACATGCATGACGGACAAATGTTATACGACGCTACGACTACTTGGAACAAACAAGAATGGCAAGTAGACGAAGTGGCTTCCAAACTCATGAACGAAGGAAAAGTTAAGGACTTTATTGTGGTATCTCCATGGAATATTGCTGAAATTCGATGGCAAGATTATTTCCCGCAAAAAGCATTTAATTACTTGAATGAAGAAACAAAAATGGCACTCCTAGCGGAAGCCAAAAAGAAAAATTTTGAAATCGCTTTTAATGCAGACAATTATTTAAAATTCCTTACAAAAGAATTGAAACCATATATTGATAAAACCTATGCTGTGAAAACAGATCGTGAACATACTTTTGTAGCAGGTTCAAGCATGGGCGGATTAATCTCCATGTATGCGATGTGTGAATATCCAGAAATTTATAGTGCGGCTGCTTGTATTTCGACACATTGGGAAGGCATTGTTCCAACCACGGAAAACAATCCGATTCCTGATACATTTTTTGCATATATGAGCGATCATGTGCCTTCACCAGAAACACATCGTTTTTATTTTGATTACGGAACAGAAACTCTAGATAAATATTATCCACAATACGCAGAAATTGTAGATACCATATTCAAGAAAAAAGGATACACAGATGCTAATTACAGAAATTTAAAATTTGAAGGCGCCAATCATTCCGAAAATGCTTGGCAAAAACGATTACACATTCCTTTAGAATTTTTGCTAAAAAAATAACTCATGAAAATATTATTTAAGACTCTTTTCATAATATCGCTGTGTTTGCAATTTTCAGTTGCGCAAAATAGCAATCGTATTTATAAAACTATTGAGCACAAACCAGATTGTTATCAAATAAAGGTTTCCGATGGAATTTATAAAATTCGTTTTTACACCACCGAAGTAGTAGAAACTACATTTATTCCAAATAACGAAATTGAAAAAAAGGATTCTCATGCCGTAATTTTAAAATCTAATCTTAATTATTCTTTCCTAAGAGAAGATGCAAAATATGCTTACATCAATACTAAAGGTATAAAAGTTACGATTCAAAAATCACCCTTTCAGATTTCATACAGCTACAAGGGAAAACCAATCGTTTCCGAAAAAAACGGTTATCAAAAAATAACTGATGGAGAAGCAATTCAGTTCAACTTGACAAAAGATGAAATTTTGTTTGGTGGCGGCGCACGTGCCTTAGGAATGAATCGTCGCGGAAATAGACTGAAACTCTATAATAGAGCGCATTACGGATATGAAACACGTTCCGAGTTGATGAATTTTACACTACCAATTGTAATCTCATCCAACAAATACATGATTCACTTTGACAACGCGCCTATTGGTTATTTGGATTTAGACAGCAAAAAAGACAACACACTTACGTATGAAACCATTTCTGGACGCAAAACGTATCAAGTGATTGCTGGTGATTCGTGGATAGATGTCATAGATAACTATACCAACCTTACAGGAAAACAACCGTTGCCACCACGTTGGGCATTTGGAAACTTTTCGAGTCGATTTGGCTACCATTCACAAGCAGAAACAGAAGCTACTATTAAAGCTTTTAAAGATGAAAAAATTCCCGTAGATGCCATCATTTTAGACTTGTATTGGTTTGGAAAGGAAATCAAAGGAACAATGGGAAATCTGCAGGTTTACAAAGACTCATTTCCCAATGCTAAGCAAATGATTAAAGATTTTAACGATCAAGGTGTAAAAACAATTTTCATTACTGAACCTTTTGTGTTAACGACTTCCAAACGTTGGCATGAAGCTTCTAATTTGGGCATTTTAGCGAAAGATTCTATTGGAAATCCATATAAATACGACTTCTATTTCGGAAATACAGGTTTGATTGATATTTACAATCCTAAAGGAGAACAATGGTTTTGGAATATTTATAAAAATCTAGCAGAATTAGGTGTTTCGGGCGTTTGGGGCGATTTAGGAGAACCTGAAGTTCATCCAGAAAAATTACTACATCACACAGGAACTGCTAACGAGAAACATAATATTTATGGACACGATTGGGCACGGTTAATTTATGAAGGTTATGCTAAAGATTTTCCAAATGTGCGACCATTTATTTTAATGCGTGCAGGCTATTCTGGATCGCAACGTTACGGACTCATTCCTTGGTCGGGCGATGTAAATAGAACTTGGGGCGGATTGCAATCGCAGCCAGAAATTGCACTACAAATGGCAATGCAAGGCTTGAGTTATATGCACTCTGATTTAGGCGGTTTTGCTGGCGCGAATTTGAACGATAATTTATACATACGTTGGTTGCAATACGGTGTTTTTCAACCTATTTACAGACCACATGCGCAAGAAGAAGTTCCAAGCGAACCTGTATTTCGTTCCGCAAGAGCAAAAAAACTAGCCAAAGAAGCTATTGAAGTACGTTATCAATTATTACCATACAATTATACAATTGCTTTTGAAAATAATCAAAAAGGAACGCCACTCATGCGTCCGTTATTTTTTGAAGAAGAAACTAACAAAAGTTTATATACAAACGCAGAAACTTATTTGTGGGGAAATGACTTTTTAGTGACACCAATTATGAAAGATAGCGTTCAAACGAAAGACATCTATTTTCCAAAAGGTAGTGTTTGGTTTGATTTTGAAAACGATGAAAAAGTAATCGGTGGACAAACAAAAACAGTTAAAGTTAAAGAAAACTCAATTCCTGTATATGTCCGTGGCGGTGCATTTATTCCCATAGCAAATCCAATGCAATCTACTTCAGAGTATGATCCGAATAAACTTCAGCTGCATTACTACAATGATGAAAGTATTCCTGAAAGTGAACGTAAAATGTATGTCGATGATGGAGACACAAAACAAGCGTATGAAAAGGGAATGTACGAACTGTTAACATTTAAAAGTGCACAGAAAAAGAAGCATTTGGAACTTAAACTATCTGCAGAAACAGGCAAACATTATTCAACATCAACCAAAAATATAGAAGTTGTTGTACACAATATTAACTCAAAACCTAGAAAAATAAAATTCCGCGGAAAACGTGTCAAATTTAAGTGGAATAAAAACTATAAAACTGTCAAATTTATCATTGACTGGAACACAAAAAAAGAACGTAAAATAACGATCAAACTATAAAAATTAACATATTATCAATGAAAAAACTAAGTTTATTTTTAGTCACAATACTTCTTTTACTATCGTGCGAAACGAAACAGAAAGAAGTCGAGAAAAAACCACAAGAAAAAGAAGCTGCCATTGCTGATGTTTCTCCTGAAATGATGGAAAATGCGGTTATTTATGAAGCAAACATTCGTCAGTATTCGAAAGAAGGTTCTTTTGAAGCATTCACGAAAGATATTCCGCAACTAAAAGAATTAGGCGTAAAAGTAATTTGGCTAATGCCGATTTTCCCTATTTCCGAAACCAAACGTAAGGCAACTGGTGGTAAATTTGCTAGTGAGATTGAAGATGAAGAAGAACGCAAAAAATATTTAGGAAGTTATTATGCGGTTTCAGATTTTACAAAAATTAATCCTGAATTTGGAACGATTGAAGATTTTAGAAAATTAATTAAAACAGCACATGAAAACAATATCTATGTGATTTTGGATTGGGTTCCAAATCATACAGGTTGGGATCATACTTGGTTGAAAACAAATCCAGAATTCTATACTAAAAATGCGAAAGGTGAAATTACTGATCCGTTAAATGAAGATGGAATTCCAGTTGGCTGGGCAGACGTTGCCGATTTAAATTATGACAACCAAGAGTTGCGCAAAACCATGATTAAAGACATGCAATATTGGTTAGCTAAGGAAAATATAGATGGTTTTCGTTGTGATGTTGCTGGTTCAGTACCAACAGATTTTTGGGAAGAAGCAATTCCACAATTGCGCGCTACCAAAGATATTTTTATGCTAGCAGAAGCTTGGGAACCAGAATTATTGAAAGGT
This sequence comes from Kordia sp., assembly GCF_965224175.1. GTDB lineage: Bacteria > Bacteroidota > Bacteroidia > Flavobacteriales > Flavobacteriaceae > Kordia. Next base: position 3,029,761 of record NZ_OZ245041.1, read on the forward strand.
AGATTGTTCGACATGGCGTATGGTTGGGACACACATCACCGCATGAATCATATTGCAAAAGGAGAAGAAACAGTTGCAGATTGGGACAAACGTATGCAACAGATTGATTCTTTGTATGAAAATGATGATATTTTAATGAATTTTGTGACCAATCATGATGAAAATTCATGGAATGGAACTATTGAAGAACGTATGGGAGAAGGCGCAGCAGCATTTACTGCCTTGAGTTTTGTAGCGCCAGGAATGCCATTGATTTATTCAGGACAAGAATATGACATGAAACATCGTTTGAAATTCTTCGAAAAAGATAAAATTCCTAAAACAAAAGGTAAAATGTGGCCGTTATTAGCAAAATTAGGTGCATTAAAAAATACCAGTGTCGCTTTACACGGAGGAAAAAATGCAGCTTCATACACAAAACTTACTACAAGTAATACTGATGCTGTTTTAGCATTTAAACGTGAAAAAGACAACAAACAAGTTATATACATAGGTAATCTTTCCAAAGAAACGGTAACCACAACGATTGCTCTTACAGGAAGTTTTACAAATTATATGACTGGCGAAAAAGTTACTTACAAAGAAGGCGAAAATGTAACATTACAAGCTTGGCAATATATGATATTAATGCCTGAATAAAATAGTAAAGAAATTATTTGAAAAATTAAAAGACGTATAAAATTAAATTGATGTTTTTTAAGCATTCTTCAAACCGTTTCTTTTTTGATATTTTCGACTTTCAATGATCGAACTTTATTAAAAACAAAAAGAGCTTCTCTCCAGAAGCTCTTTTTTCTTACCAAAAATTGGTTATTCTTATTTGGGGTCTTAGGGTAATAAGGGAAATAATTTATAACCAATAAATTACTTTAACCATGAAAAAAAGTTAAGTCCAAATATAACACGACTATTTCATAAAACCCTATATATTAGACAATAACTGTTTATCCTTCGACGAATGTATCATTTTTGTAGATAAACGTATTTGTTAATGTCAAACTACTGTTAAATATTCTGACTTTATATGTCGTAAAAGTTAAGTTTTGACACTATGCTGTGACAACTATGACAGTATTAAGCTTTTCTGTTGCATTACGACTAATGCTGAAAAAAACAGCCATTTTATAAGTATCTTTGAGGCGTTTTTTAGAAGAAATCTTATTATGAAAAATAAAAATATACAAACCGCAACTATTGGTGGCGGTTGTTTTTGGTGTACAGAAGCTGTTTTTCAAGAAGTACGTGGTATAGAAACTATCGTTTCAGGATATACTGGCGGAACTGTTCCTGGAAAACCTACGTATAGAGAAATTTGTTCGGGACTTACAGGACATGCTGAAGTAATTCAGTTAACATTTGATGCTGATATTATTTCTTTTGAAGAGATTTTAGTAATTTTTATGGCAACACATGATCCTACCACTTTAAATAGACAAGGTGCTGACGTAGGAACGCAATATCGTTCTGTTATTTTTTATCACAATGAAACACAACAACAAATTGCAGTAGCTGTGGTAAAGCAACTTGCTGAATATTATGATGCACCAATTGTAACAGAAGTCTCAGCTGCAGAAACTTTCCATGAAGCAGAAGCAGAACATCAAGATTATTACCGTAGAAATACGCAACAAGGATATTGTAATTATGTGATTACACCAAAGTTGACAAAACTTCGTAAGCTATTTGCTGATAAACTCAAATAATTAATATTCATAAACTCAAGTAAAAATAACTTTACTTGAGTTTATGATGTTAAAATAATATATCACTTCGGAGGCTTGGGTCGTTTTTTAAGAGAATTAAATTTCCAATCAAAAGTAAGCATAAAGAAACGCTGTAATACTAAGCTTTGTGAATCCTGAATGAAATCAGTATTTACAATACGTCGTGTATCTATATTTTGATCGAGCAAATCATATACTCTAAGCGAAATACTCGCTCTGTCATCCAATAAACTGTATGAGAGTGCACTATTCCAAGACCAAGCATACTTATCAAAACCTGCCGCAATATTCGGATTATAAATATAACGAACCTTGTTTTCCCAAGTCAGCCGATCAGAAATTTGAACTTCTGTATACAGATTTAGTTCATGCGTAATGATTTCTTCATCAGTAAAACCATCAAGCGAATAATTGGTAAGTGAATAATTCCAAAGATAATTTGCATTAAAATCAAATGCCTTTTCCCATTCAAAATCAAAACCTAACGAAGGCATATAACTTACATTTTTTATGTCATAACGAACATCATTATTAAAATTGATCCGCTTGGCTGTACTCACGCTTCCATTAAAATTAATCCGCATGGCTCGAAGCTTGTCGAACTTTATATTCTTATACAGATTGAAATAACTGGAATAATTATAATTTCCATCTACATTGACATAGGTTGTTTCTCGTACTAAATCTTCATTGATTGTAAATTTTGAAACGACTCGATTATTGTCAAAGTCTGCTTTAAATTTGCTATACAATCCAAATCCTTTTTTAAAATTATTGGTCCTAAAATCGATATGAAAACTATATCTGTTTTGAGGTTTCAAATCTGGATTCCCTCGAATGATATTCAACGGATTGGACACATTGGTAAAAGTTTGCAATTGTGAGAGCGACGGAATCATATTACGCAATCGAATTCCTGTATTTATGATACTTCGTCTGTTGAATCGATATCGAAATCCTCCTGCATAGGTAAATATTTCAAATCGTCTTTTAATATCAAACTCGGGTCGCAATCGATCTTGATTTTGTAATGTTCGAAATGCATAATCGAAATTTAAAAACGCATGTATCTTTTTGTTTCTATAATTAAATTTCACACTAGGAATCGATGCATTGTTTCTATAAATAAAGTCAGAACTCAAATCAGTGTTAAACACCGAATATGCTTGCTGACTGATATCAAAATCAAAAATTGATTTATCACTTTCTTGCTTTTGAGAAAAGTTACTGTACTTAAAATCTATAAAAAATTTCTTTGCCAAAATGGGCAGTCGAAACGTAATTTTAGTATCAAATCTATTTGAAAAATTATCGGTATCCGTAAATTGATTTCTCAATACGTCATCTGTTGTTGTATTGAGAAATAGCAATTCTGACATTGTGAAATCATCACTTTCTAAATCGTTCGTAGCTTGATTTAAAGTTACTTTTATAAATGCACCTTTTCTTCCTATTTTTTTGGTGAGATTTAATGCATTTCTGAATTCTTTTTGGTTTTGGATTGTGTTGGAATTGACACTTGACGTATTGATCAATTCCTCAAATTCATCGAAGGTTTCTGAAGTACTTTGAAAGTTACTTTCGCCTGGCAAATAGATAAAATTAGAGACCAAATCAACATGAAATGTAGAATCAATCATCGCTTGATATTCTAAATCGACAACATGACTCCGATCTTCTGTAATTGATCGTGAACTCACATTGGAAAAATAGGGCGCTTCGGGGACAATGTATTCTGTAGACTGCAATCGTCTGTTTTCCAATTCGGAATCTGAATACACGTAATTTACCGATAATGAATTATTTTCACCATAGTCATCACCATAAGCAACTCCTACTCTTCTCGAGGTTCGAATTCCTTTTGTTCCAAAGCCTACATTGGGCGCATTGATATTATTTCCGTTTCCTATCAAACTAATGTTTCTATCGTTATTGAATTTATTATAATTTCCTGAAATGTCATAGCGATCGTTATCGCCAATTCCTGTTGAGAGTTTCCCAAAAGAACCTTTGTTGTTTTCTTCCTTAATCACCAAATTGATCGTTTTGGAATCACTATCACCAAGTTCTCCGGTAAAAGCTTCAGAATTCGTTTTGGAGTCAACGATTTGCAACTTTTCTATGATTTCTTTCGTTAAATTCTGAGTTGCCATTGTTGGATCGTTTGCAAAAAACGGCTTTCCATTTACCAATATTTTATCAACTCTTTTTCCGTTGACGGTAATATTTCCGTCAGCATCGACTTGCGCACCGGGCAGTTTTTTTATAAAATCTTCTACACTGGCATTCCGCTTGGTTTTAAACGAACCCGGATCAAACTCCAAAGTATCTTGTTTAATGGTGACGGGCGATTTTGACTCAATCATGACGACATCCAACATGGAACTGTTTTCCAAATAGATAGGTTTTAGATCTATTTTGGATTGGAGTGATATGTTTTTGGAATACGTTTTACTTCCTACATAGGATATAAAAAGTATTGCGTCTTTATGAACTGTTGTTCCACTCAAAGAAAATTCTCCTTTTTGATTGGATGTTGTATATTTTATCATCGATTTGTCTTTGCGATTTTGCAAATACACGGTTGCCGATTCTAGTGGAATACTATCCATAACGCCACTCACAGAGCCTTTAATCTCATATGATATACTTTGAGCAATTGCAGTTGTGGCGACGAGTAACAGGTATAGTATTAGAATACACCTTTTCATCTTATATGATTTTACATAGTTATATTGTTTTTTATTCTTGAATAGTTTTTAAGGATAAATTTGGCATACGAAGCCTTGAAAATGAGCGTTCGCTATTTTTTAAATTTGACCTAAATGCTATTTGTATAGTATTGTTCTTTAAAGAAAGAAGTGTTGTTCTTCTTTAGAAATTAGCCTGCAATGTTGTCTGACTAATTTGTATCTGTATTTTGATAAGACTGAATACACAAAATCTGAGATAAACGTTGGAATGATTTGTAAATAACTAAGGTATTTCCAAGAAGTTCCCAATTGTTTCATAATTTTAAAAATCGCAGTTGATTTTTTATAATATTGATGGTTTTCTACAACGATTATTGATGTTGTGTATTCTTTTATATTGAATTGATCAATAAGTTGTTGTCCATTTTTTGATTGTTGCGAAACAAATTTGAGTTTCTCTGAAGGTTTTCTGTCAAGAATAAATTGAATGTATTCATTACAAAAACCGCAACTTCCGTCGTACATTATGATTGTGTACTCTTTTAAAAGCTGATTCTCCATAGTGAGTCATTTTTAAGCTTCTAATGGTACTTGAGAAAGTACTTTTCTTCTTTTGAAACCTGTAAAATACTTTGACAAATTGAGTTCTGGCATTGGTTTCGTGATATAGAAAACGGTAATGTTCCAAAACATCATGAATGAAGCAAAGAAATATAAGTCTAAGAATAACCCAATTCCAACATGCATTGCTAACGTACTGTACAACCAAATTTTTCTAGTTTTTGGAATCCAGATAAAAATCGGGTACAAGGTTTCGAGCACCAAAACGCTCCAACCCATGATAACTAGTATATATGAGTTTTCTGCTAAGAATGAATAATCTACATTAAAAATACTATTGGCGCTCCATAAGTGTATCGATTTCCAAATTGCCTCTCCGTTCCACCAGGTTTCTCCCATAGCTTTAGAAATTCCTGCAAAAAAGTATACGATACAAACGTTGATTTGTAAGAGTCGCTTGAATAAGGTTACGTTGAGATTTTTTCTACTCCTATTTTTGAATATTAAATTATCTATGGAATGAAAATATCCAGAAGGAAAGATTACCAGGTAAAATAATGATGTTACTATAAAGCCATCTATTCCATATATATAAGTTCCTGTGTATATTGCTTTGTATAAAAGTAATGTAACTACTGCTGAAAAGCGTGTACATAGACCAAACATTAACGCTAAAAGGAAGAAAATAAATATTCCCAAAAAGCTGTTGGTTATAATAGTTTCGGAAATTCCATATCCTTCAAAAAATGTAACAATCTGTGTAAACGAGATCATTTGATCTGATAAGAGAAATTCACGAATATCATGCGGAATAATTCCTTGTTTTCCATAGAGTTTACTAAAGTCCAAAATAATACTTAGTAAGTGTATAAGGATAAAGACACTTGTTCCGATTCTGAAAAAGGCAATAAATGAGCCTTTTGTATTGTCTTCTTTATTGAAAAAGTCTTGAGATTTTGATTTTATTAATTGTAAAGTTTTCATGGTGATGATATTTTTTAAAATCTAAATGTGAAGCGTTCTAATAAGTAAAAACTTTCGGATTTACCATCTAAAGATTCTTGGATTTTTGTAGGTCTATGAATATAAATTTCAGAGATTACTTTAGATCCTGTTTCATAAGAATCATTGATGTTTTTTGCAATTTGATGCATCATAACTTCAAAGTATTTATCGTAAATTTCGTTTGGTTCTTTTAGCGTAATTCTTTGCATCATTGGAAATGTACAAAGGTTAAAACGAGCTTTACTTTCTTTTTGCTGTAAACTTACTGGAGATTCATGCTCTCCTAATAACTTACCGTTACAATCTAACACTGCAAAGGACATTACAAATTCACTACCGACGTTTGGAGAATAAAAACCATATCCTGAATCGGTTCCTGTGTAGTTGGCATAAGCGTTAAAAATAGGGCTGCCTGCTATGGCTTGCCCTATTTTTAATCCTTCTGTGTGTGGTCCATCTGGATCCGTTGTTGTGTAGTAATCTCTTATTAATCCATGTGAGTTAATAAATAATAAACACGCTAACTGGATTGTGACTAATGTAGCACACACATATGTATTTTTGAAAGGATTCATAGTTCTATATTTATATAGTTCTAGGATTATCTTCTCATGTAACGATACATCATTTCATTGATTTCACCTGTAGCTTGCTCAATAAGTTGAACATCTTCGTTATTGATTGCTTGATGAATAGAGCTTCCAGCGATTGTTTTTTCAGAGAATTTGTTTTCATCATGAGTTTTGTTTCTGTAGATCCAGATTCCACGTGCTGCAGTGTCTTCATTTAAACGATCGCTAATACTAATACGAGCTGTTAACTGATCTAATCTGTATGCGTCTTCTTCTCCAAAACTTACATTACTTAGTTGGAAGTTTCCGTCCGCTAATTGTCTTACTGACGATCTCTCGTTTGTGTTTGTTGTGAAAGAAAATAACATTAAGCTTAACATTGCTAATACTGGTAAAAAGATTTTAGTTTTCATAATTAAAGATTTAATAGTTTATAAATTTGTTTTTAATAATATTTGATTTAATACTTACTCTATTTTTTTAAAAGGCTTTTCAGTAATCGCCTTCATGATTGTTGCAACAGAATCACAATGCTAATTAACGATGCAATTATCACATTTTCAAATACTTAGAAATGTGATTTATAAATACAATCATGACATTTATAAATATCATGTTCGTCCATTTTTTTAATTTCCTTGTAAATACTAGCCTAATTGTGGCGCAATGCCCTAGTTTTATAAATTCATAGTGTAATAGGCTATTTTTTTGTTTTTGAAGAAAACGCTTAAAAGCCTTACAAAATAAGGGGATTTGAAGCTATTGATTTATAAATATCAGGTTGACAAAAAATAGAAAAATTGGCTTTTTGGTGATTTTCTGCGTATTTACAGTTTTGGAAGAAAAAAAGTGTTCAAAAGCAGTTGATTTTTATACTTTTTTGTTCTTTTTTGATAGAAAAAACAACATTAATAAATACTTTTTTAGTTGTTTTCTATTTTTTAGGTTTTAAAACCAAATATTGAAACTAGTTTTGTAGCATATCTTGTTCAATTCGTTTGTTTTACGTCCTAGTTCTTCGAAAAACTGTGAATATAACTGTGTTCTTTCTGGCGGAAGCTTATTTATTCAATAATTTAGAGAAGGTATTTTGAAAAAAGTACTCAGAAAGTTTCTGATGTATTGCCTTTTTCTCTGAAAACTTTGATTTTCATACTGCATGAATAATATTTTCACTTTTGATTGCTTTTGATTTCTTGAAAAAGTTGAATCCAAGCTGAGTTTCTTCTGGCGAAAGCCTACATATTGAATTATGTGAATAAATTTTATTAAAGAATTACGAAAAAAATCTACCTAAAAGACCTGGAGATCTGATTTGTAGGTGTTTATTTAATTGATTTTTGCCGTTTTATATGAAATTGCTATAAATTGAAAGTCGTATACGAAGCAAGAAACTTCAGAAAAGAGTTAAACTGAGTCTTTTTTTTGAAAAAGATCAATTACAATTGTATTCCCTTGATATTAAGCGCATTTCCTGAACATATTCTGTACAACAGTACAGTAATTTTCAAATATGCTCAGTATATGAAGTTGTTTTTATAGTATTGATGATTATGATTTAAATATTATCGTGGAAGAGATTATTGTTAGTAATTCCAAACTTTGATCGATCATTTGAAGGTTTTAAAAAAGATTATAATAATGTATTTAGCAATGCGCGTAGTCAAACGACTTTTTGGTAAGATCAAGAAGCATTGATCGGAAACATTAAAAATATTTAGATGCAAGCGCCGGAGCATTTAAATCTTGATTATGGAGTAAAAATTACCCAGAAAGTTTTTTAGTTAGTTATGAAACATAAAAAAAGAGTACTGAAATCAGTACTCTTTTCATCACCACTTTATTAAAACTCTAGTATCTGATACTAGATATAAACTATTACAATTCATAGTTATTTGTTTCTGTATATTGTATTTAAATATACTGGTGGCTTGTCACTTTAAAATTGACTTTTGATAATTTGTGGTTGTATCGCTGATGCGTGCTTCTTTTTTTGATTGTACCAATGACTATTTATTGTAAAATAGCCATTGGCAATGTAATCAAAATATAGAAGTCGTAATTACAACTGCGTTTGTTATGGTAGTAACTTCTTTGTAATTACAGTATTGTAGAGCTAACTACTTCCCTCAATACAACCTCTAATTTTTTTGACTTTTGTGAATTGTCTCTCACAAGCTAAATGTCATGATGTGATATTATTCGGTTTGATTTCATTGTTTCCTTCTTTTTTTTGGTTAAAATTATTGTGTTGGTTGTTTTGATTTCACATTGCTAAATAATGGCGTTATTTTCTATTTATCAAGTAGTTATTGTAAGCGTTTATAAATATCATGCTACGAATTTATAAATGCCATCTATGCAATTTTACGCAAATGCATTATAATCACTTGCTTTAAGTTAAAGTGTTATTATTCTTTCAAAAAATGCTATATTTATAGGCGTTTGTAACCATTTTATAGTGATATTTTGATTATTACAACAAAATTGTATCTATTGCCCTACAATTTTGGTTGTATTTTAAATATCAAAACTATTTTTAAAAGCAGTTTTTACATCCGATTCAAAAAAAATCAGAGAAAAAGTGAAAAATTATATTAGAAGTTTATCTTCTTTCTTGTCCTTACCTACAACTTTACACGACAGAAAGACTCCTATTTCCATAGTAATTGGTATTATTTTGACTGTTTTTTGTACAAACTCTGTGTTTGCACAACTGAGTTCTGGTACGTTTGAGGACATGAAGCAGGATTTTTATAATACGACAGAAAATCCAGAAAAAGCTTTTGAGATTGCTACCTCATATTTAGCAAAAGCGAAAGAAGCCAATGATGTTGCACAAATTGTAGCTGGTTATGAATTGTTAGTTTCTCATTATAGTCATACTAAAAAAGCTATTTCATATACAGATAGTATTATTCTTCTCACTAAAAATACAAAGCTAGAACACTATCCGGCGGAAGGTTATTTATTGAAAGGAATTCAGTTATATTATAATTCTAGGTATAATGATGCGTTGACAAATTTTGCAACAGCTAATGACATAGCGCTGACAAATAAGAATTTGAAACAGCAAATTTCTATTAAACATTATATAGGTTTACTTAAAAATGTAAGTGAAGAACGTGAAGAAGCGCTAAAGATTTTTCAAGAGAATATAGATTTTATCCACAAGAATAATTTTGAAGAAAAAGATTCAGAGCAGTATTTAAAGTCATTGTTTGCTTTGGCAAATTCTTATAATAAGATTCGCATTTTAGATTCTGCTGAAGTTGTAAACCAACGTGGAATTAAAGCTAGTTTAAAACATCCTAACCAATATTTGTATCCTTGGTTTTTAACTTCTTATGGAATTACTTCCTATTACAAGGAGAATTATACGGTAGCTATTGATAGTTTGTCAAAGGCTTCAAACTTTTTAAAGAAGAATGAAAAATCCTTATGCTCCAATTATTTATATATATATAGGTGTTTGGAGAAATTAGGAAAAAATGAAGAAGCCATTGATTATTTGTATAAAGTTGATTCTATTTATCAACAGAAGCCAAAGGTAATTTTTCAAGCTAGAGAAGCCTATGAGTTTTTGAATAAAGAGTTGAAAGCAGCTAAAAATCCAGAAAAACAATTGGCAGCTATAGAAAAGTTATTAGTTGTAGATGAAATTATTACGGAAGAATACCAAAATTTAGGAAAAGAGATTGTTCAAAAGTATGAAACACCTTTAATGATTTCTGAAAAGGAAGATTTATTGAATGAGAAAGAAGAATTGATCAATCAATTGAAAGACGAAAACTTTTGGTCACAAAAAATGGTGGCTGTACTGGTTATTATTTCTGTAATATTGCTCGTTATGATTTTTTACTTCTTCCGTAGAAACAAAATACAAAAGAAACGATTCAATGCTTTAATAGCTGAGTATGAACAAAAGAAAGTTCAGAAAGAAAAAGAAAAAACCGAAAAAGGAAATGTTCTAACTACAGAGAAAAATACGGTAACCACAAAACAAAAAGAAGATATTGGATTACCAAAAGAAGTTGTAGATGCTATTTTAGTAAAACTTGAAAAGTTTGAAGATACACATCGATTTACCAAAAAGAATTATACACAAACAAAACTTGCCAAAGAGTTAGATACAAATAGCACGTACTTGTCAAAAATTATAAATATGACTAAAGGTATGAACTTTGCCAAGTATATGAATGAACTCCGCATTGATTATGCTATTGAACAAATGAAAGAAAATAAAGTGTTCAGATCTTACACAATTAAGGCCATTGCCATAGAGGTTGGTTTTAATAATGCACAGTCATTTTCGATCGCTTTTCACAAAAAAACGGGCATAAATCCATCTTACTTCCTGAAACAGCTTGAAAATCAGAAAATAGAATCAACTATCTGATTTTCAGTATTTTATTTTTTAATTTTCATCGTGATATTTGTAAATCCCACTATACTTCATTAGAATTGGGTGTCGTTTTGATATACTTTTACATCGTAATCAAAACTAAATTTACATACTATGAAAACGACTAAAAGAAACTTCGGAAAATTAAGCTTATCAAAATTAAACATTGCAAAAGTAGGAGACATTAATAGTATATACGGAGGATCTCTTCCAAAAGAATCTGAGGACTGTAACACACACGATACATGTACTTACAATTGTGGAGGTGATACGATAGATACACAATAGAATTAGAAATTATATTTCTCTATATCGTAAGGTGCTATTTCGGATATCGTTCATATATCTTGATCTAGCATTTTACCATTTTAATAAAAACCCCTTACTCTTTTTACGAATGAAATACACGTTTATTCTTTATATATTCATCTCAATATTTTTAGTACAGTGTGCTACAAATGAAAATCATCCGCATATTGCAAATGAACAGCCTGTACAGGAAACGTATTTTTCAAAAACTATTGAAGATCCATATCAGTATTTAGAAAATTTAAAAGATCCTTCGGTACTTTCATGGCTTACTTCTCAAAATAACTACACACAAAAAGTACTTCAAGACATTTCAGGTCGTCAACAACTTGTAGAAAAGATTAAAAAGAATGACGAAATGCGCTCAGAAACTGTTTTTAATTTAAAAGTACTTTCGCCTGATGCATATTATTATATAAAGTATTCAAAAAACCATGAAGCCAATGTCTTATATTTTAGAGCAGGAATTGATGGAGAAGAAATAGCACTCTTCAATTCTGAAGAGTATAAGGCTGCTTCTAACAACACCTATATTATTAATTATTTTCAGCCGAGCTGGAATGGTAAAAAAATAGCAATTGGCTTTACGAAAAACGATGAAGAATTCTCGGAAGTCGTTATTTATGACGTAGCTAATAAAAGCTTTCACAAAGAAGTTATAGACCATTGTTGGCCATCTGAATTAGGTGGTATCAATTGGCTTGACGACAATTCTGGATTTACGTATCTACATATTCCTGATATTGATACAACATCTCCTAATTATATTTTAGACAGTGCCACCGTATTGTATCGTTTGGGAAATAACCCGAAAGATTTACATATTATTTTTTCTAGAAAAACACATCCGAAACTACACTTAAAACCTGCAGATTTTCCCATTGTAAATATTTTTGGAAAAGACCAAAAGTATATGTTTGGTAGAGTTGGCGGTATTGGTTTTAAAGATTATTATTATGCGCCTATAAGCGAATTAAAGAATGAACAAGTTACCTGGAAGCCATTATTTAAGAAGAAACATAAGGTAGAAAAGTTTCTTCCTCATAATGACGAAATTTATTTTTTGAGCGCACTAAAAGCTTCTAATTTTAGTCTGCATAAAACTAAGGTTAATCAACTAAATTTTGATACGCCAATTGAGGTAATTCCTGCCTCAAAAGATGAAATTTTAAAAGATTTTTCGATTACTTCTGATGGATTATTTTATACAAGTACTAAAAATGGCGTACTCGCGAGCTTGTATCACTTAAAAGATACTTCTATTGAGAAAATTATATTGCCTGAATCTTCTGGAAGTATTAGTTTATCAAATATTTCTACTAGTACTCCAGAATTATGGATTGAGATAGAAGGTTGGACAAGTCATAAAAATAGATATCGATATAACAGCGAAAAGAAAGCTTTTACGAAAGAAAACCCAACGCCAGTTGTCAATTATCCTGAATTGGAAGATATTGTCGTAAAAGAGATTGAAATTGCTTCTCATGACGGCACAAAGGTTCCTTTGTCAATCATTTATAAGAAAGGTATGCGAAAAAATGGCGAAAATCGCATGTTATTGAATGGTTATGGAAGTTATAATTGGATTAATGCACCTATGTTGTATCCATATTTGTTGTATTGGATTTCGGAAGGTGGCGTGTATGCGGTAGCTCATGTTCGTGGTGGCGGTGAAAAAGGAGAACAATGGCATAAAGAAGGCTATAAAACAACCAAACCAAATACATGGAAAGATTTTATTGCCTGTACCGAGTATTTAATTGATGAAGGATATACTTCTTCGGAACGATTTGCTGTTTGGGGCGGAAGTGCTGGCGGAATTAATATTGGTCGCGCAGTTACCGAACGACCAGATTTATATGCTGTAGCTGTTATTAGAGTTGGTTTACTGAATACACTGCGCTCAGAAATTGCGCCCAACGGACAGAATAATATTAAAGAGTTTGGAACGATTAAAGATTCTGTAGAGTTTGAAGCTTTATTAGAAATGGACGCGTATCATCATGTACAAAAAGGTACAAATTACCCAGCCATATTTTTAACTGCTGGAATTAATGACTCGAGAGTTGCTGCTTGGCAACCTGCGAAGTTTGCTGCGCGAATGCAAGCTGCTTCGAGTTCAAGTGCGCCTATTTTATTGTCTGTAAATTTTGATGAAGGTCATGGTTTTGATCGCTCACAGAAAAGCAAACGAGAAGAATTAGCTGATATTATTTCTTTTGCAATGTGGCAAACTGGAAGTGAGAAGTATCAGGTGAAGTAGGTGCTTGATCTGACAGGTGATGGGTCGCTTCGCTTTTTGTTTATTTGTATGTTCATGTATTTATTTTATTTCTAAAACATTATTATAGTATTAGATATAGAACAGAAATGTATAATGTTTTTATTGATTAAAATAAAAAACTCAAGATTGAATTCAATCCTGAGTTTTTAACACTTACACAGTTTATAGTATGATGTAGTACCTTTTTAAATTTTATTCATTAGGTAGCTCATAGAGAATACTATTATCATTCTTTTCCTCGTCTGTGTATGCACGAAAGCCGCCTCCTACTAAACAATCATGTTTTTCTGCCCATGAAATTATTATTTCTAAGAGTTCTGACGGAACATTTATGTCAAGCATTCCATCATCAGAATCATGATGTAAAGCAAATTCAAATCTCCATGCCTCTTGTATTTTTTTAGTTTCCTTTACTGATTTATTACTCATTTTATTTTATTTTTAAAAACCTACTTCTTTCATTATTAGGATTCAATAAACTACTGTACTAAAACAAAAAGTATTTTAATCTTGATTTTTTCAACTTATAAACAAAAAAGAGCGCTATTGCTAGCACTCTTTTTATGATGTATGTTTTTTCAAGAATCTTACATTCCTGTTACTTTGATATCGTCAATGTGGTATCTTGTTTCTGCTCCACCATCAGCACCTAAGTATTTGAATGCTACATGTACATCTCCATTTAAACAAGAGATATTTAATTCAGAAGTTACGAAGCTACCAAATCCGCCTCCACCAACTGGAATGTTTGCGTTAAGCAATGTCCACTCAGTTGTTGTTGGATCACCTGTATAGTTTTCAGTAATGAATGCTTCTAATATAGTTCCTGTTTCGAAGTTAGCAGAGATTTCAAAAGATAACTCTTCTTGAGTTGTTGAGTCTAAGTTAATTGCTGGTGTTACTAACCAAGCTTCTAATGGGCTTTCTCCTGTTCCGAAAGCAGAAATCTTCATGTATCTGTCTCCACTGAAAGAACTATCTTCATAACGCTCAGAACCTCCTGAAACGTTTACGTTTGTCCATCCTAAAACGTCTAATTGAGCTTCATTAGTGATTGATTGGAAGTCTTCTTCAAATACAGTCATTGCAGTAGAAACTGGTCCAGTACAATCTAATACATCTGGATCACAACGTACAGTTTCTGTAAAGTTAACATCTGCTAAAGTATTTATTACTAAAACATTTGCATCATCACCGAAGTCTCTTGTGAAAACTCCTTGAATTGATCCTTTTCTTTCATCAATTGTTAATGATTTGAAATCAGCGAATGTACTTGTTTGTAATGCAATAATTCCACCATCAACACATTCTTCAATGTTTCTGAATCCGTCAAAGCTATCAGAAGCTTCACCAGCATATGTTAATCCGATATTGCTTAAGCTAAACTGTACATCATTTAATTGAATTAATGTGTTTTCGTCAGCTTCTGTCAATTCACCAACTGTTGTTGATTTTGGTGTAATGTCTTCTACTTCAGTACCACGAACTACGAAGTTATCTAATTCAAATGGTTGAATTTGATCGATATCGTTTCCGTTTGGTTTTCCAATAGCATATACTCCATTTTCAACTCCGATCGCTAAACCGTTCATTTTGATATATACTTTTCTACCAAATCCATATCTTTGGAATAATCCAGATTGGTTGATGTCTACACGGAATCCTAATCTTGGATCAGACGCATCATCAGATCCGTCTACTTTGTTTTGAATTACGATTTCTTCGAAGAAGTTTCCAGCTTGGTCACTAGATATTACATATCCTTCAATGATAACTTCTGCTTCATCAAGTGCAATTTCTGCAATGTCATCTCCACTTGCTACAGCTTGTTGGTATCTTGCTACCATGTTTTGGAAAGTAGCGTTTGCAGTTAATCCTGGATCAACAGTAGTTGTTCCGTTAGGAATTGCAAATTCATCGTCTTGAACACAAGAAGTAATAACTAGTCCTAGAGTTCCGAAGGCAGCTATTAAACTAAAAATTTTATTTGCTTTCATCTGTTTATTTTTATGTTTTTATCTGGTCAAATGGAACATCCTAAAAAATCATTCTTTACTTTGATTGAAATTTTATGAATGGATGTTTCATTTGTTCGATTTTATTTTTTGTGCACAACTATAAAGTTACGCAATCTTTTGTTTTGTTTAGAATCTAAAATATAAGTTTAAGAAATAAGTTCTTCCTCTACCGTACCAGTATCTGTTACCAAATACTCTTGTATTTAATGCCGAATCATCTCTTAATTCTCTGAAGTTTGCATTTCTTCCTTGCTCAAATCCTCCAGTTCTGTATTCTTTGTCGAAAACGTTACTGATACTTGCAAAGAAACCAACATAATAATCTCCTAATTTCCATGATTTTCCACCTACAAGGTTTACAAGCATGTAATCATCAAATTGTTCTTGTCTTAATAATTCACGTGCCAATTCTGGATCGTAATCATTGAAAACTTGTCCATCAAAATCTGTGTAGAAGTTACTACTTCTTTGTAATGGGCTAATGTCGATATATGCATTAGAGAAGAAGTTTGCTGTAGCTCCAAACCACCAGTAATCTGGATCTCTGTATTCAAATCCTGCAGAGAATGCTCTTTGTGGTCCACC
Source organism: Kordia sp. (assembly GCF_965224175.1). Lineage (GTDB taxonomy): Bacteria > Bacteroidota > Bacteroidia > Flavobacteriales > Flavobacteriaceae > Kordia. Next base: position 3,045,917 of record NZ_OZ245041.1, read on the forward strand.
TGCAACTCTGTAATCTTTTAATGTAGATTTTCCTAAGTATTGTGTTTCCTCAAAATCTTCTGAAGATAAGTATAAGTCAGGATTGTTGTCATATGTAAACTGTCCTAAAGATGCTACACCTTTTAATTTGATTGTAGATGTTGCTTGTACTTCTACTCCTAATTCTCCTCCAATGTGTCTTTTGTCTACACCTTGTAAGATTTCTTGAACGAATGCTTGGTTGTCTCCACCAATTCCATCTGCAAAGAAGAATGAGATTTCATTCGCATCTTCCATCTTTGTATAGTAACCCGTTAATCTAGCTTTTACGATTGGAGATCTGAAGATATAACTTGCATCAAAAGAAGTAATTTTTTCTTCTGTGATGTTTGGTACGATATCATGATTCTCTCTAGAGTTAGAGTATGTGTTACGAATTGACGGTGCTTTTGTAAGATATGCTCCGTGGAAATCGAATAAGTGACGTCCTGTAAGCTTATATGTTAAACCAGCTTTTGCTCCGATTCCTGTGAAAGAAAGTTTTTCACCTTCTCCAAATGAGTTATTTGCGAAACCGCCGTTTCTGTATAATCCTGTACGTTGGTATGTTGTATTTTTAACGCTACCTGCTACGAAGAAATCTACTTTTTTGTATTTGAACTGTGCTTGTGCAAATCCTCCAATTGTATTAGATTGGATTTCGAAATTGTAACGGAAACGATCTCCTTCTACAACCAATCTGTTTGGATTGTTTAAGTCGTTTTGTACACTTCCAGGATTGTTTACTAAATCATCAGCAAAGTTATCAACATCTAAATAAGCACGTCCACCTAATAAATCTGTTATTTCTGCAAAGTTCTCAGATAGTAATGAAGTAAATGTTGCTCCTGCGTTTACAGTGATATTATCATTAATAGCAGTGTTTAAGATTGTATTTGCTGTTAACTGCTTATCATCAGATCTATCTTCGTATACAATATTGACAGCATTTCCACCTGCTACCAATCTGTCTTGATTTACTCTGTATAATTCAGCCCAGTCAATTTGTCCACCATTTACAAAAGCTTCTCTTGCTCCAAATTCTAATGCTGGATTTTCAGGATTGTTTCTTGCAAAGAAACTTGGTAATTTTTGGTAGTACGTAGGACTCACGTTAACACCGCTTCCAATAGGGAAACCGCTTTCATCTAAATCAGTTCCTCCAAAGTCAATACGACTTCTTCCTTGCTCACCAAATTGATAGGCAACATTTGTATTTAATGTTGTTTTCTCAGAAATATCCCAATAGTGGTTTAACATTAAGATTGGCTCTACTACTCTACGTACTCTTGAGTTACGTTTTTCACCATCTTGGTATCCCCAAAAATCGTTGTATCTGATTCCTTTTAAATCAAAAACTTCTTGCGTATTTGCAGAAGATTGACCTCTTCTGTTCGGTGCATAAATTCCTGTAAAGTTAAGACTATGCTTGTCGTTTAATTTCTTTTCAACTGAAACGAATAAAGAATTTGCGTCGTAGAAAGTACCGTCGTTAAAACCTTCATCTCCCCATCTTCTTCCTGCCGAAATTGTATACGCCCATCCACTTTCTAGTAAACCAGAAGAATATGATGCCATAATTCTATTGGTATAACTTCTATCAGATGAAGAGTATGTTACTCTACCACCTTGTCTATACTGAGAAGCTCTAGTGTTAATGTTTGTTGTTCCTAAAATACCACCAAATGTATAATCTGAAGCGCTTAAACCGTTTGTAAGTTCTTGATTTCTTACTACGTCATTTAATCCTCCCCAGTTACTCCATTGTGGTCTTCCATTGAACTGTTTGTTCATTTCAATACCATTAATAAGTACTGTTCCATTCTCAGAATCTAATCCTCTTACTCTAAAGAAAGTAGATCCGAATTCAAAAGCTGCAGTTCTTAAGAATATATCTCTTGAAGACTGTAATAGTCCAGAGATATTATCTGCTGCTGTTGAATCATCATTTAATTCATCATCAGTCAATGATATAAGGGTAACATCTTCCTGAATGAATCTTTTTAACAAAATTGTTCCTAGATCAATTGCTTGACCATCTGTAACGGTAACTGGCATTCTTAATATTGAATAGCCATCTTTAGTGAATACGATATCCACTTCGCCCGCTGCAACATTTGTTAACTTAAAGATTCCAGATGCATCTGTAGCAGCTTCTTGTTTACTGCCTGCAACTGAAACCAAAACATTTTGAATTGCATCATCTGTGTTGGCATCAATTACCATCCCTGTAATTGAGTTTTGTCCGCTGACAAACCAAACCGAAAGCAATCCAAATAAAAAAATAAGTTTTTTCATACTGTAATTTGCAATTAATTATTATTCGAGTTTAAAAAATCTTTAATAACGACGGGCAAATGTACATTATTTATAATTAATAACTACTTTTGGTCTATCTTTTGCATAGATTATTTAAGATAACATAACATTTAATAAATGAAAAACCTTAAATCCCTAGTATTACTGGCTTTTTTATTAGTTTTCACCCACACATGGGCGCAGAAAAAAAAGCAGTATAAGGTACAAACGATTGCATTTTATAATGTAGAAAACTTGTTTGATACTATTAATGACCCACTGAAAGATGACGAGAAGAGTCCAATTATGGAAATTCAAGGTGATCGTTCTAAGATTTATGAAGACAAAATTTCAAAGCTTGCACGCGTTATTTCCGATATTGGCTATGATGTTTCTAAAACAACACCCGCTATTTTAGGAGTCGCTGAAATTGAAAATAAGAAAGTTTTGGAAGATTTGATCAATGACCCAAGGCTGAAAGACTCTGATTATGGTATTATCCATTTTGATTCTCCTGACAAACGTGGAATTGACGTTGGTTTACTGTATAAACAAGGTGTTTTTCAACCACATAGTTTCTCAAAACATCCATTGTATATTTATGATGGAGACCGACGTATTTACACAAGAGACCAATTGTTAGTTTCAGGTGTATTGGACGGAGAAGAAGTCCATATTATTGTAAATCACTGGCCATCACGTAGAGGTGGAGAAGCGAGAAGTAGACCAAAACGTGTAAAAGCTGCTGAATTGAATATGCATATTATTGATTCACTACAGGATATTGATAGGAAAGCTAAGATTTTTACCATGGGCGATTTGAACGATGATCCTTTTAATGTAAGTATGAAAGAAGTACTTAAAACGAAGGATAAACGTGAAGATGCTAAAGGAAAAGATTTATTTAATCCGATGGAAGGAATGGCAAGAAACGGAAACGGAACATTAGCCTATAGAGACGGATGGAACTTGTTTGATCAAATTGTGTTTACAGCGCCTTTGTTGAAGAAAGATTTTTCAGAGTATCGCTATTATAAAGCAGGAATTTATAATAAAACATATTTATCAAATAAACGTGGACGTTATAAAGGTTATCCTTTTAGAAGTTTTGCTGGCGGAAGTTATACAGGTGGTTATAGTGATCATTTTCCTGTGTATGTACATTTGATTAAAGAAGTGAAATAATTCATCAATGTAACAATTTGAAAATGTACTAATTTGAAAATTGTGATATAAAAAAATCCTTATCGTAACTGATAAGGATTTTTTTATGCTTTTTAGTCCTGATTGTAGTGGCATCCTTTTTTTGCTTTGCTATATGGCAAAAAAAGATATAACGGAAAGCAAGAAATAACTCAAAAAAGATATTAGACCGCTTCGCTGGTAGAATTGAGATGTAAGACTATTTTCAATTCATATTATAGTTTCGCTAAATGTTTATTTAGAGTATTATATAAAAACAGAAAATCCTTGCCATTGCGACAAGGATTTTTTTGTATTGACGTATGCTGTTTTTTTTAGTATAAGCCTAACCAATCTTTCCAAGGTAATCTTGAAAGAATTAACAATAGACCCAACCCGTAAAAGAATGCAATTTTACCAAAAGCTCTTTTGTCTGTTTGTTGTTTTTTGTGCTTAGACCAACCTATGGTAATGAAAACGATTGCTAAGATTCCTACTAATGGATGTTCTAAAGCTAATAATCGATCGGCGCTGACTAATTTCATTCCATTTGCTTGTATCATTTGAAATCCTTTTACAGAAGTGAAATATAGAATGATTCCAATCAGTAATTGCAAGTGTGTAAATATGAGTGCGAATAGTGAAATTCGTAAGTCTTTTGACACAAATTTTTTCCCTGAGGTAAATCCTATGATGGCATTGACTACTGCAATGACTAACATGATTAAGACGAAATATGCCCAATACGAGTGTAGTGTTTTTATCATTTTGCGAAGGTGTTTGTTTTTAGTTGAGTCACAAAGGTACTTATTTTTTTGATTGTGTTATGGTTTTGTATGTGTTTAAAGCACGGACTTTTTCCTTTTTAGGGTTAAAATTTAGGTATAAAAAAAGCCTCGCAAATGCGAGGCTTTTTGGTATTTATAACGTTTTAACTTCTTAGAAGTTGTAACGTACTGTAAAGTTCCAAGTTCTTCCAAATCCGAAGAAAGCTTTGTTTCTTGTGTTGATTCCGTCATACGTATTGTCTCCTGGATCAGCAAATATATTTGTTTGTGACTCAGCTAAATAAGTAGTATTGAATAAGTTGTTGATATTTAATCTGAAGTTGATTGTTTTATCTTTTTCTTTTCCAACGAACCATTTGTAAGATACACCACCATCAAATAAGTTGTAAGCAGGTAATTGTAATGATCCTCTGTTATCTGCTTCGTCAAAGTCTTCAGCTCTAATATCAGCGTATAAGTCGTCTGCTCTAAACCCAGCAATATCAAACTTTAAGTTTTCAACTGGCTCAACAATCATTGCTAAACGCATTGTAGTTTGCGCAGCATTTCCAACTTTTACGTCATCTAAGAATAGTGTATTTTCTCCAACTACAGAATTATCGTTTAAGTCAAATGCAGGTCCAGAAACTGTTCCTCCGTATTCCCAATTACCAACAGAAGCCATACCTCTAAAAGTTAACATGTCTATTGGCTTGTATGTGAATTCTAATTCAACTCCTGAGTGAATTTGCTCAACACCAACTAAGCTAGAACGTCCTTGAACAGTAGCATCAGGTTCAGTAGGAGTAGGTGCTGGGAATGTTCCAAATACTTGTATAAATCTATCTTTCCAAGAAGTTCTATATAAGTTAAGGTTTACATTTAATTTTTCAGACTTGTATCCGTATCCTAATTCAACACCAAATACTTTTTCGTTTACGTAGTCAGGGTTTACATCATTTTCGAAGTCAAGGAAAATCGCATCAAATAATGGTTGCTTAGAGTAGTAACCAGCATTACCAAATACATTGTGATTTTCGTCAATGTTGTAGTTTAATCCACCTTTTACTGTTCCTCCTAAAATGTTTTCCCAGTCAGTACGTTGTCCGTCTGCTGCTAATACATTGAATAAATCTTCTCTACTAAATCCTTGGTGAGATCCAGAGAATTGTACGAATGCAGAAATATCATCTTTCTTATATTCTAATTGACCAAAGATTCCTAACCAACGTACATAACCAATGTTGTAGTAGTCAATTTTATCTTCGTCATCGATATCTTTAAATACGTTTACGATAGATCCGAAGTCAGAAGAGTATGTGTTTGTTAATACTCTGTTAGGATTGTTTACATCATCATTATCTCTGTATCCGTCTGCTCCTAATAAGTTGTCTATTCTTCTGTAGTGGAATCCTTTGTATGTTCTTGCGTCAAATCCAACATCTAACGTTAAGTTGTCAGTTAACTCAGTGTTTAAGTTTGCTAATAAACCAAACCAGTTATGAGAGTTGATAGAAGCTCTTCTTGAGATACCATTGTCTCTACTATCGTTGATGAATAAACCATTTTCTTGGTCTGTTCTTTGATAAACGTTACCGTCAGAGAAAGTAACTGCTTGTCCTCTGTTATATTGTACAATTTTATTCCACTGTACTTCTCCAGTTGTTTGGTTTCTGAAAATTGAACTAGAAGCGAAGTTAAATCCTGGTAATCTTCCGATATCTCCAGTTCCTCCTCCACGTCCGAAAGAAGCGTATCCTACAGTAGATAATTTTGTTTTGTCAGAGATGTTCCAATCCCAGTTTAAAGATAATACTGGTTTGTGGTAGAAGTTTCTTCTCCAGTTAAATTCTTCACCATTTAATGTACCATGGTTGAAGTTATATTTGTCTCCAAATTGTAAGTATTGCTCAATTGTTGCAGCGTTAAAGAAGCTTGTTGTTCTTTGGTTGTGAACCTGTGGAGCACCAGTTACAGTAAATTGTACGTCATGTGTTCTGTCTTCATCAGTCCATCCAAATCCTAAGAAATAGTTATATCCTTCAAAAGCAGTTCCATTAATATATCCGTCTCCAGCAGTTCTACTGAATAATCCAGTAAATGCGAATCCGTTATCCATTCTTCCTGTAGAATAAGAAGCGATTGTTTTTAAGTAGTTGTCGTTACCTAAAGTAGTTCCAACAAATCCACCTTCGTTTCTTTCTGTAGTTTTAGTTACAATGTTTAATGTACCACCAACAGAAGAAATCGCTAATTTAGAAGACCCTAAACCTCTTTGTACCTGAATTGCAGAAGCAACATCAGCTAAACCAGTCCAGTTACTCCAGAATACACGTCCATTCTCCATATCATTAACAGGTACACCGTTAATTAATACAGCAGTGTTTACTTGGTCAAAACCACGAATGTTAATTCTTGAATCTCCAAATCCACCTCCAGATTTAGTAGCATACACAGATGGTGTAGCATTTAATAGTTCAGGAAGTTCTTGGTTACCTAATCTTTCAACAATTTCTTCAGCTTTAATTGTAGATACTGCTACTGGCGTTTCACGCTCTTTCGCGATATCAACTACACCAACAATTACTACTTCATCAAGAGAATTGTCAGAAGCTAAAATAATAGTTCCTAAATCTTTCGTTCCTCCAGTTACATTAAATGTAATGGATTGTGTTGCAAATCCTACAAATGATACTTCGATTGTACCTTTAGCATCTTTTACATTTAGTTTAAATTTTCCATCAATGTCGGTTGATGTTCCATTTGATGTTCCCTTTACAACTACACTAGCTCCTGGTAATGGCCCTTCAGCGTCTACTACCTTACCTGTAATTGTTCCTTGAGAAAAAGCAACAGATGTTACTAAGAACATTGCTACTACAAAAAACAAATTGTTAATCGTCTTCATAAGTTTTATTAGTTTATTTAATGCCGCAAAAATCGCATTTATTGTGCATGCATATATTAAGCGAATGTTAAATGTTTTAACATTTTACCAAATTTACATTTTTAACTTATTTGTTTGTTTTGCAGTGAATTAAGATATAAACCGAATTATTAACATTTATTTCCTGTTTTCTTTGAAGAATTTTAAAAGATTAGTGGTTGAGCTATCATGTTCTGCAATTTCAGCACTCTTAATGTCTGTTAAAATTTTTGTTGCAAGTTGTTTTCCGAGCTCAACTCCCCATTGATCATAGCTAAAAATATTCCAAATTACACCTTGTACAAATATTTTATGCTCATATAATGCTATTAAAGATCCTAAACTTTCTGGAGTTAGTTTATTTATTAATATGGTATTTGTAGGTTTATTTCCTTCAAATATTTTATATGGAAGTAACTTTTCTATCTCTGTAGTTTCCATTCCTTTTGCAGTTAACTCCGCTACAACTTCTTCTTTTGTTTTTCCATTTAATAACGCTTCTGTTTGAGCAAAGAAATTCGCCATTAGTTTTTCATGATGATCTTTATCATTATATAATGAATGTACATATCCGATGAAATCTGCAGGAATGAGTTTAGTTCCTTGATGTATGAGCTGAAAGAATGCATGTTGTGAATTCGTTCCTGGTTCTCCCCAAATTAAGGTTCCTGTTTCATAGTTAACACGGTTTCCTTTTCTGTCTACACTTTTACCATTACTTTCCATAATTCCTTGTTGTAGATATGCTGAAAAGCGATGTAAATATTGTGTGTAAGGAATAATTGCTTCGCTTTCTGCTCCATAGAAATTGTTGTACCATATGCTTAGTAGCGCTAATACAATTGGAATGTTTTGATCGAATGAAGCAGTTTTGAAGTGTGTATCCATATCATGTGCTCCAGTCAACAATTTGTCAAAGTTATCATAACCAGTTGCCAAACTAATAGATAAACCAACGGCGCTCCAAAGTGAAAAACGCCCACCTACCCAATTCCACATCGGAAATACATTTTCTGATGCAATTCCGAATTCGTTTATCTTTTCCAAATTCGTCGAAACTGCCACAAAGTGTTTTGCTACTGCTTCTTCAGATGCATGCGATAAAAACCATTTGCGAATGGTCATTGCATTCGTCAACGTTTCTTGTGTTGTAAATGTTTTAGAAACAATGACAAACAAGGTAGTTTCTGGATTTAAGTTTTTGATCACTTCTTGTACATGATCACCGTCTACATTAGATACAAAATGTACGTTTAAGTGGTTTTTGTAATGTGCTAATGCTTCTGTAACCATTGCTGGACCTAAATCGGAACCACCAATTCCAATATTTACAACATCGGTAAATGCTTTTCCAGTGAATCCTTTTTTGTTTCCAGAAATGATAGCATTGGAGAAGTCTTTTATTTTCTGCTTTACCTCATATACTTCTGGAATAATGTTTTTACCATCTACATATACTGTTGCGTTTTCTTTCTCGCGCAAAGCAGTATGCAACACCGCTCTACCTTCTGTTTCATTGATGATATCTCCGCTAAAGTATTTTTCAATGTTTTCTTTTAGATTGACCTCAGCTGCCAATTCTAATAGCAAATCCATAGTTTGTTGAGAAATTCGATTTTTTGAATAGTCAACATAAAAGTCGTTCCACTTGATGGAAAAACGATCTGCTCTTTCAGCATCTGTTTTAAAATATTCTTGTAGCGCAAACGATTTCGTTGCATAGAAATGCTCCTGAAGTCTTTTCCAAACTTCAGTTTCTGTAGGGTTTATGTTTGTTAGCATGGCTTTTAGTTTATAACAGTTATTGCTTCTTCTTCTTTTATTTCTTCTTGAGGAAGTTGTATTTCTATACCGTCAATTCGAGTTTTTAACGGTTTTATGAACTCTAAGTATGATTCTTTGAGCTTTGCATCTATTGGATCTGCGTCTGGTAGTTTTTGCTTAAACGGATCTACTTGTTTTCCATTTTTCCAGAATCGGTAGCATACATGCGGACCCGAAGTGTTTCCTGTCATTCCGACCCAACCAATTACGTCACCTTGTTTTACAAATTCGCCCACTTTTACTTTACGCTTTTTCATGTGCAAATATTGTGTCGTATAGGTACTGTTGTGTTTTACTTTTACATAGTTTCCGTTTCCACCTCTGCGTGCTGATTCAACTACAACTCCATTGGCTGTTGAGATTATCGGCGTTCCTATTGGAGCTGCAAAATCAGTTCCTTTATGTGGTCGAATACGATTTCCGTATAGTTTTATACGTCTTCTTAAATTATATCTTGATGAAATACGTACATTTTTAAAGACAACTGGCGCTTTTAAGAAAGCACGACGTAGGTTTTTTGCCTTTTCATCATAGTAATCTACAATTTGCTTTACGCTGTCTGTCTCAAACTCAAAGGCATAAAATGGTTCTCCATTATGTTTGAAGTATGCCGCTTTAATTTTTTCAATTCCCACGAAAGTGGTATCGTTTATATATTTTTCAGTAAATACAAGCTTATATTCATCTCCTTTTTGTAAGCGAAAGAAATCAATTGTCCATGCATAGATATCCGACATATCTCCAACCAATCTTTGACTTAAACCTGCTTCATCAATAGCTCCGGATAATGAACTTGTGATCACTCCTGACGTTTCTCTTTCTACAATTTTAACAGGTTTACTTTCCTTATATGCATTGATAGAATCTTTAAATTTTATCACTACATAATCAATACTATTTGGTTGATAGATGAAGCATTCTGGTCTTTGTAATGAATCGCCTTTAGTACATAATAAGGTATATGGTTTTCCAACACCTATTCTACTAACATCAAATGTATCTTTTGTTTTTTCTACAATATTGAAGACTGTTCCGTATCCAACATGATTTTTTTCAAGAATTTTTCCAAACGTATCACCATTTCTCACCGTATCTTTTACCACAACATAGTCGTTTAGGTGAAAACCAAATTCCATAGGATCTGGTGCCGGCGCTTCTATTTTTGCAATTTCTTGCGTTTCCTTTTTGGCTTCTTTACAAGCGTTGAAACCTATTAATAGTAATGTAATTAGTAAAATTTTCCCGATTCTCATTGTTTCCTTTCTGTGTTAAAGATATGGTCTACCCATTCTTTTCCCCATTCGTTTTTTTCATTTTCGCTCCAAATTTCGGGAAAAAAGATCACTTTTTGAAAACTTGGAGGCAAGTATTCTCTCCAATTTGTTCCACCAGTAGCTTCAATCGTCTTTTTTTCACGTCTTAAATAGCGATATGCCGAGCCCATATGCATTAATGGCCAATTGACATTTGCATTCAAATCTAGTGTTTTGAGCGCTTCTATTAAGTTTTTATTTTGCTTAACTTCTGTAGGCAACGCTAAATAACGATGATATATTGTACTTGTTTCCACTTCTTTGGCTATTCGCATGAAACGTGGCGTATATCGATATTCAAATTGTTTGAGCGTCAATGTTTTTTCGCCCGTTTTACTATCGGTAGCGCCTTTTTTCCAGTAGATGTTTTCGTAAAGATCGTCTAATGTATTTTTTGATGAGAATTGATCGCGTACTGTATGATGTACTAGGTTTTCCATTGCTGTAGAATACAATTCAATCATTCTGTATTGCGCCGATTGGAAACCGCTAGCAGGCAATAACGACATTCGGTAGTTTAAGAACTGCTCTCTTTCCATACCATTGATCATAATTTCAAAAGAAGAAATTAACGCTTTAAAATAGTTGTTTATTCTATGAATTCGTTGCGTAAAAAATTCTGCAGTTTGATGCTTATCATCTATGATTTGCTTTTGTTCATGAATGATGAGTTTAAAGTACAATTCTGTGATTTGATGATACATGATGAATATTTCTTCATCAGGAAAAAATGTACGTGGTATTTGTAAGCTAAGTAAGGTATCTAGGTGAATATAATCCCAATAAGTAAGATATCTTTGATGCAGTAAGCCGTCAAGATAAGAGCCTAAGTCTTGCCCAGAATTTGTGTATTTCTTGTCTAATTTTTCAATTCGTTCTGCAATTTCTGGTGGGATTTCCATACTGTACTTTAATCTACTATTATTTTAAAAGGATGTTTTAAACCTTTGAACGCATCTAAATCAGCTTTTAATGAACCTACCATTAGTTTTGCTTTGATGCGAATTGGAATTTTGTTTTCATCGTCAGAAACCCAAAGCGTTAAACTTTCATTCTCTTTAAAAACACGTCCTGCTTGTACATAAGGTCTGAATTTTAAGCAAGGAACTTTTCCAAATTTCGTTTTCATGTTTTCTCTTCCTAAGAATTTGAGTTTGAATTTGAAGTTTTCTTTATCAAAAAACATGTTCAATACTATTTCCTCTCCAACTTTAATGTCTGAAACATCATAGTTATTTCGTAAGTAATAAAATGCCGAAACCATGTCTTGCACATCTTTTTCGATATTGTATTCTTTTTTTGTGTTGTGCTTTTTATTGTTGACTAAAGCCTTTTGCTTATTGTAATTGAAGTTAATTTCAATATCTTTTGTATGTCCGCCTTCATCAATTTTTCTGATAAATTTGTACGGTGCACCAGTTTCTTTGTCAAAGTAGCTTTCGTAGTTATCATCAACTTTAAAAAACCAGCTTGCAAATCCTGTAGTTTTCCCTTTTCCAACAACATGGAATACACTTTTCCCGTTAAGATATTCGTCTTTAACTTCTAGTGTCGCATAGCTCGCGTTTATGAATCCATAATGAATTCTAAATTTGAACCATTCGCCGGTTGTGAATGCTGTATCTTTTTTTTGCGCTTGCAGTGTAATGCATGCTAGCAAGAATAGTATAGTAAATGTACGTTTCATGTTTGATGTAAAGGTTTGTAAAAATAATAAAATTCGCATTACTTTTTGTTAATTTATTGTTGTAACGCAATTACTATTCCAAAAAAAATGTTAGAATTTGTGTTTATCTGAAAAACAGCTGCCTTTTTTAGCTATATTTTCTTGTATGTATATGCATGCTATTATTTAAATTCTAGCAATTTCTTACAAATTGTAACATTTAAAATTTACTTTCGACAGATATTGTATTCAATATTAAATTGTATATTTCTGATCAGTTTATGAGCCGACTTCTTACAAACTACCATTACCATGAAAAGCATTTACTGCATATTACCAATTATTCGAATTCATATATTTTGTGTTAGTTTATTTTGTGCGTTCATACTATGTTCAAATTATACTACAGCTCAAAACACAAGTAGTAAACGTGACATTCTTATTTCTAAAGAAATACAATCATTTATTACACAATCTGATTCTACAGATAGAATTGAAGAATTAATTCAGGATACTTTTTATCAAACAAACGACACTCTTTTAGGTTTAGCGTATTGCAAAATATATTTAGAAAGAGGAAGAAAAGAAGAAAATGATGCGATTCAATTTTTTGCTAATTTTCAAATGGCATACATTTCCTTTTTGCAATCAAAACATAATGAGGCTTTAAAAAGAGCTTATACTTCTACTAGGATTGCCGAGAAAATGAAAGATACCATGAGTAGCATTAGTGGAAATGTGCTACTCGGAAGTACTTGGTATGTATTAGGCGCATACGATGATGCTTTAGTACCATATCTTCTTGCCAAAGATCTTGCTACAGAGACACAAAATGTGTCGTACGAAATTATATGTTTGAATAATATTGCTAATATTCGCGCCAAGCTAGACAGATATGAAAGTGCGTTGAATAGCTACAATTCTGTCTTAGAAATATTAGATAAGGAAGCTGGCAACATTTCCGATCAAAGAGATGTTACACGTTTAAGCGCTTTGGTTGGAAAAGTGCTGTGTCTTGCCGAATTGAAACGATTTGATGAAGCGCAAGAAGTTTATACTACAGGTATTGAATTAGCCGAAAAAAATAATGATCAAATTTCTAAAGGACGCTTTAAAATTAACCTAGGAAAAGTATACCATGAAAAAGGCGAATATCATACATCCTTAGGTTTTTTAAAAGAAGGCAAGGAAATGCTTAGAGCGACCAGCTTGCAAAACAACTTATATATCACAGATTTTTATATTGCCGAAAACCTGAGTAAGCAGGAAAAGTATAAAGAAGCGTTGTTATTATTAGACGATATTTTTGAACGCGTAGGTCCAGATACATACACAGATAAAATTGAAGAGATGTATGAGTTGGCAATTCAAATTTCTCGAATTCAACAAAATCAAGCAAAAGAAGTCGAATATCTCCGAAGATCAAAAGAGATTATTGACGCAAAAAATGAAAAAAATAAGTTTGCTCGGAAATTATTATATGAAGGCGATATAAAAGAACAAGTACTAGAGAATGAAAAATTAGCCAGTGAAAAAACACAAAGCTTAGTTGACAAGAAAATCATCACGGCTGTTGCTGTTGTATTGGTTTCAATATTATTACTCGTATTTTTATCCTATTACAGAAAAGCAAAGCTAAAAGAACAAAAGTTTTTAGCAATTATTGAAGATATTTCTAAAAAAACAATTTCCAAAGAAACTAAAAAGCCACAAAAAAATTCTACCATAAAAGATGAAAAAGCGAAAGCCATTTTAGAACAATTGGAAACTTTAGAAAGTTCTCATTTTTATCTTTCTCCAGATGCAACATTACACACAACTGCAAAGTTGTTAAATACAAATACAACTTACTTATCTAAAGCTTTAAATGCTGTAAAAAAACAAACTTTCAGTCAATATGTAAATAAGCTGAGAATTGACTATGTTTTGGTAAAACTTAAAGAAGATTCTGTATTTAGATCTTACACAATCCATGCTATTTCTAAAGAAATTGGATATAAAAGTGCCACGACTTTTATTAAGGAGTTTAAAAACAAAACTGGCTTAAATCCATCGTACTACATCAAGAAAATTGAGCGTTAAGGTGTTTATTTTGTTTAAATTTATAAATATGAACATGTAGCTGTTGTAGTGAACATTCAAATATTCATACTTTACTTAAGTATAACTTAAAACTCAATTGTTATGAATTCAAAAACTTTTACACTTACAGCACTGTTTGCTTTTTTTAGCATGATGCTAACTGCACAAACTCCTATTGCACCAACTTCTGAAGTTCCAATAAATAATACATTAGACTTTACAATTTTGGTTAAAGATGGAGACACAGGTCAGGAAACCAGTTTAGTCACTGACAATATTTATTATGTATTACCGCATAATGATCTCTTTTTTAATTTAGAACTCGTATACTTATCAGAACGTGACAATATTACTTACTACAGACTGCAATGTCGTTTTAATCAATCGCCTTTGGGTATTCAATTAGATCCTTCTTTCTTCGGAATCACCAATCCTGTAATTATTCCTCCAGTTCGGAAGAAAAAAGGAACTGCTTTTGATTCACAGTCACACACATATAGACCTTATGAAACATATCCTTATAAAATAAAATCTGACTATGTAATACGACCAACTATATACAATGTTACTGTTGAATTATTGAAGTATGATACTTTTTTTGATTATATAAACGATACTGATAATTATGTTATTGGTCCAACAGCAAGTTTCAGGTTACATGCACAAAACAGTCCAACTCCTATAATGGAGACTACTACCGCAAAATCTTTAGCTGTAAAAACTTTTCCAAACCCAAGTACAAATCATGTAACATTTGAATATACTTATGAAGCAAAAACAGCACCGCAAAAGCTTCCACTTGATGTTATTATTTATACGGATAAAGGAATAAAAGTGAGTCAGCATAAATTAATTAGTATTGACACGAAAACAAATAGCAGTTCTTATCATTTAGATACTTCACAATTACAAAAAGGAGTTTATTTCTTTCAACTTTCACGCGGAAATAAAATGGAAATCAAGACTATTGTCAAAAAATAGTGATTTTTATGGTTAAAAACGGAAAGCCATCTGCACTTCGACTGTAGATGGCTTTTTTATGCGAATTAATGATCTATTCAATTTTATAAATCTGAAAATACTTCGCTTGTTTTGGGAAATAGCGCTACATAACTTTGAATTGTTCTTGATCGAGATAGGTGAAATCCGAAAACCCTAAATAGAGTAGGAAACAATTCAAAAATTATAAATGTTATGAAAAAATTCTTTTTAAAATCTCGCTTTTTAATAGTGGCGTTTTCACTAATTGTTGTGTCATTATATATAACAAGTTGTCAAACTGATGAAGTTGTCAGTGAAGAAGATGCTACCACAAAAACTGAAACCACTACTAGCAAAAGTGCACCAAGCATTCCTTTTAATCCAGATTTTAGACCGCCAAATATTCCAAATCCGCCAATGATTGATGAACACTGTGTCGTAAGACTAGCGTATTTATCTTATTTAGAACGTTGTCCTGAAAATGCTGGTGTTGTTAATTATTGGATTGGTGTATTGCGCAGAGATAAATTTGGAGGACTCGCGGTAGGATTTATTTCATCTCCTGAAGCTAATCAACGATGGAATCATAGATATAATGCTTTTCTACATAGAAATCATATTACAAGTAATGACATTGCTAAAAAAGTATATATCGCTTACAGAGGTTTGTTATTAAGAGAGCCAGATGTAAATGGAGGAAGATATTGGACAAATATTTTAAATACTAGAAATCTTCTTGCTGTTGCTAATGGTATTGGAAATTCTCCAGAATTCAGACGACGATTGGCTCGAATTTCTACAGAATGTATTAATGCAGCAAATAGATGTACTTACTAACATCTTTATCAATCAAATTACGAACAGTTTTACAGCGGAATCCGAAAAGCTTATAGAGTAGGAGTATTTTTAAAATTATCATCATGAAAAAACGAAAAATTCAAAAATTAGGAATCAACAAATCTACGGTTTCTAAGTTAACACAAGATTTATTAAAAGGTGGTGGCACAAATCAAACATGTCACGGTCATTCTTGCTGTCCAACAGAAACGCCAACTTGTGCAAATACGTGTGCAGCTACCTGTGCTAATACTTGCGCTCCTGGTTGTGGTGTAACTAATGGATGTGGAACAACAAGTAATCCAGGACCAAGTAGAATTTGTCCAACAATTAGAATCTAAATTAATTATTAACAACGAACGAAAATTGAATGATTATGAAAGACTGTCAGGATTTTGGCAGTCTTTTTTAATGGTATAATTGATATAAAAAAAAGAAGCTCGATCTTACGAACGAGCTCTCTTTTTTATTAACCAACCAAAACTTTAAAATTATGAAAATCTTCTTTCTTAAAGTTGCAAAAGGAAACCACTCGCTTTTGCACTGCAAATATAAGACGAGAATTATACTATGCAAGCATAGTATTTTACTTTAACACAATTTTTGCATTCAAAGCAGTATTTCGTCGATGTTTTTTATTGAATATTTAATGATTATCCTTTTTTAGTAAAAATATATCAACAATACTTTCAAACAGATATAAAATAAAAAAGCCCGATCTTGACGATCGAGCTTTCTTTTTTTATTAACCAACCAAAACTTTAAATTATGAAAATCTCTTTTCTTAAAGTTGCAAAAGGAAACCACTCGCTTTTGCACTGCAAATATAAGACGAGAGCTATACTATGCAAGCACAGTATTTGACTTTAACACAATTATTATATTCATAACGGTATTTCATCGATGTTTTTTATTGAATATTTAATAATTATTCATTTTTACTGATAAATATTCAACATTTTGACACTTTTCACTTTTGTTATTTTGGTTATTTTATTGTTTCATAACCTTCTAAATTGGTAATTCCCCAATTTTTTAGTTCATCTTCACTCCATAATTGCGGAAAAAAGATTCTTTTTTGATATTTTGGATGCATATATTTTTGCCAGTCACTTCCACCAGTCGCTTCCGCATTTCCTTTATCAGAATTAATATACTTTGCCGCTGCGTTGTAATGATGCATTACCCAACTTATATTTACTGTATGATCATAATGACGCATCGCATTAATTAACTCAGTATCATTTTGATATTCTCTTGGTAATTGCTTAAACTTTGTCCAAAGATTGATGGTGTTGTATTCTTTCATCCACTCAATGAGCTCTTTTTTATACTTTTCATCAAAATTGATCATTAGTTTACTACGTTTTCCCGTTTTAGGATCGTGTCCTGCAACTTGCCAATACATATTATTATATGCGTGTAAGTATGGTGTTTCACGATCAATAGTAGCTCTAAATCTGTAATCAATTAAATTGATAAGTTCTGTAGAAGCAATTTCAATTTTTCGGTATTGTGCCGATTGAAAACCGCTAGCAGGTGTTAATGTATCACGGAATTTCATGTATTGTTCTACTTCCATTCCATCGCCCATAATATCAAATGAATTGGAAAGTAAATCAAAATAACGGCTAATACGCATTAAATGCATGATGAATTTTTCTGGTAGAATGTTTTCTGTATGAGCTATTTGTTGCATTTCCCACAGAATCATTTTAAAAATCAATTCGTTTACTTGATGGTAAATTAAAAATACCATCTCATCAGGCAATTGCGTACGTTGTGTTTGTAATCCTAAGAGTGCGTCTACCTGAATGAAATCCCAATATTTCATAGGTTCGGCATGTAATAATCCTGAAAGGTGTACATCAGGATCTTGTCCCATATCCAAGTATTTCTTGTCTATGGCAGCAAGTAATTCTTCTCTAGTCATGTTGTTATTTTTTGGAGAGAAAAAAACGTATACTTCGACTCCGCTCAGTATACGTTTTAATTGTTTTTATTTTATAAAGTTCCACGAGCTTCTTGCTCTCTTTCAATCGCTTCAAATAGTGCTTTAAAGTTTCCTACACCAAACGATTGTGCTCCTTTACGTTGAATGATTTCAAAGAACATTGTAGGCCTGTCAACAATGGTTTTGGTAAACAATTGCAATAAGTATCCTTCTTCATCACGATCTATTAGAATTCCGTGCTTTTTGAGTTCTTCTACATCTTCATCAATATCTCCAACTCTTTCTAACAAGTCATCATAATATGTATCTGGCACATATAAAAATTCTACACCACGATCGCGCATTTGCGAAACAGTTTCAATAATATTATCTGTAGCAACAGCAATATGTTGCACTCCTGGACCATTATAAAAATCTAGGTATTCTTCTATTTGTGATTTTTTCTTTCCTTTTGCTGGTTCGTTGATTGGAAATTTTATTCTTCCATTTCCATTACTCATCACTTTACTCATCAATGCAGTGTAATCTGTAGAAATATCATCATCTGTAAAGGAAATAATTTGCGCAAACCCCATCACTTTCGCATAAAATTCACACCATTCTTTCATTTGATTCCAATCAACATTTCCTACCATGTGATCTATAAATTTTAAACCAACTGGTTTTGGATTGTAGTGAGATTCCCATTTTTGATATCCTGGCAAGAAGATTCCGTTGTAGTTTTTACGTTCTACAAAAATATGAACTGTTTCTCCGTAGGTATAAATTCCGGAACGCACTACATATCCGTTTTCATCTTCTTCTTTTGTAGGTTCCATGTAGGGTTTTGCGCCTCTTTTTGTAGTTTCTTCAAAGGCTTTTGTTGCGTCTTCTACCCAAAGTGCCACTACTTTTACGCCATCACCATGTAAATCGATATGTTCATTGATTTCTCCACCTTTTCCTAATGGAGTTGTTAAGACTAATCGAATTTTATCTTGTTTTAATACGTATGAAACTCTATCTGTTAATCCTGTTTCAAGTCCTGCATATGCTTCAGACTGAAAACCAAAGGCTGTTTTGTAGAAATGCGCTGATTGCTTTGCGTTTCCAACATATAATTCTACATAGTCAGTTCCTAGTAACGGAAGAAAATCTTCAGCTTCATCAAATAATTTTTTGAGTCCGTATTCTGTATTTTGTAAATCTCTTAAGTTTTTTATTTCTGCTGCCATCTTTTTAGTTTTTAATGCTTTCGCGAATTCGTTTTTGTGTGTAATTGTATCAATCATAGATCGTATTTACCACATAGCTCGAATTTGTGTTGCAATATTAGTTGTGTGTTGTGTCATCAGTGTTGTTTATTCTAACCAAGATTTAAAATAGTCTTCATCAGCAATTTTCATTGCTTCTTCTGTTACTTGTAATGGTTTGAATGTATCTACCATTACAGCAAGTTCTTCTGTTTCTGTTTTTCCAATACTTCTTTCCGCGGCTCCAGGATGCGGTCCGTGAGGGATTCCAGCAGGATGTAATGAAATATGACCTGCATCAATATCATTTCTACTCATAAAATCACCGTCTACATAGTATAAAACCTCATCACTATCAATATTACTGTGATTGTATGGCGCTGGAATAGCTTGTGGATGATAATCGTACAATCTTGGAACAAATGAACAGACTACAAAAGCATCTGTTTCAAAAGTTTGATGTACTGGTGGCGGTTGGTGAACGCGCCCGGTAATTGGTTCAAAATCATGAATTGAAAACGCATACGGATAGTTATATCCATCGTATCCAACAACATCAAAAGGATGCGTTGCATAAATCATTTCAAAAATATCACCTTGTTTTTTTACGTTGATGAGAAATTCTCCTTTTTCGTCATTTGTTTCTAATTCATGAGGTCTTCTGATATCACGTTCGCAAAATGGTGAATGTTCTAAGAGTTGTCCGAACCAGTTTCTATAACGTTTTGGCGTGTATATTGGTCTATACGATTCTACGATAAACAATCGGTTGTCGTCTGTATCAAAGTCTATTTTGTATATAACTCCACGTGGCACTAGCAGATAGTCTCCATATTTGAAGTCAAGGTTTCCGAGCATTGTACGGAGTTTCCCTGTTCCTTTGTGAATGAAAATTAATTCGTCTGCATCTGTGTTTTTGTAGAAATAATCACGCGTAGATTCTTGTGGAGCAGCCAATATGATATTACAATCACTATTGGTTAATACTACTTTCCTACTTTGTAGATAATCTGCTTCAGGTGGCACTTGAAATCCGCGGAAGCGATACGATTGCATATTATTTGCTTTCGCTATTTTAGGCTCAACACTATACTGTTTGCGTATTTCTTTTACTTGTGTTGGTCTGTGTACGTGGTAACTGTTTGTAGACATTCCATCAAAACCAATGGTTCCAAAAAGTTGTTCATAGTATAAATCGCCATTTGGCTTTCTGAAAATAGTGTGTCGTTTTGGTGGAATATTTCCTAATTTATGATAAAAAGGCATATTGTTATTTTTTTGTAATCGTAAAAAATGATGTGATAAGGTATAGAAAAATGTGAAGAATTATGTTCACATTTAGCAAAAAAACAACGCTATCTTATTCAGGATTTCGCTTGATAAGATAGTGTAAATGCGCTAGTAAGTCGTTCCAAAAAGGTTTCACTTGTATAAATTTAGCAGATAATTTTTATCATCTGTACACAAATATCGTAATTATTTGGAGATTTTGTATGCGGAAGTTGTCTTAAACTTGTATTTCATTATTTATTAAGCAGTTCATTCTCTTCATCTGTTAAAAGTCTTGAATGAATTAGAAAGCGAAGTCCTAAAGGAATTTCTAAAGAAAAGCTTGCTCCACGACCTTCGGTAATATCAACAGTTAAATGCGTATGCTTCCAATATTCAAATTGATCTTGATTCATGTAAAAGTTGACGTTATTCAATGTTCCTAATAGGATATCGCTTTCATCTATATACATTTCATCTTTTTCAAGTAACATAGGAGCCGAACCATCACAACAGCCGCCACTTTGATGAAAAATTAAGTCACCGTGTTTTTTCTTTAGTTGTTCTAAAACTTTTTCTGCTTCTTTAGTAATTGCAATTCTTTCCATAATTTTGAAGGTATTAAAAAAGGCTGAAATACAGTGTAAATCAGCCTTAATATAAAGTTTATGTTGGCTTTTTCTATGTAATTTCTACTAAAAGAAACCCAGTTTATTTTTATCATACGAGATTAACATATTTTTGGTTTGGCGATAGTAATTGAGCATCATTACATGATTTTCTCTACCAAAACCAGATTTTTTGTAACCTCCAAATGGCGCATGTGCAGGATATGCATGGTAACAGTTTACCCAAACACGACCCGCTTTTATAGCTCTTGGTATTTGATATAATTGGTGCGCATCTCTTGTCCAAACACCAGCACCAAGCCCGTAAAGTGTATCATTGGCAATTTCCAATGCTTCGGCTTCATCTTTAAATTTTGTAACGCAGGCTACTGGTCCAAAAATTTCTTCTTGAAAGACTCTCATTTTGTTATGACCTTCAAGCAATGTTGGTTTGATGTAAAAACCGTTTGCTAGGTTACCACTTAATTTGTTGGCTTCTCCACCAGCTAATACTTTGGCACCTTCATCTTTTCCTATTTTAAAATAGGATTGTATTTTTTCGTATTGATCATTAGATGCCTGCGCACCTACCATGGTATTAATATCATAAGGATTCTCTTGAATGATAGCATTCGTTCTTTCAATTACACGTTCCATGAATGCGTCATAAATGTCTTCTTGCACTAAAATTCTTGAAGGACATGTACAAACTTCTCCTTGATTAAAAGCAAATAAAACTGCTCCTTCAATAGCTTTATCTAAATATGCATCGTCGGCATCCATTACAGAATTGAAGAAAATATTTGGTGATTTTCCTCCTAATTCCATCGTTACAGGATTTAGGTTTTTAGATGCATATTGCATGATGAGTTGACCTGTTGTTGTTTCGCCAGTAAATGCTACTTTATCTACTTTTGCGCTTGAAGCTAAAGGTTTTCCTGCTTCTGGTCCAAAACCATGAACAATATTCACCACTCCAGGAGGAAATACTTCGGCTATTTTTTCCATTAATAATGTTGCTGTAGCTGGTGTTTGTTCTGCTGGTTTTAAAACTACACAGTTACCCGTTACTAATGCTGGTGGTAATTTCCAAGATAACATGAGTAGTGGAAAGTTCCATGGAATGATTTGACCAATAACACCTAATGGTTCTTTAATATTCATAGATAATGTATGCTGATCAAGCTCGGTTGCACTTCCTTCTTCTGAGCGAATACATGCGGCAAAATATCGCCAATGATCTACTGATAAAGGAATATCTGCATTTAAAGTTTCTCGAATTGGCTTCCCATTATCACAAGTTTCAACGAGCGCAAATTCTTCTAGATTCGCTTCAATAATATCTGCCACTTTGTTTAATAACATTGCTCTTTCTGTTGCAGATGTGTTTCCCCAAGCTTCTTTTGCTTCATTGGCTGCATCTAAGGCTAGTTCAACGTCTTCTTTTTGAGAACGCGGGTATTTTGCAATAAAACTATTATCAATTGGAGAAGTATTGTCAAAATATTGACCCGCTATGGGTTCAACAAATTTCCCATTTATAAAATTGCCATATTTTTCTTTAAACTTCGGTTTAGAATAACTCATATTATCTTCAATTAAAATTAGTGATTTGTTAATTTTTTAATACAAAACTTATATTATGTTTAATTTTCATAAAAGTATTTTATCATATTCTAATAATTTTGAACATATTTATTATATTCATGAACATATCTATTATTTAAGCGTTTATGTATTAAAATTTTGTAATATTGAGTATGAAGTCCATTTTAAATCAACATAAAAGCAATAGAAAACTGACCACTTTAGTGGAAAACAGAACGACGTATAGTGCTGATTTTGCAGAGCTTAATATATATGAAACGCATGCTTTTGCCGAGAAGGTATCGTTAACCTTCAGCTTTCCAATTATAGCAAGTATGCTTACTGGAAAGAAAATTATGCATCTTGATGGTTTTGAAGCTTTTGATTTTTCCCCTGGTGAATCTGTAGTCATGCCAACTCATAAGGAAATGGTTATAGATTTTCCTTTAGCTACCAAAGAAAATCCTACACAATGTTTGGCACTTGGTATTGATATTTTTAAAATTGATGAAGTTGTTGAAAAATTTAATCAACACGTTGCAATTGAAAATGAGAATAACAATTGGGATTTAGATAAAACTACTTCACATTTAATTAATAACGCAGATGTAAACCATTTAATTAAACGATTAACGTATACGTTTACTAATAACAATAAGTCAAAAGATGTATTGTTAGATTTGATGATACAAGAGTTGATCGTAAGGCTTTTACAAACGAAAGCAAAATCACTAATTATAAATGATGTAAACCAAGTATTTAATGATACAAGAATAGGAACTGTTATTAAATATATAAAAGACAACTTAACCAACAAAGACATTTCTGTGGATTTACTGGCTAAGAAAGCGTATATGAGCGTTTCTCATTTTCACAAACAATTTAAAAACACCTTAGGGGTTTCTCCAATCGATTATATAAATTCTGAAAAGATTAAGTTTTCAAAAAAGCTTATTAAAGAATCTAAAGATTTTAGAATGTCTGAAATTGCTTTTAAATCTGGATTTAATAATACGAGTTACTTTAACAGACAGTTTAAAAAGATGGAAATGATGACACCTCAACAATTCAAGAAATCTATTTTACTTTAAAAATTAGTTTACATTATTATATATTGAGCTTCCATTGATTTTTAAAACCAAAATCCAATACTGAAAAATAAAGTGTCTTTTTCAATATCTGGTGACCAAGAATATTTTACTTGCAACGGACCAAAGAATGTTTCAAAACCATAACCAAATGCATATCCATTGAAGTCAGGAACACTAAACCATTCTCCACTTTTAAAGATATTTTCTCCAGTATTGGCATAATTCGCAGTAAAGTTTAGATGATGTTTTGGATAGAAGTTATAATCTAAACCAATGGTTCCTTTTACGAAACTATCTCCAGCAAAACTTAAAAAGTCATACCCCAAAAACGATGTATAATTGTTGATGAAGTTGTTTCCATAACCACCTAATACAAAGTCTAATGAGTTTGTTGAATCTTCACCAAGTTTAAATCCACCTTCCGAAGAAAGATTCAAAGATACATTGTTAAATATTCGAGTTGCATAGCCCATTTTGGCTTTTGCAATTGAGAATAAATCAAAGTTTTTGTTGTAATCAGACGAGTATAAATACCAATGAAAATCTCCTGAAAAGAATAATCCGCTAGACGGAAAATATTTGTTATCGTATGTATCTAATTTTAAGAATCCAAATGTACTTAGAAAGTCACTTTTTTCAAAAATAGTTTCTTCTTCATTATTTTGTACAATGGTTTCCGAAGTAATTTTCAGACGTTTATGTTCTGCTCCAATTCCAAAGACAAATTCTTCTCGCAGTACTGTCTGAATGTATAATTGATTGGTAAAATCGGACACTTCAACATCGATTCGGTTTACATCCGGATTGGTGTTGTCATCTCTTATTAAATCATAATTTACGCCTCTTTCAAAAGTATTGAATCGCGATTTGAGTCCAATACTCCAATAGTATCCTTTGTCAATATAATATTCAAAATTATACCGAATATTGTCACCTATAATAAAATCTAGCGAAGCCACATCATTGTTGAATAGTACTTTTTTTCGAGTTACATTGATCAATCCGGCTGTTTTGTAGACATCGTCATAATGCGCAGCTAAGCGTAAAAACATTTTGTTTGGCTTTTCTCTTAAATTGAGAATCATATCTTCTGTGCCATCTTCGTTTTTCCACGTTTTGTAACGAATTCCGGTAAAGTTTCCTGTTGCTGCCAGATTCCCAATACCTTCTGTAAATTTTTTGAATGCTATGGTTTTTGGGGTCTTGAAACGCAATTTACCACGTACGTATGAACGCGTGTATTGATCATTCCCACGTAAGTGAATATAATTGATATTTAAAGAATCTTTTGCTTTTACGTGTTTTATCTGTCTTTTTCGTTGCTGTTTTTCTGCAATTGCTTTTAAAGCTACTAACTGATTAATTCCTGCTTGTTCACCTCTTTCTATAAGCTCACGACCTTTGTCAAACGATATGACCGAAAAACCTGTGATATCTGGACGAATGTATACATCTGTTTGTTTGCTTTTCGTTTTCATATCATTGATCGTACGAAAGTTGTTGATTTGCGTTAAAATACTCATCGCTGATTGCAATTTTTTTCTATCTGCCAAACCATCTTGTACATCAACTCCAATGATGATATCTACGTTTTTTGCCTTTATTTCATCTATTGGATAATTGTTAGTGACACCACCATCAATTAGGAGTCTTTCTCCCATTGGAATAGGCTCAAATAATGATGGAAACGCACCACTAGCCGTAATCGCTTCTGGTAAATATCCTTTGTCTAAAACTACTTGTTCGCCTTTTTCAATATCTGAAGCAACACATAAAAAAGGAATTGGCAATTTGCTAAAATCTTCAATATGCGCTACATGAAGTAATAATTGTGCCAGCTTGTTGTATACATTTTGTCCTTTTGAGATGGAAGACGGAAAGGTAACTTTAAAGCTATCAAACGGCAATGTGATTGCATATCGTTCTGCATCTTCTTTTTCGTAGAATGTTTTGGCCGATCGTGGCAATTCATCCTGAATTAAGACATCAAAATCTGTTTTTTTGAAGATCGAATCTATTTGTTTCCCTGTGTAACCTGAAGCGTATAACGAGCCAATAATTGCTCCCATACTTGTTCCGCCAATGTAATCGACACGAATTCCTAAGCTGTCTATCACTTTTAAAGCGCCAATATGTGCCAGTCCTTTTGCGCCACCACCACTTAAGACCAAACCTACTTTGAGATCTTGCTTTTTTTGTGATTCTTTTTGTGCGGAAACAATAAAGAAACTAAAGATTGCTATGCAGATACATATCCACTGCTTCATGGTATAACGCTTATTTTTTGTGAAAGTTATCGTATATTTTTTTTGCTCTACTGTTTCCAACAATCGCCGAAATGTCTTCGAGTGATGCTTCTGAAATTCGCTTGACTGATTTGAACTTTTTTAGAAGTTCTACAATCGTTTTTTCACCAATTCCAGCAATGGTTTCTAACTCTGAATTTAACGCACTATTACTTCTTTTATTTCGATGGAATGTAATTCCAAATCGGTGCGCTTCATTTCGTAAATGCTGTATAATTTTGAGTGATTCACTTTTTTTATCTAAATATAGTGGAATTGAGTCACCTGGATAGTATATTTCTTCCAATCGTTTCGCAATTCCGATGATGGCAATTTTTCCTCGTAATTCTAACGCGTCTAAACTTTTTAACGCTGAAGATAATTGTCCTTTCCCACCATCAATGACAATTAATTGTGGTAAAGGTTGCTTCTCTTCAACTAATCTTTTGTATCGGCGATAGACAACTTCTTCCATAGAAGCAAAATCATCTGGTCCGACAACGGTTTTTATGTTGAAATGTCGGTATTCTTTTTTGCTTGGTTTTCCGTTTTTGAAAACGACGCAAGCCGCCACAGGATTGGTTCCCTGAATATTTGAATTATCAAAACATTCTATGTGTCGCGGTTCTTCCGAAAGGCGTAAATCTTTTTTCATTTGCGCCATGATGCGATTTACGTGTTTGTCTGGATCCGTTAGCTTTATTTGCTTGAAACGTTCCATTCGGTGATATTTCGCATTTCGCAATGAGAGCTCCAGAATTCGCTTTTTGTCTCCTAGTTTTGGAACCGTAATTTTGAATTTTTCGCCAACTTCAACTTCAAAAGGCACATATAGTTCTTTGGAGTTTGTTTTGAAACGTTGGTGAATTTCAGTGATGGCTAGTTCTAGCAATTCTTTGTCTGTTTCATCTAGTTTCTTTTTGATTTCCATCGTATGCGATCGCACTATAGAACCTAACGAGAGTTGTAAAAAGTTGATGTAACCAAAGCTTTCATCAGATACAATTGAAAATACGTCTACATTGTTGATTTTTGGATTGACAATGGTTGATTTTGCTTGATAGTTTTCTAAGATCTCTACTTTTTCCTTGACTTTTTGCGCTTCTTCGAATTCCATCGCTTCTGCATGCGCTTTCATTTGTTGCTTGAATTGCAATAAAGAATCTCTAAAATCTCCTTTTAATATTTTACGAATGGCTACTATTTGCTGATCATAACTTTGTATGGTTTGATACCCTTCGCATGGACCTAAGCAATTGCCTAAGTGATATTCGAGACAGACTTTGTATTTGCCTGCATCTATTTTTTCTTGAGATAAGTCGTAGTTACAGGTTCGCAACGGATAAAGTCCTTTGATGAGTTCTAGCAGTGTACGAACTGTTTTTACACTTGTGTATGGACCAAAATATTCCGAACCATCTTTGATAACTCTACGTGTTTGAAATACTCTTGGAAAACGCTCATTTTTGATACAAATCCACGGATAGGATTTATCGTCTTTTAATAGTACGTTGTAGCGCGGTTGGTATTTTTTAATGAGATTGTTTTCCAGTAATAACGCATCTGTTTCTGTAGCAACGATGATATGTTTTATGGACGCAATCTTTTTTACGAGCACTTTTGTTTTTCCATACTCATGGTTTTTATTGAAGTATGACGAAACTCGTTTTTTTAAGTTTTTCGCCTTTCCTACATATAACAACTTTCCATCTTTATCATAGTATTGATAGACACCAGGATTTGTTGGAATGGTTTTGAGTTGTAATTGTAGCGCTTCAGTCACGAGTTTAGTAGTGAGTCGTTAGATTTTAGTATTGAGATTTGATTGTTGCCTTTGGTAATATACTAACAAATTTACTCCCAATTATTCCAAAAACAAAAGGGTAACTAAATTACAATTTTTATTTTTGTGTTAAAATTGAATTCATGTTAAAATCTACCTTACGGAAGAAGTATAAAGCAATCCGAAACGAACTGACGCATCAAGAGTTAGACGATTTTAGTATCGCAATTGCAAATAAGTTGTTGAAACTTCCTATTTGGGAGAAACGCTATTATCATTTGTTTTTGACGATTGCGGAACAGAAAGAGATTGACACAGAGTTTATTTTGAATATTCTGTTAGGAAAAGATAAAGATGTTATATTGTCGAAAAGTAATTTTGAAGATGCTTCTTTGACACATTTTTTACTCACAGATACTACTGTCATTAAAAAGAATGCGTATCATATTCCTGAACCTGTAGATGGTATTGAAGTTTCTTCGACGAAGATTGATGTGGTTTTTGTTCCACTATTGGCGTATGATACTAAAGGAAATAGAATTGGTTATGGAAAAGGATTTTATGATCGCTTTTTAGCAGAATGTAAAGACGACGTGATTAAAATTGGCTTGTCATTTTTTCCTCCAGAAACCATTTTATTTACGGCAGATACAACTGATATTCCGTTAGATTTTTGTGTAACGCCTGAGAAAGTTTATAAGTTTTAAGTCGACCGTTAAGCTTCTTCAGGAGTAACTTCTACGACTTCTTTGACAACTTCTCTTTTTTCTTCCTTTTTCTTTTTAGGAAATGCTCTTTTGTTGAAGATGATGAGTAATAATACTCCAATGGTAATCGCAGAATCCGCAATATTGAATACAGGATCGAAGAACGTAAAACGGTCGCCGCCAATCCACGGAAGCCATTCTGGCCACGTAGTGTCAATCATAGGAAAATGCAACATGTCTACTACACGTCCGTGAAATACAGGTGCATATCCACCAGCTTCTGACATAAACGTTGCTACTTCTCCTTTGTACACACTTTCATTGAAGATGAGTCCATAGAATACTGAATCAATGATGTTCCCAAAAGCACCTGCAAAGATGAGTGCAATGGCTACTATTAGAATTCGTGAACTGTTTTTCTTTACTGCATCATATAACCAATATCCGATAGCTGTAATCGCAAATAAACGGAATAAGGTTAGGAATAATTTTCCGTAACTTCCTGGTAATTCAACGCCCCATGCCATTCCTCTGTTTTCTACAAATAGAATTTTAAACCAACTAAAAACTTCCACTGATTCTCCAAGTGCAAAGTTCGTTTTTATGTATATTTTACTGATTTGATCAATAAGTAAGACCAAAACAATGATTCCAATAGCTTTTTTTAATGACATATGTCGTACAATTTCCGTTTGAAAATTCTAATAGGTGGCTAAAATAAGAATATTTTATGCTTTATCAGAAGAATATGTAATCTTTCCATTATCAGCTTTTAATTCTACTTTATTACCGTTTTCATAGAAGATAACTTCGCGATCTGTTTTTAGCTCAAAAGTTGGCTTTTTTTTCTTAATGTAGTGAATGTTTCCTTTTTTGGTTTGAATTTTTGCTTCTCCATAAAAGTTTTCTAGAGTATAATTCCCTGAAATTAATACTGCCCAGAATTTTTTATAATTTCCCTGCACATGAACTTGCGTTTCTTCTCCTTCTAATTGCACTTTGAGTTTTTGAGGAATGTACATGTTCATTGTTATAGAAAAGACCTTGTGTGCGCTTAATTTGTCATTTGGAAGCTCAAAACCTTCTGCGAATTCGCAAGTGAGCTGTAGTTTTTTGTTTTTAGTAGCAGTAATTACATTGATATCACGATAGTATTCACCTTCCATTTTTGTTTCAATTTTGACAACATCATCATTTGAACTAAAGATGTTTAGTTGAAATATTTTGTCTGTATTGATTCGGATTTCGTCTATTTCATGAATTGCCACCGATTGTTGCGTTATTTTTTGCGCAAAGCATGTCATCGACAACAGCAGAAATAGATATGTAAGGTATGATGCTTTTAGCATTTGGATTTTTGTTTTTCTCGGATTTGTTGATTTGATATACTAATTTTTCTTAGAATCAACTGAAAACCGAGAACTGATAACTTTTTTACCACGAATTCACGAATATTTTTAATGACTTCTTTTTACAAAAGCCTATCAATATATTAAATTTATAAACTAAAAAAAGCGCCCTAGTGAGCGCTTTTTGTGTAAGTTATATAGCTATTATTTTTGCATATTTTTTGCTTCAATACTTAAGGTTGCGTGTGGCACTAATTTTAAGCGTTCAGGATTGATTAATTTTCCTGTAACTCGACAAACTCCATAAGTTTTATTTTCAATACGAATTAGCGCATTTTTTAAGTCACGAATAAATTTTTCTTGACGAATGGCTAATTGCATATTTTTTTCTTTGGACATTGTGGTAGATCCTTCTTCAAATGCCTTAAATGTAGGTGAAGTATCTTCAGTTCCGTTATTATGATCGTTCATGTATGAACTTTTTAAAAGTTCTAGATCTTTTTGAGACTGTTCAATTTTGTCTTGAATGATCGTTTTAAATTCTTCAAGTTGCTTGTCTGAGTATCTTATTTTAGTGTCTTCCATGATGTGTTACTTTTTTTTAATAAACAATACGGTGTTTACCTCATCGAAAGCAATTTCTGTTCCATTCTCTAGTTGATCTACAAATTCTAGTTCAGCTGTCAACGTTTCCGTCTTCAGATAGTCCAAATTAGTATTGATAGCATCTACTAAATGTTCATCTTTTTGTAGTGTTACGTGGATTTTATCCGTGACTTCAAATCCTGAATCTTTACGTAAGTTTTGAATTCTATTGACAAGTTCTCTTGCAATTCCTTCTTTGCGTAATTCTTCAGTTATGGTAACATCTAACGCTACGGTAATTCCTCCCGAATTGGCTACTAGCCAACCTTCAATATCTTGAGAAGTAATTTCTACCTCTGTTATGTCTAATGTACTATTTTTTCCGTTAATTTCTACGGATATTTTGCCTGTTTTTTCAATTTCGGCAATTTCTTCTTGTCCAAACTGCATGATCGCCGCTGCAGCCGCTTTCATATCTTTCCCAAATTTTGGTCCTAAAACTTTAAAATTTGGCTTTATTTGCTTTACTAATATTCCTGAAGCATCGTCTAAAAGTTCGATTTCTTTTACGTTTACTTCTGATTTGATTAATTCGGCAACAGCCAAAATTTCCGCTTTATTTTGCGCATCTAATACAGGAATCATTACACGCTGTAATGGTTGACGCACTTTGATCTTTTCTTTAGCTCTTAACGATAATACTAGAGAAGATATTGTCTGTGCATTTTCCATTTTACGTTCTAATGACTTGTCAATGAACGATTCATCACACTTTGGAAACTCTGCCAAATGTACACTCTCAAAGTTTTCTGTAGCTGTTGCTTTCGTTAAATCTTTGTAAAGTCTGTCCATATAGAAAGGCGCAATTGGTGCTCCTAATTTGGCAACAGTTAACATACATGTATATAATGTTTGGTATGCTGATATTTTATCATGCTGATAATCACCTTTCCAGAATCTTCTTCTACTTAGACGCACAAACCAGTTACTTAGATTTTCTTGTACAAATTCAGAAATAGCTCTAGCAGCTCTTGTTGGCTCATATTCTGCGTAGAATTGATCTACATTTTTGATGAGTGTATGTAGCTCAGAAAGTATCCAACGATCGATTTCTGGACGATCTGCCAATGAAATTTCGTCTTCACTGTATGTAAAGTTGTCAATATTAGCATATAAACAGAAGAACGAATAGGTGTTGTATAATGTTCCGAAGAATTTACGACGTACTTCCGCGATTCCTTCTAGGTCAAATTTTAGATTGTCCCAAGGATTTGCATTCGAAATCATATACCAACGCGTAGCATCTGGCCCAAATTTATCTAAGGTTGTAAATGGATCGACAGCATTTCCGAGACGTTTAGACATTTTTTGTCCTTCCTTGTCTAATACTAAACCGTTTGATACTACATTTTTGTAAGCAACCGAATCAAACACCATCGAACCTATCGCGTGAAGCGTATAGAACCAACCACGTGTTTGATCGACACCTTCTGCGATAAAGTTTGCAGGATAGTTTTCGTTATTGTCTATTAATTCTTTGTTTTCAAATGGATAATGCCATTGTGCATATGGCATTGAACCTGAATCGAACCAAACATCAATTAAGTCGCTTTCTCTCTTCATTGGCTTTCCAGAAGGTGACACCAAAGTAATTTTGTCAACGATGTGTTTGTGCAAATCTACTTTTTCGTAGTTTTCCTCAGACATGTTTCCAGCTTCAAAGGAAGCATATACATCTTTGGTTTCTACACCAGCCTCAATTGCTTTTTTGATTTCAGCTTTTAATTCTGCCAACGAACCAATCATCAATTCTTCTTTTCCATCTTCAGTACGCCATATTGGTAATGGAATTCCCCAGAAACGTGATCGTGATAAGTTCCAATCATTTGCTCCAGCAATCCAGTTTCCAAAACGTCCTTCTCCCGTTGATTTCGGTTTCCAGTTAATCGTTTGGTTTAAGTCGTACATTCTATCTTTTACATCCGTGATTTTAATAAACCAAGAATCTAATGGATAGTATAAAATTGGTTTGTCCGTACGCCAGCAGTTTGGATAACTATGGACATATTTTTCAACCTTGAAGGCTTTGTTTTCTGTTTTTAGCTTGATGGCTAATTCTACATCGATCGATTTTTCAGGAGCTTCACCATCTGCATAGTATTCATTCTTTACATATTTCCCAGCAAATTCTCCTAGTTCTGGTCTAAAACGTCCTTGTAAATCTACTAATGGTACAGGATTGTCGTTTTCGTCCAATACTAATAAAGGCGGAACTTCTGGTGTTGCTTCTTTAGCAACTTTGGCATCATCTGCTCCAAATGTTGGTGCTGTATGTACGATTCCTGTTCCGTCTTCTGTAGTTACGAAATCTCCAGAAATAACTCTAAAAGCATTTTCTGGATTTTGATATGGCAATGCATATTCTAGTAATTGCTCGTATTTGACACCTACTAAGTCACTTCCTTTATGCTCGCTTGCAACTAAGTATGGTATTTTTTTGTCTCCTTGTTGGTAAGCCGCTAATTCGTCTTGTGTTTCTACTTGTGTGAATTTTTTTCCAGCAAATTGCTTTCCAACTAAGTTTTTTGCCAATACAACATTTATGGCTTCAAATGTGTACTGATTGTATGTTTTTACAACTACATACTCGATTTTTGGACCAACCGTTAACGCCGTGTTTGATGGTAATGTCCAAGGAGTCGTCGTCCATGCTAAGAAATGTACTTCTCCAGCTACATTTTGTAATGCTTCTGGCAAGGTTTCTTTGATGGTTTTAAATTGTGCGACAACCGTTGTATCTGTTACATCTTGATAGGTTCCTGGTTGATTTAATTCGTGCGAACTTAATCCTGTTCCGGCTTTTGGCGAGTATGGTTGGATTGTGTATCCTTTATACATTAATCCTTTGTCATAGATTTGCTTTAACAACCACCAAACGCTTTCCATGTACTTAGATTTATAGGTAATGTATGGCGTTTCCATATCTACCCAATATCCAGTTCTGCGTGTCATGTTGTTCCAGATATCTGTGTAACGCATTACTGCTTTTTTACAAGCTTCGTTGTATTCTTCTATCGTGATTTTCTTCCCAATATCTTCTTTGGTGATTTGAAGTTCTTTTTCAACACCTAATTCTATTGGAAGTCCATGAGTATCCCAACCAGCTTTTCGTTTTACCTGATATCCTTTTTGTGTTTTGTATCGACAGAAAATATCTTTAATAGCTCTGGCTAATACGTGATGAATTCCAGGTAATCCGTTTGCGGAAGGTGGTCCTTCGAAAAATACGAATGATTCTGCTCCTTCTCTTGAACTTATACTTTTCTCAAAGATGTTATTTTCTTCCCAGTAGTTGAGTATTTCTTCTGCTACTGCAGGCAAATTTAGTCCTTTGTATTCTGTAAATTTATTAGCCATTTTTTCTGCTCTGTATTGAATTTGCGAAATTAATGAATTTCATTGAATTGTAATGTGTTAAACCCGTATTATGCATTAGAAAATCTATGAGAGCTTCGAACCATCATAAATTCGAGCATAAAAAAAGACCACTTGGTTTTCAAGTGGTCTTTTTATTATGTTGTTATTCTGTGTTTATTGAATGACTAGTTTTTTACTAATTTTTCCTTTTTCAGAATAGATACTTATAATGTATATACCACTTGCTTTATCATCAATAGGAATTCGAATTGTGTTTTCGCTAATTCCTTCTGTGATCGAAATTATTCGTTGACCAAGAATAGTATGCATATCAATACCATCTAACGTAAAGCCAGTATTATTGGTTACCACAATTTCGTCTGTTTCTTTATCAGTATAAATTGTAATTCCATTTTCTAAAATCTCCTCATTAACACTTAATGCCTCTGATGGCTCAAATACTAATGAATATTTGTCATTTGTTTCTCCCGACAGAACAGATATTGGAACACCTCCAGCAGCTCTTAAGTCATATGTTTGACCTGTGTAATTGTCTTTGATATAAAGTTCAACACTGTCATCTATATTTTCAAGTTTGTCTAGTGTGATTGTTCCACCACCAACTTCTTTAGAAGTAATTCCTAAAGGAACTACACGTTCAGAGTATATATTTCTTACTGCTTGAATCACATATTTTTCGTCTTCTAACATCCAATACATGTCATTTTCAGTAACACCAATAGATTCTCCTTCAAATCCACGATCAATGGCATCTGTAGTTCTTCTATCAAAAGTTAGTAATAATTGTCTGTGGAATCCTTCTGGGTTTGTATATCCTAGGCGAATCTTTTTTCTACTATCTTTTCGAATACCTAAAGACTCATAGATTTCCTCCTCTTCATCTTCAGTAAGATTGTTACCAGACGATCTAGTTTCTGAAGCTGGACCGCTTACATTTGTATTTTCGCTTGATGCATCTTCACCATCTGCTGGATTTGAAATCATTCCTCCACCATCATCAGAATTATCTGGTCTTAAGAATGTAGAAAACTCTAATGCCCCAATATATTCTGGCACAAAAATTCTTTGAGAGTTATTGAACTCTACAGTTGCTGATGTACCATTTGCAGCATTTGTATCTCCTTGTACAAAGAACCCTTGTCCTACTGGGATAAACTGCTTTGGTGTTTCTGTCCCTGATCCTGTTTGGTTAACTGTTGGATGAGACATCGCTGGCGTTCCTCCACCTAAAGTGTAAGTAGCATATCCTCCTTGATATTCTAATAGCGTATGCGTTCCACCGCCCCAATGTTCCCAGAAAAATAATGTCCCTGTTGTAGCATCATTGGCGATGTTATCATTGATAAACTCATCTGCATTAAGAGAACTTAAGTAAGGATTCCCTACTAAGTATAAATTATTATCTCCTAATGGACCAACTGTTATGACACCATTATTTGGTTTTCCTCTAAATACATAGTTTTGCTCTTCTTTTTCATCACCCAAGGAAACTCCTTTCATCGTATATCCTTCTCCTGGAGATATGTTTCCACTTTGCCCTGTGAATAACCATGCATCATAGTCTTCATCTGCACCATTTACAAATTTATATATCCAACGCGTACTAATTGTAAATGGAGAAGTAGCCCCATCTGCGTTTACTGGAACCGTCCATGTAATTGCTCCTGGCGAAGATACAGTTGTCCCATCTAGCAATACGTTAGCTAATGTAAATGTTTGATTGTTGGCAGTATTGTTT
Organism: Kordia sp.; assembly: GCF_965224175.1. Lineage (GTDB taxonomy): Bacteria > Bacteroidota > Bacteroidia > Flavobacteriales > Flavobacteriaceae > Kordia. The sequence continues at coordinate 3,081,437 of NZ_OZ245041.1, forward strand.
ATTAAACTTACTGGTGATGACCAATAATTATATGTGAATCTGTTGGCAGTTCCTTGTTGATCTCTTTCCATAGAACCTGTACTAGTAACTTCTAAATCACTTCGTTCTGTTTGTAAGAACTGGCTTTCTCCTTGTAAATCTACTGTACCATTTAGTTCAGTATACCAAGTATTTGTTAAGGCAAAACCTGAACCTGCTGTTATAGCAAATGGCGAAGTATTTGTTACTGTAGGGTTTGTTCCTGTTACTGTTAAAGAAGCTCCAGCATCTACTGTTAATCCTAGTGTTGAATAACTTGCACTCGCTACTACATCATTTCTAATTTGAACGATAGACCAGTTTATACTTGAAGCAGAAGGTGTATCCCACACAGAACCAAACTCCCATGTAGCATCATCTGTCCAGTTTCCATCAGCCACAGATGTATATGGCATTGGAGCTGTTTGCGCTTCAATAGTTGACATATTTTTCATAAATGAGAAGTTCCCATTTCCTGTAATATCTTCAATACGATTTCCTTTTATGGATGACATATTGTAGTACGAAATTAATGAAGTCCAAGCAACATTATCACCAGTTGTGAAGTCTTCAATATCTTTAGGTATTACAGAACCTCTTACGTTTGCTCCATTTTGTTCTATTTCTTGATGTACCATTTCACGAAGCTGATCTTCTGTTAATGCTACATTAAAAGTTCTAACTTCATCAATAGAACCTCTAAAGAAATTAGTATTATCAAATGTACCCATGCGGAAAGGGTTTGGATTTGATCCTAAAGGATCTATTCCTCCACCTCCGACAAGCAATCCGTTAAGATAATAATTTGCTCTAGAGCTTGCATTATTTACAACTACCGCAAAGTGCACCCAATCGGTAACTGTATCTGTTCCTGCTCTAGGAACTCCACCTGTTAATCCTTCTTGAATTGCAAGTAAACCTGCACTTAGGTAAAATCTGAATTGATCTTCTACTCCTAATATATCTCTATTTGCAGCCGCTATAGATTGACCTGGGTTTTTTATCCATCCCATTACTGTATAATCAGTCAATCCATTTGTCGTTGGTGTTCTATCTTCTACATAATCGTCTACACCATCAAAGAATAGAGCATTATTACCAGTAATTGTTTGTGGTTCGGCTAGTGTAAAGAACTGTCCATCTTCTAGGTTTACTCCAGTAAATGTTAACACTCCACCTACATTTGTTCCTTCATAGTTTTCATAAGCTGCAAAAGTAGCTCCATCAGCTATATATAATTCTAGATCGTCCAAGTTTGTTAAACCACTAGCACTCATATCAAATTCCAGCTCTACAGTTCCAACATCAGTTGTACTTTCACGAGCTAACCATATTTTGTTTAACATTCCCAGTGTACGTTCTGGCAATGTCGTTGTTTGTATTGTTTCTGCTAAACCATTATTTCCAACGATAAGATAGCTCAAGTTTGAATTAAATACACCTGATTCTTTTCGCATTGTTAGCACATCTGCTGGCGCTATATTCACACTACTTGATTGCGTTTGCAATAATGCAGAATTATCATCTCGGGCAATACCAAAAACGTTATAACCATATCCTGCATTTGTAGCTCCATTCCAAATAATATTTCCATCAGAATCTAAGTAATTTTGACTCGTCCCTGCATATCCAAAAGGAGATGATGTATTTGTAGTACTGTTCCAGTTTGCATCATTAGAACCTAATGTTGTGCCATATTTGATAGCCAAATATGACTCTATTTTTTGTCTTTCTGTAGCATCTATAGGTCTGTCATACATAATTATTTCAGCGATATCTCCATTGTATCGATATCCTGAATCGTTATTATTATTATTTCTTCTCGCTCCAATTAACACATCTACATTTGATGAACCATTATCTGCTCCATTATTTAAAAAGGCTGGATCAGCTATACCATTAACATATGGTTCTAACCTTAAAAAAGGATCTGCATTATTTGAAACTATTCCCGTCGTAATTTTTGGTTCATTAAGAGCGTAGATGGTACCAAAACGTTCTGCGGTATTTGAATTATCTCTACCTAAGGTGTAATGCATTACACGATCTGTTGTACCCAACCAAACTTGATAGTTACGAATGTTATTAGTTCCTTTACATATTACCGTACCTGTACTTCCTCCTCCAGAAACAATTACAGCTATGATTGTCATTTCATCCGTTAGCGGATCTAAGTCTAATTCTGTTGGATCTCCTAAGCTTAAAAATTGTGATCCCGTAAATCTTAATACTGGATTAAAGTTTAAACCATTTGCAATTAATTGTGCATCCGACGTACCTTCAGATGTAGCAGTAAATGAGTTTGGAGATTGATCATCCCAACTATCAACATCTGTTCCTGTTAAGTTAGTTCCCGTATTTGCTTTCATCCAAAGCTGTAAGTCTGTTGATACAGCTCCAGGGCTTACAACTGGTAATGCTCCTGTTCCACTTATATTAAATGTATATGATTGCTCCAATACATCAGGATCATTATTATCTATAATTATTTCACCTGTAGCACCTCCAACTACTGTTGGCGCAAAAGTGACTTGAAACGTCGTAGTTTCTCCGGGTGCCAGTGATAAGTCTGAAGGTTGCGAGGTAACCGAAAAAGCGGCATTACTTGCTCCACTTAAACTCACTGGATTACTAGGTAATGTTAAATCTGTAGTTGTTCCTGTATTTTCTATGGTAAAAGTTCTAACAACACTTCCAATAGATATGACTGCACTTCCAAAGTCAGTATGATCTGCGGTAGTCGGTGTATTTGTAGAACCATCAGGTATTTCTAAGAGATTACCACTTACATAGATATCTGGTGGCAATGCAGCTGCGACTATATTTACTGTATAGTCTTCTACTTCTCCAAAATCATATCCAGTTGCAACTGTATCACAAGGATCATTTGGCGTTACATTGTATTGTAGTTGTACACGCATGCGTGTATTTCCAGCTAAAGCGGTTGCAGGAACTGTAAAACTACCTGATTCAGTAGCTGTTTGGTTTGGTGTTGTATTGAAGACTAGTTCTCCTGGATCGAAGAAATCTCCATCCTGATTGTAATCTATCCAAACTCCAATTCCTTCATCAAACAATGATCCTGTCCATACTTTTGTGACAGAAATTGTATAGCTAGAGTTGGTACTTAAATCTGTAGGAGCTAATCCTGTGAAGTCAGTGTATCCACTTGCTGGTGTTCCACTAGTATTATCTAATGTATTTAACTGGACTCGTCCAATGTATTCATCTGCTACGCTGTTACCAGCAGAAGTACAATATTGAGCACTTGCGAAAGTAAAGGATAGCAAAAAAGCTAAAAGTGAGTAGGTTTTTTTCATACGTTAAAGCATTTTAAGGCAAAGTAAATGTACTTTATTTTTCTTTTTTTTGGTAATGATTTGGTAAAGTAAACCCTTAATTTAGATGAAAACTATGAATTAGTCGATATAAATACCATTAAATTTCACAAACATCACAATTTAGCAATCCTTTTCTTATTAAAAATACGTTAAAAATTGTAATTTAATCCTAAAATTAGGTTTCTACCAGGTGCCGTAATTCCTGAAGAATAAACTCTATAACGTTGATCCATAATGTTTTCTACAGAAGCCGTTAAATTGATTTTTTCGGTGATTTCGAAGTTAGATTTTGCATTGAAGGTTACCCAGGAAGGTGAGTACGGATTTCCATTTTCATCTACAGCATATAGATACGCTTTGCTACGCTCAGAAGGAGCTAAATTTTCGTATGATATTGAACTATTAAAGTTTGTAAAAATATCAAGCTTTAGTCTTTTGTTTTTGTAAATGAAATGTACATTTCCAAAAATAGGAGATACATGTCTCAATGGCACTTTTGTCCCATCTGCTTGTTCTTCTTCACCGCGCGGAATGGTTAAATCTGCTGTTACTTTTGTTCTTTTATTGAATTTAGCCGCAAACCCAAATTCAAAACCATATGTAAATACTTTTGAAGCGTTTTGAATAGCTTGCACATTGCTCAATTCTCCATTATAAATAATTTCCGTTTCTCCATTTAATGCAAAGTCTTTACGAATTAATGCATCGTCTAGCAAAGTATAGAATGCTGTGAAGTTTAAGTCAAAACTACTTCCTATTCTTTTTTGAATTCCAAACTCCGCACTGTATGCATGTTCGGGTGTTAGGTTTGGATTTGGCACTACTACAGAACCAGGCTCCGAATCAAATACTTTTCCAATATCATCAACGTTAGGCGCCCTGAAAGCAGTTCCAATGTTTGCGGTAATTTGCCACTTGTTTGGCAGCCAACTAAATCCTACGCTTCCTGTAAAAGCTCCTGTGTTTGTTGTTGCTTCCGTAAAGGGAAATGGGAAAAAAGTTGTATCGAAATCTGTATCTATAAGAATATGATTGTAACGCAATCCTGATTGAATTACAAATCTAGGATTCATTTTGTACTCCAAACTTGCATAGGCAGCCATTGATTGCCACGTAGCACCATCAGGATAACGAGAAGCTGCATCCGTAATTTCATTGGTTTCTATATTACGATCGTATCCGTTTGAGTGTACTTTGTTGTATACATATTCTAATCCGTAAAACGTTTTTATACTTGGATTGAATCGTTTTTCAAAATCTAAGCTAGAAGAAATTGCATCTACTTTTTCTTCGGTAACATTTAGGATTGCATCTTGGTAGTTACGTTTGTTTCTACTTTCTTCAAATCGTTGGTATGCATTGGTAAATTTTACATTATCATAATAGGTGTTATTTCCTTTTTTCTGTGTTTGAAAATTACCCATAAACCAACGTTGTGGCCCATAAAACCAGTCTCCATAACGCAATGCACCATCTCTATATTGCAACAAACGATCATAACGCGGAACATCTGAAGTTGCAGAGTAGTGTATTCCTAAGTCAAATTCCCAAATATCATCAGGCACTAGTTTTATACGTTGTGCTAGACTGATTTGACTGTATCCTGTGAATCGTTGATTTAATGGATTTCCATTTGCAACGACTGCATCTTCCCCATTAATTCTGGCAACATATTCTGGTCGCAGATATCTATCTCTACCATTTCTCCCCATACGTAAGTCATCAAAATCGCTATAACTTACGCTTGTCAGGAAACCCCATTTTTTTAATCCGATGTTAAAATCTGCATGTCCTGTTTTTTCAGTATTAGCAGAAGCATAACGTACACTTGCATTTCCAGAGAATAGCGTTTCTTCGCTCCAAGAAAGCTTTGGGCTTTTCGTATAAAAATTCATCACACCACCAACAGCGTCACTTCCATAAATTACAGAACCTGGACCTAGAATTACTTCGGTATTATTTACATTGAAAGGATCAATTGAGATTACATTTTGAACATTTCCACCTCTAAATATGGCATTATTCATACGAACACCATCTACAGAAATTAGCAATCGGTTTGTAGAAAATCCTCTAATCATTGGGCTTCCACCGCCAAGCTGACTTTTTTGAACGAATATTTTTCCACTTTTTTCTAATAAATCGGCAGCAGTTTGCGGGCTCGCATAGACAATTTCTTTGCTATCTATGCTGACAATTTTTTTAGGGATTTCTTTTTTGTCTTGTTGCCACTTAGATACCGATATTACTATTTTAGATAATTCTGCTGAACTTTTAACAAGGTATACTTTGCTTTTATTTTGAAGGATTTCGTTTTTTGTAAGTGTAACTGGCAAATAGGAAATGTGATGAAATGTAATTTTTTCATCATCTGAAAATATCGATATATCTATCTTACCTCTCGCATTTGTAATTCCTCCTTTAGACTGGTCAGTATTGTATACATTAACGTTAGAAATATTTCTATCGTTAACAAGATCTTTTACTTGAATTTCCTGACCAAAAAGAGCTGTAGAGAAAATAAAAGAAATTATAATGACAACGCCTTTTATTTTATTTGAATACTTCATGTAACACTTCCATTGATTTTGGTTGCCTAAATCCCTGCAAATGTAATTTAAAATATTGAATGAGTATTGCAAGAATTTCATTTCTTCTGTATGAAGACAACTTTATAGTATTCTGCTCATCAAATTTTATGCCTAAGAGCTGTTTGAAGCATGTTAAATTTTCACCCGTAATACATTCATTCATAGTACTCATATCAAAGAATTGACCTTCATGTAGATCAAAATAATTTTTATGAATATGTTTTATCTCTGGATAGAATCCAAAGTATTTTGTCAACTGAATAAGAAATGAGATGTGAAAATTTGATATTTCATCATGAATATCAAGCCATTGCAAGGCATTTTCTATGAATTTGAATAAGGTTTCGTTTTTTTCTTCTTCTTGAATGGAATAGTTTAAAATTTCAGAAAGGAATAATACAATGGAGCTTTTTATGATGTTTGTATGAATGGAAGCATACGGATATACTGTTTTTACTTCTTTTATATACTCTAAACTTCCTTTGTTTTTGTGGTTTGCTACGATTTCAAGTTGCATCAAAGGTTGAAAGTAAGCTATTTTCAGTTTTCCTTTTTTAGATTTTAGAATTCCTCTGAGCAAATAACTTTTTATACCATCAGACGCAGTGAAACACTTAGCTATAACACCTGCATCACCATATTTTATAGTAGAAATTACAATTGCTTTTGTTGAAACCAGCATGTTAACGAACTACCATCACTTTTGTAACTTTCGATTCAGATCCGTCTTCACTCACAATTAAAATAAGATATACACCTGAAGCAACTTTATGCCTACCAAAAGCTGTTAAATCCCAAAGCAACGTTCCTCCTTCAGAAGTAGTTTCAAAAACCAAGTTTCCTTCAATGTCTGTTATTTTAACATTCGCGTTGTCAGTAAGCCCAGATATTGTTAGATTTCCACTGAATCCTGGACGTACTGGATTTGGATATGCATATACGTTTTCTAAAGTTTCTTTTGGTCCTGTAGCCGTTCCTTGAAATGACACAAGTCCTTTTGTCGTTGCAATATATACACGACCTGATTCAGAATCAATTTCAATATTATTGATTGTATTTGTTGGCAATGGTGAATTGTCTTTTGTGAAATGTGCTAAAGTTTCTGTAGCATCAGATGACATGTAGAAAACACCAGAAGCTGAAGTTGCTATCCATTTATTATTGGATCCATCTACTTCAATGTCAGTTACCGTTTGTTCGAATAACAATTCTTTTGGCACTCCATCTTCCTCTACAATGATAATATCATCAGATTGCGGATTACTATCATTAAAAATATTATCCGCTCCAAAGTACACTCTTATTCCTTTTACAGTTCCTATCCACAGATTTCCTGTAAGATCGATAGCCAATGACCTAACATCAGTTGTCGGCAAGTTTCCGCTTTCTTCTTCACTTATTGTTACAAATTGAGAATCTTGACTACGAGTTTCATCAAACGCTAATACTCCATTATTTTGAGTTGCGATAAATTTTATACCATTATTACTAATCTCAAGTTTAGACAGTCCATTTTCTCCACCAAAAGGATCACTAATAACTTCAGTTACTGAGTAAGAATCCCATTGACCACTACTACGAAGTACTTTAATTCCATTATCTATTTTAGAATTTAACACCCATAAATCGCCATTAGTATCAAATTTGGTTTCTCCAATTCGAATGTCTATATACGTAGGAACTCCAATATCTAAAGACTCTAAGCCACTGTTTGTTTGATTTAGTATTTCTGTAGGTTCATTATCAACAACTTTTAATATTCCAGAGAAAAAAGAACTTATAAATACTTCACTTGGATTTGAAGGGTTTACGGTAGCATGTACTAAACTACGCGCATCAAAATCAGTAGTATAAGGAATATTAGTCCAAGCTAAATCTTGCAGATGACTCACACCTCTTCTATCTAACGGATACGGATTGTACCCTGCATTATAATCTCCATAAACAACCCACAATTCATTAGGAACCGCAGTAATTGAAAATGTATTATTCAACAATGGACCATCTGGCAATATTTGATTTGCTGTACTTTGCATAGGAAAAGTAGTTTCTAGAATACCTTGATCTTCTGTTCCTAGATAAATACTATTTCCTAAAAGCAGTGCTGCATTAAATTCAATATCTGGATATTCTTCTAGAGATTCTATTCCAGCAACTTCATTAAGTTCTGAGTCATAGACATGCACTTTTGTATTGTGAACAACGGTCATGTAAGTATCATTAGCCTTCAAGTTTTCTAATTGTGTTTGATATGCAGGAATTTGAAGTTGAGGCGTAAAACTGGTTCCATTATATTTATATATCCTTCTGTTATTGTTTACAACATACAAATCTTCCCCAAAAGTGACAATTCCTTTCCAGTTAGAGCCTGCAACACGTTGCCATTCTTCAAAGTCTATTAAATTATCGTTTGCCACTGTAGCTCTGTATATTCCTGAATCTGTTGCTGCAAAAATAAATTCTCCAAATATTGCAGTTTGCCTTACTTCTAGCTGGCTTCCATTAGGTCCTATAAAGTAAGTATCTCCAAATTCTAAAGCATTTACATCATACAGAGAGATTCCATAATTCGTAGATATGTAGAGAATACCATTATATTCCAAGATATGATTTAGGCTTTTTCTATTTGGCGGAATTGTAGGTTTATCTAATATATCAACTACTCTAAGTATTTCTTCAGTATCTGCATCAAACACTTCGATAAGTCCATTATCATATCCTAACACATACTTTTGAGAAGGCTCACTAAAATATGCTGTACTGATTTCTTCTCCTGATAAACCATTTACAGTAGAAAACTTTTCAATTTCATTTGATGCTAAATCATATGTAAAGAATGCATTTTCAGAAGCTCCATAAATTTTACTGGAACTTGGTGATATATCAATTATGTTATTATATGAATAATGACCAAGCCAAGAATTACTAAAAGATTGTCCATGTACTGATATACAAGATATTAGCAATAACAAATACAAACCTCTCTTCATCTGTTTATTTTTATTTTTTCGATTCTACTTTGATGGAATTTATACGTCTATACATGTACAAGTTTATATTATACTCCTTTACATTACATTCCTCTTTTTTTAGAATAATTCATCAAATATATTTAATAATAACGTAAATGAATTGGTTATCATATATTATTGTAATAAAAAAAGCTTTCTACATTGCTGCAGAAAGCTTTTTTATATGTTTTTAAGGAAATTTGTAGTTATACAACTCCTTGTGCAATCATTGCATCAGCAACTTTTACAAAACCAGCAATATTGGCTCCTTTTACATAGTCAATAAATCCGTTTTCATCTTTTCCATATGCTTCACAAGCTTCATGAATATCACTCATGATTTGCTTTAATTTTGCATCGACTTCTTCACGTGTCCAGTTGTAACGTAATGAATTCTGCGTCATTTCTAAACCAGAAGTTGCCACTCCACCTGCATTTGATGCTTTACCTGGAGCAAATAATATTTTATTATTTAAAAATACTTCAATTGCTTCTGGTGTAGAAGGCATATTTGCTCCTTCACTTACACATACACAACCGTTGCTTACTAGAGCTTGTGCTTCCTCTCCGTTTAACTCATTTTGAGTTGCACACGGTAAAGCTACATCACATGCTACGCTCCAAGGTCTTTCTCCTTTATGGAATGTTGCAGAAGGATATTTTTCAGTGTATTCGTGAATTCTTCCTCTTTTTACATTCTTAAGCTCCATGATGAAAGCTAATTTATCAGCATCAATTCCTTCTGCATCATGAATATATCCTGAAGAGTCAGACATAGTCACTACTTTTCCTCCTAATTCAGTTGCTTTCTCGGCAGCGTACTGAGCTACATTTCCAGATCCTGAGATTGAAACTGTTTTACCTTCAAAAGAAGTTCCTTTAGTTCCTAACATACTTTGTGCAAAGTATACGTTTCCATATCCTGTTGCTTCTGGGCGAATTAAAGATCCTCCCCAAGTAATTCCTTTTCCAGTAAGAACACCAGTAAATTCATTTCTTAGTTTTTTGTACATTCCGAACATGTATCCTATTTCACGACCTCCAACTCCAATATCTCCAGCAGGAACATCTGTATTTGGTCCAATATGTCTAAATAATTCAGACATAAAAGCTTGACAGAAACGCATGATTTCTAAATCAGATTTTCCTTTAGGATTGAAATCTGATCCACCTTTTCCACCACCCATAGGAAGCGTTGTTAAACTATTTTTAAATACTTGCTCAAATGCTAAGAATTTAAGAATACTTAAGTTTACACTTGGGTGAAAACGCAATCCACCTTTGTAAGGTCCGATAGCAGAATTCATTTCAATTCTGTATCCACGATTTACTTGAGTTTCTCCTTTATCATCAACCCATGGCACTCTGAACATAACTACACGCTCAGGTTCTACCATTCTTTCAAGTATTTTAGTTCCGTTATATTTTTCTTTTCCTTCAATATAAGGGATTACAGCTTCCGCAACTTCCTGAACTGCTTGTAAAAATTCAGGTTCGTGTCCGTTTGTCTGCTTTACCAAGTCTAAAAAGTCTTTTACTTTTGCTTCCATAAACGAAGTTTGATTAACAAATTTTTATTAATATCATTATTTGACTATACAAATATACATTTAATTAAAAAAAAACTCTCTTTTTTTTACAATTTGACAATTTTTACGCTACATAAAATTATTCAACATGTTATCTGCCATATTGTGCATCTTACAGATAATAACATTAGATAATACACTTTTTGTTTTTTTGTTTTAAGGGTTTTTATATATTTGCTGTATAGCCTTATATAAATACTGGTTGAAACATGTTAAATAGAATCTGCCCTATCTTCCTACTTTTCATGCTGATGTGTGCCGGAACAGCGAACGCGCAATTCGGATTTTCTCATGAGCTTGGTTTCGTAATAGGACCGAATGCCTTTCAGTCTGACTACGGAGAACGTAACGATTTTGATACCAATATTGGAAATGTTGGGCTCGAACTTGGTATAGTTCACTATTTAAACTTCTCATATCGAGCTGAATGTAATTGTTTTACACGATATACATATTTTAACGATCACTTTAAAGTTAGAAACGAATTAACATTCACAACTGTTAATTTGGAACATTTTGGTAGATATGTTGGTGATGATAAAATTTCTGAAACAGCAAATCAGTTGCGTGCCATGAGTGGAAATACACGTGTGATAAACTTAGGAACACAATTAGAATTTTTCCCTAGAAGTATTCGTGAGTTTGAAAGCGGAGGATATTTATTAGCTCCTTATGCTGCTTTAGGTGTACAATATAATTATTATACACCAACCGTAGAATCTGAGTTAGGACCACTTAGTGATCCAACCGTTTTACCTGTAAAGTATCAAGATGCTTATTTGAATGAATCTGGCTCTACATGGTCAATTGTAGCAAGTGTAGGAACACGTTATAAATTTACAGAAACATCCGATTTACTATTTGACGTTCGTTGGAGATATTATTTTTCAAACTGGGTTGATGGACTGAATCCTGATGAAAATTTATATCCTGAAAACAAAGCTAATGATTGGGGATTCATTATTAATGTAGGATACATTTATTATTTGAACTTCTAAATAAAGATATATAAATAAAAAAAGCCATTCTGTTGATAGAATGGCTTTTTTTATACTAACAAATTGCAAACTGTTAGTTATTATTTTCCAAGCGCTTGTGCTAAATCATCAATAAGGTCATTTATATCTTCAATACCAACACTTAAACGAATTAACGAATCTACAACTCCCGTTTTTTCTCTTTCTTCCTTCGGAATACTTGCATGCGTCATGCTTGCTGGATGTCCTGCTAATGATTCAACACCTCCTAAAGATTCTGCCAAAGTAAATATTTTTAAATTCTCTACTATTCTGATTGCTTCTGTATAATTATTCCCTTTGGTTACAAAAGAAATCATACCACCAAAATCGTCCATTTGTTTTTTTGCAATATCATGATTTGGATGGTTTGAAAATCCTGGCCAATATACTGTTGAGATTTTAGGATGGTTTGCTAAATATTCCGCAATAGCTTTTCCATTTTCACAATGACGCTGCATACGCACATGCAATGTTTTTATTCCACGTAAAGCCAAAAAACTATCCATTGGTCCACAAATAGCACCACTTGCATTTTGAATGAAGTACAATTTATCTGCAACTTCTTTATCTTTTACAATCAAAGCTCCCATCACCAAATCACTGTGTCCTCCAATATATTTCGTTGCAGAATGCATCACAATATCTGCTCCTAAATCTAATGGTCTTTGCAAATATGGTGTCGCAAATGTATTATCTACAGCCAATAGGATATTATACTTTTTTGCAACTATAGAAGCTGCTTCAATATCAATAATATTCATCATTGGATTTGTTGGCGTTTCTACCCAAATAAGTTTTGTATTTGTGTTGACATACGATTCAATGTTTGCCGCATTTTGCATTCCAACAAATTGAAATTTAATGCCGTAACCTTCAAATATTTTAGTAAACAAACGATATGTTCCGCCGTACAAATCGCTAGTTGAAATTACTTCATCTCCTGGTTTCAATAATTTCATTATCGCATCAATAGCAGCTAATCCAGAAGCAAATGCCATACCGTAGTTTCCGTTTTCAATGCTTGCTAATGCATTTTCTAGTGCAGTTCTCGTAGGATTATGCGTTCTTGAATATTCATAACCTTTGTGTCCGCCAGGAGTACTTTGTGCATACGTAGATGTTTGATATATAGGTGGCATCACAGCTCCATACGCTTTGTCTGGCTGTTGTTTACCGTGAATTGTTTTTGTATTAAATTTCATGTATTGGTGTTTTTACATCTATGACAAATTTAACGCTTCATTTATTGATTTTCAGATTATAGATGTACCTTTATCAGTAATTAACTATTTTGTCGAAATGATATATAAAAATAACAATTTATCAAAATACCTTCTTTTTGTATTTGCTTTTTGTAGTATACAGGCATTTTCTCAAAATTTCACCAAACAAGATACTTTACGCGGCTCTATTACACCCGAACGCGCTTGGTGGGATTTGACACATTATCATTTGGACATTAAAGTAGATCCTTCCGAAAAAACAATTGCAGGAAGCAACACCATTCAATATACGGTATTAGAAAAAGGACAAAAGACGCTTCAAGTGGATTTGCAACCGCCTTTACAAATGACTAAAGCAATTCAAAATGGAGAGGAATTAGAAATTACTCATGATGGAAATGCACATTTTATTCATCTGAAGAAACGACAAAAGAAAGGAAAAGTATATCGTGTAGAAGTTTTTTATGAAGGCAAGCCAAAAGTAGCAAAACGCCCACCTTGGGATGGCGGAATTACTTGGAGAAAAGATGCAAACGGGCTTCCTTTTATTGCTTCTTCTTGTCAAGGACTCGGCGCAAGTGTATGGTGGCCTTGCAAAGATCATATGTATGACGAAGTAGATAGTATGAAAATTAGCGTGAATGTTCCTAAAGATTTGATGAATGTTTCTAACGGACGCTTGACCAAAGTTGAAGCATTAGACGATGACACAAAAACTTATCATTGGAAGGTAGTAAATCCAATAAATAATTATGGTGTAAATATTAATATTGGAGATTACGTGTATTTTGGAGAAAAGTATGAAGGTGAAAATGGCACGTTAGACATGGATTATTATGTGTTGCGAGATAATTTAGACAAAGCCAAAGAACAGTTTAAAGATGCCAAACGTACTTTAGAAGCTTTTGAACATTGGTTTGGACCTTATCCATTTTATGAAGATAGTTATAAATTGGTAGAAGCACCATATTTAGGCATGGAACACCAAAGCTCAGTAACGTATGGAAATGGATATGAAAACGGCTATCGCGGTCGTGATTTGAGTAACACAGGTTGGGGAATGAAGTTTGATTTTATCATTATACACGAATCTGGACACGAATGGTTTGCTAATAATATTACCAATATTGATATTGCAGATATGTGGATTCATGAAAGCTTTACAAACTATTCAGAGAATTTATTTTTAGATTATTTCTACGGAAAAGAAGCAAGTGCTGCATATGTAATTGGTACGCGCGCTAATATTCAAAATGACCGTCCAATTATAGGAATTTACAACGTAAATCATGAAGGCTCTGGCGATATGTATTATAAAGGTGGAAATATGTTACACATGATTCGTCAATTGATAAACGATGATGCAAAGTGGCGTAGTATTTTGCGTGGACTAAACAAAGATTTTTACCATCAAACCGTAACTACACAACAGATTGAAAGTTATATTAGTGAAAAATCAGAAATTGACTTATCTGCTGTTTTCGATCAATATTTACGTACAACTGATATTCCTGTGCTACGCTACAAAAGAGAAGGAAATAAACTTATGTATCGCTGGGAAAATTCAGTTGATGATTTCAATATGAAAGTTCGCTTAGCAGTAAATAAAAAATTGATTTGGCTTTCGCCTACAACAACATGGCAAACAAAAGAAATAGATACTAAAGTTTCTACCATGGAGTTAGATCCTAATTTTTATGTGACTATGAAAGAAATGGAATAGAATTTTATCGAGAACTACTTAGAATTTCTTAGTACTTCTCGATAGTTCTATAAAGCGCTGTCGTAATGCTATTTTTACTCAAAAAATCACTCAAAACAGCGCTAGAGACACAAAATCTCCATTAAATTTCTGCTACAAATTCTGAAAATACTTCTTTGTGACGTTCTAAATCCATGTTTGCAGAAAGTGCCACACGTGCAATATAATCTTTGTCTCCTTCTTTTGTAGTTCCTTGTGTTGATGTTGCAGGAATTGTCCAGTAACAACCTTTTAATTGACCATAACTCACACAATATTTACTTTCATCTGGAATTTCAGCAATCATTAAATTGATGAGTTTCAAGTTTAATTTTCTCTTGTAAGCTTCTCGTTCTTCATCCGTATTTCCTTTGGTTGGAAGATCTAACGAAAATACAGAAGGCGTGAATCCTTGCGCTGCTAACTCTTCAGAAACAAAATTGATTTTTGCAGTAGGCAATGTTTTTTCAATGAACGTAACAAATTCACGTGTATTTGTATATGCATCTGCTATTCGCTGAATCATTGAAGGTAATTGCGTTGCTAAGATTTCGTATTGTAAAGCGGTCGCTTCATTATCACAAAGACTCAGGTGCAGTTCTATTTTGTCAATTAACGTTGCTGCTTTTTGGTTTCCAACACAGTATCCAGCAGTACATAAACCTCCACTAGGAAATTTAGATCCACTAGCATATGAAATTGCACGAACTGTAGAAAGTATTTCGCCTTCACCTAAAAAAAGTACGTTAGGGCAAAATGTTTGATCTAAAATAAATACAGGATCAATTGCCGTTTCTCCAGTAGCAGTTTTACGCTCTTTTTCTAATGCTTCTTTCAAAGCAATTAACTCAGGAACTTCCACTCTCGGATTTGTTGGTATTTCAGCAATGATAAAAGGAATCGCATCTTCTTGCGCGACTTTATCCAAGACCATATTCACGCTTTTTACCATATCATTGTCACCATCCACAGGTAAATCTAGCACTTCTACGTTTTCAACACAAGCCGCAACACGTCTTGCCTGATCGTTAGTTCCTCCGTAACAATTTGGTGGTACAATAAATTTGATATCTTTTCCAGGATGTTTCTCTAATGCATCATCAATCAATCCCATCATAATGGCATATTGAATAGATAATCCGCTAGAAGCCACTAAAGGTTTTGTAGTAACACCAGTAATATTATTAATTGCAGTTAAAACGCTTGTTTTATTTGCAGCAACATTTGTTTCTGGAATTGCTAATGATGTTTTTTCTGTTAGTGATTTTAGCACTACCAAGCAATCTGCTGGCGTCATTGCAATTGTCTCTCTTCTTCGAACGTGTTGTATTTCTGAAACATAGTGTGCATTTTCATCATTTGCCAACACAATACTTCCTAATGTTTCTTGAAAATTGATAAAGAAATCAATATTTGAAGAAAAGTCTACTGTATGATTATCATTTTGAGAGGAAATAAAAATAGTACTTCCGTCAAACGAAGGAACCTCTAATACATTTTCCACTTTTTTCAATTCAAATGTATATCCGTAAACATTTCGAACAGTTTCAGCGTCAAAAAAAGCAGGTAATTCGCCAGTATAAACAATTTGTGTATGTTTCTTTTCTAATAAGTTTTTTCTCAAAATTGCCAAAATAGGTGTTGTTTTTGAAGAAAAACTAATCACGTTTTCTGGTTTCAGATTGTTCAATTTTGCAATTCCCCATTCCAAAACACACGATAAAGGATGTCCTAAACGAATATAATCGTACGCAGTTGGTAATTCACTTAGCGCTGATTCAGATGAATTATTCGCATTAAATAAGTTTTCAAAATGTTCTAAAAACTGAACTTTTGCCAATTTTTCATTGTAAATGTCTAGTCTATGCGTTGTTAAGCGCAACCAATTATTTGGCATGTTTTCTAAGACATTTTCTATATATGTGAGTACTGTATTGCCTTCCATTATTTTCTACTTTATGTAACGTACAAATATACGCTAATTAGATTTTTTACGGAATTATGAGTCGCTTTAAAACATAGGCGCTTACAAAACAACTCTTAAAGAAAAGTTATAATTATTTATCTACTTTTAATGCTTTTTTTATTGCCAAAACATATCCATAATGCATGCCTTCATGAATATTATTGAATTCTATAGCTTCATGTACATTGCTTAATGTAGTTCCTAAACTAAGTGTATATTCAGTGTAGTTTTTAAATATTCCAGCAGTCAAATCTTCTTCTGTTTTTATTAATAAACTATCCAATAGTTCATAAACCTCATCTACTTCTTTTTGTACAACATCGCCTTCTGGTTTTGTTCCTTTTCTATATTTAGAAATCATTTCATCAGAAACGTACATTGGCAAACCAGATAACTTGTAGACTAATAATTGTTGGGTAACCACTATATGTGCAATATTCCAAAATATATTGTTTGAAAATCCTTGAGGAATTTTGTTTAAATCTTCTAAGGTAGTCTCTTTTAAAATTCTTTTGATGACCTTTCTGTTGTTTTGAGTAACAGTTCTTGTAAAATTCATTTCGTTATATTTTCATTAAAAGTATTCATTTTTGATGGAAATGAATTTTCTTTGCATAAATTATTATCAGTCATATTAAATAACCTCTTTTTAAAACTGTAAACCCGTGAAGAAAATTTATCATTTAAAAACGTGCAATACATGTCAGCGAATTATTAAAGAGATTCAACCAACGTCCGATTTTATTCTTCAAGGCATTAAAGAAGAAGAAATTACCGTAAAACAGTTGGAAGAAATGCACGCTCTTTCGGGAAGCTACGAAGCGTTATTTAGTAGACGCGCCAAGCTTTACAAGGAAATGGATTTAAAAAATCAGGAGCTTACTGAGCAAGATTATAAACAATATATTTTAGAACATTATACCTTTTTAAAACGTCCAGTTATTATTGTAGAAGATCAAATTTTTATTGGGAATTCTGCTAAAACTGTGGCTGCAGCCAAAGAAGCAATTTCGTAATCATGTCTAAAAAAACCTTTGCTTTTATTGCTGCCTTTATGGTGCAAGTTTTTTATGGAGTTACATTTACTTTTGCATCTGATGTTATAAAAGGTGGCTACATAAAACCATTTGGATTTATATTACTTCGCGTAGCTGCTGCAGGAGTTTTATTTTGGATATTTAGCATGTTTGCGCCAAAAGAAAAAATAGAACGCAAAGACTTTCTCACTTTCTTTTTAGGGGCTGTTTTTGGAATTGCAATTAATATGCTTTGCTTTTTTAAAGGTTTTGAGTACACAACTCCAATTCACGCTTCTGTGATTATGGTGGTTGTACCAATTATTGTATTGATACTCTCCGCCATTTTCTTGAAAGAGAAAGTCATTTCTACCAAAATTATTGGAATCATTTTAGGACTTTCGGGTGCAGTTGTCCTGAGTTTATATGGTAAGGCTACAGAAAATTCATCGAATATTCCGCTTGGAAATTTACTCGTATTTATCAATGCCGTTTCCTATAGTATTTACATTATTATTATTAAAAAATTAACCTCTAAATATCATCCATTTACGTTTATAAAATGGTTGTTTTTATTTGGTACTATCTTAGTTTTTCCTTTTGGTTTTTCACAATTAAGTACTGTAGATTGGACTAGTTTTTCTCCATATGTATTTTTTGAAGTTGCTTTTGTAATTGTTGGAGCTACATTTGCGACATATTTACTAAACCCAATGGCTTTGCGCGAATTAAAAGCTTCAACCGTAACAACTTTTTTATATCTTCAACCTGTTATTGCAGGAATTTTTGCTGTACTTGTAGGCAGCGATTCTCTAGATTTTATTAAAATTGTAGCGGCTCTATTGATTTTTTCTGGAGTTTATCTGGTAACATTAAATAAGTCCAAAAGCAAATAATGAGTCAAACGCAGCGTCTTTTTTATGATAGTGTAAACAGTATTCCAAAGGAATATTGGCAACAGTTAGGCTGCTTACCCAATACATATTATACTCCAGAATTTTTACGCGCATACGAAGTTGCCAATGATGACATAGTGTTTCGATATATTGTTATTGTAAATGAGCAGAAAGAGGCAGTTGCTTTTGCTTCAACGCAAGTGGTGACAATTCCCATAGAAACAATTACACAGAACATCAAAATTTCTGAGCGACTTAAAAAAATAGTCAATAGTTTATTCTGTAACAATTCGCCCAAAATTATGTTTTGCGGAAATATATTTTTGAGTGGAGAATACGGAACATATATCAAACGAGGAGAAGATACAAATGCGTTGTTTCACGAATTGGTCGCAGCTTTAAAAACCTTAATGAAACAAACCAAAAGACTCCATGCGGTGTTTGTAAAAGATTTTAAAGATACCTCGCTTCCTCTCACCGATCAGTTGAAAGACTATGAGTATTCACCCATGAAGGTTGAACCCAATATGATTATTACCTTAAAACCTGAATGGAAATCTTTTGATGATTATAAAAGTGCGCTCAAATCTAAATATAGAGTCAAAGCAAATAAAGCAGATAGCAAAAGTGAAAATTTGATCGCAAAAGAATTTACTTATCAAGAAATTGAACAGTATAAAAGTGAATTGCAAGCGTTGTATGAAAACACCATTGCCAACGCAAATTTTAATGCTCAAATTCTCGATTTAGATACTTATATGGTTCTCAAAAAAACACATGGTGATCAGTTTATTGTAAAAGGGTATTTTTTAGAAGAGGATTTGGTTGGATTTTTGTCTGCGATGCGAAATGGAGATAATTTGGATGCACATTTCATCGGTTTAGATTACGCGCTCAATAAAGAAAATGCAATTTATCCAAGAATCTTAAATGATTATGTGCGTTTGGGTATTTTGCATGGAGCGAAACGTATCAACTTAGGAAGAACCGCTTCTGAGATTAAGAGTACTTTAGGTGCAAAACCACAAGATCTAACTTGCTACATGCGCCACAAAAGACCTTTCATAAATAGTTTGATGAAACCCTTTATCAAAAACATTCGAATTAAAGATTTTAAAGAACATAAACCTTTTAAGAAGTAACTTAGACTTCGTTAGACTTTTTCGTCTAGTTAAGCATGACGATTTTAAAAAAAAGCATACAGTTTCAAACTACTTCTCGACACAAAATTCTTCTAGAATTTCACTCGAAGTGACGTTTCTTTACTGCTAAAATTGTCATTTCGAGTGATTCGTCAAAGTAAATTGTATTGAAATTCTTTTTTAAAGAATATAATCTGTGCTTACAAAGTTAGAGGCTCTCGTTTGCAATAATTCATTTAAGATTTCATTGTTATAGTCGTTGTCTTTAGAAGCTACAAAAGTCCTAATTGAGAACGAACGCAATGCATCATGCACACTTAAAGTCGCTACCGCAGAATCTTTTCTTCCTGTAAACGGATATACATCTGGTCCACGTTGACAAGAGCTATTTAAGTTTACACGACATACCAAATTCACCAAAGTATCAATTAAAGGCGCAAGTGTTTTGGTGTCTTTACCAAACAAACTTACTTGCTGACCATAATTTGAGGCTGCCATATCATCTAAAGGCTGTTCAATATCTGAAAATGAAATCACGGGAATTACAGGTCCAAATTGTTCTTCTTCATATACACGCATGTCTTTGGTCACAGGATATAAAACTGCTGGAAAAATGTAATTATCGGTTGTTTCTCCTCCTTTTTTGTTGATAATTTTTGCACCTTTAGCTTCTGCATCATCAATCAATTCTTGAATATATGCTGGCTTATCTGGCTCTGGCAATGGTGTTAATTTTGCTCCTTCTTCCCAAGGATTTCCAAATTGCAAAGCATCTACTTTTTCAGAGAAACGCTTGTTGAATTCGTCCACAATAGCTTCATGCACATACAATACTTTTAACGCAGTACAACGTTGTCCGTTAAACGAAGTCGCGCCTGCAATACACTCGTTAATTGCCAAATCTAAATCAGCATCTTTCAACACAATTGCTGGATTTTTAGCTTCTAAACCTAACACCATTCGCAAACGATTACTTTTTGGATGAACACTTTGCAGCGCATTGGCAGATTTACTATTTCCAATCAATGCCAACACATCTACACGACCATCTCTCATAATTGGAGAAGCTACTGTTCTTCCACGTCCGTAAATAATGTTTACTACACCTTTAGGAAAACTATTTTGAAAAGCTTCTAATAATGGAGTTAATAATAAGACGCCAAATTTTGCAGGTTTAAAAATTGTAGTATTCCCCATGATAATCGCAGGAATTAGCAACGCAAATGTTTCATTTAATGGATAGTTGTAAGGTCCGAGACACAAAACTACGCCCAATGGTCCACGACGAATATGTGCATTTACACCACCGTGTTTTTCAAACTTTGCACTATCTCGATCCATCTGAGTATAATCTTCAATGGTGTCATAGATATAAGCTACCGTTCTGTCAAATTCTTTTTCGGAATCGGCTAAGTTTTTTCCAATTTCCCACATTAGTAGTTTTACAATTTCTTCGCGTTTGGTTTTCATTTGCTCCACAAACTTTTCCATACACGCAATTCTATCTACAACCTTCATTGTTGGCCATAAACCTTGTCCTTTGTCATACGCAGAAACAGCAGCGTCTAATGCTTCTAACGCTTCCGTTTCTCCTAGTGTCGGAATTGTTCCTAGTAATGTTTTTTGATATTTTTCTGTAGAAGAAATCGTTGAATATACTTCAGCCGTTTGACCTGTCCACTTTTTTAACTTACCATTTACTAAATATGTATCTTGTGTAATGATCTCTTTTATTTGATATTTTTCGGGAATTTTCATGAGGTGTTTTTTATCTTGTTTTATTAAACTAAAAACTGAAATAAATCAGGTTTATCATTTAAGTAGTCGCCATAAAAGTTACGTAATTTCATTTTCGTAATCAAAGTTTCTAAATCGCCTGCATTTTTTAATTCTAATCCAACTACGGCAGCACCATTTTCACGATTGGTTTTTTTAGTATATTCAAAATATGTGATATCATCTGTCGGCCCTAAAATTTCCGCTACAAATTCACGCAAAGCTCCAGCGCGTTGTGGAAATTTGATAATGAAGTAATGCTTTAAGTTTGCATAGAGTAATGCACGTTCTTTGATTTCGGCTGTTCTCGTAATATCATTATTACTTCCACTTATAACACATATTACGTTTTTTCCTTTTATTTGATCTTGATATTGCGATAATGCACTTAAACTTAATGCTCCTGCAGGCTCAACTACAATTGCTTGACGATTGTATAAATCTAAAATTGTTTGACACACATTGCCTTCATCAACCGTAACCATGTGGTGTAAATTTTCTTTACAGATAGCAAAGTTCAAATCACCAACACGTTTTACCGCAGCTCCATCTACAAAGTTTTCAATGTTTTTTAAAGTTGTGTTTCTTTCTTTTTGAATTGATGTTGACATGGAAGGCGCACCTTTTGGCTCTACGCCGACAACTTTGGTACTTGGAGACAACATTTTAAACACAGACGACAATCCTGCAGACAATCCGCCGCCGCCAACAGGTACAAATACATAATCGATAGGATTTTCTAATTGATTTAAAATTTCCAATCCGATGGTAGCTTGTCCTTCAATGACTTTTTCATCGTTAAACGGATGAATGAATGTTTTGTTTAAACGCTCTGATTGTTCCATTGCCGCATGATACGCGTCATCAAATGTATCGCCAATTAAAACTACCTCAACATATTCTTCTCCAAACATTTTGACTTGTTCAATCTTTTGGTTTGGCGTTGGAGTTGGCATAAATATCGTTCCTTTTATTTGTAATAATTTACATGACAAAGCCACACCTTGCGCATGGTTTCCGGCACTAGCACATACAATTTCATTTTCTATTTGTGTTGCTGTTAAAGAAGCAATTTTGTTGTATGCGCCACGAATTTTATACGAACGTACTTGTTGTAAATCTTCTCGTTTTAAGTAGATATTACAATTAAATTCTCTAGAATAATAATCATTATAACTCAAAGGCGTTACCGAAGCAATGCCTTTGAGTGTTGTTGCAGCTTTTTTAATAGCTGCTAACGTTGGAGCGTATATTTTTGTGGTTTCCACAATATGTTGTTTAATTTTTTATTGTTACACTACCATTTAACTTCAAAGTAGTTCTCGATACTATTTTTTTTACAAAAATCACTCGAACTGACGTTTAATTTTTGAAACGTCAGTTCGAGGAGTTTACGATATGGCAATCTTTAAGAAGTGAGTTTTGTAACTTAAAATATCCTCGTAAACTTGTCTCACCACTCAATACTAATATCTCACATCTATACTGCCACAGGCTTTTCATTTTCAACAGCTGTTTTAATGGTTTTCATTGCCGTCATTGCTGCTCTGAGTCGTTTTCCAACTGCTTCTATCGGATGATTTCTTATAGAATCGTTTACCGCAATTAAATCTAAATTATCAACTGCGTTTGATGTCGCAAATGATTTACCAATCACAGATGTATCTACTGTTTTCATGAAATCTTCTAGCAAAGGTTTTGCTGCATGATCAAATAAATAACAACCATATTCAGCTGTATCAGAGATTACTCGATTCATTTCAAACAGTTTCTTTCTAGCAATGGTATTTGCAATTAATGGTAATTCGTGCAATGACTCGTAATAAGCTGAATCTTCAATAATTCCAGCATTTACCATCGTTTCAAACGCCAATTCTACACCCGATTTTACAAAAGCAACCAATAATACTCCATGATCAAAGTATTCTTGTTCCGAAATATGATCCGTAGTTAATTTTGTTTTTTCAAAAGCAGTTTCACCTGTTGCTTCACGCCATTTTAGTAAGTTTTTATCATCATTCACCCAATCTTCCATCATTGTTTTAGAGAAATGACCTGAAATGATATCGTCCATATGTTTCTCAAATAATGGTTTTAGAATTCCTTTTAATTCTTCAGAAAGTTCAAATGCTTTTATTTTTGCAGGATTTGACAAACGATCCATCATATTAGTAATTCCCCCATGTTTCAGTGCTTCCGTTATGGTTTCCCAACCTAATTGAATGAGTTTTGCGGCATAATTAGCATCTATTCCATCTGTAACCATTTTGTCAAAAGCCAGAATAGAACCTGTTTGTAACACACCACAAAGAATGGTTTGTTCTCCCATTAAATCACTTTTTACTTCTGCAATAAACGAAGAAGCTAATACGCCTGCTCTATGTCCGCCTGTAGCAACTGCATAGGCTTTTGCTTGATCCCAACCTTTGTTTTCTGGATCATTTTCTGGATGTACTGCAATTAATGTTGGGACACCAAAACCACGCTTATATTCTTCACGAACTTCGGTTCCTGGGCATTTTGGCGCTACCATGATTACGGTGATGTCTTCACGGATTTTTGTACCTTCTTCCACTATATTAAACCCATGTGAATAACTCAACGTAGCTCCATTTTTCATGAGTGGCATTACAGCTTTTACTACATTTGTATGTTGTTTATCTGGTGTAAGATTTAATACCAAATCTGCTGTTGGAATGAGTTGTTTATAAGTCCCAACTTTAAAGCCGTGCGATGTTGCATTTTGATACGAGTTGCGCTCTTCATCAATAGCAGCTTGTCGTAGTGCATACGAAATATCCAATCCTGAATCGCGCATATTTAATCCTTGATTCAGTCCTTGCGCACCACAACCGACAATGACTATTTTTTTATCTTTCAGCACTTTGACTCCATCTGTAAATTCAGAAGCATTCATGAATCTACATTTTCCTAATTGTGCTAATTGTTCTCGTAATGATAGTGTATTGAAGTAATTTGACATGATTTTTTATTTTTTGAATCTAGAGTCAGGAGCCCAGAATCTAGACTTGCTCACTCTGCTGTTATTTTTTTAGTTTTTATTTGAATTTATCTTGAATCCTTATTCTTGAATTAAAAATTGGAGTTCATTGTTTTATTTTTTTAACTATCCGTTTTATATGAAATAGTCTAAAATCTAGGCTCTAGATTCTAACATCTTTTTTTAATGATTAATCGCTTTTAGCATTTTTGAAATTTTCATTTCTTCCTTGGAAACCGCAATGCGTCCTGAACGCGTAAATTGCATGATTCCGAACACACTGAGTTCTCTGTAGAGCAGTTCGATTTCTTCTTTGCGTCCCGATTTTTCTATGACAAAAAATTGTTTGTTTACCGTGACGATTCTGGAATTGCTGTCTTTGATGATGTTTTGAATTTGGCGTTCATCAAATAGTAAATCAGATTTCATTTTAAAAATGCAAGATTCTTGATAGATGATTTCTTCTTCAGTATGATAATACGCTTTGATGACTTCGACTTGTTTTTCTATTTGACCAATGATTTTTTTCATTTGTGTTTCGGTCAAATTCACTACAATTGTCCATTTCGACACATTTTCAATTTCTGAAACAGACGAGTTGATACTTTCAATATTGATGTGTCTTCGCTGAAAGATCGCTGAAATTCTATTCAACAATCCGATGTTATTTTCAGTATAAACTGAAACCGTAAATTGTTTGCTTGTTGTTTCCATATTACGATAATCTTATGTCTGAAACCGATGCTCCTGTTGGAATCATTGGAAATACATTATCTTCTTTTTCTACACATACTTCTAGGAAATATGCTTCTTTACTTTGCATCATTTCTTGTACCGCTTCCGCTAATTCTTCTCTTTTCGTTACACGTCTTGCGTTTAAATGGTACCCTTTTGCAATGGCAACAAAGTCTGGATTTGTCATTTCGGTAGATGCATAACGTTTGTCAAAAAACAACTGCTGCCACTGACGTACCATTCCCAAGAAATCATTGTTTAATACCACAATTTTCACAGCCGCTTTTTGCTGAAAAATGGTTCCTAATTCCTGAATCGTCATTTGATAACCACCATCGCCACATACACAAACTACTTCACGTTCTGGAGCTGCCATTTTTGCGCCAATTGCAGCTGGTAAACCAAATCCCATGGTTCCTAATCCGCCAGAAGTAATGTTGCTTTTTGTCTGATTGAAATTTGCATAACGACACGCAATCATTTGATGCTGTCCAACATCTGAAACAATAGCTGCTTCACCTTTACTTTGCGTATTGATTTCTTTCAATACTTCGCCCATCGTCAATCCTTCTTTTGTTGGATGCAAATCGTTTTTGATGACTTTTTCGTATTCAATCGTATATAAATCTTTGAATTTTTGACGCCATTCAGGATGTGAATTTTTATTGATGAATGGTAAAATAGCTTGCAGGCTTGCTTTTGCATCGCCTAAAACTGCTACATCTGTTTTTACATTTTTATCAATTTCCGCAGGATCAATTTCAAAATGGATCACTTTTGCTTGTTTAGCATATGTTGCTAAGTTTCCTGTAACACGATCATCGAAACGCATTCCGATCGCAATTAAAACATCACATTCATTCGTCAATACATTTGGCGCGTAGTTTCCGTGCATTCCCACCATTCCTACATTAAGCGGATGTTCTGTTGGAATTGCTGAAACACCTAAGATTGTCCATGCAGACGGAATTCCTGCTTTTTCAATGAATGCTTTAAATTCGAATTCTGCTTCACTCAAAATCACACCTTGTCCCCAAACTACTAAAGGCTTTTTTGCTTCATTTATCAATTCTGCGGCAGCGCTCAAAGCATTTTTATCTGTTTCTGGCACTGCTTTATAACTACGAACACCTGTACATTTCTTGTAGGCAAAGTCAAATTCTTCAAACTGTGCGTCTTTGGTAATGTCAATTAAAACAGGACCTGGACGACCGCTTTTGGCAATGTAAAATGCTTTTGCTAAGACTTCTGGAATTTCGGAAGCTTTAGTAATTTGATGATTCCATTTGGTTACAGGCGTAGAAATTCCGACAATATCTGTTTCTTGAAATGCATCACTTCCTAATAAATGTGATGCGACTTGACCTGTGATACATACCATCGGTGTAGAATCGATTTGTGCGTCGGCAATTCCTGTAATTAAATTTGTAGCTCCAGGACCTGATGTCGCAATTGCCACACCAACTTCTCCTGAGATTCTTGCGTATCCTTGAGCAGCATGTGTTGCTCCTTGCTCATGACGTGTGAGAACATGATGTATTTTGTCTTGATATTTGTATAATTCATCATATACAGGCATAATGGCTCCGCCAGGATAACCGTATAATGTTTTTACGCCCTCTGCCAACAAACATTTTACAATGGCTTCGCTACCTGAAATGCGTTCTGTTTGCGGAAGTGTTTCTTTTGGTTTTTGTATGGTTTTTGTTTCCATAATTCTATTTTTTTAAGCCGATTTATTTTTATTTATCGACATTGAGATTCCCACTCTCGTTTCGATTTCGCTCAACGTTCGCACGGGAATGATGAGTTTTAATTAAAACTCATCAGTTACGCATCCTTTGGATGCAGATGATACTGTTTTTGCATATTTGTATAATACACCGCGCTCAAATTTGAGTTCTGGTGCTTTCCATTGTTTTCTACGTTCTTGGAGTTCTTCTTCATAAACTTCCAGACGTATCGTGTTCGTTTCTGCATCAATAGTGATGATATCGCCATCTTTTACTAAGGCAATGGTTCCGCCTTCTTGTGCTTCTGGTGTAATGTGCCCGACGACAAAACCATGTGTTCCTCCCGAAAAACGTCCGTCTGTAATTAATGCGACATCTTTTCCTAAACCTGCTCCCATGATTGCAGCTGTTGGTTTGAGCATTTCAGGCATTCCTGGACCGCCTTTTGGTCCTTCATACCGAATGACGACTACATCTCCTTTTTGTACTTTTCCATCGCGAATTCCATCATTAGCTTCGTATTCTCCTTCAAACACTTTGGCTTTTCCTGTGAATGTTAATCCTTCTTTTCCTGTAATTTTTGCGACACTTCCTTCACTTGCTAGATTTCCATATAGCATACGCAAGTGTCCTGAAAGTTTTATTGGGTTTTCTATAGGTTTGATTACATCCTGACCTTCCGTTAAATCGTCAACATCTAATAAGTTTTCAGCAATCGTTTTTCCTGTTACCGTCATACAATCACCATGTAATAATCCTTTCTTTAGTAGATATTTTAATACTGCTGGAATTCCACCAACCGCGTGTACATCTTCCATTAGGTATTTTCCGCTTGGTTTTAAGTCTGCTAGAAATGGAGTTGTGTCACTTATTTTTTGAAAGTCTTCCAGGGTAAAATCAATTTGCGCTGCTCTGGCAATCGCTAAGAAATGTAATACTGCATTGGTTGATCCACCAAGAATTGTTACTAAACGTACTGCATTTTCTAATGATTTTCGCGTAATGATATCAGATGGTTTGATATCTTTTTCGAGTAATACACGAATGGCTTCTCCTGCTGCTATTGATTCTTGCTTTTTTGCATCACTCAACGCAGGGTTTGACGAATTGAACGGTAAAGTCATTCCTAGCGCTTCTATAGCAGAAGCCATTGTATTTGCCGTATACATTCCGCCACAAGCACCAGCACCTGGACATGCTTTTTCAACGATGTTTTGATATTCTGTTTCGTCCATTGTGCCAGCAACTTTGCTTCCCCATGCTTCAAAAGCTGAAACAACATCTAGTTTTTTACCATTGTGACAACCTGAATCAATGGTTCCTCCATAGACTAGAATACTTGGACGATTAAGGCGAATCATTGCCATTAATGCTCCAGGCATATTTTTGTCGCAACCTACAACCGTAATTAATCCGTCATAACTCATGGCTTGCACAACCGTTTCCATTGAATCCGCGATGATATCACGTGATGGCAACGAATAACGCATTCCTGGTGTTCCCATAGAAATTCCATCACTTACGCCAATTGTATTGAAGATTAAACCAACAACGTCTTCATTTTTGGTTCCTTGTTTGGCTAGTTTTGCCAAATCGTTTAAGTGCATGTTACATGGGTTTCCTTCGTATCCTGTACTTGCAATTCCGATGATAGGTTTATAAAAGTCTTCTTTGGTTAATCCTATGGCATGCAACATGGCTTGCGCTGCTGGTTGCGTGGGATCTTGTGTGACTGTTTTGCTGTATTTATTTAGATTGTTCATTTTTATATTGCTTCTGATAGTTTTGTTGAACGTTCACATAGTACTTCTTGCTTGTACAGCTTCATTAGTTTGTAACCCAGAGACGATTCCCACGAAAGTGGAAATACATAATCATCTAACGATTCTAGTCCAACAACTTCTGCGGCTGTTCCTGTAAAGAATGCGCTGTCTGCTTGTTTTAATTCGTCTAGCGTAAAGTGTTTTTCTTCTACAGAGAAACTTTCTTCTTTGCAGATTTCAAGAATTGTGGAACGTGTAATTCCTGCCATAATGTGTCCGCGTTTTGGTGTGTAGAGTTTGCCATCTTTTTGCATGAATATATTTGCGCCCGAACATTCAGCCACATTTCCATTCATATCTAATAATAATGCTTCATCATACCCAGCATTTTTCGCTTCGTTTGTAGATAGTATGGAATTGGTATAGTGTCCTGTTACTTTTGCTTCTACAAAGCATGATTTTGGATTTGGTCTTTGAAAACGAGATGTTTTTACTTTTAGGAGTTTGTCTCCCATATATTTTCCCCATTCCCAACATTGAATCGTTAAAAGAGATTCTTCAGACGTAAGTAAGCTCATGTTTGCTCCTGTGGTAAGTAATGGACGAATGTATGCGTCTTGCAAGTTGTTTTTTTCTAGTAATTTGTATGTGATATCTATTAATTCTTCAATGGAATAGTTGAACGGAATTCCCATGACTTCAGCGCCATATTTTAAGCGTTTGTAATGTGCTTCGGCTTTGAAGATTTTTGCTCCAAATTTTGTTTTGTAAGCTCTGATACCTTCAAATACACCATTTCCGTAGTGTAATGCCTGACTATACATGTTTCCTGAAGCTTTTTCAGGATGTATGTATGCTCCGTTGTGATAAATGATACTGTCTTCTTTGTAATACATGGTTACGGTAATTATAATTCGAAATTAATTTTATTGTTCTTTTTTGCTCGTTCGGTTTTATTTATTTCCCTAAAATCAATTGTTAATTTTTATATTTAATTTATTGTTTTTCAGTTATTTACATTTCATCAAATACAACACTCAACGTGTGATATTTTTGCTTGTAATACTGCTCCTTGTGTTCGATTTCGTAAACTTTTAAATGATCCCAATTTTCAGCGGAATTAGTTCTGTTTACATTTTTGTGTGCGCCCTTCTGGTTTCACAAAACTGAACTTCACTAAAAAAGCCTGTATCACGGTTGATACAGGCTTTTTATTTTTATATAGCAAATCGTATCAACTCAGGTGGAGTTCATAATAATAATGACGATGCTGCTAATTATGTTTTTGTTCATTGTTTTGTATTTTATAACGTCATTCTGAACTTGATTCAGAATTTCATAAAACTGAGTTTCACTAAATAAAAAAAGCTTTCCGTTTACAGGAAAGCTTTTCAATTTATAGTTAAATTTTTATATACATTCCTTATCGTTGTGAGCGAATCACAATAATATTGACAGCAATGATATTTATAATTTGTTTGTTCATTTGTTGTTTCAAAGATTGAAAAAGTTTTTTGGGATTCCTAATTTATGGTTGAAAAATGTTGTTAGTTTTTCTGTCTTTGCAATGTATTATACTCGCGGCAAATCGTTTTCATCTTTTAATGGTAAATTAGAACTTCCCATCAAATATGTATCTACATGATGTGCTGCTTGGCGACCTTCTGAGATTGCCCAAACGATTAACGATTGCCCTCTTCGCATATCGCCAGCCGTAAAAATTCCAGATTGACTGGTTGCATAGTTTTTAGTCGTTGCTTTGATATTACTTCTGAAATCCATTTCGAGTTCAAAAGCTTCTGCCAACGTTTTTTCAGCTCCTGTAAAACCTAAAGCAAGTAATACTAAATCGCATTCCCAATGTTTTTCTGTGTTTGGAATTTCTTTGAGTTGCGGACGCTCGCCTTCTTTGAAAATCCATTCGACTTCTACCGTTTTTAAACCTGTCAAATTTCCGTTAGCATCACTTATAAATTTCTTCGTAGAAATACTAAAAAAGCGTTCTACACCTTCTTGATGTGAGGAAGTTTCTTTGAGTTTCATTGGCCAATACGGCCACGGTTGATGCGCTGGCCTTCCAACAGTTGGTTTATTTAGTATTTCAAAGTTTGTTACTGATTTTGCTCCATGACGATTGCTCGTTCCAATACAATCTGAACCTGTATCGCCACCACCAATGACGATTACTTTTTTGTCTTTCGCAGAGATAATTTTATCAAAATCTATCAAACCGTCTACGTATTGATTGTTTTGTTTTAGGAAATCCATTGCTTGGTATACACCTTTTGCATTTACGCCATCAATAGGAATACTTCTTTTTACCGTTGCTCCACCACAGAGTAGAATGGCATCATAGTTTTCTTTGAGTTGACTAGCTTCTATATTTACACCAACATGCGCATTTGTTTTGAATATAATTCCTTCTTCTTCTAATATTTTCAAACGTCGATCAATGATCTGTTTTTCCATTTTAAAATCTGGAATTCCGTAGCGCAATAAACCACCTACTTTTCCATCACGTTCAAAAACAGTTACTTCATGACCAGCGCGATTGAGTTGTTGTGCAGCTGCTAAACCTGCAGGTCCTGAGCCAATGATTGCGACTGATTTTCCAGTTCGTATTTTTGGCGGTTTTGCAACAATCCAACCTTCCGCAAAAGCAGTTTCCACAATATTTTTTTCAATATTTTCTATACTTACAGGATCTTCATTGATTCCTAATACACAGGCTTCTTCACACGGAGCTGGACATAAACGACCTGTGAATTCAGGGAAATTATTGGTTTTATGAAGAATTTCTGCTGCTTCTTTCCATTTTCCACGGTAGACCTTGTCATTGAAATCTGGAATTAGATTCCCGAGTGGACAACCACTATGGCAAAACGGAATGCCACAATCCATACAACGCGCGCCTTGTTCTTCTAGTCTTGATTTTTGTAATGCAATTGTAAACTCTTTATAGTCTTTGATACGTTCTGACGGAACTTGATATGCTTCATCTTGACGTTTATATTCTAAAAATCCTGTTATTTTTCCCATGTTTTACGCTGTTTGAAGTTGTTCTTGTTCTAATCGTACTAATGCCTTTCTATATTCTTCTGGTAATACTTTTATGAATTTTGAAAGATAGTCTTCCCAATTGTCTACTATTCGTTTTGCCAACGGGCTCGATGTTGCTTGGTAATGATTTTGTATGAGTTGTTTTAATTGTATTTTATCTTCTTCCAATTCTACGGCATCAATATTTAAACTATCTGAATTACAGTGTCTAAAAAAAGTATCGTCTTCAGCTAAAACATAAGCAATTCCGCCACTCATTCCTGCACCAAATTACGACCTACTTTTCCAAGAATTACTGCAATTCCACCAGTCATATATTCACATCCATGATCACCAATTCCTTCTACAACCGCTTTTGCTCCTGAGTTTCGCACACAGAAACGTTCGCCCGCTTTTCCGTTGATATATACTTCACCCGAAGTTGCTCCATATAAAGTTACATTTCCAGTAATAACATTTTCTTCTGGAATGATTGTCGATGCTGAGGGAACTTTAATAATTAGTTTTCCTCCTGACAATCCTTTACCTAAATAATCGTTGGTATTTCCATGAACTGTCATTCGAATTCCCTTCGTAGCAAACGCACCAAAACTTTGTCCCGCAGCTCCGTTAAAATCTATGTTGATTGTATCTTCTGGCAAACCTTCTGCACCATATATTTTTGAGATTTCATTGCTCACAATTGCGCCAACTGCTCTATCAATATTTGTGATTTCTAATTTTAAATCAGTTCGCTGTCTTCTAAATAAAGCTTGATGTGCTTGCTTGATGATACTGAAATCTAAATGTGTTTCCAGTTGATGATCCTGTGCTTCTGTATTGTAGAGTTTTGCATCGTCTGAAACTTCTACTTTGTGTAAAATTGGCGTTAAGTCAATTCCTGAAGCTTTGTAATGTTCAATGGCTTTGTTTCTGTTAAGTTTTTGTACTTGACCAACCATTTCGTTTACAGTTTTGAATCCAAGTTTTGCCATAATTTCTCGTAGTTCTTGTGCTACGAAGTACATATAGTTGACGACATGTTCTGGCTTTCCTTTGAATTTTTTTCGCAGTTCAGGATTTTGTGTTGCAATTCCAACCGGACATGTATTTAAGTGACATACACGCATCATTATACAACCTGAAGCTACTAATGGTGCTGTTGCAAAACCAAATTCTTCTGCGCCTAATAAACAGGCAATTGCAACATCACGACCTGTTTTTAATTGTCCATCACATTCTAAGACAACACGATTTCGCAAATCGTTCATCACTAAAGTTTGTTGTGCTTCTGCAATTCCTAATTCCCACGGCAATCCTGCATGTTTTAGCGAAGTTAGTGGAGACGCACCTGTTCCTCCATCAAAACCAGAAATTAAGATTACATCTGCTTTGGCTTTGGCAACTCCAGCCGCGACAGTTCCAACACCAACTTCTGATACTAGTTTTACATTGATTCGTGCTTC
The DNA here is from genome assembly GCF_965224175.1 of Kordia sp. Taxonomy (GTDB): domain Bacteria; phylum Bacteroidota; class Bacteroidia; order Flavobacteriales; family Flavobacteriaceae; genus Kordia. The sequence continues at coordinate 3,114,503 of NZ_OZ245041.1, forward strand.
CCTGTTAGCTGATTTCACATCATAAATTAGTTGTGATAAATCTTCAATGGAATAAATATCGTGATGTGGCGGTGGCGAAATGAGTCCTACATATGGTGTTGAGTTTCGTGTTTTCGCTATTTGCGGATTTACTTTTGGACCTGGCAATTGTCCGCCTTCTCCAGGTTTTGCGCCTTGAGCAATTTTGATTTGAATTTCGTTGGCACTTGTCAAGTAGTTTGAAGTTACTCCAAAACGCCCAGAAGCGACTTGTTTTATGGCTGAATTTTTCCAATCGCCTTGCGAACTTTTGTAGAAACGTTCTTGATCTTCTCCACCTTCTCCAGAGTTTGATTTTCCACCAATTCTGTTCATTGCAATTGCTAAGTTTTCATGTGCTTCTTTGCTGATAGAACCGTAAGACATTGCACCAGTTTTGAAACGTTTTACAATTTCCGTCCAAGGTTCTACCTCATCTAAAGGAATTGGGTCATACTGATCGAACTCGAATAAACCTCTGATTGTCATTAAACTTTTCGATTGATTGTTGACCAATTCTGAGTATTCTTTGAAAGTAGAAGCTTTGTTGGTACGAACCGATTCTTGCAATTTTGCAACCGTCAACGGATTGAACATATGTTTTTCTTGTCCGCGTCTCCATCTGTATTCGCCACCAACTTCAATATCTGCATTGACTTCATTGAGTTGAAATGCTTTTTTATGACGCTTTACAATTTCTTGTTCTATTTCACGCAAACCAATTCCTTGGATACGTGTTGGCGTGTTTGGAAAGTATTTTTTGACTGTAGTCGAATTGATTCCGATACATTCAAATAGTTGTGATCCGCGATATGAATTTAGCGTAGAGATTCCAATTTTGTTCATCACTTTCAAAATTCCTTTTCCAACTGCTTTGTTATAGTTCTTGATCGCTGCTAAATATTCTAGTTCAGTAATATCACCGTTAAATACTTGCTTTTCTACGATTTCATTCACGATATACGGATTTACTGCACTTGCTCCAAAACCAAATAATAGGGCAAAATGATGTACTTCTCTCGGTTCAGCAGATTCAATAATCAGACTGATTTGTGAACGTTTTTTAAGTTTATGCAGCGCATGATTTAGATAGGAACATGCCAATAATGCTGGAATTGGCGCATGTTTTTCATCAACATATCTATCGGATAAAATAATAATATTTGCGCCATTACCTATTGCTTTGGATGCTTTGTGCATAAGGTTTTCTAAAGCAATTTCTAGTTCATTTAAACCACGATTCACTTCGTATAACATTGAAATAGATTCTACTTTAAAATTAGGATTACTGTCGTAGTTTCTGATTTTATCTAAATCGTGCTTTGAGATGACTGGGTTTTGAATTTTTAGTTTTTTACAATGTTCTGCGTTGATATCAAATAGATTAACATCGCTTCCTAGAGTGAGACTGATATCTGTGATTAATTCTTCGCGAACACCATCTAATGGCGGATTTGTAACTTGGGCAAATAATTGTTTAAAATAGTTATAGATGAGTTGTGGTCTTTCGGAAAGAATAGCAATTGGCGTATCGCTTCCCATGGAACCAATCGGTTCTTTTGCCAATTGCGCCATTGGACGAATGATCGTGTTTATATCTTCTTGCGTATACCCAAATACAACTTCTCTTTTTTTGAGTTCAATTTCATCATATTTGATTGGTCCTTTTTTGGCTGAAATATCTCGTAAGTGTACTAAGTTTTCGTTCAACCATTTTCTATACGGATGTTTGGCTGCGATGGCTTCTTTGATTTCTTCATCATTTACAATGCGTCCTTCATTCATATTCACTAAAAACATCTTTCCTGGCTCTAAACGACCATGAAATGCTACGTTTTCTGGCTTTATATCAACCACTCCTGTTTCTGATGACATGACAACGTTTCCATGTTTTGTTACTGTATATCGCGATGGACGTAATCCGTTTCTATCTAAAACGGCTCCGATATAATTGCCATCTGTAAACGGAATAGAAGCTGGTCCGTCCCAAGGTTCCATTAAACAAGAATTGTATTCGTAAAACGCTTTTTTTGCATCTGACATGTTTGGATTTTTCTCCCAAGCTTCTGGCACTAACATCATCATCGCTTCTGGCAAGGAACGACCTGTCATGAGTAATAATTCTACGACCATATCTAAGGTTGCAGAATCTGATTTCCCTTTTAATATTGTTGGAATTATTTTTTTGATGTCATCACCAAATAAAGGACTTTTCATAATTTCTTCACGCGAGAACATTCTAGAAACATTTCCACGAAGCGTATTGATTTCTCCATTATGACAGATGTATCGAAAAGGTTGTGCCAAATCCCACGTTGGAAATGTATTGGTTGAAAAACGTTGATGCACTAATGCTAAACGCGTGTTTAAATCGGCATCAAATAAATCTAGATAGTATTCATTAATATGCTCAGGCTTCAATAGACCTTTAAATATGATGATTTTTGTTGACAGACTAGGCACATAAAAAAACTTTGATTCTGATAGTTTGGAATCGTATATAATATGTTCTGTGATTTTACGAGCTGCGAATAATTTGAGTTTGAAATCTTCATCGGATTGTTTTTTATTAGATTTCCCGATAAATAATTGCTTTACAAAAGGCTCTGTTTCTTTAGCAATTTCTCCTAAGACCTCACTATTTACAGGAACATTTCGCCAACCAATCAATTGCAGTCCTTGATTTTTTATTTCAGTCTCAAATACATCAATACAATAGTTTCGTTGATTTTCTTTTTGAGGAAGAAATACATTACTTACTGCGTATTCTCCAGTATTTGGCAATGTAAAGTCACAAGACTTTTCAAAGAATTTATGCGGAATATCTATTAAAATACCAGCACCATCTCCAGTAACACCATCTGCACTTACTGCACCACGATGTTCTAGTTTTACTAAAATTTCAAGTGCTTTATGAATGATATCATTGGAACGTTTTCCTGTTAAACTGCATATAAATCCTGCGCCGCAATTATCGTGTTCAAATTCTGGCAAATAGAGTCCTTGTTTCTTTAACATTATCAACTAATTTTAGGGGTTTTTTACACCTTATTTAATATCTAATATAGAATCAAGAATTTTATAATAAAAAAAGGAGAATCACTTTTCCTAAATCTGTAATTAAAGTCTTTTTAAATGAAGAATTAGTGATTTTTAGCACGTATTTTATAAAAATCACAATAGGAATTGCAACTCTTATCAAAAAAACCTCAAAGCATATGGTTTTGAGGGTTTTATTTTGATTTGACTTCACTAAGTCTTAGTACAAGTCGTTCTGAATACGATATTGAATTATTCTTTAATGAATTTTTTAACTTGAACAGATTCACCTGATTGGATTTCTAAAAAGTAAATTCCTTGTGATAAATTGTTTACATCTAATTGATATTCAGGTTGTGAATTTGAAGGTTGCTCAGAACTTAATAATCGTCCATTAATATCAAAAATTAAAATAGTGTCTATAGTCTTTTCACTTGTAATTGTGAGCTTACTATTAGTAGGGTTTGGGTAAATTGAAATATTAGACAAGCTGTATTCATTTACAGATAATGGCGCTATAATTTCTGTACTTACAGTGTTTGTTATAATTGCAGGGTTAAAATCGAAAAAGATGTCTGCTTTATTGTTAAATATATCACCAATTACAGCATCATTTTTTGGTTTTATCTTGTAAGCGATATATCCATGTGAATTTGGCTCATCATTTGTGCTATCAGGTAAGTTAATATTGTTAAATATAAACTTTACCATGTTGCCGTTTGTAATTTCCACACTACCTGGATGGCTTAAACTTTCCAATTGCATGGTAGTCCAATCTAATCGATCATCTAAAACATTTTCCACATTTACAAAGATTGCACTAGCTGTTCCTGTATTTTGAAAACGAATAATGTAGTGTAAATATTCATCTGCCTCTTCAAGGAAAATTTCTTCACCTTCTAATACTCTAATATCATTTGGATCATAAGAACCAATTACTGTTTGATTTAATGTAAATATATTATTGTTTGGTGTATCATCTCCTGTTGTAGGGTTTACTGTAACTGTGGAGACTAAAACATCATCAATATTAGTTGTTGGTGGAGGAAATACGTTGAACTCTAAATCAATTGTTCTCGTTTCAAAAGGATTTAAATTTATATAATCAAAAGTAAGTGTATTGGCAGTTTGCGAACTTACTGCTTCACTTGCGTTTAGGAAATTTAATTTAGAACCATCAAACTCAAAAGTGACATTACCACTTAATTGTGTTGTTCCTACGTTTTTATATACTATTTGATATGTAGTATCAAATCCTGGCCTTGGATCATTTAAAGAAGGATAAACTGCTACACTTAAATCATTTATACTTTGTGTTGGAATTAAGCAAAAATCACTAGTATCTGTATTTCCTGGCCCTGTAAAACTTGTGGTATGTGATACTGGATTAGATGTGTAATTAGGAAATTGTTGTAGTGTAGTTGTAAAGTCACCTGTATTGGTGTAGATTTCATAATTTCCATCTTCACTAGTGAATGTAGAAAAACTATAAGTACCATTGCTTGTACTTACCATTACGTTTGGTAAAACTGCATCATTAGCATCGCATCCGTCAGAATTTAGATCTAGTCTCACTAGACCATTTATACTATTTTCTAAATTACCAATATTTTTATGCCAACCAATTTTTTGATTATTGTCCGTATAAAGTATGTCCATATCTCCATCTCCGTCAATATCATTCACATCAATATTTATATAGTTAACATTATTTACGATTATTTGTTCTGGACCAAAAGTTCCTAACCCATCAGTGTTTTCATACCAAACCATTTTATTATTTGAACTTAAGTCTGAAAACGAAAGAACATCCATATCTCCATCATTATCTAAATCAACAACTTTAAGGTAATAACTTTCCGTTTGAGCTGTTACAACATGTTCCGCATTAAAATTACCTAAACCATCTGTATTTTCAGACCAAATGATACCATCAATACTACTAGAATTAGTAGAGATTATATCCATGTCTCCATCTCCATCTATATCTTCAATATCACCTGCAGAAGAATTATAAATGTATGAACTTGGTATATAACCACCAAGGTCAAAGTTTCCTTGCCCATCTACGTTTTCACGCCATTGGAAAGCGTTACAACAGTAAGATTCATAAACAACATCTAAATCTCCGTCACCATCAATATCTGATACTCTAATATTTCCTATTCCATCATAGCTACTAACAATACCTTGTGGAGATCCAAAAACTCCTGAACCGTTTATATTTTCTATCCATAGAACAGCATTGCCGATAGACTCTACATTCCCCTGACCATTATATTCAGGATATTCATAAACATACATAATGTCCATATAATTGTCATTATTTATATCAAAAACTTGAAGCCTAGTCAGAGCAGTAGTACTAGAAGGACTCACTATTAGCTGTTTAGCTCCAAAATTGCCTAAGCCATTTGTGTTCTCAAACCAAGATATCCCAGATGACTGATGAACAACTATGTCCAAATCACCATCTAAATCTAAATCTAGAGTTTGTAAATCATATATGTCTTCACTATCCGTTAGAATAACGCTTTGCGTTCCAAAATCTCCATTTCCATTTGTATTTTCATGCCAATAAATAACATTATCTAATTTGTAAAGTAAATCCAAATCACCATCACCATCAAAATCAACAGTATCAATAGCATAGTTATTTCCAGTATTGGTAGCGTCTAAAATTACATTTTCTTGAAATCCAACTTGTCCAAATGAAAATTGAATTATAAATAGCAATAGAAGAATTATATAGTTTTTTTTCACGTTTTTATAGATTTTATTTTTCAAGTTAATGAAAAAAATCAACCATTTCTTCTTACACGAGATTTTTTCTGCCTATTAGTTTTTAAAATCAGTATTGGTTTTCTTAAAAAAGTAATAATTCTTAAAAAAATAAATTTCTTAATTGACATAAATACACCTCATAAATACAGATACCCTTAAAATAAAGGGGTCAAAATTCAAATATTGATAAAAATAAAATTTTAAACCCTAAAAAATACGGGGTTACAATCAATTTAAATAGGTTTGTTTCCATAATTAACTCATAAATTAAATACATTATGAAAAAAACTTTTACTTGTTTATTGATTTTTACAGCTTTTTCATTATTTGCTCAAAAAGAACCCTCAGAAGATAAATTTAGCGTTGGTCTTTCTCTCAATCACGATATGTTTTTTGGGTTTAATCCTATGATGACTTTTGCTTATGATGTTAGTGAAAAAGGAGCTTTAACCGCGTATGGTATTCAATGGGGCGCTGGTACAGGAAGCGCTTGGGGACAATGGACTGAATTTGGACTAGGTTACAATTTTACTGCTGGTGATTTTGACATCAATCCACAATTAGGGTTTACTTTTGGTAGTTTACTTTCTAGTGGCGCAACACAGGAAGGAGTTATTGGAGATGGTATCGTCCCAAATCTAACTGTCAACTATAATTCAGAAAAGTTTGAAGGACAACTTTACTTTGGCTACTATGCGTCTCTTAGTGATAACACTTCAGCAGGACAAAATACAACCAATTATATTCATTACTGGGCTAATTTTGGCTACAAGGCAACATCTTTCTTTTCATTTGGTGCTCACTTAGAGCAACTAAACTTTACTGGCGGTAGCGTGAACGGTGGAGGAGATTTAGACAGTAATGATGTATATATCGGCTTAGGTCCTTATGTACAATTTACAAAAGGTGATGCAGGTCTGCGTCTTTCATTTGGTGGAAATCTTGCAGATGAAGATGATGGAGCTGTAGCGGATGACTTCTATAAATTATCCTTCTTTGTCAGTTTATAAATTAATTTAAAAAACAGCTTAAAAGTATCTTAATATCAGATTAAGATACTTTTAAGCCATTTCATGATAAAAAATTCATATGAAAAAAGTAGAAGCTATTATTAGAAAATCAAAATTCTCTGCTGTTAAAAGAGCACTACATGATGTCGGTGTAAACTTTTTCTCGTATTGGGATGTTACTGGTCTTGGAAATGAAAAAGAAGGACATGTATATAGAGGTGTTTCTTATAGCACAAGTGATATACAAAGACGCTATTTATCTATTGTAGTAAATGATGATTTTGAAGAAGTAACTATTAATGCCATTATAGAATCTGCTGCTACTGGAGCTGTTGGTGATGGAAAAATATTTGTTTCAGACATCAAAGAAGTCTATAGAATACGAACTGGAGAAAAGGGAGGACAAACTTTAAGATAAAAGATGGAATTACTTACTATAAACAATGTATGGATGATGATCTGTACAGCACTTGTTTTCTTTATGCACTTAGGTTTTGCATTTTTAGAAATCGGATTAACTCGACAAAAAAATACTATAAACATATTATTCAAAAATATGTTTATTATCACAGTTGGACTGTTACTATATTTCCTTGTCGGATTTAATTTAATGTATCCTGGCTTTGAAGAAGGAGCCACTGGCATCTTTGGTTTTGCTGGATTTGGTTTAGATGCACCACTTGTTGAAGGCGCTTTAGATTTAGGATACAATGAAGGATATACGTATTGGACAGATTTCTTATTCCAAGGAATGTTTGCCGCAACCGCTGCAACTATTGTTTCTGGAGCTGTTGCTGAACGTATGAAAATAGGACCTTTCATGATTTTTACAGTTTTATATATTGGCTTAGTATATCCTATTGCAGGTTCCTGGAAATGGGGAGAAGGATTTTTACACACTATGGATACTCCTTTTTATGATTTTGCTGGTTCTACATTGGTACACTCCGTAGGCGGTTGGGCAGCACTAGTTGCAGTTTGCTTGTTGGGTGCAAGAATTGGAAAATTTAAAGACGGAAAAATACAAGCAATCCGCGGTCATAATATTCCATTAGCTACTGCTGGAGTTATCATTCTTTGGTTAGGATGGTTTGGCTTTAATGGTGGTTCTGTTTTATCGGCAGATCCTGCGGGAACTTCTTTAACATTAGTTACCACTTGTTTGGCTGCCGCTTCAGGCGGAATAATCGCTGCTTTTGTATCTATGCTTAAATTCAAAAACTTAGATTTAACCATGTTTTTAAATGGCATTTTGGGAGGATTGGTAGGAATCACAGCTGGAGCTGATCAAATGAGTCCAACTGATGCAATTGTTATTGGAGCGGTTGCAGGCGCTATTATTGTGTTCGCGGTTTCACTCATTGATAGATTAAAATTAGATGACCCTGTAGGAGCCATCGCAGTACATTTAGTATGTGGTATTTGGGGAACATTAGCTGTTGGTATTTTTGGAGCGCTTGCGAGTATGCAACAATTCTTAAGTCAGTTAATAGGAGTTGCTGCTTATGCAGGGATATGTATTGTATCTTCATACATCATCATATTTACTCTGAAAAAGACAATGGGAATACGAGTATCAGAACGAGAAGAATTAGAAGGTTTAGACGCTCATGAACATGGAATGGATGCATATCCTGACTTTAGACTGAATGAACATTAATTCTAGTTCTACTATGATGATATGATCAATATTTTTGTATGGCATTAAATTTGTATTTTTAAACCTGAATACAATCTTAAATCCTATGAAAAAAATTACGTATCTGCTCGTTTTATTCTTGTTTTGCTCCATTACTACAAATGCACAAGCTTGGAAACAATTACGTGGTGGCGGAAAAGGAAAAGCTATTTTTAATGATAATGGAACCGTTTGGGTGATTGGTATGGGAAATAGCGTTTTTTCATATAATGGGCGTTTATGGAAAGAATATCCTGGTGGAGGAAAAGCTTTAGATATTACAGTACATAACGGCACACCTTACATTATAGGATTGAATAACGGAATCTGGAAAGGAACAGGTGCTGGTTGGGTTCCAATGCCTGGAAATGGACTTGGAAAAAAGATTTATAGTGATAATGGACAATTATGGCTGATAGGTCTAAATAATAACATATTTTCCTTTGATGGACGTAACTGGAATTTATATCCAGGCTATGGAAAAGCCGTTGATATAGCTGCACATCGTGGTATTCCTTATATTATTGCAGAAGATGGAAGTATTTGGAGAGGAAACGGCATGGGTTGGATACAACTTCGCGGAAGAGGCATTGGACAAAAGATTGCTTGTGATCGTGATGGAACTGTTTGGGTGATTGGAATTAATAATGGAATTTTTCGCTACCAACGAAGTCGTTGGATTGAATATGGCGGCGGCGGAAAAGCTTTAGATCTCGCTGTTTACAGGGGAATTCCGTATGTTATAGGACTTCAGCATTCTATTTGGAAAGGATAATATATACAACATAAAAAATAGGCTATCTAAAAAATCTAGATAGCCTATTTATATTTTTACAGTCAATTTTACATCCAAGCATTTACAATTCCGCCCATAATAGCAAAAGTCACTATCCAATAACCAACGTTAATCAGCATATATTTGAATGATTTTTGCTCAAATAAAGCATTGGTTACTAGCACTGGCATTGCGATAAATAATGCGCATGAAATTCCGTGTACAACTCCATGTCCAAAAGTGTGATATTTTGAAACATCCATTCCATGCAATTCATCTGGCGGCATTCCTCCTGTAATTACCGAGTTGGCATAAATAAAGAATACAGCAAAAAAAGCTAAGATGACGCTGAGTCCAAATCGAAGTGGCATGCTTCCTTGTTTTGCTTTCTCTTCAGTCATGCCAGTTTCTTTCATCCAAGCTTTCCCAAATAAAGGACCATACCACAAAAATCCTATCACAAGTGTAGACAAAGCTGCTACGACAAGTGCTATCCAATTTACGTTTTCCATAATGTTTGATGTTAGTTAATAAAGTTTTTAGGTGTATTTAAATGTACTTCTTTTTCACTAACATTCAAACACTTACTATAAATTCTCAGGCTTTTTACCAAAACGACGTGTATCTTCTTTGGTTAATATTTTAAAGTTTTTTGTTCTTGGCAGATTGCGCAATGCTTCATTAAATCCTTCTGGCAAACCTATTAATTGACGCGTTTTTAAATCAATCCAAGCGCCCATCATTTCACAGCTTGCAAAGTTTTTTCCGTTTGTATCATAGAAATTATGAAGAAATTCAAAGAACATTCCATCTTCACTAAGTCCCGCAATCTCAAGAGAGACTTTTACAGGTTTCCCCGGAAAAGCTTCTTTAAAATAGTACATGTGTTCATAAAATACCACTGGACCAATATTATGTTTTGCCAATTCTCTTTGTGTAAAACCATTTTCAATGAGAAATCCCATACGTGTATGACTCATGAAATTTATGTATGCTGAGTTGGCTAAGTGGCGATTTGCATCTAAATCACTCCAACGAATGTCAAATTCTTTAAAATACATTATATTTATTTTTTATTTTCAAAAATAGCATGCCAGTAGTAAAAAGTCATTACAATCCACCACATATTTTTAAAAGTGGACATTTTTCCACCATTTATTCCGGTCTTTATAGAAACGTTTCTGGCGTTTATCAGAAGCGTGAACGCATTACACTAAGCGATCAAGATTTTATTGATTTAGATTGGAGTTATGCTGCATATCACCCAAATACTTCGAAGCTTATTGTGATTTTGCATGGTTTAGAAGGAAATGCGCAGCGTGCGTACGTGAAAGGAACTGCTAAGATTTTTAATCGTAATGGATATGATGCTGTTGGCATGAATTTTAGAAGTTGTAGCGGACAACCAAATCGTCTGTACAGATCATATAATGCAGGTGCTACAGAAGATTTGCGAGAAGTTATGGAACATATTTTGACAAATTATCCACAGTACTCACATATTGTGCTTAAAGGTTTTAGTTTGGGCGGAAATATGCTGTTAAAATATTTAGGCGAACCTATTCGTATTCCTAAAGAAATAAAAGCAGGAATTGCAGTATCTGTTCCATGTCAATTGAAAGGTTCTTTGTTACAAATGAATCGAGTTGAAAACTATCTGTATTCACGAATGTTTATTAAGTATTTGCAGAAAAAATTAGAGACTAAAAATGCTTCTTTCCCTAATTTGATTAAGCTTGAAGATATAAAAAAGGCAAATTCATTACTAAAGATTGATGATTTGTATTCTTCTAAAGCGCATGGATATGAAGATGCTTTCGATTATTATAAAAAGTGTTCTTCGCGACAGTTTTTACCATATATTAAGATTCCAACCTTATTGATTAATGCAAAAAATGATTCGTTTTTGTCTAAAGATTGTTTTCCTGTGGAAGAAGCCGAAAAAAATGCTAATTTCTATTTAGAGATTCCAAAATACGGTGGTCATGTTGGTTTTTTTGATGAAGACAATATTTATTACACAGAAAAGAGAGCCTTAAATTTTGCTACTTTGGCCTAAAATTGGAATTCCGCTGATGAATCCGAATTGCTTTTTGTGACAGTAATATTCCAACAGCTAGCGACATAAATGCGCCTATAGAAATTCCAGGAATGTATTCAATGATAAGAAAGAAGTCATAGATTCCGTGGAAAAAAGTAGCTAAGGCTAATCCGATGAGATTGTATTTCACTCGATTTCTTGAAAATTTGGCTTTTCCCATGTAATATCCCATAATGATTCCAAAAGTGGCATGCGCAGGAACTGCCGTAAATGCTCTATAAATGGCAACATCAATACCTCCTTGAAACGAATAGGCTAAGTTTTCTGTGACTGCAAAACCCATAGAAACCATTACAGCATACATGATTCCGTCATAAGGTTCGTCAAATTCTTTGTGTCGTTGTGCAAAATAGCGCACAAAGATATATTTACTAAATTCTTCTACTAGCGCAACAACAATAAACGCTTTGCAGAATTGAATCCACCAAATTTGACTTTCAATCTCAGGATATACTTGCGAAAAGAATAAATGTGATACAGATGCAATTAAAATACTACCTATAGCACCTAACAAAAAGCAGATGAATAAGAGGTGCCGCGGTTCTTTATCATATTTATCACTATAATAAATATAGATAATGATTAATAATGCTGGCGCAATAGATAATAATACTAAAGGCATTGGGTAGTTTTGTCAAAAATAATAAAAGCGTAGAAAAAATGAAGTATTTATGCTAGTTTAACTTGAATTAAACATAATTTTCACTTTCTACATAAAGACAAAAAAATGATGCTTTCTCTGCTACATTTATAATTTTTCTTTTGGAGAAGCTATAAAAACTGCTCTTATCTCAAATATAGAATTCATATCAAATCATTATTCGAACGACTTTTGATACATTCTGCGGAAGCGTAAAAATAATTTTTATAAAAGTCTAGAAAACACACAGAATAGCACTGCATAAAGCCAGGCTTTGTCAGTAATTTTACTATTTTTGCCGTATGATAAAGTCTATGACAGGATTCGGAAAGTCTGTAGAACAACTTCCGTCTAAAAAAATAACGATTGAGTTAAAATCCCTCAACAGTAAAAGCTTGGATTTAAATGCTCGAATTCCTTCTTATTATAGAGAGAAAGAATTAGGAATGCGTAAAATAATTGCCAAAACTTTAGTGAGAGGAAAGGTTGATTTTTCATTGTATATAGAAGTTACTGCAGAAGAAACATCGACAGTAATTAATAAAGCGGTTGTTAAAGAGTATATGAAACAACTTCGTGAAATTGAACCGGAAGCCAATGATGTAGAGCTATTAAAAATGGTAGTTCGCATGCCTGACTCATTAAAAACAGAACGTGAAGAAATAGACGAAAAAGAGTTTGAAGTGATTGAAAATGCTTTGAAACACGCTATTTCACAATTAGACGAATACCGTATTGCAGAAGGAAAGGTATTGGAAAAAGACTTTTTATTACGCATACAAAATATCTCAGATTTACTTCAAAAGGTAATTGATATGGACGACGAGCGCATGATTTCTGTAAAAGAAAGACTTCGTCGCGCATTGGATGATTTGAAAGAACAGGTTGACGAAAATCGTTTCGAACAAGAGTTAATTTATTACTTAGAAAAATTCGATATCACAGAAGAAAAAGTACGCTTAGCGAATCATTTAGATTACTTTTCAAAATCATTACATTCTGCTGATTCTAATGGAAAAAAACTAGGTTTCATCACACAAGAAATTGGTCGTGAAATCAATACCATCGGTTCTAAATCTAATTTTGCAGCCATGCAACAATTGGTCGTTCAGATGAAAGACGAATTAGAAAAAATTAAAGAACAACTTTTAAACGTATTGTAATGAAAAGAGGAAAACTCATTGTATTTGCAGCACCTTCTGGAGCTGGCAAAACCACTATTGTACACCATTTATTAGGTATTCCTAAATTGAATTTAGAGTTTTCTATTTCGGCAGCATCTCGTGAAAAACGTGGAAACGAAGTTGAAGGAAAAGACTATTATTTTTTATCTCCTAAAGATTTTAGACAGAAGATTAAAAACAAAGAGTTTTTAGAATGGGAAGAAGTGTATCCTGAAAATTATTACGGAACTTTACAAACTGAAGTAGATCGTATTTGCGATGCTGGAAAGAACGTTATTTTTGATATTGATGTTGTAGGTGCTTTGCGTATTAAAGGAAAATTCCCTGAAGAAACATTGACTGTTTTTGTAGAACCACCACATATCAACGAATTGATTGTACGTTTGAAAAACAGAAAAACTGAAAGTCAGGAAAAAATAAATATGCGTATTGCCAAAGCGCCTGCTGAAATGGCAAATGCACCACAGTTTGACGTTAGAATTATGAATGACGATTTAGCAACTGCAAAAGCTGAAGCCGAACGCGTAGTTGCTGATTTTTTAGGAATTAAATAAAATACACAAATGAAAGTTGGTTTGTATTTTGGTACGTTCAATCCAATTCATATTGGACATTTAACTATTGCCAATCATATGGCAGAATACAGTGATTTAGATGCAATTTGGATGGTTGTTACACCACATAATCCATTTAAAAAGAAAAGCTCTTTGCTCGATAATAATCATCGGTATCAAATGGTCATGATTGCTACAGACGATTATCCAAAGATACAGCCAAGTAATATAGAGTTTAATTTACCTCAACCTAATTATACCGTACATACACTAGCACATTTACAGGAAAAGCATCCAACATATGAGTTTTGCCTGATTATGGGTGAAGATAATTTGAAAAGTTTGCACAAGTGGAAAAATTATGAAGTGATTTTAGAAAACCACGATGTGTATGTATATCCGCGAATTTCAGAAGGAACTGTAGAACATCAATTTACTGATCATCCTAAAATTCATCGCGTTGCAGCGCCAATTATGGAGATTTCTTCTACGTTTATTAGAAAAGCTATTCAAGATCAGAAAAACATTAAGCCACTATTGCCACAAAATGTTTGGGAATATGTTGATGAAATGAATTTTTACAGAAAGTAAGACTTTTAGATCTGAGGCTGGTCAAAAAATGCTTTGAAAATTGTAGTTATTGTCACGAATTAATTACTCTTATGTGATGCTGAATCAAGTTCAGCATGACGAAACTACCTGTTCTAATATAACTTCGAGTGATTTTTTAATGTTTTCAATTATTCGATCTTTCTTACTTCAAAAAAAGAAATTAGTTGTCAACTTTAGTATAGAAGTATTCTTCGTTTTTATCCATATCGGCTAGGACTAAAACACCATTATTATCTTCATTTACACCTTTTAGCTCATAACATTTTGAGAAGAAACCTTCATTGTCTTCTATTTTGATAAATAAAGAACGATAGGTGCTGTTTTCATCACATTGTGTAGAAATTGTGTAGTGATATTTTTTATGCTCTTTGTTTGCATAAAAATCTTGACAAATACCATTTTGAAGAAATTCTAATTTATAATCAGGGTTTTCTTGAGAAATCCACGCGCCGATAATTTCCTTCTTTGGCATCACAAAAGAAGTGATCCCCATAAGGATTAACAACAATACGGAAAGCGGAATAAGTATTAACGGACGATAGCTTCTCATGATATTGATTTGTTTAGACAGCAATATTAGAAGATTTTCGTGGTACGGAACAAGGGGACTTTTCCCCTTTTTTGTAGGTTTTTAACTTATATATAGAAAAAAACTCCTCAGTATTGAGGAGTTTGTACTATTTATTGACTAATCTAACGTAGGAATTCGTAATACTTGTCCTGGATAAATTAGGTTTGGATCTTTAAGCATAGGCTTATTTGCTTCAAATATTTCTGGATATTTCATTGCATTTCCATAATACTGCTTTGCAATTTTTCCAAGTGTATCTCCTTTTGCAACCGTATGAAATTGTGCTTCTGGTTCTTCGTGCTCAACTTCCATTCTATCATCAACCATGGCAATACCATGTGTGTTTCCAACCACTAAAACTACTTTTCTTTGGTTGCTTGATCATGTGCTTTTCCTGTAATAATTGCTGTATCTCCTTCAAGAGAAACACTTAAATTTTCTACATGTAAGTCTAAATCACTTATTGTTTCTACAATCGATGCTTCTGCTTTGGCTTTTTCAGCAGCAACTGCTTCAGCATGTTCTGCAGCAGCTTCAGCAGCTTTCTCTGCAGCTTCTTCCGCAGATGTTTTCCCGCCAAATAATTTAGCTCCAGCATCTTTGATAAATGAAAATAATCCCATAATTTTTATTTTTTATTGTTATTAATTGAGGTTTTTTATTGTGTTGTTAAAGTACGAAAAGTATAGCTGTCTGCAAAAGTGTAATCGTATTTCTATAACTATACGATGTATTGCATTTTTGTTCGACTTACTGTTTTTAAATGGTTACTTTTTTTTGAAAATGATTGTTTGCAAAGATTCGACTTGCACTAGTTAACGTAAGTTTTTTTTAAAAGTGAGTTCCATAAAAAAGAAACAGCTTCTACACGAATGTAAAAACTGTTTCTAAACTAAATAACCAACCAAAGTCTTTATATTTTTATTTCTTAAAGTCGTCCTTGTTGAACTTCTTATTGATAATTTTTTTACGTTTTTTATCTGTTTGTTTCGATCTTGTTGCGTTTTCAGGTCCTGAAGGGCGCAAGTACTGAATGTATCCTCTTCCTTGGAACTCATAAGTTGTTCCTGAATTTGGGTGAAACAATTCTATGTTTCCGTCATCTATAACGTTCAATTCGAAATATTCATTGTCCAGATAATCATAATCTAATGTTAAAACTTTCGCATACGGATCTCCTTCTACATCATATACCGTATAAATTCCTTCATAATCATACACTAAGTTTGCAATTGGTGTATCTTCAGTATCTGTTGATGATAAGAATGTATCATCGTTTCCGCCAGATAAAAAGGTTAAGAAATTTTCATCATCAAACTGATTTAGCATTCCTTCTTGACTTGTATATACTTTTTTCCACGCTGTAAATTCTTGTAATAAGTAGTGAATGTTATCATAGAATACAAAGTCGTAATCAAAGTTTGCTCTTTGATATCCTGTTAAGTAATAACTTGTATTGGTAGAAGTATCCACCAAACGAATTCTATTGATACTTAATTGATCGACACGTAGTGGATAGTATCCGTCAATATCATGATCTATATCTACAATATCAAAATCAGTTCCATACGCTCCAACATCTATTCCATAACCATTTCCATTGTTTCCAATTCCTGAAATATTATTGTTTGCATACAATACTCCATTTCTGAATGACACCGTAAACGCGCGTTGTAAAAACGGCACTTCACCATTTCCTGTAGTTTCGTTAATATTTACATACCACAATTCGTACGAGTTTAATAACTGATTTAACGTAATTCCTGGCTCGTCAATAATTGGGTCTTCTACAATAACTTCTGTATAACATGAACTCATCATAGAACTAAATAAGGTAATCGCTAAAAGTAATTTTAAAGTCTTCATAAGCCAATCGTTTTATTGTTGATATTTAATTGCTTTCAAAACACATGCCAAAAAATTAAATTCTTGATTTTCAACACTAACATAAGAACTATATTTTGTGTATTTTTGAATCATAGACGAAACCTTTTATGGATACAGAATTAAAATACGCTGTTTTTGGAGCTGGAAGTTGGGCAACTGCTATTGTAAAGATGCTTTGTGAAAACTTAGATGAAGTTGGTTGGTACATGCGAAGTGTATATACGAAAGAACATTTACTAAAAGAACAACACAATCCAAGCTACTTAAGTTCGGTTGAATTTAATACTGATAAGTTAAAAATTAGCAATGATTTTGATGAAATTGCTAAGTATGCTGATGTTTTAATTTTTGTGATTCCATCTGCGTTTATTTATGGTGAACTTCAAAAGCTAAGTGTTGATATTACGAATAAAACAATTGTTTCTGCTGTAAAAGGTATTATTCCAGAATCTGGATTGCTGGTTGGAGAACATTTCCATGATGTATATAAAATTCCTTTTGAAAATGTGGCTGTAATTGCTGGACCTTGTCATGCAGAAGAAGTTGCCTTAGAACGTTTGTCTTATTTAACCATTTCTTGTGCCGATCAAGAAAAAGCTCAGGCTATTGCCGATAAATTATCGAGTAATTATATCAAAACAAAAGTGAGTGATGATGTGATTGGTACTGAATACGCTGTAATGCTGAAAAATATCTACGCAATTGCTGCTGGAATTGCTCATGGACTCGGTTATGGAGATAATTTTCAAAGTGTATTGATGAGTAACGCCATCAGAGAAATGAAACGTTTTATCAAGAAAGTACACAAGATGAAACGCAATATTAATAATTCTGCTTATTTGGGCGACTTGTTAGTGACTGGATATTCTGTATTTTCTCGAAATCGTATGTTTGGAAACATGGTTGGGAAAGGATACACAGTAAAATCTGCTCAGATGGAAATGAACATGGTTGCAGAAGGTTATTATGCTACCAAGAGTGCGTATTTATTAAATCAGAAGAACGAAAAAAAGACACAAACGCCTATTATTGACGCAGTGTATGCGATTTTGTATGAAAATAAAAACCCAAAGAAAGTATTTAAGAAGTTAACTGAGAAGTTGGACTAGATTAATGCAATTCTGTATCAATTTTTAATGTGTCGATATATTAATTAGGTTTTGCATTTTCTAAAAAATTCTTGTACTCCAAAGGCTTTTCATTTGATGTATTATAAGTCGCCAAACCAATTTCTTTGATTCTATTTAAGGAAAAAACGGTATGTTCTAATTTTTGTTCATTGATACTTTGCAACAAAATTACATTTCCTTGCACTACACATATTCCAAACAAATCAGGTCCGTTATACGCGTCTTTGATGATAACCGTTTTTAAGTCAAATACCGCAATCATTTCTTTTAAAGCTTTTCCTCCTTCATAAAAAGCATTACAAACATAAGTGGCTGTTTGAAAAGGATATCTAGGAATATACACTACTGCTGGTCTTTTACTCATATTCCCTTTTAGATAAGAGGATTTGATAGGCATCCAACCTTCATTTTTTTCATAATTAATAGTGATTTTTTTCAACATCGCTACTTCACTATCAAGTTTTTTTCTTGCTCCATCTGGAACTTCAGGAGTACATTTTTTGTAATTTTCTATATGATATTCATACGCTGTACTATCCCAAGTTGCATGAAGTTTTATATGTTCCATCCAAGCTTTGTGCGTGAAAACGATCGCAATTTTCCCTTGTAATAATTCGTTATTTTCAGATTTCGTTGTGTTTAGAATTGTGCAAGACTCTATGAATCGACTAGCATTGTCTTTAATCCAATTTTTATCACACATTTTATCAGCATCAATGTATTCACTTAACATGGTTTTCTCATAGGCTAAATTATCGGAGACAAGATCAAGCGCATAGCCTAAGGAATCACTTAAAATGTTATAATCTGTATGCTTAACCTGAACACTTAGCACTATTTTTCTAGCATCGGGCGCAACTTCTATAGCTTGTACGTAATAAAATCTAGACATTTATATATTTTAGGAGGTTAAAAATCGATTTTATATGTCAATATATTACTTTTTAAGCTAATCATGTATTGAGTTTATAATTTGACATGTTTTCGCGTGAAGGATAGCATTTCGACTTGGCTCAATGACAAATGAGGCAATTACTTACGTGAAGGATAGAGGCATTGTTGGAGCTCTTTGCAAAAAGCGACTGCCGAAAGCCTGACCGTTTAAGGGCTCGTCATGATTATTTATTGAAAGATGAATAGAGTATTGAGAACGGAAACACAAGAAACAGATTACTTCGTCATGCTTCCTAGTAAAGACGTTTTATACAATACTAAAATACCAACAAGCGAATCTACTTCACTAAAATACCCTTTGTGTTCATCAACGGAATTTCACGAAATGCGTTTTTATTGATGGTATTTTTTCTGAAAAGAAATTTCTTGTCATACATTTTTCCTCCTTCAAAAAAGGTAACTCTAAACTCATTGTTGAGTTCAAATACATCTTCCTGCATCCATTCTGCTTTAGCATATGATTTTGCAGGCAGTTTTTCTAATTTATGACGCATGATAGAAGTTTCTCTTTCGGCATCGTATCCGCGAGAAACCACCAATACCATTTCTAAATCAACTTCTTTTTCGTTGATGATATAAGCGTTCCAATCGTCCGTTTTGTATATTTCATTGTACTCTTGTACAACTGCCATGTATACACCTTCTACTTCAGGAATTTCAATATCTTTTTTCATCTAAAACTACAATGCTGATTTGAATTGCTCTAAGAAACGCACATCATTTTCGCTAAGCAAACGAATGTCACTTATTTGGTGTAATAACATCGCAATACGATCAATTCCAACACCAAAGGCAAATCCTGAATATTCTGCTGGATCTATTCCGCAGTTTGTCAACACATTTGGATCTACCATTCCGCAACCACCAATTTCTAACCAACCTGTACCTTTGGTAATTTTGTAATCGGTTTCTGTTTGTAATCCCCAATACACATCAATTTCAGCACTTGGCTCCGTGAATGGGAAATAGGATGGACGCAAACGAATTCTTGACTTTCCAAACATTTCTTTAGTGAAGTGTTGTAGCGTTTGTTTTAAGTCTGCAAAACTTACTTCTTTGTCTATATACAATCCTTCTATTTGATGGAAAAAACAATGAGAACGCGCCGAAATTGCTTCGTTACGATATACTCTTCCTGGAGAAATCGTACGAATTGGCGGCTGATTGTTTTCCATGTATCGTACTTGCACTGAACTTGTGTGTGTACGTAATAATATATCTGGATTGGTTTGAATAAAGAATGTATCCTGCATGTCTCTTGCCGGATGATATTCTGGAAGATTCAACGCTGTAAAGTTATGCCAATCGTCTTCAATTTCTGGACCTTCAGACACGTTAAACCCAATACGAGAAAAGATATCTGTAATTTGATTCTTTACTAATGATATAGGATGACGCGCACCAATTTCTATAGGTTGTGCCGGACGCGTTAAATCGCCATAAACACCTTTGTCTTCAGCTTTACTTTCTAAAGCTTCTTTTAAAGCATTTACTTTTTCCTGCGCAACTTCTTTTAGTTTATTGATCGTTTGCCCGAATTCTTTCTTTTGTTCTTTTGGAACATTCTTAAACTCAGCAAAAAAATCATTTAATAATCCTTTTTTTCCTAAGTACTTAATTCTGAAGTTTTCAATATCTTCTTTTGCTTGCGTTGTAAACTTTTCTACTTCCGCAATATGTTCCTTGATCTTATCTATCATGACGATATTTTGATTTAGCTTGCAAATTTAAACAAAAAACTAACTTATTGAATGTATTCCTTTTCTAAAAAATAATTGACAATCGCTTCTTTCATCAAAACGGTTTGTTCTCCAGCTTTTAATGTTGGCAATTCTTCTTTGAATTTGTAATGTGGCCAACCATCATCATCAAAGTAGTCAAACTCATAATAACCATAAGGTTCTAATAAGCGACAAATAGCAATGTGCATTAGGTTTACCTTATCATCTTTTTTAAAATTTCTGTGTATTTGCCCAAGCTCCTGAACACCAATTAAGTATATAATTGCATCTAAATCTAGCGTATCTCCTTCTGCAAATTGATGCGTCAATTTTTCCACTACTAAATTCCATCGTTCTTTTAATTGTTCGTCTCTTGCCATGATTTCCTCCTTTTTCAGCTGCAAAGGTACATAACGTTGTTTGATATCTTTCGTATTCAAATAAAAATATAACGTGACACTTATAAAATACAATAAACCACTATTGATAAAAGTTCTATATTTGTTAAAACTCGATTTTCATGAACTTTATAGATATCATTTTAGGCGGAATGATCGCGGCGGGATTTGTACGCGGACTGATGAAAGGACTTTTTGTAGAAGTGGCTTCATTGGTAGCTTTGATTGCTGGAATTTATGGTGCCATTCACTTTTCGTATTTCGCTGGCGACTTCTTAAAAGATAGTTTTGAAACTTGGGATGAAAAATATATCAACCTTGCTGCTTTTGCAATTACATTTATTGTGATTTTGGTATTGATTACTATGGCTGGAAAGTTATTGACAAAGATTGCCGATTTTGCTTCGCTCGGAATTTTGAATAAGCTTTTAGGTGGCGCTTTTGGCGGATTGAAAATGGCAGTGATTGCCGGTGCCGTTTTAATTTTCTTTGACAAAACAAACAATACAATGGAGTTTGTAGAAAAGGAAAAGATTGAAACATCTGTATTGTATGAACCTGTAAAGGAAGTTGGTGGTTTTGTATTTGCATACGTTTTGGAAGAAACCGGAAATGAAATAGATGCCGAAGAAGATGAACAACGCAACGAAGAAATACAACAAAACGATTTACAAGAAATTGAAAATAATGAAAACTAGTTGCTATGTGTGAAAAATGTGAAAATCCTGAGTTAAAGCATCTTTCCCATGAGAAAGCTATCAAACCATTGCAGAAAAAATTGAATACTGCTTCTTTAAAAGGAAAATTCAAGAAATCTACTAAAAAACATGTGTGAACATTGTACACCTTTTGCAACCAAAACATTTTCTTCACAAGAAGATTTTAATGTCTTTGAGAAAGCATTAGACGCAAAATGTGAAGATGGAACATTTATCCAAATTGTAAGTTCTGACGATACGGAAGAAATGTCGCTTCAATCGCGTTATCAATGTACATATTGTAATAACGATTGGGTTTTATCTGTTCCTGAGCATGCATATCGCGGTTATTTTTTAGAAACTGTTGATACTGAACAAGAGCAAGAACAAACTCATGATACAAATCGTTTTTATCATGCTGATTTTAGCAAAAAAAGTAAAGGGAATTGCGGTTGTTACTTAGGAATGCTTTTTCTGTTTGTAATTTTGATTGTTTATGGTATCTACAGTCTATTTTCTTTTTTGTTTGATGTGTTATTCTAAAAAACAAAAAGCTGCAAAGAAACTGATAAAAATGGCTCTATCAGTAATGACGATATGAAATATGTCCCTCTGTGTAGTTTATAATTCGTTTACGTCTTCAGCAACAATCCAACCAATTTTTCCATCGATGAGTTGAATTTTTTTCCAACTATCAACCGTATCTAATACTTGCACTTTGGTTCCTTCGTGCAATACAAATACCTCATCGCTTCGCAAGTTTGGCTCAGATTTCACTGCAGTTTCTTTAGCAAATACTATTGCTGGACGATCTTTTTGTGCTTTTCCGTATTGTTGATAAGCAATAGCGACTGTTGCTAGAATGAATAAGAATGCTATAAAACTTACTAGAAAGTAAATTCTTTTTTTCAACGTTTCATACGCAAATTGATACAGTAAGAATGAAATTACACATAAAAATCCGCAAATCACAGCAATCCATGCCCATTGATTGTAACTAAACGTTCCTGTAATATTACCTACAAATTTTGATATTTGTGTTTTTGGCAAAGGTTCTATCGCATCAATCGTCATGTTTTTAGCAAAAGCCAAATTGTTTAAAATATCTTCATCTTCTGGCGAAAGCTGCAATGCTTTTTCAAAATAGTAAATACTCGGACCTATTTCATTACGCTTGTAGTAGGCATTTCCTAGATTGTAATAAACAGCTTCTGAATGATTTCCTGTTTCCAGAATTGACTGATATTGTGTAATAGCTTCTGAATAATTCCCGTCGTTGTAAGCTTTATTGGCAGATTCAAATAAAGCGGTGTTTTCTTGTCCAAAAACGAATGTTAGACTAGAAATGAACACGAGAAGTAGATATGTGATCTTCATTTTCATCTGTGAGTTACTTTATTTGTTTGTCGATTTGTGAAATGGTTTGTACCGATTTATCATAATCTTTATTAATCGTTACGTTTGATGCTGGCGTGTAGCGAGCAAATTCACAACTTTCTAATAATCCTATAAAATCGCTGACAGTTTCTGCTTTTACATTGCGTTCTGTCAATAATTGATTAATTTTTTCTTTGCTAAATTCAGCCGTTTCTATACTGAGTTTTGCACGTAAGTAATTGTGTAAAGCACGTTCTAACACTTCATAAAACGCTTCTTTATCACCTAGTTTCTTTTTCGCTTCCGATAAGTATTTTTTAGCCAATCGGTTTGCGGTACGCGTTTTATTCCCTTGAATGTCATTATCAAACGCTTGCTTTTTTCTTCGTACAATCAAGATAATTGGAATGAAAAGGAATGGTACAAATAACAATCCGTAAAACAAGTTTGACTTAAAAAAATCGTCTGTTGCTATTGTTGTTAGGTTTGCGTTTGTTTTTAAGAATCTAAATTGTGAACCATTTGTCGTGATGACTTGTTTTTGCGCAGTGGTTTGTCCTGTATTGCTTGCCGTAGTTTCTGTATTTCCAGGTCCATTGACAACATCAATAATAATCTCGTCAGAAGTTAATGTTTTGTATTGCTTGTCTTTTGGATCGAAGTAAGAGAAAGAAATACTCGGAATTGGATATTTTCCTTTGTATTGTGGCACTATCGTATAACTATCTGAAATTCGACCTTGCATTCCGCTGATTCGTGTTGTAACACGTTCTTTGAATTCAGGTTCGTATACTTCTAATGAGTTTGGAAGTTTTAGTTTCGGTAACTGAAATAGTTTTAAGTTTCCTTTTCCAGAGATTTGCACTTTTGCTTCTAATGATTCTGAAGCGTCTAACGAGTTTTTACTGGTTGTTACTTCAAAATCAAAATCTCCAACAGCACCACCAAAATCGGATGGTTTTCCTGCTTCTGGCAATGCTTTTACATTTACTGTTCTTCGCCCAGAAGATAACGTTTTGTGAACTGTTTCATAACGTCTTCCGAAGACATCTCTACGTTGTGTAGGCACAGAAACTTGTACATCTATAGAGAATGGTTCTATAGTTTGTTTTCCTGTTTTTTGTGGATATAGTACATATCGTTTTAAGATGACAAACGGATACGGTTCTCCTTTGTAAGTTCCGTTTTGTGCTTTGAGACGTGTTTCTATGTTTTGACTCCAAAAGTTGTTGAAAGTTGGCTTACCGAGTTCTCTGTAATCATTGACATTGATGCCTGGTTTTACATACAATTTGTATGAAACCGTTACAGGTTCGTTTAAGTAAGGATTTCCATTTGATATTTCTGTCACCAAATGAATTCCTTCAGAAACCACATAATCTGCATTGTTACCATCTTTTGGTTTGTCAACTGCTTTGGTAACTTGTATGGTTACAGGCGCTGTTTTATATATTTGTCCTTCAATTTCAACTTTTGCTTGCTTGATGGTAAATCTTCCTTCTGCTGTTGGCTGTAAATGATATGTATATGTTTTTGAAAACGAGCGCTTTCCGTTGTCCCAAACGTGGCTCATAGATTGTATTGGTCCAGCGGCTATTCGGAAACCTGTGAATTTTGGTGGTGTAAAATTATCACCATCTCTATCCATTTCAAAGTCTACACGCAAACGCTCATTCACGCCCAATTTCTTTTTACTTACTTTGGTTTCAAAAGTAACCTGTGCAGTTAAAACACCTGCGAACAGTAAGAAAATGATAGTTGATATGTATGCTTTTGTCTTCATGTATTTTGAACGAACTTTTGTCGTTTTTTACTTTTCATAATTACCAGTCTTTTTCAGCTTTTATTTTGATGCCTTTTGCTTTTTTCTCATTCAGTTTGTCCTGTGTTTTCTTTTCAGCATTATTCATAGCTTGTAATAAGCTTTTTACTTGCTGTGGTGACAACTGATTTGGCTTGGGTTGCTGTTGCTGCTTTTTATCGTCTTTTTGATCAGCTTTATTTTGATCTTGTTTATCGTCTTGCTTCTTCTTTTCTTTTTCTTTGTCTCCTTTTCCGTCTTTATCTTTGTCGTCCTTTCCGCCTTCGTCTTTCTCCTTATCGCTGTCTTTGTCTTTTTTATCTTTCTCGTCCTTGTTGTCTTGGTCTTTTTTGTCTTGCTCTTTTTCTTGTTCTTTTTGGTCTTTGTCTTTTTTATCCTTATCGTCTTCTTTTGGAGGATTTTTTTCGAGCATTTCTTTAGCCAAAGCTAAATTGTAACGTGTTTCATCATCTTTAGGATTGTTGCGCAATGCGTTTTTATACGCTGCTACTGCTTTTTCGTATTCTTTGTTTTGCATGAATACATTTCCCATGTTGTGATATGCACTGTGTTTTTCAGCCTTTGTCAATGCTACTTCAGAAGCTTGTTTGTAACGATTGAAGGCTTCTTCGTAGCTTTCATTTTGGTAATATGCATTTCCTAAGTTGTATTTCGCGGTAGCATTTTCACCATCTTTAGAAATTGCTTTTCTGTATTCTGCTTCTGCATCTACAAAACTGTTTTCTTGTAAGGCTTTGTTTGCGTTATACGTGAATTTATTAGATTCTTTTTTGATCTGTTCTGCTTCCTTATTTTGTGCATTTGTCACAGATACTGTCAGCAATAAAATGAGTATGTATTTTAAGTGTTTCATCTGTTACTATTTACGATCCTTTTTCATTAAATAAGTTCAACTTTTGTAACCATGCTGTTTTTCGTTCTAATAGAAAAACATCCAACAGCAATAAGAAGATTCCCAAAGCAAGAAACCATTGAAATTGGTCTTGAAATTCTGAGAATTTTTTAGCTTCAAATTCTGTTTTGTTCATGCCGCCTAATTGATTTTTGATAAATTCTACAGCTTGTTCTGTAACTGTACCATCAATATAGTCACCATTTCCTTCTGAAGCAATGTCTTTTAAGGTTTTTTCATTCAGTTTTGTAATCACAACTTCACCTTGTAAGTCACGCTTATATGATTCTGTAATTCCTCTTCTTTTTATTGGAATTCTTCCACCTTTTGGTGTTCCAACTCCGATTGTATAGGTTTTTATGCCTTCTTTGGTAGCTTCTTCGGCTAGTTTTCCTGCGCCTCCTGTATGATCTTCTCCGTCTGAGATGATCACTAATACTCTGTTGGTTTGCTCTACATCGTCATAATATGTTTTTGCCAAACGAATAGCATCATCGATGCAGTTCCTTGTGACGACAACATATTTGTATTTAGATTATTCAAAAACATTTTTGCTGCCGAAAAGTCTGTGGTAATTGGCAATTGTGGTACTGCTCTTCCTGCGTAAGCAATAATTCCAATACGATCGCTTCCTAAGTTGTTGATAATTTCAGAAACGATACGCTTTGCTTTGTTCAATCTACTTGGCGAAATATCTTCTGCCAACATACTTTTAGAAACATCTACCGCAAAAACAATATCGACACCTTCACGTTTTACGGTTTCTAATTTTGTGCCAATTTTCGGATTTACCAATGCTACTACTAGTGAAGCAATTGCCAAGCACCAAATTGTCAACTTTAGTATGGGTTTAAAGATTGATTTTTCAGGACTTAATCGTTCTAATAATTGTTTATTGGCAAATTTTCGTTGCGCACTTCGTTTCCAAAGTTGCAAGAGTATGAATACCAATACCACAATCGGGATGATAATTAGTAAGTAAAAATATTTTTTTTCTTCTAACATATTATTTTTCCATCAATTGGTTCGCAAAGTCTGTAATGCTTTGCTGAACTGTTGGTGTTATTTTTTTATTTTCTATCCATGTATGAATATGTCCTACATATTCCATTCCTAAATACTGTGCGCTTTCTACAAAAGGCATTTCAAAACCTGCTTTAATTTCATTATCAGAACCACAACTTATCACACCCATTTTTGTTCCGCGCAAGCGTCTTCCAATATCTTTTTCATCAAACAAAAAATCAGATATTCTATCAAAAAATACTTTCATCACACCGCTCATAGTATACCAATAAATTGGCGTTGCAAATACAAATGTTTCATAGTTTGCCGTTAGTTTTTTGAACAGCGCATTGAAATCATCTTCATTTTTTAGCTCGTAATCGAAGTGATTGATTTTATATTGCTGCAAATCAATCATGTCGAAACCTGTTTTTTGTTGAAGTTGAGATACAATGGTATGTGTGTTTCCATTGCTTCGCGAACTTCCTAATATGACAACTCCTTTTCTGCTCATGATTTAGATAAAACTTCTAAATAGTGTTTTGCGCAATAGCATTTCTATCAGCAATAATATTCCCGCAAAAAATACAAATATTCTGAATTTCTCTTCATAGTTTGTATAGCGAAATTCTTCGATTTCTGTTTTTTCCAACTTGTTGATTTCTTCATAGATTTCAGCAAGTTTTTTACTATTGGTTGCTCTAAAATATTTTCCCTCAGTGGTTTTTGCAATCTCCTTTAACAGTTTTTCGTCAATTTCCACTTGCATATTCCTGTATAAAAAAGTACCATCAGGATTTATAGCCATTGGTGTAGAAGCCATTCCGTTAGTTCCAATACCAATTGTATACACTTTTATTCCGTATTCTACTGCCAATTCGGAAGCAATTTGCGGCTCAATAAATCCTGCATTGTTGACTCCATCTGTCAGTAGTATAATAACTTTACTTTTGGCTTTGCTGTCTTTTAATCGATTCACAGCTGTAGCTAATCCCATTCCAATAGCAGTTCCGCCAATTAGTTCACCATGTTTAAATTTGATACTTTTTAAAGCATTCTGTATGATGTTTTTATCGGTTGTTATTGGTGTTTTGGTAAAGCTTTCTCCTGCATATACTACCAATCCTATACGATCGCTTGGTCGTCCATCTATAAACTCGGCAGCAACTTTTTTAAGCGCTGTAAGTCTATTTGGTCGTAAATCTTTAGACAACATACTCGCTGAAACATCGATTGCCATCACAATATCAATTCCTTTATTGGTTTTGATACGTGTAGAAACTTCTTTGGTTTGCGGACGTGCCAATGCCGTAATTAGAGCTATAACTGCCAACATTCGTAATACAAATAGTATTGGCTTTAGCCTTGGCAAGATACTCTGCGTTGCTTTAAAACCTTGCAAGCTTGACATTTTTACCGCTGCTAATTGCTTTGGTTTTTTCCAAATATACCAAGCAATTGCTAATGGAATGAACAATAGCAGCCAGAAAAATTGTGGATGAGCAAAACTGTAATTATCTATTATCATTCGTTTCTATTTGCGCTATGGAATTTAAGATTCTATCAACTATTTTTTCTCCGTTTTCGTCATCTTCTGCATGCATGAGTTTTAGTATTTGTATACCACGACCTTCTTCAAATATGTATGCTTCGTATGCACGACGTTGTGTGCCTCCAAATGGACTTTCTTCATCTACAAATGTTCCTGACCCATGAATTTTTAGTCCTTCTATTCCTGTTGGCGATTCATATTCGTCGTATTTGACAATCATTTCCGTTGCGCCTCTTTCTTCAAAGCTTTTAACAATTTGCTCACCTATATCGTCTAGAGTAATTTCCGGTTTTTGCTTGAAGGTAACTACTTCTAAAGCTACCGAAAATGGAGCTAAATGGCTTTGATATGCGAATATCTCTGTTTCAACAGGCAACGGAACACTGTCTTTACTTTTTATCGGTGTCATTCGTTTGAGTACTTGTGGCGTATCAATAGTAAAGTCTGATGCACCATAGGTACTTGTTACCCATTCTCCATCGATTAAATCACTCATAGAATGCCCAATGTAGGTATGCTCTTTTACATATGATAATGTTGCGTATCCGATAAGGCTTCCAAAAACAACAATCATTGCAGCAACTCCTATGACAGTATTTCTGAAACGACGTTTTTTGCGTTGTTCTTCTATTTGTCGGAGTTTATATTCTTCGTCTTTTTTACGTTCTTCTTCTGTAATTTCTGGAATCGCTTCTTTGGTAGCAACTACAATGTGTTCTACTAAGTTACGATCGGCTTTTATGATGGTATCATCAGGTTTTGATTTGGCAAACTTTACCAAATCGGCTGTTTGTAATACGTTTTTTAGATTTTTGATGGTATCATCTTTTAAATCTAAATATCCAGCATCTTTTTGTGCTTCTATTTTGCGAATGAGTTCTGCTGTGGTGCTTTCTAAAGCATCGATTCGCACTTCTTCTTCAATGTATTGACGAACAATGTTTGTTAATTCAGAATAGTAATCTTTGTATTCTGATTTGAGTAAAAGAGTAGAATTATCAAGTTCGTTCAATTGCAACAACGCACGATCGTACGGAGGAATTTCGGCTTTTTTCTTTTTCTTCTTTTTCGCTTTTAGCTGAAATACAAAATAGTAAAAGTACAAGCCAAACAATACTAATAAACCTAATACAATTAGCACATATTTCCACCAATTGCTACTTCCTTTTTCTACAGAAACGATCGATTTTATTTCAAACATTTTCTGCTTTAATGTATCTACAACAACATCCGCCACAGCGACACGAATAGAATCTGTAAAGAATGGCTTTTCATTGATAAGTATTTTTTGTTTCGGAATAAAGTATGTTCCCGAATCAAACTGCGTTAATCCGTATTTTTTGGTTAACTGATATTGTGCGTCTTTTTTAACAGTATCTGTTTTGTACGACTCCAACAGCTCTAAAGGCAAAAAAAGTTTATCGCCTTCAGGGAAGAATACACTTGCCATAGAATCTGCTTCTACAGAGATGGATAGTTTTATTTCTTCTCCAATTTTTATGTTTGTAGAATCTACAACTGCTGTCACTTTTTGGGCAAATGAATAGCTCGCAAATAGAAAAAAGAAAGCCATCCAAAAACCACTCATTCCTAAGAATGATCTTTTTGTTTCAGATCGTTGTCTTTTTTTATGTATGATTCTTATTTCGTTATTCATCATTCGTTTAGCCTCTTCTTTTAAAATAGCCTAATAATTTTTTTACGTAACTCTCGTCAACACGTGTACTTAAAACACCTGCGCCACTTCTAGAGAATAATTCTTTGAAGTAGTTTACTTTTTCTTGGTAAAATTTCGCGTAGTTTCTACGTACTGTTTTTGAACCAGTATTGACCAACATTGTTTCACCAGTTTCTCCATCGAGCATTTGCACAATTCCTAAGTTTGGAATTTCTTCTTCACGCTTGTCATAGATTCTAATTCCTGTTAAGTCGTGTTTTTTTGCAGAAATTTTCAACGTTTGTTCATAATCATCAGCAATAAAATCAGACAACATGAATACAATCGCTTTTTTCTTCATTACGCTTGATAAGAATTTTAGCGCCTGCGATATGTCTGTTTTGGTACTTTTTGGTTTGAATTCTAACAATTCACGAATAATACGCAATACGTGTGATTTCCCTTTTTTAGGAGGAATGAACAATTCAATTTCATCTGAAAATAGAATCAACCCGACTTTGTCATTGTTTTGCATTGCAGAAAATGCTAGCGTTGCAGAAATTTCTGTGATCGTTTCGTTTTTAAATTGAGTATTTGTTCCAAAAAGTTCTGATCCAGAAACATCTACCATCAACATCATGGTTAATTCGCGTTCTTCTTCAAAAACTTTAATGTATGGTTCGTTGTAACGTGCTGTTACATTCCAATCAATATTTCGAACATCATCGCCAAACTGATACTGACGCACTTCACTAAACGTCATTCCTCTTCCTTTAAAGGTAGAATGATATTCTCCTCCAAAGATATGATCGCTCAATCGGCGTGTTTTAATCTCTATTTTTCGTACTTTTTTAAGTAACTCTTTCGTATCCATTGTTTCAGTATTCAGTGAACGGTATTCAGCTTACAGTTAGTTTGTTATCATAAACAGTACTTTCTTGAGAAATGAACTCAATACTCAACACACATAACTCACTACTATTTATGGCACTTCAATTTCGTTTACAATCTTGTTGATGATTTCTTCGGAAGTAATATTTTCAGCTTCTGCTTCATAGGTAATTCCGATTCTGTGACGTAATACATCGTGTACTACAGCACGCACATCTTCTGGGATCACGTAACCTCTACGTTTTATAAAAGCAAAACATTTAGCAGCATTTGCTAAGTTGATACTTCCACGAGGTGACGCTCCAAAACTGATTAATGGTTTTAAGTTTTCTAGTTTATATTTTTCAGGATAACGAGTAGCAAAAATGATATCCAAGATGTATTTTTCAATTTTTTCATCCATGTAGACTTCTTTCACAGCTTCTTGTGCTTTTAAAATTTGGTCTACAGAAACCACTGGATTTACTTTTTCAAAAGTTCCTTTAAGGTTTGCACGCATGATGAGTTGTTCTTCATCCATTTTAGGATAATCAATCACAACTTTCAACATAAAACGGTCTACTTGTGCTTCTGGTAATGGATATGTTCCTTCTTGTTCTACAGGGTTTTGTGTTGCCATTACTAAGAAAGGTTTATCTAGTATAAACGTTTCATCACCAATGGTCACTTGCTTTTCCTGCATGGCTTCTAGTAATGCCGATTGTACTTTAGCTGGCGCACGGTTGATTTCATCTGCCAACACAAAATTTGCAAAAATTGGTCCTTTTTTAATTGAAAAATCATTCTCTTTCATGTTGTAGATTAAAGTTCCTACAACATCTGCTGGAAGCAAATCAGGAGTAAACTGAATTCTACTAAAACTTCCTTGTACAGCTTTACTTAACGTGTTAATGGCTAAAGTTTTTGCTAGTCCAGGAACACCTTCCAACAGAATATGTCCTTTTCCAAGTAAGCCTATTAATAAACGCTCTACCATGTGCTTTTGTCCAACGATTACTTTATTGATTTCCATCGTTAATAAATCGATAAAGGCACTTTCTTTTTCAATTTTTTCGTTAATAGCTCTAATATCTATTGTCTCTTCCATTTAGGTACTTTTTTTGAGGCGTGAATTTACTAATCACATTTTAACAATGCAAATTGTCAAAATTATTCGTTTATTGCTGTTAATAATTGGTTAAAATATTTAGGATATTTATATATTGAAGCCTTTAAAACTCAAAAGTACAAGGAATCGTCAGTGATCTCCTTTTTTTGTTGATAACTCAAAGCCTTACAGTTACTTCGCTTGCGGATTGTATTGCTTTTTTTTGAATTGAAATTTATGGAATTATCAGGATTAGATTATAGCCTTATTTTTGGATTTTTTGCTATTGTTTTAGGAATTGGAATTTATGTTTCTAAAACTTCTGGAAAAAATAGTACCGAATATTTTTTATCGGGACGAAATATGCCTTGGTGGATTTTGGGTGTTTCTATGGTAGCAACCACATTTTCAACCGATACACCAAATTTTGTCACAGATATTGTTCGAAAAGA
Source organism: Kordia sp. (assembly GCF_965224175.1). GTDB lineage: Bacteria > Bacteroidota > Bacteroidia > Flavobacteriales > Flavobacteriaceae > Kordia. Next base: position 3,146,992 of record NZ_OZ245041.1, read on the forward strand.
TGGTGTTTCTTCCAACTGGATGTGGTGGGCTTTTCTAATTACAGGTTTGTTAACGGTTTTTGTGTATGCAAAATTGTGGCGAAAATCGAATGTAGCTACTGATATTGAATTTTATGAATTGCGCTATGGCGGAAAACCTGCAAAATTTCTTAGAGGTTTCCGTGCTTTATATTTAGGTGTTATTTTTAACATATTTGCGATGGCTGGAGTAACGCTTGCTGCCATAAAAATCGGATCTGTAATGCTAGGTTTACAACCTTGGGAAACGGTTGTGTATGCTGGAGTAATTACTGTAGTTTTTAGTGCCATTGGTGGATTTAAAGGTGTTGTGTATACCGATTTTTTATTGTTTTTTGTTGCCATGGCAGGAGCAATTGGAGCTGCATATTATTGTGTAAATCTTCCAGAAGTTGGCGGATTAGAAAACTTAATAACACATGAAAACGTAGCCAGTAAACTCAATATTTTCCCTGATTTTAATAATAAAGAAATCCTCATTACGCTTATTGTTATTCCGTTGGCTGTACAATGGTGGAGTTCTTGGTTTCCTGGTGCAGAACCTGGCGGAGGCGGTTATATTGCACAACGTATGTTAGCTGCAAAAGATGAAAATCACGCGATTGGCGCAACATTTTTCTTCAATATTATGCATTATGCCTTGCGTCCGTGGCCATGGATTTTAGTTGCGCTGGCTTCTTTAGTTGTATTTCCAGATTTAGAAAGTATTCGAGAAGCTTTTCCAACAATTACGGATGATAAATTAGGGCATGATGTTGCGTATTCTGCCATGTTGACAAAATTACCAAGTGGATTATTAGGTTTGGTCTTAGCTTCCTTAGTAGCTGCGTATATGTCTACAATTTCAACACACTTAAATTGGGGATCGTCTTATGTCGTGAATGATTTTTATAAACAAAATGTGAATAAAGAGGCTTCCGAAAAAGAATTGGTTAATGTTGGACGAATTTCAACTATTGTATTAATGGCTTTAAGTGCATTTCTTGCGTTGAAATTACAAAATGCAAGTCAGCTTTTTGATATTATTATCATGTTTGGAGCTGGAACAGGACTAATTTTTATCTTAAGATGGTTTTGGTGGCGAATTAATGCATGGAGTGAAATTTCTGCCATGATTGTTTCTGGTGTTATTTCTATATTATTTAAATTGACTGTTGTTGGGCAAATTTTATTCACATACAAGGATTTAGATGGAAACACCATAGAAGGATTGATGCCAAGCTATGCACAATTTCCATTTGTAGTTTTGATTACAACTATTGTTTGGCTAACGGTTACTTTCTTAACACAACCTGAAACTAAACAAACTCTATTTAACTTTTATAAAAAGATACAACCTGGCGGACCTGGCTGGAAAAAAACGATTGCTGATGCAGAAGCAGCTAATGTTGAGATTATAACAGACACAAAACCTTGGAATGTTCCTTCTGGAATTTTAGCCATGTTAATTGCCATGATTTTTATTTACAGCATTATGTTTGCAACGGGATATTGGATTTATGGAGAAACTACGCTTGCACTGACACTAACTATTGTTGCACTTTCTTCTGGATTTATTTTAACAAGACTTTGGAAGAAAATTAGAGCGTCAGTTTTTTAGACTTGTTCCCGCGAAGACGGGAATCTCTTAGACACGCTTCGCTTCAGACCGCTCATGCTTTTGGACTGGCTTAGAAGTTATCGAGAGTTAGAAACTTGCGATAGCTTCTATTTTCAAAACGTCACTTCGAGTGAAATCTTGCAAAGATTTTATATCGAGAAGTACTTTGGATTTCAAACTAGTTCTCGATACAATTTTTCTTCATTACATTTCGAAAAACTACTCGAACTGACGGTTCGGAATTATCAAAATTTGTACTTTTACAGGAAAACTTATTTATACTGTGAATACAAATTATTCAAGAATTATTGCAGGAACCATGACCTGGGGAATTTGGGGAAAACAACTCTCAACTCCTCAAATGATTGAGATGATGCATCATTGTAAAGATGCTGGAATTACCACCTTCGATCACGCAGATATTTATGGTGATTATACTACCGAAGCCGATTTTGGAAAAGCATTCGCACAAAGCGGAATAAATCGTGAAAGCATTGAAATTATTTCCAAATGCGGTATTCAGTATCAAACAGAGAATCGTCCAAATAAGATAAAACATTACGATTATTCATCAGACTATATTATTTGGTCAGCGGAAACTTCTTTGAAGCATTTACAAACCGAATATTTAGACTTGTTGTTATTACACAGACCAAGTCCATTGATGCATCCTGACGAGATTGCCAAAGCGATCGATCAACTGAAAACACAAGGAAAAATCAAAAATTTTGGAGTTTCTAATTTCACACCATCACAAATGACAATGGTTGGTACTAAAAGTGATATTTCAGCAAATCAAATTCAGTTTTCATTGACTGATTTTGACGCGATGCACAATGGAACACTCGATTTTATGATCACAAATTCTATTTTACCAATGGCGTGGCAACCGTTAGGAAGTATTTTTAGAGAAGAAACTGAGCAAAATACAAGAATTCACAAAGTACTAGATGAACTTTCGGAGAAGTATCATGCTACCAAAGATCAATTGGTACTAGCGTGGATTTTAAAACATCCTTCAAACGTACATCCTGTGATTGGAACTACAACGCCAGAACGCATTACCAACGCAGCAAAAGCTACTGAAATTGATTTGTCTTTGGAAGATTGGTTTACACTATTAGTGGAAAGTCAGGGACACAAAGTTCCGTAACTTCGTAGTAGTGAGGTTTTAGATATTAGTATTGAGTTTAATTAAAAAGATTCCCGATTGCACGGGAAATGAATATGAAAAAAACAGCTTTTATTACAGGTGCCACCAGTGGAATAGGACGTGAAATTGCACGTGAATTTGCAAAACATAATTTACGACTGATTCTTTGCGGACGTAGACAAGAACGTCTGGACGAACTCCAAAATGAGCTAAATGCATACACAGAAGTTCACACTTTAAATTTTGATGTGCGCGATAAGGAAAAAGTAGCAAACGCAGTTGCTTCCCTACCTGAAAATTTTCAAACGATAGATATTTTAATCAATAATGCAGGAAATGCACATGGTTTAGATCCGATTCAAAGTGGAAGTTTGGACGATTGGGACGCTATGTTAGATATCAATGTAAAAGGTTTGTTGTATGTGAGCAAAGCTATTATTCCGCAAATGGTGGAACGAAAAAATGGTCATATTTTAAATATTGGTTCTACTGCTGGAAAAGAAGTATATCCGAACGGAAATGTGTATTGTGCTAGTAAACATGCTGTTGACGCACTAAACCAAGGAATGCGAATTGACTTGAATGCACATGGAATTCGCGTAGGAGCGATTAATCCAGGGTTGGTAGCAACCGAATTTAGCGATGTACGTTTTAAAGGTGATGAAGAACGCGCCGAAAAAGTATACCAAGGTTATCAACCTTTGAAACCTCAAGATGTTGCTGAGATCGCTTATTTTATTGTTTCACGTCCTGCACATGTAAATATTGCTGACTTGATGGTGATGTGTACCGCGCAAGCTTCTAGTACGATTGTAAAGAAATCATAATGTATAATAAACCCTATACTTCTTGGCGAAATTTAACATTGAAATATACCGATGATGAATTATTATTGATAGAACTTTGGGAAGAAATTAGCAAAAAATACACTTCAAATCAGCGTCATTATCACAATTTAGATCACATTAATTATATGTTGAAATTAGCTTCAAAGAATAAAGCTGATTTGAATGATTATGATCTATTACTATTTGCTATTTGGTATCATGACATAATCTACAATGCTACTAAAAGTAATAATGAATTAAAAAGCGCCGAATTTGCCCAAAAACGACTCGAAAAACTACAAATTGATCCAAAAAAGATAGAAAATTGCTTTAATTTGATTGTTTCTACAAAAAAACATGAAATCCTAAATACTCAAAATCAAGATAATGCCTATCTTTTGGACTTTGATTTGGCAATTTTGGGTACAACTTGGGAAAACTACTATGCATACACTAAAAAAATTCGAAAAGAATATATAATCTATCCCAACTTTATGTACAAAAAAGGAAGAAAGAAAGTATTGCAGCATTTTCTAGAACGTCCACGTATTTATTACACCAAAAAATATCACGATTTGTGGGAAGCCATTGCTAGAGAAAATATTCAAAAAGAACTTAGCTTATTATGATTAATAAACGCCTTTTGATTAAAAATTTACTCGCTCATAACGACGAGAATAGTTTTTATGACAAAAAGCGAAAATTAAATATTGGCGAGAAAGAAGGAAAGGCAAAGTTTTTGAAACACATCTGCGCACTTTCTAATAGCAATCCAAAAAATAATTCATATATCGTTATCGGCGTAGAAGACGAAGACAACAAGATTGTAGGTGTTGACTTTTTTGATGATAGTAAAATTCAGAATTTAATCAATGCATATTTAACCAATCCGCCTATTGTACAGTATGAAAATATCCACTTTTCGCATTTGCCCAAAGGAAAAGTAATAGGTTTGGTAACGATTCGTCCAAACGATCAAATTACTTCATTACGTAAGAACATTTGGAAGTATTATGGTGGCTCTGTTTTTCTTCGTGATGGTAGTATTTCGATGCCAAAAGTGTTTGATATTGAAATTAAAGATGTCAATTCTGAAATCGTAAAAACCATTGAAAAAAGCGCTCAGAATAATATCAAATTAACGCTAGATAGTGTCATTAATTTTATCACCAATGAACACAAAAACTTAGAATCACACTACCAAGTATTCAAAGAACAGTTTGTCGTTTGTTGGGCAGGAATTAAGCAAAAACAGCAAGATAAAATCTTCTATTCGCGCGTTGATATTGAATTGATTAACGAGCAAGTAAAATTGTTTTATTCTGCTTTAGATCAGGTTGAAATCACCTACAACGAAGATGCATTTACTATTATTGAATATGTGCCGCTTGGACTTCAAAATAAATACAAATATTATCCGCTTGAGAAAGTAACGATCACCTTCAAGCCAAACGGAATGTACGGTTTGGATAGTAATTTAATTTTTGAAGCACCGCAATTCGACAAAAAAACACTGCATCATATTTATAATACCAACAATATCATTTTAGAAAAATTGCAGAAAAGCATTCCGATTACAGAAAACGAAGATCACGATTTACGCAATCTTCCTGCAACCTATATGATTTGCTATTTAAACAGTTTTTTGGAAGCAAAAGACAAATTAAACCAAGCAAAACCATTGTTAAAAAAGTACGATCGTGATATTTACGAATTGTACAAAGCAACGATTCGAATTTTGAGAAAGATTAAATACAGTTAGTTTCAATAAAGAGCTTTTTACCACGACATTGTTTTGGGATCGTAAGAGCATTTGAGAGGTTTTGAGTATTTATTTTTAGGATCTTGGGTATATGCTCTACAATCCATACAACTATATCTAAATTCGCAACTTTTACAGATATTGATATTATCTTTTCTAATATGCCATAGTTCTTGAAATTTAGCATCAGTTATTGCTTCTTTAAGTTTTTTGACCTTTATGTTGCTGAATTTCTTTTTAAAAGAAGGACAGTTTTTAATGTCTCCATTTTCTGTGATGGTTACTTTTTTATTGAGACACGAGTTATATTTTTGAGATTCTCTAAACAGGTCACTATTGATAATTAGATTTTCCTTGCAAATTTGACCGCAACTAGAATTATTAAGCTGACTAGTGGTGTAATAAATTTTAGCGACCATATAATTATTGGAGATCTTCTTATTTTCTTTTGCAGAATGAATAATTATTTTGTTCACTCTCAGATTCTTACTTGACAAATAAGAAATATTGTCTATTTGAAATTGATCAGCATAAGGAAGAATCATAGAAATTGATACGATTCTACTATGATTGCATGCTGTTAAAATATGTTCAATAAAATCAATCGTAGGACTGCCTGTAAACCTGAGTTCTATAGAAGTACAACCTAAGTCATCTAGTTGAGAAAAAATGGAATTATAATCGAGTTCAGATTTCTCTTTAATCTCTATAATAGCGTTTGAAATTTGAGAAGATGATTCCCATGCTAAACTCAGCTTTGGAAATAGTTTTGGTGTATCGGTAAAAAAACCTAGTTCATCTTCTATTAACTCCTGAAAAAAGATATCTATTTCTTTATCATACTCGTTATAATATTTTTTCTTTAGCTCTCCAGCTGTTCTATTTTCTGCATCTTTAATTACATCATATATCAAGTTAGGAATGAGTCTTAAACAGTTTCTTTGTATGTCGTAAATAGAACTCCTTGAGATGCCTTTTACGGGAATACAACTAGCGTATAGTAAGAAATATTGTGAATGTGTATTATTCATTGTGAATTGTTGAAATTGGTTTATACTGTCCGGCATCGCGATGCATGTCCGAACCATGAAAATCACTTTTAAAAAAGGCCATTATGGAATTTGGATCTTCATTCATTTTCATTTTTTTCATTAACTGTGTAGTTATTGGTAAGTTTTTTAGCGCTTCCTCACCAAGAATACTTTTTAACTCTTTACTTGTTTCTTCCATTTTTCATTTTTAATCAGATAAGTAGCTATGATTTTTTCTAAATTATAATTGCAGATTCCCGAAACCATTCCAAATTGCCCTATTGGGTTTACTTCTAAAAAAACGTAACGGCCATCCTTGGTTTTGACAATATCAATGGAACCTGTTTTTAATTCCATTGTACGCATGAGCTTGTTGATCTTTTTTTCTATATTTTCTGGCAGCTTAAAAGGGACAGATCTATTTGGTTTTTCATTATTATATCGTCTGAAATCAACTTCTGTTTGACTATCATTTTGAGAAAAAATAGCCATGCTGTAAAAATCTCCATCTAAATAAAAAGACCTTATCTCAAATTCCTTTTGAAGTCGCTCTTGAAATAATGAAGGAAAAAAAGTTGCCTCTAATTTTTGAATAAAAGGCAAGGATATTGAACTTGTATATTCCATATATATTTCCTCCTTATGCAAGTTAAAATCGTAAGCTTCATAGATTGGTTTCACAATAAGTTCTTTGTGTTCATTTAAAAAATCTAATAACTCCTGCTTAGAATTCGTGATTAATGAACTCGGTATATCTACTCCGCACTCTTTTGCCAAACGTAAGGTTGATATTTTATTCGATTTATCAATTTGCAAAGGATTACTCAACCATTCTTTTTCCAATACATTATCATACAAACTCTTTTTAAGCATTTTCTTCTCCATCTTCATACTATTATAAATCACCCTACTTTTTGCTGCATTTATTTTTTCTAAAACAGGATATTTGTATGATGAAACTTCTGATCCGCCTCGATACCATATCATGCTTACATCGTCTGTGATGCTATTGCTTTGATACGAAACTTGATCATTAGTTAACTTCAAAGTATAATTGCCATCAATCAAATGATCTGTATTCACTCGTTTGTAATTATACCCTAAAAAAGAAATCCAATCTATTACTTCAGAAACACTTAGGTCTTTACTTTCACACAAGATTAAAATCATATTTTTTTAATTTTTTAATTCCTTATGACCAACATGATCATAAGGAATTTTTTAACACTATAGTTCGGTGATTTAACCTCTGTCTCCAAGTGGTTGATCTGGTTCTGCTATACCAGAATCTTTATGCAAGTATACGTCTCTAATCATCCAAGCATTAGGATTTGAAGTGTACTTAGTTCTTCTACACCAGTGACCATCTGCTCCTCCGTTAATTGCTGATTTTTGCTCTTCTTTTAATGAAAATTTTCCAAAAGCTACTTTTAAATTGCTCATAATTCTATTGAATATATCTCCTAAGATTAAACGTCTTTATAAAATGTCCTTAGGTACATACATTTTATAAAGTTGCGATGTAACGAACCGACAAATTCGACCATTCGACTTGTATTGAGATTGTGTTGTCGCACGCTTTCAATGCTGTTTTAGATTCGTATGCATTTAAAATTTATATGACATACGCAGTAGTAAATGAGTTCATGATTTTAACAACAGTAGTACATATTGCTCGTCATTTTTGAACTCAAAATCAATGATGTAAAGTAAGTCATTTTTCTTTTAAGCATAAAAAAAAGGTGTTGATTATTTATGATATATCAACACCTTCCATGTATATTATGTATCGTAAAAGCTACTAAGGAATACGTATATTATTGGTTTCAAAGTTACGACATTCTTCATTTTCTGATGGAGGCTGAGCTCTTGTTGTGGCTCCATTTGTATTACAGGTAATGAAACACCACGAAGCGCAGTCTGATTCCTTTGATGGATCTTCAAGGGTATTTGACACGCCGCCACTAGGTTCTGTATTTGCATTAGGATTTAATGCGCCTCCTAGCATTTTATGAAGTAAAGCTAAGTTTGAAATACGATGTTTACGGATAGACAGTTTTTTTAATTTCTTTTTTTTCATAATAGTTTTTTCTGTTTAGGTATTAAACTTTTTGTGAAGCAAGATTATATTTAGCAAAAACCAAAATGATAGCATTGACAATTTATGATTTATCAATAAATTAACTGGTTTTGGAAAGATTTTTTAAATATTGTGAAGGATTTATGCCTGTATGTGTTTTAAAAGCTCTTGCAAATGTTTCCTGTCGTTTGAATCCAAATTCTTCTGCGATACCTTGAATTGTGTAAGAATGTAGTTTTTTATCATTTTTTAATCGAACTAAAGCTGTATTGATTCGTAACTCTGTAATATAATTTGAGAACGATTTTCCTTTATGCGTATTGATTACTTTAGATAAGTAAGAAGTATTGGTTTCTAATTTTTGAGCCATAAAAGCTAAATTACACGCTGTAGATAGATAATATTCTTCTTTTTCAAAGTCCGCAATTTTATCTAAAAGCATTCTTTCCTTTTGATCAGGTGCTTTATTTTTTTTGTGAACTACTGCTACAGGTTTATGCTGTTCTAATTGAGAGACTTTTTTCAAGAGTTCTTCAAACTTCTTCCTTATCAATCTCCCTTCTACTTTATAATACATCGCAATACCTATAAATAGACCAAGCAAGCATACGAATAGAATCACTAACTTCTTTTCACTTTTTGTTTGTTTAGTTAGCTTCTTTCCCAATTGGTTTATTTCTGTTTTTAAAGGAACAACATCTACTAACTCATGAGTTTCATTATTGATTCTTAAATCTTCTAAGTTTTGTTTTTTTTCTAATACTGTATATTTTTCAAAATGAAACGATGTTTTCTCAGAATTTCCAAGTTTGTTATATCCGAGTGCTAAAAATTCGTGTGATTCTTTTTCATTAATATTTACATTTCCAGAACTGCTTGTAACAGTCAATGCCGTTTCTAAATAATGTATAGACTCTTGGTATTTTTTTAGTTTGTATGCACTTTTTCCAAGGTAAAATAAAGAAGTTATATATAGTTTTTCCTCTTGATCTTTTATGGCAGTGTCTTTAATTTGTTTGGCTAATACAATACATTGAGTATATTGCTCTCTTTGATAATGGATAATAGCTTTATTCATTAATAAAGGATAATATGCCCATTTTTTTGTTTTTGGACATTTCTTTAGTCCTGCATCGTTATATAATACAGCTTCATCAGTATTTTCTATCCAAAGGTATATATCAGCGATATTCATAAATGCAATAATCTTATAATAATCTACCCCTCTATTGTCTTCTACTGTATTTAATAGTTTTAATATGCTTTTGTAGTTGTTAATTGCTTCTTCAAAGTCTTTATGTATTTTTTTTATGTAAGCAATGCTAGATAGAGTATTTACTTCATAAAGAACATCTCCAATATCTTTAGCGTACTCTTTCGCTTTTAGATAAGCAATAAGTGCTTTAGAATCTTCTCCTAATTCTGAAAAAATATCTCCCTTTAAACAAAAGCAATTATACAGCAGTTTAGCATCTTTGAAAAGTACAGCTTTGGATATCGCTGACTTAATATTTTGTAAAGCAATCTTGTTTTCACCTAGTTTATAATGACATTTAGAAATACAGTAAAACACTTGTGCTAATTGCTCATTATTTGCATTTACTACAGCTATTCCTCTTGCTTTAAGTGCGTACGTTAATGCTTTGGAAGCATCTTTATATATAAATTTAGAATACGATTGTAATAACTCATCAAATGATTCATCACTTGACACCTTAGTCTGTGCACTTGAGTGACTCAAAAAAACGTAGAATAATAACAGTATTGTCTGTTTCATAGGCGATTTTTTAAAATATCATAGAATGATGTTACTACTATGACTTAGGAATAGCATTTCATATGAATAAGTCTCTATTCATTTCTGGTTAAAAATAAAAAGTTATTCATAGTTCTAACTATGGATAGTGTTAAGACAAACTAAAACCTATATATTTTATTTTAAGTGAGCGATAAAATATTTTTATTCTTATCATTTAAAATAACTCTATGTAATAGCCTACTCAATATGAGTTCCCTAAGTTTTTTGAAAAGTTAAAAAACGCTTTTACAAATAAGTTATAGCGAATTCACGTTAATTTGTATTTTTGCCTTATGATGCAAAAGATTCGTGTAGCAGTTGACGCCGTAGTATTTGGGTATAAAGACCATCAATTGAACGTGCTTTTAATTAAAAGAAAAGTACCTCCATTTCAAGGTTCATGGGCTTTACCTGGTGGTTTGGTGTTAGAAAATGAAAGTTTAGAAACTGCCGTAGAACGTGAATTAAAGGAAGAAACCAACGTCACAATTGATTATTTAGAGCAGTTATACTCCTTTGGAAAACCTGGTCGCGATCCGCGAAATCGCGTGATTTCTGTAGCATATTTTGCGTTGGTAAAACCTTCGCATCACGAAATAAAAGCTGATACTGATGCGCAAGATGTTGCATGGTTTCCTATCAATGAATTGCCCGAGTTAGCGTTTGATCATCCTATTATTCTGGATAAGGCAAAAGCGCGTTTGCGTAGTAAATTGACGTACGAACCTATTGGTTTTGATTTACTTTCAACCAAATTTCTATTTTCCGATTTGGAAAAACTCTACATGACCATTCTGGAGAAAAAAATTGATCGCAGAAACTTCCGTAAAAAAATATTAAGCTTTGAAATCTTAGAAGAATTGGACGAAAAAGTATCTGAAGGACGTGGACGACCAGCCAATTTGTTCAAATTTAATAAAAAACAATACTTCAAATTGCAAAAAGAAGGTTTCTTGTTTGATATTAAATAATACTAAAAAAATAGTCTGAAGAAATTCTCCAGACTATTCGCCACTTTTAATACCAGACATTAAAATTCTTGCATGAAAATCTATTTAGTTTTTACTGAATTTAAAAGTAGTTCTATCAAATTTTAAAAAGTCAACTACTTCGGAGCAAGCTAACGAAGCATTTAACGGAAACAATTAAAAAACATTTCGACACAAGCATCGGAGCATTTAAATCTTGATTATCGAGTAAAGTCTTTATAAGCCAAATAAGGTTAAAACTGCTTTTCTAAAATCAGCATTTGTTAATAATTGTTCTTGTGTTTGTATTGAAAACACTTCTACTAACTCTTCACTTCCAACTTAATTTCTTGTTGGACCATGAAACATTATTGCAGGATAAGATAACTTAAAAACACCTATCGGATTCCGGTATTCTGAAAATATAGAATTACGATTATCTTCACCAATAATTTCCCGAACTACCAGTTTCAAACCTTTCAAAAAACCTTTAGCATGTGTTCCATTATCTCTTACAAAATCAACTCTAGGTAAAGTAATCGTAGAGAATCTTTCATTTCCATCATGTATAGAAAAAACTATTTCAGCCTTCAAATCAACTGGAGTATCTTCAACAAAAACTTCAAATGGTTTCATTAAAAGTTGAGCATCAAAGCTCTGTGTTTCAAACCAATCTTGCATTCCGTTTGAAGAAAAATAAGCAATAGATTTTTCATTTTCAAACACATGAATTTCTCTTTCTGGATACAAAAAAGAATAACGTTTAAATAAGTTGAATAATAAATGTTTAGGTAATTTTTTGCTGCGTAAAATTGTAGTATCAAACTTAAATAGTATGCTTAACTTATCAACTTTAGTTCTGTGTTGTTCTGAAATCAATTCACCCTTTTCATATATTAATTCTCTTCCTTCCGATTGAATAACACAACGTTCAGACAAAGCTGGTAAAACGTAGATTTCATAACCTACTGAATTTATATTCTCAGGAGTTAACTCAAAATTTAAAACACTATCACAAATTGAAATGTATCGTTTCTCAGGTAGCTAAAACTTACGTTTCGCCAGTTTGAATGCAGTTTTAAACATTCTAATAAAAATGAAATAATTTGTAGATTTCCAATTTCATCCACGCGACCAATAAACATTGCTGGTCTTTTTCGCACATAATCAATTGGCTTTAGCACTGGCTTAATACTCTCTTTACAGTACTTTCTCTCTTCTTTCATATCAGTTTTTCAAAGACAAAAAGATACAAAATATGAAGCACTTTTTGTGTGATTTAATCATCAAATCTTTTAATCCAAAATTAAATTAACGTAAAAAATACACAAAATAATTTGCAAAACTAAAAAAGCATTCTATATTTGCGTATAAATAACGCTAATATGAATTATTTACATTTAAATACAAACTTTACTCCTTTTGGAAAATCACTTGAATTTGAAACGTTTACATTTTCTGGAGGTGAGCCACATATCAAGATTAAAGAAATGCCACATGAAGCTGTTACCATTACACAACGCATTACTTCTTTCAATGATGTAGGATTTATTTTGTTAGCAACGAATGCTTTACGAAGAATGAACGTAAAAGAAATTAACTTGTTCATTCCGTATGTTCCAGCTGCACGTCAAGATCGTGTGATGGTTTCAGGAGAACCGTTAAGCATCAAAGTTTATGCAGATATCATTAACAGTCAAAATTATGAAAAAGTCACTGTATTTGATCCGCATTCAGAAGTTACACCAGCGCTATTAAACAATGTAGAAGTTATTGACAATCATGAATATGTAAAACAATGTATAGCAACTATAAAAGGCGAAATCGTATTAATTTCACCTGATGGTGGCGCATTAAAAAAGATATACAAACTATCAGCCTATTTAGGAGGAATTGAAGTGATTGAATGTTCTAAAAAACGAGACGTAAAAACAGGAGCATTATCTGGATTTACAGTATATGCTGACGACTTAAAAGGTAAAACAGGAGTTGTTATCGATGATATTTGCGATGGTGGTGGCACATTTTTAGGACTTGGAAAAGCATTGCAAGAAAAAAATGTAGGAGATGTACATTTAATCGTAAGTCACGGCATCTTTAACAAAGGATTTGAAGCATTAGAAAGTATATATAAAACAATTTTTACTACAAACTCATTTAGAGATGTGGAATCAAAACAAGTAGTACAGATACAGTTATGAGTTATGAGTTATGAGTTATGAGTTATGAGTTATGAGTTATGAGTTATGAGTTATGAGTTATGAGTGAAAAATAATTTAAAATTCAACATTTAGCATTTAACATTAAAAACAAAAAATTATGAACTTATTAGAACGCTTACAAGGAGGAATATTTGGAGTTGCCACAGGTGATGCATTGGGCGTTCCAGTAGAGTTTTCTTCAAGGAGTTATTTAACTCAAAATCCTGTAAAAGATATGATGGGCTATATGTGTTGGAATCAACCACCAGGAACTTGGTCTGACGATAGTTCATTAACCTTATGTCTTACCGAAAGTCTGTCAAACGGATATGATCTAGAAGATATTGGAAAAACATTTGTAAAATGGTATCAAGAAGGATATTGGGGCGCACATCATAAAGTATTTGATATTGGTGGAACTACTAGACATACTTTAGATAGAATTGTAAAAGGTGAATCTGCTTATTTTTCAGGAAATATTTTTGAAGAAGACAATGGAAATGGCTCACTAATGCGTACACTACCTTTAGTATATTTTTTGAAGAATGTTGACAATATTGAAGATCGTTATAAAATTATCAAAGATATTTCTGCAATTACACATGGACATTTTAGATCAATTTTTGCATGTTTTGTCTATGTAGAATTTGGCTTATTGTTATTGAATGGAACTGAAAAGTTTCAAGCATATAAAGAAGTGAAAGCAATTATAAATTCCTTTAGTAAAACACATGAATTTAATACAGAAGAAGTTGATCTATTTAAAAGAGTTTTACAAAATGATATTATTGAATATCGAAATGAAGAAATTAATGCAGGTGGTTATGTATTACATTCAATAGAAGCTTCTCTCTGGTGTTTTTTAACAACTGAAACATATGAAGCATGTGTTTTAAAAGCAGTAAATCTAGGAGAAGACACAGACACAACCGCTGCAATTGCTGGTGGATTAGCAGGATTACATTACGGATTTGATGCCATTCCAGAAACTTGGAAATTTCAATTAGCACGTTACGAAGACATTTACAATCTAATTGACCGTTTCCACGAAAGTATTATTTAAAATTCAACATTAAGAATTTAAAATAAAGAAAAATGAAACATACATTACAACATATACAATATCAATTCAATTCAAAACAACGATTGAAATTCCTCTTTTTTTGGGGACATCAACCTTCTAAAGATGGAAGCATTACCAAAAGTTGTTTTAGTCAATGGTGGGAAACTGGATTTACGGTTGAAAACGAATTCTATAAAACCGCCGAACATTGGATGATGGCAGAAAAAGCACGTATCTTTCATGATGACGAGATTCGAAAGAAAATTTTAACCGTACATCATCCACAAGAAGCAAAACAACTAGGAAGAAAAGTCAAAAATTTTGATCCTAAAATTTGGAATGAGCACAAGTTCAATATTGTGGTTGAAGGAAATTATCATAAATTTTCACAACATGAAGATTTAAAATGTTTTCTATTAAACACTAAAAATAGAATTATAGTAGAAGCCAGTCCAAGAGATCGAATTTGGGGAATTGGAATGGGTGAAAAAAATGAAAAAGCAACGAATCCAAACCTTTGGAGAGGACAAAATTTACTAGGTTTTGCCTTAATGAAAGTCAGAGATCAATTAAATACAATACCAAGAATATAGCGTAAGACAAGATAAAAAATTCGTGTATTCATGGTAAAAAGAAAAATTATTAAAATAAAAAAACATGAAACTCACCATACACGGATACTCAACTGCATTATATGCAACTTGGTATTATATAGAAGAATTAGGAATCTTATTTGATGCAGGCGATGGCGTTTGTTCAAATTTACTAGGGAAAGCAGGAAGGATAAAACACGCCTTTATCTCTCATGCCGATAGAGATCATTTGACAGGTTTATTACAATTCAATCAATTATTTGCAGGGTTAAAACCTACGATTTACTATCCAAAAGATGCAGGTTCATTTACGTTTTTACAAGAATTCTTTACCAAGTTTGATCCGCACAACTCCGGAACAAATTGGCAAGCCATTGAAGACAAGTCAATTATTTCAACTAAAAATTCAATACAAGTAGAAGCTGTTGAAAACGGTCATGTTGTACAACCTGGTTTATTAAAAAGTTTAAGTTTCAAAGTATATGAAACCAAGCGAAAACTCAAATCAGAGTTTGTGAATTTACATAAAGACGAATTGATCAACATCAAAAAACAACATGGAGATCATTTCCTAACTCATGAAATCAAAAGAAATATATTTTCATACTCGGCAGATACGCCGGTTGAAGACTACGAACGTTATCATAATAGCGAAATTCTCATTCATGAAGCTACGTTTCTAACCAAAAAAGAAACCAATACCAAATCTTGGAAAAACAAACATAGTTCCTTAGATGAAGTATTTGAAATGGTTGCAAATATCAAGATAGATAAACTAATCTTAGGACATTTTTCATCTCGATATGATCAACATGAAATAGACAACGAAATTAAAAAACACATACAGCATTACAACATTAAAATTCCTGTACATCGGATTCCTGTTGGGAAAGCTGTCAAAAACATATTGGCGCAAGAGCCAATCAATTAAAATGAATAGAGCACAAAGAAAAATATTAGCAGAAGAAACCCTAATTATATTACAAAACGGGTTTTATACTATTGAAGACAATAAAGTAGATTTTGGATACGAGCAAATAGAAGCAAAACAAAAATCTATCTATTACGAAAGTGAGCAATTAGATAAAATTCTAGCAGACTCTAAAGCGAATGCGACACATGAAACCGTCTTTAAAGTAACAGATGAAACTTCATTAGGCGCTATTTTACGATTACATAATGAAGGAAATGTCATGTGTTTAAACTTTGCTTCTGCGAAAAATCCTGGCGGTGGATTCTTAAACGGATCGCTAGCACAAGAGGAAAGTCTCGCAGCAGCTTCCAGTTTATATCTATGTCAAAAAGAAAACTTTGGATTTTACGAAAAGCACAGAAAACTAAAAACGAATCTCTATACAGATGACATCATTTTTAGTCCAAAAGTTCCTTTTTTCAGAAACGATAAAGGCGAATTATTGGAACATCCTGTACTCGCTTCGGTGGTGACAGCAGCAGCCGTAAACTATGGAGCTGTTGAAAAAAATGAAAAGCGTAAAGTAGCTACAATTCCAGAAATCATGCGTAGAAGAATTGAAAAAGTATTGGCGATTTCTGCGTTACATGGAAATGACACCTTAATTCTTGGCGCTTGGGGTTGTGGCGTTTTCCGAAACGATCCGGCAGTAATTGCAGGTCTTTTCAAAGAAGTATTAGAAACCAAATTCAAAAATCAATTTAAAAAAGTGGTATTTGCTATTTATGCGAATAATGACAGATACATTGCTCCATTTAGACAAGAATTTGAATCATGAAAACTATAACATACATAAAAGGTGATGCTACCAATCCACAAGCAAAAGGAACAAAAATAATTGTTCATATATGCAACAATCTTGGCGGATGGGGAAAAGGATTTGTCTTGGCGATTTCAAAACGCTGGAAAACTCCCGAAGAAGCCTATAGAAAATGGCATAGAAACAGAGCAAAAAATGATTTTGAACTAGGTAATATTCAAACAGTTCAAGTATCAGAATATGTATATGTAATCAATATGATTGCACAACAAGGAATGAAAACAGGAAGCAACGGAGTTCCTATTCGTTATAAAGCTGTTGAGCAATGTTTAGAAAACGTAGCTGAAAAAGCAATAGAGCTCAATGCAAGCATTCACATGCCAAGAATAGGTTGTGGCTTAGCTGGCGGGACTTGGAACAAAATTGAACCTACAATTGAAAAAACGATATTAACGAAAGACATCGATACATATGTCTATGATTTTGGATAATCATGAAAACAGAAATCATACAAGCTGATATTACCACTTTAAAAGTGGACGCAATCGTCAATGCCGCCAACTCATCATTGCTTGGTGGCGGTGGCGTTGATGGAGCCATTCATAGAAAAGGCGGATCAGAAATTTTGGAAGCTTGTAAAAAGATTAGAGCTAGGCAAGGAAAATGTAACACCGGAGAAGCGGTCATCACAACGGCAGGAAAACTACCGTCAAAATACGTAATTCATACGGTTGGACCTGTTTGGAATACTGGCGGAAAAGACAAAGAAAAATTATTGGCAAATTGCTATAAAAACAGTTTAGATTTAGCTATTGAACACAATATCAAAACTATTGCTTTTCCTAACATAAGCACAGGAATTTACAAATTTCCAAAGCAATTAGCTGCTGAAATTGCCATCAAAACAGTTTCAACATACAAACATAAAAAAACCATCGATAAACTCTATTTTTCTTGTTTTGATCAAGAGAATTTTGAGGTATATCACGAAATACTAAAAAATGAAAACACTTAGACTACAATTAGCACAAAAATCATTACTAGGTAATAGTATTGGCGACGCTTTTGGCGAAAGTTTCTTTGGTCCACAAGATGCTGTGTACAATGCTATTCATTTCCGTGAGATTCCACAAACGACTTGGGAATTCACAGATGATACAGTAATGGCAATTGCCATCTATCTATCATTGGAAAAGTATGGGGAAGTTCATCAAGATTTTATTGCGAAAGCTTTCGCTAAAAACTATCATTTAGATTTTAATCGTGGTTATGGTCCTGCTATGCACAGAACAATGCGTGCCATTGAAGCAGGAGAATACTGGAAAGATGTTTCCAAAGCAGCGTTCAACGGAATGGGTTCTATGGGAAATGGTGGTGCCATGCGTGCAGCTGTAATTGGAGCCTATTTTTATGATGATTTAGAGAAAGTAAAACAACAAGCTTTTTTATCATCTGAAATCACACATGCAAATCACGAAGGTTGTGTTGGCGCCATGGCGGTTGCAATTGCCACAGCAATCAATACGCAATTACAAATTGACAACAAAACACTTGAACCAAATGAGTTCATTAAAAAAGTAGTTGCTCAATTGCCTGATTGTGATACAACTTCTAAAATCAAAAAATCAGTCACAGTTTTACCAAACTATGACATTAGAACGGTAGTTTCAATCTTAGGAAATGGTGTAAAAATGATTGCACAAGACACAGTTCCAATTGCAATTTGGATTGCTGCACATCATCAAACAGATTTCCAAGAAGCCATTTGGAGAGCTGTTTCCGCTTTAGGCGACAGAGATACCATTTGTGCAATTGTGGGTGCAATTACCATCATGAACACAAAGGAAGAAAACATTCCAGCAGACTGGAAAAATAAAGTAGAAAACTGGCGTAAAAGTGAGTTTTATCAAAAGAATTAGAAGATGAAAACTTTATATAGACCTACAGGATTAAAAGAATTAGAACTTATCGCAAGTACTAATTTTAAGGGTTTTCCTCCAAGATTGGAATGGCAACCCATATTTTATCCTGTGTTAAACGAACAATATGCTATTGAAATTGCACAAAAGTGGAATACAAAAGATGAAGCTTCAGGTTATATTGGTATTGTGACTGCTTTTGATGTAAATGAAAATTACCTTAATCAGTTTGAAGTACAAAACGTTGGAAGCGCTCATCATAATGAACTTTGGATTCCTGCTGAAGAATTAGAAAATTTCAATCAGCAAATCATTGGAGAAATTAGAGTTACAAAAGCATTCTTAGGAAAGCAATTTGTATTCACTAATAATGACGAAATCAACAAATTAATTAGAAAACATGAAACTAAACATACAAAACTACATACAACAAAATAATGAATGGCCACAAAACGGGCATCACATCATGGCGCAATACGATGATGAAAAAATAATTGTATATCAATCATATCGTCCTGCTATTGGAAATTTTGCTGCGAAAAATCAATTCTTTGGCGGACCATTTAGTTTGGAACGCATGACATGGATTAAACCCAATTTTCTTTGGATGATGTACCGAAATGGTTGGGGAACGAAGGTTGGACAAGAAGTTGTGCTAGCAATTCACTTGAAGCGTGAAGTTTTTCAGAAATATTTAGAAAATGCAGTGCATTCTTCTTTCAAACCTGAATTATACGAATCACAAGAAACATGGAAACAAGCAGTACAAAGTTCAAATGTGCGTTTGCAATGGGATCCTGATCACGATCCATATGGCGCAAAACTAGATCGTAGAGCGATTCAAATAGGAATCAGAAACGAATTTATCCGTTCATACGCCAAAGAAGATATTATTGAAATTGAAGATATATCTGCATTTGTAGAGGAACAATATGAATTTGTAAAAACGAATCAGTTAGATAAACTAATGATTCCAGCAGAACGTCCTTTTATACCAGAAGGCGAAGAATTACAACGAAAATTGCAATTATTATGAAGTCAAATTACCAACAAATAAGAGCGCATTTTGACGGTAAAACGATTACAGTATATCAGGCATACAATAAGAAAATTGCGTTGCCAGCAATCAAAAAAAATCGTTTTGAAACGCCATTCTCTTTTAATAGAATGACTTGGATAAAACCTTCTTTTTTGTGGTTGATGGAACGTAGTAATTATGGAACAAAATCGAATCAGGAATACATATTAGGAATCAAACTCAAACGAGAAGCTTGGGAAAACCTTCTAAATATTGGCGTATTAACGCATCCTGATTCAAATATTTATAAAAGTGCTTCTCAATGGCAAGCATCTTTCGATACAGCCAAAGTTCATATTCAATGGGATCCGGAACGAAACTTAAAAGGAGGAAAATTGGAAATACGCAGCATTCAAGTAGGAATCAGTCGGTTTTTAATTAATGATTTTAATGAACAATGGATTGAAAGTATTGAAGATTGCACGCCATTAGTCAAAAAAATAAACCAATTGCGAAAAGCAGGAAAATACAAAGAAGCCAAACGATTGCTTCCATCGGAAAAATTATATCCGATTCCTGCTGAAATTGGTCAAAAAATAGGAATACAATGAGTAAAAAAAATAAAAACATAAGCAAATTTCTAAGTTATGTACTTAGACACAATCCTGATAAACTAGGAATTACACTCGATGAAAATGGTTGGACTTCGGTGAAAACCATGCTTGAAAAAATAAATGTAGGCAACTATTCACTGTCTATGGAAACACTAGAAGAAGTAGTTGCCAACAACAATAAAAAACGATTCGCTTTCAATGACGACAAAACCATGATCAGAGCGAGTCAAGGACATTCTGTCAATATAGATTTAGGTATACAACCAAAAGAACCGCCGAGTTATCTTTATCATGGAACGGTTAATAAATTCATGGCTTCAATCCGTGAAAAAGGACTCATCAAAGGTACACGACAACATGTGCATTTGAGTGCAGACAAAGAAACCGCCATTAATGTAGGAAGTAGGCGCGGAAAACCAATCATTCTAACGATACGAAGCGGCGAAATGCAGGCGCAAAATCACAACTTCTATCAATCAGAAAATGGAGTTTGGTTGACAGAAACAGTGCCAACGGAGTTTATTGAATTTTAAATATGTTGCTACTTTTAAAAAGATTTTTTTAAAGAAAGAAGATGAACATATTAATGTGAAAAGAATTATCTGTATTGAACCTAAAATAATAAAGTTTTGTGATATAGAATTCCTTTCTATTAATAAAAAATCAACTGAAGAATTTTCTTTTTCAGACATTGAATGGATTAAAACGGAATCTGATCTTCTGGACTATTCGACTCTTGAATCTATAGTGTATATAAAAATTAAGAGTCGTTCAAGTTCAATTCATTTTTCAATAATTGAAGATCATGAAAAAGAATTTGTGAAAGAGCTTTTTAAAACATTAAAAGTTGATGAAAAACATCTTACTTTTTTAAATAATAGACAAAAAAGTAAAATGGCTTTTATAAAAAATAAGGAATCATGCAAAAACTAGAAGATCACATATACGTCATTGACAACTTTTTATCACATCAAGAATGTGATGAATTGATTGCCAAAAGTGAAAAAAAGAAATATAAAGAAGCTAAAGTA
This sequence comes from Kordia sp., assembly GCF_965224175.1. Taxonomy (GTDB): domain Bacteria; phylum Bacteroidota; class Bacteroidia; order Flavobacteriales; family Flavobacteriaceae; genus Kordia. Next base: position 3,168,401 of record NZ_OZ245041.1, read on the forward strand.
AACTTACGCGGAAGACAAGTATTGATGACTACAGTTCGAAACAATTTACGTGTTATGTATAAGGATCAAAACTATGCAGATGTTTTGTGGGAAAAAATCAAAGAACATGCACCAGCACAAATTGGATACAATCATGCTTTTGGTTTAAATGAAATGCTTCGCTTCTATAAATATGAAATAGGACATCGATTCAAAATGCACAGAGACGGAAGCTATCGTCGCAACGAAACAGAAGCAAGTCAGTATAGCTTTCTCATCTATTTGAACGACGATTTTATAGGTGGAGAAACTGTATTCCATTCTGGAACTACAATTCGCCCTAAAAAAGGAAGTGCATTACTATTTCTTCACGGTTTACGCCATGAAGGAGCTTTATTAAAAAGCGGTGTAAAATATGTACTCCGAACAGATATTATGTACAAATACATTCCTAAAATTGAGGAATCATGAAACAATTAAAAGAAATATTGAAAGAAAACTTTCAGAAAGAAAAAAGAAATAAAATCACATTTTTAACTGGCGCAGGATTATCTGCTGCTAGCGGAATTCCAACCTACAGAGGTTCGGATGGAATTTGGGTAAAAGGCACTAAATTCCATAAACCAGAAGAGTTTGGAACCTTTAAATACTTTAGTAAAAATCAAGAAGAAGTTTGGCAGTTCAATCTATTCAGAAAAGGAATGTTTGCAAAAGCGCAACCAAATGATTCACATACATTACTTGCGGATATTGAACAATTAATTCCAGAAGATTTCTCCATCATCACACAAAATATTGACGGATTGCACCAACGTGGTGGAAATTCTGGAAACAAAGTCTATGAAATTCATGGAAACATGCGAACGGTTCGCTGTTCTTTAGAATGTTCAAAAGCGGTGTATCTATATCCAAAAGATATTGCCTTGGATCGTATTGACGAAGAAATCTCCGATGAAACTTGGGAAAAACTCGAATGTCCAAAATGTGGCGCAGTATTACGCCCAAACATTTTATGGTTTGATGAATATTATAATGAACGCTTGTACAAAGTAGATTCTACCTTACGTATCGCTAAAAACACAGGAATTCTTGTAGTAATAGGAACTTCGGGCGCAACAACATTACCTTTGGCATTGGTAAAGCAAACACTCAATTATGGTGGTTATGTATTGGATGTAAATTTAGAAGACAATAACATTACAAAGCTCATTAAAGACAAAAAAAGAGCAGTACCATTCCGAATGACAAGTGATGCATTTTTGAGTGAATTTCATAATATTCTAGATGAACTTATACTAATTCATGGATAAAAATACACTAACAAATTGCTTCAAAGGTAGCGTTCTATTAGGTGCTATTGGTGATGCTTGGGGAAGTGCTTACGAAAATCAAACGCTTCCCGATGAAAAAGCTTTTTATTTATATAAAGAGCCTGAAGCACCTAAAATCTGGCGATTTACAGACGATACACAATTAACGCTCGCAACCTGTGAAGCTATTTTGGAAGATCCAACAGCAGCTCCAAAAACATTAGTTACGTACTTTCTAAAATATTACAATGAAAAACGTGTCAATGGTGTTGGAGCTGCTACTTTAAAAGCATTCCAAGAATTAAATGCAGGCGCGCATTGGAGTCAAACAGGAAGAAAAGGTGAATTTGCTGCAGGAAATGGAAGCGCTATGCGGATAGCGCCATTGGCTTTTTTAAAAGATATTTCTAGAGAACGTATCAGAGAAATAAGCTATATAACACATCAAAATGAAGAAGCGTATGTTGGTGCTTTGGCTATTATCCTATGCATAAAAACAATTCTAGCAAATTCCTGGGAACAAAATTCTTTACTCGAATACATCATTCCTCAATTACCCGATACCAACGTAAAAGACAGACTGATTACTTTGTGTGAATTGGAAAACAATTCGATCACAGATATTGGGAAACTTGGAAACGATGGTTATGTCGTGAATTCGGTTCCTTTAGCAATATTTGCGGCTCAAAAAATAAAAGTACAGTCCATTACAAGTATCTTTGAAGAACTCATTACTATTGGTGGAGATACAGATACCAATTGTTCCATGGCTGGGCAAATAATGGGCACTTTCGTGGGAATTGATAAAATTCCAACAACATTAAAAACCAAAATAACACAGGTAACTGGTTATACCAATTTAGAAAACATTATCAATAAGTTATGAAACACAAATTGATATACTTTGATGAATTTTTATAGTATTTTAGATAAAAATTACACATGAGAATACTCGCAATAGGAGACATACATGGAGGATTTAGAGCGTTAACGCAAGTGCTTGAACGTGCGAATGTCACTGAAAATGATACACTTATTTTTTTAGGTGATTATGTAGATGGATGGAGCGAATCAGCCGAATTAATAGAATTTTTAATACAACTCAACACCAAACAACAATGTGTTTTCATTCGTGGAAATCATGATGTTTGGTGTCATGAGTGGTTAATGGATGGTCATGTCAACGATGTTTGGTACATGCATGGCGGAAAAGAAACCTTAGAAAGTTACGAACGTGTCAACTATGACAAACAAAGACATTTAAATTTCTATGACAACCTAGAAAACTATTATATTGACGATCAAAATAGATTGTTTCTACATGCAGGATTTACCTCTATGCACGGCGTGCAAAAAGAACATTACCACAAGAATTTCTATTTTGATAGAACACTGATTGAATCTGCTTTGTTAGCTGATAAAATAGGTGTTGAGAATTTAAGTGATGGACGTTACGCTCCAAGACGTTTTCAACATTATAAAGAAATCTATGTAGGTCATACACCAACAATAGGTTATGATTGTTATATACCAATGAAAGCTCATAATTTATGGGATGTAGATACAGGCGCTGCTTTTACGGGCAAATTGTCTATCTTAGATATTAATACGAAAGAATTTTGGCAAAGCGATCCGCTTCCAGAATTATATCCTAATGAAAAAGGAAGAAACAAAATGCGTGTCATTCGTAAAAAATGAACTATTTAACAACTACATATTATTTTGATTTTGAAGATGCTAGTATTCAAAAACTAATTGCTTCTGTCAAAGATCATACAATTTCTAACAAAGAAAAGGCAATCACACTATACAATAAAGTTCGTGATGATTGGAAATACGATCCATATAACATTAGTTTCTCAAAAGAAAACTTTCGCGCAAGCACTATTGCTCAAAAATCCAGTGGAAATTGCGTTGAAAAATCAATTCTACTCATTGCCTGTTTGAGAGCTTTAAAAATTCCTGCTCGATTGCATTTAGGAAAAGTCAAAAATCATATTGCTGTAGAAAGACTCACGGAAAAATTCGGTTCTAACGAACTCACACCACACGGAATGGTGAATGTGTATCTAAACAATAAATGGCTGAAACTATCGCCTGCTTTTAATAGTTCTTTATGCCGAAAATTCAATGTAGCACCGTTGGAATTTGACGGAGAAAACAATTCTTTTTTACAACAATACAATGATAGCGGAAGCTTATTCATGGAATATACAGCCGATTATGGTCATTTTGAAGATGTTCCGTTAGCTTTTATGAAACAAAACGTAAAAGAACACTATCCGCATATTTTTGATACTGGTGAAAATATTACTGAATTCAAACTTTGATAAAACACATTCTATTAGTTGAGTATTAAAAATATTCCAGAAGACAATATGAATCCAATTTCAATACTAATTGATAAAATACACAGTGAAAATCTCTGGGACAAAGAGATACAACTAAAACGCAATGAGTATTTAAAAGTAAAAGGAACTATTGACACTAATATTTATTTAGTTGAAAGCGGAAGTTTGCGAATTTTTGTAGTTGATGAATACGAAGAACATACAATTAGATTTGGGTATAAAAATAATTTAATTGCTTCCTTGGATTCGTTTTTAAATGAAAAGCCGTCTGAACTTTACATTCAAGCACTCAAAAAAACAAACTTAAAAGTAATCAGTAAAGAAAACTATACAAATTTCATTGCATCATCCGCTGAAAACAGAAAATTGTGGCTTTCAATTCTAGAAAGTTTCGTTTTACAACAAATGGAAAGAGAACGTGATATTCTAACATCTTCCCCAATGGAACGATATACTAGGGTTTTAAAAAGAAGTCCGCAACTATTTCAAGAAATTCCAAACAAGCATATTGCTTCTTATTTAAGAATGACACCTGAAACACTTTCAAGAATTAAAAAATCTTAACTTCAATCAATCTTTTTGAGGAAACGTATCCTCAAATTTGCAATAAAAAACAATGGTATCTACATCACAACAATTATTGCAAAACTTATTAGAACTTACAAGAGAAAATTTAAATGCTGCCGAAAGCTTTAAAAATCAACCTATTGAAAACTTAAACTGGAAACAAGATGCAAAGAGTTGGAGCGCACTTGAATGTATAGAGCATTTAAATAGATATGGAGATTTTTATATTCCAGAACTCACAACTAAAATCAGTACTTCCAAACATAAAAGCGCTGAAGTATTTAAAAGTAATTGGCTTGGAAAATATTTTAGTAAAACGGTCTCGTACAGTGAAAATTTAAACAAAATGAAAACATTCAAGTCTATGAATCCTTTAAACTCTAAACTCAGTATTGAAACACTTGAAAAATTCATCAATCAGCAACATCAAATAATTGAGTTATTGGACAAAGCAAAGCTTGTAAACTTAGATAAGACTAAAACTGCAATTTCTATCTCGAAACTAATTAAGCTTAAATTAGGCGATTCATTTAGAGTAGTAATCTACCACAATGAAAGACACATAAAACAAGCAGAAAAAGCTTTAAAGCTTGCACAATAATAAAGTAACCTATACTTTTCTCCCGTAATTTCAACGAATAAAACGTAGATTCATTTGTCAATTCCAAAAAACATTTTATATTTGCGTATATTTAACGCAAAATAATATTCCCTATGAATCCATTATTGCTGACAGACGGTTACAAACTCGGACACAAAGAACAATATCCACAAGGAACAACCAAAGTGTATTCGAATTGGACACCACGAAAAAGTAGAATTAACGGTATTAATAAAGTTGTTTTCTTCGGATTACAATACTTCATCAAAGAATACCTTATCAAACAATTTGATACAGAATTCTTCAATCAACCAAAAGCACACGTTGTTACAGAATATAAAAAATACGTCGATAACTATTTAGGTGTCGATTACGATGTTTCACATATTGAAGCATTACATGATTTAGGCTACTTACCTATTGAAATTAAAGCCTTACCTGAAGGAACTGAAGTTCCAATTCGTGTTCCAATGTTTACGGTAGTAAATACACTTCCAGAATTTTTCTGGATTACCAATTACTTAGAAACATTACTTTCAAACATCATTTGGCAGCCATGTACTTCAGCTACCATTGCAAAGCAATACAAAACAATTTTAATGAAATACGCTCAAGAAACAGATGAAGAAAACTTGGACTTCATCAACTGGCAAGGACACGATTTTTCTATGCGCGGAATGTCGGGAATAGAGTCATCTATTTTGAGTGGAATGGGACATGCGTTGTCTTTTACAGGAAGTGATACACTGCCGGTTGCTATCAATCTCGAAAAATATTACAATACAGATGTGACCAAAGAATTGGTTATAGGAAGCGTCAATGCTACCGAACACAGTGTCATGTGTGCTGGAAGTAAAGATGATGAAATAGAAACCTTTAGACGTTTATTACAAACCTATCCAACAGGAATTCTTTCAGTAGTTTCAGATACCTGGGATTTATGGAAAGTACTCACAGAATATTTACCTCAACTCAAAGAAGAAATCTTAGAACGTGATGGAAAATTGGTAATTCGCCCAGATTCTGGAGATCCTGTAGACATTATTTGCGGTTGCGAACAAGAAAATCCTATCGTAAAAAAAGGTGTCATTGAATTGCTCTGGGATGAATTCGGCGGAAGCCTAAACGCACAAGGATACAAAGTTTTAAATCCTAAAATTGGTGCTATTTACGGTGATAGTATTACCATTGATAGAGCTACACAAATCTGCGAACGCTTAAAAGAAAAAGGATTTGCTTCTACAAATGTGGTTCTAGGAATTGGAAGCTTTACGTACCAATACAACACAAGAGACACATTTGGTTTTGCAATGAAAGCTACCTATGTTGAAGTAAATGGAGAAGGACGTGCTATCTTTAAAGATCCTATTACAGATGATGGAACTAAAAAATCAGCAAAAGGTTTGATACAGCTGTATACTGAACATGATCAGATACAACTAAAAGATGAATGTACAGTAGAAGAAGAAAAAGAAGGTTTACTGACAACCGTATTTAAAAACGGAAAATTAATAAGCGAACAATCATTACAAGAAATTAGGACATTACTTTCAAAATCACTGTAAGATGTTAATTCTTTAAAAACGGGCGTTATTGTTGATATTTAATGGTACTTTTGCACCATTATTAAACAACCATCAATGTCTTTAAAAAATATACGTTTAGAAGTCATGCAAACTATTGAAAAAGAAATCGATAGTTTCATGGATAAATATCTAATTCCGCCCGAAAAAATTTGGCAACCCACAGATTTTTTACCAAATTCTCAAGAAGAAACTTTTTTTGATGAAGTACATCAAATACGTGAAGAAGCAAAAGAACTCGGTTATGATTTTTGGGTAGTTTTAGTAGGTGATACGATTACTGAAGAAGCTTTACCAACATACGAATCGTGGTTAATGGATGTAGAAGGTGTTGATCAGCATGGAAAAAATGGCTGGTCAAAATGGATTCGTCATTGGACAGGAGAAGAAAATCGTCATGGAGACGTTTTAAATAAATATTTATACTTATCTGGTCGTGTAGACATGCGTGAAATAGAAATCACGACACAACATTTAATAAATGACGGATTTGATATTGGAACAGCAAACGATCCGTACAGAAACTTTGTCTACACAAGTTTTCAGGAATTAGCAACCAATATTTCACACAATCGTGTTGGAAAACTAGCTAAAAAACAAGGTAACAAGTTACTCAGTAAAATGTGTAATGTCATTGCTGGTGACGAAATGCGACATCACTTAGCATACAGAGAATTTGTAAAAACAATTCTTTCGTACGATCCAAGTGAAATGATGCTTGCTTTTGAAGATATGATGCGTAAAAAAATTGTCATGCCAGCACAATTTGTACGCGAATCTGGAGAAACGATCGGAACAGCTTTTGAAAATTTCTCAAATGCAGCACAGCGTTTAGGTGTATATACAACCCACGATTATATTGATATCATGCGAAAATTAATTTCGTACTGGGAAATAGATAAATTAAATGATTTGACCGCTAAGGCGGAAAAAGCTCGTGACTATGTAATGAAGTTACCAGATCGTATGGCACGCATTGCTGAACGTGTAGCAATTCCAGAAGATATCACGAAATTCAAATGGGTAGAAGCCAACGGAATGCTATAGTTTTTAGATCGTGTCCTTTTTGATATTTTCAAAGCAAATTTGGAATATAAAGTACTGTATTAGGCTTTAAAACTGAATTTATCTTTGATAAGTATCACATAAAATTTAGAAAATTTAAACTTTATTTTGGACAGTTTTTCATAGAAAAATCATTCGAAGTGACAATGTAAATATTAAAAAAATCCGCTTTAAACAAAGCGGATTTTTTGATCAAAAGACTTTATTGTATACTTACTCTTTTCCTCCGTCTAATATATCTTGCCAATCTAACAGCTCTTGCCATTTTCCTTCATAGGCTAATTGAGCTTGTCGTGGCCAAGTTCCAGGATTGTGAACTTTAAAGCGTTCACCACCTGAATTTAATACTTCTTGACATTTTTCAATACTGGTATCAGAAAGTTCTTTCCAAGTAGTTATATCATGATTGTGAAATAAATCTTTAATTTTTGGACCAATTCCTTCCACAATAGTTAAATCATCTTCTTTTACTTTCTTACCAAAAACAACTTTTGCTGCCGCAGCATCAAACAAAATTGCTGCAGGAGCTGCAAAAGATGAAGCAACACCTAAAGCATCAGAATTTCCTTTTGCTGATAAGGTTGCATTATTTTTTTCACAAGCTTCTAATTGCGCTTTTAGACTCTCAATTTTCGTTTTATATCCTTCAATACTGCTCTGCAATTCTGCAATTTCTATTTCAAGTCGTTTTACAGTTTCCTGACAATCGTCATTATTTGTATTGTTATTTCCAAAAAGCCTTCCCAATAAATATCCTAAAATGGCACATATAAGTCCAACAAATAATGGGATTAATATACATAAGTTCATAATTATTCTTTTTTATTTATTCGTTAATGGTTATTACGGTTCTTCTATTTTTTGCTTTTCCTTCTTCAGTTGCGTTATCTGCAATAGGCTCTGTTTGTCCTTTAGAAATTGTAGTAATCTTTGCATCAGGAATTTCGTTTTCAATTAGATATTTTTTGGCAAAATCGGCTCTTTCTTGCCCGTATTGCATGTTTGTAGCCGCATTTCCAGTATTATCGGTATGACCAACTACTAAACATTTGGCATTGTTCACTTTATCCAAATACTTAGAAATATCTGCAATTTTTTGACGTTGTTCCGCAGTAAGAACAATTGAGGTTTGTCCCGACTTAAAATTCAACACTAATGGATTTGCTAAAATCTTATCGTGTAGTGCTTTTATTTCATCTGCTTCGCTTGTATCATCTGCGGCAATAGTTTTCACTTTGTAATCTACAGGACCAAAATATACATTATTTGCATCTGGAGCTAAACCGTTTTTAAGCTCTCCATAAGTATCTATTAGCTTAGAAGGAATTCCTTGCGACACCATATAGTTTTTAACTGAATTTGCTCTTGCCAATCCTAAGTTTGGATATGCTGAATTGTTTTTCTCAGTTGCGGTATAATATCCAATTACGTTAATTCTTTTAGAAGGATTTTCATTTAAGTACGCTTTTAACTTTGCCTCAGCGTTCTTTAAATCATCAGAAATAGGTTCTATAAAATGGTACTCAGAACCTTTGAAGTTAAAGTTGTTTTTTGAATTCAATGCAAAGCTACCATCTTTTATACTGAAAGGGTTTACAGTAGCTTTTTTTACTTTAGGACTTTCTTTTACGATATTTTTGTCTTTCCAATTCTTATTTTCACAACTCGTACAATCGCGACAACACAGCCACCAATACAAGATAGTTCCAATAATAATTGTCAACAAAATACCTAAAAGGTAAGATGTTTTTTTACTCATATATCCGTTATTTATGGTTAAATACTGTTTCAAATTATTAAATCTTCAACAATTTCTACGGATAAATTAGATGAATCAACAAAAAAAGCCACATCTATCGATGTGGCTTTCAATATATTAGATGAACTGCAATTTACAAATCAAACTTAATTCCTTGCGCTAATGGCAATTCTGTTGTGTAGTTGATTGTATTAGTTTGTCTACGCATGTATACTTTCCAAGCATCAGATCCAGACTCACGTCCACCACCTGTTTCTTTTTCTCCACCAAAAGCACCACCAATTTCTGCTCCAGACGTTCCAATATTTACATTGGCAATTCCACAATCAGATCCTGCGTGACTTAAGAAACGTTCTGCTTCACGTAAGTTATTTGTCATCACTGCAGAAGATAATCCTTGTGCAACACCGTTTTGAACATCAATTGCGTTTTCAATATTTCCACTATACTTTAATAAGTATAATACTGGTGCAAATGTTTCGTGCTGTACAATTTCGAAAGAATTCTCAGCTTCAGCAATAGCAGGTTTTACATAGCATCCGCTTTCATAACCTGCTCCTTCTAATACTGCTCCTTCTACAACAATATTTCCGCCTTCAGCAACTACTTTTTCTAAAGCAGCTTCATACATTTTTACAGCATCTTTATCAATTAGCGGTCCAACGTGGTTGTTTTCATCTAATGGATTTCCAATGCGTAACTGTCCGTATGCATCAACAACTGCATCTTTTACTTTATCGTAAATAGAATCATGGATAATTAATCTACGTGTAGATGTACAACGTTGTCCTGCCGTTCCAACAGCTCCAAAAACAGCTCCAATAACGGTCATTTTAATATCTGCATCTGGTGTAACAATAATAGCATTGTTTCCTCCTAATTCTAATAAAGATTTTCCTAAACGTCCTGCTACTTCTTTCGCTACAATTTTACCCATGCGCGTTGATCCTGTTGCAGAAACTAATGGAATACGTGTGTCTTTAGAAAGATACTCACCTACTTTGTAATCTCCGTTTACTAAACAGCAAATTCCTTCAGGTAAGTTATTTTCAGCAAAAACTTCTGCTGCAATATTTTGACAAGCTACTCCACACATTGGTGTCTTTTCAGATGGTTTCCACACACATACATCTCCACAAATCCAAGCCAAAGCTGTATTCCAAGCCCAAACGGCTACTGGGAAGTTGAATGCAGAAATAATTCCAACAACTCCAAGTGGGTGATATTGCTCATACATTCTGTGTCCTGGACGCTCAGAATGCATTGTAAGTCCGTGAAGTTGACGAGATAATCCAACTGCGAAATCACAGATATCAATCATTTCTTGAACTTCTCCTAAACCTTCTTGGTATGATTTCCCCATTTCATACGAAACCAATTTTCCAAGTGCTTCTTTTTTCTCTCTTAATTTTTCTCCAAACTGGCGTACCACTTCTCCACGTTGTGGCGCTGGCATCACTCTCCAAGTTTTAAAAGCTGAAGTAGCAGCTTCCATCACTTTTTCATAATCTTCTTTCGTCGTAGATTTTACTTTTCCAATCAATTTTCCATCTACTGGAGAATATGATTCGATAAGTTCTCCATTTGAGAAATTGTTTGAACCTGTTGAAGTTCCTTCATTGATATCTTTTAAGCCTAATGTTGCTAAGGCTTCTTTGATTCCAAAATCAGTAGTTACTGCTCCCATTTATTTATAACTTTTTTTAGTTCTTTTGTTAAATTTTTGCGAAGATAGTACAATTCTAGCAATCTTCATTCTTCCATAAATTGTTTATCATTTCAATTCGAGAATGTTGTAATGATAATGTGCTCGAAGATATTTTTGATTATTTACAACATCAACCATAAAGCTCTTTCGTTCTTTGTTCAAAAACAATCCAGTTTTTGTTTCGTGTTTCAAGTTTTTTATATGGCTATAAGTTGTTCCGTGCTTGACTAAGTTTTCTTTGAGTAAAAATGTTTCTGCATCAAAATAGTACCACCAAATGTTTTCGCTATTTGGATACACAGCCTTTACACTATAGGCTCTTTTTCCATCTTCTAATCGTATGATTCCTTCAGATGTTAAAGAAACATCATCTACAAGTAATTTGTATGGTTGCCAAAATACATATTGTGCTCCCAAAATTTCTTCATGTGCAGCGGCTACTTTTTCATCATCCGTAACTTGAAAACCATCAATAAACATATGGGTTTCTTTGCCATCAAACACAATACGTTTCTCTTTACCGTTTTCCTCCCAAATAACTTTGGAAGTAAACTCTGGTTGTAAGGTATTGTAAAATGTTTGCTTTTTTTCAAGTTCAATAGTTCTTAAACTATCATACAATGTTGTTACTTTTTCATACACCAACATTTTAGGCGTTTCCCATTGTGTCATTCCGCCATGAGCGTTTTCTATAGACTTTTCAATAATCGCTTCCGCGGATAGTTTGGGTTCGCATGAAAATGCAAAAATTCCTAAAACGATCACTAAAAAAATAATCTTATGCTTCATCTGCGGTAAATCGTTTATCAACAGGCATAACGTGTCCGCAATTATCACAAGTAAGTAATTCTTTAGAAGCGTAAAAATCTTTAAAATGCCCTAAAAAGTCTTTCTCTACATCGTTCAATGGAAATCGCACTTCATGTAGTTTATGATTACAATTATCGCAATACCATTGCAAACCATCCATTAAATCAGTTCCTTTTCGTTTGCGTTCTACCACCAATCCAATAGAATTGTCAAAACGCACAGGAGAATGTGGTACGCCAGCAGGATGCAGATACATATCGCCAGGTCCTAACTTCATCGTTTTCTTTTCACCATCTTCTTGAATATGTACTTCAATATTTCCTTCTAACTGGTAAAATAATTCTTCCGTTTCGTTATAATGATAGTCCTTTCGAGCGTTTGGTCCGCCAACAATCATCACAATATAATCACCAGCTTCTTTGTATAAATTTTTGTTTGCAACAGGTGGTTTTAGTAAGTCTCTATTTTCTTCAATCCATTGATTGAGATTAAACGGTTTTTGTATGGCCATTATAATTAGAATTTTAGATTTTAAAATTACGGATTTTTTAGCGATCGGCACTTACCAACAATCAAATAACAACACAAGTAACTGGTAAACAAGTGTTAATTAAGGCAAAACCGTACTTTGCATCCTTGATATTTTCCTAACTTTTTAAATGCTAATTAAAAACTTTAATCATGAAAAAAAAGAAACTAAGTAAAAAATTAGATTTAGGGAAAAAGCAAATCTCAAATCTTGGTGGCGTACAAGGTGGTAATGCCAAATCACACATTTCGTGTACCGTTGGTGGCGGAAACTGCACAAGTCAACTTATTAAAACATGTACTTGGTATAGTGAATTATACACTGCTTGTACTTGTCCGCCTTCTTGGCCACAAAACTGCGGATCGCAACTCATTAGATGTGAAACCTCAGTTAATTTTCCTTGTGAAGCATAATCTTAAAATTACAAAACCATGAAAAAAAAGAAATTAAAATCATTATCGCTTAAAAAAGCATCAGTATCAAATCTAAATGGAGGTTCTGGACCATTTCCAATCCCATTATCAAGAAATCTAAAAGAATGCGCTATCACATATGATATTTATCAATGTACTTGGTATAGTGAATTAGGTACAGCATGTAGTTGCCCGCCTTCTTGGGACTTAACTTGTACTCCAGTTTAACATAAGATTTAAACCATAAAGCTTACAACTCCAAAAGAAGATTCTTTTGGAGTTTTTTTATAGATCGTATTTGTGAATAAATATCTGAGAAACAAAAAGCTTTTCCATTCGAAATTGTGTAAATTTAATGCACTAATCAATCTTACAATACACATGAAAAAATCAGCTTTTATTTTAATTCTCTTTGCGCTTATAGCGACAGGTTGTTCAAATACTTCTCCTGAAGAAAAAACACCTAAAAAAGTTGATGAAACTCCTAAAAATGGTTTTGGTCTTGTAATCCACGGTGGCGCTGGAACCATCTTAAAAAAGAATATGACACCAGCAATGGAAGCAGATTACAAATCCACATTAGAAAAAGCTGCTAGCAAAGGATATGAGATATTAAAAAATGGTGGTTCTAGTTTAGACGCTGTAGAACAAACCATTCATATTTTAGAAAACTCTCCATTATTCAATGCTGGAAAAGGTGCCGTTTTTGCAAATAATGGTAAAAATGAATTAGATGCTTCTATTATGGAAGGAAAAACTTTAAATGCTGGTGCAGTTGCAGGTGTGACTAATTTGAAAAACCCAATATCTGCCGCTCGAAAAGTGATGGAAAACTCAAATCATGTTTTGCTTGCTCGAAAAGGCGCTGAACAATTTGCAGCAGCACAAGGTTTAGAAGTCGTTGATACCAGCTATTTTTTTACTGAAAAACGTTTCAATTCGCTGCAAAAAGCAAAAAAAGGAAACAAAGACAAAGCTGCTTATATAGATCCATATATCAAAGATTACAAGTACGGAACCGTAGGCTGTGTTGCTTTAGATAAAGACGGAAATCTAGCTGCAGGAACTTCCACAGGAGGAATGACTAATAAAAAATGGAGTCGCATTGGAGATTCTCCAATTATTGGTGCAGGAACTTATGCCAATAATAAAACTTGTGCTGTTTCTGGAACTGGACATGGTGAATATTTTATCAGAGCCGCAGTAGCACATGATATTTCTGCTTTGATGGAATACAAAAACATGTCGCTCCAAGAAGCTTCAAAAGAAGTAATCCAAAACAAACTGAAAAATATGGGCGGCGATGGCGGAATTATTGCCATAGATGCTAAAGGAAACTTAGTTGCCGAATTCAATACGCCTGGAATGTACAGAGCTATGGTTGACGAAAAAGGCAATATAACTGTTGGTATTTACAAAGAATAATAAGTCAAATTCAGAGTATTTACATTTCGATTATCGAGTAAAAACGAAAAACCGTAACGAGTTTACGAATTCTAGATAGATCATAACGAATACTCAATTCACACTTATATTATGGAGAAGTCTGTTTATTTTACAAAAAAAACCATCATGCGTAACACTACTATTTTCATTCTCTCTTTGGTATTTCTAGGATTTTTTTCCTGTAAAAAAACAAATCCAGAAACTGATAATATTTTTGAATTCAAAGACTATATCTACCAAACAACTGCCGGAACCATTTCGGTAAACGAACCAATTATCATCGGACTTCAAAAAGAAGTGCCAACTTGGGGAGACGAAGAAAAAGAAGTGCCTTCCAAACTCATACAAATTCGTCCAAAAGTAAAAGGAAAGTTATCAGTTCAAAATAACAAAACGTTACGCTTTACACCAGAAACAGCATTGCAACCAGATACTGAATATGCAGTGACTGTGAACTTAGATGATATATATGAAAATGTTCCTAGTGAGTTTAGTTCCTACACATTTGCTTTTAAAACTGTTGCGCCAAATTTTACAATTGTAACCAATGATTTACAATCATATTCCAAAGAATGGCAATTTCTCAATGGTGTTTTAAAATCTGCAGATATTATTGCTCCTGAAAAGCTTCCAACATTAATTTCGGCAACGCAAAATGGAAAAAAACTAGCAATTACATGGAATGAAACAAATTTCATTAAAAATGAATATGGGTTTGTCATCGATAGCATCCATAGACCAGAAGACAGTTCTGAAATTAATATATCTTGGACAGGAAAACCGATACATGCAAAAGCAAAAGGTTCCAAAAAATATACAATTCCTGGACAAAACAACTTCTCCATTGTTGGATTTACCATTTCACAAAGTCCAGAGCAAAAAATAAGCATCAACTTCTCCGATCCTTTATCAAAAAATCAAAATTTTGAAGGTTTAGTCACCATAAAAAATCAACAGAACATTACCTATGCGATTGATGGAAATATCTTAAATGTATATCCAAAAAATAGAATTACAGGCACAACGACACTTGAAGTATTTCCTGGAATCAAAAACAAAGATGGTTTCAAACTAAAACGCGATTATAGCAAGCGTGTTTCTTTTGATCAACAAAAACCAGAACTCCGCGCCATTAGTACAGGTGTAATTTTACCAAATTCAAAAAACTTAACATATAATTTTCAAGCCATAAACTTGAAATCAGTAGATGTCCGCATCATCAAAATATACCAAAAAAATGTATTGCAATTTTTACAAGGAAATGATATTGGTGAAATTGATCGCTATAGTATTCGTACAGTAGGAAGACGTATTGCTAAGAAAACAATTCACTTGATTAAAAATGAAGATGACAATGATGGACAATGGAAAACATACGGAATTGACTTGTCGACGCTTTTTCAATCTGAACCAGGTGCTATTTATCAAATAGAAATAGGGTTTAAAAAAGCATACGCATTATATACCTGTGAAGATGTAGTCACAACGGAAGAAGCAAGTTCGCGTAACAGTTATTATCAAAACCGCGAAGATGAAGACGAAAATGAAGAAGAATATTGGGACAATAAAATCTATAATTTCAGAAACTATCGCTACAATTGGGATGATCGTGAAAATCCTTGTACAGATTCATATTACTTACAAGATCGTTTCCTCACAGCAAATGTTTTGGCATCAGACTTAGGTGTCATTGTAAAAAGAGGTGAAAACAAATCGTATTATTTTGCTGTAAGTGATATCATTACTACAAATCCAGTGGGCAATGCTAAAGTAACGCTCTACAACTACCAACAACAAGAAATAGAATCCAGACGTACAGATTCGGAAGGATTAATAACGATTGATGCAGACAAAAACGCATACTTTGCTATTGTTTCTAAAAACAATCAAATGACGTATGTAAAACTCAATGACGGAAACTCGTTGTCTATGAGTAAATTTGATGTTTCTGGTAAAAAAATCAAAAAAGGAATCAACGGTTATATTTATGGTGAACGCGGTGTTTGGCGACCTGGCGATACATTACATTTAGCTTTTGTATTAAATGACAAAGAAAATCCGCTTCCAAAAAATCATCCTGTGAAAATGGAAGTGACAGATGCGCGTGGAAAATTAGTCTACAAAAACGTGACTACTCAAGGCGTAAATAACTTCTATAAATTTACCGTTGCCACAGATAGAGAAGCGCCGACAGGAACTTGGGATGCCAATGTAAGTGTTGGTGGCGTCAATTTTTCTAAATCGCTCAAAGTAGAAACTGTAAAACCTAATAGGTTAAAAATTAATATTGATTTTGATGACGAAATTTTAGCCAATTCCAAACCAATTAAAGGAACTCTAAAAGCAGCTTGGTTGCACGGCGCACCTGCAAAAAATCTTAAAGCAGAAGTGAATGTACGATTGACAAGTACAAAAACTTCTTTCAAGAAATTTTCGCAATATGAATTTAACGATCCAACACGTGACTTTAATACAGAAGAATTTGTCATGTTCAAAGGAAATCTGGATGAAGAAGGCTTGGTAGAAATCTCCAAAAAAATAAACGTAGATAAAAATGCACCAGGCATGTTGCGCGCTTCTTTCTTAACACGTGTATTTGAAAATGGTGGTGATTTCTCTATTGATGCGTTCTCAAAAAACTTTGCACCATACACTTCTTTTGTAGGATTAAAATCGCCTGAACCAAAACAATACGGTTCTTTTTTTACAGACGAAGACAATGAATTTGATATCGTTACGGTTGATGATAAAGGAAATCCAATAAAGCGCAACGGACTCGAAGTAAGAATATATGAAATCAATTGGCGTTGGTGGTGGAGTTCATCGTATGAAGACCTTTCTTCTTATTCGGGAAGCGACTATCATTCACACTATAAAACCTTTAAAGTAGATACAAACGCAAAAGGAAAAGGAAGCTTTAACCTCAACATTCCTGACGAAAATCGCGGACGTTTTTTAATACGTGTATATGATCCAATAAGCGGACATGCTACTGGACAAACAGCTTACTTTTATAAAGATTGGTGGCGCAGAAGCAATGACGGAAACTCAGAAGCGGCTAAAATGCTGATTTTTTCTGCAGACAAAGACAAATATAATGTTGGTGAAAAAGCAACAATTACATTTCCTTCTGGGCAAGGTGGACGCGCATTAGTAAGTGTTGAAAACGGTACAGAAGTATTAAGTACAAAATGGGTAAAAACTTCTAAAGAACAAACAACAACAACCATTCCGATTACCTCAGAAATGGCGCCAAATGTATTTATCAATATCTCACTGGTTCAAAAACACAATAACGTTTCAAACGACTTACCAATTCGACTGTATGGTGTCATTCCAATATTAGTAGAAAATCCGGCTACGATTATAAAGCCAAAAATATCAGTACCTGAAACATTACGTCCAGAAAAAACATTTACGGTAAAAGTGAGCGAAACCAACAAAAAAGCAATGACGTATACGCTTGCTGTTGTAGATGAAGGTCTGTTAGATTTAACCCGATTTAGAACGCCAAATCCTTGGGATATTTTCTATCAAAGACAAGCGCTTGGTGTACGAACTTGGGACATTTACGATGACATTATTGGCGCATTTAGCGGAGATATTGATCAAGTATTTGCTATTGGTGGTGGCGATGGCGGAAATGGTTCCAAAAATAAAAAAGCAAATCGTTTCAAACCTGTCGTTAAATATTTAGGTCCTTTTAAGCTAAAAGCAGGACAAACCAAGTCTCACAAAATTGAAATGCCAAATTATATTGGCGCAGTACGTACTATGGTAGTTGCTGGAAATACAGATACAGGAGCTTATGGAAATGCAGAAAAATCATCACAAGTAAAAAAGCCATTAATGGTTTTAGCGACAGCACCACGAAAATTAAGTCCTGGTGAAAAAGTAACACTTCCTGTCACCGTTTTTGCAATGGAGAAAAAAGTAAAAAATGTATCACTTGAGCTAAAACTACAAAATGGTATTTCTGTTGTTGGAAGCAACACAAAATCACTCACATTTAGCAAACCAGATGAAAAAATGGTCTTTTTTGACCTGAATGTTGGTGAAACAAAAGGGATTCAAACCATTGAAGTCATTGCTTCAGGAAACGGAGAAAAGGCATCTTATAAAGTAGAAATTGATGTAGAAAACCCAAATCCAATTACTAAGAAAGTTCATGAGTTAACACTCGATGGAAAAACAACGCAAACACTTAATTTTGAAACTTTTGGTGTTGCAGGAACAAACGCAGCTACTGTAGAATTTTCAACATTACCACCAATGGATTTTACATCGCGTATGGAATATTTAATTCAGTATCCACATGGTTGTATAGAACAAACAACTTCTAGTGTGTTCCCGCAATTATATTTGGCAGATATTTTTGACTTGACTACTCAGAAGAAAGCACAAATCAATCAAAATATAGAAAAAGGCATCAAACGTTTGTCACATTTTCAACGTCCAAATGGCGGATTGAGTTATTGGATTGGAGAAAGCATGACCAATGATTGGGGAACGACATACGCAGGTCATTTTATGATTGAAGCAGAAAAGAAAGGATTCACATTACCGCTAAATTTCATGGATCAGTGGATTAAATTTCAACAAAATGCAGCACGTGCTTGGCGTTCAAATAATAATAGTCATTATAACACAGATGTATCACAAGCGTATCGCTTATACACGCTAGCTTTAGCAGGTCATCCAGATTTAGCTTCTATGAACAGATTACGTGAATCTAATACCTTATCAAATGATGCGAAATGGCGATTGGCAGCAGCATACGCACTCGCTTCACAAAAAGAAGCTGCTGAAGCGATTGCAAAAACTGCCAATATTAACTTCAAGCCACATAAAGTACGCTACGATTACACGTATGGTTCAGTAGATAGAAATAGAGCAATGGCCATGGAAACTATGATGATTTTAAAAGACAAAAAATCTATTGATCTTGCCAAAACAATTGCCAAAGAACTATCGTCTAGTCGTTGGATGAGTACGCAAACTACAGCATATTGCTTATTAGCTATGGGTAAAATGGTGACGCAAAACGGCGGAAAGGAAATCAAAATGCAATTCTCCATCAATGGAAAAAATCAACAAAACATTGAAACATCAAAAGCAATTGCACAACGCGATCTAACTATTAAAAAAGGAGCAAATTCATTACAAATTGAGAATAAGCAAGAAAATGTATTATTCGTACGTGTACTAAATATTGGAAAATTACCACTAGGAGAAGAATTAGCAGAAAAGCGTAACTTAAGTATTCGCATTACCTACAAAGACAAAGCGGGTAACAAAATTGATGTAACGAAACTACAACAAGGAACAGACTTCATGGCAACAGTAACCATTTCAAATGATAAGCCAGAGTTTGTTGGCGATATTGCATTGACAGAAATCTTTCCTTCAGGTTGGGAAATTGTCAATACACGTTTTACCGATTACGGAAATACACCTTCAAGTGAAGCAAGACATACTGATATTAGAGACGATCGTGTGAATTTCTATTTCGATTTACCAAGTGGAAAAGCAAAAACATTCAATGTATTGTTGAATGCTTCTTACTTAGGAAGGTATTATCTACCAGGTGTTCAGGCAGAAGCAATGTATGATAATGATTTCTTTGTACGCACCAAAGGACAATGGATTGAAGTTGTAAAATAAATATCGTTTGTAAAGTTTCAGTACCTTTAGCGTGAATTCAACGCAACTATTTTAAAATAGTTACATCTTTAAAAAAAATTATAATAAAACTGTATGTCAAAAATTAAAATAGGATTCATTATTTTCTTGGGATTTTTTGCCTTCTCGGGAAACTCTATAGATGCATTATCTGAAACAACATCAAACATAATGATGGATCCTATTGAATATGTTATTTGTGATGAAGATGGTTTTGCAGAAATAAACATTTTGGACATTCAATCAGATATTCTTTCAGAATACAATAATGGCGTTTCTTTTGATGATGAAGCTGTTTTAATTTCTACTGGAATTGGTCATGTTATTAAAATAGGCAATCTTTCTTCAGCAACAACAACAAGTGAGGTAATTTGTGGGCTTCCTGCTGCCAATCCTTTATCAGATATTGCTGTAGATGAAGACGGCGTTGTTTATGTAACTAATTTTAATTCCATCCGTATCTTAGACGAAACAGATTGTAGTACGACGGCAGTTCCTGGTTTAACAGGTCTTCCATCTACCAATTCCTTATCTTTTGATACGCAAGGAAATATGTATTATGGTGGTGGAAATTCGAGCGTCGTGTATAGATATGATAGCGATGAAATGTCTGCTCCGTATATATGGCACAACTTTGGTAGCGGCGCACCAAGCGGCGATTTTGTGATGCTTGGTGACAAAATGTATATAGCTTGGAACTCAAACGGAATACGACTATATGAGGTAACACTCGATGATAATTTCAATTATGTATCACACATAGATTTAGGAACTATTTTAAACAGTACTTTTGGACTTGCCAGTGAACTTGGTGAATTGTATGGTGTATCTTCAAGCAGATTGTACCGAATTAACTTAGACACATTTACCTTTACCACCATTGTAACCAATGATTTTACCCATGGTGCTTGGTGGGGCGCGGCAGGATTGCATGAAGCCTTTAGTTTTGAAGCTTCTTCTCATGTAAGCCCTGATGATGCTAATAATGATGTAAATCCACTTCCAGATAACTGGACAAATACCCAACAAGGCGGACAAACTATTTATATACGAATTGAAAATACAGTAACTGGAACTTTTGATGTTGTTGAAGTAAATATCGTAGTTACCGATACTATTCCTGAGTTAACAGATCCATCGGAGTTAGTAATCTGTGATAATGATACTAATTTCACTTATGATTTGACAACTGTTGAAACAGAATTACTTCAAAATGTAACCAATGCAGTCAATGTAACCTATTATAACTCTGAAGAAGATGCTACATTGAGTGTGAATGCTGTAAATGCTAACTATACCACAACGTTAAACCCAGAAACTATCTATGTAAGAGTAGAAAATGTAGATGATGGCTGTTTCGCCATAACACAATTTACAATTTCAGCTGTTACTGGTCCTTCGATTGAAACACCAAACAACTTAACACAATGTGCAGATGAAAATAATGGCGTTTTTGATCTTACGCAAGTAGAAAATGAGTTGCTTCAAAATAATTCAATTCCTGTAAATGTTAGTTATCATACAACAATGACAGATGCAACAAATGGTACAAACTCAATTGCAACCAATTATCAAATTTCTTCAACACAAGAAACCATTTATGTGCGTGTAGAAAATACGAATGATGCTTCTTGTTTTGCTACAACTCAATTTGAAATTATTTTTAATGAAAGTTTACAAATAACAACACCAAATGATATCACGGAATGTGAATCTGTGAATAATGGTGTTTTCGATCTGACGCAAGTAGAAGCTGAATTATTGATAAATTCGCCAAACAATGTTGTGGTAACTTATCATGAAAGTATAACTGATGCTACTGAAAATACAAATGCAATAAGCACTAATTACACAGCAACTACAAATCAAAACACTATATATATACGTGTACAAAGTACAGATACAAACTGCTTTGCCATCACACAATTTGATGTCATCAGTATAGAAAGATTAGGAATTGAAACTCCAAGTGATTTAACGCTTTGTGAAGGTGAAAACAACGGACTTTTTGATCTGACGCAAGTAGAAAATGAGCTCTTGCAAAATGTTACTCAAAACACAAATATTACTTATCATATTTCTTTGGCAGATGCAGAAGCAAATACAAATCCTATTGATACAAACTATACCTTAACTTCTGGACAAGCCACTATTTTTGTTCGTGTAAATAACACAAATACTGTTTGTTTTGAAACAACTCAGTTTACAGTTCAAATTCTCAATAATCCAAGTGTAGAATCTATGGTAAATAGTCCAAGTGCGCGATTGCTCACAGATTGTTACATTGATAGTAATACGGATGGATATTTTAACTTAAATGATATTTATCCACAAATTGTGACAAACGGAAATACAAGTTACACCTTAGAATTCTATCTCTCTGAAGACAATGCGGAACAAGAAATAAATTCAATTGATGCTATTTATTATGCCATGAATGATACGGAAGAAATCTTTGTATCAGTAACCAATCAAAACGGTTGTAAAAGCATCACTAACTTTTTTGTAAATCCTGATTGTTATGATACTATTGTAGATATCTCTAACATAAAATTCCCAGCATTCTTTACGCCAAATAATGATATGGCAAATGATACATGGAATGTAAAAGGAATTTCAATAGCTGTACAACAAACAGCTATCATGTATATTTTTGATCGTTATGGAAAATTACTCTACTATTTTAGACCTGGACAAATAGAAGGTTGGAATGGAACATATAGAGGAAAACCAATGCCAAGTAACGATTACTGGTATAAATTTGAGACTTCGGAAGGACAATCTTTTTCAGGTAGTTTTTCTTTAATTAGATAAAAATGAATACAAAATTTACTCCCTATTACGCGGTTATCTTTACTTCTATCCAAACTGAAACTATTGAAGGCTATACTGAAATGGCACAGCAAATGGAAGATTTAGCCAAAAAACAAGCAGGATTTATAGGCATTGAAAGTGCTCGAAATACTGTTGGAATTACGGTAAGTTATTGGAAAAGTTTAGAGGCTATTCAACAATGGAAACAACATGCCGATCATGTAATTGCACAACAAAAAGGAATCAAAGATTGGTATACATATTACAACGTTAGAATTTGTAAAGTAGAACGAGAGTACGATTTTTCAAAAAAATGATACGCTCACTAATTTTTAACAACGTTTATACAAGAATTTAAAAGCTATATGCTTTTTTTACCGACCTTCGCAACGAATAATTAAAACTGATATATGAAACAAAAAACAATCTTTTTAGTTTCACTATTTTTTGCTTCTTTTTTAATGGCTCAGGAAACACCTGTTTCCTCTGCTAATGAAAGTACAGGAAGTAATGGTAGTGTTAGCTATTCTGTAGGACTACTGGTTGTAAAAACACTCGAGAGTAGTGACGGAAGTGTAAGCCAAGGTGCTCAAATTCCATTAGAAGTTACACAACTTCTAAGTATCAACGATCCCTTTTTTAACGATGTGGCAATACATGTATTTCCAAATCCAACGGCAAATGTCTTACAATTAAAAACTGGAAAACATTCTGATTTAAGTTATCAATTATTTGACTTAAATGGAAAGTTGATCAAAAATCAAAAGAAAATGATCTCAGAAAAAATTGCTTTAGATAATGTAAAAAGCGGAACGTATCTTCTAAAAATTCTTCAAGCAACCAAAGAAATCAAAACATTCAAAATCATCAAAAAATAACACTAATGAAAAAAACATTACTCTCAATACTAACTCTTTTTATAACACTTACCGCTTTTGCGCAAGCTCCTGATTTAATTAATTATCAAGCAATTATTAGAAATGATCAAGGAAATCTAATTCAGGATTCTAATATTGGAATGCGCATTAGTATTTTACAAACCAATACTACTGGAACAGCTGTTTATACAGAAACTCACACTGCTTCTACAAACACTAATGGTTTGGTAACTATCCTTATTGGAGATGGATCAACTTCTGATGATTTCTCTACAATCGATTGGAGTAATGGTCCTTATTTCATCAAAACAGAAACGGATGTATTAGGAGGTACAAACTATACCATCACAGGAACAAGTCAATTACTAAGTGTTCCGTATGCATTATATGCTAAAACTGCAGGAAGTGTAGAAGGTGGAAGCTCTGGAGGAAATAATACAAACAATCCACTTAACCTGAATAATAATACGAGTTTTGCATTCAAATCAAGTGATGAAAATAAAGTTTATGCATGGAGCAATCAAGGAAGTTGGTCGTCTGTTTCTTATACTAATACCGCATATGGAATAGGTTCTATTATGGAATCTAACGGAAACTTTGCGTTCAAAGCTTCTGACGATAACAAAATGTTTGCTTGGAGTTTTGTAACCTACAACTGGTCGTCTGTTTCCTATACCAATACTTCGTATGGAGCTAATTCTTTAACAGCTTCTAAAGGAAATTTTATATTTAAAGCTACTGATGATAATAAGTACTTTGTATTTAATGGTAAAACAGGCGTATGGACTTCTGTATCGTATGTAAATACATCGTATGGACCTGGTAATTTATTAGCATCTGAAGGAAATTTTGCATTCAAATCAAGTGATGAAAATAAAATCTATGCTTGGAGTTCGCAAACAGGAACTTGGTCATCTGTAAGCTACACTAATACATCTTACGGAGCCAATTCTTTAACAGCGTCTAATGGAAACTTTATATTTAAAGCTACTGACGATAATATGTTTTATGTTTGGAATGCAGAAGATGGTGTGTGGACTGGAACTAGTTATGCAAACACATCATACGGACCAGGCAATGTAGTTGTTTCTCCTCATAACGAAAACTAATAAACATAAAATGATCACTAGAATAATCAAAAAGATTCAAAATAATAGAATTAAAATGATTCTTCTAGTGATTCTTTTAATAGCCTATTATTTCTGCTTACCTAAAACTCTTTTCAATACACCAACTTCTACAGTTATTGAAAGTCGTGAAGGTGTTTTA
Organism: Kordia sp.; assembly: GCF_965224175.1. Taxonomy (GTDB): domain Bacteria; phylum Bacteroidota; class Bacteroidia; order Flavobacteriales; family Flavobacteriaceae; genus Kordia. Next base: position 3,193,165 of record NZ_OZ245041.1, read on the forward strand.
TTGGGCGCAAAAATTGCAGATGATGGACAATGGCGCTTTCCAAAGCTAGACACTGTTCCTAAAAAATTTGAAATCTGTATTGTACAGTTTGAAGACGAATACTTCTATAATCACCCAGGATTCAACCCAATATCAATCGCCAAAGCATTATGGCAAAATATCCAATCTGGAGAAGTAAAACGCGGCGGAAGTACGTTAACACAACAAGTTATTAGATTGTCTCGAAAAGGGCAAAAACGAACCTATATAGAGAAGTGTAAAGAAATTATATTAGCAACTCGATTGGAGTTTCGATATTCTAAAGAAGAAATCTTAGCTTTTTATGCATCATATGCACCTTTTGGCGGAAATGTTGTTGGACTAGACGCAGCTGCTTGGCGATATTTTGGGAGAAGACCACAAGAATTATCGTGGGCAGAGAATGCTACATTAGCTGTACTGCCAAATGCACCAAGTTTAATTTATCCTGGAAAGAATCAATTGCGATTAAAAGCCAAACGTAATCGATTGCTAAAAAAACTATTTGATCAAGAAATTATTGATGAACTTACATACGAATTGGCAATTAATGAGCCACTTCCGCAAAAACCATATGCACTACCGCAAACTGCAAAACATCTATTAAACAAGGTTTCTAAAACACACAAAGGAAAACGTGTACAAACTTCTGTTAGCTCAAATTTGCAACAAGAAACCAATGCAATTGTAGCAAAGCATTACAAAGAATTAGAGCAAAATCAAATTTACAATGCTGCTGTATTAATTTTAGATGTCAAAACACGTAAAGTATTAGCATATGTTGGAAATACGCCAACAGACAGAGCGCATCAAAAAGATGTAAATGTTATTCATAAACCCAGAAGTACAGGAAGTATTATGAAGCCATTTTTATACACTGCTATTTTAGATGCAGGCGATTTGCTTCCAAATACTTTAGTCATTGATGTACCCACCAAAATTGGAAACTACACACCGAAGAATTTTACGGAAACTTATGACGGCGCAGTCACTGCAAAACGCGCCTTAGCACGTTCGTTAAATGTTCCTGCAGTACGTATGTTACAACAATATGGTTTGGATAGATTTCATCACTATCTTCAAAAATTACAATTAAAAGACATATCGCAAAATGCCGATCATTATGGACTTTCATTAATTCTTGGAGGAGCAGAAAGCAACTTATGGGATTTATGTAAAACCTATGCGGCTTTTTCTTCAACCTTGACACATTTTGGAGAAAACTCCAGTCAATATTATAGTAATGAATTTTGCGAACCTTCTTTTTTATTGAATGAAAAAGTTGATTTTGGAGCGCTTACCGCCGAAAAAACCATTTTTGATGCAGGTTCTATATACTTAACCTATGAATCATTAAAAGAAGTAAATCGACCAGAAGGCGAAGAAAATTGGGAGTTTTTTGACTCCAGCAAACAGATTGCTTGGAAAACAGGAACCAGTTTTGGTTTTCGGGATGCTTGGGCAATTGGTTCTACCAAAGATTATGTAGTAGGTGTTTGGGTTGGAAATGCAGATGGAGAAGGTCGCCCAGGATTGATTGGAACAACGGCTGCTGCACCAATTTTATTTGACGTCTTTAACATATTACCAAAAAGCGAATGGTTTGATGTTCCGTATGATGAACTAGAAGAAGTCTCTGTTTGTTCAAAAAGTGGATATCGCGCTTCTGAATTATGTGAAGAAGCACAGCTACAATTTATTCCAAAAAGTGGATTAAAAACAAAGCCATGCCCATATCATATTTGGGTGCATTTAGACGCTGAAGAACGATATCAAGTAAACTCTTCTTGTCAGCCATTAAGTGCAATGACACATAAAAGTTGGTTTGTTTTGCCACCATTGATGGAATATTATTATCAAAGTAAAAATCCGTTATATAAAAGCTTACCGCCATACCGAAAAGATTGCACTGCGGAAGGTCAAAAAAGTATGGATTTTATCTATCCAGAAGAAGCCGTGAAAGTATTTCTACCAAAAGATTTCGATGGTAATACAAATGGATTGGTATTGCGTTTGGCACATTCTATTCCTGAAACAAAAGTTTTCTGGTATCTAGATGAAGCTTTTTTAGGTACTACTAAAACCATTCATGAAATGGAAGTTACACCTACAATCGGAATTCATAAAATTACTGTTGTTGACGAATTGGGCAACGAAGCTAAGAGAACTATTGAGATTCAAGAATAGTAATCATTATTTCTTTTCCTTCTTCTTATCAAAAAACGTAACCTCAGCTTCTACGATTTCTCCATTACGATTTACTTTTACAGTAGTCGTATTACCATTTTCAAATTTTGATAGCGCTCTCATGTAACTCTTCATATCTGTCACTTCATGTGCTCCTAATTGCACTACGACATCGCCTTTTTGCAAACCTGCTTTTTGTGCAGGACGATTTTCACTAATGCCATCAATACGCATGCCTTTTCCATCAAACAAGTAGTCAGGAATTACACCTAAAGTTACTTTAAATCGTGGTGTATCATCAGATTCATTGACAGTTTTGGTGAATTCTAATTTTCCTTGCGAATCAACTTCTGAAATAATTCTAAAAATGAAATTTGAGATTTGCAACATTCCTTCATAATTTAGCTTTTCCAAGTCGTCTGATGGTTTATGATAATCTACATGTTGTCCTGTAAACATATGCAATACAGGAATATCTTGTAAATAAAAAGACGTATGATCGGACGGTCCAACACCTGAAGTATTCAATTTAAAGTCGAAAACATGTTCATTATTGGCTTTTTCAATAGTTTTTTGCCAAATTGGTGAAGTTCCTGTTCCGTAAATGGCTAACATTTTGTTTTTCTTTAAACGACCAACCATGTCCATATTAATCATATAATTGACTTTCTCAAGATCAATTGTTGGATTTTTCACAAAATAATTAGAACCTAACAAGCCCATTTCTTCACCCGAAAACGCAATAAACAAGTAGTTATTATTTGTGTTTCCTTCTAGTAGTTTATCTGCCAAATGCAACATCACCGCCACACCACTAGCATTATCATCTGCCCCATTATGAATCATAGGTTCTCCTCTATGCAACGAACCTTCTTGTCCCATTCCTAAATGATCGTAATGTGCGCCAATTACAATGGTATTTTCTGCATTATTGTCAATAAAACCAATCACATTTCTTCCTGTAATCGCTGTTTCACTATTTCCTTCTCCATAAGCAACTTCAGCATGTGGATCTGTCTTTGGCGTAAATGTAAAAGGTTGAATGTACTCGTTTGTACCTTTCGGCAGAATACCTAATGCTTTAAATCTGTTCGCTATATGTGCTGCTGCTAGTATTTCTCCCTGCGAACCAGTCGCTCTTCCTTCCAACTTATCATCAGCTAATACTTCTATATCTTCTTTGATACGGTTTTCTATGAGACGTTCTGTTTTACAAGCACATAAGATTGTTAAAAAAAGAATTACAAATACTGGTTTGTTGCACATAAGAAGTTATTTTTGTGTAAAATTATCAAAATATTACCACTCCATGACACGTATTTTTGTTTTAATCCTATGTTTCGTTGTTTTTTCCTGTAAAGAAAACTCAAAAGAAAAAACATCAACAACTACAAATACTAAAGAAACTGTAAAAACAACTTCAGACAATCCGTTAATTTATCCTGAAGAAAAATACTTTAAAGATATTCGTCAAATAACTTTTGGTGGCGATAATGCAGAAGCTTATTGGAGTTTTGACGACCAGCAATTAATATTCCAATCTAACAATACAAAATGGAATGTTTCCTGTGATCAGATGTTTTTGATGCATATTGACGAAACATTCAAAGATAAAATGCCTCCAATGGTAAGCACAGGAAAAGGAAGAACAACCTGTTCATATTTTTTACCAGATAACAAACATATTATTTATTCGTCTACACATTTAGTAGATGATGAATGCCCTGAAGTTCCTTTGCGCAAAAACGGAAAGTATATTTGGCCAGTATATGATTCATTCGACATTTTTGTTGCTGATTTGGAAGGAAATATTGTAAAGCAATTAACAAACGAAGTTGGCTACGATGCAGAGCCAACTGTTTCTCCAAAAGGAGATAAGATTGTATTTACATCCACAAGAAGTGGCGATTTAGAGTTATACACAATGAATATTGACGGAACCGATGTAAAACAAATTACGTTTGAATTAGGTTATGATGGTGGCGCATTTTTCTCTCCTGACGGAACAAAAATTATTTTCCGTTCATCACGTCCAAGAACTAAAGAAGAAATCAAAGAATATAAAGATTTGTTGGCAGAAGGTTTGGTACAACCAACAGAAATGGAACTCTACATTTGTAATGCAGACGGAAGCGATTTACGTCAACTAACAGATTTAGGAAATGCTAATTGGAGTCCGTTTTTTCATCCTTCAGGCGAAAAAATCATCTTCTCTTCAAATCATGAGAGTAAACGTGGATTTCCATTTAATTTATATATGATTAATATCGATGGAACAGGTTTAGAGCGCATCACACACGGAGAAACTTTTGATGCTTTTCCTGTATTTTCAAATGACGGAAAAAAGTTAGCATTTTCATCTAATAGAAATAATGGTGGCGGAAGAGATACCAATCTTTTTATTGCAGAATGGCAAGAATAGATTTTTCTATTGTTTTTTTAAATAGCAAAACGTCATTACGAAGAGAAACTACAAAGTAATCTGTTACTAAAATAGCATCGTTTCATTTCATTCGCAATGACGTTTCAATATTAAGTACAAACCAACTTGATTTTTCCTGTATGTACATTAAAAACCATTTGCTGTACTGTAATTCCCATGATTACATTTTCATTCTGTAATACTTCCAAACAATCCAATTCTTCTACTACTTCGTGTTTTTGTAATAATTCTGTTGCCGTATCAAAACGTCCACATGATGTAGCTTGCAAAATACTGTTACTGTTCCCTGTATTTTCATTTTGAAGTTCTTTATAATCATTGGTCACTACAATAAAATCTTCTTCTGAAGCTCTTGTAGAAGTCCGTTTTGGCATACGTTCAATTACCACTTTTTCATTAGATTTCGTTCCTGAAAGCAATAACAGATAATCACATATAATAGGTGTATTTTCCAATCTTGTTTTTGCTTCTAAAAATGATTCACAATTTTCTAATATATCGCGTAATAAGAATGAAATTGGCAATGCTATTTCTGGTGTATCACTACTTAAAACAGCGTTTAATGTAACAGCAAATTTTTGTGGTTTGACACCTGAAAGTACACCGACAAATCCTGGCCAACCCACAGATTTAAATACTGTTTTTCCATTCCTTTGATAATCAAATATCATAGAATATGTACTCAAAATATTTTGATCTGTATGCCAATCTAAATTTCGTGCATGCAACATTTCGTTTCCATTCCATGTGGCAAACGCAGTACAGCCAAAGTATAATTTCAACACATCGTAATATAAGTTTGCTACTAAAATTTCGTTTTCAGAAAAATCACAAATTGCAGCAATACTCTGTATTTCTTGCACATAGCTTTCACTGATAAATTGCTCTTTATAAGCTGTTATTCCTTCAAAAATAAATTCTGCTCCTGTAAAATCATTCAGGTAACATTGTATTAATTCGTTAATTTCTTTTGTATATGCATTTAGAAATGACCAACGTTCATTTGGTGGCAAATCTAAGTTTACAACATGTGTTTTCATCTGTTATTCTTTAGGAATTGTAACTAATGCTGAATGATCCAGTGGATCAATGTTTTTTGCTAATAATTTTATAGCCGATTGTACTGCCCAACATTTATCGCTTGAATGAATATTGCTATACAAACTCAGTAAAAATGTAGGATCGACAATAGTCCATTCTTTCACAAATCGTGATGGAATATCTGATTTCACAAAGAAATCAATTGTAATTCTAATTGATTTTCCTGTATCAGTTTCCACCGTTTTTTCGTAGCGTCTAAAATTTTCTTCGCTTGGTAAATGATCGTAACGTGTCCAAACTTTTTTAAAATTTCGTTGTTGCAATACATACATTACCTCAGCGACATGTTTTGGATCTACAAAGACATCAATATCTTTATGATCGTGAGCATGCTTGTATTCTGTATGTCCTTCGGGCGATAAAAAGTGCCATGCCCAACCACCTGATAGAATTACAAATTCTCTAAGAAACTGTAATTCTAGCAAGGAAAGTGAAATACGATCTTGCGGCCATATTTCACCATATCTTTTTTTATTATGTGGCGCTCCCATAATTTATTTTTTAAAGACTTGCACAGGATTTCCGAGTTGCAACTGTTTATGCTGCATCCATTTTTGTTTTTGCATCGCGTTTTTACGCTGTTTATTTTGTGCGTTTATTGCGATATCTAATCGTGCAAATGCTAGTTTTTTGTTTAAAAATTGCGAGCGTTCTTCGCTTGCTTGTACAGTGATTCCTGTTGGAATATGTACCATACTTACTGCCGTCTCTACCTTATTTACATGTTGTCCGCCAGCACCAGAACTTCTCGCAGTTTTTACTTGAACCTCTTTGTGAGACCAAGAAATTTGTGTTGGCATTATGTATACTTTCACATCTACAAACCAGTTTTTACGCTGATGATGTGCACGATACGGACTTCTGAAAATGAATTGTATGCTTCCTTGCCAATGATTTTTAAATTCAGTGGCATCTCCTGTAGCGCGCAACCAAACCGATTTATAGTTTTGGTATTTTGTAGCTACTAATTCAATCACATTGAATGTATAATTTGGCAATCGTGTTAGCTTTTCTGTTAAGTATTTTACGGCGAGGCAGCATTCCTCAGGACCTGAGCCCGAAGAAATTTGTACCCAAAATTGATTGTCCATAATTTTATGTTTTTTAATCTAACATCGTATTGAATGTGATGTTAGCTCTGATTTTTTTTAATTTTTGTTTCTTTTTTGACTTCTTTACGACTTTTATCTTCTCGTTGACACGTTTTAATTGATTGTCAATAAAGTATCTATAATCGTTGTTTAACGCCAAGTGTTTTGAATTCTTCAAGTGTGTTTTTGCTACTTTGAATTCTTCTTGTTTTTCTAAAAGAATTGCTTTTATAAAATTCAAGCGTGCTTTATCTGTCTGCGGTAATGAAAATCCTACTTCCAACACATGTTCCGCTTCTTTGTAATCACAAACATCAATAAGCAAGAACGAATAGTAGTAATAGGTTTCTACATATTCATGATCTATACATAATGCACGATGGTAATATTCACGAGCATTGGTATAATCGTGCAATTGTTCATGATAGATTCTTCCCATTAAATTACTAGCGCCTGCATGATCGTTTCCACCTAAAACATATTGTAGTTTTTCTATACATTGCTCTAAGTCATACGAATAGCTATCTAGTGCTTGAATGAATAATATATCGTTTGTATATGTTGCCATTTTTGTTTCTTTTTTGTTTCTTTTTTGTTTTTCGTCAGTTCGAGTGGCAAATCTGTGATTTGGTGTATCGAGAACTACTTTGAAGTATCATATTTTACATTTTGAATTTCTAAGTACTTCTCGACACCATTTTTCTTCATTATATTTCGAAAAATTACTCGAAGTGACGTTTATATTCTATTTGGTTTCATTTCTTTTACATCTTTAGTAGAATACTAGAGAAACCTTGAGAACCTTGATTTCCCTAGTATTTTTGTGAAGACGCAACTCTGCTTCGGCTCCGCTCAGCATAACGTTACTAAGCGAAGTTGAAGTGTGCTTGATTTTGCATTAAGGATGGAGCGGTCTGTCTGAGCTCTTTGTGAGATGCTGAATCAAGTTCAGCATGACGCAAGAGCGAGTAGCGAGAGCCTGACCTCCGTTTTTCTCGGAGGAAATGCCCTAATTCAAAATATATTACTTGTCCATACGAACAATTTTTGGCGTAAAACTTCCAACAACTTCCACCAATTCCGTTTGATTGCCCATCACATGGTGAATGTTTTTGTATGCCATTGGCGCTTCGTCAATTCCTCCACCAATTAAAGTAACTCCATGATCTTTTAATTGCTTTTTTATGTCACTTTGCGTGATGGTTTGCTTGGCTTTTCGCCTTGATAATTGTCGTCCTGCTCCATGTGAAGCCGATTGTAACGAATGCTTGTTTCCTGTTCCACGTACAATGAATCCTGGTGCTGTCATAGATCCCGGAATGATTCCTAAGACTCCTTTTTGCGCTGGCGTTGCTCCTTTTCTATGAACAATGAGTTCTTCTCCATTGACCATTTCTTTCCAAGCGAAATTGTGATGATTTTCTACCATTGCTAAGGGTCTTGCGCCTAATGCTTTTCCTAAACGCTTGTGAATATCATGATGACATGCCGAAGCATAATCGCCTGCTAAATTCATTGCCAACCAATATTCTTGTCCATCGTGTGTATTGAGATCTAGCCAAGCTAAGTTTTTTGCTTCTCCTGGTAATGGTGTTTGCTTGATTGCTAATTTTGTGTAATGCTTAGCAATGTTTGCACCCAAACCACGCGATCCGCTATGTGACAGAATTCCCAAATATTTCCCAACAGGAACATTGAATTCGTTGTTTACATCAGAAACGTCTACAATTCCAAATTCTACAAAGTGATTTCCGCCACCTGATGAACCTAATTGCGTGTATGCTTTTTTGAACAGTTTTTTTACGGTTGGAACGTCTTTGAATTCCGATCGTTCAAAAATTTCGTGATCATTGATACGCTTGTGCGTTTCATAACCGCCAAATTTTGTATGTTCTTGCAGCATATTTACATATTTGTCTTTATGACCTTCTAGGTATGAAACCGGAATGTCATAGATTGACAAACACATTCTGCAACCAATATCGACACCAACTCCATATGGAATTACGGCATCTTTTGCTGCCAATACGCCACCAATTGGCAAACCATAACCCGCATGTCCGTCAGGCATTAATGCACCTGCTTTTGCAATTGGTAATTTTAGTGCTGTGTATAATTGATGCTTTGCTTCTGCTTCAATTCCGTTTTCACCAAATATGGTATACGGCGCGCGTTTTGTTTCTAATTTTTTTCCTTCTACTTTTACAGGAGTTGTGAGTTCTTCAGCAATTCTGCCTACTGTTCCATCTCCTAGATATTTTTCAGGATTTTTAAGTATGGTTTTTAAACGCTGTAATGCTTTGTCTTTTCGTTCGCGCTTAAAATTTCTCAGCATTACTTCAATTGCAATACTGATTACTTTTCCTTTTTGTGGATATCCTATTTCTATGAGGTCTTTACCTCGTAATTTTAATTTTGCCATAACCTAATTTTTAAAGCCATTTCCCGATTTTTAAATCGTGATACGCTGCCCAATCTTTCATGATTTTTTTGGCAATTGGCGTAATTGGCTTGTTAAATCGTGCTTTTGCTTGCACTATTGTTTGTGATCGAATGTCCATTTCGATTGTTGCTAAGATTTCGTGTCCTTTTGAGAAACTTATACAGCGTAATGAAAAAATGCTTGTTACTTTTACACAGCATGAACGTGCATATGAAGCTACACAATGATTCATTTTTCTTCCTTCTACAATGAGTTCTTTGGAAGAACACAATTCGAATAAACGATACGTTTTCACATCTCTTTCGCTTTTATTTGTCACTATAAATGAGCTATTTAGTGTTGGCTTCCATGTAAATACTTCTACCATACTTGCTCTGTGAATAGCTTGTTCTGTATGCCATTCGTCTGATTGTCGCGTAAGTGATGTAATGGTTCTTCCTTTGATAGAGTATGCATTGTCTTGTCGAATACAATAGCTTACATAATCTATGATTTCAGTCATTTTGTTGAAATCTAACATGGTCTGTTTCATGAAGAACTGAATCACCGTTTCCCAAAAAGGTTCGTGTTGAAAATCGTTTCGACTTAAAGCAGTACATGCAATGCGTTGTGCTAGTAATTCATCATTTCCAAAAGCTAATGCTTGTGCTCTACGTAACGCCATTTCAATTGTATAATTTGCTGGCGCTTGCAAGAATTGATGTGCTCCTTTTTTTGTTAGTTTAACTGGAACTTTTGATAAAGTTTTTACACTTTGTCCTCTTCCCAAATCAATAAACCAAGCGATGTATTTACGGTTAACATCAAGCCAAGCTTCATACATAAATGCTGGTACTTCATATTTTGCAAAGCAATGTTTGATGATGCTTCTTAGTTGCTTATCCGCATTATGACTGTTACGCTTCCAAGTGTGTATTTCTCTTACATAGTTTCCACTAAACCAAGCTATTTGATACAATGCGTTTAAAAATTCTCGATTTCGTAAGAGTTTTGTACAACGTTTTTTGTAGAGAAATAATAGTAAATCTCTGAACGCTTCACGTTTGCGTTTTTGCTTTCTTTTATGTAATCCGTTGAAATGACTTTCGAGAATAGATGCTAACGAATTATCTTCATATTTTGTTCGTTCTTTGCCTTCAAAAATCTTCTCTACCATTGCTGGAAACAGTACTTTTTTTGCTTTGTTATGTTTTTGTAAGCTTTCTTGTAGTGCTGCTTCTTTTGCCTTTTCGGCTAGTTTTTCCTTTAATCTTCTGGACTTCGATTTATGCTTTCGATGTATTTGTGATGTTTCCATGACTGTATCTTTTGAATGTTGTTTTCAGTAAAAAATTTTAATACTTGTGTTTGCTGTTGCATGTCTGTTTTTTTAATGCGTTAAAAATTCTTTTTTGTTGGTACTGAAAACACACTCCCGAGTTTACAGTCTTTCCATTTGTTTGATTAAATTCATCTTTCTTTGTTTTGTGTCGCTACACGATTTCTAGGTTTTTGTTGTGTTGTTTTATTAACTAATTCAAATAAAAAAAGCCCGATTCTTAGGTAGAACCGAGCTTTGATACTGTTGTATATATATTCTTTATTCCAAAGAATAGTTTGGTTCTAAAATGAACATTCTCTGCGTATTTGCAGTGTTTGTTACAATATGTCTTGTTGCTTTTTTGAGCATATATTTTAAAAATGAGCATTAAAAAACCCGAGCCTTTTGGGACTCGGGTTGTTTTATGATGTTATGTTTCTATTTAAAGATACAACTGGTAAAACCCAAGTCGCGCATCGGAAGATTTCCAACACTGTTTCGATATGTAAATTTTACGTTTTGCACTTTATCTGTTTTTATTAATACTTCGTTGTTTTTTTGTCACGTTTTGATGGTTGCAAATATAGAAGATCATTTTTTAATTTTCCAAATTTATTTTTTTGGAACGTCATTTTTGAGGTACATTTTTAGCATAGAATGATCGGATTTTGAGTTGGCAATTTTTTCGACATTTAAAATTTTTAAATCTTGAGAAACCCAGATATGATCTAGTGAGAGCAATGGAATATTCCAAAACCAAGTTTCACGAAATCCGTTCCCTTTTTCCGTGAATGCGTGTTGATATTTTTTTTTGAAATTTTTAAAAAATATAGACTCAAAAGGTGTATTGAAGTCTCCTAAAATGATTGTTTTGTCTTGCGTTTTTACTTCCGAAATGATACTTTTTAGCATCGGTTTTCGAAAATGTCTTAGATCTGAAGAGACATCAATTGCATAAAAATGTGTGTTTTTTGTGCTAAAATGAACGACGACAACATGATCCTTTGTTTTTACTTTTGAATGAATTTTTATTGGTGTTTTTGAAAAAATTCCAATTAATTTTTCTGTAAGTTCAAAATGATAGTTTTTGTATTTTTCTTTTATTTTTTGATAGTCGTATTCATCACATTCAATCAAAACCATCACATCAGGAATGGATTCGCTTACCGAAAAAGCATCTTCAAAGTTTCGAGTGCGATAGGCATTCCACAATACAATTTCTAATGAATTGGAAGTGTCGACATTAGGCGAATATGTATAGCTTCTGCTTACCCAAATTACAGTTAATAGAAGTGCGAATAGTGCATAGTACTTTCTGGTGGAAGCCTTTATAAATAGTAGTAAAAATAACAATCCGAGTACAATCAGCGGAAGCGGTGTTCCATAAAATATTAACCCAGAAATGTAGAACGTATCTTTTATAGTAACGTTTACAATGATTGCTATAAAGAGAAAAAGTTGTAGTGCTTTTTTAAGATAATTTTTTAAGCTCATGTTTAACGTACGTCTGCCATAAATTTCATATTTTTCCAATACGTTTTTGTTCGCAATAAGTACAAAGCGCGTAATAGGTTTAGATATTCTTTATGAATCACACTTATTGTAATTTGATCAGCATCTATATTGTTTAAACCTGTTATGGTGTATGTATTGTTGGTTTTTATGAGATTTATATACGTTTCTTCTTTATAGAACTTGGCTTTTACTTTTTTTTCTTCAAATAAAGGTTCTGTCGCTAGCGCTTTTGGAAATTTGATTTCTTCCTTTAGCTCTTCGAGTTTGTTTATTTTTTTAGTGTAGTAATAGAGAGACTTTACAGCGCTGAAAGTAGCTGCATCACAGGTTTCAGACAAGGTGTTTATATCGTCTGTTAGAAAATAGGTTTTTACTGCTTTGTGAAACGAGTTGATTGTTTTTAAAACTGAGTCTATCGCTGGTTTTTTTATGAGATATTCTTGCTGCTTTTGTATTTTATCTTTTGTTCTACGTATTTGACCTACCGTAGGATATTTATAGTTTTCGCCTTGAACTTTCCAGACACTATCTTCTTTACACAAATTTATAAGGTAATATTCTTTTAGATTTGTATTACAGATTGCGCAATTTCCTTCATAATTAATATCTGTTACTTTAATTTTTTTTATGTCTTCGCGTATGGATTTAGCGCCGCCAGCACGAAGAACTTTCGAATATTCTTCGTTCAACTGTATGACTAAGAAAAGAGAGTCTGATGTGACTTCTTTTAGCATGGTTTCATCTCCTTTATCAAAAGCAATTCTACCTTCCATGAATTTATTACACACATTTCTAATTTCAATTTTTTCTCTTGCTTCTTGACAGCTACAGAGTAAAAGAAGTGTGCAAAACCAACTAAAGTATTTCATGAAATTTATCTTAACGGATATCCTTTTGCAGCCCACCAAGGATGGATTTCTATTTCTAAACGGCCTGCTTTTACCATCGGATCGGAATTAGCAAGACTGTCTGCCATTTCAATTGTTGGTACATTGTAGATAGTAACTCCTCGAATGTCACCCAAATCACCAAAAGGTCCAGAAATATCAGCGTATCCAAGTTCATACATTTTGCCTAAATGCGCTAAGTGTAAACGCTGTAAACTGTCTGCCGTTTTTTTGCTTTGCGAACGATTTTTTCCTTTTTTTAAGAATGCCATGAAGTATTCTTGCATTAGCACAGTGTCTTTCGTTTTTGGATCTACGTAGTCTATGATTTTATATCCTTTATCAACTAATTCTTTTTTTAGTGCTAAAGGTGATTTTTTCACTTCTTGTTCCGCTGTTTTTACGTGTGCGTTTTTGTCATCATCTGGTGAACTTTTACATGCAAAACAAAAGATTCCGATTAAAATGATACAGATATATTTATTCATGATGCCAGTTTTTATAAGGATTTTTACTTAGTTGAGAGTTGTAATATGGTGTTTGTCCTGTAACTTCTTTGCCAAGCCAGTCAGGTTTTTTGAATGTTTCGTTTTCATGCTGCAATTCAACTTCTGCAACGATGAGTCCTTCATTTTCACCAAAAAATTCATCTACTTCAAACGTATGATTTCCGTAAGGAATGTTATAGCGTATTTTTTCAATGATTCCTTTTTCACAAAGTTCTAGTAATTGCTTTGCTTCTTGGATTGAAATTTCTTTTTCCCACTCAAAACGACTTGTACCACTTTCGTTTGATTTTCCTTTGATCGTTAGAAATCCTGTATTTCCTTTGATACGAACTCTTACGGTACGTTCTGCATGTGTATTCAGAAAACCTTGCGCTATTTCGAAGGAAGTTGCAGCTTCTTCTTTAAAGTTTAGACTGTTAACGAGAAATTTTCGCTCTATTTCTTGCATGTTTACTATTATATGGACTAAAGATATTATAATTTTGAATATGGACTTCGATTTCCCTTTACGAAAAATTATTCATGTAGATATGGATGCGTTTTATGCATCTGTTGAACAAATGGATAATCCTGAGTTAAAAGGAAAACCATTGGCTGTTGGCGGCAGCGGAAAACGTGGTGTGGTAAGCGCAGCTAGTTACGAAGCCCGAAAGTTTGGTGTACGCAGTGCTATTAGCGGGTTTTTAGCAAGAAAACGTTGCCCTGAATTGATTTTTGTGAAACCGAGATATGAACGTTATAGCGAAATTTCTAAACAGATTAGAGCTATTTTTTATCAGTATACAGATTTGGTAGAACCTTTGTCTTTGGATGAAGCATATTTGGACGTGACACAGAATAAAAAAGGAAATCCGAGTGCTTCTATGATCGCTGAAGAAATTCGCGCTCAAATTTTAAAAGATGTTGGTTTGACTGCTTCCGCAGGAATTTCTATTAATAAGTTTATTGCCAAAGTAGCCAGTGATTATAATAAACCTAACGGACAAAAAACTGTGCCACCTGAAGAAGTATTGGATTTTTTAGAAGCATTAGATATTCGCAAGTTTTATGGTGTTGGAAAGGTAACTGCAGAACGCATGTATCAACTAGGAATTTTTACTGGAAAAGATTTAAAAAGCAAAGATGTTGAGTTTTTAACGGAACATTTCGGGAAATCGGGAAGTTTTTATTACAACGTAGTCAGAGGAATTCATTTAAGCCCCGTAAAACCGAATAGAATTGCAAAATCGGTTGGAGCCGAACGTACATTTTCAGATAATTTGACCAGTGAAATTTTTATGCTGGAAAAGCTTGAAAATATCGCAAATGAACTCGAAAGGCGCTTGAAAAAGTATACTATTTCAGGAAAAACGATTACGCTTAAAATAAAATACAGCGATTTTACCACACAAACACGCAGTAAAACAATTCCGTATTTTATTGCAGATAAGAGCTTGATTTTAGAAACAGCCAAAGAATTATTGTATCAAGAAAAATTGAAAAATTCTGTACGTTTGCTTGGCATTTCCTTGAGTAATTTGAATACCGATAAGAAAGAAAAAAAGCAACAAAAGAGTGAAGAGAAAAAGAGTATTTCTGTTCAGTTAAAGTTTGATTTTTAGATCGCTTCACTCTTAGACCGCTTTGCTTTTAGACTTGACTTTATGTGTTAGTTGTATTCCTGTTACGTCACTTCGAGTGGTTTTTCGAAGAAAAATTGTATCGAGAAGTATTTTGAAAAGCAAGTGTTTTTAAATAAATCTCTACACAATACATCATAGATTCACCACTCAAAACGAAGTTTAGAGTATCTTTTTTTAGTTCACAGAAACCTTCGACATTACATATAACATTTCCGTTCCTATTTGTTGACAACGTTCGTCATATTTTGCTGCTTCTTGTGGCGTTCCGTCAAATGCTTTTGGATCTTCAAAAGGCAAAGCAATTCTAAAATCTGTGCCTGGCACAAACGGACAACCTTCATCTGCTTCTGTACATACCATAATTGCAGCAAATTCTTGTGTAGGATTTGGCGAATCTTCAAAACGTTTGGAAAACGCATGATATGAGTGTTGATTTTCTGCCCATCGAACTGAGTAAACAGAGTTCTCTCTCTCAATAAGCGCAAAGATTTCAAATCCTATTCGTTGTAATGCTGCAACTGCATTTGGATTGAAAGCTGTAGCTTCTGTTCCTCCAGAAAAGGTTTCAATATTTGGCAAGTTGTAGTAATCTGCCGCCAAGGCTAACCAGAATTGACCTAGATGACTTCTTCTAGAATTGTGCGTGCAAATTACAATCAACTTTGGTATTTTTTGATCACTATATTTTTGTTGAATGTACGCTGATAGCTTTTCTAAGTGTTGTTTTCTATCAGAAGAAATAGTGTCAAATTTCTGTACTAGTTTTTCAATGTTTTGTTGTAGTTCTTGAAAAATCATGATTATTTTTATTAATTAGTCCAAACTAGGTAAACTATCTTTTACATATTCGTTATAGAAAGGTAAAAGCAATTGATCATTAGCAAATTTTCCACCAAGATCAGAGCCATTTGGTGTTTTTACTAAAAGTGTGTTCCACTTTCCTTCCACACAGATATAATATTCATCAATAGTATTTTCGCCATCATCTTGATAATCTAGACATTCTTCAATGATTTCTATGATTCCTTTTCGTGTAGAAGCTTCAATGTCTTGCATATCTCTAATTTCCACAATGATTAGTAATTTATTTCCATTGCGGCGTGTGAAGTATTTGAACGCATCTTTGTTTAGTTCGTTTTCTTCGGAAACACCTATATCCAAACACATTTTTACAAATTGAGACAACGAATCTTTTTCCGTTAGGTTAGACGTTAACCTCTTCATATCCTGTTTTAAGTAAGTAATTCGAAGATCATTGGCTTCTGCTGATTCTATTTTAGAGCCAACAAAATAAAAGATTATTGTAAATAGTACAATGATTCCTAAGCAACCAAATCCGCAACCTTTTAAGCGTGTTTTGTTATTTGCAGCTTTATCATAACCGCCATCATTTCCTTTTTTTGGTGGATTTGGTGGTTTTTGCGATGAATTGTTGCTATTATTACTAGGAACGTTTCGGTTATCTTTTCCAACACCAATTAAAAAATCTTCAGCCATATACTATATATTATTTTGGTTGTAAAAAAATATGCTTCAATACATACAGTATTAAAGCATATGGTTACAATATATTAATTTTTTATCATTTCTATTCAATCAATGAAACACGTAATGTATTTACCATTCCTTTGTCTGTAATAGGCATTGCTGCTAGATTGATAAGCATGTCGTCTTTTTTAACGAATCCTTTTTCTTTGGCAATTCTGTTCACGTCTTCCACAGTATCATCTGTACTTACAAATTTGTCGTAGAAGAATGCTTTTACGCCCCAAAGTAGGTTTAATTGTGAAAGTATTCTTTTGTTTGATGTAAATACTAAAATATGTGAATCTGGTCGCCAAGCTGATATTTGAAATGCTGTGTATCCACTATTTGTTAAGGTACAAATTGCTTTTGCTTTGATTTCATTTGCCATGTGTGATGCGTGGTAACAAACCGATTTTGTTATGTAACGTTTGGTACGAATGTGTGGTGGCGAATGCGGCACGTTGATTAATGGTGAATCTTCAACACTTTTGATGATTCTTGTCATTTGCTGAATTACTTGCACAGGATATTTACCAACAGAGGTTTCTCCCGATAGCATTACAGCATCTGCTCCATCCATGACAGAGTTTGCCACATCATTTACTTCAGCTCTTGTTGGCGTTAAACTTGTAATCATTGTTTCCATCATTTGTGTTGCAATAATTACTGGTATTCTTGCTTTTTTGGCACGTAATACCAATTGTTTTTGAATCAACGGAACTTCTTGCGCTGGTACTTCTACTCCTAAATCGCCACGTGCAACCATTAAACCATCACAGTAGGCAACAATTTTATCAATATTTGCTACAGCTTCAGGCTTTTCAATCTTTGCAATGATTGGAATTTTATGATCAGAATGTTCGTTGATAATAGCTTGTAAGTCCATTAAATCTTGACTGTGACGTACAAACGAAAGTGCTAACCAATCAACTTCTTGTCCAATAGCAAAAATGGCATCTTTTACATCTTTCTCTGTCAATGCAGGCAATGAAATATCTGTATTTGGAAGGTTTACTCCTTTTTTCGATTTTAAAGGTCCACCTTGAATCACCTTAGCAGTAACTTCTTGTTTTCCATCACTTTCAACAACTTCAAAAATTAATTTTCCGTCATCTAAAAGGATCCGTTCTCCAGTTTTTACATCTCTTGGGAAATTTTCATAATTCATGTACACCTTTTTTGATGTTCCTTTGAATTCTTTTCCTGTACAGAATTTAATTTGGTCTCCAGGTTCTACAATCACATCTTCTGACATAATTCCAACTCTTAGTTTTGGACCTTGTAAATCAGCTAATATTGATGTGTTGAAACCATGTTTTTCACTCAAATCTCTAATGATAGCAATACGTTCTTTTACATCTTCATAATTGGCATGCGAAAAGTTGATGCGAAATACATCTACTCCTTGCTCTATCATTTCTTTAATGGTTTCTCTTGATCCTGATGCGGGTCCAAGTGTAGCTACTATTTTCGTCTTTTTGCTTTTTGGCATTACTCAAAAATTAAATTATTCTTAGATTTTAGTTGGTTTGGGTTTAATGCGTATGCGGTAATTACTTCAGCAATAGCATTTATTTTTGACACTATAATTTTGGAAGATTTCATATAGCTTTCGCTAGATATTTTTATGAAATAATCAACTCGTTTTCGTTCGGGAATCAAATACTTGGCAACAGTTCGTTTTCCTTGTTGATTGGAAAATAACGATCCTGCACTTGCTACTTGTTCTACTTCTTTTTTGCTCGTATTTGTTACCAAATTCCATGTAACAAAGTTTTCTTCATCATCCCATTCATAGATAGAGAAAGAAGCTTCCATATAATTATAGTCTAAGTCTTCTCGTTTTCTTGCTAGTTTTAGGTTGAGATTGGCATTCAATAGATACGCCAATCGATAATCTTCTGTTGAACAATGAATTGCTATCAACGTGTAGTTATCTTCTTCAAAATCATCCTCAAAGAGTTTATGAACTGCCATAAATCTTACTTTTAACAAATGTAAATATATAATTTAATGGCTAGATTAAAGTTAATTTTCAGTAATGTTTATCAAGATTTCGCAACGAAAACGTTATAGCTGACGTATTATTTTTTAGAAATTGTAAAATACGAGAGAATTATTGTGAATTTTATGCTAAGCATGAAGGCTTACAAGAGAAAAATCAGATAGGAATTTGTTTTTGAAAGGCAAAATAAGCACGTTTTGACGCTTTTTCTTCGGCCTTCTTTTTTGAAGTTGCGCGAGCTTTTCCCACTACACGATTATCTATAAAAAGTTTTACAGCAAAATGTTTTAGTTCGTCATTTCCTGTGTCTTCATATACATCGTATTTGAAGTGTTTCTTTTCTTTTTGACACCATTCAATCAACAAACTCTTGTAACTGATCACTTTTCCTTCCAAACGTTCTATATCTACATATGGAGAAATTACTCGAAGATGAATAAATCGTTCACAGTATTTATATCCTTTATCAAGAAAAATAGCGCCAATTAAGGCTTCAAATAAGTTTCCGTGAATATTTTCTCCAAAATTATCTTTCGGAATTCGAGATTGTACTAATTCGATGAGTTTTAAATCGCGTCCGAGTTCGTTTAAGTGTTCACGACTCACAATTTTGGATCGCATTTTTGTTAAGTATCCTTCATTTCCCGAAGGAACTTCTTTAAAAAGATATGAAGAAATGACACTACTCAACATAGCATCTCCTAAAAACTCTAAGCGTTCATAGTTCACGGAGTTTCCTTTCGCATCTTTTTTATTCATAGAACGATGCGTAAAAGCTTTCTTGTATACCTTTTTTCGTTTGGTTTTAAAGCCAAGTATATCTTCAAGTTCAACAAAAAAATTCCCGTCTTCATTGGATCGGGAATTTAATATTTTTCGAACGAAGTTCATTTTTTAGTCTAACTTTTTAAACAATACACAAGCATTGTGTCCTCCAAATCCAAATGTGTTACTCATGGCAACTTTTATATCTCGTTTTTGAGGTTTGTTTAAGGTTAAATTTAAACTTGGATCAATATTTTCATCTACCGTAGAATGATTTATTGTTGGCGGTACAATTCCATGCTCAATGGCAAGAATAGATGCAATAGCTTCAATAGCTCCTGCTGCTCCCAATAAATGTCCTGTCATGGACTTAGTAGAGTTTATGTTTAAGTTTTTAGCGTGTGCTCCGAATATTTCTGTAATTGCTTTAAGCTCTGCTACATCTCCTAATGGTGTTGATGTTCCATGCGTATTGATATGATCTACATCTTCTGGTTGCATTCCTGCATTTTCAAGACAGTTTTTCATTACGGCAATTACACCAATTCCTTCTGGATGTGGTGCTGTCATGTGATATGCATCAGATGACAATCCGCCACCAATAACTTCTGCATATATTTTAGCACCTCTTGCTTTGGCATGTTCGTATTCTTCTAGAACAATGGCACCAGCTCCTTCTCCAAGTACAAATCCATCACGATTTGCATCAAATGGTCTTGAAGCACTTTGAGGATCATCATTACGAGTTGACATGGCATGCATGGCATTAAATCCACCCATTCCAGCAATGGTAACTGCGGCTTCACTTCCTCCAGTTACAATTACATCACAATGTCCTAATCTAATATTATTTAAAGCATCAATCATCGCATTTGCTGATGATGCACATGCAGATACCGTAGTATAATTTGGCCCCATAAATCCATATTTAATAGAAATATTTCCAGGCGCAATATCTGCAATCATCTTTGGAATAAAGAAAGGGTTGAATTTTGGAGTTCCATCACCATTGGCGAAGTTAATTACTTCTTCTTGGAAAGTTTCCAATCCGCCAATTCCAGCGCCCCAAATAACACCTACTCTTAATTTGTTTATACTATCCATATCAAGTTTTGCATCTGCAATAGCTTCATCGGAAGCGACCATTGCATATTGCGAAAACTTATCCATTCTCCTAGCTTCTCTACGATGGATAAAATCTGTAACTGTAAAATTCTTTACCTCACAGGCGAACTTTGTTTTAAACTTTTCCGCATCAAAATGTGTAACTGGAGCGGCACCACTTTTACCAGCGATAAGCCCATTCCAATATTCCTCTACGGTATTTCCGATTGGGGTCAATGCTCCCAAACCTGTAACTACAACTCGCTTTAATTCCATCTTTGATAAGTTAGTTTAAAAATTTAAGAAGAAATCTCTTTAACAAAACATTAGAATGCAAGTTGTGCATTCTAATGTATGTTGTAAATATGAAATTTTTATTCTTTCCTTACTTTTTTGCTTCTTCAATGTAAGAGATAGCTTGACCAACAGTAGCAATGTTTTCTGCTTGATCATCTGGAATTTGAATATCGAATTCTTTTTCGAATTCCATAATTAATTCCACCGTGTCTAATGAATCTGCTCCTAAGTCGTTAGTGAAGCTTCCTTCTGGAACTACTTCGTTCTCATCTACACCTAATTTGTCTACGATAATCGCTTTTACTCTTGATGCAATGTCTGACATAATCTTATAGTTTTTAAAATTTAATTGTTGGCAAAAATAAAAAACTTTAATTTAAAACAACATTTTGTTTGAAAAATGTGATCTAATTTACTAAAATTTTAGAATAAGTAATTCGCTTTTGCCTTCATTTTGTTAATAATTATTCTTTTTTTTGTCGAAACAACAGTCACTTAAATTTCATTCTTTTTATGAAGCGTATTGCAATTTTTGCTTCAGGTTCCGGAACAAATGCTGAAAATATTATTCGATATTTTCAAGAACAAAATAACGCTTCCGTTGTTCAAGTTCTGACTAACAATCAGCATGCCAAAGTTTTAGATCGAGCTAAAACACACAAAATCAGCGCATTTAGCTTTAACAGAACTGCTCTTTATCGCAGCAATGACGTCTTACATTTGCTTCAAAGTGCCCAAATTGATTTAATTGTTCTTGCTGGTTTTCTATGGAAATTTCCAGAACATATTCTAGCTGCTTTCCCAAACAAGGTCATTAATATTCATCCTGCATTACTTCCAAAATACGGAGGTAAAGGAATGTATGGAGCACATGTGCATACTGCTGTAGTTGCAAATAAAGAAAAAGAAAGTGGTATTACGATACATTTTGTCAATGAAAATTATGATGAAGGCGCTATTATTTTCCAAGCAAAGACAAATTTAACCGAAAAAGATACTGCCGAAAGTGTTGCAAAAAAGATTCATGAGCTAGAATATAAGCACTTTCCAGAGGTAATAGAACGCGTATTAACTTCCAATTCCTAAGATGATAGACGTACATATTTATACCGACGGTTCCTCTAGAGGAAATCCCGGTCCTGGTGGTTATGGAATTGTTATGGAATGGGTTGGAAAGCCTTATAAGAAAGAATTTTCTGAAGGGTATCGTAAAACAACCAACAATCGCATGGAATTGTTAGCCGTTATTGTTGCGCTAGAAAAGTTAAAATTTATGCATACCGAAGTAAAAGTATTTACTGATTCTAAGTATGTTGTCGATTCTGTAGAGAAAAAATGGGTCTTTGGCTGGGAAAAGAAAGGGTTTTCAGGGAAGAAAAATAGTGACTTATGGATGCGTTTTTTAAAAATTTATAGAAAACATATTGTATATTTTCAGTGGATTAAAGGTCATAATAACCATATGCAAAACGAACGTTGTGATTTTTTAGCCGTAGAAGCATCAAAAAAAGAAAAGTTAAAAATTGACACTTTCCACGAAAGCGAAAGCAATAAATTACTCTAAATAGTTTATTTGGTATCATATTTGTATTTTTGCATGTATAATTCCCTCAAAATCAAACATGAAAATCTACATTGCTATTCTTAGCTTTTTGTTCTTTACTCCAATTTTTGCTCAAAAAGAATGGAAACTCAAGAAAGACAAAAATGACATCAAAATTTACACAAAATCCATAGATTCTAGTAAAATAAAAGCTTATAAAGTCGAAATGACGGTAAAAAGCGTTATTGATAGCGTTAGAAATATTATTGTAGATGGCGATCAATTACATGTATGGAATTATAAAGCTATTGATAGTAAATTGCTAGATAATCCTACTGAAGGCGAATATCTAATATGGATGGCACTCGATTTGCCTTGGCCATTACGCAATAGAGATGTTGTGATTTCACTTAAAGTAAGAAGAATAACGAAAGACGCTTTACGAATTGATATTATGGCAGCTTCCGATAAGTACGAAGAAAAAGAAGATTATTTACGAATTACGTATTTTGAAGGATATTGGCTGTTAGAACAACTCGATGATGAAGTTAAAATTATTCATCAAATGCATGGCGATCCTAGTGGAAACTTACCTAGTTGGTTTGTAAATAGCACAATTACCAGAGCTCCATATCACAACTTTTTAGCATTAAAAGAAAAGCTTCAATAGTATATTTACAAAGTGCTTTTAAACAAAAAGAATCACAAAACATATATCTACTTCCTGATCCTATTTTTCTTGGGAAAATTTTATGTAAGTTTGCAAAAATTTTAATTAGGAAAATGAGCAAATTATTAATTGTAGGAACGGTTGCTTTTGATGCTATTGAAACACCATTTGGAAAAACAGATAAAATCTTAGGTGGCGCAGCTACATATATTGGATTGTCTGCTTCGAATTTTAATGTAGATTCAGCTATTGTATCGGTTGTAGGAGAAGATTTTCCTCAAGAATACTTAGATATGTTAGCTGCTAGAAATATTGACATTTCTGGAATAGAAGTAGTAAAAGGAGGAAAAACATTCTTTTGGAGCGGAAAGTATCATAATGATATGAACTCTAGAGATACCTTAGTTACAGAACTAAATGTATTGGCAGATTTTAATCCTGTAGTTCCTGAAAATTACAAAGATTCAGAAATTGTAATGCTAGGAAACTTACATCCTGGTGTACAAATGAGTGTCATCAACCAAATGACAACAAAACCAAAATTAATTGTATTGGATACTATGAACTTTTGGATGGATTGTGCTTGGGATGATTTATTAGCCGTTATCAAAAAAGTAGATGTAATTACAATTAATGACGAAGAGGCTCGTCAATTATCGGGCGAATATTCTTTAGTAAAAGCTGCACAAAAGATTCATGAAATGGGTCCTAAGTATGTAGTTATTAAAAAAGGAGAACACGGAGCATTAATTTTTAATGACGGAAACATATTCTTTGCACCAGCATTGCCATTAGAAGAAGTTTTTGATCCTACTGGAGCTGGAGATACATTTGCTGGAGGATTCTCTGGATATATAGCAAAACATGAAGATATTTCGTTTGAAAGCATGAAAAATGCCATCATTTACGGTTCTAACTTAGCTTCTTTCTGTGTAGAGAAGTTTGGAACGCAACGCATGGAATCGCTCACAAGCGAAGAAATAACATCACGCCTGAAGCAGTTTAAACAGCTGACTCAGTTTGAAATAGAAGTAAACTAAAAAAACGCGCTCGTAACTGAGCGCTTTTTTTTATCGCAATACCCAACAACAACACAACAAACTACAACAATGAGTGACGCTTTGAAACACGAGTGCGGAATTGCACTTTTAAGGCTTTTAAAACCATTAGACTACTACAAGAAAAAGTATGGTACTGCATTTTATGGGATTAATAAAATGTATTTACTAATGGAAAAACAACACAATAGAGGGCAAGATGGTGCCGGATTGGCAAGCATTAAACTCGATATGACTCCAGGAGAACGCTACATTAGCCGAGTACGTTCCAACCAACAGCAACCAATTCAAGATATTTTTGCGCAAGTAAATCAACGCATTAACACTATTCTTGAAGAAAAGCCTTATTTGAACGACGATGTTATACGCCAAAAGAAAGAATTACCATATGTAGGCGAATTGTTTCTTGGACACGTACGTTACGGAACTTTTGGAAAAAATAGTATCGAAAGTGTACATCCGTTTTTAAGACAAAACAATTGGATGCATCGTAATTTAATTGTTGCCGGAAACTTTAACATGACCAATGTAAATGAGCTTTTTGCAAACTTAATTAAGATTGGTCAGCACCCTAAAGAAAAGGCAGATACGATTACCATTATGGAAAAAATCGGTCATTTTTTAGATGATGCCGTAGCCAAACTCTATAAAAAATTAAAAGCCGAAGGATATAATAAACGTGAAGCTTCTCCTTTGATTGCTGAACGATTAAATATCGCTAAGATTTTAAAAAGGTCTGCCAAAAATTGGGATGGTGGTTATGCAATGGCTGGATTGTTAGGTCATGGAGATGCTTTTGTATTGAGAGATCCTGCGGGAATTCGTCCAGCGTATTATTATAAAGATGATGAAATTGTAGTTGTTGCTTCAGAACGCCCTGTGATTCAAACTGTATTCAATGTAGATTTTGATAATGTACAAGAAATTGATCCAGGAAATGCACTAATCATCAAAAAAAATGGTACCGTTCAAACCAAAGAAATTTTAGAACCGCTAGAACGTAAAGCGTGTTCTTTTGAACGTATTTATTTTTCTCGCGGTAGTGATGCTGAAATTTATCATGAACGAAAAATGCTTGGAAAACTACTCCTTCCTAAAGTATTAAAAGCTATTGATGATGATATTAAAAATACCGTATTTTCATTTATTCCGAATACAGCAGAAACTTCCTTTTTTGGATTGACGGAAGCCGTTGAAGAATACTTAAACGAACGCAAAACCAACGAAATTTTAAATGGCCAACGTACACTTTCTGCGGAAAAAGTACGGGAAATCCTTTCAGAAAGACCTCGTGTTGAAAAGATTGCCATTAAAGATGTAAAACTTCGTACTTTTATTACAGAAGATAGTAGTAGAGACGACTTAGTTGCACACGTATACGATGTTACATACGGTGTCATAAAACCAGAAGATAATTTGGTGATTATTGACGATAGTATTGTGCGCGGAACTACACTGAAGAAAAGTATTATCAAAATGATGGATCGTTTGCATCCAAAGAAAATAGTGGTTGTTTCTTCTGCACCACAAATTCGTTATCCGGATTGTTATGGAATCGATATGGCGCGTATGGAAGATTTAATTGCGTTTAGAGCCGCTTTATCGCTTTTAAAAGACAGAAACCAATACGATTTGGTGGAAGAAGTTTATAAAAAATGTAAAGCGCAGGAAAACCTGAGAGATATTGATGTTCAAAATTTTGTAAAAGAAATTTATGATCCTTTTACAGATGAAGAAATATCAGAAAAAATAAGTGAACTTATCAAAACAGATGTTGTAAATGCAGAAGTTAATGTGATTTTCCAAAAAGTAGCCAACCTTAATAAAGCATGCCCGAAAAATTTAGGAGATTGGTACTTTACTGGAAATTATCCAACCGATGGAGGAAATCGTGTGGTAAACAGAGCATTTATTAACTTTTATGAAGGCAACAAAGAACGCGCGTACTAAGCGGAAGACATCTGACAAGGAAAGATTTTTTTCATGTAAGAATTTTTATCTCAGAGATGTCAAAATCCTAAATAAAAGTTAAAATAGGCACTTAGTCTAAAAAAAAGGCATTTTGTCTGATTTATTAGGTGAGATTTAACGACTCTACTTACATTAGCAATGCCATAGCATAAGTAGGTTAAGTTCATGGTAAGATTTGGGGCAAAAAAAGGTGGTTTATTCCACCTTTTTTTATTTTTACTCGCTTTGCTTTAGATCGCTGACGCTTTTAGATGTTAAGACCGCTTCGCTTTTAGACCGCTAGCTTTGTTAGCTGTTAGACTGCTCACTCAAACGATTCTTCGACCAAATTTTATACAAAACATTCTGGATCTTGATTCTTGACTCCCAAGACCAAAGACCCAAAACAAAATACTGAAACAAAAAAGACGAACATTGCTGCTCGTCTTTCATATATATTTCAAAGGAAATTATTACTTATTTCGCTTCTGCATAACGTCTTTCAACTTCATTCCAGTTAATTACATTAAAAAATGCATTGATATAATCTGGACGTCTGTTTTGGTAGTTTAAGTAATATGCATGTTCCCATACGTCTAATCCTAAAATTGGTGTTCCTCCGCAAGTTACTCCTGGCATTAATGGATTATCTTGATTTGGTGTAGAGCATACTTCAACTTTTCCTCCTTTGTGAACACAAAGCCAAGCCCAACCTGAACCAAACTGAGTTGCTGCGGCTTTACTAAATGCTTCGATAAATGCATCTTTAGAACCAAATTCAGCTTCAATAGCATCTTTTAATTCTCCAGAAAGGTATCCTCTATCTTCAGGATTCATCACTTCCCAAAATAAGCTGTGATTGTAAAATCCTCCTCCATTGTTACGAACTCCAGCATTACTCATGTCTAAATTCGTTAAGATATCTTCAATAGATTTCCCTTCTAAATCTGTTCCTTCAATAGCTGCATTTAATTTGTTTGTATATCCGTTATGATGTTTTGAATGGTGGATTTCCATCGTTCTAGCATCAATATTTGGTTCTAAGGCATCGTATGCGTATGATAGTTTTGGTAATTCAAAAGCCATTATGTCTGTTTTTTTTAGTTAAACATTAGTTTTTACACTTACAAATTTAATCATATAAACGGACATAATAAAACAGGCTAAAAAGATTCTAATAATCTTTTCATAAAGTTAATCTATTGAAAAAGAAAGTCAACTCATATTTTGTGCAAATCCAAACAGTATATCTTTTAGCACACAACAGTAGTATTCTTTACTAATGTACCATTTATCCTTAAGAGGTTTTTTCTATAATTCGACTCAGTCTTAAAAACATAGACTACTTATTAAGATTAAAAAATACTACAAAACGAATCGTACTTTTTTGAAATACTTTTCGTTTCTTTATAGAAAGAGTTGAGAATTAACCACTTGAAACTCTCTACATTTTAATTATTGTTTAACCATAAATTTTTAATCATGAAAAAAAAGAATTTAATTAAGAAGTTACAATTCAACAAAACACAAGTATCCAATTTTAGTGGCGACGGAGTTAAAGGCGGATTTGGAAGTCGTAGAAATTTTTGCGGACCTATTGACTTGTCAGTAGCAGAGACGTGCATAGACGGCTGTGGTCTTACTGTAGAATGTACTAACTACACTGACTGTAACGATTATACATTTGCAAACTGCTCTGTAAATTGTCCTACGAATAACTGTGGAACAAATAACTGCGGAACAAATGACTGTAATCCATCAGGCGGAATTTCTTGCCCAGGATACGTATGTTAAGAGATTACATCAATAGTAATTGATACTAAATCCAGCTTTATCATGAAGCTGGATTTTTTGTTTTCAGCTACTTTATATTTTAAACTATCTTTGTTGTAGCTTAAAAAACCTTCTGTGTCTACACCTTTTATTATTTACAATGCTTCTGCTGGTTCAGGAAAAACGTATACGCTTGTGAAAGATTATTTGCGCATACTTTTAAAATCTGTTCAAAAAGACACGTACAAACAAATTTTGGCGGTTACTTTTACCAATAAGGCTGTCGCTGAAATGAAAGCTAGAATCATTCAAAATTTAAATCTATTTGCTTTTGATGAAGAAAGTAAAAATTCATCAATGTTTTTAGAATTAACAAAAGATTTAAAGCTACATCCGGCGCAATTGCAACAAAAAGCTAAAGAAGTACTGAAAAGTATCTTGCACAATTACGCTTTCTTTGAAGTCGCAACTATTGATAAGTTTACGCATAGTGTTATTAGAACTTTTGCTTATGATTTAAAACTCCCATTGAACTTTGAAGTAGAATTAGACACAGATGCTTTGCTAAATGAAGCCGTAGATCAATTGATTTCCAAAGCTGGTGAAGACAAACTTATTTCAGATGTTTTAATTGAATATGCACTTGAAAAAGCAGATGACGATAAAAGTTGGGATATTTCATTTGATTTAAACAAAATTGCAAAGTTGTTACTAAATGAAAACGAAAAGCCACATCTGCGGAAGCTGAAAGATAAAACACTCGAAGATTTTAGCCAGTTGAAAGACTTATTAAAATCAAAAATCAAGACTACTTCCGAAGAACTTGCCAAAGTTGGACAAACGGTTTTAGAACTGATTCAAAATTCTGGACTAGAATTCGATGATTTTCTGCGCAAAACACTTCCGAATCATTTCAAAAAAATTGCTGATAAAGACTTTAATGAAAAAAGCCTGTATGGAAATAAACTTGCTGAAAGTTTAGAGAATGGAAATGTGTATAAAAAAACACTTGACGCTTCAAAAGCTGCAACTATTGATGCTTTATTACCACAACTAACAGAAGTATATCACAGTTGTAAAGAAAATGTATACGAACTTAGCTTTTTAAAGAATTTTTATAAAAATGCAACGCCTCTTTCTGTATTAAATGCTATTCAACATGAATTAGAAACCATAAAGGAAGAACAAAATTTATTGCTAATTTCAGAATTCAACACCTTAATTAGCGAAACTATTAAAGATGAACCTGCGCCTTTTATTTATGAGCGTTTGGGCGAAAAATACAAACATTATTTTATTGATGAGTTTCAAGATACGTCTGTGATGCAATGGGAAAATTTAATTCCACTGATTTCAAACAAACTACAAACGGAAACTTTAAGCAACAAAAGCGGTTCATTGACCATTGTAGGTGATGCCAAACAATCTATTTATCGTTGGCGTGGCGGAAAAGCAGAACAGTTTATTGGTTTAAATGATATAAACGGTGCAAATCCATTTTTTGTTGAAAAAGATCCAAGAAATTTACCGAAAAACTACCGCAGTTATGACGAAATCATCAACTTTAATAATGGTTTCTTTCAGCATATTGCGCAGTTTTTTCATCAAGAACAATTTGCTAATATCTATAAAAACGGAAGTTTTCAAGAAACAAATGATAAAAAAGGTGGTTTGATTTCTTTTGATTTTGTGGAAACTAAAACCGTTGAAGAAGAGTTTGAAATTATTCCAGAAAAAGTAATTGGAAAAATTCAAGAAACACTTCAAAAAGGATTTACATACAGAGACATTTGCGTACTTACACGCAGAAAAAGTGAAGGAATTGCAATTGCCGATATCCTGTCATCACACGAAATTCCAATCATTTCATCAGAAACATTATTGATCAAACGTTCACGCGAAGTACAATTTATCAATGATATCCTACGTTTGACAATTCAACCTAAAAACAATGAAATTAAACTTCATTTGCTAAATTATTTAGCTACTGAAAAACTTTCCATTTCCAATACACACGATTTTCTAAAAACACATGTTACGCTTGAACCAGAAGAATTATTTGAAGCTTTGAAAAACTTTGATTTTGACTTCACTTATTTCTTGCAATTATCGTTGTATGAAGCGGTTGAATATTGTGTGCGTGCATTTTCACTAACAGAAAAATCAGATGCATACATTCAGTTCTTTCTAGATTTCGTCTTAGAGTACACTCAAAAAAAGCAACTTGGTTTTGCAGGTTTCCTAGAACATTGGGAAAAGAAAAAAAACCATTTAAGCATCATAGCTTCTGGTTCGGAAAATGCTGTGCAAATTATGACCATTCACAAATCGAAAGGTTTAGAATTTCCCGTAGTTATCTTTCCGTTTGCCAATACTGATATTTATAAAGAACTCGAACCAAAACTCTGGTATCCAATTAATGCAGAAGATTTTAATGGTTTTGAAGAAGCCTATTTAAACCTAAACAGTTCCATTCAAGAATATGGCGAATTGGGCGAAACCTTATATCAAGAACGACAATCACAATTAGAATTGGATAATTTCAACATTCTATACGTAGCATTTACACGTCCTGTACAACAGCTTCATGTCATTACCAAAAAAGATATAGACCGCAAAGGCAACGAACGTTTGCAAACATTTTCTGGTTTGTTCATCAACTATTTAAAACATTTAGAACACTGGAATGATGAACTTTCAACCTATACATTTGGGGATTCTGAGGAAAATCTCGCGAAAGCGGAAAAAACAGAAGACATTCACACCATAAAACAAGAAGAATTTATTAGTACTGCCAAAGAAGATCACAACTTGCACTTAATGACAAAGCAAGGTTTATTGTGGGATACTTCACAGGAAGAAGCCATTGAAAAAGGAAATCTAATTCACGATGTCTTAGCACAAATAAAATATCCATCAGACATTGAATTTACATTAGATGAATACATTAGCAAAGGAATCATCGATGAACAACAGCGAGAAAAACTAGCAGAAAGTATCAATCGTGTTGTAAATCATCCTGAAATCACAACATATTTTCATCAAGACAATACCATTTACAACGAAAAAGACATCATTTCTACATCAGGAAAAATTCTACGTCCCGATAGAATAGTAGTCAATCCAAAACAAGAAACCATCATCATAGACTACAAAACAGGAATGCATGATCCTTTTTATGTAGAAAAAATTTATGAGTATGCAGATACTTTGGAAGAGATGGGATTCAACGTCACGCAAAAAATCTTGCTATACATCAATGAAGAAATAATTATAAAATATGTATAACTCAAAAATCGTAACTATTTTTGTTCAAAATTAAACAACCATGTACGGAAGTATACAACAACACTTACAAAAAGAACTTGAAGAAATTAAAGATGCAGGACTTTACAAAAAAGAACGTGTCATTACTTCAGCTCAAGGCGCAGAAATTACTATAAACACAGGCGAAACCGTTATCAATTTTTGTGCGAATAACTACTTAGGTTTATCATCGCATCCTGACGTAATTCAGGCAGCAAAAGATACGATGGACACGCACGGATTTGGAATGTCGTCGGTACGTTTTATATGTGGAACGCAAGATATTCACAAAAAGCTAGAACAAAAAATAGCAGAGTATTATGGTACAGAAGATACCATTTTATATGCTGCTGCTTTTGATGCTAATGGTGGTGTTTTTGAACCATTACTTACGAAAGAAGATGCAATTATATCTGATTCGCTAAATCATGCCTCTATTATTGATGGTGTTCGTTTATGTAAAGCGGCGCGTTATCGTTATCAAAACAATGACATGGCCGATTTAGAAAAACAATTGCAACAAGCCAATACAGATGGAGCTCGATTTAAAATCATTGTTACCGATGGTGTTTTCTCTATGGACGGATTGGTGGCGCCACTAGATGAAATTGTAACCTTAGCTGAAAAATATGACGCTATGATTATGATTGATGAATGTCATGCCACTGGTTTTATTGGAGAAACTGGACGCGGAACCTTAGAAGAGAAAAATGTAATGGGTAAAATTGACATCATTACAGGAACGCTAGGAAAAGCTATGGGTGGCGCTATGGGCGGATATACCACTGGAAAAAAAGAAATCATTGAAATATTGCGCCAACGATCAAGACCTTATTTATTTTCTAATTCGTTAGCACCTGCTATTGTAGGAGCTTCAATCAAAGTATTTGAAATGTTAGAAAGCGATACAACACTTCGTGATAAGCTAGCAGACAATACGGCGTATTTCAAAAAAGGAATCAAAGATGCAGGTTTCGATATTGTTGACGGAGATTCAGCCATTGTACCAGTAATGTTATATGATGCAAAACTGTCGCAAGTAATGGCAGATAAGCTATTAGAAAAGGGTATTTACGTAATTGGATTCTTCTATCCGGTAGTTCCAAAAGGAAAAGCTAGAATACGAGTACAATTATCTGCTGCACATAGTAAAGAACATCTAGACAAGGCTATTGCTGCGTTTACAGAGATTGGAAAAGAATTAAACGTAATTTAAAAGCTTAAATACACATATTTCTTAAAGGATTCTAAAAAAATTAATATATTTGTCTTTGTTAATAAGTATTAACAACTTACATTTGTCCTTTAATTAACACTTAAAATTAAATAATTAAAACATGAAACATCTTAGCAGATTTTTAGTTGCTTTGTTGCTTGTAGTAGGATTCAGCAACGTAAAAGCTCAAGACGAAAATAACCCTTGGCAAATTAATGTTGCCGTTAATGCCGTTGACTTCTACCCAACAAATGATATGGAAGCAGCTGGTATTACAGGAAAGTGGTTTGACGAATACTTCAATGTAGGAGACCACTATAACATCCTACCAACTCTTTCTTCAATTAGTGTTTCTAAATATGTTGGAGACGGATTTTCTGTAGGAGTTAGAGGTTCTGTTAACAGAATCGAAAAGTACGGAGATTCTAAAGTAGAAGATTTATCTTACTACGGATTCGACGCACTTATCAAGTACAACATCAACGAACTTTACAACATGGGTAAATTTGATCCTTATGCTGAAGTTGGTGGAGGTTACACATGGGTTGATGATATCGGAGCTGGTACTGTAAACGTAGGTTTAGGTCTTAACTACTGGTTCACTGACAACATTGCATTCAACTTACAAACTACTTATAAGCACTCTTTCGAGGACTATTTAGCTCCTCACTTCCAACACATGGCAGGTATTGCTATCAAGTTTGGTGGAAAAGATACTGACGAAGATGGAATTTATGACAAAGATGACGCTTGTCCAGATGTAAAAGGATTACCAGAATTCAACGGATGTCCTGATACTGACGGTGACGGAATCGAAGATAGTAAAGATGACTGTCCTGATACTGCAGGTTTAGCTGCATTAAACGGATGTCCTGATACTGATGGTGATGGAATCGCTGACAACAAAGATGACTGTCCAAATGTTGCAGGTACTGCTGCTATGAACGGATGTCCTGATGCTGATTCTGATGGAATCACTGACGCTAAAGATAACTGTCCTAACGAAGCTGGACCATCTGCAAACAAAGGATGCCCATGGACTGACAAAGACGGTGACGGAGTATTAGACAAAGATGACAGATGTCCAGAAGTTGCTGGTGTTGCTGAAAACGATGGATGTCCTCCAATCGCTAAAATGACAGAAGTTGAAATCCGTGAATTAGGAGAGTTAGCTAGAACTGTATACTTTAACTCAGGAAAAGATTCTTTCAAAGCTGAAACTTATGCTATCTTAGACAAAATCGCTAAGTTAATCGAAGGTTTCCCAACTGAGAAATTTGCTATCGGTGGTCATACTGACAGTGTAGGTTCTAACTCTTTAAACCAAAAATTATCTGAAAAGAGAGCTAATGCAGTTAAGAAATACTTAGAAAGTAAAGTAAGTAACTCATTCACAGCTACAGGATACGGAGAGTCTCAACCAATCGCTACTAACAAGAATAGAGCTGGTAGAGCACAAAACAGAAGAGTAGAAATTACTTTAATCAAGTAATTCAGAGTATATACTCAAAATAACTTCATAAGAAACGCCTCGAAATATCGAGGCGTTTTTTTATTTTTACAGCATGAAGTCATTC
This sequence comes from Kordia sp., assembly GCF_965224175.1. GTDB lineage: Bacteria > Bacteroidota > Bacteroidia > Flavobacteriales > Flavobacteriaceae > Kordia. The sequence goes on from NZ_OZ245041.1 coordinate 3,227,072, forward strand.
CTTTCTCATGTTGTTCACTACATTTTAGAAAATAATACCAACATTAGTAACCTTACCTTGGTATTGCCTAGCAAAAGAGCAGGCGTCTTCTTAAAAAACGAACTCTCTCAACAAATCAAACAAACATCTTTTGCTCCCGATATTCTTAGCATAGAAGAATTGGTAGAGCAAATTTCTGGATATACTTCTGTAAGTAATACTGAATTACTTTTTGAGTTTTATACCGTATACAAAGAACTCACACCAAAAGATGCGCAAGAACCTTTTGATAGCTTTTCAAAATGGGCGCAGATATTATTACAAGATTTTAATGAAATTGATCGCTATCTCATTTCACAGAAAGATATTTTCAATTATTTAGGAGCTATTCAAGAAATTAATCACTGGTCTTTAGAAAAAGAACCAACAACTTTAGTGAAAAACTATCTAACTTTCTGGAATAAACTTCAAGAGTATTATGATGCTTTAACTGAAAAAATTACACAAAAAGGAATTGCTTACCAGGGATTGGTATATCGTGAAGCAGTTGATAGCTTAGAATTTTATCTACAAAAAAACGAAAATAAAAAACATTATTTTATTGGGTTCAACGCTTTAAATACTGCCGAAGAAAAAATTATTCAGGAATTTCTAGAAGTAGGGTTGGCAGAAATTTTATGGGATACTGATCAAGTATTTTTTGATGATCCAGAACATGACGCAAGTCTATTTTTACGTCGTCATCGTTACGAATGGAATTATTTTAAAGACAGTTCTTTTTCATGGATTGCTGATAATTTTTCAAGCGAAAAGAATATAGAAATCATTGGTGTTCCCAAAAATGTAACACAAGCAAAACACATTGGCGAAATTCTTCAAGACTTACAACAAAAAGATGAAACCTTGCAAGATGTTGCTGTAGTTTTAGGAGACGAACAACTCTTAATTCCTTGCTTGAACTCATTGCCTTCTGCAGTAGAAAAATTAAATATTACAATGGGATTTCCGTTAAAAGACATTCCATTAGCCACAACATTTAACAACTTATATTTATTACAAGAACATCATAGAAACAATACATTTTACTATAAAAACATAATCAATGTATTGTCGGATACAAACTTGCGACCATTATTTCAGCAAGAAGATAAAAACTTAGCAGCAGATATTATTCAGTACATTCAAACGAATAACATTATTTATGTAAGTACAGAATTGATTGTAGAACGATTTCCAAAAAATTTGCAAGATATTGCCCAAATGCTCTTTACATATTGGAACGATAAACCAAAACTTGCCATTCAAAATTGTGTTACACTCATTCGCCGTTTAAAAACAAAGTTGATTGAAGATCGCGAAAAACACTTGTTAGCATTAGAATATTTATATCGTTTCAATGAAGTATTCAATCAATTACAACACTTAACCAAACAACATAATTACATCACAGATATAAAGTCATTACTCGCTTTATATAAAGAAATTATTAGCACTGAAACACTCGATTTTAAAGGTGAGCCATTACAAGGTTTGCAGTTAATGGGAATGCTAGAAACACGTGTGCTCGATTTTAAAACCGTGATTCTTTCTTCGGTAAATGAAGGAATTTTGCCTTCAGGAAAAAGCAATAATTCGTTTATACCTTTTGATCTTAAAAAACAATTCAATCTACCGACATACAAAGAAAAAGACGCTATTTATACCTATCACTTCTACCGCTTATTACACAGAGCAGAAAATGTATATATATTATACAATACCGAAGCAGACGGATTAAATGGTGGAGAAAAAAGTCGTTTCTTAATGCAATTGCAAACTTATACGATGCCAAATCATACTGTTTCACAGCATGTGGTGATTCCTAAAGTACCAAAAATTGAGCATCAAATGCAAGTTGTACAAAAAGAAACTTCCATGCAAAAGCGTATCAAAGATATTGCTAATAAAGGATTTTCTCCTTCTGCATTGACTTCCTACATTCGGAATCCTATAGATTTTTATTATCAAAAAATTCTCGGCATCAACGAATATGAAGCTGTAGAAGAAACTGTAGCAGCCAACACGCTCGGAACTGTTGTTCACGACACTTTAGAGTTACTTTACAAACCTTTTGAAGGAAAAATAATTACGACAAAAGACATCAAAACCATGTTTGGAGCTGTAGAAAAACTTGTCGTGGAAAACTTCAAAAAAACCTATGGCGAAGGAAATATTCATCGTGGAAAAAACCTCATCATTTTTAATGTTGCCAAACGTTATGTGACCAATTTTTTACAACAAGAATTACAAACGCTAAAAAGTGGAAAAACCTTGCGAATTCTACAAATAGAGCAGACATTACAAGCCAAAGTAGAAATTCCTGAGCTTGATTTTCCAGTATATATTGGCGGAAAAGTAGATCGTGTTGATGAACTCGATGGCGTGATGCGCATTATTGATTACAAAACAGGAAAAGTATCTCAAGGTGATGTAGAAATTGTCGATTGGGATTTGCTTACGCAAGATTACAAATTCAGCAAAAGCTTTCAAGTACTAGCCTATGCCTATATGATTTATCAAAAGCAAGCATTTCAACAAGAAACTGAAGGAGGAATTATTTCGTTTAAAAATTTACAAAGCGGATTTTTAAAATTTGGAACCAAAGATTCAGCGAGAAGTCGCAACAAAAATCAACTCATAACTTCCGAGACTTTAGATGATTTTTTGGTCGAATTAAAACAACTAATTCTTGAAATTTGCAATATGAAAGTTCCATTCACAGAAAAAGAAGTCTAAACATGATTCAGAAGTTCAAAAACAACGTTTTAACGCGAAAAAATGATAAAAACATACTAATTGATTACTTTTTTAAAAAGAACAATCAGCGAAAGCCTATTGTAATTTTTTGTCATGGCTACAAAGGTTTCAAAGATTGGGGCGCTTGGGATTTGGTTGCAGAAGCTTTTGCTAAGGCCGATTGTTTTTTTGTAAAATTTAATTTTTCACATAACGGCGGAACCATGGAACAACCTATTGACTTCCCAGATTTACAAGCATTCGGCGAAAACAACTACACCAGAGAACTAAACGATTTACAATATGTACTAGATTATATTACCAACAATAACTTTGCGTTTTCTGCGGAAGTAAATACACAAAAAATTTCTTTAATTGGTCATTCACGCGGTGGCGGAATAGTAACTATAAAAGCGGCAGAAGCTTCAGAAGTTTCTACTGTAATTTCTTGGGCTGGTGTTTGCGATTATGCATCACGATTCCCAAAAGAAGAAGCTTTCCTAAACTGGAAAAACTCAGGTGTGTATCATGTGATCAATGGAAGAACAAAGCAAGAAATGCCACATTTTTATCAGTTTTTCGAAGATTTTCAAGCAAATGCAGAACGTTTAGACATTCAAAGAGCCACAAAAAAGCTACAAATTCCGCATTTAATCATTCACGGAACTACAGATCCTGCCGTTCCTGTAGAAGAAGCTCAAAAATTACATCAATGGAATCCAAACAGTAAGCTTCATCTTATTGAAAATGCCGATCATGTATTTAGCGCACGTCATCCGTGGAATAAAACAGAATTACCAAAAGATTTGGCAATAGCTGCAAATACAACAATTCAGTTCATTAAAAAGTCAACTACTTAGGAGTAAGCGTCGGAACATTCAAATCTGAATTATCAAGTAAAAACGTAATTACTTAAAATACGGGTACAAAAAAAGCGAACCGAAGTTCGCTTTCATTTCATTATTGTTCTCCTGGCGCATTACATTTTTCATGACATGAATATATAAGTGCAGTATCGCCACTACAATCAGGATTATCTGAGCCTCTTCTCAATTGTCCTTTTACTGTCTCAGTTGTAAAAGCACTAATTACTTTTTTGTTTAAGTGTAAACTTTTAAGCGTTCTTTTTTTCATGATTTAAAAATTTTTGGTTTATACTTAAAAATACAAAAAAAGACATTCAATTAACTTGAATGCCTTTGTAATTATCTTTGTTTGTGCATCTTATTATTCTGTACCTTTCAATACTAGCAAAGGTAAACGGCTTTCAAAATCTACTTTCTTTACAGAATTCTGTTCCCAAAGTTTCTTAAAAAATCCTCTTTTACGTCTAAATACGCAAATCATATCTGGATTGTTTTCGTTTAAATGTTCTAAAACACCTTGAAATAAAGTGGCATTTTCAGAACTCTTATAAGCAGACGTAATCGCTGCCAACTCTGAATGGAATTCTAAATCTTCTTCTAAAAAGTTTGGCGTTTTTACTTGTAGCAAACGCATTTTAGCACCAAAAACTTCTAAAATTGTTTCCAAAGGAGCCAATACTTCTTTGCGCTTTATTACTCCCGATTTAATCGCTGTTAATACTTTCTTGACAGGTTTAAACGCATAACCTTCAGGAACAACCAATACTGAAATATCAGTTTGCTTCACAATACTTCCTGAAGTGTTTCCTAAAAACATTTCTTCTTTAATAGAGTTACTTCTAGGTCCAAGAATGATTAAATCGATACCTAACTCTTTATTGATAGAATTAATACTATCAATCACGTTTCCTTTTGCAGAAATCACAGAAACATCAACATCTTTCAAATCTACACTTTCTACAACTTCTTTCACATTGCTTGCCGTTTCGCGACCTACAATTTCATCAACATTTAAAATTGTTCCTGCTTTAGAAAGCACTTTAAAAGCTCTAAATACAAAGACTTTTGCATTTATTGCTTTTGCAAAATCAATTGCATATTGCAACGTATTTGTTGCGTTTGTAGATTCTCCTATAGGAACTAATATATTTTTCATTTCTTTATTTTTATACATTGAATTTGATCAAATGAAATTCACCAAAACGAACTGTTAGAAAGCGTTTCATTATTTCAAATTTCTGCAAAAATAATCATTTTTTAATTCAAAGGTCGTTTTTCAAAATTTTAAAATATCTTTAAAACGAATAAACCATCCTACAAAAGTTATGAGTTTACACATTCGCAAAGCAACTTCTCAAGACATTGATGCCTTATTACAAATTACCAAAGCATGTGCAAAACATATGATTCAGAAAGGAATTTTTCAATGGAATGAAAACTATCCAAACAGCGCTGCTTTTGCTCATGATATTGCTCGAAACGAACTCTACGTATTACTCGAAAACACTAAAATTGTAGGTTGTATTGTCGTTTCTACCTTAATGGATGAAGAATATAAAACGGTTCAATGGCTTACGCCAGATGATACAAATATATACATTCATCGCTTGGCAATTCACCCAGAAACACAAGGAAAAGGATATGCACAATTTTTAATGCAATTTGCAGAAAACTACGCAATAGAAAATAGTTATAGCTCTATAAGATTAGACACGTTTAGTAAGAACACTAGAAACCAAAAGTTTTACGAACTTCGCGGTTACAAACGCCTAGAGAATATATACTTTCCCAAACAAAGTGTATATCCATTTTACTGTTACGAAAAAATCCTTTGAAAACAAAAGTTACCACATCACTTGTCAATAAACTAGCCATTCCAGCACTCATTGCCGGAATAGCCGAACCACTATTATCAATTACAGATACCGCAGTTGTTGGAAATGTAAAAATTGATGCTACCGAAGCATTGGCTGCTGTAGGAATTGCAGGTGCATTTATTTCGATGCTGGTTTGGGTTTTTGGACAAACTAGAAGCGCAATTTCCGCATTGGTTTCACAATACTTAGGCGCTAACAAACTCGATGAAATCAAAACGTTGCCAGCGCAAGCTATCGGAATCATTTTAGCAATCAGTTTTGTATTAATTTTAGTTACCTATCCATTTGCCGAATATATCTTAAGCGTTTACAATGCTAAAGACATCATATTAGAATACAGTAGTTCGTATTATCGAATTCGAATTTTTGGCTTGCCATTTACATTACTCACATTTGCCATCTTCGGAATTTTTAGAGGCTTGCAAAACACCTTTATTCCTATGGTTATTGCGATTATTGGTGCATTGCTCAATGTTGCTTTAGATTTTGCTTTGGTATATGGAATTGAAGGAATCATTCCTGCCATGCATGTTGAGGGTGCTGCATATGCTAGTTTAATCTCACAACTATTCATGGCATTGCTTTCTGTTATCTTTTTATTGAAAAAAACACAAATTCCGCTACGCATACAATTACCACTTCACAAAGAATTACCCAAAATGGCAATGATGATTCTAAACTTAGTAATACGAACCATTGCCCTAAATGTAGCTTTATACTTCGGAACATCATTTGCCGCTGCATACGGAGCTGAATATAGTGCTGCGTATACCGTTTTACTAAATATTTGGCTATTTGGAGCATTCATGATAGATGGATATTCTAGTGCAGGAAACATCTTAGCCGGAAAGCTCTATGGTGAAGAAAACTATGAAGAATTGGTAAAACTCAGTAGCCGACTCATCAAATATGCCATTATTGTTGGCGTTTTCATGTGTATTGTTGGCGGAATCTTATACCAACCTATCGGGCAAATTTTCACAAAAGAACAAGCGGTTTTACATGAATTCTATGCTGTTTTTTGGATAATTCTTGCAATGCAACCTATTTGTGCTATTGCTTTTATCTTTGATGGAATGTTTAAAGGATTAGGAAAAATGGCAACACTTAGAAACATATTACTCGTTTCTACTTTTGCCGTATTTGTACCCACTATTTTTATTTTAGATCAGTTCGACTTAAAACTTTATGCTGTTTGGATTGCCTTTACACTATGGATTTCTGCTCGCGGTTTCCCACTGATTTACTTATTCAGAAAAGAATTTGTTCCGAAAATTAAACAATAGGTTTCTTTTTTTATGTTAGATGCTGAATGGTAAGTTTTAAATTATTGCGCGCTCTTTTTATCACGAATTTCCACATACATTTTCAAAATTACTCTATTAAACTAATCGTCTGATCGAGTGATTTTTCGAAGAGAAACGGAGAAAAACTGTATCGAGATCTTCTCTAGAACATTCATAGATTTCTAGCTTAGCAAAAATGATATTTGAAAAAGTCCTGATTCTTGACTCTTTTCTCGGTTTGTCATTCCGCATTTATTACAGAATCTACTTTGAAATAATTTCGATTCTTATCTTTTTACACTAAATATGAAATACTGAGTCATTCTTGAAAATATCTCAATACTAATATCTGAATTCTCACTACTAAAAATATCTTTCTATTTTTGCAATACAAAATCATTAAATCATGACTACGACACGCAGTAACGGAAGTTTATACACCAACATTCAAAATAATATTGCAACGCTAGAATTTGGACATCCTGCAAGCAATTCATTTCCAGGCGAATTGTTAGATCGTTTAACCAACGAATTGAATAAACTAGCTCAAAACGATGCTGTACATATCATTATTTTAAAAAGTGAAGGCAATCGTGCTTTTTGTGCTGGTGCTTCCTTTGATGAATTGGTCGCTATTGACAATTTAGAAGACGGAAAAACCTTCTTTAGTGGTTTTGCTAATGTAATTAATGCGATGCGAACCTGTGGAAAATTGATTATTGGTCGCGTACAAGGAAAAGCTGTTGGTGGTGGCGTTGGACTGATTTCTGCTTGTGATTATGTCTTCGCAACAGAAGCTGCATCTATAAAACTCTCAGAATTAACCATTGGAATTGGTCCATTTGTAATTGCTCCTGCAGTTCAAAACCGAATTGGAAAAGCAGGATTTTCAGAGTTAAGTTTAGCTCCAAGCGAATGGAAAACTGCTTATTGGGCAAAAGAAAAAGGGCTGTTTGCCAAAGTCTTTGAAACGCAGACAGAACTAGACAAAGAAGTAGAATTATTTGCACAAAAACTCGCTTCTTACAATCCGGATGCGTTGGCTGGTATGAAAAAAATATTATGGGAAGATACAGATCATTGGGATCAACTTTTAGCCGAACGTGCAGAACTCTCTGGAACTTTAGTCTTATCTGACTTTACAAAAAATGCATTGGCGAAATTTAAAAAGTAGATTTTTAGAGACGCTTTGCGCTTAGATCGCTAACGCTTATAGATCGGCTTCGCCTATTAGATCGCTTTGCTTTTAGACTTTCACTTTATGTTATTAGATATGTTGGATACGTCTTTGCGAGAAAGTATGACGTGGCAACCTATTTCTTTACAATTTTTCATACGAACATTGAACGTAGTTGAAATGTGATGCAGCTTTCATAATTTTTACATAAACAAGGCACAAAATTTGATGCTTTTATGGAAGTCAAACCTATTCCAATGAAAAAAATCATCTTAAGTTTCACCATAATTATTCTATTATTTTCATGTTCAAAAAAAGAACAGTATTATGGAACTTGGACTCTAGGAAATAATTATGCAGATACGCCATATTGTATAAAAATAGATTCAAATAGTATTAGCATCAGTAATGATGAAACTCTATGGAATACATATCCAGTTTCTATTAAAAATAACAGTCTTACCTTTTTAAATCACACATTTAAAACTTCAATATCCGAAGATTCTCTGATGTTTGATAATATAACATATAAAAAATATACAAAGAATCCTTTAATAAATATTAAGCTTCCTAAACTCGAAAACTTTAATTCTTACACACCAAATCCAGAAACAGAATTGATCTATATAAAATTCGGAAAAGTTCCTAAATCAAACGAATTTAAACTTCAATTAAATGATAGATATGCTAAACCAGAAGAGCTTATTGATTTTTTCTTTTCTCATTATAATGAAATATCACATCATGGATTGAAAAGAATTATGTTAATCTGCGATAGTAATTCAAAAATGGGGGATTTGGAGCCTTTATTTCATGAAATGATTAAAATAAATGCCATTGTTTTTTATCCTGTTAATGACATTAAGTTTAGTGTTAGTAACAATAAAATTGTACACAAATACAAGCTTAGCAGACATATAATTACACCTATTCATAATATGACAGTTGAAAAACAAGTAGGAGAAAATATTGTTTTAACAAATCATACCTACATATATAACGATAACTTTTTAAAACAGTTTAAACTAAAAAAAATATCTTGTTTATTTCTTATTAATAATGAATTTTACATCGGAAAGAAAAAATATGATTCAAAAATCTTTGCAAAAAAAGTACATTCACTCATAACTAATAATACTCAATTAATTACAATGTTTGATTCAAACTCTAATTTCAAAGATTACATCCAATTCAATGAAATAATCAAAAATTCATATCATCAGGAATATAGTTTTATCTCAAAACAAAAATACAATACAGTACACAAGCAATTGAATAAAGAACAAAAAGCTATTGTGAGAGAAACTCTTCCATACAGAAATATTGAAAACCTATCCATTCCATATTTTCTATCTCTTGAAGAATCTTGTGGAGATAATGCTGACTTTCTGTTTAAAAACGTAAAAGAACAAATTCCTGAAGTTTATTTTGAAAAGTAACCACATCAAAAACAAAACACCTAAACGCTAAAAGCAACTTTAGCAAACAACCAATCCAATAAAAAACTATCTTTGCGCATTAATTGAGAATGAAAATGAGCAAAATTCGCATTACAAAGCAATTTAATTTTGAAACTGGTCATGCTTTATACGGCTATGACGGGAAATGTAAAAACGTACACGGACACAGTTATAAACTTTCTGTAACCGTGATTGGAACGCCTATTACAGACAATAACAATGTAAAATGGGGAATGGTAATTGACTTTAGCGATCTGAAAAAAATCGTAAAAGAAGAAGTTGTTGATGTATTTGACCACGCAATTGTTTTTAATAAAAATACGCCACATATCAACTTGGCAACGAATATGCGTGAAGAAGGTCACAATGTGATTTTGGCAGATTATCAGCCAACAAGTGAAAACATGGTGATCGATTTTGCTGCAAAAATCAAAAAAAGACTTCCAAAAGAAATCCAATTATTTTCATTACGCTTGCAAGAAACCGATTCGTCATGCGCAGAATGGTTTGCCAGTGATAACGAACACTAGAATTACTATATTTACAACATGAACATTCCCGAAGGAAAAAAAATATACTTCTCTTCAGACAATCATTTAGGCGCGCCAACAGCAGAAGCCAGTCTTCCTAGAGAGAAGAAATTTGTAGCTTGGCTCAACGAAATTGAGCATGACGCAGCAGCAATTTTTCTTTTAGGGGATTTGTTCGATTTTTGGTTTGAATATAAAACCGTTGTTCCCAAAGGATTTGTGCGTACGCTAGGAAAATTGGCAGAATTGCGCGACAAAGGTATTCCTATTTATTTCTTTGTGGGGAATCATGATTTATGGATGAATGACTATTTTGAGAAAGAACTCAACATTCCTGTATATCACAAACCTAAAGAATTTACTTTTAATAAAACCACTTTTTTTATTGGTCACGGAGATGGATTAGGTCCTGGAGACAAAGGTTATAAACGCATGAAAAAAGTGTTTACTAACAAAGTATTTCAGTGGTTTTTTCGCTGGTTGCATCCTGATATTGGAGTGCGAATTGCACAATATTTATCTGTAAAAAACAAATTGATTTCTGGTGATGATGATGCAAAATTTTTAGGAGAAGATAACGAGTGGTTGGTACAATATGCTAAACGTAAATTAGAAACCAAACACTACGATTATTTTGTCTTTGGACATCGTCATTTACCTATGGAAATTGATCTTAACGAAAAAAGTCGTTACACAAACTTAGGCGATTGGATTCAGTATTACACATACGGAGAATTTGACGGAAAAACACTTTCTTTGAAGAAATATGAATTAGATTCTTAGACTTTTAGCTGTTAGATTTTAGGTATCTTGTATATGTCTAATTAAATTTATTGAATAAATTCTAATGAAGCGTCTTTGCGAGCGTTTTGAAAAAACATGTGGCAATCTGTTTCTTGAGTTACAGATTACTTCGGCACTCTTCCTTGTAATGACGTATCAAAAAAGTCTGGCGCGCTAGTTACTACAAATATCTTTTAAATAACCATCTAGTTTTATTTGAAACAATGTTCCTTCCATCAAATCAGAAATAGATCGCAATTCCTTTTCAGAAACTGCTAAATCTACCGTAGAAGCTGGTGTTTTTAATAAAATAGAACGACAATTTTTTTGCGCTTTACAATCTTTACAACAATCACGAGCAGCAGCTTGTTTCACAAACTTAGCAAAGTTTTCTATCTGTGAAAGCGTCAAATAAAAACCTGTATCTCTAAAAATGACTTGAAATTTATCATGCCTATTTTTAGCCAAATCTTGCTTCCATTGAAAAGCAATTCCAATGTCATTGTGATAAATACGTCGTATATCGCTCATGATTTTTCCATTTGAAGGATCAAATATACAATTATTTATAATTAGTCTAAATAAATTAATGTTAAGATTCTTCTTGGTGCTTTTCGATATCTTCGGTTAAATCTAATTTTCTGAATGTTGGAGAGATTAATCCTGTTGTTACAACTGTAATTAACGTCATCGTTCCACCAAAAACGACTGCAGTAACGGTTCCCATTAGTTTTGCTGTTAAACCACTTTCAAACGCTCCTAATTCATTAGAAGAACCTACAAACATAGAGTTTACAGAAGCTACACGTCCGCGCATTTCATCAGGTGTTTTTAGCTGTAATATGGTTTGGCGAATGACCATAGAAACACCATCAAAAACACCACTAAAGAATAATGCCAACAGCGAAACCCAAAATATAGTAGACCATCCAAAGACAATGATACAAAGTCCAAATCCAAAGATTGCTGCCAACAATTTGAGTCCAGCATTTTTACTAATTGGAATATATGCCGTAATCAACATTGTTAATACGGCTCCAACTGCTGGCGCTGCACGTAACATTCCGAATCCTTCTGGACCAACTTTTAAAATATCTTGCGCAAATACCGGTAATAACGCTACTGCTCCACCAAATAATACCGCAATCATATCTAAGGTTAAAGCTCCTAAAACCGCTTTTTCATTGAACACAAATTTGATTCCTTCGCCTAAACTTTTCCAAACATTTTCGCCAATTTTTGGATTCAATATTGGTTTTTTCGGGATAAAGAAAAGAATCATAAATGCCAAAACAACCAATGCAAAAATGATGCATAATGACCAATGAACGCCAATCCAATTAATGGTAAATCCTGCAAAAGCTGGTCCTAAAATAGTGGCCGTTTGCCAAGTAGAACTACTCCAAGTAGCTGCATTTGGATATATTTTTTTTGGAACAATTAAGGCAACTAATGAGAAGATGGTTGGACCAAAAAATGAACGTAAAAAACCACCAAAAAATACCAAAGCATAAATGCTATACAGTACAGAATTTTGAGACCATTCAGCAGTAACCTCAGGTGATGTTAATAGAAATAAGCCAAAACTAATTAAGGAGAAAAAGGCAATACAAATTGCTAATAGATTTCGTTTTTCACGTTGATCTACAATATGTCCTGCAAATAACGCCATAGAAACTGCTGGAATTACTTCCATCAAGCCAATTAAACCAAGTGACCAAGGATCTTTGGTAATGGAATATACTTCCCATTCAATCACAATAAATTGCATAGACCATGCAAAAACTAAAAAAAATCGAACCAATAAAAAGATGTTGAATTCTTTGAATCGTAAAGCTGCGTAAGGATCTTGTTTTTGCATGAATTAATTAGTCAGAATTCAATTTAAATGCTACACGTCTGTTTTTCTTTCGTTGTGCTTCTGTATCATTAGGAACTAGCGGTTTGCTACTTCCAAAGCCAAACCATTTAATTCTAGATACATTTAGTCCTTTATCAATTAAATATGATGAAACTGCTTTAGCACGCTGTAAAGATAATTCTTTATTTCGTCTTGCCGTACCAATATTGTCAGTATGTCCATAGATTTCAATTGTGAGTAATGGTCGTTTTTTCAAATATGCGTACAGTTCATCAAGCTCATTCACAGAAGTTTCAACCAAAATAGCTTTGTCAAATTCAAAAAGTACATTTTTAAAAACATATACCTCATCTTCTTTGATAGGTTTTTCAACTGTTTCAATTTCTTCCTCTTTGTCTTCTTGAATGATTTCTTCTTCTAAAGGAAAAACAGAAATATCATCAATATAATAATAGGCAAATTCGTATTCTTGCGCACGCTGCATTTTTATCAAATTGGTTTTTCGGTTAGAGTTAAAATTTCCGATCGTAAAATATTTTTCAAATCCTGATGCTGTATAAGTAAATGATATTTGAGTCCAACTATGTTTATCTCGGTAAAAGCGTTCACGATCAATTTCTACTTTTACAAACTTTTTGTCAGTTGCTTTTTTAGGTTTGATTTGTTTTTCACAATGCTTCACATGAACACACTTTTTGAGTTTTTCTTCCGTAAATAAAATATCTATATCAGTCGTAGCTTTTGTAGATAATTCAGCCAAACTCACATAAAACGTAACCGTATATTCTTTTCCTTTTTCGAGTATTGTTTTGAGTGTTCCTTGCACATATTCTCTGTAATTTCTGTCTGTATACACATAAATACCTGTAAGCGCAGTGCCTGATCTTGGTTTCTGATATCCGTTGTAATGATTGTAGCTTTTTTGAGTTTTATAATTAAAATAATCTGTAGTACTAATATTTGGCGTGCTCCAATTGATAATAGTATTGTTGAGTTGTCCTGTTGTTCGTTCACAGTGCAAACAGTCTTCAAAACTTGGATTTAGAACTAAATTCTGAGAAAAAAGAGCTGTGGTTATAAAAAATATAAAAAGTTGGAAGGTTGTTTTCATTTCAACTAAACGCTTTTAAAACCAACTTAGTATTTTACTATTTGGTAATTTTAATTATGTCAACGTTCAAAATATTTTGGACTTTGATCACAAGAAAACAAAGCATTTCTTATAAATTTCATTTAGCATTTTATCTCACACAAACACCTGTTTTTAAGTTGTTTATATTTCTACTAAAATCAAAGGCCAAAATATTTTACTGAAATTTAAAAGCTGAATTTTATTTTCTCACTCGATACTTGCCTCCTATTTTTACTAAGACATCTAAAAAAAAGTTTTATACTAAAACTGAAGATAACACAACTTGCTCTTCATTGATTTTTAGAGATCGGTTAATTGTTTGAATAAGGTTGTTTCTTTGGTGTAGAAACAACCTTATCTATTTGTAAGCCACTCTTTTTTCATCGATCTCTTTATAAATTTTAACAAAAAAAGTGATTTTCAATAAACTTTACTCATCATTTTATTTTTCATAAACATTTAATTGTCAGTTATTTATGATTTTTAATTTTATATATAAAAAAACATTTCACTAAAATTTATAAGCTATAATTTATTTTTTTTACACAATACTTGCCTCTTACTTTTATCGTCACAATAACATAATTTAAAGATAAAGATGAAAACAAAATCAGTAGTATTAGCCTTAGCGGTTGCGTTGTTTTTTAGCTGTCAAAAAGATGCTGACGCAGAACTAAACGAAACAAGTATTGATGCAAAAAACAAATTTGCCTTAAAATTTGATGTCCCTAATGATGGAAGTGTTGCAAAAGCAGTACAATCAAAATTAAATTCACTTTCTAAAAAAGGGAATAAAGGTGAAATTAGAGTAAAAAGTAATCAGTTAGCGGCAATTAACTCAAAATTGAGAAAGCAAAATATTGCTATTGCTTCTATTCAAGGAATGAACTATGGAATTCCTAGTGTAGAACTGATTGATGAGCAATTTGTTTTGACATTGGATCGCCATTGGGTACAAAATGATCCTAGAAATGGTGGCGATAATGTAGTAACTTACAATAGCTTTACATTTGCAAACTTTGCTAATGGTTCTATTCCTACTGATGCTATTTCTGACGATGCATTTGCAAGATGGCAAGGTTTAGATTGTGGAAACATCAATATTGCTAGAGTTCCAAATAATGGTGTGTTTAATAGTACTATTTTATTCCTTAATGGCGAAAATGGAATACCAGTAAGTGATATTAACACCGTTGGGTGGCTTCCAGGATTTGTATTTGACACTCTTGACGGATTTTCCAGCACACGAACACTTGCAGTAGCAATAAACTTTATATGGTTAGACGGTGACGGAAATCCTACAGACATTGACGGTGATGGAAAATTAGATTCTGCATACACCGAAATTTGGTATAATAATAATTTCAATTGGGCGGTAAACCCTACTAATAACAATGCTATAGATTTAGCATCTGTTATTACTCACGAACAAGGACATTCTCTTGGCTTAGGTCATTTTGGAGCATTATATGAATTTTCTGATGGTAATGGAAATAGTGATTTTGAATATTTCCCAAAAGCTGTGATGAATGCTATATATATTGAGCCAAATAGTAACATTGACTTTACAGATGAAGCTGGATATTGCTCCAACTATTTAGATTGGTTTTAAGCCAAACTAATTATACTAGTTAATTAATAGTTTAGTTGAAAAAAGGCTGCTTCTTTTACAGAAGCAGCTTTTTCTACTTCTATACTACTTCCATTTCTAGCATCTCAATTTTAGCAGTTATCCAATCTAAGATTCTAATTTTTTTATCAATAATATTATCGGAAGTATGTTGCAATTGAACTTTTATATCGTGTTGAAGTTCTTTTAGAATGTCTAAGCGTTCTAAATCGGATGCGTAAGGTTTCATCTTATATATTCCTTTTAGGAAAAGCTCCTCTAGTTTGAATAATCTTCCTCTATTTTTTAAAAAATATTTACTCGTGCGAATTAAATGTGGAATAAATCTATAGTTTTCCAATTCAAAATTGACCATGATGCGCAAAAGGTTTCCACAAGACATGAACAAAGAAGTTGGATTGGTTTTTTCTTCAGCAATTTCTACACAAAACTTATTAGCTTCTTTATAATTTCCGGCTATAAAATGCATGCGTGCCATGCCTAATAATATTTCTAACTTTAAATTAGGACGTAAGCTGTTTTCAAATAAGATATAATTATTTTCAATACTATTTTTTTCTATTAAAAAAGCTTCATAATCTTTTTTAAGCCACAAATAATTTAGCTTTAAACTATACATTAACTGGTATGTTATAGAATCGGTAAGCACATCTACTTTTCCAAAGTTTGTTTCTGCCAATGCTTGCATTTTTGGAAACATTTCCTCAAAGGGTTTTACTTCCAAATTATTTAAACTTGAGTCTAAATAATTATTGATGGCTCGCAATTGGTGTAGATAATCATTTCTATGTTCTGAAGGATTAGCACTTAAGTAATTAAATGCTTTTAAAGAATATTCTTTGCAAGCTTCATAATTATTATCGCCCATATATACCAATGATTTTATTCGGTAATAATAATACACAGATAATACAGAGCGCGCTTTAGACTTATCTTTGAGTAAATCATTATCAAGATGTTTTAGTATAATACCTCTATTTTCAACACGTGTATCTAAAAATCCATAATGAAGAAATAGCACTTCGTCTGATAATAATCGATACGCATTTAAGTTTTCTAAAAGTTCTTGATATTCTTTCAGTTCTATAGCTGCATCTTGTAGCGTAATTTTATTTTTTGTGTGTTCAAACAATCGATACTCTATTGCCTTACTTTGCACCATGGTGCACGTATTAAAATCGCACTTTTCTGCGGCGATTTCTTTGATATTTTTAAGCTTTCGATTGGCTTTGATAAATAAACCTCTTTTGAGCAAAATATCAAATTCAATAAGTTTGTGCTGCAATGCCAATTCAGAATAAATATTATAATGGCTTTTGAGGAAATTAATAATACCTTGAAAGAGCTTATGTTTTAAAAAATTATACTTTTTAACGTCTAAACTATATTTCTTTTGAAACTTTTCAATAGCAGTTTTTTTCTCCCAAAAAACATGTAACAAATCTAGTTTGATGCGATCACTTTTTTTAGAGGAAGTTTGTAATTTTTTCTTGAAAGATTTATACTCTGAGCTTGCTAATGAGTTTACGAGTAATTGCAGATCGTTTTCTTCAGCTTTGGACATACATTAAGAATTTTAAGGCTTGCCCAATTTAACACTTTTTTAACAAAAAAACATCATGTAACAACCTCAAAATCTTACATTTATACTAATTTTTAAATTATCGAATATCCCTCAATCGTAACTGCAATATCGTTTCTCCATTCCAAGTATTTTCATCTACAGAATACACAGCATCAAATGGTTTTTTGCCTTGTACTTTGGGTAATTTATCGCCTAAATTAAAACCAATTCCATTGATTCTTGGCGATCTTCGTTGTATAGCTGTCAATTTTAAATGATCTTCTTCTGCGCCTACACATTTTGCCCAACCTGTATCTTGCAATTGTGAGCTCATAAAAACTGGACTCATATTTTTTGGTCCAAATGGCGCAAATTGCTTAAGAATTCGATAGAATTTTGGTGTAATTTCTTGAAGTTTGATTTCTTTATCAATTAAAATTTCTGGCGTAAGTAAATTTTTGTCTATGGTAGTTTTTACGACTTCTTCAAAGGCATCTTTAAAAGCTTGATAGTTTTCTTCTTTTAAGGTCAATCCTGCAGCGTATTTATGACCGCCAAACTGAATTAAGTGTTCTTTGCACTGTTCTAAGGCATTATACACATCAAATCCTTTCACAGATCGTGCAGAAGCTGCTAATTTTTCACCACTTTTCGTAAACACTAAGGTTGGACGATAATAGGTTTCTATCAAGCGTGAAGCGACAATTCCGATAACGCCTTTGTGCCAATTTTCATCGTACACAACAGTCGTAAACCGTTCTTGTTCGCCTAATTTTTCTATTTGTTGAAAAGCTTCTTTTGTAATCTCCTGATCAAGCGTGCGTCGTTCAGAATTAAATGCTTCAATAGACGCTGCATATTGTTTGGCAACTTCCAGATTGTTCTCTGTAAGCAATTCTACCGCATGCAATCCTTGACTGATTCTTCCTGCAGCATTGATTCGTGGCGCAATCACAAAAACCACATCTGTAATGGTCAAGCTATCTTTTTTAAGCTGATTGATAATCGCTTTGATTCCTGCTCTTGGTGAAGCATTGATAACTTTCATTCCAAAATGTGCCAAAACTCTATTTTCTCCAGTTACTGGAACAATATCTGCTGCGATTGCTGTAGCCACCAAATCTAAATACGGAAATAAATCGGCAACTGTTTGTCCTCTTTTGGAAGCCAATGCTTGAATTAGTTTAAACCCAACTCCACAACCACACAATTCATCATATGGATATGTACAATCGTCTCGTTTTGGGTCTAAAACCGCTACTGCTTTTGGCAATTCGTTTCCAGGTCGGTGATGATCACAAATCACGATATCAATTTCTTTTTCGCTTGCGTAAGCAACTTTGTCAATGGCTTTAATACCACAATCGAGTGTGATAATAAGTGAAATATCGTTATCGGAAGCATAATCAATTCCCTGAAAAGACAAACCATATCCTTCTTCATAACGATCTGGAATATAAGTCGCAATATTTGGGTAAATTGTTTTTAAATAGGAAGAAACCAATGCTACAGAAGTTGTTCCATCTACATCATAATCGCCATACACCATAATATTTTCACCATTAGCAACTGCTTTGTCAATTCGCGCTACAGCGACATCCATGTCTTTCATCAAAAACGGATCATGAATCTGCTCTATAGAAGGACGAAAAAAGGTTTTGGCTTCTTCAAAAGTTTCAATGCCTCTTTGTAATAATAGTGTTGCTACTACTTCGTCAACTTGCAACACTTGCATTAAGTGTTTTATTTTATGTGTTTCAGGTTTTGGTTTTAATGTCCACCGCATGTTATTCTGTTTAGATTTCTAATGTACTTTTTGTTTCTGAGTACTTCTCGATACTATTTTCTACAAAAATCACACGAGATGACGTTTGTTTATGCATCAAAATCTAATTTTATTCTTGGTTTGTTATTCTACTATTTTCTTGTTTCAGAGTACTTCTCGATACTATTTTTTTTGCAAAAAATCACTCGAAGTGACGTTACCGTTTCTTTACAAATATTCTGATTCTCGAACGTCTGATCGAGTGGAATTCTGAAAGAATTTTGTATCGAGATCTATTGATAAATATTAAATATTTCCCTTTCAAAGTGCTTCTCGATACTATTTTCTACAAAAATCACTCGAAGTGACGTTACCACTATCCTACAAATTTCCAAGCGTCAGATCGAGTGGAAAATGTGATCACATTTTTTGTATCGAGATCTGCTTGTTTATTCAAAATTTCTTTTTTGCTAAATTAGGTAAAGCTTCATATTCATCATTAATTAAGGCTTCCTTTTTTGCACGCGACCATTTTTTGATCTGTTTCTCTGTATCTATCGCAATATTTATATCTGTAAAAGAAGCATAGAAAACCAGTATTATCGGTCTGCGTAAGTATGTATAACAACTTTTGTAAAATCCGTTTTGATGTCTTTCAAATCGTTGTTCAATATTTGAAGTGACTCCTGTGTAATAAGAGTTATCATTGCATTTTAAGATGTATACGTACGATATTTTCATTTTCCTGATCTGTTTTTTACATCTGAGTACTTCTCGATACTATTTTTTTGCAAAAAATCACTCGAAGTGACGTTACCTTTACTCTATAAATTCCAAAGCGTCAGATCGAGTGGAAAATGTGATCACATTTTTTGTATCGAGATCTGCTTGTGAATATTAAGTATTTTGATTTCAATAATACTCAAAGTGACGTTTTGAAATTAAAACTGAGGAAAATTATACTACGGAATTAAGAATTGTGAAAATACGTATTGGTTTCCACTTTTGCAAAACGACGGAACATTTCCATCACACCACAATAGGTTTCAACCGATAAATCAACTGCACGTTGAATCTTTTTTTCATCTAAGTTTGTCCCGTAAAAATGATAATCTAAGGTTACCGTGTGATAGTATTTTGGATGCTCATCCGTCAATTCGCCAGCCACTTCCATTTTAAACTCATCAACTGTTACTTTCATCTTATTCATAATAGAGACTACATCCAATCCTGAACAACCTGCTAATGATGATAACATCATTGCTTTTGGACCTAATCCGTCATTGTTGCCGCCATTTTCAGGAGATGTATCCATTAATACTGTATGTCCGCTTGGGTTATCAGATTCAAATAACATATTGCCTTTCCATTGTGTCGTAACTTTATGTGCCATGTTTGAAGTTTTTTTCGTTTCTTGTTGGTTCAAAAATACAAGTAATAAATTTAAAAATATACGATTATGCCCTTAGTAACACCATTAAATCCAGATCATGATTTAGAAACCAAAGAATTAGCTGAATTTTTTAACGAAACACTTGGGTTTTGCCCAAATTCTGTTTTAACTATGCAACGCAGACCAGCCATTTCAAAAGCATTTATCAATTTAAACAAAGCTGTCATGGCAAATGAAGGTCGCGTAACCTCTGCTTTAAAACGAATGATTGCTTGGGTAAGTAGTAATGCTACAGGTTGTCGTTATTGTCAAGCGCATGCTATTAGAGCTGCAGAACGTTATGGAGCAGAACAAGAACAATTAGATAATATTTGGGAATATAAAACACATCCTGCGTTTTCTGACGCTGAACGTGCAGCTTTAGATTTCTCATTGGCAGCTTCTATTATTCCAAATGCTGTAAACGAAGAGATTAAAACTGAATTATACAAACATTGGGACGAAGGTGAAATTGTAGAAATGTTAGGTGTAATTTCATTGTTTGGATATTTGAACCGTTGGAATGATAGTATGGGAACTTCTATTGAAGAAGGTGCTGTAGAAAGTGGAAATCAATACTTAGGAAAACACGGCTGGGAAAAAGGAAAGCATGTGTAATTATTTATGGAGGAAACAGAAATTATTTGTCCAAATTGTAAGGAAGAAGTTTCGCAAGTAGCAATATACTGTGAGTATTGTAAATTTCCAGTAAGCGGAACAGACAAAGAAAAAGCAATTTTTATTGGACAACAAACACTCAATAAATCAAAAGTAGTAAGTTCAGAAAAGGTTATTTCGAGAACACAAACTATACTGTATATAGTAGCTGGATTTAAGGTTTTGAATGCTGTATTGGCGTATCTAAATTTTAAAAGTGTGATAGATGCTGTATTCTTTGTTGTTATCGCATTAATTTTAGCTGTTTTCAGCTACTTATTGCCCAAAAAACCTGTGTTATTTATTTCATTAGCATTAGGCGTTATTTTGTGTTACTATCTGTTACTTTTTCTAGTAAGCCCTATGTTATTGTTTAATGGGATTTTATGGAAATGCTGTATTTTGATGGCTCTTTTCTACGCACTATATACGGTAGTAGAAAGTCAAAAACTAAAGAAAAAATTCAATTTATAATTCATGTAAAACCCTTACTTTAAACAAGTAAGGGTTTTTTATTATTGAATAAAGAGCGACATTTCTTATTAAAAAACTATCATTCCAAAAAATCTTCATCTACACTTTTTTGCATTTCGTCTACAGTTATTCTTCTTTAGACTGTATTTAGGTTTTAATCATTTTTTATGGAGTAAAATTGTACTCATAATTGTTCATACTAGAAAAAATGAAAAATTCATTAAACGTATTATTAATCGAAGATAACATGATCGAAATCATGAAGATGAATCGTACGGTTTCATTGCTAAAAGCGAAACATGAAATTACAGAAGCGAAAAATGCAGAAGAAGCTTTGGCTATTTTAGAAACAAAAGAAAATTTACCCGATATCATCCTTCTTGATTTAAACATGCCAAAAATAAATGGTATCGAATTTTTGTCTATCTTGAAGAATGATCCAGATTTACGACATATTCCAACCGTAATTTTAACAACATCTGATAACAGAAAGGATATTTTAGAATGTTATCGTATTGGAATTTCTGGTTATATTTTAAAACCATTAAAGTACGAAGAGTATGTTTCCAAAATAGAAATAGCACTTTCGTATTGGTCTATAAACGAATTAAAAAGCGCATAACCTTTTTTTGAATCCCAAATAAAAAAAGACTTAACCTAACTTTTGCTCATGAAAGGAATCATCTTTACAGAATTTTTAGACTTAGTTGAAGATAAGTTTGGTTTGGAAATGGTTGATACAATCATTTCTGAATCTGAGTTAGCTTCCAAAGGCGCGTATACTGCTATTGGAACGTATCGTTTTTCTGAAATGTTACAGCTTTTGCAAAATTTAAGCAAAAACACCGAAATTTCTATCGATGATTTACTCCTCACTTATGCAGAACATTTTTTTAGTGTTATTGAAGCCAGTTATCCAGGACTGTTAGCTACTTATAAAGATCCTATTGAAATGTTAGCTTCTATTGAAAATCATATTCACGTAGAAGTTCAAAAAATATATCCTGATGCCGAATTACCTACGTTTATCGTGGAAGAAAAAACAGAAAATTCATTAACGATGATCTATAAATCAAGTAGAGCGATGCATCATTTTGGTTTGGGTTTAATGAATAAAACATTCGAACATTTTAACAGCTCCGCAGAAATCATTTTAGAAAAAATAAAAGAAGACGGAACCGAAGTAAAATTCATTATTAACAAAAATGAATGAGTCAGGAACAAATAGACATATTACAACGCGCACTAAAGCGTGAAAAAGCAGCACGCAAAGCCGCTGAAAAAATACTGGAAGACAAATCCAGAGAATTATATGTGCTATCTGAAGAACTGAAAATCTCCAATGCAAAACTAGAAGCAGCTGTCAATGAAAAATCTTCACAATTGGCAGGTATTTTTGAGAATATTATTGATGCTTATGTAGTCATGGATTTACGTGGAAACGTATTAAAAATGAATGATGCTGCTTCTCATCTTTTTGGTTATGATCTCTCTGAAGAGCCTTTAAACGTTACCAAACTTATCTACACAGAAGATGTTGCTTATGCTTTTGAATCTTTTAGTGAACTGATTGAAAAAGGTAGATTTTCAAACTATACAGCACGTATTTTTAGAAAGAATAAAGAAATTCGTTGGGTTCAAATAAATGCAAGTTTGGTGTATGATACAGATCAAAAGCCTATCGCTGCACAAGGAATTATTCGAAATATTACCGAGTTAAAATCATTAGAACAGCAAAAAGAAAAAATATTAAAACAACTCGAAAAAAGTAACAACGAGTTGTATGAATATGCGCATATTGTTTCTCATGATTTAAAATCGCCTCTACGAAGTATTGATGCTTTGGTTTCTTGGATTAAATCTGATAACGAAGGGAAATTTGACGAAGATACATTACAAAACTTTGGTATGATTGAAGCAACACTGGAAACCATGGAAAGTCTAATTTCCAACATTCTAGAGTATTCAAGTGCTGGTTCGGAAACAAACGAATCAAAAGACGTTAACCTTAACGACACGATGGAAGATTTGTATCGTCTGTTATTTATTCCTGAGCATATTTCAATGAATGTGCTCAAAAAATTACCTACAGTAAAAGGCGATCCAACCAAATTTCAACAATTATTTCAAAATTTACTAAGCAATGCCATCAAGTTTTGTAACAAAGACAAAGGAATTGTAGAAGTTGATTTTGTAGAAGAACCTTCATTTTATCAATTTTCTGTGCGAGATAACGGAATTGGTATTGAAAAAAAGTTCCATGAACGTATCTTTAAAATCTTTCAATCCCTAAACAAAAGCAAAGAATCGACTGGAATTGGTTTATCAATCGTAAAAAAAATTGTCGATTTGTATGAAGGTACTATTTGGTTAGAAAGTGAACTTGGAGAAGGCACAACATTCTTCTTCACGATTAAAAAATAAGCATGAAAACGGTACAACTTACTAAAACAGCTATGTCTGATTGGAAGTATTTAACAGCAAATATTCCACTTCAAAAACCCTTAGTATTGGTTTTTGGAAATAGATACTTACTTGAAAGTGAAAGTATTTACAAAGAAGCAACATCTCTTTTTCCTGAAGGCGAATTTGTTTTTGGTTCTACTGCCGGAGATATAACATCGCAATATGTAGATGACGAAACTATCACCATTACCGCAATAGAGTTTGAGAAAAGTTCGTTTGTTATCAAAACAGCAAATGTATTGGTTGCTGATAAAAAAATTGATAGTTACGAAACTGGAAAAAAACTGATTGAACAATTTGATAAGACAGGATTGAAACATGTATTTATTGTATCGGAAGGAAGCTTTATCAATGGAAGTCAATTGACTCTAGGAATGAATTCAGGAACCAAAGAAAATGTATTGATTACTGGCGCATTGTGTGGTGATGCTGCACGTTTTGAAAAAACAGTTGCTTCTTATAACGAATTGCCTAAATCTGGTGAAATTGTCGCTATTGGCTTGTATGGAGATACACTCGATGTAAGTTTTGCAATTAATGGCGGTTGGACACCTTTTGGACCTGAACGTATTGTGACAAAATCGAATGGAAACGTCTTGTATGAGTTAGACAACAAACCTGCTCTGGACTTGTATAAAAAATACTTAGGCGATAAATCGAAAGAATTGCCTGCTGCAGCTTTATTGTATCCTTTAAAAGTAAAATCGACCAATGAAAAACAGTCCATTGTTCGCACTATATTAAATATTGATGAAGCTGAAAACTCTATGATTTTGGCTGGTGATATTCTTGAAAATTCGCGTGTTCAATTAATGATGACTAATGTTGATAATATTGTAAATGCTTCTGAACAAGCTGCTACACAAGCACTTCAATTACGAAACAAAGAACCAGAATTAGCAATTTTAGTGAGTTGTATTGGACGAAAATTAGTATTGGATCAACGTGTAGAAGAAGAAGTAGAAGAAGTCATTGAAGTTGTTGGAGAAAACACAACAATTTGCGGATTGTACTCTTATGGAGAAATTGCTCCGTTTAGCGATGAAAAAAACTGCCAATTACACAATCAAACAATGACAATTACACTTATTAGTGAATAAATTATAAAAGAAGCTTTTTACAAGTATTGCGTGAATGAATTCATTATTAAAAAGACAACTTAGAAAGTATATAAGTCCTGAATTACAGGAAAATCCAGAAATGGAACGTTTCTTGGATGCCGTAAATCGTTCGTATACTACATCAGATGAGCAGTTTGCCATGTTGCAACGTGCTACTGCTATTAGCTCTGAAGAACTTTTTGAAGCCAATCAACAACTTCAAAAAGAATCGAATGCGCAAAAAGAAGTCATCAATAAACTAAAAAATGTAATTGACACACTAAAATCATACGAGCTTAACCATAATGAGCAACAAGAAAACTTAGAATTAGACTCTTTAAGTTTGGTAGATTTAATTGACAATCAAACCAAAGAAATTTTAGAAATAAACAAGCAGCGAGATAAATTATTAGCAAGTTTAGAACGACAAAATCAAGAACTTAACGATTATACACATTTAGTTTCACACGATCTTAAATCGCCACTACAAAGCATTGATACGTTGACCTCTTGGCTTCAAGATGATTACGAAAAGTTATTAGATGAAAATGGTAAGGAAACTATTAAACTGATTCGTAGCAATGTGGAAAAAATGGACACATTGGTCAAAGGAATTTTACAATATTCTTCCATTGATCGTGTAGAAAAAGATTTTTATACAGTTGACACATCAGAAGTACTGCAAAAAATACTAAGTTTCATTAAAATTCCTGAACACATCACAATAACCATCCCAAAAAAATTACCCAAAGTAACTGGCGATCATTTCCGACTGGAAGAATTGTTTCGTAATTTGCTTAGAAATGCGATCAAATTTAATGACAAACCTACAGGAGAAATTGTTATTGGATACACAGAAAAAAGTGATTTTTTCGAATTTTATATACAAGATAACGGTAAAGGAATTGAAGCGAAATACTTTGATAAAATATTTGTAGCCTTTCAAAAACTACAAAATGATTACAAATCAACTGGAATTGGACTTTCTATCGTCAAAAAAATTATTGATCTTTATAAAGGTGAAATTTGGGTAGAATCTACACCTAACAAAGGAACAACCTTTTATTTTACCCTAAAAAAATAAAAAATGGAGCAACCAAACTTAACCTATATAGAACAACTCGCTCGTGGTGATGACAGCATCCGAAACACGCTTATTGATGTAATTAAAACAGAGTTTCCAGAAGAAAAAAAGGAATACTATGAAAGTTTAGAAAGAAAAGATTACAAAAAAATAGAGGAAAATGTTCACAAACTTAAACACAAAATTAGTATTTTGGGACTTGAACAAAGTTATGAACGTGCAAATACCTACGAACACAATCTTCGTGAAAAAAATATGAATGGCGTAGATGACTTTGAAGAAATTTTAAAGACAATTACTGCATATATAAAAACTATTTAAGGTTATGAAATGTATTATTATTGATGATGAAAGATTGGCAAGAACTATTTTAAAAACACTGTGTGATGAAATTAGTTCATTGCAATTGGTTGGAGAATTTCCAAATGCAATGCAAGCCATTAAATACTTGAATGAACATGAAGTTGACCTCATCTTTTTAGACATACATATGCCCGATTTTACAGGATTCGACTTTGTAAAAACCTTAAAGAATCCGCCAAGTATTGTGTTAACAACTTCCGATCCGAAGTTTGCCATAGAAGCGTTTCAATATGAATCTATTGTCGATTACCTATTAAAGCCAATCACTTCAGAACGTTTTAAAATGGCTATCGAAAAGGCTAAAAAACACCAATTGATTGCTTCCAAAGAAACAGAAAGTAAATCGGAAGGCAGCTATGAAAATGATTTCTATATCAATATTGATCGTCGTTTGATAAAGATTGATATTCCAAGTATTTACTTAGTAGAAGCAAAAGGCGATTATATTCACATCAAAACAGAAGATAAAAACTACACAGTTCATTCTACCTTAAAGAAAATTGAGGAAAAACTACCCGATACATTATTCCTAAAAATTCACCGTTCGTACATTATCAATCTCAAAAAAATCATTGATATTGAAGATAATAGTGTCCTTATTAAAAAAGATGTAATTCCTGTGAGTCGTTCTAAGCGACCAGAATTAATGAAACGTTTGGATTTACTGTAATTGAGATCGCTATCGCTCTTAGATATTAGACCGCTTCGCTTTTAGATTTTTTTACATACCAAAATCAATATAAAATATCTTAGTGAAGAAAAATGACAGAACAAAATCATCTAAAAAAAACCTAAATACTTATTTCATAAAAAATATTAGTCTAAAGTAATTTGCATTTCGTCTATAGGGAAACTGATCGCGCCGATGATAGGGACTTTCAGAATTTCCAGTATGTAGCTTTGTGATATAAATATAAATGTCATGAAGAAATCACTACTACTTTTAAGCATATTAGCAACACTAACTGCAAACGGACAAAACGACCCTTTTAACTGTGTGTACGACGCATACTTATTTCAATACAACGATGTATATTCTATCGATTTAGCTTCTGGAAACTCTTATTTAGTTGCTGAAGATGTTACACCAGGAAGCATCAATGCAGCAGCTTACAATCCTTCAGATGGATATATTTGGGGCTCATTAAGTGCTCCAGAAAAAACCATCGTTCGTATCGGTCAAGATTTTCAAACAACTTCTTTTTACATAGACGAATTGCCAACTTCTAACAGATATGTTGGTGACGTGAGTGCTGATGGAGTTTATCACTTAAAAGGAGGCGGAACAACTTATTATAAAATTGACGTAAATCCAGACTCAGAAACATATACACAACACTTGAGTACTGAAAGTTTATCGCAAAATATCAACATTCACGATTGGGCATTTAACGCTGTTGACAATATGTTATATACTGTTGAAAAAAGTTCCAATAGATTATACAGAATTAATCCAACGACAAATGCAGTACAATCGCTTGGAGAAGTTCCTATTTTATCAGGTTTAAATTATACCTATGGAGCAGTATACTTTGATCTTTCAGGACGTTTTTATGTATCTGCCAATCAAACAGGAACTATTTACGTAATTCAAAGTGTACAAGATTTGAATGGTAGTAATGGCATGGTTTCCAACTTATTTGCTTTTGGTCCATCGAGTGCTAGTAATGATGGTGCACGTTGTCCAACTGCGCCAGTACCACAAGAAATTTGTGATAACGGAATTGATGATGATGGCGATGGCTTAATTGACTGTCAAGATCCTTCGTGCTCAGGTTATGGCGAATGTGATGTTATTAACCCTGAAACTTCAGGAGGAAATGAAGGTGGTTTGGAAAGTAACGGACGTTTATCAGATGCGATTAACAAACGTAATTACAATCGTGCTAAAACTAGTTTCAAATTTGATAGAACTACGGCACCAAAAGTGATGAAAACAACAGCATATGCAAAATCAAATGCAAGTGGTTTCCAATTACAAGATTTCATTCCGCTACAAACCATAAGCGAAGATCATGTTATAGAATCGACACCTGCTGATTTGGTAGATATTACCAACGCAACTGAAATCTATTCTGTAGATTATATGAAAGGTGGAAACTCAGTAGCGTCTATCCTAGCATTAAAAACAGAAAATGGTGTATATGAGCACACAAAATATATTTGCGATCGTTTATTGGGCGCAGAATTAATCTCGGTATCAACTATTGACATCAACGGACAACAATTTATAAAGTCGCTCATTAAAAATACAGACAATACGGTAGAATTTGTATTAAGCCTTTCGGCGAAAGTAACAAATAGCGATACAAATTTCTCTATAGAAAGTCACTGGAATTTAGACAATTATGAAGATGACGTAACATTTTACAACTTTCAAATTTGGTCAAACTCATTAGATGATTTATACCTTTTAGGAGCAGAAGTTTTAAACCTATTACATGTTCAAAAACCTATTTCGGCATACAACTTATCAACGCCGCCAACTGTTTTTGTTCGCAAAGGAGCATATGAAAATGGCGCATTAAATTTAGAAATCATCAATACAAATGCTACTTCAGCTGTTACTTTTGATGCAGGATATAGAACTACAGAAACGAGTCAATTTGACAATACAAGTTCATCATTAGACTTAGGCGGAAATTATATTACCAACCTACAAGTACCAACAGGGAATCTATTTGATATAGGATTTAGAATTGGCGATGGAATTGCCACTCCAGACGATTTATTTATGTCTGATGGTCCTTGGGGAATTGACGATTCACAAGAAAGTACAACGGTTTTAGACTACACAGTTTCACCAAATGACTTTGCTTTTGATTCGGAAGTATTTCCAATAGAAAGAAACGTTTCTGTAAACGCAACCACAAGTACTTATTTTGCAGCATACAGAGCTTTAACTCCTCGATTTAAAGCAGTAAACCTTACAGATTACAATACATTCAACATAACTACAAGCGGAAATGGAAAAGTAGAAATTGCATTGGTAAAAGCAAGCATTTCCAACTGGGAAGCGCAATACAAAACCACCATTACACTTACAGAAGATGCGCAAGAATTTAGCATTCCATTGTCAAGCTTTACTGCCGCAACAGACGGAGAAATTGTCTTAGATGATGTAGTAACTATTGTGTTCACAATGGCTTCAGAAAACGGACAGCAAATTACACAAACAATGAATTTATCACATATATATTTCTCTACCGCAAGTACTTTAAGTGTAGTTGAAATAGAAAACGAAACAAAAAGCATATCGGCAGTCCCAAATCCGATGAATACTCGAACAAATATCCTATTTACTGCAAAGCAATCCGAGGACGCTCAGTTATCTGTTTATGACCAAGTAGGCAAGGTAGTTTATATAATGAAGGTTAGAACTGAAAACGGTCAAAACAAAATCCCCCTAAACCGAAATAACCTGCGTCCTGGATTGTATTTCTGTAAAATAGAAAGTAGATCACAAACTTATAAAACACTAAAACTCATAGTTAAATAATGACATAAGATTTTTTCATGGTGATAATTTTTATTGGTTAATTAGGAAAAGACAAAAGGAGTGATTCTTTTGTCTTTTTTTTATGTTTTTAAAATATATTTACCCATTACTAAAGTACTTGAAACGCCTATATTCATTGACTTTACAGAAGATATAAAAATGGTTAACCTGAAGAAAATTGCATTTCGTCTACACTTAAATTGATCGTGTCGCGAATTGAGTTTTTAGCAGTTTTCAGTCCATAGCTTTGTGATATAAATAAGAGATGTCATGAAAAGATTCATCCAACACAATTCATAAACTAAAACATGGACAGATGAAAAAACTACTACTAATTTTTAGCATGTTCGCTACCGTAGCAACAACCGCACAGAGTTATCAATATTTAGGTGATTATACTTCAAATGGAACACCTTTATATTTAGAAACACCAGGAGACAACGTATCTGTAGAAACCTTGGAAATGATTAGCAATTCCATTCCAGAAAGTTATCCTGTTCCTGATTACAATCCGCATTATATTTCATCTGGTTATGATACAAACTTAGAGATCAATCAAACGGCAGATATTTGGGTAACTTTTATTAGTGAAGGTGCTGGTTACAGAAATGTTTTAGGGTTTTACACCTATGATATCAATAATCCATCTCCAACACCACCAATTGATGAAGATATCACAATTATCTTCCCAAATGCTTCTGCTTTAGGAAGTGGTGGAGGATTACAGGTTGGCGACAAAGTAAAAATTGGAACTTTTCCAGCTGGTACAGGAATCGGTTGGGTTTTACTAGCAAATGCTTGGAGTTCAAGTGCAAGTACTGTTGGTAATGGTTTATGGAAACTCTATTCTAATCCTGATTATAACCCAGAAGCTGATGAAAATTTACGATATCATAATGTATTGCTAAACGATCCAGATAATGAACGTATCATTCTTGGTTTCGAAGACATTCGCCGCGATTATGGCTCATGTGATAATGATTTTAATGACGCTGTTTTTTATGTAACAGCAAACCCATATACAGCACTCAAAACCACCAATTATGCTGATATAGAAAGTGCTTCAAACGTAACCTCTGCTTATGATGGCGGATTGGAAAGTAATGGAAACTTAGCAGCTTTAATTGCTCAGCGTAATTTAAAAAGAATACAAATTGGAGATTCGGGTGATAAAAAACAAGTACAAACATTTTACAATAAACAAAACTATAGTTCTGAGAATCCAGAAGATGGAACAAGTTTAGATTCATACTTGCCAGATACAGGTATGTTTGGAACCGAAACAGCACACATATCTACACCAACAGATTTATTAGGTATTACCAATGCTACAGAGGTATTTGCTTTGGATATGTATCAAGAAAACACACGTGTTTCCGCAGTATTAGCAACCGCTACAGAAGGAGCCATTTATGACCATTCTAAAGTGATCTGTGACCGATTGAATAATTCATCATTAGATGATGTACGCACAGTTATTGTAAGAGGTCATCAACTCATAAGTGCCAAAATAAAAAGACCTACAGGAGAAACAGAATATACGCTAAGCTTTTCTGTCAAATTAGGTGATACCGCTAACGAGTTATTCAGCTTTTGGAACATTGCTCAATATCCTGAAGGTAATTATTATAACTTCCAGATTTGGGGAGGTTCGTTCTCGCAAGTATTCACGATTGGAAATCATATTATTGATACGCTTACGCAAGAAAAACCATTAAACAGCCAAACATTAGATGATGTTATTCCGCCTGTATTTGTAAGTTCTGGTTATTATGCAAACGGAAATGTTCATTTAAACATCATCAATAAAATAAATACAACTTCTATATTATTTGATGCAAGTATAGCTGCTACAGAAGTTTCAGAACGTACAACTATGACACAAAATATATCATTAACAGGCGATTGGAATGATACCGTAATGATTGCAACAGGACAGTTATTTGATATTGGACTTTCCTTAAGTACAGACGTTTCAGCACAACAAGATGCTTTGTATTTGGCAGATGGTCCTTGGGGAATTGATTATCAAGAAGACAATGTAATTGTAACTAATTTTCATGTAGACAATACTACTGTTCAAGATATTGAAGATTCATATGAAATTGAAAGACAAGCAATTGTTTCTGGCCAAGCACAAGGAACTGTCAATCTATTCCGTCATGTATTACCTGGCGATCAAACGTTGGATGTAAGTGAATATGATGCATTTCAGTTCAATATTACCAACTCACAACCTGTAGAAATCATTTTAGTTCAAGAAGACTTGGATGATTGGAACAATCGTTATCGCATTAGTATTTCACAAAACAATACAGAAACCATGTATCGCATTCCATTTAATGAATTTGAAGATGGCAATGGAAATCCTGCAGACATTACGAATGTAAAAACCATCATATTTTCAACACAAGGCGATTATCAGAGTTATATACCTTTCAACTTACAAGTACACTCTGCACGTTTTGGAATGGAAAATACACTGGATATTGAAGAATTTGAAATCGAAGTAGCTCATAACAAACTCATGGCTATACCTAACCCAATGATAACTCAAACACAACTACAATTTACTGCCAAACAATCCGAGGACGCTCAGTTATCTGTTTACGACCAAGTAGGCAAGGTAGTTTATACAACAAAGGTTAAAAGCAAAATTGGTCAAAACACGGTTCCCCTAAACCGAAATAACCTGCGTCCCGGATTGTATTTCTGTAAAATAGAAAGTAGATCACAAACTTATAAAACACTAAAACTCATAGTTAAATGATATAATTTCATGGTGATAATTTTTATTGGTTAATGATAAAAGGCAAAAGGAGTGATTCTTTTGCCTTTTGGTTTTTGGTTTTTGGTTTTTGGTTTTTGGTTTTTGGTTTTAAATCTATTCAAAGTCCTGCAAATTACTTTGATCTTATATAAGATTATTATAGTTTTAGTATCAATCTAAAATTCATATCCTGAAGGAACAACGCTATCATATAAAAACAAAGGATAATAAAGTTATAGCTCTTTGGAAGTTAAGTTCTGAAAAGACAAATAACAAACATATCTTCTTAACTCATGGAACATTTTCAAATAAAAAAATTTGTGATGGTATTGCAGTATACTTAACTGAAAAAGGATTCACCTGTTGGATCATGGAATGGAGAAATCATGGAAAAAGCTCAAAGACCAAGCATGATTTTAACTTTGAGACTATTGCCAAATATGATTTAAAATCAACATTCGAATTTTTATTTGAGCACCAAAACTTAAAGAGTATAGATTGTTTAACTCATAGTGGAGGCGGAATTATTTTGACAATGTTTTTGATTCATAATTCAAAGTACAATTCAAAAATTAATAGCATAACTTTATTCGGAGTACAGGCTTTTGGAGCTGGAGAAAAGCTAAGTAATAAAGCAAAAATACTGATGAGTAAGTATTTAACATTAATGTTAGGCAAAGTTCCTTCAAAAACTGTTGGATCAACGGAACATAGCGAAAGTTACTATACTATGAAACAATGGTTCAACTGGAATTTGAATAAAAATTTTATAGGAGAAAATGGTTTTGATTATTTAAAAAGAATGCCTAAAATTAAAGTTCCTATATTATCAATATGTGCCGAAGGAGATTCTTTTATAGCGCCAAAAGAAGGTTGTGAAAAGTTTCTGAATGCATTCGGAAATGAAAAAAACAAACTCATCTTCTATTCCAAAGAAAACGGAAACTTAGAAAATTACAATCATAGTCGGATTTTAAAATCTACGAGTTCAAAAAAAGAGATTTGGCCTGTTGTAGAAAATTGGATTAGGAATAAAAGTCTGGAATCAACAACAGTTAAAAGAATCTAAGTAGAAATAAAGCTTAAAAACGTTTCCCTCCAAAAATCCACTTAAACCTCACGCCAACTTCCGTAAACGTAAATCCAGCAGCCGTGGCAGACGCAATATTACTACGTGTACCAAATACATTTACCAAACATCGATCGGAAAATTTATAGCCTAATTTTCCCTGAAAACGATAGGTACTTTGGCTTTCATTATCTTCAATGTATTGCAAACCTGTAGCAGCGGTAAGTTCGTAAAACCATTCGTTTGTTTTGGTAATGTTTTCATCTTTAATTAGGTTTAAGAATACTTCGCCTGCATTAAATTTCTCAGGACTGAAATAAATACTTGGCACTTGCTTTTCAAAGGTAATGTACTGATAGTTCAATCCAACCTTCAAAGATGGTTTGCTCAAAATGTTATAGTACAAAGACGTGAACAGCAAATGTCTGGAATTGTCATCATTTTGCGCTGTGTAATAGTATTGCGTAAACCAACCCAAATTAAAATTTGTACTCACATTATAATTCGCATAAAAGTTATTTTGTACAATCTCACGATCTAGTAAATCAGCATTAAAACTCTGTATTTCTCTTTTATAACCAATATCTAGCGTTTGTAGTTTGAATGGTTTGATATTCAAAGAAAGGTCTGCTAGAAGCTGCGTAAAATCGTTGGTTTCCGCTTTTGCCGATGTAATTCCCAAAGTTCCTTTAAATGTCATATTTGGCAATAACTGATATTCCAAACCAGCAGAAGCCGCATGCGAAGTCGCTTTGTTATTCGTTACTGTATTATTAGTGGTTCTGTATGTATAGTTTCCGAGTAGTTTCAAACGTGTTGAAAACGGAAATTCAATTGAGTTTTGCACTGAAAATGCTTCATTATCACCATTATCAAATGTATATGAAGCTTTTCCATCATAAAAAGCCGAAAACTTTGTGTCTAATTCTTTTAGAAAGTTCGTCGCATCTTTCTGATTGTTATAAAATACCAGCGTTTTTTCTGCAGCAGCATACGCTTCGTCATAACGTCCCAACGCTTTTAATACATTGGCTTTTCCTAAATTTCCATCAAAAGAAGTGGAATCGTTGACTAAAATCTGATTGTAATCTGCTAAACTCTTTTTGAAGTTACTTTTATACACATTCAACGTAGCACGCAAAGCCAGAATCCAGTTTTCATTTGGTTGTGTTTCTATCAATTCTTCAATTAAATCTTGTGCTTTTGTATACTTTTTATTCCAAATTAATGCTTGAATATAACGTTCTGAGGTCTGCTGAGCAATTGGCGTTCCTGTAGGATTTCCTAAGTGATCATAAGCCGTTTGACTAATTTGTAAAGCTTTTTTATCATTTCCTTTTAAATGTTCAACTAACGCCAAACCATTAAAAGCAGCCGTTTCAGCTTCATAATTTGACACATTTTCACCTAAAATCGCATACGTTGCTTTTGCCTTATCTAATTCGTTCATAATCAAATATAAATTCGCCAAATTCAACAAAGTATCTTTGTCGTTTGTAAAAATTGACAAACATTCTTTTAATATACTTTCTGATGCTGTATACTGTTGTGCTTGTTGTTTTTGATACGCGTTTCCTAAATAGATATACTTTTTAGACGTCATCGCATTTGGGTTTCCTGGAGAAACTTCTAACGCTTTGTTGACATATTTTAAAGCGCTTTCATATTCTTTTAAGTTCGACAACGTATTGGCAAAACCCAATAACGCTGGAAAATTTTTGGAATCTTCCTTAACTAATTGTTGGTAGTACGCTTTCGCGAGATTGAACTCTTGGTTCCATAATAAAGATTCGCCATAATTCAATTTCACTTCAAAATCCTTTGGATAATCCTTCAATAAGTTAGTAAAGATTGTTTTCGCTTTTGCGGAATCACCATTCAATCCAACTGCACGACCATAACATAAACGCGCCGTTTTATTAGTTGGATACTCTTGTAAGATCGTTTTAAAAAATGACGTTGCTTCCTGATACTTTCCATTTTCTAAATATGAAAAGCCTTCTTTCATGTTTTGGGAAAAGCCAAAAACACCTATAAGTAGGAATATAAAAAGTATGTTATATGTTGTCTTCATTTGTAAGATTTTAGTCAATTGTAAGTTAAGCATAAGCTTCCAAACATTCATCGCAAGAAAATTGAATCTCACCGACGATGAGCATATTTTCATAGCATTTCGAGGATATTTGTATCAATATTAATCACAAAAACTCAACAAAATGGCTTTACAAATCACACAACAAAACGGAACTTTTTTATTAAGTGGAAAATTAAACACAACAACAACCAGATCGTTCATTATTCACTTCGAATACATCATAGAACAACAGGAAAATGTAGTAGTAAATATTGATGGCGTAACAGAGATTGATTACGATGGTTTGGAAGGAATAAAAACGGTAACAGCAATTGCGCTTCAAAATCATAAAATGTTTTCTGTAATTGGAAATGGTTGCAAAGATATTTATCAAGATTTTAACTGCTCGCAAGTAGCTTAATTAGTATTGAGTACTGAAATATTAGTATTGAAATACTTTCAAATGTCATGTCGAGCGCAGTAGAGACACAATTGAAGCGCATATCTAAAATTTATATAAAATGATCGCAATCACAAAAAAAATAAAAAGTAACCTTACTACAGCACATCTATTTATGCTAAGTGGCATATTGGTAAATGGAGGCAACTATGTATACAATTTACTTTTAGGTAGATTTTTAGGACCTGAAAAATTTGCAGACGCTGCTGTATTGGTTACTTTTTTATTGGTATTATCGTTTGTGGCGATGACCTTTCAACTCGTAACGGCTAAGTTTTCTGTATTGTTTGAAGCAAGTACTTTCAACGCTTTTGTTTCCAATATCTATAAAAAATCTATTGCGACCGGAATCATTTTAGGTTGTTTAATTATTTTCTTTTCAATAGAATTACAAGCATTTTTCAAAACCTCATCTTCGAGTATGTTTGTCGTTTTTGGTTTGGGAATTCCACTCTACTTTATTATGAGTGTTAACAGAGGAATTTTTCAAGGAAAACAACAACTAATATCACTTTCAGTAACCTATCAAGCAGAAATGTTCTGTAGATTGATACTTACCTTAGTGCTTTTGTATGTTCTTAAAATTGATACAGCTTTGATTATTTCCTTAGGAATTTTGGCTTCTTTTTTCTGCGGTTTGATTCCTTTTAACATTAAAAACATTTCGTGGAAAAGTACTAATGCATTGACCAAAACGCAAGGAAAATTGGTGCGTAACTTTTTCATGATCACAGCTTTTTATGAACTCACACAAATCATCATTAACAACAGTGATATTCTATTGGTAAAACATTATTTTGAATCTTTTGATGCAGGATTGTATGCTTCTCTAGCATTAATTGGACGTGTCGTATATTTCATTGCTTGGATGTTTGTGATGTTGTTATTACCAACGGTTGTAAAACTGCAAAAAGAAGGAAAAGATACAGTTCCTATTTTATTAAAATATGTAACGTATATTGCTGGAATTGCTGCTATAATCATTTTGAGTTGTGTATTGTTTCCAACACAAATTGTAACAATATTATTTGGCGAAAGTTATGTAGCAATTACGCCTTTATTATGGAAATACGCTTTGGCAACAGGTATTTTTGCATTGTCTAATATCTTTGCATATTACTATTTATCTTTAGACAAATACATTCCTGTAGTTCTTTCTGGAATTTTTGGAATGCTTCAAATCATGTTGATCGTTTTCTTTCATGAAAGCTTAACACAAGTTGTACATTTACAAATTATTGCAATGGTTTTATTGTTGATTGTGCAATTGTCTTTTTTCTTTTATGAGAGTAAAAAATAGATCGCTTTGCTGTTAGATCGCTTACGCTATTAGACATTAGACCGCTGCGCTATTAGATTTTCTTTCTCTTATGTGATGCTGAATCAAGTTCAGCATGACGGGAATTCACTTTGTTTTCAAATCAAGCGCTATTTTGAAACTCGAACTTTACTTAAAAAACATCCTGACTCTTGATTCTAACATCTTGAGACTCTTTCACTCTACGAATATTGTTTGAAACATCTCCACATTACTACATTTTCAAATTGACACATTTTCACATTAAAAAACATATCTAAACACCTTTTCCTTTCACCGAAACATATTCGCATTTCAGCACAAGTCGTCTATTTTTCAGAGGTATAAAATGCACATTTGTATTATAATTAAAAAACTAAATATCATGAAGTTAGCTATCGTAACCGCATATCCGCCAAGTAAAGTAACGTTAAACGAATACGCATATCACTTAGTGAAAAGTTTTCGTCAAAAAGAAAATATTACGGAAATCGTTTTGCTGACAGATGTAACTCCTGAAGCAAAGGATTTGAATTTCACAGAAAACGGTTGTAAAATCACAGTGAAAGAATGCTGGAAATTCAATAGCTATAAAAATATTGTTTCAGTAACCAAAGCAATCAATCAAAGCAAACCTGATGCAGTTTTATTCAATTTGCAGTTTATGAAATTTGGCGACAAAAAAGTGGCTGCAGCTTTAGGATTGATGCTTCCTTGGATTTGTTCCATTAAGAATATTCCAAATATTGTATTGTTGCATAACATTCTTGAAGAAGTAGATTTGCAAAGTGCTGGTTTTACTTCAAATAGACTGTTACAAAAAGCGTATAATTTCATCGGAACAAATTTGACAAAATTGCTATTAAAAGCAGATAAAGTTGCTGTAACCATGCAAAAATATGTGACTGTTTTAGAGAAAAAATATCTTACAGATAAAGTAACAATGATTCCACACGGAACATTTGAAATTGCTGAGAAACCATCTTTTGATTTGCCTAATGGACCTCTAAAAGTAATGGCTTTTGGGAAGTTTGGAACCTATAAAAAAGTAGAAATGATGATTGAAGCTGTAGAGAAAGTACGCAAATCTTCTGGACTTAATTTAGAGATTGTCATCGCAGGAACCGACAATCCAAATGTGCCTGGTTATTTAGCAAACGTACAAGAACAATATAAACATATACCACAATTAACATTTACGGGTTATGTGGAAGAAAAAGATGTAGCAACCTTATTCAATGAAAGTGCCGTTGTCGTATTTCCGTATACAGCTACTACAGGAAGTTCTGGCGTATTGCATCAAGCAGGAAGTTATGGAAAAGCTGTTGTGATGCCAGATTTGGGCGATTTAGCGTTGTTGGTAAAAGATGAAGGTTACAGAGGCGAATTCTTTGAACCTACGAGTGTTGATAGTTTGGCAACTGCTATTGAAGCGATTGTGACGAATGATGCTTACAGGATTTCCCTTGGAAAAACGAATTACAAAGCGGCTACTGCCTTTCCTATGGAACGTATTACAGATATGTATTTGGAACAGTTTGAAACGATTATGGCTAGGAAGAGTGTTAGATCTTTAGAATCGCTTCGCTCTTAGACTTGTTCCAGTTTGCACAGGAATCTTTTTAGACAGCGATAGCTTTTAGATTTTTTAAGCCTTATTTACTCAACTCATCATTTCACTAATCGTCAGATCGAGTGATTTTCGACAGAAAATTGTATCGAGATCTACTTTGAAACTTTCCTGATTCTTGGCTCTATATTCTAGGCTCTTTTCTGTCACGAATAGTTTGTATTTCAAAGTGATTTCGACTGCGCTCAATCTGACAAGAGTGGTTTTTTAGAAATGCTTTTTATAAGTAACCTAAATGATCTTCGAAAAAGTCTTGAATCTAATCAAACAATCACTTCAAGCTAATCTTTAAGTCCATTTCTTGTTTCATCATGAGTAATACTTCAGCATTTCCCATGGCATCATCAACAGGATTGTGTGTATGCACTGTTTTGCGTAAATGTTTCCACTTAGCAAACGTGTCTTTTTCTAGTCCGCAGTACAAATCAGCAAGTCTTCGTGAAGAATATCCAAAAGGATTTTCACCAATAAAATGATGAAAGTACCAGCAAATAAACATCCAATCAAAGCCATTATTATCACTAATAAAAACTGGTCTTCCTTTTGAGTTTTCTTGAATCCAAGTTTTAAATTCAGTCATCACCGTTTTCGGATCGTCAAATTCCATTGTTTCTTCTCTGGAAAATCCTGAAATAGATAAAGCTGTCGGATCAAATTTTTCAGAAATAGGCTTAAGCTTTCCGTAGAATGTTCTATCGAGTTTCTCATCCACTAAAACGGCTCCAAAACAAATCATAGAATAATCGCCAGGAATAGGTCCATCAGATTCTATATCTACCATTATATAACTCATGTTCTTTGTTTTTGTGAGATTGCAAGATAGTTATTTTTAGATCGCTTCACTTTTAGACTCGGCTTTGCCTGTTAGATATCAGACCGCTTCACTTCGATAAACTCAGTGTAGCGCTATTAGATTTTAGACATATTCGATACGTCTTTGCGAGGAAGTATGACGTGGCAATCTGTTTCTTATATATGCTAAATCTTTGAATTTCTAAATCGTCAGATCGAGTGATTTTCCAGAATAAAATGGAGAAAAAGCATCTCGACTGCGCTCGATGTGACATATCGAGATCTACTTTGAAACTATCCTGACTCTTGACTCTAGATTCTAGACTCTCTCTCACCACGAATTCACGAATATTTTTCTTTACTGAATTTGCCTAGTTTCTTATTTCACAAATTTTGAAATCAATTATTACATTTTCAAATTAGCACACTAAAAGATTACTCCACAACTTCATCAAACTTTACAGATTGTTTGCCGTTTGTCACCACAATTTCGTAGGTTCCTTTTTCCAAACCTAAAACACAATCTGTCGTTTTTGTATCAATTTCTGTAATGTCCACAGGAATTGCAGTTTTAATTTCTTCTCCTTTTTTATACGCTAAAATCATTACAGGAAAATCAATTTCAAGCGTTTTTAAATCAATGTTTACTTTCTGATTTTTGTTAGTAAAAAGCCAGTTGGGTCTGTTGTTCGTATAACTTGTATTCGGATGAAAAACAGCTATATCTGTCCATGCTTTTCTACGTGTATACTGGAATGGTTTTTTATCATTATCTAATAAAACAGATGGTTTTTTGATGTCAAAAGTTTTCAATAGTGGATGATTGTATTTTAAATTTCCTTTTTCACTATATAATACTTGGTGAATGGTTAACGGATCAATTCCTGTGTATGCTTTCAATTGTGCTGCCATTGCTTTTTCCCAAGAACGATGCGTACCTTCTAACACATGATCAAATCCGCAGTGAATTAACAGTTTTCCATTTGGATCTTTTTCTATAATCTTTTGAAGGTTTTTTGCTTGCGCGATTTCGCGTTCTTTACCATTTACATTTTCTGTAGATTCGTATGGAACTAATGTAAATCCAAGTACTAAAGCTGTGCGAATCATGTTTCCAAATTGCGGATCTTTGGTGTAATAACCTGTTTCTTGTACGGGATAATTTCGTGTGTTTAAATCCGTATCTGTATCATTTCCATTTGCTAATGCTTCCAATGCCAAATAACGATAACCAGCATCATATAAATCTTTCAACAACGATTTTGTAAACATACGATGCATAGAATTGTGATGCGCTTCATTGATAATGACAATTTGATGTTTAGCAGCTTCCGCAATAATAAATTCGTGAGCGTTTGCAACGGAATATAACTTTTGCAGTGAATCTATTTGCGAAGCTGTGTAGTTTCGTTCACGTTGTGGCATTGCCAAATCCCATTGTAACAATGCATTTTTATAATCGCCTTTCGTAGCATAATCTGCTGCAGAAATTTGATATTTCCAAGGAACTGTATCTCTTTCAACTTTTTGTTGAATTTGTGAATTGAATTTATAATCAGAGGAAAAATCTATGGTTTTTATCGTTTTCGAAGCTTCCGTACAACTCCAAATACTGATAAACATAACTAAAATAAAGAATAACCTCATTAAGATTTTTGAATACATATTCACTGTAGATTTTTTGATTGCATTCAAATATAACTAAATTTTTAGTTTAAACTAATTTCTTAGTTTTTAAATGTTTTTTTACTAGATTCGCTTTGCTGTTAGATCGCTTCACTTCGGCTCCGCTCAGTGCAAGCGCTTTTAGATTTTTCTAATATTATTTTGAATGTTAAGTGTTTCTTTTTGGATTGTTTCTTACTCTTGTGCGATACTGAATCAAGTTCAGTATGACGTAAATTCTAGTATCTTCCAAACGTCAGATCGAGTGGTTTTTTGGAAATGTAATGGAGAAAAAGCATCTCGACTGCGCTCGTTGTGACATATCGAGAAGTACTTTGAAACGTCTTTGCGAGGAAGTATGACGTGGCAATCTGTTTCTTATATCTACTAAATCTTTTGACTTTCCATACCGTCAGATTGAGTGATTATTAAACCATCAATGCACGAATTTTGAA
Organism: Kordia sp.; assembly: GCF_965224175.1. Lineage (GTDB taxonomy): Bacteria > Bacteroidota > Bacteroidia > Flavobacteriales > Flavobacteriaceae > Kordia. The sequence continues at coordinate 3,269,044 of NZ_OZ245041.1, forward strand.
GTCAATTTTCACATTGCTACATTCTCAAATTATCTAATTGACACATTATTGGGTAACAAACTCAAAAGCAGCTTTCTTTTTCCCTTCTTTATCAATAATCCCAAACTTCTTTTGTGGATTGGTACGCCACGGACGACTTCCTACAACTTTATTTGGTACATCTTCAAAGTCATATAATGTCCAAGCGATATAGGAAATGTTTTCTGCATCAAGTGCTTCTTGCATTTCTTTGAAATATGCTGCTTGTTTTTTTTCAGATCCTGCAAATGGTTTCCAAAATCCGCCGTATGAAGATTGGCCGTATTCTCCCAAAACGATTGGTTTATCTGGGATTTTAGCTTTTAAATCGGCGTAATGCTGCGTAAAGTCTGCAGCAGCGTTATAATAGTGAAAAGACACAAAATCTAGCTGATCTTGTAATAAATGAGCACTTTCTGTATTAGACCAACCAATAGTTACTAAGTGTTGATTGTCAATAGATTTTACGAGCAAAATCATGCTTTCTAACCAAGCGATTACGTTTTCTTTTCCACGTGATTCAAAGTCTAAATTTGGTTCGTTTTTTAAGTCCCACGCCAAGATTGCCTTATGATTTTTGAATCGTGTTACAATAGTTTCTGCATGTCGTTGTGTTAAGGTCCAATCTAAAATTCTGTAATCTCCATAAAAGTCAAATAAAGTCACAACCACTTGCAATTCTTTGGTTTCGGCAGCATCTAATACTTGTTGTAACTTTTCAAGTTTTTCCTGTTGTACATTAGCCTTTCCAAAATCTTCATATTGCACAAAAATTCGAATGGAATTTAAGCCAGCATCTTTCATAATTTCAAAGTCATTTTTGATGATTTCAATATCAAATTCCTCACCAAACATGTCCCAAGGAGTTGCTTGCGGATAGTAATTGATTCCTTTTAGGTGTAAATTTGAAATCGTCTTCGCTTGCGGAGTTTTTCCAATAGTTTCTATGTGTTCTTTTACTAAATGACGAATGCGCCAAAAACCATCTTCCAAGAGTAAAATTACTTTGTAATTCGCCATTTCTGTAGTTTCCATGACAAAGCTTCCATCTTGATAAAGTTGCTTGTATTCCACCACATTTTCGTCTTTTAATACAATAAGTTGCCCATCTTCACTGAAAAATTCAATATTTGGTTGGTGTGAAAGTGTCGTAGCATTTACCGTAATATTTTGTTGCTGGTTTTGCTTAATGAATTCCATCAAGTTTTTACGCGCACTTTCGGTATAGTAATCATCAATTCCTGTAGTTTGATTGGTTTTGTATGCTACTTGTTTTACATACCAAGCATCTAAATAATCGTTTTCAATTTTTGCCAAGGTTTGCGTGTCCAATCTTCTGCCTTCATTGCCATCTGTAACCCAATTCATTTTTGGAAGATAGATTTCTTCTTTTGTAACTTCAGTATGTAGCATTTTACTTCTATCAGCGCCAGTATTTAGATAACTAAATGAGCTACTGATGATGAAAATTAGTATGGAAATGATGAAGACATATGTCAACACTAAAAAACCACGCATGATATTTTTATCTGTTGCTACCATAATTTTTTTGTTTGAAATGTTTTTGTAATTCCTGCCGTTGTGATTTCCAAAGTATAGTTTCCGTTGCTAAAAATGCTTGGATTTAGTTCAAAATTCACAAAGCCATCTCGTGATTCTTTTATGTATTCTTTTAAGGTTTTTCCTTTTTGAGAAATACTTAATTTTACTTGTAAACCATCTGGAATACGTTGTTTCATGAAACTTCGCAGCGGACCAACTTCAATGTTTCTGTTATTTTTAGAAAATACAACCGTAAAGTCTTCTATAACTTGTGTATAGCTTACTGAAATCGAATTGCTTTCCGAAATTCCTGTGACATATGCTTTTACGTTCCAAGTTTCGGCATGATCGGGATGAATCATTTTTGCAGTAGCAACACCATCAATGGTCATTCCTGAAGTTTTTAGTAGATTTCCATCCGTATTTGTAATGAAGAACTCCACATAACTTCCATCGCTTACAATATTGTTATTTTGATCTTTTAAGACCGAAGTTGTAAAGGTTGTAATTTGATTTCCATCTGCGTATGCATGTGGTCGTTTTGCAAAAATTTCAAAATTTGTAGAAATCGCTGGCATGACTTCAACTGTATATTCTTTAGAATTGAGTCCTAAACATTCGGTAGCTAACAACATTCTACCACTTTTTGAAGGCGCGTATAAACGTTGATAGGCAATTAAATTTTTTGTTGGAATGATTTCCTGTTGCTCAGCAGCCAAAAATTGACGCTTTACAGCAACTTCTGTATTCTCTTTCACAGGATTGTCTAAAGCATCTGTTGGAATCACAACCAACATTGTATAGTCTTTGTCTCCTGCTTCAATGCTTGGCGGACCAACATAGGTTTCCATGGCAACTGGCGTTGTTTGCGGATGAATTTTTATAGTTCCTGAAAGTGCATTTGTTTTGTCTAATAACTTCCAGGTAACAACACCGATTTTAGCACATATTTGAGTTGGAAGCTTATATTGTAAACTTCCATTTTTTAGGTTTGAATTCACTAAAGTTGTTCCATAACTGTTGCTACAATATAATTTGATAGAAGCATCTTGCGTTCCAGAAAATGTCAAGATGATAGATTCGCCTGCGGTAAATTCTCGTTGCGTAGTTTCTAATTGAATCGTTTCGATTGTATTCACACAGAGTACATTCGCGCTTGACGCAAAAAATAAAAAGTATAGTATATATTTTAAGTTCATCATTTTGGATTTCCGATATAGGCGTTCATTTCAAGTTTCACATAACTATATGTAGAATGAGAAATTTGCTGTAATACCTTGTGATTTTTTCTGTTTGTGATAATTTTATTGGATATGTCTTCGTTTGGCAAACCGTTTACATAACAATTTTCCATGTTTGTACTAATGATTTCTACATGTTCATTTTGTAGAATTTGATAGTGAAAAGCTTGTTTGCGTTGTTGACGAATTCCTTTGTCTAAAAACTGATGATCTACCCATAAAAGTTCTTGATTTTCATTGTAATACGAGATTAACAATTGCGGAACCGTAATTTCTTGTAATCCACTGTTAAATAGATTTCCACGGATGCTTTTTTGATTGATATGTACATCACTTAAAACCATATTTTTATATAAATCTGAACCCGAAACGTTTCCTGCAGCTTGCAAGTTGAATTTCGTTGGCGCATCTGCCAATTCTACAGGCGTAAATTCATCTGGATTGAAGGTTTCCGGAATGGAATCTTGTGTTTTGGACCAAGCAATTCCTTCAAAGTTGATACGAAAGGCAGTTACTTCTTTTGGCATCAATTTATGCTTCATATGGTATTTTGCATTGTAGGTTGCCAATTCCTCATTTTCGTCGTTGTACAAAGTTCCTTTGAGTACGACATCAGCTGGCACATTGTCTATATTTTGTACTTCGCCTACAATGACGTAATGTCCGTTATGTTTTACCAATTTTGCGGTTATGATTTCTAAAACAGGTTGTTTCAGTACGTCTTCATGATAGGTTTGTTCTGTAGTAATACGTCTTCTCCCATGATTGTAATACGCGGTTTTGTTATTGGAGAATAATTGATCTGGTGGCAAATCGGCTTCAACCGTTTCTGCCTCTAAAAACCATTTTCCTTTGCGTTTTACGATCGTTTTATAATCTGTTTTTTCAATTTTTTCTAATGGTGTAATCCATTTCGTAATAACTTTCATCGTAGCTAAACTATCCGTTCTTGTAATGATTTTCGTTGCTATTGCATCTAGTTTGGCGTATGAACTTAGCAAACCATCCGTGGAAGAAATTTCTAACATGTACTGAGCAATAGTTATGTTACTTTCTGGATTGATAAAACTGTGTGCGGTTTCAAACTGTTTAAAATCGAGCGCATCGTAATAGGCTTTCACAACATTTTCAGGTGAACGTTGTGCATCGTTTTTAAGATAGAATTGATAGGTTCCAAAAGCTAGAATACCAATTAAAATAACTGCCCAAATATGATTGATTGTACTCAGTTTTCTAGAGAACTTCGTGTAGCTTTTAGCAAATTGCACATATGTTTGTGTATCTGTTCGCTTTCGCTGGATATATCTCAAAAATATAGGTTGAATGTTGAGTAAAAGTGCCAATATTACTGTTAGAAATGGTACAATTCCCCATACGAGTTTTTGCCAAGTAGCGACCTCATCTTTTGGTAAAATAGACGATAACGGCGGAACATTTAATTTTTCCCAAACCATGATGCCATTTTCTAGTTGCGGCAAACGTTGCCATCCACAGAAATAGAGAATTGGATCATAGAATTTATCATTTGAGAAAATGTATTTTAAGTTATATTTTTCAGGTGTTGTTAAGAATTGTTGCAACGAACCAATCCCAGCAACTCCTTTGAATTTTGAGTTTTCCAAACGTTCTATTGGTCGTGTTGTCAATTCGGGCAAACGTCTTGCGGAATGGTAATTCCCATCAACAGTCATGGCGTTGGTTTGCGCAGATAACCACGCCATTTGATCTCCAAAACCAAGAGTTAAGTAGCGCCATTGATCATGTTGATCTTGATTTAGGAAATTGACAATTGGCAACATGTTGATTTTTTGTGGTTGCGATGGTCTGAAATATCCTAAACTCATCGTAAAAATGGTCATGAATACAAACAACACTGCCAATCCACCACCAATAATTCTGTGGTAAATAGCACCAAATTTCTCCTGAAAGAATGTTTTTAAATCAGCTTCAGCAAATCGATAGACAAATTCGCCAAAAAGTGGTAATGACATGATAGAAGCCCAAAGCGTGAATCTATCTAAAGTTAAGATGTTGAAAGCCGTTTCTCCTAAAATTATACGTGGAATTGGTGTTGTACCACCAGTTCCTAAGATGAATAGTAAGGTAATTGACAAACCAAAAAACAGGTAACGTTTGCTGTAGTATCTATAGAAAATGTATGGTAGTAGAAATAGTAAAATTCCCCAAGGAATTAGAAAAAACACCAATCCAGATGATGTTATTTCTAAGAAATGATCTCTGGATCCATGTGGAATTGGCACTTGTGTGATTGGATTGTTTTTGGAGTTGATCCAATATGGTAAAATACATCCTATAATAATGACTAACGAGCATATTCCGAAGCTTACAATACGTTTGAAAAGCTTCCAAAAGTTTTTCCAAAATATGATAAACGTAATTTCTTTTGTAGTATTTACTTCTTCACGAGAAGCATCCATAATTACCATTCCAATTAATGGAAAGATGAAAAAGACCATTCCAAAGATTGGTGTTACATGATGTGAAGTTACTGTTATTGCAATCAGCGAAAGCGATGTATATAGATATTTGTATTTGCCTGTTTTTAACCAAAGATAGATTTCTGGTAAAGCGTGCATCAATACTGAAATCCCAACAATACTTGGCAATTGACCAAAAATGTGCAAGGTTTCTACAAAAGAAGACGAGAAAACCGCCAAAATTGCTGCATAACCTGCTACTTTTTTATTTCCTGTAATGAGCAACGAAAAACGATATACGCCCGTAATAAAAAGTATGACTGCGATGATTGCCACAGTAAACAAGCCAAATTTTAAACCGCCAATGTATGATAATGCTCCAATAGATTGATGCACTAACGGCGGATAACTCATTACTGTAAATCCTGTGTACCATTTGTAGTTCCAAGGTTCAAACCAACTGCTCGCATAATGATCGGCAAAAAATAGGTGAATTAATGCATCATAAGTAGTCTCTAAAGTAAAAAAGATCGTAGTACCATGAAACACTACTCCAATAAGTAGTGCTAATAGTAATAATTTGTTTGTGGTCTTTTTCATCTTATGATGTTATGCTTTTTCGTTGAAGTAAAGATAAACGGTCTACTTTTTAATTGGACTAAAGGAAATTGCATTTCGTCTAAAGATAGCTTCATTTAAGGTGTTTTGCACAAAATTGTCTGCGATTCACAACTACTTTTGACCTGTAAGTCATTCGGAAAACAACATAAATGCAACTGAATACTACACAAGAATATGAATCTTTAAAAACACAATACGATGAAAATTTTAGCTATTGACGACCAGAAATTAGTTTTGATTCCTTTAGAAAGCAGATTGGCTGAATTAGGATATGAAGTGTTAACAGAAACAAACGCTTTAAAAGGCGTAGAATTGTACGATTCGTTTCAGCCAGATTTGGTAATTGTAGATATGAATATGCCAACGGTTTCAGGAATGGAAATTGTACAACATATTCGAAGAGACAAAAAAGATGATACACCAATAATGATATTATCTGGAAATACCGATGATAAAATGATTACAAAAGGTTTTGATTTAGGTGTGAATGATTACATGAAAAAACCTTTGAGTTTGAATGAGGTTTGTGCACGTGTAAAAAGATTGATTGGCGTTCCAAAAACAGGAACTGTTTCGAATACAAATAATGTAATGATTCAGCAAAGATGTGTTGGTGTCGTGATTCCTTGCTATAACGAAGCAGAACGCTTGTTAAGTACAGAGTTTACAAATTTTATTGATCGTAATTCTGGATATCGTTTGTGTTTCGTGAATGATGGAAGTAAAGATGCAACTTTAGAGGTTTTGCAGAATTTACGAAAAGGTAGAGAAGACTTTATCACAGTGTATGATTGTGAGCAAAATGGCGGAAAAGCAGAAGCGGTACGTTTGGGAATGCTACATATGGCACAACAAGAAGATTTAGATTATATCGGATTTTTGGATGCTGATTTGTCTACAGACTTGGCTGATTTTGATGAGCTCGTTTCTACCATTGAGGGTTCTGACTTTAAGATTGTAAGTGGTTCAAGAATTAGCAGAATGGGCGCAAATATTACAAAAGAGTCTGCGCGTAAAGTAATTAGTTTGACAATTAATTTAATCATCCGAAATATATTATCAATGAATTTTAAAGACACACAATGTGGCGCGAAGATTTTTCATAAAGACGTTATTCATCTTGCGTTTGATAAGAAGTTTATCACAAAGTGGCTGTTTGATGTAGAAATCTTCATGCGTATGCGTAAACATTTCGGATTGGACAAAGCGCGTGCTATGATGTGCGAGAAGCCTTTGAAGCGTTGGATACATGCAGACGGTTCTAAGTTGTCTATGAAAGATTCGATCAAAATTATTGGTCAATTAGGACAGATTGCTTGGTATTACAATCGCAAAAAAAAGTTTCAGCTAAAACGAATTTAGAATTAATATAACACGTTTCCCCTTTTCCCCTAAACCTACTATGTATGAAGATTGGAATTTTAATCATATTCCGTAACGATGAAAAAATAATTCAAGTGCAACGATTTATTGAATTGTTTGCCGATAAACAGAAATTGAATGTTTGTTTTGTAAATAACGGAAGTACCGACAAAACACTCGAATCTTTGCATGAAATTAAAGAAGAAAGTAATATTTCAATTTCAATTATTGATGTAAAAAAGAATCGTGGTCACCAAGCTGCTATCAAAGCTGGTACACGATATTTGACAAGCAAAAATGAGTTGCCTTATATTTTGTGTTTGAAACAGTATACTTCAAAAGATTTTTTGACACTCGAAAAAGTATTTAGAATGATACAGCAAGAAAATGCTATTGTAAAAGAATTGTTTTTACAAACCAAAAAATTGACCTATAAGAATGTTTTTTCCTTGGATGGAATTTTGGAGAAAGCTTCTTAGACGCTCGTTTTTATTATTTTGGATGTTCAATGTTGATGAATAAGGCTAAAATTATAATCTTACCTAATGCTAAAGAAAATATCTATATTTGAAATATGAACGAAAGCAAACTCATAGAAATAGTTACCAAGTATTTTAAAGAAAAGATATTTGAAAATCATAAAATAAATTCTTTAAAAACACATTCAAAGCTTAAGTCTTACAAGATAAATCCAATTGTTGTTAAATATTTATCTAAAATACTTGAAAATGATTTTTCTCCAATTGGAATAGCAAAAGCATTATATTATCCTAGAGTTCTAGGTACTTCAATTAACACTTCTTTTGGTACTAGAATCCAGAATATGTTTGTAGAATTAAATCTTGCTCAAGGCTCGTTAATAAAAGGAATGGATATTGAGTTTGTAGATAAAATTGATAGTAGAAAAAAGTGGTGTCAATTAAAATCTGGACCAAACACTATCAATTCAGAAGATGTAAAGCCATTAATTAGAAAGTTTACAACTGTAACCAATTTAGCAAGAACTAACTCCATGACCTTAAATAATTCTGATTTAATTCTCGGTGTTTTATATGGCGAAAAAGATCAATTAAGTCAACATTATAAAAAGATTGATGAAATATATCCAGTAATTATTGGAAAAGAATTTTGGCATCGAATTACTGGTTATCCTAACTTTTATGATAAATTAGCTACAAATCTAGACACAATGATTTTAAATATAAATACTGAAGATTTTTTCAAACAAGGTTATATGGCATTAGCTAAGGAAATTGAATCTTCAGATTTATTCGATTTTGAATAATATTGATTCAAAAACTTAATTATAGAATACCCTATTTCTTCTCCTAAATTGCAAGGAACAGCATTTCCAATTTGTTTATATTGTTGTGAAACCGAGCCCATAAACTTCCAGTCATCTGGAAATGTTTGAATTCTAGCATATTCTCTTACAGTAAACGGACGTGTTTCGTCTGGATGACATCTTTCCGTTTGTTTTTGTGCTGGACTGCAAGTCAATGTCAAACTTGGTTCATCCCAGCCTATTCTTCTTGCCATTCCTGTTTTTCCTCCACCTAAATAAAAACTTTTCCCCATGTATGATTTTTGAATTTCAAGAGGTAAATCTCTCCAATATCCTTTTGGCGGAACCATATCAAGGATTTCTTTTTTATGTTCTGGATATTTTGAACCTTCTGACTTTGGCACGTTACAATCGTACAATTCACCTTTTTTCAAAGCATCTGAAAGATTGTATATTTTTTCATGTGGATTAGGGTATTCGTACTTGACATCAATATCTTTTCGAATTCCAACTACTATTAATCGTTCTCGTTTTTGTGGAACTTTATAATTTATTGCTTTCAATACCTGAACAGGAACTACATTATATCCTATTTCGTCTAAAATAGAAATCATCCCTTCCAACGTTTTTCCTTTTTCATGAGAAAGTAAACCTTTTACATTTTCTCCAATACATATTAAAGGTTGAACTTCTTGAACAACTCGAGCAAATTCATAAAATAATGTTCCTCTAGCATCTTCTAAACCTAACTTTTTTCCTGCATAGCTAAAAGCCTGACATGGAAAACCTCCAGTTACAATTTCTATTTCATCTTTATAATTACTAAAGTCAAAAGATTTTATATCTCCTTCTAAAACATTCCAAAATGGTCTATTCTCTCGTAGAGTTTGACAAGCCCATTTATCAATTTCGTTTAATGCAGCACATTTTATTCCAGATTTTTCTAATCCAATTGCTAATCCTCCAGCTCCTGCAAACAATTCTAAAACCTTATATTCTTGTATAGGATTTACAAAATTATCTATAGAATCACTAGCATTTTTTGGAAACAAGTCTAACAATGATTCTATCTGTTCTTTTTTATAAATTCTATAATTACTAATAGGTTCGCGAACTGCAGAAAATTTACCAGAATTATCCCATCTTCGTAATGTTTCTTTGCTTTTCCCTAAAATTTCGGCAGCTTCCGCCAGAGAATAATAATCTTTCATAACCACATTATACAACCTTAAACAATGGTTACAAATTTAAATAGAAAAATAATAGAAAAAAAGTATTAATCTATTTTAAATAAAATAATTTATTTTTTCCCTTCTACAATTACTACAATTTCTCCTTTTGGTGGTTTATTCTGATAGTACGCCAAAACCTCTTTTGCAGTTCCGCGGATCGTTTCTTCATAGAGTTTGGTAAGTTCACGAGAAACTGAAACCTGTCTATCTTCGCCAAAATACTCGCAAAAATGACCTAATGTTTTGACTAATTTATGTGGCGATTCATAGAAAATCATAGTGCGCGTTTCTTCTGCTAAGATTTTAAAACGTGTTTGTCTCCCTTTTTTTACAGGCAAAAATCCTTCAAAGACAAATTTATCATTCGGCAATCCACTGTTAACCAATGCTGGAACAAAAGCTGTTGCACCAGGCAAACATTCTACTGGAATGTTATGAGCAATGCATTCTCGCGTTAGTAGAAATCCAGGATCAGATATTGCCGGAGTTCCTGCATCACTAATTAATGCAAATGTTTCTCCTGCCTGCATACGTTTTATCAAAGCTTCTGTCGTTTTATGCTCGTTATGCATATGATGACTGTGCATTTGTGTCCCAATTTCAAAATGCTTCAGAAGTTTTCCACTAGTACGTGTATCTTCAGCCAAAATTACATCAACGTCTTTTAAAACTTCAATCGCTCTAAAGGTCATATCCTGTAAATTTCCGATAGGTGTAGGCACAATATAAAGTTTCATTAATGCAGTATTTAGACGTTAAATTTCTGTTCAAAAATAACTATTAAACAAATATAAGTAGTAATTACGCTATCTTTATTGTTATATATACGCAACCTTTTTGGATTTTGTGTATCATTTATAATATATGAACCGATTTTACCTAACCATTTTTTTACTATTCAATTTTTATGTTGGATGGAGTCAAACAACCGATTTATCTACAAGTATAGAAGTCACAGATTTGAACGGAACTCCTATTTCTAATGTGGTTCTTTTTGAAGAATTTTATTATGTAGTCACTATTAGTAATTCAGGAAACGATGTTAGTAATGCAACTTTCTTTCAACAATTAGATCCTGATGTTACTCTCATAATGAACGAAAGCATCAATGCTGTTGGAGGCGCAGATTTAGCTACTAATTTTACATATGATAATAATGCAAATACGCTTACAGCACTGCTTCCCAACATGCCTTCTGCTGCTAGCGTACAAGTTAGAATTCTTGCCAGAGCTCCAAAAAATTCAGGAGGAATTTCAACAACAGCCACCGTAACTCCGCCAACAGGAACCACAGATACAGCATCTAACAATAATACTTCCATCGTTTCCATGGATGTTACGTATGTTCCATTGGATTTTAATGTCACATATCAACAAGTAAACCCTACTTCTGGAACAGGAATTTCAGCTTGGGGCGATCAGGTTACGTATGAGTTTACAATTACAAATAATAGTTCTGTTCAATATCCTATAGATAGCTTTGGCTTGTTTCACGGGTTGCAATCCAATTCTGTGAATGGAAATGCTACCTTACGATTGATGTCTTTGCAATGTCTTGGAAGTACTAATGGTGTCGTTTGTCCGACAGATTTTGGACCTTTACCAAGCAATCCAATAATAATAGTACCCAACCAAGAAGTATATACTTTTGGTAATGAAATTATTTTCCCTTCTCAATCTAGTATTACATTCAGTGCAGTTTTCGAATATACAGAAGGTGATTGTGGTATTGATTCTGATCTCATTGTAATTCGAAGTTATGCTGAAATTCTTCTTGCAGAAGCAAATACCGCATCCAATCAGTCAAATATTGAGTTTACAGATTTACTTTTTTCTGAGGAATGTCCGTGTACAGATGTTAGTATTACTACCGAACAAATAGATCCAGCTCCTGGACCTGTGCTTCCAGATTGGAATCAACAAGTAACATTTCAAACAACACTCACAAATAATGGTCCGTTAGATACTACAATTCAGTTTTTTTTACAGAACCTTGGAATTCCTTGGAATTTTATTTCCATCACCTGCATTAGTGCCACTGGAGGAGTTACTTGTGCCGATATTAATTTTGATATAGATGCTCAATTTTGGCAAGTTGAAGATTTTGAAATACCTGTAGGTGCTGTCATTGTTATAGAAACGGTTGTACAATATACAGAACCAGATTGCCCAACAGATAATGTAATCAATTCGCCATACAGAACTACTGTAAATCTCTTAGATCATATAGATTGTGATATTAGTGATAATAATGAGTTTGACACCTTAACACTTCCGCAAGCAACTGGAACTGATGATTGTGTAAATCCTGCAAGTGTCTCCATTAACAAAACACAAGTTGATCCTGCGTTACCTTTAGGAAGTTCAGACCAAAACCCTATTCCATGGGGCGATATTACGTATCATATTACTGTAAATAATGCAAACATGAATCCGGCGCCTTTAACACTTGTAGATTTTTACGGAGGTAACACGCAAGCAACCGGGATTTTACAATCTGTTTCATGTATTGGAACCACAGGAACTGCAGATTGTGTTACCATTACCAATGCAAATATTGGAACACCTTTTACACAAACCGATGATGTATTTTGGGAAATTACTGAAAATGAAAATTGGATACTTCCTGGTGATAGTTCTATTACATTTGAAGTTGTTGTCAATTGGAATCCAGCCTGTTCAAGCTTAGTTGTGCCTGTACAAAATGCTGCTTCTATAAATATTGTTGGTGTTGACGGTTCTACACAAACCTCTAGAGAAACTAGTTATCTTACTTCTTGTGTTGATTTAATTATACAAACATATCCATCACAAGCAACTATTCCGATCAATGCTAATTTTAATTGGGTTGTTGATATTACCAATAGTATTATCAGTTCTACAGCTACCAACGCCATGTTTAGCACGACTATAAATCCTGCATTTACCATTACTGGAACGCCAACATGTACTATAACTAGTGGAAATGCTACATGTATAAGTACATTTAATATTGACACAACAACCAATGAAGTTTCTGGTGTAATTCCGCTTCTCGATCCAGATGCAACCATACAAATATTAATTCCAGTAACGGCGCCAAACTTTGGAGGTTCGTTCAACAACATAGCTGAAGTTCAGCCTGATCCTGCTAATAATGCAGAATCTGATGCAAGTACCAATATTTCTATTTCAAGTGCGCAAGTATTATCTCCGAGTGTAACTAAAAGTTTTTCACCAGATGAAATTATTGCAACGCAAACATCTTTATTAACATTTACAATTCAGAATATTCCTGGAAATGCTGCACAATCAGGAATATCTTTTACAGATAATTTACCTCAAGGAATTTTATTAGCTGGCGATCCTTTTTGGGTACAAAGTAATGGTTGTACTGCTGATTTTGTTGGATTGACAAATGATGATTTTGTTGGAATCGCCAATTTGGTGTTCCCTGATGGAGTTGCCGAGTGTACTTTTGCTGTTTTAGTAACTTCAGATACACCAAATTTATACACAAATGAGTTTTCAAACTTTTCCAACTTAAACAATATTGATGCAACGAATGTTTTTGCAACATTAAATGTATTACCACTTCCTCCAAGTGCTGATTTGGAAATTTCCTTAACACCAGATCAAACGCAATATTGTGAAGGTGATGAGGCTATATTTACGCTAACTGTAATAAACAATGGTCCTGATGATGTAACAAATGTTGCTATTGAACAGTATTTAAATCCTTTAGGCTTCGCGTATGTATCAGACAATGCAGGCGGCACATACAATACTACAACTGGAATTTGGGAACTTTCTGGAATTGCTATTTCTAATAGCGGTACTAATACGTTTTCTGCCCAAATTACGACGACAACTTTAGCTGTAGATACTTCAATTGCTAATCAATATGAAACTACAGCAGAAATTACAGCAACAAGTCTTCAAGACTTAGATAGTGATGTAATGACAAGTTTTGATGTAGATGATTTAGCGGATGGACTCGCTGATGATGATGAAGTTCAGATTCAAATTAATGTTTTTGAAATTCATAATGACATTAATCTTTCTATTGATACTTCCGACGTTTGTATAGGAGATACAACTATGCTCACCATTAATAATCCTGTGGCAAGTTATACTTATAATTGGTATGAAGCTTCAAATCCTACACAAATTGTATTCACTGGAACAACCTATGATACAGGAATTATTACCGCTGATACAACTTATGAAATTGAAGTTATTAACGAAAATAACTGTCCAGGAATTGCCAGAGAAACGGTTACAGTTACTGCCGTTTCTTGTATCGATTTAGGTATAGAAAAAGTAGTAGACACAGAAAAACCATCCATTGACGAAGAGATTCAATTTACAGTTACCATTACAAATAATAGCAACGAAGACGCCACTAATGTTGTAGTGCAAGAATTGCTTCCAAATGGTTATCAATATGTTTCACACATTACCAGCAATGGTTTATATGACAATAACACACAACTTTGGTCAATAACTACACTACCTGCAGGAAGTTCAGCTACATTAACACTCAATGTTACTGTAATTTCAGGAGATGATTATACAAATGTTGTGGAAATAATAAGCCTTGCAGAAGTGGATTTAAATCCTGAAAATAATACCGCGTCAGCGATTACTTTCCCTGATTGTTTGGAAATCCCAAGCGGTTTCTCTCCAAATGACGACGCTATAAACGACGTATGGGAAATTGCTTGTCTAGAAAATTTCTCTGATAATAAATTGATTATTTTCAATCGTTGGGGAACTATTGTGTACGAAACTAAAAATTACGCAAACGACTGGAATGGTGAATGCAATAAAAATACTGTACTCTTCCCCAAAAACGACCGATTACCAATTGGAACTTACTTCTACATTTTAAAACTAGAAGGAAACACCATTGAAAAAACGGGTTGGGTGTATTTGAATTATTAAATATTATTTAGATCGTTGACACTATTAGATATTAGATCGCTTCGCTTTTAGGTTGTTAGTTAGTGTGATTTTAAGTCAAGCTAAGAATGACGTTATTGATAATACAATCAATTATGAATTTTTAAATCTTTCAATCCAATAAAAACTATGCAAACTTGCGTTCAATAATTTCTAAAAAGCGTGTTTCGTATTCTTCTTTCCCTTGCCAATTATTATAATCTGGCTTAATCATATTAAAGATAAAATCTTTCGCTTCTGCTTCACTTTCTGTCGTGTTCAATTGTGAAATCACTCTATTATAATCTTCTTGATTACCATCAAATAAATGCTTTGTAAATGCAATTCTATCATTTAAACCAATAGAAATCCCTGTATTTAAGCGATCATTTAACGATTTTGGCTTCGTCTCTGTTGTTGTTTTCACCTCTACTTTTGCTGGAGTTTTCTCTACAATAGTTTGCGCTACTTGTGGCGCAGGTGTTTCTTTTACAACTTCATCACTCTTTACAAAAGTGGGTTGTGGCAATACATCTGCCAAAATATCTTCTAAAGTTTCTTGCTTTGCTTTTGGTTTCGATGGAAGTGGTTCAATTTCATCTTCTTCTGGCATTTCTGCTACCATATCTTTAATAGTCACCATTAATGGTTCTATCAATTCATCTTGCTCTGGATCTTCTTTTACCAAATGATGACGTATAATTTCTTCCTCTTCTGCATTTTTCTCTACTTTATCATGATTGTAAACATTTTCTAAAGTTTGAAAAAAAGAAGAATCTGCATAATCAGGCACAGAATCTTTAAATTGTTCTTCAAAAAATAGCATTACCGACAATTTTTCAAAAACTTCCTTCGCTTCTTTATGTAATGCAACTACATCTTCTTTACCCTTTAACTTTAGGATGCGATGCGCGATACTTACCAAATCTCCTTCTAATTTTTTCTTCATAATTTTTAAACTAATGTCGTTGTATAACCTTTGGTTTTTTAATAAATTTGTTCCACCTTTACAAAAACGAGTATAAATTCGTTTTCGACCTGAAAATTACAAAATGTTTCTCGAAAATACAGTAAATCATAAAGAACAATTTGGTTGGATTGAAGTTATTTGTGGTTCAATGTTCTCTGGAAAAACAGAAGAACTGATCCGAAGACTCAAACGAGCACAATTTGCAAAGCAAAAAGTTGAAATATTCAAACCAGCTGTTGACATTCGATATGATGATGAAAAAGTTGTATCACATGATGCAAACGAAATTCGCTCTACACCTGTTCCTGCCGCCGCAAACATAAGATTATTAGCCGATAATTGTGATGTTGTTGGAATTGACGAAGCTCAATTTTTTGACGATGGAATTGTAGCTGTTTGTAACGATTTAGCAAACAGAGGAATTAGAGTTATTGTTGCTGGACTCGATATGGATTTTAAAGGAAATCCTTTTGGTCCTATGCCAGCATTAATGGCCACAGCCGAATATGTCACAAAAGTACATGCCGTTTGTACACGAACGGGAAACCTAGCACAATACAGTTTTAGAAAATCCAAAAGCGACGATCTGGTCTTGCTAGGAGAAACTGATGAATACGAACCATTAAGTCGCGGCGCTTATTATAAAGCAATGCTAAAAGAATCAGTGAAAGAGATTGAAGTTGATGATGCGGAAGAAATCATTCCAAAACAACCATCTGACAATTAACTACCATAATGTTACACATACAAGAATCTGTTTTAGAAATTAATTTTAAAGCGCTACAACACAATTTTGAATTTTTAAAATCAAAAACAAAAACAGGCACTAAAATTTTAGCTGTAGTCAAAGCTTTTGGCTACGGAAGTGATGCTATAGAAATTGCAAAATTTCTTCAAGATGAACTCAACGTCGATTATTTTGCCGTTGCATATATCAGAGAAGGTGCTTATTTAAGAGCTGGAGGAATTACAACGCCTATTTTAGTATTGCATCCACAAATTGTAAACTTAAAACATGCAATTGCTTACAACTTAGAACCAAGCTTATATAACGATCGTATTTTTAATGCTTTTGCTAAAGAAGCAGCAAAACAAGGAAAAAAAGACTATCCTGTTCATTTAAAATTTAATACAGGATTAAATCGTTTAGGTTTTTTTCATACAGATACTGATTATGTCATAAAAAAACTGAAAACACTTTCACAAATAAAAGTAGCATCAATTTTATCGCATTTGGCAGCTTCGGAAGATGCTAACGAAAAAGAATTTACTCAAAATCAAATACGCCTGTTTAATGGTATTAGTGATGATTTTGAAAAAGCTTTAAGCTACAAACCCTTGCTGCACATGACGAATACTTCTGGAATTTTAAACTACCCTGAAGCACATTTTGATATGGTTCGTACAGGAATAGGGTTGTATGGTTTTGGGAATGATCCTAAATATGACAAACACTTAAAACCTGTAGCTTCCTTGAAATCTGTTATATCACAAATACATCGTATCGAAAAAGGAGAAAGTGTAGGATATAATCGTGCATTCATTGCTGACGATTATACGACTACAGCCACCATTCCTCTTGGACATGCAGACGGAATTAGCAGGCAATTTGGAAACGGCGTTGGAAGTGTCATCATTAACGGAAAAAAAGCACCAATCATAGGTAATGTGTGTATGGATATGCTTATGGTAAACATCACAGGAATTCGTTGTAATGAAGGCGATGAAGTTATTATTTTTGGGGAAGGGCAAAATGCAGAGGAATTAGGCGAAAAAATAAACACGATCTCATATGAAATTCTAACAGCAGTCTCTCAACGAGTAAAACGTGTATTTCTTCGGTAAATTAAAGAATGCTTCACTGCTTCAAATTGAAAACTAGTATATTTTTTATTACTTTTAGATTCAATAATAACTAACAATATAGATTATGTTAAAAGAATTTAAAGATTTTATCATGACAGGAAACGTAATAGATTTCGCTGTCGCAGTAATTATGGCTGGTGCCATGGGTCTTGTAATCAACGGATTTGTTGCAGATATTGTAATGCCAGTTGTTGGACACTTCTCTGGAGGAGTTGACTTTGCAGAGATGAAAGTTGTTCTAAGTGAAGCTGTTACTGATGCCGATGGAAAAGTTACTACAGCGGAAAATGCTATTCGTTATGGTAAATGGATCAACTCAATCATTAGTTTAATCGTGGTTGGATTTGTAATGTTTTTAATTGTAAAAGCTTACAACAAAACAAAGAAGAAAGAAGAGCCAGCTCCAGAAGCACCAAAAGGACCTACTCAAGAAGAGTTATTGACACAAATTAGAGACTTACTGAAAAAGTAATTTTTTCTAATAATCATATAAAAAGCCACTTTGTAAAGGGTGGCTTTTGTTTTATATATAACTTTTTGTGAAATTTTTGATATTTTGAAAATTTTATACAAACCACACTATTATTATTCCTAATTTTGCTTAAAAATTTTATACAATGAAAGTAGCAGTCGTTGGTGCAACAGGAATGGTAGGAACTGTCATGCTAAAAGTATTGGCAGAGCAAAAATTTCCTGTCTCAACATTAATTCCAGTAGCATCAGAAAGATCAATTGGAAAAGAAATTACCTATCAAGGAAACGCATATCCTATTGTAAGTATGCAAGATGCCATTAACGCCAAACCTGATATTGCCTTGTTCTCTGCGGGAGGAAGTACTTCTTTAGAATGGGCACCGAAGTTTGAAGCCGTTGGCACAACAGTTATCGATAACTCTTCTGCATGGCGAATGGATCACTCTAAAAAATTAGTGGTTCCTGAAATCAACGCAAATGCTTTAACAGCAACCGATAAAATAATTGCAAATCCAAATTGTTCTACAATTCAGATGGTAGTTGCATTGGCTCCATTGCATAAAAAATATAAAATAAAACGTATTGTAGTATCTACATATCAGTCAATTACAGGAACTGGTGTAAAAGCTGTTCGTCAATTAGAAAGTGAATATGCAGGCGAAAAAGGAGAAATGGCATATCCGTATCCAATTCATAGAAATGCATTGCCACATTGTGATGTGTTTGAAGAAAACGGATATACGAAAGAAGAAATGAAGCTAGTTCGTGAAACACAAAAAATCTTAGACGACGCTACAATTGCCATCACAGCAACTGCGATTAGAATTCCGGTTGTTGGCGGACATTCTGAAAGCGTAAACATAGAGTTTGAAAACGATTTTGACGTGGACGAAATTCGCACAATATTACAGGAATCACCTGGAATCATTGTTCAAGACAACCCAGATACAAATGTATATCCGATGCCAATTTATGCAGAAGGAAAAGATGAAGTTTTCGTGGGTCGAATTCGCCGTGATGGTTCACAACCCAATTCGCTAAACATGTGGATTGTTTCAGATAATTTACGCAAAGGTGCTGCTACAAATGCCGTCCAAATTGCACAATACTTAGTAGACCATAAACTGGTTTAATATTCAAGCTAAATTAAAGGTGCTTCAACTATACGAAGCACCTTTTTTCTTCTCAAACAACTATAAGTTAGATACTTATTATAAAGTATGAATCGTTCCGCTTGTCGAAATATTTAGTGAATTCTCTATCTTTTTTCCTATCTTAAGAAAACACTAACTCAAAAATTTCGCGTATGAACTCTAACTTTACAAAAATCATCCGCTTTATATTAGGATTAATTTTAATTGTATTTGGCGCTAACAAACTCATTATGATTTTTAATGAAACTGGCTTTTTGCCCGCGCTGAAAATGTCTACATTTACGGAGTCTTTCAAATCTATAGGATACATTTTACCTGTAGTTGGCGCTCTAGAAGTATACATTGGTATTTTATTAATTATGAAAAAATGGGTGCCTTTCGCGCTCACTTTACTAGCTCCAATATCAGCAAACATTTTACTATTTCATTTCTTTTTAGATCCATCTAGTGGAATGATTGGCGCGCTTTTGGTAGCTTTATTAAACGGAATCCTAATTTATAAGCATTGGTCACAGTTTAAACCCTTGTTTTACTAATAAAAATCTTAGCATTTTGTTAAAACCACTTCTAATTCTTTCGAAGTGGTTTTTTTTAACCTAAATTTGGAGTAAACCAATCCTATGTGATATGAAATGAGCATACTAAGTGTTTCAATTTGCTGAAATGATTACTATGTAAATTCCATCTGACAAAAAACAAAAAAACAATACCAGATGAAACAATTGCTAAAAATTAGTTGTCTCGCAGTACTTTTCTTCTCTTGCGAACAAGAACCTGAAAAAAAAGAAATCATAGTGACTTATCCCGAAACGCAACAAAAAGAAGTTGTTGATACGTATTTTGATACTGAAGTAAAAGACCCATACCGTTGGCTTGAAGACGATCGTTCTGAAGAAACAGGAGCTTGGGTAAAAGAACAAAACAAAACAACTTTTGGATACTTAGATGGTATTCCATTCCGCGAAGCGCTTAAAAAACGCTACACACAATTAATGAATTATGAAAAAATTGGTGCGCCTTTTAAAGAAGGGGAATACGAGTATTTTTATAAAAACGACGGACTGCAAAACCAATATGTAATTTATAGACAAAAAGATGGTGGCGATCCTGAAGTATTTTTAGATCCTAATAAATTCTCTAAAGATGGAACTGTTTCCATGGGAAGTGGATTAAATTTTTCTGACAATAAAAAAATCGTTGCATACTCAATTTCAGAAGGTGGAAGTGATTGGAGAAAAGTGATTATCATGGATGTTGCTTCTAAAAAAGTAATTGAAGATACATTGGTAGATATTAAATTTTCAGGAATTTCTTGGAAAGAAAACGATGGTTTTTACTATTCTAGCTACGACAAGCCAAAAGGGAGTGAACTATCTGCAAAAACAGATCAACACAAACTATACTATCATAAATTAGGTACTTCTCAAAAAGATGACCAATTAATTTATGGTGGAACTCCTGAAGAAAAACACCGTTATATTGGTGGTAGTGTTACGGAAGATGGAAACTACCTTTTCATTTATCCAAGAACCTCAACATCAGGAACTAAAATGTTGATGAAAGATTTAACAAAACCTAACAGTAAAATTGTAACCATTTTAGACAATACTGATACAGATTCATACGTTATAGAAAATGTTGGTTCTAAACTATACATTATGACCAATATGAATGCACCAAATCAAAAAATAGTAACAGTAGATGCTTCTAATCCAGCACCTGAAAACTGGGTAGATTTTATTCCTGAAACAGAAAATGTATTAAGTCCGTCAACAGGATCAGGGTATTTCTTTGCAGAATATATGGTAGATGCTGTTTCTAAAGTATTACAATATGATTACAATGGAAAATTAGTGCGTGAAGTAAAATTACCAGGTGTTGGTAGCGCTGGTGGATTTGGTGGAGACAAGGAAGATAAAATATTATACTATTCTTTCTCAAACTACAAAACTCCAGGAACTACATATACATACAATCCAAAAGATGGAACGTCTAAAGTATACAGAAGACCAGGAATTGATTTCAATCCAGATGAGTATGAAAGCAAGCAAGTTTTTTATACTTCAAAAGATGGAACGAAAGTACCAATGATTATTACACACAAAAAAGGACTTAAAATGGACGGAAAAAATCCTACAATCTTATACGGTTATGGAGGTTTCAATGTTTCCTTAACACCTTCTTTTAGTGTTTCTAATGTTGTATGGATGGAACAAGGCGGAATTTACGCTGTACCAAACCTTCGTGGTGGTGGAGAATATGGTAAAAAATGGCACAATGCTGGAACAAAAATGCAAAAGCAAAATGTGTTTGATGATTTTATCGCTGCCGCAGAATATTTAATTGCTGAAAAATATACATCAAGTGACTTCTTAGCCATTCGTGGTGGATCAAATGGAGGATTGTTAGTTGGTGCAACTATGACACAACGTCCAGACTTAATGAAAGTTGCAT
Organism: Kordia sp.; assembly: GCF_965224175.1. Lineage (GTDB taxonomy): Bacteria > Bacteroidota > Bacteroidia > Flavobacteriales > Flavobacteriaceae > Kordia. The sequence goes on from NZ_OZ245041.1 coordinate 3,290,624, forward strand.
TACCAGCTGTTGGTGTTTTAGATATGTTACGTTACCATACATTTACTGCTGGAGCAGGTTGGGCATATGATTATGGAACAGCTCAAGATAGTAAAGAAATGTTTGATTATCTTAAAGGATATTCGCCAGTACACAATGTAAAAGAAGGTGTTGAGTATCCAGCAACGATGGTAACTACTGGAGATCATGATGATCGTGTAGTACCAGCGCATAGTTTTAAATTTGCTGCCGAATTACAAGCTAAACAAGCAGGAAACAATCCTACACTTATTCGTATTGAAACTGATGCAGGACATGGTGCAGGAACACCAATATCAAAAACTATTGAACAATATGCTGATATCTTTGGGTTTACACTTTACAACATGGGTTATAAAGAATTGCCAAACAAAGCTATTTTAGAAAAATTTAAGGACTAATTTTCTTAAAAACACATCATACAAACCGCCAAATTGATTTTCTTTTTGGCGGTTTTCTTTTGAAATACCATCATTCTGCACAAACATTGAGCGGAGTCGAAATGTGATGCGAAATCCGCTTTAAATCTCAACAAATTCCTATCTACTCAAAAACGACCTCAGAAAAAAGTCTTGATTCTTGGTTCTAGACTCTAAATTCTTTCTTTATCACTAATTATCTCCGTATTTTTGCAAATCTAAACTGTAACTATGCTTCGCGTTCAAAACGTTTCCTTTTCTTATCTTAAAGACACGTCTATTTTAGAAGATATTTCTTTTCAAATTCCGCAAGGAACACATGTTTCTATTATTGGCGAAAGTGGCTGTGGAAAAAGTACGTTATTGAAGCTTATATATGGTTTATATGATTTGAATAAAGGTGAAATCTTCTGGAAAGATGATCAAGTATTAGGTCCGGCGTATCATTTAGTACCAGGTCATGAAAGCATGAAATATTTGGCACAAGATTTTGGTTTAATGCCCTATACAAGCGTTGCAGAAAATGTAGGAACCTATTTATCTAATTTCTATCTTGAAGAAAAAAAGAAACGCACACATGAACTATTAGAAATGGTAGAAATGGCTGATTTTGCAAATGTAAAAGTAAAATTACTCAGTGGCGGACAACAACAACGAGTTGCTTTGGCAAAAGCGATTGCCAGAGAACCTGAAGTTTTATTATTAGATGAACCTTTTAGCCATATAGACAACTTTAGAAAAAATGCCTTGCGTAGAAACTTATTTAGCTATCTAAAAAAGAAAAATATTACCTGTATTGTTGCCACACACGATCGTACAGACGCACTTTCCTTTGCTGATACGACTATTGTCTTGAAACAAGGAAGACTCATTGCTCAAAATGATTCACAGGATATATATAAAAATCCGTCAAATAAATATATAGCTTCTTTGTTCGGAGAAGTCAATGAGTTGCCTGTAAGTTTATTTCCTGAAAAAGAAGCTTCCGCAGAAACTATTCTAGTCTATCCACATCAATTAAAAGTTTCAGAAACAGCAGACTTTAAAGTCACGGTACAACAAAATTATTTTAAAGGAAGTCATTATTTGGTATTAGCTAAATATGAGAATCAAGTTGTGTTTTTTGAGAGTTTAAAAGATTTTGAAAAGGGTGTTTTGGTTGGATTGGAGTTCGTTTAGTTTTCCAGATTATGGTATTTACTGTTCTTAAAAGTCTCAAACTTTCTGTTGAATTCCTGAGTTTTTGCTGTCCAAGCGTTTCTTAACTTGCTTTATTTTCTTCCATAAAACTGTCTTTCATCCTTTTAAAGATAGAAAATCAAAAATGTAGTTCAAAATTTATCAATTTTAATAGAAAATTATCACAAAACCCGCTTTTACAAAAAATAAATCCACTTAAAAGGTAGGACAAAAAGACTTTGAGTTGTCTTATATAATGAGTAACTCACTAATAATCAAATACAACATACATTTTTTTGTTATATTAGTGCTCTAACTAAACTAAAACATGATCAAAAAACTACTAAAAATTGCTAGTGTAGCACTAGTTTCTGCTATGCTTTTTTCTTGTGCCGACGACAATGACACACCATTACCTACAGAAGATGACTATGTTCCTATTCCTACTTCTCCTGTTGTATTAGATCTCGACGCATTTCCTTTTAACACACTTTCAGAATACAACTTTTTTGAAGGAGATATAAAAGACCAAGAACCTGTACTAGGCGTACTTCCTTATGAGCCTATTTCGACATTATTTACCGACTACGCCAAAAAGAAACGTTTTATTTGGATGCCAAGTGATGTACAAGCCACTTACACTGCAGATACTGAACTTATCGACATGCCCGTAGGAACTTTTTTAATAAAAACATTTTATTATGATAGCGTACTTCCAGATAACAATACGCGAATTATAGAAACACGTTTAATGTTAAAGAAAGCTGACGATTGGTATTTTGCTGATTACATCTGGAATGACGAACAAACGGAAGCTACATTTAGCCTCGACGGTTCATTTACTGACGTAGAATTTATGGAAGGTGGCGAAATGAAGAGTACAAGCTACCGAATTCCTTCAGAAGTAGAATGCTTTACTTGTCATAAAAGTGGTACTGCTTCGGTTCCTATTGGAGTAAAGCCACAAAACCTCAACAGTATGTTTGATTATACTGATGGAACTGAAAATCAATTACAAAAACTTATTGATGAAGGATATTTAGAAGATAACTTACCTGCTACCATCAATACAGTTGTAAAATGGAGTGACGAAACGCAACCTATAGATTTACGTGTACGTTCATATATTGATATTAACTGCGCACATTGTCATCAAGAAGGTTCACACTGCGATTACAGACCTGTACGTTTTGCCTTTGATGAATCTGCAGACGATGCTAATTTGGGTATTTGTGTAGACCCTGACACTGAAATTCCAGGTATGATCAAAGTTGTATTGCCCTCACTAAAAGAACGTTCTGTAATGTACTACAGAATGAATACAACTGCTGAAGAATTTAGAATGCCATTACTAGGTAGAAGCCTCATCCACAAAGAAGCTGTTCAAATGATTGGACAGTGGATTGATGGAATCGACTCCGAATGTGAATAAAACTATCAACTAAACTAACACCATGAATTGCTTAGTCAATTCATGGTATAAAAACCAACCAACCTATGAAAAAAATTACCTTATTAATATGCTTTTTTGCAGCTTGTTTTTTTGCAGCTGCACAAACTACAGTCAATTGCTCTGCAGGCGCTGTAAACACGACGTATTGTTATACAAATAACGATACAACTAGCTTTGTTTTTGTAAGCTCAGACGGATCAAACTTACAAGTAGTATTCAACGCTGGACAAACAGAAAATAATTGGGATCAACTCATTGTTTTAGATACAGATGGTACTCAACTATATAATGGTTACGGAAATAATGGAGACTTAACTGGGTTAACATTTGCATCAAATGGAGATACTATTACCGTAATGGTAAATTCAGATACCACTGTAAATTGTACTGATAATGGTTATGTACACTGGGATTTTGATGTAAGCTGTTCAACATGTACCAATCCATCAGTTACCTATGCAGTTGTAAATGACTGTGATACTAGTGGTGGATTTTTAGTAGATGTAAATGTTTCTGATTTAGGAAGCGCAACATCACTCACAATTTCAGACAACCAAGGAAGTACAAATCAATCATTATCTGCTGCTGGGACAGTTCAATTTGGACCTTTTGCGAATGGAACAGATATTATTATCTCTACTCAAAACGATCAAGATTCAAACTGTAATATAAACAGTACTGCATTAACACAAGCTAACTGTCCACCTCCTGCACCTGTTGGTGTAACTTGTGGATCAGGAGCATCTTCATTTATTTTCACAGAAGAATTTGATGTTCCTTCTGGATGGACAGGAGATTTAAATGCTGGAAATGGTTCTTGGGAAATTCCTGATGGAGTTACCTCAGCCAATACAGGACCAAATAATGCATTTAGCGGATCAAACTTTATGAATTATGAAGCTTCTGGAAACACAACAGCAACAGCTTCTGCTGTGAGTCCTGCCATAGATTTATCTTCTGCAACAGATGGCGCTGAACTGTCATTTTACTTGCACGCGTACGGAGAAGATATGGGAACACTAAACGTAAATGTTGGTACATCTGCTACTGGACCTTTTACAAATCTATTTACATTAAATGGAGAATTACAAACAAGTGGAGCTCAATCTTGGGTTCCTGTAGGGATCAACTTAGATGCTTATTTAGGGCAAGTTATTTATGTAGAATTTAGCCATACTGGAACTGGAACTGGTTTTTCAGGAGATATGTCAATTGATTTAGTACGTGTAGAAACTTGTGGGTCATTTTGTATTGCTCCTTCAAGTATAGTAGCTTCTGCAATTACGCAAAACTCTGCAACTGTAAACTGGACAGCAAATAGCGGAGAAACTGCATGGGAATATGTAGTACAACCAGCTGGAACTGGAATTCCTTCGGGTGCTGGAACTCCAGTAAGTGTTACAAATGTAAATTTAACAATGTTAGACGCTGGAACAACTTATGAAGTATATGTTCGTGCTATGTGTGGATCTGATTCAAGTATTTGGGGCGGACCATTAACGTTCTCAACACTTGCTCCACCACCACCAGCAGACTTTACAACATCTACTGTAAATACAGCTGGCTCACAAAGAGCTGCTGTTGATATGAATGGTGACTTTTTAGACGATGTTGTTTCTATTAGCGCTACAAACGTAAATATCTTTTACCAACAAGCTGGCGGAGGACTAAGTCCAACAGCGACTAATATTACCACAACGAATGCAGACAATTCACCTTCTTGGAGTTTGGCTGCTGCCGATTATGATAGAAACGGATTTACAGATTTATTATACGGTGGAGGAAATGGTGTAACATTCATGAGAGCTAATGCAACGGGAACAGGATTTACTGAAATTTCTGGATCAGAATATGTATTCTCACAACGTTCTAACTTCGTCGATTTAGATCAAGACGGAAACTTAGATGCCTTTGTATGTCATGATGTAGATCCGAATGTATATTACCTAAATGATGGAAATGGAAACCTAACTTTTAACCAAGGTGGACTTGGAGATATTGCTGGTGGAGGAAATTATGGTTCTATATGGATTGACTATGATAATGATAGAGATATGGACATGTTCATTGCAAAATGTCGTGGTGGATCTTCTACAATCAATATTAATGAAATGCACGAAAATGACGGAACAGGAAGTTTCACAGAAGTAGCTTCAGCATTAAACTTAGCAGATCCTGTACAAACTTGGTCTTCTGCTTGGGGAGATTTTGATAATGACGGAGATATGGATGTGTTTGTAGGAGCAAGTTCTACAGCAAACGGAACTCACAAGCTTATGAGAAATAACGGAAACAGCACGTTTACAGACGTTACTGCTGCTTCTGGAATACTACCAGCTTTAACCAATACGGGAATTGAAAATGTTACATACGATTTTGATAACGATGGAAACTTAGATATTGCTTCTAACGGAAGTATCTTGTTTGGAAATGGAGATATGACATTTACAGTATACGACAATGTAATTTCTGCAACTAATGGTTCTTTTGGAGATTTTAACAATGATGGATTTATTGACGCTATTGCTGGAACTACATTATATACAAATAATGCAAACAGTAACAATTGGTTAAAAATTACAACCACAGGAGTTCCTAGTAACATTAACGGAATTGGAGCACGAATTGAAGTATATACTGCTTCAGGAGTTCAAATTCGTGATGTTCGTAGTGGAGAAGGTTTCCGCTATATGAGTTCTTTAAACACACATTTTGGTTTAGGAACAGATGATTCTGTTATAAATATTGTTATTTACTGGCCTTCTGGAGTAGTTGATAATATACAAGATCCTGACATCAATACTCACCATGTAATAGTTGAAGGACAAACTTTAAGTGTTGAAGATGAAACTTTAGAAAATATTGCTATTCACCCGAATCCAGTTGGAAAAATCATGACAATTAATAGTCCTGTGAATTTAGTTGGAAAGGTTGCAACAATCTTTAATATTGAAGGAAAGCGTGTAATGAACTTAAAGTTAAAAGAACATTCAATCGATGTTTCAAATTTACGTCAAGGTAATTATATCTTACGTTTAGAATCTAACGGAAAAGTACATACTCAGAAATTTATCAAACGATAATAAGATATATTTAAAATCATATAAAAACTCCAATGCTGAAAAGTGTTGGAGTTTTTTATTTAGTACTGTAGTTTTCGTTTTTACACGTCATTCCATGCTTGACACGGAATCTCACATACACATTTCTCACTGTTCTGTGAAGCTGAATCAAGTTCAGCTTGACGTGAAACATCTTTACAAAAAAAGAAGCAAATTACTTCGTCATGCTTCCTCGCAATGACGTTTCGGATAATTCTAAAAGCGAAGCGATCTAACATTCTAATATACCAGAAACGATAGCGAGTCTAAACAATCTTCTCAATCACAAACGATTGATTTCTAAACGTAACTGTATCTCCTACTTTTTTACCAAGCAACAGCTTTCCTATGGGCGTATTTGTGGCAATTGCATAAAATGTAGAATTGTTTGTCGTAATCTCACCAACACTTACAGAAACGAAATAATTAGCTTGTGAAGTATACACAACACTTCCCAAACAACCTTGCGAAACTGTTGAAGAAGCATCTACTTTAAAAAGTATTTCTTTTACTTTTTGAATCTCCGCTAGTTGATTTCCCAATTTTTCGCGTTCTAGTTGTAGCATGGCGCGACCTGTTTCATGCTTGTCGCCTGCCGAACTTTTTGTTTCAGACAACATGGCTTCTTGAATTCCAGTAAATGTACTTTGAATCGTTGCTTGTCGCGCATTCACAATATCTAAACACGCTGTATATAATTGTTCCTTTACACTCATGTTAACTCTGCTAATTCTTTTCCTACCAAACTTCCTATGGCAACGCCCATTCCGCCTAAGCGAACACCACAAAACACATGATTTGACAATGGTTTTACAATGGCTTTTTTCTGCGATCCAACACCCATAATTCCGCTCCAGCGATGTTCTATTTCAAAAGATGTATTGGGTAAAATGGTATCTTGTAATAAGGTTTCAAGCTTTTCTTGAATTAATGCTGTTTGTGATAATTCAGTTGTCTCTTCGCCTTCAAAATCTAAATTTCGTCCGCCACCAAATAAAATACGATTGTCAATATTTCTAAAATAATAATATCCTTTATCGAGGTGAAACGTTCCTTTAATATGTAAATTAGGAATTGGCTTTGTAATCAATACTTGCGCTCTTGCAGGTTTTACATTTTCATCTAATAACTGAGCGGCAAATCCGTTGGTAGCTATCAATAATTTTTTCGTGTGAAAGTTAATATGATTTGTTTCTATATGAACCAAATTTCCACTTTCTACAAAATGCTGTACCAAAATAGAATTCAAAACCTGAATATTACTTGCCAAAGCTTTCTCAAGCAATTCTTTCATCATTTTTCCAGTATCAATCTGTCCTTCAAACTGATTGAAAATATACTGTTCTTGAATATCGTTAAAATTAAATGTATTCGAAGTTTCTCGAAAAACAGCATCTTTAAAAATTGGCTTCAATAATTGATTGATTTCTTCTTTTCTTGTCAAACATGTTTCATACAGTGTTGTATCTTCTTTCGTAAACAATTCATAACCGCCTAATTGCTGATAATCTATTGCAGTATCTCCTAAAGTTGATCTCAATAACTGTAAGCCTTCACAACGTCGTTTTACAAGGTTTAGCACTTCTTCTTCAGAATGCGTGTGTAAATCATCCAAAATCTCTGAAAGGCTTCCAAAACAAGCAAATCCGGCATTTTTTGTACTCGCGCCTAAGGGTAATATTCCTCTTTCTAGGATAATAATTTTTGCTGTCGGATATTGTTTTCGGAGTTGCAAGGCACAATTTAATCCTACAATACCGCTTCCCACAATCGTAAAATCGACATTTGTCAACCACGTTTTATATTCCCAATAGCTCAAGTTCATGTGCGTCAATTCAATTTGGCTTCAATATAATTAAAGGTTTGCAATAGTTTTCATTCTATGCTAAAAAATAATATGAAGGTTGTATTTTTGTATGGATAGAAAACCAACACAGATGAATATATTTACGTTGCCCGATTATTTAACCGCTGAAACTAACAGTCCGATTCAGTTGTTTAATTACGAATCGACAACGTCTCAGTTCAACAATAAAATCGATCTTACCAAAAACACTTTTAGTTTTTTACAAGAAGGTTTTAAAACAATTTCTTCAAGCCACGAACCAATTTCCATCAAAAATGATGCGTTTCTCATTATGAAATCTGGGCATTGTTTAATGACAGAAAACTTATCTGAAACGAATAATTTTTATAAGAGTATTTTATTGTTTTTTTCGGATGAAGTACTGTTTCAATTCCTTGAAAAGTATCAAATTACCAACAAACATATTGCTACAACAACAGCCGCTAAAGCTTGTGAATACGACGATTTTATTAAATCATTTGTAAAAAGTTTAGAAGGCATTCATCAGCTTCCGCTGAAGTTACAACAGAAATTATTACAGGTAAAGTTAGAAGAAATTTTGCTGTATTTGGTAGAAACAAAAGGCACTGATTTTTTATTGTTTTTAATCAGCGCAAAAGACGATCAAACGAGTCACTTTATCAATGTGGTAGAAAGTAATAAGTTACATAAATTAACATTAAAAGAACTCGCTTTTTTATCAAACATGAGCGTTTCCTCTTTCAAACGAGAATTTGAAAAACACTTTCAACAATCGCCGATTAAATGGTTCAGTCAACAACGATTAGAGCATGCAGCTTTTCTATTAAAGAACGAAGCCAAACGACCTTCTGATATTTTTGAAGAGATTGGTTATGAAAACTTATCCAACTTTGTACATGCGTTTAAGACAAAATTTGGTGTCACTCCAAAACAGTATCAAACATCAAATTGAACTTTTATCACTACTTTTTGAACCTATAGGTTTTTCTTACTATTCTTTCCTCATGTAGTTTTGTATCATAATTAAAAAAACATACAATTATGAAGAATACAAACAGCCTTTTACTGTTGTTCATATTGATTACGACAACAGCTTTCAGTCAAAACACATTTACTTTAACAAGCAAAGATTTAGGAGGACAAGCTACCAAAACGCAAGAATTTAGTGGTTTTGGTTGTACAGGAAATAACGAATCACCTCAACTATCGTGGGCAAATGCGCCTAAAGGGACTAAAAGTTTTGCGGTAACTATGTACGATCCAGATGCGCCAACGGGCAGTGGATGGTGGCATTGGCTTGTGTTTGACATTCCAGCAAACGCTAACGAATTAGTAACCAATGCAGGAAATATTTCCTTGAATTTAGCTCCAAAAGGAAGCATTCAAAGTATTACAGATTATGGAATTGCTGGTTATGGCGGACCTTGTCCACCAGAAGGTCACGGATTGCATCAATATATTATTACTGTATATGCTTTAAGTACAGATTCATTAGGTTTAAACAAAGATACCAACGCTGCTATAGTCGGTTACTATTTAAACAATAATACATTAGCAAAAGCTAGTATTGTAGCATATTACAAACGATAGAAAAATTCAATTTCTGAGCAAACCTCAGCGATTATATAAAGAAAAAGTACTTCTTAAGTAACCCCAAAACTATAAAGAAGTACTTTTTTTCTTTACAAACAAAACTATAGCTTTGCAGCATGCGAACATTTCTCTTTGAAAAAGAAAAGTATGGCTTTGAACTTTTGATGGATCTACACAAGTTTGAAGAAAATAACGCTGTCTACTTTGAATCTAACATTCACATTACTAATTTTTTTGAGGTTTTTATTTTTGAAGAAGCTACTGGCGAAATTGAATTAGGCGGACATACTATAAAAGTTGACAACAAAATGTTGTTTTTCATTTCTCCTTATCAAAAGAAAAAATGTGTGATCGACACCAAAAATATAAAAGGGTTTCATTTAGTATTTCAAAATACTTTTTTATCCGATTTTTTTGAAGATAAACTACTCGTATACAGAATGCAATACTTTTACAACGCACAATATCCACAGTGTTTGCATGTTTCTGCTGTTGAATATGAGTTAATAAGGTCTACGCTGAGCGAAATGACTTCCGAAATACAAAATTTCCAAAATGATAGCACACACATTATTCGATCTTTATTATATTTTTTCTTAATTAAAGTAAACAGACTGTATTCAAAACAATACAATCTTTCTTCCGAAACACAAGGGAATTCAATTGTCTATAAATTTAAAGAAGCTTTAGAGTTACACATTCGCAACATGCATACTGTTGATGAATACTGCACACTTTTAAACATTTCACGCCAGCAATTAAATAGCATTACCAAAAAATTCATGGGGCATACTCCAAGAACTACGATTCACTTACGATTGTTGCAAGAAATAAAAATGGAGTTGTTATATTCAGATAAAACCATTACTGAAATTGCTATTGATCTTAACTTTAGTGAAGCTAATAATTTGACACGTTTTTTCAATCGTCTAGAAGGTATAACTCCTACTACATTTAGGAATAATTACCAAAATGATAGAAATTTGAACTAAAGTGATAGCATCTATATTTTTGTAAAGATTGAATTTTGTATAAAATTTAAAATCGATACAAATGAAAGTTTTAAAATACTTACAGTTCTTTATTCTATGTTCCGTTCAATTTGCCTTTGCACAGCTCGAAAGCAAAAGTATTCCTATGGAAACATCAGCTTGGAATGCTCCTGCAAAAGCTTCCGTCAAATTTGAATCATTTGATGGGCGAAACACCATGTTATTAAATGGAAAAATAACAGTAAATGATCTCAATTTTTCTAGTGGAACTCTAGAAGTTGATGTATATGCAAAAACAGCGAGGAGTTTTGCAGGAATTATTTTTAGAGAAAAAGAAGGAACAATGGAAGAAGTGTACATGCGACTTCATAAATCGCAACAGCCAGATGCTGTGCAATATACGCCTACTTTTAAACATGAACTTGCATGGCAATTGTATAAAGAATATCAAGCAAATGTAATGTTCAAAAATGCAGGTTGGAATCGATTGCGAATTGAAGTTGCAAAAACAACAGCAACAGTATTTGTGAATGATGAAAAGGTACTTACCGTAGATCATTTAAAAACTGATCGAATAGAAGGATCTGTTGGTCTCTTCGCTTTGTTTACAAATCGATTCTCTAATTTTAAGATTACACATAAAAATAGTAGTCATTCAGAAAGTAGCACGCACAAAGCAACTGTTTCCAACCCAAATATTATTAAAACGTGGAAACTTACAGAAGCATTTCCGTATACTGAAAATGCTATTACTTTTGATCAAATTAGTCATAAAAAATATCGTACAGTACACACAGAAGCTTCAGGATTACTTCCTATTTCTAAATATGTTGAGAAACCATCTTCAGGTAATTTTGAAGCCAATAAAGAAGTATATACTGTTGTTAAAACTACGATCAACTCCACAACCGAAAGAACACAGCGTTTCTCTTTTGATTATAGTGATAAAATTATTGTATATATAAATGGAGAAGCCGTTTTTTATGGAAATAACGCCTTTCGATCCAAAGGAAACCAATACCAAGGTCATGTAGATATAAACGCAAATATGCTCCAACTGAAGTTAAAAAAAGGGGAAAACACCATTCATTGTGTTGTTATTGACAAAGCAAATGGTTGGGGAATTTTAGGAAAGCTATTGTAAGCTAAATTACGTCAGCACAACAAAAAAGACAGGATTATATACAATCCTGTCTTCTTATATCAAACTTTAAAAAAGCTTAACAAGCTAGAGAATTTGTAGGATTACATCCAGGACCACAACTTACACAAAAGGAAACTTTTGATGGGTCACAATTGTAATAACACTCCGAAAAATAAAATGAAGTCGTTGGTCTTCCACCTGTTACTACCTCAAAATTGGAAACCTTACTCTTGTTTAAGCTTAAGCTTTTTACTTTTCTTTTTTTCATAATGTATAGTTTAATGTTAATAAATGTTTTAATGTGCATTTACGGGAAAAGAACTTCACAATTAGGAACACAGTAATAAAATTCAAAAGGTTCAAATGCATTTATATTAAATTGCTGAATATAAAACACGTCTTCACTTTTATTGTATGATAAAATTTCTATTACGTTCCCACATCGTGATTGATTTTCAATGGTAACTTTAAAACACATTCTGTTATACAAACTATTCCTAAATTCCTCCAATCCTGGAATCGCTGTATTCCCTGAAATACTTGTACTTAATTCGGATGTTGTAAAACAAAAGGAATCTCCTAGACAAATTTTCATTTGTGGATCTTTTCCTGAACAGCCTATAGCTGATATTTCAAAATCGCACATACTGAATATGTCCATTTTTGGAGTTGATCCATCTCTTTGCTCTAATGAGTTCTCTATTTCTTTATCGTCAAATGAATCAACAGTGTCACTTTGACAAGAAAGTAGAAAAACCGTAAATACTGCTATAATTACTTTTTTCATAATAAAAATGATTAAAAATTAATACCTAATTACAAATCAAAATTCGTTTACAATAAACTACTTCGACGCAAGCGTCGAAGCATTTAAATCTCGATTATCGAGTAAACTAGATACCTACTGCATCTTCAACGATAAAATCTGTACCTCCTAAAATAGATTCTGTGTTTTCTATTTGGTAACTTTCAAATTGTGCTAATGTTTTCATAATATGTGTTTTTAAATTCTCTCAAATCTTCAAAATAAAATCTCAAAAAATAGAAAAATGATACGATTAAAAATTAAGCGTGACTATTTTTCTGTTTTCAGTGTAGTATGCGTTATTTAGCTCATAAATACTTGTTTAGCTTATTATATTTAAGTTGCTTTGTAAGAAAGGAACGAGTTTAAAACTCGATTTTTTGCAATCATCTATGTATAAATCACAACAATATCTTATCGCGTTTTTAACAATTTTGCTAGCGTCTTTTTTATCAATAGCGCAGAATTTTGGTTTTAAATCGTATCAATTTGATACCGATGATGGTTTGCCGAGTTCTGAGATTTACGACTTGCATGAAGATATATACGGAAATATATGGCTTGCTACTGATAGAGGAATTGTAAAATACGATGGGTATGAGTTTAAAAGTTATGACACTAAAGACGGATTAGCCAATCTTGTAAATTTCAGTTTTCAACCCATGAATGATGATACTTTTTGTGTAAATGGACTCGACGGTTCGCTAAGTTACTGGAATGGAAATTCTTTTGAACCGTTTGCTTTCAATGATACATTAAAAGATTTACGTGCTAGCAAAGGAAGCTGGTTTGACTTCATCGGATTCCACAACAACACCATATATTTTCAGCATATTACATCACACAATTGGAGAATCATATTCCCAGTATATTCCATCAATATTTGTGATGGTACAACAACAATACATGGCGAGGAAATTATTAGTTTTCTCAACAACATCCCGCAAACCGATCAAATTATAAAAAGGAGAATTAACATTGCTAAAAATAAAAAAGCAATCAATGATTTAATGAAAAAAAATAATATTCCATATTTGAATCAAATACATTTTCAATGGGATACTGAAAATAAATTCAAGGCTTTTAGAAATATGAATACCGACATCATTGGCTTGTATGTTGATGAAAATAAAAATGAATGGGTTACAACAAAAGCAGGTGTTTTTAGTTTTGAAAATAGAAGTCTAACTATAGAACCCAGTATACATTTTAAAGGAATAGGAGTTACCTCTATTTCTAAATCAAAAAATGGCTCTCTTTGGGTAACCTCTACAGATAACGGTATTTTTCATGTTCCAAATTTTGCTATCAAAAAGTACCAACCAAAAGATTGGATCGATGGAGAAACTTTTTATAAGTTAAAAATAGTTGACGATGGCTTACTCGCTATGAGTGAGAAAGGCATGCATTTTTTACTAACTAAAAATCAATTAAAAAGACAGATTGATTATACGGTTGTATCTAGTTATTTTTTGAATGCAAAAACAAAGAATACCAATACATCAATACATAATTACAAAGAAGCTTTCAACTCATTGCTGCTAAAAAATAAAAAATTTCTTGTATTCAACTCTACAGGATTTGATCTTAGCGCGAATGGAAAAAGAACTGCTCAACTAAAATACGGATTTCGCACATTATCAGTAACCACAGATCATAAAGAAAATATATGGATCGCTACGTCAGAAGGACTTTTTAAATGGACTCCTGATTATGAAAAAACGACACCAAATTTAGTTTCTGTCCAAGGAATTGAAGATTTTAGAGTAAATGATGTAAAAACAGATAACAATGGTATTTGGCTCGCAACACCTAAATTCGGATTGGTATATAAAAAAGATGCACAAGAGCATATTTTTAAACATGAAAAGTTAAAGAATAAAGTGCTTCATGCTGTTTTTAAACAAAACGATTCTACGTTGTGGCTTGGCTCTAATAAAGGACTTCTTAAAGTTAAATATCGATTTAATAAGGAAACTCCTGTTATTGAATATATTGAATTATCTACAATAAAAGATGGGCTTATCTCAAATTATATTAATGACATTACTTTTTGGGATGATGAAATTTGGTTAGCTACCGATAAAGGACTTTGTCATTTTCAGCCAGATAAATTGTATACAAAACCTATCATTCCATCATTAAAAATTGATTTTATAGAGACAAATACCAAACAGTCTTCACACAAAAAACACATTACGCTTCAACCTAATGAAAATGATGTGACTATTCATTATACAGGAATTTCACATAATAAACCTAAAAAGGGATTTTACAGATATAAAATAAATGATAAATCTTGGGTTGAAACTAATGAAAGAAAAGTCAGTTTTCTCGATTTAAATCACGGAGAATATACATTTAAAGTACAATGCAGAAGCGATAATAGTCAGTGGAGTAATACACAACAAATTGTTTTTAAAATAGAACCACATTTTTTAGAGCGTATTTGGTTTAAAGTGTTCACAGTATGTAGTGCTTTTATTGTTATTTTTCTAGTGATATTACGCTATAAAAAGAATTGGCAGAAAAAATTAGAAAACGAAAACAGACTTCGTAAATCAGAGCTAACAACACTCAGAAACCAGATGAATCCACATTTTATGTTCAACTCACTTACCGCGATTCAAGGATTAATATACAAAGGAGAAAAGCTAGAAGCTAACATGTATATAGGCGAATTTTCTAGGTTGATGCGAAAAAGCTTAGAATATTCAAAACTCGAAAACATATCACTTGAAGAAGAAATACAGTTTATTGAAAATTATTTAGAACTCGAAAAAAAGCGATTTAAAGCGTTATTTGAATATATCATTACTGTTGATTCAGAATTATCTAAAAGTTCATTACAAGTTCCTCCATTGCTTATTCAGCCATTATTAGAGAACGCTATTAAGCATGGATTTCGAGGCGCAGATGAAAATAAGCTCATTGAAATATCAATTCAAAAACATCAGCATATCAACGATATTTTTGAAGTCACAATAAAAGATAATGGTAATGGATTTCATTTAAAACATTTATCAAATTCTAGCAAATCCATGGGACTTGGCATCGTAAAAGATCGCATTGGCTTAATTCGAGAAAATTTCAACAATAAAGAAGTAGCTTTTCATATTGAAAGCGAACTAGGAAAAGGCACAATCATTCGTTTGTTGTTACCACTAAACACTTAAATATGATAGATGTAATCGTTATAGAGGACGAAATTGAAATTCAAAACTTCATTGTTAGTTTGCTTTCTACATATTGCAAAGACTTGCGAATTGTAGGAACCAGTAATACTGTTGCAGAAGCAATATCATTAATACATACCAAAAAACCAGAATTAGTATTCTTAGACGTAGAGCTCAAAGACGGAAAAGCTTTTGACGTTATAGAAGCTTTTGACGTGAATGATTTTGTTACTATTTTTTTAACTGGATATTCCAAATATGGAATTAACGCGGTAAAACATGGAGTGAGTGATTATCTTTTAAAACCTATAATTCTTAAAGAACTTATCGAATCAGTTGAAAAGGCAAAGAAAAAGGTAAAAGAAAAGTACATGCTAAGAAAGCTATATACAGATGCTAACATTGAAGAAGTTTCTGGTAAAATTTTAGTTCAAAAAATAAATAAGCAGAAACTCCTTTTAAGTTATTCTGAAATTTTACATTGGACAAGCGAAGAAGGTTTTACACGAATACATCTTACTGATAATCGAAACTTTTTATTGCATGGAACTCTAAAATCATTTTATGATAAATTACCTTCATTTTTTATTAAAATACACAGGTCGCATGCTGTGAATTTAAACTTTGTACAATCATATGGAATGAATAGAAATGGTTGGGTAAAGCTAAAAAACGGAGAAATATTGCCTGTTTCTTCTAGACAAAAAAGTACATTCTTGACTGCAATTAGTATTTTTTCAGATTGAAAATTCTTTTGAAACTACAAATAATAAAAAAGCTCCTTAAAAATTTTAAGGAGCTTTTTTTATATATGAAATAGAATTTATTCTGTTTCTTCTTGCATTTCGAAATCTTCCATGAATTTTGTTGTGTAATTTCCAGCAACATAATCAGGATGATCCATCAATTGTCTGTGGAAAGGAATTGTTGTTTTAATTCCTTCAATTACGAACTCATCTAAAGCACGTTTCATTTTATTGATAGCTTCTTCACGTGTTTGCGCCGTTGTGATTAACTTTGCAATCATAGAATCGTAGTTTGGTGGAATTGAATATCCAGCATATACATGCGTATCTAAACGAACTCCGTGTCCGCCTGGCGCGTGTAATGTAGTAATTCTTCCTGGAGAAGGTCTGAAGTTATTAAACGGATCTTCTGCATTAATTCTACATTCTATAGAGTGTAAATTTGGTGTATAGTTTTTACCAGAAATTGGCACACCAGCTGCTACTAATATTTGCTCACGAATCAAGTCAAAATCAATTACTTGTTCAGTAATTGGGTGTTCTACTTGAATACGTGTATTCATTTCCATAAAGTAGAAGTTTCTGTGCTTATCTACTAAGAATTCTACTGTTCCAGCACCTTCATATTTAATAAATTCTGCAGCTTTTACAGCAGCTTCTCCCATACGTGTACGTAAATCGTCTGTCATGAATGGAGAAGGCACTTCTTCTGTTAATTTTTGGTGACGACGTTGTACAGAACAATCACGCTCTGACAAGTGACATGCTTTTCCTGAAGAATCTCCAACCACCTGAATTTCGATGTGTCTTGGTTCTTCAATCAATTTTTCCATGTACATATCATCATTTCCAAAAGCAGCTTTAGATTCTTGTCGAGCAGAATCCCAAGCGTCTCTTAAATCTTCTGGTTTCCAAACAGCACGCATTCCTTTTCCACCACCACCAGCAGTTGCTTTAAGCATTACAGGATATCCTGTTTCTACAGCTAGTTTTTCACATTCTTCAAAACTTTCAATGATTCCTTCACTTCCTGGAACACAAGGCACACCTGCAGCTTTCATCGTGGCTTTTGCAGTAGCTTTGTCTCCCATTTTAGAAATCATTTCTTCACTGGCTCCGATAAATTTAATATCGTGTTCCTCACAAATTTTTGAGAATTTGGCATTTTCAGATAAGAATCCGTATCCTGGATGAATAGCGTCTGCATTTGTAATTTCTGCAGCAGCAATAATATTTGCCATTTTTAAATAAGATTCGCTACTTGGAGCTGGTCCAATACAAACCGCTTCGTCAGCAAATCGTACGTGTAGGCTATCAACATCTGCTTTTGAATATACAGCAACTGTTTTGATACCCATTTCTTTGCAGGTTCTAATAACTCTTAGCGCTATTTCACCTCTGTTTGCAACTAATATTTTTTTGAACATCTCTTGAAATTTTAAATTTTGAAATTTAAATCATTCACTTTTTGAATTGCAGAATTGCTTCTACTGCTTCAAGTGTTATTTAAAATTCCTTATGATGGATCTACCAAGAATAATGGTTGATCAAATTCTACCGGTGAAGAGTCATCTACTAAGACTTTCACTATTTTTCCTGAAACTTCAGATTCAATTTCGTTGAAAAGTTTCATTGCTTCAATCACACAAAGTACACTTCCTACAGAAATTGAGTCTCCAACTTCTACAAAAGCAGGTTTGTCTGGAGATGGTTTTCTGTAAAAAGTACCAATGATAGGTGATTTTATAGTAACATATTTTGAGTCATCGCTTGTGGCTGCTGCTGGAGCTTCACTAGCAGCTGGTGCTGCGGGTTGTGCTACAGGAACTACTGGTGCTGCGGGTTGTTGTGGAATTCCTGCCATAGGAATTTGCTGCACTACAGTTGTCATTTCGCCTTTAGTTTCTCCGGTTTTAATGGTAATTTTTACATCTTCCATTTCAAGTTTTACTTCACTTGCACCAGATTTAGCTACGAATTTAATTAAGCTTTGAATTTCTTTTAAATCCATGAGATAGGTTTTAGTCGTTTCTAGTTTGAATTATATGCCCATTTTAGGTAGATAGCTCCCCATGTAAATCCACCACCAAAAGCAGCAAAGATAAGGTTATCTCCTTTTTTGAGTTGTTTTTCATAGTCATGTAAACACAAAGGTAACGTTCCAGAAGTTGTATTTCCATAACGTTGAATATTTACCATAACTTTACTTTCATCTACGCCCATACGCCTTGCTGTGGCATCAATGATACGTTTATTGGCTTGGTGAGGCACCAACCATTGTACATCTTCATTCGACAGGTTGTTATCTTCCATAATTTTGGCACTTACATCTGCCATGTTAGATACTGCGAACTTGAAGACTGTTTTTCCGTCTTGAAATACGGTATGTTGATTGTTCTTTACAGTTTCTTCGGAAGCTGGTAAAATAGATCCACCGGCATCAATTTTTAGGAATTCACGTCCAACACCATCACTTCTTAGGTATTCATCTTGCAGTCCTAATCCTTCTTCATTTGGTTCAAATAGAACAGCTCCTGCTCCATCACCAAAAATGATACATGTGGCTCTGTCAGTGTAATCGATAATTGAAGACATTTTATCGGCTCCAATTAATAATACTTTCTTGTAACGTCCAGATTGTACATAACTGGCTGCTGTAGACATTCCGTATAAGAAACTTGAACACGCAGCTTGCAAATCAAAAGCAAAGGCATTTGTAGCACCTATTTTACTGGCTGTATATACTGCTGTAGAAGCTACAGGCATATCAGGTGTTGCTGTAGCAACAATTACCAAGTCTATTTCTTTAGGGTCTAAGTTTTTCTTTGCGATTAAGTCTTCCGCGGCTTTGATAGCCAAGTATGAAGTTCCTGCTCCTTCTTCTTTAAGAATTCTGCGTTCTTTGATACCTGTTCGAGTAGTTATCCACTCATCGTTAGTATCAACCATTGTTTCAAGTATCTTGTTGGTCAATACATAATCAGGAGTATATGCTCCTACAGCTGTTATTGCTGCTGTAATTTTGGTCATACCTTAACGTTGGTTTTTTTTGCTTTTTAACAAAAATTCATTAAAAATTAAACGAAATTACTAAAATTCTCTGATAATCTCGGCAAAATATGTCGTTTTTACATTTTTAACAAAAAAAAACGAACAAATAAAAAACTCTCACGAAAGTGAGAGCTTTTATGACTAAACATATAATATGTTATGCTAAGTTTTCTTCTGTTGTATTATCAATCAATACTTTTCCTCTGTAATATAATTTTCCTTCGTGCCAGTGAGCTCTGTGATATAAGTGTGCTTCACCAGTAGTTGGGCACGTAGCGATTTGAGGAACAGTTGCTTTATAATGAGTTCTTCTCTTATCTCTTCTTGTTTTCGAGATTTTTCTCTTAGGATGTGCCATTTTCTATATTATTTATTATCCGTTAATAGTTTTTTTAATGTATTCCAACGAGGATCAATTTCCTCTTCAGTTTCTTTTTTTTCTGTACCAGGTTGTAATTCTTCTAACTTTTCTAATATTTCAGATTGTAATGTACCATCTTCAATACCTGGATGAATTCTTTTTGAAGGAACTGACAACACAATCATTTCATATATATATTGTGCAACATTGATTTCGTACTCTCCATGTGGAACAATGAGAATTTCTTCGTTTTCATCATTGTATTCGTTTCCGAATTTCACAATTAAGTTTAAATCTCCTCCAACAGGCAAATTGAAAGGCTCATTTGTTACATCACAATTTATATTTACAGTTCCAGAAGCTTTGAAGGTTAATTCAAGCATGGTTGTTTTTTTGTGAAATGACAACATTACCTCAACATTTGCTTTGTTGTATTCATCAAAGTCAAAAAGTTCAAAGAACGAATTATCAATTTGATAATCAAACTGGTGTTTTCCTTCTTTTAATCCTATAAAAGGAATCGTAAAGTCCTTTAGTTCCATCATCTTAAACATCAGTTTCGAGCGTGCAAAGATATAAATTTTTCTTAATCAACAGTAAGTTGTTAACATTTTTTTGTTTATATCTTACTAGGCTGCTTTTTTAGAGGGTTTTTAGCGACCTCTTTGTATATATTTCTGTTTCTAAAAATCTGTATTCCAGTGAATACTGCTTCTTTAAATGAGTTATGATCTGCTTTGTTTTTTCCGGCAATTTCATAAGCAGTTCCATGATCGGGTGATGTACGTACTTTATTAAGTCCGGCCGTAAAGTTTACACCTTGTCCAAAAGATAAAGTTTTAAACGGAATCAATCCTTGATCATGATACGCTGCCAAGATTGCATCAAAGTTTCTGTAATTACTAGATGCAAAAAAGCTATCGGCGGCATATGGACCAAAAACGAGTTTCCCTGCATTTTTAATTTTTTCTAATGTCGGCTTTAATATCTCATCATCTTCTTCACCTATAACTCCATTATCTCCAACATGTGGATTTATACCTAAAACTGCAATTTTTGGTTTTGTAATTCCGAAATCTTGTTTTAAGGTATTATATATAATGTCTACTTTCTTTTCTATAAGTTCAGGAGTGATTGCCGCAGAAACATCTTTTACCGCAACATGATCTGTTAATAACCCAACACGAAGTGCATCGTTTACCATCAACATTAAACTGTCTCCTTCTAAAGTTTGTCCTAAATAATCCGTATGCCCAGGAAATTTAAAATCTTCCGACTGTACATTGTGTTTATTAATAGGAGCTGTAACTAATACATCAATCAAACCATCTTTTAGAGCTTTTGTAGCTTCCGTAAATGATTTTATAGCAAATTTTCCAACTTCTTCTGATGATTTTCCGTATTCAATCGTAACAGGATCTTTTGAAATATTAACTACATTTATTTTTCCGTGTTGCGCTTTATCAGCACTTGGAATGCCGTGAAAGCTTGTATGTATATTGAAATGTTTCTTCTGAAATGATAAGATTTTGGTAGATCCAAAAATAACAGGTGTACATAATTCAAGCATTCTGTTGTCTTTAAATGTTTTCAAAACTACTTCTGTCCCGATACCATTTAAGTCTCCAACGGAAATCCCTACTTTTATTTTTTCCTCTTTCTTCATTTAAGTATTCAAACTTTTATTTCTTAATTTTACATGCAAATTTAACTAAATTAATAGATGTTTACAGGGATTATTGAAGAATTAGGTGTGATAACGCATCTTGAGCAAGAAAAAGAAAACGTTCATATTACGGTTCAGAGTAGTTTGACAGAGGAATTAAAAATTGATCAAAGTGTAGCGCACAATGGTGTTTGCCTTACTGTTGTTGACAGAAACCTTGATAAAAACACCTATGTAGTAACGGCAATTCAAGAAACTTTAGAAAAAACAAATTTAGGTACTTGGAAAGTAGACGATCGTGTCAATTTAGAACGCGCTATGAAATTAGGAGATCGTTTAGACGGGCACATTGTACAAGGACATGTGGATCAAGTAGCAACATGTACTTCAGTAAAAGAGAGTGATGGAAGTTGGTACTATACATTTGAGTACGATTCATCATTAAATAATATCACCATAGAAAAAGGGTCAATTACAGTAAATGGTACAAGTTTAACGGTGGTAAATTCTAAAAGGAATTCATTTTCAGTAGCCATCATTCCATATACATATAGCCATACAGTCTTTCAATATATGAAAGTTGGCTCAATTGTAAATTTGGAATTTGATGTTATAGGGAAATATGTAGCAAGACTTCAGGGGCTGTCGAAGTAATTACTTTTTCACTTTTTTCCGAATACCATACAAAAGTCCAGCGGCTAACACACCTATAAGTCCAGCATCTATCGGGAATCCCGGTGGAGGCGGCGGACCAGGTGGCGGAGGTACGATTTGTTGGGCGTGTGTTGATGTCAAAAAAGCTAACGCTAATACAACAAAACACAACAGGGTCTTTTGGTTTAATTTTGCCATAACGGTGTAAAAGTATAAAATTATAGGGTTTGACAAAATATTTTATGTTATATCATTGCTAATTTACTACGAAACGACAAAAAAAAGCGTCAAACGTATGTTTTTACTACAATATTTTTATATCTATCCTATAAATTCAATTACGTTTTGACTTCCTAAATTACAATAAAAAATGATACTTGCAAGATATATTTTGCTTACTATTCTTTCTTTTTAACATATACCTTTGAGTCTCATTCTACTAGATTGTAAATTTTATTAAGTTTTTTTTAAGACTCTTACATTAAACTTATAGATAAATTTGCAGTCAAACCATCAAAATAATCCCACCAAATGCGAAACATAGTACTTTCGGTTCTTGGAGCACTTCTTATTGTAGGTGCTATTTACTTTGGAAATATTATAGCTAATAGTAAGAAGAAAAAGAGACCTGTCCCGGAGAAAGTGATTAAAACAGTCTATACAGATACAGTTCAAAATAAAACAATTCCTATTATTATTCCTGCAAACGGAAATCTCACAGCAAAGCGTCGTGTAGAATTGTATGCAGAAGTACAAGGTGTTTTTAAACCAAGTGGAAAATTATTTAAACCTGGGCAAAAGTATCGCGCGGGACAAACATTAATTCGTATTGATGCTGCCGAATATTATGCCAATGTACAATCGTCTAAAAGTAATTTGTACAACTCTATTGCAGCTATAATGCCCGATTTACGATTAGATTTTCCTGAAGTATATCCAAAATGGCAACAATATTTAACGAATTTTGATCTAAATAAAACAACGCCGAAGTTACCAGAAATGACTACGGAAAAAGAAAAATACTTTATTACAGGACGTAGCATTGTAACAAACTATTATAATGTTAAGAATTTAGAACAGCGATTAGCAAAATATACCATTAGTGCGCCTTTTTCAGGAATATTAACAGAAGCTCTAGTTACTGAAGGTTCTTTGGTTAGAAACGGACAAAAACTAGGTGAATTTATTGATGATTCTGTCTATGAAATGGAAGTTGCGCTGAGTAAAAAATACGCTAGTTTATTGAATGTTGGAGAAAAAGTAGCTTTGAATAATCTTGAGAATACAGAAACATTTTCAGGTGTTGTTTCTCGTGTCAACGGAAGTATTGATGCTACTACACAAACTATTACAGCATATATAGAAGTTAAAGACGAGAAACTAAAAGAAGGAATGTATTTAGAAGCTAATCTGAATGCAAAAGACGAAAAAAATGCAATTGAAGTAAACAGAAGTTTGGTTTTAGACAATAATCAAGTGTTTATTGTACGTGATAGTGTTTTGGATGTTATTGATGTAAAACCAGTATACTTTTCAGATAAAAAAGCTGTCTTAAAAAATATTCCTGACGGAACAGTCATTTTATCCAAACCAGTCCCTGGCGCATATGCCGGAATGTTGGTACAGCCACTTCAACCCAAAAAAATCAACGTAAAAATTATAAAAACTAAAAACGCAGAGTAAGTCATGAGAAAACTAATTGCTTACTTTATAAAACACAGTGTTGCAGTAAACATTGTGATTGCAGTGTTTGTTGCCTTTGGTTTGTACGGTGCTTTTACATTAAAGTCTTCCTTTTTCCCGTTAGTCGATTCTAAGAATGTAAATATTAATATTACCTATCCTGGAGCTTCGCCACAAGAAATTGAAGAAGGAATTGTACTCAAAATAGAAGATAATCTTAAAGGTTTAAATGGTGTAGAGCGAGTTACCTCAACATCCAGAGAAAATAGCGGAACCATCAATGTCGAAATTGAAAAAGGGCGCGATATTGACTTCATGTTACTGGAAATAAAAAATGCCGTAGATCGCGTACCTTCATTTCCAACAGGTATGGAACCTTTGGTTGTCGCAAAGCGAGAAGCTGTACGAGAAACCATTTCTTTTGCCATTAGCGGAAGTAATATTCCATTAGCTACCCTAAAACAAATAGGACGACAAGTAGAAAACGATTTGCGTGGTATTGATGGAATTTCACAGATAGAAATTACAGGATATCCTGACGAGGAAATAGAAATCGCCGTTAATGAAACCAATTTATTAGCCTACAATTTATCATTTACAGAAGTCTCTAATGCTATCAATCAGGCGAGTTTAATTACCACAGGTGGAACCATAAAAACAAATGCCGAAGAATATTTAATTCGTGCAAATTCACGTTCGTATTATGCAGATGAACTGTCTAACTTGGTGGTAAAATCAGATGCATCTGGAAGAATTATTCGCTTAAAAGATGTTGCCGAAGTGCGCGATCAGTTTTCGGAAACACCAAACGCCAATTATTTTGACGGTAATCTTTCTATTAATGTAAGCATCACAAGTACCAATACTGAAGATTTAATTTCTTCCGCAGAAAAAACCAAAGAATATATTGCCGAATTCAATCAAAAATATGATAACGTACAATTAGATGTAGTTCGAGATTTATCGACCACTTTAGTACAGCGTACAGCATTATTAACTGAAAATGCAGTGATAGGAATGATTCTCGTACTTATATTTTTATCATTATTCCTTAATACGCGTTTAGCATTTTGGGTAGCATTTGGATTGCCAGTTGCCTTTTTAGGAATGTTTATGCTTGCGGGTTATTTCAATATTACGATTAATGTATTGTCTCTTTTTGGGATGATTATTGTAATTGGTATTTTGGTGGATGATGGAATTGTGATTGCAGAAAATATCTATCAACAATACGAAAAAGGAAAATCTCCTGAAGAAGCTGCTATTGACGGTGTTATGGAAGTATTACCTGCTATTATATCAGCCATTTTAACTACAATACTAGCGTTTAGTATCTTCTTGTTTTTAGATGGTCGAATTGGTGAATTTTTCGGAGAAGTTTCTATTGTAGTAATGCTTACATTAGTTGTATCGCTGGTAGAAGCTTTAATTATTTTACCTGCGCATTTAGCACATTCTAAAGCATTGCGAAAACAAAATAAAGAACCAAAAGGATTATTACCAAGATTGTTTTCAAAACTGCGCTACATCAATACATTTGGTGATTTTATCATGAGTTGGCTACGCGATAAAGTGTACAGTCCAACATTACGATTTGCACTAAAGCATAAGTTTTTAATGTTTTCGTTTTTCATTGTCTTTTTAATTTTAACACAAGCAAGTTTTAAGGCAGGAATCATAAGAGGTGCATTTTTTCCAAGAATTGCCAGTGATAGAGTTACCATTACACTCAATATGCCAAATGGAACCAATGAAAAAGTTACCGACAGCATTATTTCATACATAGAAAACAAAGCTATAACAGTCACTAAAAAAATAAACGATGAATATATTGGCGCAGATGCTGAAAAGTATTTGGTTGAAAATATGATTCGTCGTGTAGGTCCTGGTTCTTCTACAGCTTCACTCGTTATCAATTTATTACCTGGAGAAGAACGTCCAAATGAAATTACATCCAATCTTGTTTCAAACCAAGTCAAAGATGCAGTTGGCGACATTATTGGTATTGAAAGCTTAGTATACGGAAGTGGAGGAAACTTTGGCGGACTTCCAGTGTCTGTCTCCTTATTAGGAAACAATATTACTGAGTTAAAAGCAGTAAAAGCAGAACTAAAAGAAGTATTAAAAAACAATGTCTTATTAAAAGATGTCACTGATACAGATCCAGCAGGAATTAAAGAAATTCGTTTAGAACTCAACGAAACGGCTTATGCGCTTGGTTTAAACTTACGAACCGTAATGTCGCAAGTACGATCTGCATTTTTTGGAGCGCAAGCACAACGTTTTCAACGCGGACAAGATGAAATTAGAGTTTGGATTCGTTACGACAGACCAAATCGTTCTTCTATTAATGATTTAGACGATATGCGCATCATTACACCAAACGGACAGCGCGTGCCATTAAAAGAAATTGCAAATTACAGCATTGAACGTGGAGACGTTGCCATCAATCATTTGGAAGGTCGTCGAGAAATTCAAGTTTCTGCAGATATCAAAGACACCAAAAAAACAAGTCCGACAGATATTATGGCAGAAATCAAAAATGATATTATGCCTGAAATATTATCACGTTATCCAACGGTAACACCATCTTACGAAGGACAAAATAGAGAACGTAATAAGTTATTAGATTCGTTAGCGCCTGTAGGAATTACTGTGCTTATCTTAATTTATATTGTCATTGCGTTTACCTTTAGAAGTTACAGTCAACCTTTACTTTTATTACTATTAATTCCGTTGAGTTTGCCTGCGGTAGCTTGGGGACATTGGATTCATGATTATTCCGTAAACATTCTTTCTATGTTAGGAATTATTGCGCTCATTGGAATTATGGTGAATGACGGACTCGTTCTTATCGGTAAGTTTAATAATAATTTACGCGAAGGAATGTTGTTTGACAAAGCTTTATACGAAGCTGGACGTGCACGTTTTAGAGCTATTTTCTTAACTTCTATTACAACCGTTGCCGGATTAGCTCCATTAATTTTAGAACAAAGTAGGCAAGCAAAATTCTTAATTCCAATGGCAGTTTCTATCGCATATGGAATTGGTTTTGCGACGATTTTAACTCTAATCGTATTGCCAATCTTTTTATCGTTCAGTAATTACATAAAGCAACATGCAAAGTGGCTGTATTACAACCGAGAAGTTTCAAAAGAAGAAGTAGAACGTGTTGTGAAAGAACAACAACATGAACAAAAACGTATTGAAGCTAAAGAAATCGAAAAATTAGCCGCAACAGAAACCATATATTCTCTCAAGGAAAATAGCGCAGAAACTACACAAGCGTTAAACGAACAAAATGAAAACGAAGCAGATGTACAGTAAAAGTTACATAATCTATATCTTGGCATTCTTCGGAATGTATATGAATGCACAACAATTGCTTACGCCAGATGAAGCCGTTCAATTGACACTTTCGCACAATTACGGAATTCAAATAGCAAACAATACTGTAGAGATTGCTGAAAATAATACTAGCATTCTCAATTCAGGATATTTACCAACACTCACAGGAAACGCAGGAGCTACGTATAATTTGGACAATACTGAAGCTGAATTTTCTAATGGAAATACCACTACATTAAATGGTGCGGAAAGTTCTCGATACAATGCTTCTGTAAACTTAAATTATACATTATTTGATGGTTTGGGTCGATTGTATAATTATAAACGATTAAAAGAGCAATACCAACTTTCTGAATTGGAAGCGCGAGAAACCATTGAAAATACGCTGCTACAATTATTTTCTGTGTACTATTCGGTAGCGCAACTTTCTGAAAATACAAATGCTATCAAAGAAACCTTTGAAATTTCAAAAGATCGTTTGGTACGTTCGGAATATCAGTTTGAATATGGTCAAAACACAAAACTAGATGTTTTAAACGCTCAAGTTGATATTAATAATGACAGTATTAGTATTGTAAATACTGAACAGCAATTGATAAATGCTAAACGCGATTTGAATGTTATTTTAGGAAATAAGCTTACACAAGATTTTAATGTAGATACAAATATTTCGTTTCTATTTCAACTCAATAAAGACGATTTATGGGCTAAAACGAAAGCAAATAACGTATCTATCTTACAAGTAGAAAAAAACATCAATATCAGCTCGTTAGATATAAAATCAAATCGATCACAGTACTTACCTACAATTGGTTTAATAGGAAGCTACGGTTGGAACAGAAACAACAACAACGCTGCATCATTCGTAGCAGTTTCTACCAACACAGGACTTTCTGGCGGATTGAATTTAACGTGGAACTTGTTTGATGGCGGAAGTACTATAACTCGTGTAAAAAATGCTAAGATTGCGCTTGAAAATCAACAATTACAAAAAGAACAAACGCTGATCGATTTGGAACGTAATTTTAACAATGCTTGGGACGATTACCAAAATAAAGTGTTAATTTTTCAGCTGCAGGAAGAAAATATTAAAACGGCGCAGAATAACTTTGATCGTTCTAAAGAAAAGTTCAAAATTGGACAAGTAAACTCTATTGAATTCCGTCAAGCACAAATCAATCTATTAAATGCCGAACTAAGCAGAAATCAAGCAAAATACAATGCAAAACTTGCAGAATTGGTCATTTTACAGTTAAGTGGCGATTTATTGAATGTGAAGTTTTAGTGTAGACTTGCTTTGCTTTTAGACTCGGCTTTGCCTGTTAAATATTAGACCGCTTTCGCTATTAGATGTTAGACATATTCAATACGTCTTTGCGAGCAAGCATGACGTGGCAATCTGTTTCTTACATATACTAAACCTTTGACATTCCATACAGTCAGATCGAGTGATTTTTCAGAATAAAATGAAGAAAAATTGTATCGAGAGCTACTTTGAAACTAAAAAGTATCAAAAAAACATCTTGAATCCTGAAACTAAAAGTCTTGATTCTTTTTTCAACCACGAATGCACGAATCTTTTTGGGTTAGATTCGCTTCGCTTTTAGACTCGGCTTTGCCTGTTAGATGTTAGACATATTCAATACGTCTTTGCGAGGAAGCATGACGTGGCAATCTGCTTCTTATATATACTAAACCTTTGACTTTCCATACCGTCAGATCGAGTGATTTTTCAGAATAAAATGGAGAAAAATTGTATCGAGAGCTACTTTGAAACTAAAAACGTATTAAGAAAGCATCTTGAATCTTGAAGCTAAGAATCCAATTCCAATTTATAACCAACTCCATGCACGTTCGTAATTTTAATACGTTCGTCATCTTTTAGTTTTTTTCGGAGTTTAGAAATATAAGTATCTAAACTTCTGCCAACAATTACGCCATTATCTTCCCAAACTTTCTTAGTGAGTTCGTCGCGCGTAACCACTTGATTTAGGTTTGCAGCAAAAATTTGTAACAATTCACATTCTTTTTTAGAAAGATTGATTTCTGTTGCTTGTTTCACTAATTTATTTTGTGTTGGATAAAAATGAAAGCTACCAATTGCAGCATATTGTTCGTCACTTTTTGTAGTAGTAATTTCTTTTGGCTTCTTGCGAAAGAGGAAAAATTCCATCGCAATGAAAACAATCACAAGAAAAATATAAATAAAGCTTGATGCATTCCAAAAAGCAGCTCCTCTTTCTGTAAATCGAACTTGAATGGTATAACAATTTTTAGGTAATGAACGATTTTTACAAGGAATGATTGTATTTTCTTCAACTTCATCCATCTGATAGCTATACGCTACTTCTTCATCGGCACATTGTATCACCTCAACAAGATATGTTGTTGGAAGTTTTAGTTGTGCAAAGCTGTTTTTTATGATAGTAACCATCTCATTGGGTTCAAAAACAAGCTGACTTTGAAAAGAAAGTTCATATTTATACTTCGATATTTCTTTTATGGGCAAAATCAATGAAGTGCTATCTTTTTCAGATAATAATAATTTGTTCCCAACATCACGCAATGAAATTTTCACCTTTTCGGAAAATTCAGTTTCTGCTTTGCTACGTTTAGAAAAAAACCAAGTACATAACGCAATGATTACTAAAACAATATATAAATAAAGGCGTTTTTTGCTCATAATTGCTGTAAATAACATACAATTTCGTGACTTTTTACAACTGTTGACACTTCTTTTACACTTTTTTGACATTTTTTAATCGTGATCGCTTCTAGTTTTACTTCAAAATCAAAACAATCAAAAAGATGAACAAATTAATTTTATTACTAAGCGTTCTTATCGTATCAATTTCAACGATAAACGCGCAGGAGCAATTGCCAATTGATATTTCTAAAAGTGAAATAAAATGGTCGTGTGACTACAGTTTCTATTTTAACGGACATTATGGAATTGTCAACTTTAAAGAAGGACATTTTCTAAAAAGTAATGGAAAAATCACAGGCGGAACATTTACCATTGATCTCCATACAATTATCACTCAAGATATGGAAGAAGAAGGCAACAAAAACCTAACGAAACACTTAAAAGATCCTGATTTTTTTGATGTTTCAAAATATCCAACTGCAACATTAGTACTTAAAAGTACACGCTATCATGATGCTACAAGTTTTGAGGCAAAAGCCGATTTAACAATTAAAGGAATTACGCAAGAAGTAAAGTTTCAAGCAAAAGTTGATTATGAGACAAAAACGATGACTACAAAGTTTAAAATTGATCGAACACGTTGGGGAATTAATTATAATAGTACCGTAAAAGATAGTGCCATTTCGGATGCTATTGGTTTTGAAGTCATTTTAAGTTTGTAATTTGCATGCATGAAAAAGATACTATTCGTACTCACATTTTTTTGTACCATAACCGTATTTGGACAAAAAGAAGATTATAAAAATCTATTAGTTACCGCAGACGATTCTTGGCGACAAGAAATTATTTCGATGCCCATAGGTTTTGCGCCTCAAATTCCGCATAAAGGCATAGAAGAAGTTCGTTTTGCAAAAGGTTGGTCTACCAAAGAATCTGATACTTTTTGGACCTATGCATTTCTTTGGAATGTAGAAATTACAAAAACACTTACTACAGATCAATTGGAATTGTATATGCAATACTATTTTGATGGATTGATGAATGTTGTTAATAAAGAGAAAGACAAAGTTGTTCCAAAAACAGTAGCATTATTTCTAAAAAAAGAGACTGATACCGATCATTTTGTTGGAAAAATACAATTGTACGATGCGTTTCATACCAAAAACATCATTACTTTATATTGTACCGTATCACAGAAAAATTGTGCTGCTCAAAAAAAGTCAATGATTTTATTTCGTTTTTCGCCTAAAAAATTTGGAGACACTACTTGGGATGAATTAAATACGGTGAAGCTTATAGAAAATCCTTGTAAAAAATAACAATGTAAAATATATAAAACATCAAAGCCTTTCAGGAAACTGAAAGGCTTTTGTCTGTACCTAATTCAACTTCTTTATAATTGACGTTTACTGTCCTCATTGATACAATAAACACAACCAAAGCAAGGTTTGAGACATTAATGTTCTTCGTATAGTATTATTTCATACTCTCAAACGCTGCCAACTGAGCGTCTAATTCCTTTAAATCACTATTAAAAACAGGTTCTATTTTAAAATATTTTCCATCTTTTTGATAGTAAAACAAATAATATTTAATTTCTTTTCCGCTAGATCCTTTCTTTTTAAAAATAGCACCAAACGCTCCATTTGAAAATTCTTTTGTTTCCAATACTTCAGTAATGTTTTCGTCAGAAGCGATCACTTTTTTTAACATGGCTAAGTTATCTGGAAATATGCTTTTCTTAATTTCAATTACATTCACTCTTTTTCCAATATAGAAATCATAGCGACTTAATTTTGTATCACGTTCTGTCAGTTTTAAGTTTTTATATTCCAATTTCGATTCCGATTTAGGTACAGTCATGGTAATATTGTACTTCTCTAAAGTAATTTCTTCAGTTCCAGGACCGCAAGAAGTCATAAATACTGATAGTGTAATCATTGAAGTAATAAGTAGTAAAAAACGTCTTGTGTTCATAATCATAATGTGGTTATTTATTTTATTGTTAAAAGTTATACTGTAGATTTTACACTAGAATTTTTAGATGTAAATCGTTAGTTTTCACTGTAATTTCTATACTACTATGTCATAAATAGAAAAGTGTAACCTTATTATCTTCATTTTTTTTGATTTTAATGAATATTGCTGTTACATTTGAAGGAATTACAAGCTATTTTGCGCGAGCGTTAATTTAGAAACCGATACCATAAAAACAGTCTTCTCCGATACCGAAATCATTGAAATACTCTTGCAAAAACCTGAGCTGGAGTCTCAAGTTTTGGAATACCTGTACTCAGTAGTCGACAAATCATTACGAGATTTTATTATTACCAATAATGGAGACCATGCTATGGCAGATGATATTCTTCAAGATGCTATCATTGTTTGGTATGAAAAAGTAAAAAATCAAAAATTTGAGTTACAAACTACCATTTCTGGGTATATATATACAGTAGGAAAGTATATATGGTACAATAGGCAACGAAAAAATAAAAGGATTGTTCCAAACGCTCTCCAAGAAGCAATGATGAAAGAAGAAGGTTTTACCGAAGAAGATTTTGAGTTATTTCATGTCGATAAAACAAACTTGGTAGAACAGTTATTGGAAGAAGTTGGAACATCATGTAAAAAAATATTGATTGAAAGTATTTACATGAAAAACTCTATGCAAGAAATTGCCATATCCAATAATTTAAAAAATGAACAAGTAGCACGAAATAAAAAAAGTAAATGTTTGCAAAAATTACGTAAAATAATAGAAGCGTCTCCATATTTTAAAAACGTCTTAAAACATCTAAAAATATGAACTCAAACACTATTTCTGACAAAGAATTGATAGAGAAGTTCTTACGTGATGAATTGCGTGAAGAGGAAAAACGCATATTTGATACACGAAAGAAGGATGAAGCGTTTATGATACTTTTGGAAGAAGCTGTAATTTCTTATAAAGGAAGATTAACACTCAAACAAAATCTTCAAAATATTAGTGAAAATGTCAATTCAAAAACTAAAAAAAACAATCGCAATTCAAACGTTTGGATTTCCAGAATTGCTGCTTCATTAGTACTATTTTTTAGTATTTATTTCTTGTTAAATAAACAATCGAGTTCCGAAGAATTATTTAGTAATTATTTTGAACCGTATCCAAACATATATACTCAAAAAGGAGGTTTTGAAGCTGAAAGTTTATCAAAAAAAGCATTCAATTTTTATGATGCTACACAATATAAGCTTGCTATCGAAACTTTTAATAAGATAGCTTCCGAAAGAGCATTACGTTCTCCTGAACACTTTTACTTTGGGATCAGTTTACTTAGCACGCAAAAACCTGAAGCTGCCAAAGTACAATTCAAAAAAGTAGCGGTTGTACATCCATTTTACAATGAATCTCAATGGTATATAGCACTTGCATTGATAAAACAAGATAGTCTGAGCAAAGCAAAAACGCTACTAAATAATAGTAAATCGAAATTTAGTACAACTAGAAAAAAAGAGGTACAAAACCTACTCGATCAATTACCATAAAAGTACATTTTTCATAAAATGAAAATACATTAAAAAAATTGCCATGAAATTATATCAAATTTTCACACTCATTCTTTTGTGTGCTACACTGACTGTAAGCTCTCAAAATAAAGCAAAAGACAGTGTTTCTTATTTCTACAATAACATTCAAAAATCTGTGGAAAACAAAGAATACGCAACAGCTATGGAGTTGAGTAAAAAAGTATTAACACAATACAAAAACAATGATTCGCTTAGTGGTTTGGCAAATTTGACTATGGGGAAATTATTATACCTTCAAAGACAATATGGCGCTTCTGTTCAGCATTTTAATACTGCTATTGACGATTTTACAAAAAATAAAGAACACAAATTAGTTCATGAAGCGTATTCAAATCTAGGAACACTATATCGATTAAAACGTGATTATCCAACTGCAAGAAATTACTTTTCAAAAGCTATTACAGCGATCAAAAAACACTATTCCGAAGATCATGAAAATATTCTTGATGCCTATAAAGGAATGCTTAATGTAGAAAGAGGAGATCAAAATTTTGATACAGCACTTAATGTTACTGAAAAAGCATTGCATGTCTCCAGAAAGCTTAAGAATCAAGCGCAGGAAGCCATCTTTTTAACCTATAAAGGAGACATTTTACAGCAGCAAAGAAACTTTGATCCTGCCATAGAACACTATTTAAAAGCTATAGAAATCAAGGAAAAATTATATGGTATTTACCATCGTGGAAATTTGGTAACTTATAATAATTTAGCTGGAGCTTATAGTCAATTGTATTATTTAGATAAAGCTATAGAATATCAACTACGAGTTATAGAGATAAATCAAAAACTACCCGAAAACCAAAAAGTTTCATACACATCATCATATGGAAATTTAGCTGCGTATTATACTGAATTTGGAGCACCTGAAAAAGCAATAGCATATCATGAAAAAGCCTTAATATATCTAAAACAAGAATTAGGTGAAGATCATTTTCTATATCCAATGCTTCACAAAAACTTTGGAGACACTTATTATGATATAAAAGATTATAAAAACGCTGAAAAATATTATAAAGCTTCGCTCGATTATTACCTAGAAAAATCAGGAACTGCAGATATTAATGCTACTGAAGGCTATACCAATCTGGCATTGGTAGCAAAAAATACGGGAGATTTTGACGCTGCAGCGGAATATTTACTAGCTTCTTTAAAAATTTATCCAAAAAACCACTATTTGGTTATTCCTTGTCAACTAGAGCTCACCACTATATTAATTGCACAAGAGAAGTATAAATTGGCAAATTCATATTTGGATAGTGTTGCTCAAAAATTACCTAAAAAAGCGCTTGCTGAACTTCACTTTGATCAATTAAAAGATCGAAAAGAATACATCAATGCTAAAATCAATTACTATAAAAATGCTCCTTCAAACAATACCGATTCACTCATCTACTTTTACAAAAAAGCAATTGCATTAGACGATTTTACCATCAAAGAATACACTACAGCCTCTACGAAAGATTTTCAGTTGAAAAAAGCATTTCCTTTGTATGAAAGTTATGTGAAGCATATTGTTGAATCAGATCAAAAAGCAGAGGCAGAATCAGTATTAGAAATACTAGAAAAAACCAAAGCTAGAAGGCTAACGGAAAGTTTTAATAAAGAGAAAAGTACCTTTACCACAAAAATACCTGATAGTTTACTAAGCTTAGAGCAACAACTTAATGTAGATATTGTCTTTTATGAAGAACAAAAAAGTTTAGAAATCAACGATCCGCAACCACAAAGTGACAGTCTAATTTCTCTTTACAGTACCAAGCTTTTTAAATTGAAACGACAACAAAATCAATTACAAGAAACCTTCAAAAATAACTATCCTGATTATTATGATTTAATTTATAATAGAAGTGTTATTGCAATCAAAGAAGTTCAAAAACATCTTAGCGAAAAACAATCTTTAGTAGAATATTTTGTGGGCGAAAAAGACATTTTCATATTCGTAATTGCAAAGAATTCATTTACATATACAAGCATTCCTAAAGATTTTCCTTTAAAAACATGGGTTTCACAACTCCGAGAAGGCATTTATAATTATTGGGCAATGCCAAATTCGTCAGATGAAAGTCTACAAAAGTATACTTCATTGTATAAAGACAACGCTTTCAAACTATATCAAAAGCTATTACAGCCAATTGAAAATACACTAACTGAAGAATTAATTATCATTCCAGATGGAGAAATAAACTTTATTCCTTTTGATGCTTTAATAACGGAAAATGCGTCAACAATAAGCGAAATAAAATCACTTCCTTATCTACTAAAAAAACATCAAATTAGTTATAATTATTCTGCCACATTATTTGGGCAATTAAAAGAAAAAAAAGAATCACAGGCATCCAATGATGTTTTGGCATTTGCACCAAAATTTGGCAATGAAAACATAGAAACCATTGCTATGCGACGCAACGGATTGGGAGCATTAAAATATAATATTGAAGAAGTAGAAGCTATTGAAAACCTATTCAGTACAAGTATCTTTAAAAATGATCTAGCAACTAAAGCCAACTTTATTTCAAATGTAAAAGATCATAAAATAATTCACTTATCTACGCATGCTAAATCTAATGACAAACAAGGAGATTATTCGTTCATAGCATTTAGCAAAAACAATGATTCTTTACCAAACGACCAACTGTATGTTAGAGAATTATATAACCTAAATTTAGATGCCGATATGGTTGTTTTAAGTGCTTGCGAAACAGGTATTGGAGAGTTGCAAAAAGGAGAAGGTGTTATTAGCTTAGCTAGAGCTTTTACTTATGCTGGCGCTCGAAGTACCATTACAAGTCTTTGGAATGTAAACGATGCACAAACTACAAAGTTGATGACTTTATTTTACACCAATTTAAAACAAGGAATGACCAAAGATAAAGCGTTACACAAAGCAAAATTAGCCTATATTGAAAATGAAGACTTAGCAGCTCCATATTTTTGGGCAGCGTTTATTCCTGCTGGTAATATGGAAGCTATTCATTTTAACAGCAATAATAATATGTATTATCTAATTGCTGGAATATTCTCTGTATTTCTTTTAGGATTAGGAATTTACAAAAAACGAAAAAAAGCAGCTTAAACCATATTTTTAGTGATCAATTAGTATAAACCCAGAGAAAAATTCTCTGGGTTTTTTAATTTAAAAAAGCTTTATGAACCAAAACTTCTGCTTTATCGGAAAAAATCCCGCTTCATCACTTTTACGATCAAAAACATAAGCTTTCAAAATAGTTTTGTGGTGTAATTTAAAAAATCGAAAAACTCATGAAATTATATGTAAGCATTTTGTTTCTACTGTCGTTTTTTATGGCACAAGCTCAGGATCAATATACACTTAGCGGCTATATTAAAGACAAAACTTCTGGAGAAAGTCTTTGGGGCGTAAATATTACAGTATCAACAAATCAAGGAACCATTACCAATGATTATGGTTTTTACTCCATCAAGTTAGCGAAAGGAACGTATAAGGTATCCATAACGTATTTAGGATTTAAAACCATTGAAAAAGAGGTTGTTCTAGATAGTGATCAAAAAATTAATTTTGAGTTGGAAGAAGATGTAGATCAACTGGGAGAAGTAGTTATTACTGCAGATAAAGCTACCAAAGCAGTGAAGTCTACAGAAATGAGTGTCGTTACACTTACTTCCAAAACTATCAAAAAACTACCAACAGTTCTTGGCGAACCAGATCTGCTAAAATCCATTCAACTCTTGCCTGGAATCTCAAGTGTTAATGATGCAGCTTCTGGTTTTAATGTGCGAGGCGGTTCTGCTGATCAAAATTTAATTTTATTGGATGATGCTGTCATTTACAACGCCTCGCATCTTTTTGGTTTTTTCTCTGTATTTAATACCGATGCCGTGAAAGATCTAAAATTGTATAAAGGAGGAATTCCATCCGTATATGGTGGTCGACTTTCCTCTGTATTGGATATCAAGCAAAAAGAAGGAAACACAAAAGACTTTAATGCTGAATTAGGAATTGGACTTATTTCAAGCAAAGGACTGGTAGAAGGTCCTATGTTTAAAGATGAAAATGGCGAAGCCAAAGGAAGTTATATGGTAGCTGGAAGAACCTCTTATATTGGATTGTTTGCAGGGCTTTCAGAAGAATTTAAGGATACGAAAATTTCTTTTTATGACATCAATTTGAAAGCCAATTACAGTATCAATAAAAACAACAGAATTTTTCTGTCGGGTTATTTTGGAAGAGACAATTTTGAAATAGACAACTTTTTAGGAACTCGATGGGGAAATACTACAGGAACCTTACGATGGACAAGCGTATTAAGCGATCAACTATTTTTACAAACCTCTGCTATTTTTAGCAATTACGATTACAACTTAGACAATTTACGTACAGGATCGGAATTTCGTTGGAATTCAAACATCTTGAATTATAACTTTAAGCCAAAACTTACATGGTTTATCAATGCTAATAATACCTTAAAAACAGGTATTGATTACACCTACTACAACTTTCAACCTGGTGAGATAAAACCATTAAAAAATTCTTCTATCAATCCAGAAAAGTTTCGTGAAAAATTCGGTACAGAAATCGGAGCCTATGTCGATTTAAAACAAAAACTCTCTGAAAAATTGAGCTTACAATATGGTTTTCGTATTTCTAATTTTAATAGAATTGGTAAAGACGTCATTCCTACATACGCCACAGGAAACCCGTTAACCTACGATGCTGTACAAGATATTTACAGAGAAAACGAAGTTACAGGTGAAACCGCATACAGCAAAGGAAAAAAGATCAAAGATTTTTATGGTTTTGAACCACGATTTTCAGCGCGTTATTTAATCAATGATGAAAGCTCTTTAAAGTTTAGTTACAACCGAATGTATCAATACTTACATTTAATTTCTAACACTACTTCTGCAACGCCATTAGATGTTTGGGCACCAAGTGGTCCATTTTTAAAACCACAATATTCAGATCAAATTGCCTTGGGTTATTTCAAAACTTTAAAAGACAATAAATATGATTTTAATGCTGAAGTGTATTATAAAAAGATGAACGATGTGACTGATTTTATAGATGGAGCTGATTTATTATTCACCGAAAGCATTCAAACAGAAGTTGCACAAGGAGAAGGACGTGCGTATGGATTTGAATTACAAGTGAACAAAAACAAAGGAAAGCTTACAGGTTGGTTGAGTTATACCTTAGCAAGAAGTGAGCGTAAAGTTTTAGGAATCAATAACAATGCTTTTTATCCTTCTAACAACGATCAATTACATGAGCTTAATTTGGTTGGTTTGTACAGATTAAATGACCGCTGGGAATTTGGTGGAAACTTCGTGTTTGGTTCAGGGAAACCTGTTACCTATCCTACAGGACAATATGAACAAAACGGAATTGTTGTGGCCGATTATCAAAATAGAAATGGTGATCGATTGCCTGCCTACCACAGACTTGATTTGTCGGCCACTTTATATCCTAAAAAAGGAAATAGAGGAAAATGGATTTTTAGCTTAGCAAACGTATACAACCGACAAAATGCAGCTTCCATTTACTTTAGAGAGGTTAGCGAATTAAATGGTGTTGAAATGTCTACAGGAACAACAGAAGCCATTAAACTCTCTTATTTTGGAATTGTGCCAAGTGTTACCTATCAATTTAAATTTTAATGAATTATATCATGAAGAAAATACTTTTTAGCCTTATCATATTCGTCATCGTAAGTTGCGAAACAGAAGTAACCAACGATATTACCTTAAACGGATCTACACCTCGATTAGTAATTAATGGTGGGATAGAACGAAATACAACAACTCCACTAGCCGAACAGCGTATTGAACTTACCTCAACAATTGGCTTTTTAGACACCACTGATCCAACGCCTGTAACAAATGCAGATATATCTGTAAGTGATGGGACAAATGACTTCACGTTTACACACGTTGGAGATGGTGTTTATACAAATTCAACTATTGTAGCTGCCATAAATACAGAATATACCATTACTATTATTTGGCAAGGTGAAACATATATAGGTAGTGACACGTTAACTGAAGTAGTAGATTTTGATAATGTGTATGCTGAGTTTGAAGCAGAGACTTTATTTACGGATGAAGGATATTTTGTAAAGTTTGATGCCACAGATCCAGCTGGTATAGAAAACTATTATTATTACAGAATCTTTAAAAATGGAGAATTTTTTATTGTTGCCGATCCTGGAAATAGTTTTACATTAGTAGAAAGTGATGAATTTTTTGACGGACAACAACGTACAGGCGTAAAACCAAATGAAGAAGTAATTTTTAAAGTTGGAGATACTGCCAAAGTGCAACAATTATCAATTACAGAAGAATATCATGATTTCTTAGTAGAGTTGTTTACCCAAACAGGAAATCAAGGACTTTCTTTTGTTGGAAATCCACCGCCAGCTTCCATACGAAGCAATGTTTTAAATACAAGTACACCAAGTAACAGAGCTTTGGGTTATTTTTACACAGTTGATGTTGCAGAAGAAACGATTGAAATTATTGAATAAGAACAGAAAAAATGCTTAAAAACGGAAGAATATATATCTACGGAATCTTTGTAATGCTTATTGTAGTGTTTAACTTCATCTATGAGTTAGAGCACACTACATTACAAGAAGCATTAAAGGAATCTGTAGTTATTTTTCCGATGGGATTCACCTTTATTTGGATGATTTACAAATCAAGAAGATTCTTGATGAATAAAGTCCTTCATTTTAAAGGAAAAATCATCAATACTTCTAATAAAATAGTGCTAGGAATTATTATTTTCCTAAAAGCATTAGCGATCACGTTATTAAGTAAAATAATCGTTACGTTTTTCTTTGTAGATGAAGATGAAGATGTTACTGTTTTTTCAGAAGAAGTATTATTTTTAGTCACCTATCTTGGAATTTTAGTGATTACGCTTTTTGTGTATTTCTTTGAACATTATTTAGACGTATTAGAAAATAGACACAAAATGGAAATTCAACTTTCTAAGCATGAAAGTGAAAAAATTATTTCAAAATACTTATCGCTAAAAAAGCAGTTAAATCCACATTTTTTGTTCAACAGTTTTAATAGTTTATCTGCCTTAATAGATATTGACGCACAAAAAGCAGATTCATTTTTACAAGAACTATCAAATGTGTACAGATACAATCTAGATTACAGTGAAGAACTCGTGGTTTCGGTTGAAAAGGAATTGGAGTTTATAAAGTCCTACATGGCATTACAACGGATCCGTTTCCACGAAAGTATCACTATAAATTATCAAATAGAAGCAGCTAAAATGAAATATTTATTGCCGCCAATGACCTTAGAGTTATTGGTTGAAAACGCGATAAAACATAACATTATTGAAAAGTCTAATCCGTTAGAAATAAACCTTTATACAGAAGGTGAATATATTGTCATAGAAAATAATTTTCAACCAAGAACAATGGCTGTTGACAAAGAATCATCCTTAGGTATTGGGTTAAAAAATCTGAAAAATCAATATGAATTAATTCATACACAAAGTCCAACGTTTAACATAGAAAACGAAAAATATATTGCTCGTATTCCCTTAATACAACCTGAAATATGATGAATGCTATACTAATTGAAGATGAAGATATCGCAGCGATAAAGCTTCAAAAAATGATTCAAGATATTGATGACAGTATTCAAATTGTAAAAATAATTTCATCGGTAAAAGAATCTGTAGCATATCTATCTAAGCATCAACCTGATTTGATCTTTTTAGACATCAACTTGTCGGATAATAATTCCTTTGAAATTTTTAATCAGGTTGAAAATATTAAATCGAAGATTATCTTCACAACAGCATATTCAGAATATGCTATCAAAGCTTTCGAGCTTAACAGTATTGATTACTTACTAAAGCCTATTTCGAAAGAAGCATTGGCGCGTAGTATTCAAAAATTAAAAGACTTAGAAAGTGATAAGGTTCCAAGTTATGCAGAATTGTTTAGAAGCTTAGAAAACAACTTTAAAAAGCGTTTCTTGGTGAAAATGAACAACTCGTTGGTTAGTATTGAAATTGCAGATGTTGCTTATTTTTATTCGGATGAAAAAGTAACCTTTATAAAGCTTAAAAATGGAAAAAGCGTTCCTATAGATTATTCACTAAAAAAACTAGAAGAAGTCTTAAATCCAATTGATTTTTATAGAGTGAATAGAAAATATATTGTACACATATCTTCTATTAAAAAAATGTACTATTCTTCAAAATCTAAAATTGTATTGCATTTAGAACCAGCTTCTGAAGACGATACCATTAGTGTTCCTATTGAAAAAGTAGGTCAATTCAAAAAATGGTTGTCTATTTAATATAAAAGCAATTTAATTCCCTCAAATTTATGGTTTCTTGTATTATAAAATCGAAAGGTTCGCTCTTAATTGAAGTAACAGATCGCTTTGCAGACAACGATCTCAATAGTATTTTTCTCTTTTTAGAATCCTTGATTGACGATTATTCTCATACCAAAGTATACTTCAAAATAGAAGCAACCATCAAGAAACAAGTCAATCAAAAACTAGAAAATAATATACGATTAAAGCCTTATCAAATATTATATCTATCAAAAAATAATCAAAAAATAGCCTCTTGACAAGTTTAATTAATTCATAAGTTACAATAGTTTATAGTCAAGAAAAAAGCCTTTCAGTTTCCTGAAAGGCTTGCGCATTATAAAATACGATCAAATGTTAAACCTCTTTTAAAGGAGTTCAACATAAAATTCGCTCAAAAAATAAAAACCTTCCAGTTTCCTGAAAGGTTTTATAAGGTGGTCCCACTTGGGCTCGAACCAAGGACCCTCTGATTATGAGTCAGATGCTCTAACCAGCTGAGCTATGGGACCAATGCGGGTGCAATATTACTATTTTTTTTAATTCCGTAAAAATTTAAATTGCATTAAATTATTTCTTGGCACAACTCTATCAGCGTACCATTGGTAGATTTTGGATGTAAAAAAACCACTAATTTATTGTCTGCTCCTTTTTTAGGTGTTTCGTTTAGCACAATAAATCCTTCACCTTTTAGGCGTTCTACTTCTGCATGAATGTCCGTTACATCGAAGGCAATATGATGTACTCCTTCGCCTTTTTTAGCAATAAATTTTGCGATTGGACTATCATCACGAGTGGCTTCAAGTAGTTCTATTTTGCTTTCGCCTAATTGGAAAAAAGAGGTTTTTACGCCTTCACTTTCCACTTCTTCCATTTTGTAATGTTCTTTGTTGAACAACTTTGCAAATAATTGGTTGGATGCTTCAATATCTTTGACCGCAATTCCAATATGTTCTATTTTATTCACGATTTTTTAGTTTAATTCTCAATTATTGCCTAAAGTTATTGCAATTCAGCAGTAAAGTCAACGTTTTATAGTCTTAATATTCTATTTTTGCAGTATTATGAGTGATATTGAAAGTAATAGACAGAAAAAAATAGCAGGTGTTTTACAAAAAGATTTGGTAGACATCTTACAAGGCGCTGCACGAAGTGGCGGATTAACGAATGTTATTATTTCCGTAACGAAAGTAAACGTAACTGTTGATCTTTCTGTAGCGAAAGTATATTTAAGCATTTTTCCACATAACAAAGGAAAAGAGTTATTAGAAGGTATTCAATCAAATGCGCCATTAATTAAGCATGAATTGGCGCAACGTGTAAAACATCAATTGCGTAAAGTTCCTAGTTTAACTTTTTACGTAGATGATTCTTTAGAGTATATTGAAAACATAGAAAAATCTTTAAAAGGAGAAGAAAACCCAATTCAAGATCCTGATTTATTAGAAAAAAGAAAAAAGTCATAATTGAAATTTCCTTTTTACATAGCCAAGCGTTACTTATTTTCTAAAAGTTCGCAAAATGCCATTAATATTATCAACATTATTACAAGTGTTGTGGTTGTGATTGGTGCATTGGCTTTGTTCATTGTACTTTCAGGATTTGCAGGATTAAAGACCTTTAGTTTGTCATTTAGCAATGATTTTGATCCAGATATTAAGATTGAAGCGGCAACGGGAAAGACATTCAGCGTAAGCGAAAACCAACTCAACGCATTAAGAGAAATTCCTGAAATTAGTTCTTTTTCTCAAGTGGTAGAAGAACGTGTTGTATTGAGTTTAAATAACAAACATCACATTTCTAATATAAAAGGAATTGATGCTTCTTTTAGAAATGTCAATGCGATTGATAGCATTATGTACATAGGAAATTGGATAAATCCGCAAGTGTATGATGAAGCTGTTGTTGGTGTTGGTACCGCAAATTTACTCAGTGTTGTAGCACAAGATTATACTAATTTATTGGAAATTATTGTACCAAAACCTGGTACCAAAAGCATTACGAGTAGTTCTAAAAATCCGTACAAAAAGGTGAAAGTTATCACGCAAGGAATGTACCGGATTAATGAGGATTTG
Source organism: Kordia sp. (assembly GCF_965224175.1). Classification (GTDB taxonomy): domain Bacteria; phylum Bacteroidota; class Bacteroidia; order Flavobacteriales; family Flavobacteriaceae; genus Kordia. The sequence continues at coordinate 3,334,458 of NZ_OZ245041.1, forward strand.
GATAGTAAATATGTGTTTACCAATTTAGAATTAGCACAAGAATTGCTGGATTTGAAAGCAAGCGAAATTACACATATAGAGTTTAAACTTCAACCAGAAGCTGATCAAGCTCTTGTAAAAGAAAAGATTGCCACTATTTTTGATCACAAGGTTTTAGTAAAGAATAGAATTGAGCTAAATGATGCATTATACAAGATGTTAAATACGGAAAATATCGCTATTTACCTCATCTTTACTTTGGTGTTGATTCTAGCTTTGTTTAATGTTGTTGGAGCAATTGTGATGATGATTTTAGATAAAAGAAGTAATTTGAAAACGCTTTTTAGCATGGGAACTACCGTAAAGCAAATAAAGCGCATTTTCTTATTTCAGGGAATTATTATTACTGTTTTAGGAGGATTGTTGGGAATTGCTTTAGGTGTAATTATTGTATTTATGCAATTACAATTTAAGCTGTTTTACATTACTCCAAAACTTCCATATCCTGTGGAACTAAGTTTTATGAATTGTGTGACTGTATTTCTAACAATTACTATTTTGGGCGTATTGGCTTCGTTTTTAGCTAGTAGAAGAATCACAAAAGATTTTATTGCGAATTCTTGATTAGACTACTTAGACTCCTATCGCTTAGACTCGGCTTTGCCTTTTTGACTTGTTTCTGCTTACGCAGAAATCCCTTAGACTTGCTTTTAGATTACTAGATCGTTTTGTGCTGTCTTTGCCAAAAATCTACTTCTTACGTATGATAAACCTTTGACTTTCCATACCGTCAGTTCGAGTGATTTTTCAGAATAAAATGAAGAAAAATTGTATCGAGAGTTACTTTGAAACTAAAGCGTTAAGTATTTTTAAATTTCGATGATCGAGTAATCATACGAATTGATGATCGCCGAATTTCTCGTACACTTCTTCAAGTACTTTAAAAACTCCTGCAGAATCATCTGTGGTCACTAAACGTTGTCTGTATTCTTTAAAATGTGGAATTCCTTTGAAATAGTTGGTATAATGTCTTCTAGTTTCAAATACTCCTAAACGCTCACCTTTCCAATCAATAGACATTTGCAAATGACGACGAGCCGCATCAATACGTTCTTCCATGGTTGGTTTTGCCATATGTGTTCCCGTTTCAAAGAAATGTTTTACTTCTCTAAAAAACCAAGGATATCCAATACTTGCACGACCAATCATAGCGCCATCTAAACCAAACTTATCGCGCATCAACATCGCTTTTTCAGGAGAATCTACATCACCGTTTCCAAATACTGGAATGTGCATACGCGGATTGTTTTTTACCTCAGCAATAGGATGCCAATCAGCTTCACCTTTATACATTTGCGCGCGTGTACGACCGTGAATTGCAATAGAAGCACAACCTACATCTTGCAAACGTTCGGCAACTTCTACAATTTTAATAGAATCATGATCCCAACCTAAACGTGTTTTTACTGTTACAGGCAATTTAGTATGTTCTACCATGGCTTTTGTTAATGAAACCATGAGATCAATATCTTTTAAAATTCCTGCGCCTGCGCCTTTGCTTACCACCTTTTTTACTGGGCAACCAAAATTAATGTCAATGATATCTGGTCCTGATTTTTCAACAATTTCCACCGATTTTAACATGGAATCTAAGTTGGCACCAAATATTTGAATCCCTACAGGGCGTTCTTTTTCGTAAATGTCGAGTTTCATCGTACTCTTTGCTGCATCACGAATCAATCCTTCAGAAGAAATAAATTCTGTATACACTACATCTGCGCCTTGTTCTTTGCATAATGCTCGGAATGGCGGATCACTTACATCTTCCATAGGTGCTAAAAGCAATGGAAAGTCTGGTAACTCTATGTCTCCTATTTTAACCACAATACGTTATTCTTAAAAGATTTGGCAAAGATACATGAAAATTTAAAACGTAGTCACAACAATTATATGATGACTTTTGCTTTAATATATAAAAAATGCAAATTTTTATAACTTGCGTTTAATTTCTTGTCTTTCATTAATATCATTTTGACTTTTAATTACTCCAGTTTACAGATGCTGCCCAATCTAATAAAGGTTGTGGAGATATATCTAATAATTCGTTTGTTTTTTGAAAATCCTTATCTACAAAATCTGAATAGTTTTGTTCAATAAAGCGATATAAGTTGGAAATTTCTTTAGCTGCCAAGTCTCCAAATCCTGGTGCTATTTGTTTTTCAAATTCATTCGGAGGAACTGGTACGAAGTTTAATTCTTGATTTATTTTTGAAGCAATCGCTGCCGTAATTTCTTCACCAGTAACGAGATTTCCTCCTATTGGAAGTGTTTTACCTGCTAATTCAGGTTTTTCAATTGCTTTTGCAACATACTTACCAAGATCGCTATGACTAACCCAAGGTAATTTTTGGTTTGATGCAATTGGATATGGAACAATTTTATTTTCCAAAATTACAGGAATAGACCAAGGTGCTGCAATATTGTCTAAATATAAATCCGGTGCTAGCGTTATGAGTTTCAAACCCGATGCATCAAATAGTTTTTTCATAGCTAACTTCATGTCTAATGCTAATAATCCGGTTTTTTTTGTAGATAAATGAAAAGTAGTATTGAATACAATAAGCGGAACATTTTCTTTTTTTGCTGCCGCAATAAAGTTTTCTGTGTATGATTTTGCCAAATCAAGATCAAAAATTAATGGAAAAGAATACACAGCTGCTTGTGTGTTTTTCATAGCTTTTGCTAATGATTCTCTATGTTCTAATCCACCTTCAATAATTTCTATTGCTGTTGTTGGCGGCATTCCTTGTGTTAAATCTCGTTTAAGCGTTACTACTTCATGATTGTTCTTCAACAATTCATTTGCGATACTACTACCTTGAAATCCGGTAGCTCCTGTTACGAATACTTTCATGTTTTTATAATTTATTTGTTCTTGAAATATTAAAATTAATTTGTTACTATAATAAAAATTGTTACAGTTTAATTTAAAAAAAAGCTAAAATTGATTTTTAAAAGCTTCAAGCGTCTGATTTTTCAAACGATTTACAATTGCATCATCAATATCTACAAACATCGAAAGTAGCTTATCATTGATTTGTTCTCCTATTTTACAAGCAGCATTTGGCAAATTACTTGAGAGGCTTAATACATGTTCACTTCCTTTTGCAGACAGAAAAACATCTGAAATATAAATATCCTTTGCAGGTTTCATCAATTTTATTCCTCCATTTTTTCCTTCCTTGCTTTCAATCAAACCATAATTTTTTAGTGCTTTTAATTCTTTTCTGACCAAAACAGGATTAATGTTAATACTACTAGCAATTATACTAGAAGCTAACCATTCATTGGGATGATACGCCAATAAAGTCATGATATGAAGTGATATGGAAAATTTACTTTTAACCAAAATAAAATGATACTGTAATAATTTTTATTATAGTACAAATGTACTTATAAAAATAACTCGTTTCCAAATAATGAAGCAATAATTTAATAAAATGTCAATTGAAACTTAATTTTCTACTCTTTCAAACGTTCTTGTTCTGCTGAAGATTTGGTACGTTGATTGGTTTGAAGTTTTGTGTTTCCAAAGTTATAACGGAAACCTACACGAATGGTTTGAAAGTCATAATTTGCACGATAAAAGCTATTTTGACTAAAATATTGCGTTGTATTGGTTAGATCTTGTCCATTAAAAATATCATTCAACGTAAGTGAAATGGTCGCTTTTTTATTCCACAAAGTCTTGCGAAGTGACAGATTCACCAAGTTTCTATTGGAAACTTCTGATAAGCCTTGAATATTAGAAGAAACATATAATACTGAAAGGTTTGCTGTTAAACTTTGATCTTTCAAGAATGTAAAATTATTGTCTATAGAAGTATAGTTTGACCATTTTTTTTGTGACACAGAAACATTTTCCAATGTAAAAGTATCTTCTAAATTAAATACTGAGGTTACTAATGATACGTCCCAATTATCAAGTATAGAAAAATATGTAATAAAGTCTAAACCGTAGTTTACGTTATTTTCTATGTTTGAAGCAACATATTGTAACACATCATTTTCGTTGTCTTGTAATGTTAATTCATAGATTGAACCTTTATCGTATGTGTAATATGCTTCGATAAAAAATTTATCAGCAATCTCAACGCCTACCTTATAATTGTTGATTATGGAAGGTTGTAATCTTGGATTTCCTGTAGCAAATGAAAAATCAGTAAAGTTATATCGAAACGGATTTAATTTGTCAAAACTTGGACGTGTAATTCTTCGACTAAAGTCTACATATATATTAAATTTATCCGATACTCGATGACTTACATATGCCGTTGGGAATAATTCGAAATAGTTTTGTGTATTTATTTGGTTTGTACTGCGTGAATTCCCTTTGATTTCTGTTTGTTCTCCTCTAAAACCAATTTTTAAACTCCATTTTTCCCAATTCTTTGCATAACTCACGTATGCTGCATAAATAGATTCATCATATTGAAATGTGTCAGAATTTGAAATATCTAAGGTAGAAACGTCATTTTCTATGTTAAACTGCCACAAATTGCTATCCGTTTCTATGTTTGCCACTTTAGCTCCAGCTTCAAAGTTTGCCGTTTCACTCATAGGTAATTCGTAATCAACTTGTCCGCTCAAAATATTTGTTTTCTGATTGGCATGCGTTGTAAACGCAGTGGAAAAATCAGGATTTGAAACTACTGTATACGCTGTAGAAATATGCTGATCGTTTGCTTTGTCGTAATCAGTATAATGAATATTTGCTGAAAGCTTCTCGCCTTCCTTTTCAAAATGATGTACATAATCTAAGTTTAAACCTAAATTATGTTTGTCTTCATGAGATCGGTTGATGGCTGCTAATGAGAAATCTTCATTTGTCGCGGTTTGATCGTCTACAACAGCGTTTGTAAATGTATTTCGTCTCCAATACGGAAGGTGTAATAAGTTTCCAGAAAAACTCAAAGTATTTTTATCGTCAAACTCATAATCAACATTTAAACTGAAATTATGCTGATTGGACCAAGTATTTCGATTGATGTCTGAATTCCAAACTGACGTTGTATTCAAAGCATCTAAATAATTAATGGTTTCTTGATTATCTCTATTGATCTTTGAATGTGTGTAATTATAATTCCCAAAAATAGTAAACTTACCATGCTTGAAAAACTGATTGATTCCAGCATTATAACGTGGAAAAACTCCTTGTGTAAAATTTCCATACACGCTTCCATGATAACCTACAATCAGGTTTTTACTCATAACTATATTCAAAATAGTTCCACCTTGGGCATCATAGCGCGCTGGTGGATTGGTAATGACCTCAACAGATTTCACTGTTTCTGCAGGCGTTCCTTCTAATAATTGATAAATTTCACTTGCAGAAAGATGTACTTTTCGATCATTAATATATACTGTTGGTGTACTATTTTTAATAGATAAACTATTGTTGATAATAAGCACGCCTGGTGTTCTACGTAGTACTTCCCATGTATTGTCTTCAGTAAGTGCAGTTCCTTGAATATTAAATACCAAACGATCTATTTCGCGCTTTAATACAGGCTTTTTTGCTATTATAGTAATATCTTCTAACGCTTCTGTATCTTTTTGAAGTACTATTGTTCCTATATCAAGATTTTTAGTGACTACAATTTCTGTATTGTAGGTTTTATAGCCTAAAAAACTAATATTTAGTGTGTATTTTCCTTTGGAGATTTTTGAAATTGTGAACTTTCCTGAAGCATCAGACGAACTTCCATGTACGATATTGCCATCGTTTATGAGTACCGCATTGGCAAAAGAGATCGCAGTTTCCGAATCGGAAGCAATCAATTTACCTGAGACATTATAGGTTTCTTGTCCAACGGCAGTAAAAAATGTAAAAAACACAAATAAACTTGTGATTTTTAGGTTCATGGCTATGGTTTGGTTAATTGGACGCAAATATATTCAATTTTATTGAATGTAGAAAAAAAGCTACATGTATAATTAAAAAATCTTCGTATCTGCTCTCAAAACACATGTATTTACCTAGTAAAAAGCTATATTTGCAAATTATTAGCTATAGATTTAGATGAAGCACATTAGAAACTTTTGCATTATTGCACATATTGATCACGGAAAGAGCACGTTAGCTGACAGATTGCTAGATTTTACAGGTTCTGTAAGTGAGCGAGAAAAGCAAGATCAATTATTAGATAACATGGATTTAGAACGTGAGCGTGGAATCACGATTAAATCACATGCTATTCAAATGGAATATACGTATGAAGGACAAGAATATATCTTGAACCTAATTGATACACCAGGACACGTAGATTTTTCATATGAAGTTTCACGATCTATTGCTGCTTGTGAAGGAGCTTTACTTATTGTAGATGCTGCACAGAGCATTCAGGCGCAAACTATTTCTAATTTGTACTTGGCTTTAGAAAATGATTTGGAAATTATTCCAGTATTGAACAAAGTAGATTTACCAAGTGCCAATCCTGAAGAAGTAACCGATGATATTGTTGACTTATTAGGTTGTGATCCTGAAGAGGTAATTCACGCAAGTGGAAAAACAGGCTTTGGTGTCGATAATATTTTAGCTGCCGTTATTGATCGTATTCCTGCTCCAGAAGGAGATTATGACGAGCCGTTGCAAGCTTTAATTTTTGACTCTGTATACAATTCTTTTAGAGGTGTTGAAACGTATTTTAGAGTCATTAATGGTTCTATTAAAAAAGGACAACGTATCAAATTCGTTGCAACTGATAAAGAATATAATGCGGACGAAATTGGAACGTTAAAGTTAAATCAGGTTGTTAAAAAAGAAATCAAAACTGGTGATGTTGGATACTTAATTACAGGTATTAAAGATGCACGTGAAGTAAAAGTTGGTGATACTATTACTGATGCTAAAGAACCAACAACCAATGCTATTGAAGGTTTTGAGGATGTAAAACCAATGGTTTTTGCAGGAATTTATCCGGTAGATACTGAAGATTATGAAGAACTTCGTAACTCTATGGAAAAGCTACAACTAAATGATGCTTCTTTGGTATTTACACCTGAAAGTTCTGCTGCATTAGGTTTCGGTTTTCGTTGTGGATTCTTAGGAATGTTACACATGGAAATTATTCAAGAACGTTTGGAACGTGAATTCAATATGACCGTAATTACAACGGTTCCTAACGTATCATACCATGCCTTTACAAAGAAAGATCCTGATGAAATCATCATCGTAAATAATCCTTCCGATTTACCTGATCCGTCAAGTTTGGATCGTGTGGAAGAACCTTATATTAAAGCAACAATCATTACAAAATCTGACTTTGTAGGTAATGTAATGTCGTTGTGTATTGAAAAACGTGGTTTAATTACCAATCAAACGTATTTGACAACAGAACGTGTAGAATTATCGTTTGATATGCCTTTGGCAGAAATTGTATTTGATTTTTATGATCGATTAAAAACAGTTTCTAAAGGATATGCATCATTTGACTATTCGCCAATTGGAATGCGCGCTTCAAAATTAGTACGTGTCGATATTTTATTAAATGCACAAACAGTAGATGCACTTTCAGCATTAATTCACTTCGATAATGCGTATACAATCGGTAAAAAGATGTGTGAGAAGTTAAAAGAATTGATTCCAAGACAGCAGTTTGATATTCCAATTCAGGCAGCTATTGGAGCAAAAATCATTTCTCGTGAAACCATCAAAGCACTTCGTAAAGATGTAACGGCAAAATGTTATGGTGGTGATATTTCGCGTAAGCGTAAACTATTAGAAAAGCAGAAAAAAGGTAAAAAACGTATGCGCCAAGTTGGGAATGTAGAAATACCTCAACAAGCGTTTATGGCGGTATTGAAACTGAACGATTAAACACAAAATTTTATATACATAAAGCGATTGTAAGAAGATTACGGTCGCTTTTTTAGTTTGATAAAGTTGTATTATGATTCATTCGTAGGCTTATTCTCTAATTCATTTAATGTAACTGGCTTCCAAGTATCATTTAATGAATTTCGACAAGAAATTGCTAAATAGTAGCACATATTCTCTAGATTTTTAAAGGTTTTCGATTTACCTTTTTCTATGTTTTGCAGCTCTTTTTCAAAATTAATCATAGCATCGCATACTTGCTGATCTTCAATCATGGCAAGCTTTCCCCAATAATATTGACGAAACTCACTGATTTCTTCTCTTACTGTGCTTATATCTTTTGAAACAACTATTTTAGAAGTCAATTCTAATACACGCTCATAGTTTTCATAGCGTTTTTGCCAAAATTCTTTCTTAAATTCTTTCTCTTTTTCATTGACAAACTTAATAATTCCAAATATCGCCGTAAATACAGAGATGGCAATTCCTATTAAAATCTCCCATTTCATACTACATATTTTTATTCGGTTTGAGTTGCTTCCAAATCAAACGGTTTTCCCAAGTATACTAACTTCCAGTTTTCACCAATTTCGTCTATTTCGGTATTGTATGAGGAAATAATGTGAAACTCTCCGTCTTCCTTTTTAATAAACAAAGGAATAATGTACTTATCGTTATTGGTATATTCAATTAAACTCTTGTAATGGCTTGTATCGTTAATATCAATTTCTTGAATAGAAGGAAACTTACGAGTTACTTCCGTAAGCGAATTATAATCGTCAGTATGAGAAAATAAACCTTCTTTCGGATTGTTATTTTCATCGAGCATTTCTTCTCGTGTCACCAACCTGAACGAACCATTTTCACCAAATTCAGCACCGTACTTATCAACAGCAAACTTATTAATATCTGAGTTTCCCGTAAGTGCCATTAAATAACCTACATCATTCAGTTCTATATTATCTGTAAGTGTGTTAGAATAGATGTCAGTACTGATAGCTTCTATGCCTAATTCTTGTGCTATCTCTATGTTATTTTGATTGCTATCAATTAATACCACGTTGCGTCCATTTGCTTTTAAATAGTGACCTATTAATCTTGATACCTTTGAAGCACCAACAATTAAAATTCCTTCTGATTTTGTTAAAAATACTCCAACTAATTTCGCAAATAAGCGCGCTGTAGTAGCATTTAATAATACAGTACCAAGTACAATCATAAATACCAATGGTGTAATGTATTCGGCTCCAGCAACATTTTGATTTACTAATTTACTTCCAAATAATGACGCAATTCCGGCGGCCACAATTCCTCGCGGTCCAACCCAACTAATAAAGAGTTTTTCGTTGGTTTTCAATTTTGAATTTGAAGTACTTAAGAAAACGCCTAACGGTCGTATCACAAAAACGACAAGCACAAATAAAACCGCTGTTTTCCAGTTATATAATAGCATCAAATCTTTCATATCAATATTTGCAGCAAGCAGAATGAAGAGTATCGAGATTAATAATACACTGAGCGATTCTTTAAAGTATAGAAGTTCTTTTATATTTTCAAGTTTTCCGTTTCCTAGTACCATTCCCATCACCACAACTGCCAATAAACCAGATTCGTGCGCAAAGATTTCAGATTCTACAAATACCAATAAAACCACAGAAAGTGATACTACATTGAGTAGGTAGTGTGGAATAAATTTTTTGTTGATCGCAAACGCTAAAGCATGTGCAAATGTAAAGCCGAACGTTGTTCCGAAAAGGATAATTTTTCCAAATTCAATTAAAGCTGTCTTTGTAAAGCCGCTATCGCCTTCTACACTAATAAATTCAAATACCAAAACGGCTACTAAAGCACCAATAGGATCAATCAGAATTCCTTCCCATTTTAATACTGTAGAGATATCTTTTTTCAAAGGAATATTTCGAAGAATCGGCGTAATCACTGTTGGTCCTGTTACAATAATCAATCCTGAAAACAAGAATGATAATTCCCAACTTAGTCCAAAAACTAAATGTGCTACAATTCCAGCACCAAAAAATGTAATTGCTGAACCTAGTGTAATAAGTTTTGTAATTACGGGACCTACATTTTTAATTTCTGCACGTTTCAAGGTCAATCCGCCTTCAAACAGAATAATACTAATGGCTAACGACACAAAATAATACAGACTTTCTCCTGGAAATAGTCCTTTTCCTTTTTCATGATTCCAAATGGGTTCAATCCATTTAGTTCCATCTTCCGACAAAAATTCTGCGGCAACTGGTCCAACAAGTAACCCAATGAGTATTAATGGTAAAATTGCTGGAATTTTAAATTTCCATGCAACCCATTGTGCTAATATTCCTAAAATAATAATTCCTGCTAATTCGAGCATGTGCTTTTTTTATTGAATTGTAAATTTAACAATTAAAATACTAAGATAAGTTAGATCTTAACATATTAAAAAAACAGTTTTTGAAATTAGTTATTCTCACTATACTTTAGCAAGACTCGAAGTTCGTTATACGAAAAATCAGTACCTGCAATTTCTTTGAGTTCATTTAAACCGTCAAACATATTATTTTTAATAATTTCCAATCCTTTTGATACTTTTTCTTCTGGTAATATTTCGGTAATTTTCAATACACCTTCCATCACATAATGTCCTAAATGTCCAAAAATTGTAGAAGCTGCCAAAGCTCTTTTTTCAGCAATCTCTTCTACAGACAAACCTTCTTTAAAAAAGTCTAATGAAGTTTCTTTTGTATTTTTCTTTTCAACTTCAATGATGACTTCTTCCTTCATCGGAGAAAGATTGTTTTGAGTGATATAATCGTTGATAATTTCTAAAATTTCTTCACCATATTTTTCTACACGTACTTTGCCCATACCGTGTATTTTTTTGAGTTGTTTTGGTGTTGCTGGTAATAGTTCACACATTTCAAACAATGATTTCTGTGTAAATACTTGAAATGGCGGAATGTTATCGGAATTGGAGATACTCAACCTAAATAATCGTAAATTTTCAAACAATTCTTCATGTGATGTTGAAGTAGCTATTGGACGTTTTACCACCTTCACTTCTGAAACTTCTAAGACGGCATTTGCGCGTATTTTTAAGTAATTTTCAGTTGAAAAATGATTTGACAACGCTTCTAAAATCTTAGTTTTTACGGCTAGTTTCTCTTCCAAATCTTTCAATTGTTTTTCAATATCTGTTGAAACTGCTTGATTGTCGGTTGCAAAAGTGAACGTACTCAAAACCTCAGCGATATGTTGCTTCGTTTGAGTTTTAAAATAAGCAACTGCTTTCTTAAAACGATCTTGAATGGTTGCATCTTCCTCAGGATTTTCAATAGTTTTCGCTAATGATGCTAACTGACTTTTAAATTTAGTATTAACCTTTAACAAAGGGATAATTCCTGTGTCTTTGATCGTTTCTAATGTTTGTAATAAGTTTCCTGCAAGCGTGTTTTTGTTTTTATGATATAAATCTAGCAATCTTTTTACTGGATATAAAAACGGATTGTAATCAAATACTTCGCTGATTAAATCTAGCTGAAATGCTTTCTTTGAAGCTTTCAAATCGGCCTCGTTAGGTTCATTTTCTTCAAGTTGTTCCGTAAACGTATCTACAGTAGTATCACTAATAATACTTGCTGCTTTTATAGGTGTTTTTAATACAATACCTTCCAATGTTTTACATCTACTCAATGCTACATAGGTTTGTCCGTGCGCAAAAGAAGCTTCCGCATCAATAATTGCTTTATCAAATGTTAACCCTTGACTTTTATGAATGGTAATTGCCCATGCCAATCGTAGTGGAATCTGTGTATACGTTCCTTCAATAGTATTGGAAATTTCTTTGGTTTCTTTATTGAGTGTATACTTTATGTTTTCCCAAGTTTCGTAAGTTGCTTCAATAATATCATCTTCTGAGCATTTTACAGTGATGGTTTCTTTATCCAAATGAATTACAGTACCAATTTTTCCATTATAATACCGTTTTTCAATAGAACTATCATTTTTAATGAACATTACTTGTGCGCCTTCTTTGAGTACTAAGTTTTCGCTATTTGGATATGTTTTTTCATTAAAATCACCTGAAACTTGTGCAACATACGTTCTTTCATGCGTGTCTAAACTATCTAATTGTTCTTGATTGATAGCGTCTGCACGATTGTTATGTGTAGTAAGTGTAATATATCCATCTTCCTTTTTTGGATTGAAATTTGGTTGGTATTGTTTATTTAAACTTTCTGCTGCTGCAGTAGAAAGTTTATTGTTTCGAATCTCATTAAGAATTGCTATAAACTCCTGATTTTGTTGACGATAAATATATTTTAATTCAATAGCCAAGATAGCAGCTTTCTGATAAGCAATGCTGCTAAAAAAATAAGCAGTTTGGTAATAATTTTTCAACAATTGCCATTCATTAGGTCGTACCACAGGTGAAAGTTGTTGCAAATCTCCAATGAGTAATAATTGTACACCACCAAAAGGTTTCGTTCTATCTTTATACCTACGCAATACAGCATCAATACCATCTAATACATCAGCACGTACCATACTAATTTCATCAATCACAACAAGATCTAAAGATCTTATAATGTCAATTTTGGTTTTACTGAATTTACGTTGTGTCGTTGTTTTTCTTTCAACTGCATTAGGAATAAAAGGTTCAAAAGGCAACTGAAAAAAAGAGTGAATGGTAACACCTTTCGCGTTAATTGCTGCTACACCAGTAGGCGCAACCACAACCATTCGTTTAAAGGAACTTTCTTTAATTTTATGTAAAAAAGTTGTCTTTCCAGTTCCTGCTTTACCTGTTAGAAATAAATTTCTATTCGTTTTTTCTATAAAATTAAATGCTAAGTCTAGCTCTTTATTAATTTTCATAAGATATTTCTTGCTTTAAAGATAAAAGAAATAGAGTGTTTTTTTATTTTACAAAAGTCTTATGTTACTTTTCTCAAGTAACATTCTTTAGAAAACAAAAACTTTAAATATATAAGAATTATGCTACATTAAGTTTACGTTGATATATTATTTCAAAAATATGATTTTAGCGGAAAAACTATAATATCTTTAAAAGATACTAGCTTTGAAGGCATTCCTATTGATAATCACTCCAACTTTTCATATTACTTCTACATATTGGGTAAAGAAGTACAGGAAATTGTATTAATATTAAGAATATACCTTTAGTTTTCTTAATAAAACCTTAACAATCACACTTTTTTGTTGTGGTTTTGTTAATTTGCAAGACAAAATTAGAAATAACTTTTATGAAGCTATATCCTATTGCCGCTGGAAATTTTAAATTAGATGGTGGTGCTATGTTTGGCGTAGTTCCGAAATCATTGTGGCAACGTACCAATCCTGCAGATGCCAATAATATGATTGATATTGCCGCAAGATGTTTATTGATTGAAGATGGAGAGCGACTTATTCTTGTCGATACAGGTATGGGAAATAAACAAAGTGATAAGTTTTACGGCTATTACCATCTTTGGGGCGATGATTCAATTGAAAAATCACTGAAAGAACACGGTTTTCATAAAGACGATGTTACTGATGTGTTTATGACACATTTACACTTTGATCATTGTGGCGGAACCATTCAATGGAATAAAGATCGAACTGGTTATGAGCCAGCATTCAAAAATGCTCGGTTTTGGAGTAATGAAAATCACTGGCAATGGGCAACAATTCCAAACAGACGTGAAAAAGCTTCTTTTTTGAAAGAGAACATCCTTCCAATGCAAGAAAGTGGTCACCTCAACTTTATTGCGCAACCAGAATTAGATATTTTAACAAAATCTGCGCTCGGTTTTGATGTGTTTTTTGCAAATGGTCATACAGAAAAACAAATGATTCCAATGATTCATTATAAAGGAAAAACTATTTGTTTTATGGCAGATTTGCTACCAACTGTTGGACATTTACCACTTCCATTTGTCATGGGGTACGATACAAGACCTTTGCTAACTCTTGATGAAAAAGAAAAATTTCTAAACATGGCAGCAGATCAAAATTTTTATCTCTTTCTAGAACACGATGCGCATCACGAAATCATTACGGTAAAACATACTGAAAAAGGTGTTCGCTTACATGAAGTATTTACCTGTAAAGATATATTTTAAAAACCCACTATTTATACAATACTAAAAAAATGAAATTTATTAAACCCTCAATTTATGCTGCTTCTCTGCTATTATTAGCAGGTTGTGGAAGCACAACAGCCCCTATTTTATCAACTCCTATTGCAAACATAGACGCTACACCCTTAAAAGAACGTTCGCTTACAGAAGAAGAACTTAAAACTTGGGGACACAAAGATTTAATTACAGATACCATTCCTGGGATGAGTATCGATAAAGCATATGCTGAAATCATCAAAGGTAAAAAAGGTAAAAAAGTTATTGTCGCAGTATTAGATTCAGGAATCGATATTGATCATGAAGATTTAGATGACGTAATTTGGACCAACTCAAAAGAAATTCCAAACAACGGAAAAGATGATGACAACAATGGTTATATAGACGATATTCATGGTTGGAACTTTTTGGGTGATTCATACAATGAAACTCTTGAAAAAACACGTATTCTAAAAAAAGGAACAAGTCATCCAGATTATGCTAAAGCTAAAGCGGAAGTCGAAAAAGAATATGAAGAATATAATGCAGGTAAAACACAATTAGAGCAAATCTCAGCGCGTGTTAAAGATGTAAGTACCTCGATAAAAGCACATTTAAAGAAAGATGATTTTTCTTTAGAAGACGTAAATGCCATACAAACAAAAGATCAAACTTTATTACAAAATATTGGTATTGCTAAACAACTGTTGAGCAGAGAGGAGTTTGATACATTTAATGATGTTGAAGAAACCCTTAAAGAAGAAATTACTGGTGCTAGTGATTATTTAAACTATCACCTCAACACTAATTTTGATGGAAGAACGCCAGTTGGTGATAATCCATATGATATTACAGATACAAATTACGGAAACGGAAATGTAAAACATACGGTTAAAACTGAAGCGCACGGAACGCATGTTGCTGGAATTATTGCTGCAGAACGTAACAATGGTAAAGGAGCAAATGGTGTTGCAAATAATGTAGCAATCATGGCAGTAAGAATGGTTCCTAATGGCGATGAATATGACAAAGATGTTGCTTTAGCTATTCGTTATGCTGTTGATAATGGCGCAAGAGTTATTAATACAAGTTTTGGTAAATATTTCTCTCCAAATTCTGATTGGGTTCGTGATGCTATCGCTTACGCGGGAAAAAACAATGTGCTTATTGTAAATGCTGCTGGAAATGAAAATGAAAACTTAGACTTAATAGCTGTATATCCAAACGATCAAATAAAAACAGGAGCTGAAGTATCTGATACCTTCTTAACGGTTGGTGCTTTGAAAAATAAATATGGATCTCAAATGGTTGCCGAATATTCTAACTACGGACAAACAAACGTAGATGTTTTTGCACCGGGATCTAAAATTTATTCAACATTCCCAGAAAACGAATATAAATCTATTGGAGGAACATCTATGGCTTCTCCTGGTGTTGCAGGAATTGCTGCTTTGATTTTATCTCAGTATCCAAAATTAACAGCTGCACAAGTAAAAAAGATTATTATGCAATCTGGTCTTCCTATCAACAGAGACGTTGTTGTAGATCAGTCTAGTGGAGCTATGCCGTTTTCGAAAGCATCTCGCTCAGGAAAAATTGCAAACGCCTACAACGCGCTTATTTTAGCTGACAAAGTTAGCAGAGGAAAAGTGAAGTTATAAGTTATATCAAACAAACTCTAAAAAATATAAAACAGATGAAAATTTTTAGTAGAATAAGCATCCTTATCGTTCTTGTTTTTTCGGCTTGTAAACCTCAGCAAGAAACAATGAGTACAGATAAAAATATGGTTTCCTACAAAGCTAATTCAACCTATTGGCAACAAAAAGTTGATTATACGATGGATATTGATATGAACGTGAATAACTATCAATATACAGGAGCTCAAAAATTAGTCTACACAAATAATTCACCTGATGTTTTAGATAAAGTATACTACCATTTATACTTCAATGCTTTCCAGCCAGGAAGTGAAATGGACGTACGTTCTAGAACTATTCCAGATCCAAGTACAAAAATTGGAGACAGAATCAGTAAATTATCTGATAGTGAAATTGGTTATATAAGAGTCAATTCTTTAACGCAAGACGGACAAAAGCTAACACATACCACTGAAGGAACAATATTAGAAGTAACCTTAGCAAAGCCTATTCAACCAGGTGCTTCTACTACGTTTGATATGAATTTTGTAGGACAAGTACCTGTACAAATTCGTCGTTCTGGAAGAAACAATAAAGAAGGTGTTGCTTTATCTATGACGCAATGGTATCCTAAAATGGCTGAATATGATTTTGAAGGCTGGCACACACCACCATACATTGCACGTGAATTTCATGGTGTTTGGGGAGATTTTGATGTAAAAATTACGATTGACAAAAACTATGTTATCGGTGGAACTGGATATTTACAAAATCCTAATCAAATAGGATACGGATATGAAACTGGAAAAGTAGAAAGACCTGCGGGAAATACACTTACTTGGCATTTTAAAGCGCCAAACGTACATGATTTTACTTGGGCAGCCGATCCAGATTATATTCATGATACCAGAAAAGGTGCAAATGGTGTAACATTACACTTTTTATATAAGAACGATCCGGAAATCAAAGAAAACTGGAAAGAATTACAATATAAAACTGCAGAAATGCTTGTGTATTATAATGAATACATCGGGCAATATCCATACAAACAATACTCTGTAATTCAAGGTGGTGATGGTGGAATGGAGTATGCAATGTGTACTTTAATTACTGGAAAAAGAAAGTTTGGAAGCTTAGTTGGAGTTACTGCACACGAATTGGCACATACTTGGTTTCAGTTCTTACTTGCTACCAACGAATCTAAACATGAATGGATGGATGAAGGCTTTACTTCATATATCTCTGATCGTTGTATGAATCATATTATGGATATGAACAGAGAGAATCCATACAAAGGTTCTTACAAGTCGTATTTCAATCTAGTAAAATCAGGAAGACAACAACCACTTACAACACATGCTGATCGTTACAATTACAATAGAGCGTACAGCGCATCTGCCTATAGCAAAGGAGAACTTTTCTTAACACAATTGGAATATATTATTGGAAAAGAAAATGTAGAAAAAACGCTCAGAAAGTATTTTGATGACTTTAAATTCAAACATCCAACACCAAATGATATCAAAAGAACTGCAGAAAAAGTTTCTGGAATTCATTTAGATTGGTATTTAACAGATTGGACACAAACAATCAATACTATTGATTACGGTGTAAAGGAAGTAAAAGGAAATAAAATTGTGTTAGAACGTATTGGATTAATGCCAATGCCTATAGATTTAACTGTAAATTATACGGATGGTTCTAGTGAAGAATTTTACATTCCATTACGTATGATGCGTGGAGAAAAGTCAACAACGGCTACTCAAAAAGCTGATTGGGCTTGGGCATATCCATTCTATTTATTGGAAACAAGCAAAACGGTTAAAAGTGTAGAAATTGATCCTTCACAATTAATGGCAGATATCAACAGAGAAAACAATGTTGGTAGACCATAATTAGAAATTATACAAACTAAAAAAGCGAGGAAATAATTGTTGTTTCCTCGCTTTTTTTATACTATAATCTTGTTGTTAATTCTTTTGTCGCAAAGCATTTTCAAGCAATACTATTTTACTTTCTAAATCGTGAAGTCTGTCATAAACATCTACAGGTTCTGGCATTTGTTTGGAAGCAAACATGGTTACATACCAAACTTCCATAATTTCTTCTGCATTTATTGTATATGTTGGATAGTTTCCATCTTTATTATCTGATTTCAGAATTAATTTTCCGCGTTCTTCTATTCTATTAATTACACGTTTTAAAACAATTCCATCATTACGACTTACAATTACGTATACGCGGCCATCTTTTACATCATTTAAATCTTCTACATATTTTCCAAAAACCAAATCGCCATCAAAAAAAGTACGTACCATAGAATTTCCTTGTACTTCAAAACAACGATAGGTTCCGTTGGTTAAATGTGGCATGCTAAATGAAGGCAACGTTTCTATATAACCTGCATCTCCATAACCGTCTAAATAACCAGCTCTGGCTTTAATAGGAACATATACTACATTTTCTTCTCCTTCTTGGTTTACAGCAACAACTTGAGGGATTCCAGCATATGTTTGAAATTCTTTGTTATCAGACTTAAACATTTGTGAGTTCATTCCAAACAAATAATCAGGGTTGATGTCAAATTCTTTAATAATACTTGTCAATAAATCATATCCTGGTTTTGTTCTTTTTCTAGAACCATCAGGCTGTGGTCTACCATTTGTAATACTATCTATTGTTGTGCTAGTCACGCCTATTCGTTTGGAAAATGAATTATTATTAAGACGAAAATGCTCTATAATCTGTTTTATTTTTTCATGTATTCCTTCCATATCTCTCTCAATAATTTAAACATTTTACAAAATATTTCTGTTTTATGTTTGAAATAATCTGTAATTTGTTTATATTTGTACTGTAATTTGTTGCTAATATATGAATTTTTATTGAAAATCAAACATTTGTGAGGATAAATATCGATTTTATTCTTCATAAATACATAAAAAGCGATACAATATAGACTGACGGTTACGTATTTGAGTGCAAATTCCAATACGATTTTTTAGAAGATACAATAGATAATAATACCATATAATAGAATACCATGAAAAGAAGTAAAGAGCTATTAGACAAAAGAAAAAAATTTATTCACAATTACGTAGAAGACAATTCTGCAAAGCAAATGAAAGTCATTATTAACGAACTGGTTAATAAACTGTTCATTTCAGAAAAAACGATATATAATATTTTGAAACAGTAATAGCTAGTCACTCAATTCTCATTGAAATATATATATCTAGAAGGCTCCTTTTCTTGCCATAAGGAGTCTTCTTTTAAACAACACACCAAAGCATCTTGCAGTGAATACGGTTATTGTTTTATGAAAAAAGTTTTAGGGTTATTTACAAATATTCATATAAACACTACGTATTCAAAAAATCCCTTCTTAGTAAGGGATTTTTTTTGATTGACATATACATTATAAATGATACTGTGCAAATTCAAACAAAAAACAGAAAAAAACAATTATTTTATTGTAATATGTTTGTTTTATATTGTAATATGTTTTATATTTGTACTCGCTTTTCTAATGAATGATACATGATTTTGTATTATTTATATTTAAAAAACACTGTTGAGAAGAATCTTAATACGCCTGCAAATCCTTATTCTGGTTAAGAAAATATATAAACACATGTTGCAGCAATGATAAGTTTTTTATTCTCAAATTAAATTCCAACATTTTCAGGAAAATATAAATGATATACAAATACATGTTTGCATGTATGATAGCCTACAAATTATTTTCAGACAATCTCATTTGTCTAATTAATCAATAAAAGTTAAAAACTATGAGCTTAATTCAAAAAGCATTATCACAATATGGTGTAAGAGAAGTTGATGGTAAGGTAGATAATCCCCAAATTGTTAGATACTTTGAAGCATTAGGGTACAACAGCAGTAAAGTAAACGATGAAACTGCTTGGTGTAGCGCATTTGTTAATTGGGTTTCAAAGACTGAAAATTACTCATACAGTGGAAAATTAAATGCAAGAAGTTGGTTAAATGTTGGTGAATCTACCGCATTGCCAAAACAAGGAGATGTAGTCGTATTATGGCGCGAATCTCCTAGTAGTTGGAAAGGACACGTTGGTTTTTTTGTTAAACAAACAAAACGATACGTTTACATTTTAGGTGGCAACCAAAATAATAGAGTTTCTATTAAAGCTTATCCTAAAAATAGAGTTTTAGATTATAGAAAACTATCAAAAAATGGAGAAAATTAAACCATATTTCTTTTGGTTATTAACGTTAATTGCTCCGATAGCTTCTGTAATGCTTACAGTAGCTTTTTTAATTGTAGTAGATTTCATCACAGGAGCCTACGCAGCAATTAAAGAAAATAAACCAATAACAAGCGAACGTATTGGGAATACGGTCTCCAAATTTTTCATTTATAACTTGGTGGTGATATCTGCTTTTCTGTTAGAAAAATACATTGTCAATGAAATTCCTTTTCAGCGAATTATCGCAGGATTTATTGCTATAGCAGAAATAAAATCTATCATGGAAAATTTTAATAAGATTTATGGAATTAATCCTTTTAAAGCTTTAGTGAATATGATTAAAAAAAAATCACTAGAAGATTTAGAAGAAACCATCGATATTCTTGTAAATGATAAAGAGAAAGATCCTAAAACCCAAAAAGATTGAAAATCAGTACTATATAACTATGAAAATTGGGCAATTTAAACGATATACACCATAGTACTAGAAATTCAATTATCCATAAAACATATATAATATAAAAGCCTTTGTGTACATACAAAGGCTTTTTTTACCGATACACATCATGAAATCTATAAAAATATCTACAGATCGAATATTACTCATTATTATCATTATTTTATTATGGTTCAATGCTTTATTGAAAGCATGTGAAAGTGATATTCATACCAATCCACAACCTACCATAACTATAGTAAAAGATACAGTTTGGCAAACTAGAATAGATACATTACGTATTGAAACTGCAAAGTTAGAATATGTATATATTCCTATGTCAAGCTCAAATACTACAGAAAAACTGTATAAAAAGAAAATCACCTCTTCAAAAACAAAACAATTTACAGAAGGAAAATAATTTTAAAAAAAAGACGCGCTAAAAAGTTGTTATAATAATTGAAAATCAACTTGATGAGATTCTGGATCAAGTCCAGAATGACGTTTATAATAACTTTTTAGCGTGTTTTTTTGTTATATCAAAATTATAATAGCAATGACTAATACAATAAGAACAAGTGTTAACAAGAGTTCTATTGTATACGGTTTGTTATATTTTTTAGAAGTGATATGTACAGTTTCTTCAGCTTCTTTTTCTTTTAAACATTCGTTGACGTGTTCTACAAAAGGAAGATCTTTTTCATCAAAAAAATACTCAGTAAACTTAGAATCAGGAATTTCCCTTTTTACAAAATCAATATGCTGCGTTTTTAATGCATCATCAAAGAATTTTTCAGCTTCTTCGTTGGTAAAAAGTTTAAAATAACGCTCTAATTGTACTTTCTTCATGTATAGTCAGTGAACATTAAAGATAACAAATACAATCTTATTTTCTATTTTTACCCAATTAACTACTTAGAGACAAGTTTTCAAAGTATTAATTAAGAGATCAGAAAAAAATTCGACAGAAATGTCAACACATATAAATCTCGATAATCGAGTCAATATAATTTCATGAATTATCGTTTTCCAAAAGAAGAAAAATTAAAAAGTAAAAAATGCCTGGAGTTACTTTTCAGTGAAGGAAATGCTGTTTCTAAGTTTCCTTTAAAACTCGTATACATTGCAACTGATTTGCCAAAAGACGTGTTAATTCAAGCTGGAGTTTCTGTCACAAAAAGACGTTTTAAAAAAGCTGTAACACGCAATCGTATCAAAAGATTAATGCGCGAAGCCTATCGATTACATAAAAATGATGTTTTTAACACAATATCAACATCCTATGCTTTTATGTTTTTGTATATTGGAAAACAAGAACCAACTTTTGAAGAAATAGAAAAATCAATGGTTCGACTCTTGCAAAAGTTTTTAGAAAAAATTGACGCAACTCAAACACCCGAAAATTAATTTTACGAAAGCTATCTTATTAGCTATTAATAGAATACTCAAGATGAAAAAAATATTCAAAAAACGAATTGTAGTTCCTTCCCTAGCTATTATATTTTTACTTGGAACCGTAAGTTTTAAAAGTGATTTCTTCGAAATTGCAAAGCAAATCGAAATATTTACAACTATGTTTAAGCAATTAAACATGAATTATGTAGATGAAACGAATCCTGCTGAATTGATGGATGATGCCATCAAAGAAATGCTAAATGATCTTGATCCTTATACCAAATTTTACAACGAGCAAGATGTAGAAGCTGCAAAAATTAGAAATGCTGGTGAATATTCAGGTATTGGCGCTTCTGTACGAAGAAACAAAAACAAAATCACCATCATAGAACCTTACAAAGGTTATCCTGCAGATAAAGCTGGATTGAAAGCTGGTGATGAAGTTGTAAAAATTGGTGACATTGTTATTGCAAATTTTAAAGAAGATACTGGCGAATTACTAAAAGGCGCTGCCAACAGTAAAGTAACTATTGTATACAAACGTCAAGGAAAAGAATATACTACTGAATTAACACGAAGTAAAATTGAAGTTGATGCAGTTCCTTTTTATAAAATGATTGATGATAAAACAGGATACATTGTACTGGCAAAATTCAACAAAAAAGCAAGTGCGCAAACCAAAGATGCTTTAGAAAAACTAAAAGAAGATGGTGCAGAACGAATTGTATTAGACTTGCGTGGAAATCCTGGTGGATTGCTTAGAGAATCTATTGCAATTGTAAACTTATTTGTCCCAAAAGGAGAAGTAATTGTAACGACAAAATCGAAAGTAAAAAAATATAACAGAACCTATAAGACTAGAAAAAAACCTGTAGATACAGAAATTCCATTGGTAGTTTTAGTCAACGGAAGAAGTGCTTCTGCAAGTGAAATTGTTTCTGGAGCTTTGCAAGATTTAGATAGAGCTGTTGTTATTGGTGCACGTAGTTTTGGAAAAGGATTGGTGCAACAACCTAAAAAACTAACTTACGGAACACAATTAAAAGTAACCATTTCAAGATATTATACACCTTCAGGACGTTGTATTCAAGCATTAGATTACTGGAATAGAGATAAAGATGGAAATGCTGTAAGAACTGATGAAAGTGATTACAATGCTTTTAAAACGAAAAAAGGAAGAACAGTTTATGATGGTGGCGGAATTAATCCTGATATTGAAATTGCCTCACAAAAAACAAGTGATTTCACAAAATCATTAATCGGAAACTTAGTTGTATTTGATTATGCGACAGAATTTTATAATAAAAATTCATTTGCGTCAATGAACGATTTTACTTTTGATAATACTAATTATGATGCTTTTAAACAAAATGTTGTTGCAAGCGGAATGGATTATTACGAAACCAATACTGAAAAAGAATTGAAAAAAATCATGAGTACGAAAGAAGCAGCCGATTTTGGAAATACTGTCTCTAAAGAATACAATGATTTATTAGCTTCTATCAAACAAAGTAAATTAGAAGCTTTAGACACGTATAAAACACAAATTGAGTTAGAGCTTCAAAACGAAATTTTAAAGCGTTATTTCTATCGTGAAGGTTTATATGAATATCAACTAACACATGATGAAGCAATAAAAGCTGCTACAGATTTATTAGCTAATAAAAGTAAATATGATGCTATTTTAAATTAAAGAACTAATAAAAAATATATTTTATACTTACGCTGCTAATACTAGCAGCGTAATTTGTATCTACTAAATAGTCAACTACTTCGAGGGCTTGCCACCAAGTATAAAACGGAAATAATTAAATTATAGAATCTTTTCTAATACCAATATGTCAGAATGAATAAAATAGCGAAAGTAATTTCAATCATAGGACATCCGTTGTTGCTTTTACCTATAATTATCGGACTGGTATTAATTTCATTAGAAGGAATAACATATAGCATTCAAAGTCTTGCAATACTCATAGGAATAGCAATTCTTCCCATAACAATTTGGATGTTTATAAAATCGAAAAATGGTTCTTATACAAATTTTGATGTTTCAAATCAACTACAAAGAAGAACGTTATTTCCGTTTATAATTGTATTTCTCTTACTAACTACATTCACATTATATTTTACAAACAAACCCAAATATTTATGCTTAGGTCTTTTTATTGGTACAGGACTCATTACTATTTCCTTTTTAGTAAATTATAAAATAAAAAGCTCGTTACACGTTTCCTTAAATTCGTATATGGCTATTTGTGTTAGCGTTATAAACATTCCAGTATCTATAATATTGTTTCTTTTTACAATCTTAATTGGTTGGTCTAGAGTTAAATTAAAAAGACATACTATTCTTGAAGTCTGTATCGGATTAATATTAGGCAGTATTGCTGGATTTATATTTTTAAATAGTTATCAAATTTAAACGTACATAAAAATACTAGCATGCTACTTGTAATTTTATAGAAGTCTTAGAAATAATACCTATATAAATCTAAAAAAAGTTAAGATCTAATCATGGCAATATGTGGAATTCCATCTTCCAAATATTTCTCTCCTATTTGATTAAATCCGTGTGAAGTATAAAATTTTCGTAAGTATGTTTGTGCTGAAATTTTGATAGCTTTTGTCTCATAATGTTCCTGAATTGCAGCAATAGAAGCTTTTATAATTTCATGTCCATACCCAAAAGCACGTGCTGTTGATGAAACCACTACTCTACCAATACTAGCTTTATCAAAATAATCGCCAGCATTAAAAATTCGAGTATAGGCAACAACTTTTCCATTTCCGTCATGGCCAATTACATGCAATGCTTTTCTATCTTTTCCATCAATATCTTGATATACACAATCTTGTTCTACCACAAAAACTTCACTTCGTAATTGCAATACATCATACAATTCATCAATAGAAAAGGCATCAAAAGATTTAACTTGTATTGTTAGCATAAATTTCAAAATTAATTTATAGCAAATATACGGATACACTGGAAAATTATTTTTAATACGCAATCACAAAAAAACACCTAAAATTTATTACTACTTTTGAGTACAAAGAAGTCTAAAAAATCATGAAATTCAGAAAAGAAGTCCAAGAACAATTTAAAAAAGCTGGTTGGTACGAAGGAAGAAATTTGAAGAAAAAATATGATAAAATCAATAAATTCAATGAGTTACCAGAATTTTTAAAAGAATTTCTATATGAATATGGCGATTTATTAGTGGAAACCAATGATTTAAATAATAACTATTCAGGAACTCTTAATTTAAAAGCTGTATCTAGAAAAAGATTAAAAATATCATCATATCTACAAAAACCTTCACTTGAAGGCAATGTGCTTACTTTTCCAGTTGGATTTTATCAAAATCCGCACTATCCGTATACAATAGAATGTGATAAAACTGGAGCTATCTATCTAATAGGAGAATTCCCTGCTAAATTGAAAAACAATTTTAAAGAAGGAATTGAAAAAATAATACTAGAAAATCATGCTGGTTTTATAGATTGGGATTATCAAGATAAAATCTGGGAAGAAGAATAATTTAGAAAAAACAAGCTGTAATGATTAAATACAAATCAAAAGCACAAAACATAACTCTTGAAGAATTTCAGCAATTAGAAAATAATTACAGTATAAAATTGCCACAAGATTATAAAAATCACATGTTAAAATGTAATGGTATTAATCCTTTAGAAGATTATTATTTTTTACCAGATATATGGGAAGATGAAATAAACTTTTTTTACATATTACCTATAAAATATGGTAGTTATATTTTTGAAGAAGGAAATCTAATAGGTTATTTAGAAGATTATCCTGAAATGCAAGTAATGATTGGTGTTACCCGTACAGGAAGTTTATCAATGTCTCTCAAAAAAGAAGAACATGGAAGTATATATGTATATTATTCTGATGGAGAAATGCACAAACTTGCAAACTCTTTTACCGAATTTTTAGAAGGTTTAGAAATCTGTGAAGATTTTTGATGTATTAAAAAACAAGCTGCAATGTTTACATTCAGAAAAAAAATGAACACACAAAACATGAATACTTTAGTTTTGCACAAGGCGATGCCTATGTTGATATCATAGAAAATAATGTGCACTTAATAGCAGATCCGTTAAGTTTAGTATCTAAATATCCAACGGTTATCATACCAATCAAAGAACTCATTCAACTCATGAAAGCCTGGTATAAATTCCAAGTACTGCATGGAGTTGATTCAAAAATACTATAACAAAAAAACGCCAGCTGTAACAAGCTGACGTTTATATTTTGTAATTACTAAAAATTAACTACAAGCAATCTTTTCTACTCTACGTTGATGTCTTCCACCTTCAAATTCGGTTTCCAAAAACGTATCAACCATAGCAATAGCTTGTGGCAATGAAGTAAAACGTGCAGGAATACTCAAAATATTAGCGTCATTATGCTGTCTTGCTAACGCTACAATCTCTTTGGTCCAACAAAGTGCTGCACGTACCTTTTGATGCTTATTTGCCGTCATAGCAGCTCCATTTCCACTTCCGCAGATAATAATTCCAAACGGAACTTTTCCGCTTTCCACATCAGTAGCAACTGGATGGATAAAATCAGGATAATCTACACTATCATCTGTATTGGTTCCGTAATTTTGAATCGTGTAGCCTTTCGTTTCTAAATGTGCAATAATGGCGTTCTTATAGTCGGTTCCGGCATGGTCGTTCCCGATAGCTATATTTTTCATAAATAATGGTGTTGTGTTTGTTGAAAACAAAGGTATGAATAGACTTTTGAACAACCGAAAAAAGTCAATGTTAATTTCATTTTACAATAGCTTAACAATGAGATTATTATAAGTTAACACCAATTGTTGATATCTAGTGATGAGAAAGTAAGAAGAAAATTTTGTGGCTTCAAATTATTTTACAATAGACACAAATTTTAAAGCATTGCAAATTATTTAGCACTTCTTTTTAGAAAACTTATTAAAAGTCGTTTTCTTAATTGTTAACAATAATTCACCAACTTTTTATCAAAAATATCCTGTGTATAAAGGTTGTTAATAACTGTTGATAACCTAGCTAATGAATCTTATATAGAACAAGTTATATGTTTCATAAGTTGTTCATCAAATTCAATAAAAAACAAATCCTATAAAAATCTTCAAAAGTTTTGCTAACTATTCACAAGCAATAATAACTATCATTATTTTTTTTAAATTTATAAAAGAAAGAAATATATATATTATTAATGTTTATAACATTTATGTAGAATTGATCTTTTTTGAAAGTAAAATAGTGAAGGTTATTTCTAATTTCTTTTGTTGAGAACAGTTCGCTTCCGCGGAAAAAAAGCAGGGAATCTTTTTGCTTCGATAGAAACTTCTCTGAAATAAGAAATACTGAATTTAAATATAGAAGTTTTAATACGTCTTTGCGAGCATTTTGCAAAAATGCATGGGAATCTGTTTCTCTTTAACTCAAAACGTCACTTCGAGTCGATTTACAAAGTAAATTTGTATAGAGAAATGCTTTGAAAGTAAATTACAAAAAAACAATTCGTGAATTCATGGAAAAGAAGATGAAATTGAAAAAACTATACAATCCTCAAATGCGATTGCTTGCTGTTAAAATCGTCTAAAATTTGTTTGGTAAGGTCAACATCGTTTTTGTGGACTTTCAACGAAATACCACCAATTGCGTTCGAATAGAAAGGGAATACACTCAACATCATTTCATTTTCAAACACATATTTAATTCCTTTTTGATCTAACACAATTCGTAAAATTGCATATTCAAAAGGATACGTAAATGTGGCTACGGTAACAAAGTTTAACATAAGCTAAAAAAATATTGAAATGTAAAGTACTAAAAATAAGAAAACTAGTTTAAATAATACGTATCTATAGCCGCATTTTTTATAGAATCATTAGGAACTTCTACAGCTCTAATATCATCTCTAAAATCATTTTTAGTATTCAAAGAAGATTTAATATAACTACCAAACGAGAAGATACCGATCAAAAAGATCGATACAAATAATAAGATAACTTTATACACTCGTTTCATAATTCTGGTCCAAAATAGGTTTGGTACTTTCTATATAGACGAGATAAAACTTGGATTGTTACACTTTTTTTAAGATTTCTTTAACTTTTTTTAAAAAAACGGCGTTTTTGTTTAACTTTTATAATACTAAAAAGTATCATATTGAATGAATTTTTAGAATAAATTTATACTGTAAAAATCTATATGTTAACTTTACTTAGGAACTACAAATTGCAAAGCTTTTGGTAAAATTTCTGCAGTAAATCCGCCAGTTCCAATCAATTCTCCATCTGCTTGAATATATACTTTATCTTCTAAAGTTTCAATAGTAATTGTAGCAGTTTTAAAAGTTTCTACTTGCGAATTATCAACAATTTTTCCGTTAAACAAATTCACAACGTTTCGAAGTAACTTCCAAAGACTAAAATGTTTAGCTACAGAAACATCAAATAATCCATCTTCAGTATTTACATCTTTTGTTAATTGCATGCCACCGCCAGAATATTGACAAATACCAACGATTGTTAATAACGATTTGGTTGTTAATTTCTCTTTTTTACGATTAATGATAAACTTGGTAGCTTTGTAACTAGCCAAACTCAATACTGTGGAAATCAAAAAAGAAGCAGCGCCCAAAAACTTCAAACCTTCATTACGTTTTACAACATAACTATCAAAACCCAATCCTGCAACATTGTTAAAAAACACGGTCTTATCAACATTCAACAATGAAATTTTACCAATATCTTGAAAAATAGTTTTTTCTGCTTTAATAATTTGAACAGCTTTGGTAATATTCTTTGAAATTTGATACGTCTTTACCCAATCGTTTCCAGTTCCTAAAGGAATTATGGCAAGTTTAATTTCAGACAATGCTACTAGTTGTTGTTGCATCAAACCATTTACTACATGATGTAAAGTACCATCGCCACCAATACTCACAAACTTTCGATAGCCTTTTTCTAAACCTTGTATAACCAGTTCGTATTCATGCTGAGGTTTGGTGGTAAATTTAAAATCAAAAGGAAGTTGTTCTGCTTCAAAAGTAGTTGCAATTTGTTTCCATTTTCGTTTTCCTGTGAAACTTCCAGAAGTTGGATTCACTATCAAAAACCATTTATCTTTACACATACATAACACGAATTTAATGCGTTGCAAAATACGAATTGTAAAATATTTCTATCTTTGCATTGAAATATTTCATGCTTCTCTCCTATTTGTTGTGTTTCATTTGAAACAATTAATTTCAAAAAACACAATATTCCTGACATAATAAATTTGTACTTTTCAACAAGTAAAATAAAAAAAGAAGAACCAAAAAGTAGTTTCGGTATGCTTTTTTCAGTAATTAATAAAAATAACAATAAACCGAAAATATACACCAACAGTGTATAAAACAGAATGATATAATGACAAGAAAGAAAAAAAAGAAATCGCACAAGATCCCAAATCTAACAGACGCGATCCTTCAAATATTTAAAAAATCTTCAAACAAAGTATATAATTACAAACAGATAGCTTCAAAACTTAGTATTACAGATACTAGCGGAAGAAATCAAATTATAAAAACACTCAAAAAACTCAAAGCAAAACAAAAAATTGAGGAAATTGATCGTGGAAAATATCGTGTTGTCGGTTCAACCGAATATTACACAGGTATTGTTGATATTACTTCACGCGGACAAGGTTATGTAATTTGTGATGATTTTGAAGAAGATATCTTTGTACCAAATAATAAACTTAACAGAGCTTTAGATGGTGACGAAGTAGAGGTATACGTGTACAAACGTCGTAAAAATAACAGACCAGAAGGTGAAATTACGAACATTGTAAAACGTAAAAAGACAGAATTTGTAGGTGTATTGCAAATGCAAAAAAACTTTGCATTCGTAGTAGTTTCCAATCAAAAAATGTATACTGATATCTTTGTTCCAAAAGCTAAAATTAACAATGCACAAAATGGTGACAAAGTATTGGTAGAAATAGAAGATTGGCCAATGCGTGCCGATTCTCCTTTTGGAATTGTAACACAAGTACTTGGAAAACCAGGAGAACATGATACAGAAATTCATTCCATTTTAGCAGAATATGGTTTACCATATGAATTTCCAAAACATGTAGAAAAATTTGCAAACAAATTAGATACATCAATTCAAGCAGAAGAAATCAAAAAACGTAGAGACATGCGCGACATTCTTACGTTTACCATTGATCCAAAAGATGCAAAAGATTTTGATGATGCTTTATCATTTCAAACACTCGAAAATGGAAACTATGAAATCGGAATTCATATTGCTGATGTTTCACACTATGTAAAACCAGGAAGTGTTTTAGATGAAGAAGCTTATGATCGTGCAACTTCGGTATACTTAGTAGATCGTGTAGTACCAATGTTACCTGAAATACTCTCAAATGGTGCGTGTTCATTACGACCAAATGAAGAAAAATATACGTTCTCTGCAGTCTTTGAAATCAATGAAAAAGCAGAAATATTAAACCAATGGTTTGGACGTACAGTTACCTATTCTGACAAACGATTTGCGTATGAGGAAGCACAAGTAATTATAGAAACTAAAGGAAACGAAATTCCTGCAGATATCTCACTGACTGGAAAAGCTTATAAAGTAGATCAAGCTATTGTTGATGCAACTTTAAAATTAGATGAATTAGCAAAAATCATGCGTGGAAAACGTATGCGACAAGGTGCAATTTCATTTGACAAAGTAGAAGTACGTTTCAACTTAGACGAAGATAACAATCCGGAAGGTGTATATTTCAAAACGCAAAAAGATGCTAATAAATTGATTGAAGAATTTATGTTATTAGCTAATAGAAAAGTTGCTGCGTTTATTGGAAAACAAGAACCGACAAAAACATTTGTATATCGTATTCATGACGAACCAGATGTTGAGAAATTAGCGAATTTACAAACCATTATCTCTCGTTTTGGATATTCGTTAAATCTAAAATCAAGAAAAAGCACCACAAGTTCTTTAAACCAATTACTAGAAGATGTAAAAGGAAAAGGCGAACAAAATATGGTAGATACGCTAGCTATTCGAAGCATGAGTAAAGCAAAATATACTACCAATAATATTGGTCACTATGGTTTAGCTTTCGATTATTACTCACACTTTACTTCGCCAATTCGTCGTTATCCAGATGTCATGGTACATCGTTTATTACAACACTATTTAGATGGTGGAAAGTCTGCTAGTGAAGAAGAATATGAAGAAAAATGTGAACATTCATCAAACATGGAAAGCTTAGCGGCAAGTGCAGAACGTGATTCTATCAAATACATGCAAATCAAATTCATGCAAGATCACAAAGATGAAGAATTCTTAGGTGTCATTTCTGGTGTGACTGAATGGGGAATATATGTAGAAATCATTTCCAACAAATGTGAAGGAATGGTACGTATTCGCGAAATAAAAGATGATTACTACAACTTTGATGAAAAGCAATATGCATTAGTTGGAGAAGTTACCAAAAACATGTATCAACTTGGTGATGAAGTAGTTGTAAAAGTAAAAAATACAGACTTAGTAAAACGTCACTTAGATTTTGACCTCATCGGAAAACGTGTTGAGGTAGAAGCGTAAATATTACATTCATCAGATTTATGTCACATTGAATGGAGCCGAAATGTAACATTTTTTAAAAACAGATACTAACGTTTAAATAATCAGAAACACAACTATTATGATATTTACAACAACAGATACCTTTCAAAACAGAGAAATTACAGAATATTTAGGCTTAGTTTCTGGAATGACATATAGTGTAAGTTACAGTTACAAAGGAATGTCGTTCAAAGACATGTTCAGTACAAAAAAATACTATTCACAAATAGAAACAGCTATTGAAGAAGTAAAAGAAAAAACATTTCAAAAACTAAGTGACAATGCTGCCAAATTACAAGCAGATGGTGTTGTAGGGATTCATGTAGATATGGAAATAAGTGCTGGTGGTGCAGTAATGGTTAGTATTACAGGAACTGCTGTAAAATTGAAATAAAAATAACATCAAATAAAAAAGCTCGATTCTTAAAAAAATCGAGCTTTTTTGCTTTTATATTCTTTCAGTATTAATATTCATCATCGCATAAACAAGCTACTTCGCAAGCCAAAGGTCCAAAGCTTGTAGTATTTCCTGCGCCACAATACAAACCTGGAATAAAAGATAAAAATCCTCCAGTTCCACCGTTTGCTTTCTCCGCGTTTAATTGAGAAATCTTTTGCTTGTTAATCTTCAATGATTTTAAATTCTTTTTTTTCATGATCTAAGTTTTTTTAAGTTTTCAGCTTAAATGTACTAAACATACTTTAATACTAATTACGGTAAAACCATAATTAACAGTTAATTACATTAAAAATATTTTATAAAATTATAAACAGCATACCAACATGAATATTTGAGTATTTAGATCTTTAAAATGATCTATTAAAAGTTATTTATCTCCAAAAATTAAATAAAAACTGTAACAATCCGTTTTCTATAGAGTCTTTACATACAAATACAAATACTAAAACTAAGAGTCATGAAAAATATATTCACATTCATTTTATGCATACTAGCATATACAGTTGCTGCACAAAAACCATTAGAAAAAGAAGTTGGTGATTTTGATGAAGTAAAAGTTTTCGATCTTATAGAAATCAACTTAATAAAATCTAACGAAAACAAAGTCGTTATTACGGGAGCTGATACAGAAGATGTTGAAATCATAAACAAAAAAGGAAAACTAAAAATACGCATGAAGTTTGATCGTATTTTTGATGGTTCAGAAACATTCGTAGAAGTATACTACAAAGACATATCAATCATTGATGCTAACGAAGGTGCTGTTATTGTTGCCAATGAAACTATGAAACAACCTTATTTAAAGCTCAAAACACAAGAAGGCGGAAAAATCATTGCAAGCTTAGATGTTGATAACTTAGAATCGAAAGCAGTTTCTGGCGGAATTATTGATACTTCAGGGAAAGTAAAACACCAAGAAATTACACTGAATACTGGTGGAATTTATGAAGGTAAAAAATTACTAACTGAGCAAACAAAAGTTAAAGTAAGTGCTGGCGGAGAAGCTTATGTTTCTGCTTCTGTATTAGCAGATGCTAGAGTAAGAGCTGGTGGATATATTGAAATTCATGGTGATCCAGAAACTATAAAAAAAGACAAACTCTTTGGAGGAAAAATAAAAGTAAAATAAACTAGGTATTTTACAATTCATCAATCAATCTTGAAAAACGTCTAAACTGCCATTTAGACGTTTTTCTTTTTTACTTGATCATCAAGATTTGAATGCTCCGAAACAAGCGTTAAAATATTTTAATTGTTTCCGTTCAATGCTCCGACGCTTGCCTCAAAGTAGTTGACTTGTTACATCTGTTACTATTTCCTTACTAATAGAAATAAAATCATATTACTTTTAGTACTTTTGTTTTATGTTTGATGGATTAGCATACGCTGCACTTTACGGATTTATCTTAGCCTTTGCCGTTGGTCCTGTTTTCTTTATTATCATAGAAACCAGTATTACCAAAGGTTTTAGAAGCGCTTTAGCATTTGACTTAGGAGCTATCTTTGCAGATATCATTTTCATTACATTTGCATACTACAGTACAAGTCAAATCTTAGAAAAAATAAAGGATGATCCTAATTTAATTATCTTTGGAGGACTTATTTTACTTGCCTTCGGAATTATCTCTTATATAAAAACTTCTAAATCGTTTCGAAAAATAGTTCGTGAACATTACAGCGTTGATACTAAAAAAAATCTCTTTGGATTATTCGTTAAAGGCTTTCTACTGAACTTTATCAATTTTGGAGTGTTAGCTGGTTGGATAGGAGTTATTATCATGGCAAATGCGCTTACAACAACTTCTGAAGGTGTTATTTTATTCCTATCAACAGTATTGATAAGTATGTTGATCACGGATATCGCAAAAATGTTGCTTGCTAAAAAATTAAAAAGCAAAATGACGCCACGCGTTATCTTTAAAACAAAAAAATGGGTCAGTATTCTAATAATTGTTTTTGGATCTGTCATGATACTTCAAGGAACGTTCCCAAAAGAATTAGCAAAACTCAAACAAATACTATTAGACTTCTTTTCATAAAAATAAAAAAACCTTCTGATTATCAGAAGGTTTTCTTTTTTTGGAGGCGTCGAGCGGATTCGAACCGCTGTACAAGGTTTTGCAGACCTCTGCCTAGCCACTCGGCCACGACGCCATTTGTGATTGCAAATTTAACTAATTTTACATTCTATGCAACAAAAAGAAACATTAAATAGTATTCGTATTAACGTTGCGAAGTCATTTCAATAGTAACCATTTGAACATTACCACCAATAGGAGGATTTAATTTTGAAACTTCTACAGTAGCTTCATTTGCTATTGCAATTTCATCAAAAATTCGATTTAAAATACGTTTGGCTACATGTTCTAACAATTTAGAACGAATTGCCATTTCTTCTTTTACAATTCTGTTAATATGTACATAATCAACAGTATCTTTTAGTTCATCGCTTTTTGCTGAGGTTTGTAAATTGGCTTTTACCGCAACATCAACTCTGTAATCGCTTCCTATTTTACTTTCTTCCACAAGACAACCGTGAAAAGCATATACTCTGATGTTGGTAACACGAATAATTCCCATAAATAATCTTCTTAAAGAAGCTAATGTACAGTATTCTTAGCAATTTATCAACCTGTAAAAAAGTCAAAAATATTGCTCATAGCACTTGTTTTTGCTTTGTAGAATTCTGTATACGAACAACGTTCACACGTTATAGAAGTATATTTTTGATTTTGTACATCAAATATTTTAGACAACGTTCCACCTGTAGCTCTTAGCTCTGCTACTTGATACGTTCTGTTTTGACACTTTGGACAAGAATAATTAGGATGTTGCATATATAATTATTTAAAAAAATTAAACTTTTATATATAAGTGCTGCATTATGAATGTTCGTTACAAGGAAGTAAAAAGAAACTTATAGCATTTCACATTAATTCGCTAATTTTGCGGTTTATTTTAACAAACTTTTCAATACAAAATAATGTCTGAAGAAACAAAATCGCTCAACTTTATTGAGCACATTATTGAAGAAGATTTGGCAAACGGAATGTCAAAAAACGATTTACGTTTTCGATTTCCTCCTGAGCCAAATGGGTATTTACACATTGGACATACCAAAGCTATTGGTATTAGTTTTGGTTTGGGTGAAAAATACAATGCACCTGTAAACCTTCGTTTTGACGATACAAATCCTGCAAAAGAAGAGCAGGAATATGTAGATGCAATTAAACGTGATATCGCCTGGCTTGGCTATCAATGGGCAAGCGAATGTTATTCTTCAGACTATTTCCAGCAACTGTATGACTGGACAATTCAATTAATAAAAGACGGAAAAGCCTATGTAGATTCACAATCTTCTGAGGAAATGGCAGCTCAAAAAGGAACGCCAACAGAAGTAGGAACCAATAGTCCGTACAGAGATAGAAGCGTGGAAGAAAATTTAGATTTATTCCAACGTATGAAAAATGGCGAATTTGAAGCTGGAACACATGTACTACGTGCCAAAATTGACATGGAAGATCCAAATATGTTAATGCGTGATCCGTTGATGTACAGAATTTTATATGCACATCATCATAGAACTGGAAATGATTGGTGTATTTACCCAATGTACGATTGGACACATGGTGAAAGTGATTATATAGAACAAATTTCACATTCTTTATGTTCCCTAGAATTTAAACCACATCGTAAACTCTATGATTGGTTTAAGGAGAATGTATTTGAATACAGTAAAAATGAATTTCCATTACAACCGAAACAACGCGAATTTGCACGCCTTAATTTAAGCTATACCATTATGAGTAAACGTAAATTACTCAAATTGGTAGAAGACAAGATTGTTTCTGGTTGGGACGATCCGCGAATGCCTACAATTTCTGGTTTACGTAGAAGAGGTTATACACCAACAGCTATTAGAAAATTTGTGGATACAGTTGGAGTTGCTAAACGTGAAAATGTCATCGATGTATCTTTATTAGAATTTTGCATTCGCGAAGATTTAAACAAAACTGCCAATCGTGTGATGGGGGTATTAAATCCTGTGAAGTTAGTTATTAGCAACTATCCAGAAGGAAAGGTTGAAATGCTTGAAGCAGAAAATAATCCAGAAGATGCTAATTCAGGAACACATGAAGTGCCTTTTTCAAGAGAATTATACATTGAAAAAGAAGACTTTAAAGAAGAAGCTGGAAGCAAGTTTTTTAGATTAACGCTTGGAAAAGAAGTACGTCTTAAAAATGCATACATCATCAAAGGAGAAAATGTAGTAAAAGATGAAGATGGAAACATTACAGAAATTCACTGTACATATGACACTGATAGTTTAAGTGGAAGCGGAACAGAAGCCAGTGTACGTAAAGTAAAAGGTACTTTACATTGGGTTTCTACGGCACATGCTGTACAAGCTGAGGTTCGTGTATACGATCGTTTGTTTTCTGATGAAGCACCAGGAAATCATAAGGATAAAGACTTCATGGAGTTTGTAAATCCAGATTCATTAAGTGTGGTAAATGCATTTGTAGAACCATACTTAACAGAAGCAAAAGTTGGTGATCGTTTTCAATTTCAACGTCTAGGATATTTCTGTGTAGACGAAGATACGACAGCAGACAAGTTAATCTTTAATAAAACAGTTGGTTTGCGTGATACGTGGGCAAAACAGAAACCAAAACCTGTTCAGAACAACCCAAAACCGCAAAATCAACAATCAACAAGACCTGCGATTGAAGAAATTAAAAAGCTAGGAAAAAAATACACTAATTATCCAGCTGAAAAACAGGAAATTACAAAAGCTAAAATTCAAGAATTGGCTGAAAAAGTTCCGTATGAAGATTTAGAGCCTTTGTTTGCAACAGCAACAAAGAAAGCAGGAACACGAATTGCTGCGATGATTACTTTAGGTGTATTGTTGAAAAATGGACAAGAACGCAACGAAAATATCAACGATTTCATTGCAAAAGCATTAGATGATAAAAACGATTTGTTAGTTGCAGAAGCGCAACAAATCTAAACAAAATCAGTTATATATAAGAAGACTGTACTTCGGTACGGTCTTTTTTTATGACTAAATTTTATAAAGAATAGTTTCCATAATGAATGTAAAAAATATACTAATTATAATAGGACAAATGATATTGTTTTTTATCATTGGTGTTTTAAGTTTTTCTTTAATATATCTAAAAATACCTGGTTATGGAGGTCTTTGTGATGCTGATCAAATTGTATTTGTTCTAGTATGGTTTGTATTCTTTGTAACATCCGTTGGATTTATGTTGAATTCTTGGATATTTTATAATAAAAACAACTGGAAACCATATCGAATCTTTGCAATTTCAGTAACTGCTGCACTTATATTTCTATGTATATTTTTAAGACAAATCATTATGTTTGTTCAATTTGGTAACGAAAAATATGTGATTGAAGGAGAAAATTTTGTCTTTGTAAAGATTCAACTATTTGAAAATGGACGCTTTTTTGCAAAAACTTTCGATGTTGCTTGCGATAGAGAATCTGTTGGAACTTACGAGTTATCAAAAAATACGCTCGAATTACATTTTGAAAACGAAAATCCTGATTATTTAGGAACTACTTATCAAATTAAAAACTCAGAGGTAATTTGTTTAAATTGTGATCAAGATTATAATTTAAAGATCAAATAATGGTATTCATTTAAAATATTAATATTTATGAAAAAATACACCTTCACTTCTACGCTATTTGTGATAATTTTTATGCTACAAAGTTGTTCTTTTTTAACTTCAGAAGAAACAGAAACACAGAATGTAGTGCAGATAGAACGCGAACAAAAAGAATTGGATGAAAGTGTGTATTCGTACAAAGTATTGTTATGGAAATACTTAAAAATGAGTCAAAAATCAACATATATCACAGAAGATACACATGCTGATTTGTTACCTATGAAAACAAAGTTTTCTAAAATATCGAATGTTTTAAATGCTTATAACAATCAAACGATGATGGAAGAATTATCTGCGTTTGATTATGTAGATATTTACAAAGATTTCAACGAAACCAAAGAGTATATTAAAACTACTGATGAAGATATAATGCCTTCATATAGTGAATTTTACAATACTGAAAATACTGCTTTGTCTGCAGAAGAAATCTCAAACAAACGATCTATGGAACATATGATGTTTGCCGGACTTTCTTTACTTTCAAGAGATGCCGGAAGAGAGATTGCATTGTATGAAGCTTCTAAAATAGATATGGACAATGTTACTGAAAGTGAAACGAAATGTTTTTACCGACTCTTTAGAGGATTTCTATTTTTTGAAAAAGGACTGAATCATCTTTCTGAGAAAGAATTGACAGCAAACATCAACTGGATCGAAAATACACCAAATGCTGATTTTAGAAGTGTTTTAGGACCGTACAGCGAATCGTTAACACAACAGCAAGCTTATGAATATATGCTGTCTACAAACTACTTAATTAGAGGTTTAGATCGATTGTTTATAGGAGGAGAAACGACAGAAAAAGCCGTTCAAGAAGATTTTCAAGGGTTTTTAACACAAATGGAAAAACTAGGCATTCAAACGGAAGTAACTGCTGCAATTGAAACCTATGTGAATCTAAAAAATGAAAATTCTGCGGAAGCAATACAATCTTTATCAAAGCTAAAACAAAGTAAGTTATTATCAGACAAAGAAAGAGCAACTATTGATGAAGCAATTGTGTATCTTCAAGAAAGAGAATCAGGAAAAGTACTCAACACCATTTATGATAAATATTTTTTAAGTAAAATAGTGACGAAATATTCTTGGAATGTAATATCTGAATTTGATTGGAAAAAATTTACAGAAAATAATACTGATTCTTATTCGGATGCGCTTTTAGAGAAAATAAAAACAGCACAAACGTATGTGGAAAATATTTCAAAATACACAAGTGAAGAAGGAATTAAAGAAACTGGTGAACAATTAAAACAAGAAGGAGAAAAACTTTGGGACAAAGCAAAAGAACTTTGGAACGAAAATTAGTTTTCTAAAGCATACACATCAATTTGATGAAAAGACAAAAATCCTGAGAATTCTACATTTTCAGGTTTTTTTTTGCCTAAAAACTCACTATAAGATTTGATGATTGTTATTATAAAAATCATCTATAATTCTTATTAAAAATGAAGTTCTGAGAAGCGTTTTATAGCGTTTAAAATAAAGTTGAAACTACTTTGTTTCTTCAAAGAAAAACAGCGCTAAAAACTACCTTAAAATAAAAAATAGTGAAGTTGCACTCAACTTTTTGTGATGAAGACCTACGAATGCAAAATTTTCTGCAAAACGTCTTTTTTCAACCGAACACTAATTGGAATTTTGTGCGTACCAATTAAAATTTGATTTCCTACAATTTCAGAAATATGCGATTTGGCAACCAAATACGATTTGTGGGTTTGTACAAATAATTGATCAGGTAAATTTTCGTGTAATTGTTTTAAAGTAGAATGTGTAATCACTGTTTCGGAAGTCGTCACTATCTTTACATAATTCTGCATCGCTTCTACAAATAAAACTTCATCAATTTTAATTTTTTTCAACGACTTATCACTTTTTACAAAAAATACTTGTTCGTCTTCAGTGGTTTTTGCCAAACGATATGCTTTGTTTGCTGCTTGTAAAAAACGTTCAAAAGAAATTGGCTTTACCAAATAATCAATCACTTCATAAGAAAAACTCTCTAAGGCATATTGTGGATATGCTGTTGTCATAACAACGAGTGGAGAAGAGGCTAAACTTTTTAGCCAATCCAAACCTGTCAAAATAGGCATGTTGATATCTAAGAAAATCAAATCTACCGTTTGTTTGTGCAATACATCATTTGCTTGCAATGCATTTTTACAAACACCAACTACATTTAAAAAGGAAATATCATTGCAATACGAAAGCAATCCTTTTCGTGCCAAAGGTTCATCGTCAATAATAATGCAGTTTAGTATTTTCATTTAGCTTGTTTTATGAAATATCTATAGTTAATTCTACTTGATAAAAGTTGGTTGCTTCTGTAATTTGTAACGTATGTTTTTCTGGATATAATAAAGTTAATCTACGTTTTACATTGTTTAAGCCAACACCACCAAAATTTGTTTTCTTCAGCGTTGTATCTGTAGTATTTTTTACAGATAATAATACTTTTTTATCGTATTCTTTTACGTCAATATAAATACTATTTTTTTCAGCAGCTTCATGATGACTAATGTGTTTGAAAGCATTTTCAACAAAAGGAGTTAATAACAATGGTGCAATTTTTAGTGAAGCATTTTCAAAATCAATACTATAGGTTAATGAAATATCGTCACCTTTTCTAATGGCTTCTAAACGAATGTATTGCGATAAATAATCGAGTTCTTTTTCCAAAGTAATATGCGCTTCACTGCTTTCATACAATTGATAACGCAACAAACCCGAAAACTGTAAAAGTGTATCTTTTGCTAAATTATTATTGCTTCCAATTAAATGATAAACACTGTTGATACCGTTGAATAAAAAATGCGGATTAAGTTGTGCTTTTAAGTATTTTAATTCGGTTTGATGTGTCTCTTTGAGTAATTCTTGCTTTGCGTTTTCAGCTCTGCGATATTCAAACAAAAAGCGATATAAAAAACCAAAAGAAGTATACAGAATATGAAAAAATATGTTTTGTATAAATACCGAAGTACCTATCAATAGCATAGAAACATGTTCGTTAATAACTTCATACGATAGCATTACTTGAAGATCTAAATAACTTTCAAGAAAGGTAATGGAGCACAAGAGTAATAAAGAATAGCACCAAAATTGTAGTTTTTTGTGTTTAATAAATAATGTAGGAACCAACCAAAATACTTGAATGTAACATAAAAACGCATTAAAAAACATTCCATAACTATAGGCAACACTCAGTGAACCAGAATCGTTATCAAATCCCATCCAAGTTAAGTTTCCACTGGTAACGTACAAATAGTTGAGCGCCCAAAAAATAAGATGCGCTATGACAAGAATGTATAACTTCGTTTTTGACATGTACAGTCTATATTTTGTTTTTTAAAGTTGCTGTTAACGAATAAATAATTACAATAATTCAATCAAAGAAAAACATAAATTATCAATCTTTGGACCTTGCGGACTAAAAGCAGAAACATTTGATAGGAGCAAAGCTGCTTTTTTATTTTTCTTATCAATAATCATACAAGACAAATATCCGCCTGTACCGCCATTGTGAAACAATACAGTTTTTCCTTCTTTGGTAATAATATGCCAACCCAATCCTACTTGAACCGAATTGTTTACATTAATTGTTGGTTGTTGAGGTAAATTATATACAATATCATCTTCAAAGTTTTTACGAATAAATTTCTCCATATCAACTACACTCGATTTTATTCCGCCAGCACCAACCAAAGCATCTGTAAAATCCCAATTGGAAGTTTCCGTGCCATTAGGTTGTAAACCAACAACCAATTGAGAACGATCTATTTTTGACAAAAGGGTAGAAGTATTGTGCATTCCAAGAGGTTTTAAAATCTGTTCTTGCAGCAACTCTTCATAAGTTTTCTTGGTTTTTTCCGTCAGCAAATATCCTAATAAACCAGCGCCTAAGTTAGAATACGAACTTACTTTGCTTGGTTCATTTTCTAAAGTAATTTCACTTTTTAAATAATCTTGTAACATGGCAACTGTATATTCTTTATATGGATTGGTCATGTTTTTCTCTAATAATGGAAAGATATTTTGTGGTAATCTTGGTAAACCTGAAGAATGATTGGCAAGCATTAGCAAACTAATTTCCTTGGTTTTTTCTGGTGATGTATCAAGTGTAAACGGTAACAAATCAACCAATTTATCATTCAATTGAAGATTTCCTGCTTGAATTTGTTGAGAAAGTAAGAGAGAAGTAAACACTTTTGTATTAGAACCTACTTCAAAAACAGCTTCTTTGTTTACGATATTTTGTAGTGAATCGTTTTTACGGATAATTCCGATATAGTTTGTGTTTTCACCATCAATTAGTGCAATAGAAAGCTGTGAATTATTTGGAAAAAGTTCGCTATTTTCTGCAATAACCTTTCCTATCTCAGAAGAAAAACTTGAAGTATCAATAGCATTCACGGCTTTCTCTTGCGAAAGCAATACATGTGTACTTAAAAAAGTAAAGAGTATAAAAAATGTTCGTTTCATGATGATTGTTTTTTTTGATACTTCAAACTAACAACATAAAACGAACAGTATATAATTCATTTGACCAACGTAGAAAAGTTTTTGATAAGCGTTGGTAAAACTCAATTTTCGTCAAACCGAATCAAGTTCAGAATGATGTTTCCTATTCTTTAATATCTGTCATTTCCATTGTATTCTCTGGAATCTTTAAAGATGTTTTAAACTCAGGAAAATATGCAATAACAGATCCTGTCGCTTTCATTTCTTTGGCTTCTACAAAGGTCCATTTTTTGTTAGTTTCATTATAAAAACCAAGCATATAACTTGTAGAAGTAATGCGTTTATCATTCATCTTCATCACATTATAATTCTCAACATAACAACGGTATTCACCTTGTTCTTTTACCACATCAGACACCGCTTTTGTTTCTGCAA
Organism: Kordia sp.; assembly: GCF_965224175.1. Classification (GTDB taxonomy): domain Bacteria; phylum Bacteroidota; class Bacteroidia; order Flavobacteriales; family Flavobacteriaceae; genus Kordia. The sequence continues at coordinate 3,376,837 of NZ_OZ245041.1, forward strand.
CTTCATAAGCAAAACCATTGGCTTTCATTTGATTGAAAGTAGTTTTTAAATACTCTTCCATAACTTCTGCGCCGCCAGCAGCTTTTAAAATATTAGGATGTGTAAACGTAAGAAGTGTTTTGAAATCTTCTTTTAAAGTTGCATTGCAAGCTGCTTGCGCATCGCGTAACGCTTCTTTTTTAAGTGTTTCCGTATTTTGTGAAAACACTTGTGTTGCACAAAATATAAATAGGAGGAAAGTAATTTTTTTCATGTCGAATATATATTTATCAAAAAGAAAAAACCCGAAACAACTCGTTTCGGGTTTGTATGATAAAAACTATTTGTTATAGTTCGTCTTTTTTATTGTTTTTAGCATTTTTCATGGCTTCACCAATTTGATTACTTGCGGTAAAACTAGCAACCATATCATTTAGCATATTGCTTCCTGCTTGTGGTGAATTTGGTAATAAAATCAAGTTACTATTTGTTTCTTGACCTATTGCTTGCAATGTATCATAATGCTGCGTTACTACAATTAAGGCAGAAGCTTCTTGCGAGTTGATTCCAACTTTATTTAAAACCTCTACAGACTCTTCTAAACCACGTGCAATTTCACGACGCTGATCTGCAATACCTTGACCTTGTAAACGCTTACTTTCTGCTTCTGCTTTTGCTTTTTCAACGATTAAAATACGTTGTGCATCTCCTTCATACTGTGCAGCAGTTTTTTCTCTGTCAGCCGCATTAATACGGTTCATAGCAGCTTTTACTTGTGCATCAGGATCAATATCAGTTACTAAGGTTTTAATGATATCATAACCATATTCCATCATGGCATCATTTAATTCTGTTTTTACGGCGATTGCAATATCATCTTTCTTTACGAATACATCATCTAATTTCATTTTTGGTACTTCGGCACGAACTACGTCAAATACATATGATGTAATTTGATCATGTGGATAATCTAACTTATAAAAAGCATCGTATACTTTATCTTTAATTACTTTGTACTGTACAGAAACCTTTAAACGAACAAATACATCGTCTAATGTTTTTGTTTCAATAATTACATCTAATTGTTGAATTTTTAAACTTAGCTTTCCAGCAATTCTATCCACTAAAGGAATTTTTAACTGTAATCCAGAATGGCGAATGCTCTGAAAACGTCCGAAACGTTCTATAACTGCTGCTGTTTGTTGTTTCACAATAAAAAAGGAAGACAAGAAAATAAATAACGCAATAACACCGAGAACGATAAATATTGGATTTGGCATAATTTGTAGTATTTTAAATGTTAGTATATAAAAATAATTTTTTTTGTGTAAAAAAAGGATACTTTTGACAACTTTAATTCAAAGTTTACCCCAAATGAACAAATCCTTTTTCCTACCATTAGTAGCTATAATGTTACTTTTTGTTACAAAATCTTTTTCACAAAGTCGTTATAACGATTACAATCGCTTTGGAATTTCGTTCGGAATTCATCAATTTGACATTCGTACCAATGATTTGACAACCACTAAATCTACTGGCTTTCACGGCGGATTATCTACTCGAGGAACCGTTGGAAGACACTTTGATATGATTTATTTTTTAAATTTAAATAGACACGAAGTAAATGTACTTGGACGTGAAACACTTTTAGCAGCCAATGAAGAAATTCCTTTTAAACTATTGGCAGCAAAAATAGGTGTTTTGGGAAGTTATAAAATTGTTGAAAAACATCTTAGTTTAGAGTTTGGACCTGCGCTACAACTTTCAGATAAGTTTGAAGTAGAAGGAAAGTACAGTGAATATATTTTAGATGGTTATGATAGCTTTACCGCGAATGAAGCTCGCCAAACTTCCCGTATAAATTTGATGGGAATTGTTGGAATTTCTGCAGGATTTCAATCATTTAAAATATCACTTCAATACGAATATGGATTTTCTAACGTTTTAAGTAAACTAACTGTAGAGAATAATAAACTGAAAGGTAATATAGAACAGTTGAGTGTTTTAGCCACCTTCTATTTGTAATTAACACAAAAAAGAGCGCCATGAGCGCTCTTTTTTCTTGGATATAAACGTCATGCTGAACTTGATTCAGCATCACATTCTAATTTTTAATAATAACGATTTCGATTCTTCGATTCATTTTTCGTCCTTCTTTAGTTTTATTGGAAGCCAAAGGTCTTGTTTCTCCATAGCCAACAGCTTTTAATTGAGAAGATATACAACCTTCTTTTACCAAAAGTTTCTTTATTTTTTCTGCTCTTTTCTGTGATAAAGCTAAATTCAATTCTTTTTTTCCAACCGAATCTGTATGTCCAGAAACTTCAACAGTATATTCATCAGAAATCTTTTTGATGATTTTGCTAATGGCTATAATTTCAGGATTATAGTTTTTAAGAGTTTCATCAGTGCCACTTTTAAAAATAATTTTTTGAGTGTATCGCTCAAAAGGATTTAATTCATCAGAAACAATACTTTGACTCGTTTTACACGAAATGAAAAAAATAAAAATGATAAACAGTATTTTCCTCATCCTACAACATCCCAATAACCTTCTGAATACGTTTGATGGTTTCTTGTTTTCCAATCATAAACATAATTTGAAATAAATCGGGTCCACTTAAAGCGCCAGCCAACGCAAAACGTAATGGTTGCATTACTTTTCCAAAACCAATTTCATTGCTTGTGATCCAACCTTTAATATTGGTTTGTAAGCTTTCTACGCTATAATCTTCCGTAGATTCAATAATTTCTATTAGTTTGTTTAAAATAGCTCCCGTACCTTCTTTTAATGCCTTTTTCTGTGCTTTTGCATCATATTCCGTTGGTGCAACAAAGAAAAAATGACTCAAATTCCATAAATCTTTAGTAAATGATGCTCTTTCTTTAATCAATTCGACAACCATTTCAATATAATTCACATCAATATCAGCGAGTTCAGCTTGACTTTCTTTGAAGGCAATGGCTAAACTTTCGTTAGATTTTAGTTGCATATATTGTTGGTTGAACCATTTCATTTTGTCATTATCAAAACGTGCTCCAGCCTTGTTGATTCGTTCTAAATCAAACTCTTCAATCAACTGTTCTAAATTAAATATTTCTTGTTCTGTTCCAGGATTCCATCCTAAAAATGCTAAGAAATTGATCAAAGCATCTTCAAAATAGCCGTCTTCACGGAAACCTGCAAATACTTCATCTGTCTTTGGATCTTTCCATTCAAGAGGAAACACAGGGAAACCAAATTTTGCGCCATCACGCTTTCCTAATTTTCCTTTTCCAGTTGGTTTAAGGATCAATGGTAAATGCGCAAAAACAGGCGCTTCCCATTCAAATGAACGGTATAATAAATAATGCAATGCTAACGAAGGCAACCATTCTTCTCCGCGAATTACATGCGTAATTTCCATTAAATGATCATCTACAATATTGGCTAGGTGATAGGTTGGCATTCCGTCACTTTTATATAATACTTTATCATCTAAAATGTTAGTATCAATTTTTACATCACCACGAACTACATCTTTTAAATGTAGAGTTTCATCTTGTGGCGATTTGTAACGAATTACATATGGTTCACCAGCATCTAATTTTGCAGAAACTTCTTCCGCCGAAAGCGATAAAGAATTAGTTAACTTCAAACGATTGTGCCAGTTATAAATAAATGTTTTTCCTTTTTCTTCATGATCTTTTCTGTGTCCGTCTAAAGCTTCGGCAGTATCAAATGCGTAATATGCGTGTCCTTTTTCAATTAATTGATCTGCATATTGTTTGTATAAATGTTTGCGTTCACTTTGTCTGTATGGACCAAATCCACCATCTTTTCCAACACCTTCATCAAAAGGAATTCCACACCATTCTAAGGAATCTATGATATATTGTTCCGCACCTTCTACAAATCTGTTTTGATCTGTATCTTCAATACGTAACACAAAATCTCCACCATGTTTTTTGGCGAATAAATAGTTAAATAAGGCAGTTCTTACGCCTCCAATGTGTAAAGGTCCTGTAGGACTTGGTGCAAAACGAACACGAACTTTTTTAGTCATAGATAAAAATATATGGTTATAAAGTGCAAATGTACTATTATTTTTCCTTTAAAATTGTGCATTTTAAATCTCGATTATCCAGTAAAAGTGAAACCTTCAAAGTTTTAATTTTGAAGGTTTCGTTGAATAAGCAAGTATGAGAAAAAATGCTATTTCTTGATGAATTTTTCTGTGTGTTTAATACCTGAAGCTGTTGTAACTGTTAAGAAATACATGTTGTCACTTAATTGTGATACATCAATTTCTGAAACTTCGACAGCTTTACTTTGTACCAATCTTCCAGTCATGTCTGTAATTTTGTATGATACAATTGGTTCATCACTATTAAATTGTAATATATCTGCTGTTGGATTTGGAAACATTGTAAAGTTGATAACATCTGTTTCTTCTATACCTAAAGTTCCGCCTGCTTCTCCCATGACAAATAGTGAGCGTAAGTGATCTTTTACTTCTGTCGTAAATACATTGATAGAAGACGTAGAGTTTACACTATTGCTAAGCGTAATTTGATATGTCCAATCTTCATCATAACAACTATCGCAACAAGAAGCTACGTACATTCCAATTACATAGAGTTTGTTATGTTCAAATGTATAATTAGGGAAGTTTGTCGTTAATCCCCAAACTGGATTTGCAGATGTTGGTAATTGGTTGTTAAATCCTCCAATATTACTTGACCAAGCAAAAGTATTTGGTACCATATTTACAAAGTCTAATGGGTTTGTAAAAGGATATGAAGAGTATTCTAACTCATATACAAACCATGTATATTGGTATCCGTTGTTTTGTTCAGTACATATATCTTCTACGACTAGACTGTCATCTGAAGCATCAATTGTATTGATAGAACCTGTTAATTGCTGAGGATTTCCTTGGTGTAATACGCTAATACTTAAGTTTTGATCGAGTTTTGCTTGCAACGAAATATCATCGATTGCTAAATCATTTCCATCACCTAAACCATCTTCTTTTAGATGAATTTTAATGTCTAATACATCTTGTTCTCCTTCAAAACATTCAGAAATTTGTTGCCAATCGCAAGGATCGTCACTATTAGTATCAATAGTAATCCAATCATATAATTGACCATTTACTTCCAAACGAATTTCTGGTTTAATGTTGAATGTACATTGTGGTAAATCTTTAAAGTTTGCACAGAATTTATAGGTTTTTTCGAAGTCAATTTGAATACTTTGTTCCCAAATAACACTAGAAGTTCCTGCTGGTTGAGTGGTTCTTCCGTTGACTAACAAAAAGTCTTTATTAGCGCTATATTGTTCAGGATCAACACATGCAGAATGATCAGTTACTGTTGTTCCAAAAATACTAGCATCGTCAGATACTAAATATGCTCCAGGATATAAACTAACATCTTCTGTATAATCGCTACCAAATCCGTTAGCACCATTTTCAAAGTTTCCATTTTCTACTAAGTTGTCACCTTCACAACAAAAAGCACCTTCATTATTTGGTTCGCCAGTGTCAATATCACATTCTTGAATACAGATATTATCGTAACCGTATTCTTCTGTTGGACTAGAAGTTAAGTCTAAGTAAAAACGAATTCCGCCAATGTTACTTATTAATGTATTCCAATCGTCACACTCAGATCCAGCAGCCATTACCCATTGTCCATTTTCGTTTGAAGGTAAATCAGTTCCTTCACAGGTTTCAATAGGAGCACAGACATGAACCCAACCACCACCTTCAACAGTTTGTACAGTAGCTACAAAAGTTGCTGTTGCTGTTGGACTTGTTGGCGATCCGCTGTAAATAATAAGTCTAGGAGATAATGGTTCACCAAAACCTCCATCTTCAATAACTTGAAAATCCCAGCATAAACATTGTCCTTCATATTCACGCCAGTTACCACTATAATCTATGTTATTGTAAATGTATGATGATCCAGAAGCGTCATATGAATGTAAAAAGAAGTCGTCAGCGTTTCCGCTTGGCCCAAAAGGATCTGCTGTATTGGCGCCAGCAGCTACGCCGTTCCAGTTTGCAATATCTGGCGTTCCGTCATTAAAATCTTCACAGAATTGTGCAGAGCTTACTCCCCAAAAAAGAAGCAAACATAAAGTAATCATGTTTTTCATAATGTAAAATGTTTAAGTTTCTATAATTTGTTTCAAGGCAAAGATGCGCCAGTGACAAACAATAGGGTAGAAGTAAAGCACCAAGATTTACAAAGTGTTTTGCCTTAAGAAATTATTGAAAAACCGTAAGTAATACAGGAAAAACACCCTTTACTCGATAATGGAGATTTAAATACTCAAACGCGTGCGCCGAAATGTTTTTAATTGTTTCCGTTCAATGCTTCTTGAACTTGTTCTGAAGCAATTGATTTAAAATGAAATTTAGATTGAATTATAGTTACTATTTTGAAATGTTCACCATTTCATTTGGAATCCGCTTATTCATTACTTTAAACCATAAAGGCGGAATTAATGCCATGACCATAGAAGTTGGATATCCAAAAGGCATTTGTGGACTTTTTTCATGACAATCAAGTAATTGATATTTTTTTGAGGCTTTGTAATGATGATCACTATGACGTGTAAGTTCATATAAAACAATGCGCCCGATAACGTGATTCGAATTCCAAGAATGAATTTCACGAACACGTTCGTAACGTCCAGAAGCTAATTTCTTTCTTAACAATCCATAATGTTCTATATAATTGATAGTTTCCAACAATAAAAAACTAACAACAGCGCTTGCCAATACAAAAATAAATGCCAAAGTTCCTAAGAAGTAGAGTATACTTACCACGTATGCAATCTGTAAAACTGTAAACCAAAACATATTATTTTTCAGTGAAAAGAAAGAAAAATTTCCACGTTGACGTAAGTTCTTTTGAATTTTCCAAGCATTGAGATATTGACGAATGGTTGAGGTAAACCAAAAAGAGTATACAACTTGATTATATCTTGCTGTGGCAGGATCTTCTTTAGTGGCAGCGTGCAAATGATGTCCAAAATTATGTTCTACAAAAAAATGCATATACAAAGATGGCCACAATAGTAATTTTGCCATAAATTGCTCATACTGTGTTTGTCTATGACCTAATTCATGCGCAACATTGATTCCATTTGAACCTAAAACAATTCCGGTAGAAAAGATCAATCCGACTAATTCATAAGTTTCATAGCTATTAGTTGATACATTCCATAAAGTAACAAATAACAACCCAAAAACAACAGGAATATTTAAATACAACAACCAATCAAAGATAGGATTGGCTGCTTTTTCTTCCACTTCTGTTTCAGATAAATTTATCGTGTTCTGCGAAAAAATCAATTCCATAATAGGAATCATTCCAAACGCATATATTGGCGTTAAAAATGTATAATATCCTCCTAAATATAAAGCCAGTACAGCAACTAATGGCGTAGAAAATGCTGCCAAATATTTCAAGTCTCTCATAATTCAATTTCTAGATTCAAAGCGATTCAATGTACCACTTTTTTTACTGAAATTAAATTTAGGAGTCTTTTCGTAACAAAAATGCAATTAAAATTTATGATACAAACCAACAGTTAATGCAGCTTGTTTGGCAACATTATTTCCAGAAAAAGCGCCACCAAAACTCAGCACGCCACCAAATGACTTGTTGAATTCTCCAACAGCTTTCAATCCAAAAGCACCATATTCTTGATTGTTTACATACAAAGCAGTTCCTAAGTTGCTCAACGGTAAATTTACATCACCATCATTAAAAGAACTTACAATATCTACAAAACCAATTAGCCAAACCTTGGCATGTACTTTAGTACCAATTTCACCACCAATTTTAAAGTTATTGCTGTAATCATTTGTTTTTAAATCAATTCCTGTAAAAGCTTGCACATAAAACTTTTCAAAACTACGACCAATATTTAGCGTGGGTGTAAAAGTCCAGGCATCTTGTCCAGTTCTAATTCCAGAAGCAGCTTCAAAAGTTCCTGTATTTGCTTCTACATTCAACTGACCCGAAATAAGCCATTTCTTATTGTAAAAATTATGTTTCAATCCAACAGAAATATTTCCAAAAGCAGTCTTAGAATCTTCCGTAATAAAAGCACTTCCATTTACAGCATCGCCAGTTTGAATCAATTTAATAGGAAGATTTACCAATAAAGTCGTTTTATTTGATATTCCATATTCTCCATATAATTGTAGTGTATTGTCGGTAACTTCTCGATCTGTTTCATAATCTGGATCACCAAAAACTTCGTCATAATTTGCGATGGTAGTAAACGAAAGTTGTGTATAAAATTTTCCTTTTTCTTGTGTCCAAGGACTCTGTGCAAACAAAATTCCAGAACTTAAAATAGCGATAATTGTATATATATTTTTCATAATTAGCTTGTTTATGATCACTTAGTAGCGACTTTTTATAAAATCTTACAGAATGTTTAACAAGTCTCATATACCATTAATTGCGTAAATATGTTATTTTTATCAGTTATATGATGAATGCATACGAGCAAATACAAAAGAAACTAGGGCAGTTTGTAACCAAATACTATACAAACGAGCTCATCAAAGGTGCCATACTATTCTTTAGTATCGGACTGTTATATTTTATAATCACCTTATTGGTGGAACATTTTCTATGGTTAAACACTGGTGCAAGAACAGCGTTATTCTGGATTTTTATTGTGGTAGAGTTGGCGCTTTTCGCAAAATTTATTCTGCTACCATTAACCAAATTGTTCAAACTACAGAAAGGAATTAGTTTCAAAGAAGCGTCTACGATTATTGGGAATCATTTCCCAGAAGTAAACGACAAATTATTGAACGTATTGCAATTGTCTGAAACGTCTCAGGAATCTGAATTGTTATTGGCAAGCATCGAACAAAAATCACAAGAGCTACAACCTATTCCGTTTCAAGTAGCAATCAACTTTACCAAAAACATTAAATACGCTAAATATGCTATTTTGCCGTTAGCAATTGTATTATTCGTATGGATTTCAGGAAATAGTTCATTATTTAGTAACAGTTATGAACGCGTTGTAAACTACAAAACGGCGTATGAACCGCCTGCGCCATTTCAATTTATTGTAGTAAACGACACTTTACAAGCCATTGAAAATCAAGCATACAAATTACAAGTACAAACGCTAGGTGATGTCATTCCAGAAGAAGTTCAAATTTCACTAGGAGAGGAAACCTATTTTCTTCAAAACAAAGGTATCGGAACTTTCGAATATACGTTTTCACAACCTAAAGAAGCTACAACATTTACGCTTACCGCGAATGAAGTCACATCAAAACCATATACGCTCAATGTGGTAAAAGTTCCTTCGTTAGTCAACTTTCAAATGGTCCTAGACTATCCAGCATATACAAAACGTAAAGATGAGGTATTAAAAAGTACAGGTAATGCAACCATTCCAGAAGGAACAAAAGTAACATGGCAAGCCAAAGCCAAGCAAACGAATCAATTAGAACTAATTTCTAGCGATAGTACGTATATCTTTAGCAGAGAAACTAATGATTTTAAACTAGAACAAAAAATATATCAAAAACTTGATTATCAAATAAGTACAAGTAATAATGAACTTAAAAACTATGAAAATCTTGGCTTTAATATCAACGTAATTAAAGATGAATATCCTAAAATGGATTTACAATCTAAACGTGATACAATTGATCAACGTACGATGTATTTTTTAGGACAAGTTTCGGATGATTACGGATTAAAACGTCTGCAATTGGTATACTATCCATCGGAAAGAGCAGATAGTAAAGTAAAAGAAAACATTCCAATTAGTACTTCAAACATTGATCAGTTTCAATACACGTTTCCAGGTAGCTTAGAATTGGCAAAAGGTGTCAATTATGAATTCTATTTTGAACTCACAGATAACGACGGAATTCGAGGAGGAAAGAAAGTAAAAAGTGAAATCTTCAATTACCGAAAATTAACGGATACAGAGTTGCAAACAGAACAATTGCAACAGCAAAATGAAACCATCAAAGACTTAGATAAATCTTTAGAAAAACTACAAAAGCAACAAGAAGAACTCAAAAAGATTTCAAAAAATCAAAAAGAAAAAAGCGAGTTAAACTTTAATGATCGCAAAAAGCTTGAAAAATTCTTGCAACGACAAGAACAGAACGATCAAATGATGGAGAAGTTTTCTAAGCAGCTACAACAAAACTTAGAAGATTTTCAAAAAGAAGAAACACAAGACGACGAAGACAAAGAGTTACTAAAAGAACGATTAGAACGTCAACAAAAAGAACTAGAGAAGAATGAAAAGCTAATGGAAGAGCTAAAAAAATTAGCAGAAAAAATTAGCGAAGAAGAATTACAAGAAAAACTAGAAGAACTTGGAAAACAGCAACAAAATAGCAAAAAGAACTTGCAACAAATTCTAGAGTTAACGAAACGCTATTATGTAACTAAGAAAGCTGAGAAAATTCAAAAAGAATTACAAGAACTTGCCAAAGAGCAGGAAGAACTATCTAAGAAAAGTGGTGATGAAAACACTAAGGAAAAGCAAGACGAACTCAATGATAAGTTTGAAAAGTTGCAAAAAGAAATGGATGAATTAGACAAGGAAAACAATGAACTCAAAAAACCATTAGACTTAGAACGCAAAAAAGACGAAGAAGAAGAAATAAAAGAAGAACAAAAAGGAGCAACAGAAGATCTTGAAAAAAGTGAAGAGTCTCCAAGCGAGCAACAAAAAAGTCAACAACAACAAAGTGCAAAGCAAAAGCAAAAGAAAGCTGCTCAAAAAATGAAACGTATGAGCAAAAGTATGCAAACAGCTATGCAAATGAGTGGACAACAAAGCATACAAGAAGACGCCGAAATGCTTCGCCAAATACTAGACAATCTTGTATTATTTTCTTTTGACGAAGAAAACTTAATGAAAGGTTTTGAAGAAATAGACAACACAAATGCTGGATATGCTTCAAAGCTCAAACGTCAAAAAGAATTACGCAAAATGTTTGAGCATGTAGACGATAGTTTATTCGCATTATCATTACGTCAACCAAGCATTTCGGAACAAATCAACACAGAAATCACAGACATCTATTTCAACATAGACAAATCCTTAGAACTATTAGCTGAAAACAATGTTTATAGAGGAGTTGCCGCACAACAATATGCACTTACATCCACAAACAAATTGGCAGATTTTCTAAGTGGCGCTTTAGACAATATGAACCAAAGCATGGGACAAGGCCAAGGACAAGGTTCATCAGGAGTTGGACAAAGTGGGCAAAATCAAGGTCAAGGAAAAGGCTTTCAATTACCAGATATCATACAGTCGCAAGAAGACATCAACAAGCAAATGCAAAAGGGTCAAAAACAAGAAGGCCAAGGAAAAGATGGTGAAGGCGGAAAAGAAGGAGGAAAAGAAAAAGGCGACAAAGGTAAAGGAGGAAAAGATGGTAAAGATGGAGAAAACGGTCAGCAAGGTGGCGGATCGGGTAGTGGAGATGAAAACGAATCTGGAAAACTTTACGACATATACAAACAACAGCAAGCTTTAAGAAATCAATTAGAACAACAACTCAAAGACAAATACGGAGACAAAATTGACAATCCACAAGCAAGAGAACTGCTCAAACAAATGGAGCAAGTTGAGACAGAATTATTAGAAAAAGGTTTCAATGATGAAACAATGAAAAAGATGATTGAACTCAAATATCAATTGCAAAAATTGGACAAAGCTGCTTTCGAACAAGAGAAAGAAAACAAAAGAGAATCTTCTACAAATCGAAAAGATTTTACAAATACGACCAATGAAAAAATGCCTGATGTACGACAGTATTTCAATCAAATTGAGATATTAAACAGACAAGTATTACCTTTGCGCAATAATTACAAAAAGAAAGTACAAGAGTATTTCAAGAAAAAGGATGATTAGTTTTCATTACGAGACTCAATTTGAACTTCCAAATGAAGCACAAATTGAACAATGGATTAGCAAGGTAATTGCATCTGAGGACAAAAAAGAAGGCGAGATAAATTATATCTTTTGTGATGATGAATATCTACATAAACTAAATGTAGAATTTCTAAATCATGATACGTTAACAGATATCATAAGTTTTGACAATTCCCTAGGAAATCAGCTCCATGGAGACATTTTTATCTCTATTGAACGTGTAGCCGACAATGCCAAAGACTTTAAAGTTTCTTTTGAAGAAGAGTTGCGTCGTGTAATGATTCATGGTGTATTACACTACTGTGGATATAAAGACAAAACGGATACTGATCAAGAAGTAATGACTTCCAAAGAAAACGAAAAACTTGGAATGTTCCACGTGGAACACTCTTAAATTTCTAAGTACAAATTATAAAAGAAAACTCAATCGTTTAGATATGTTTAATACGGAATATGATGTTATCGTAGTTGGTGCAGGTCATGCAGGTTCTGAAGCTGCTGCTGCTGCTGCGAATATGGGAAGCAAAACATTGCTCATTACGATGAATCTACAAAATATAGCACAAATGTCATGTAATCCTGCCATGGGTGGAATTGCTAAAGGACAAATTGTGCGCGAAATAGATGCCCTAGGTGGATACAGTGGAATCGTTACCGACAACTCTGCTATTCAATTCAAGATGCTGAATAAATCAAAAGGTCCAGCAATGTGGTCGCCAAGAGCACAAAGTGATCGTATGCGTTTCGCAGAGGAATGGAGACTCATGTTAGAACGTACCGAAAATCTAGATTTCTATCAAGAAATGGTACGAGGTCTAATCATTGAAAATGGAAAAATAAAAGGTGTAAAAACATCTTTGGGATTGGAGATAAGATCAAAGACTGTTGTTCTAACTAATGGAACTTTTCTTAACGGATTAATTCATATTGGCGATAAAAACTTTGGCGGAGGAAGAGCAGGAGAAAGAGCTGCAACTGGAATCACTGAAGAACTTGTAGCACTTGGTTTTGAATCTGGAAGAATGAAAACAGGAACACCACCAAGAGTAGATGGAAGATCGCTAGATTATTCAAAAATGATCATTCAACCAGGTGATGAAATCCCAGATAAATTCTCTTATCTGAAAGCTACAAAACCATTAGAGAATCAACGTGCTTGTCATATGACTTATACGTCTCCAGAAGTGCATAATTTACTCCGTGAAGGTTTTGACAGATCGCCAATGTTCAATGGTAGAATACAATCAATAGGACCAAGATATTGTCCATCAATTGAAGACAAAATAAATCGATTTGCAGACAAAGATCGCCATCAATTATTTGTTGAACCAGAAGGTTGGAATACAGTAGAAGTATATGTAAATGGCTTCTCTACTTCGCTACCTGAAGATGTTCAATTTAAAGCATTGCGTTCAGTTGCAGGGTTTGAAAATGTAAAGTTCTTTAGACCAGGTTATGCAATCGAATATGATTACTTTCCGCCAACACAATTAAAGCATACGCTAGAAACTAAAATCGTGGATGGTTTATTCTTTGCAGGACAAATAAACGGAACTACAGGATATGAAGAAGCTGCATCGCAAGGTTTGATGGCTGGAATAAATGCAGCATTAAAAGTCCAAGAAAAAGAGGAATTCATTCTAAAAAGAAACGAAGCATATATTGGTGTTCTGATTGATGATTTAATCACAAAAGGAACAGAGGAACCATACAGAATGTTTACGTCGCGTGCAGAATACAGAACGCTGCTTAGACAAGATAATGCTGACTTTAGATTGACACCTGTTGGCCATAAATTAGGTTTAGCTAATGAAGAGCGTTTGCGTGCTATGGAACAAAAGAAAACAAATTCTGAAGCTTTCATTCAGTTCTTTAAAGACACAAGTGTAAAGCCAGCTGAAATAAATCCAGTTTTAGAAGCTAAGAATTCTTCAAAAGTAAAGCAGCAAGACAAGATGTTTAAGATATTTGCTCGTCCAAATATCAGTATGGATGACATGAGAAAAGTTGCCTCTGTTGAGAATTTCATCAAAGAAAATGAACTAGGAAAAGATGTATTAGAGCAAACAGAAGTTCAAGTAAAATATGCTGGATATATTAACAAAGAAAAAAGTAATGCGGATAAGTTAAATAATTTAGAGCGTGTCAAAATTCCAGCAGATTTCAAGTATGAAGGATTAACAAATCTATCAATGGAAGCACGTCAAAAGTTAGCTAAAATTAAACCTGTTAACTTATCACAGGCTTCACGAATTAGTGGAGTTTCACCAAGTGATATAAGTGTGATGTTAGTCTATCTAAACAGATAAAAATAGCAGATGTTCCACGTGGAACATTTTATAATATGGAAATAAAATCATTACAAGAAACGCCAATTGAAGAGATATTATCAACTCTAAATTTGGCGTTTTCTGATTACTTCATTCCAATCAATTTTACCTTAGATTATGTAAACGAACGCTGGAAAGCTTCTGGAGTAGATTACAGTTTGTCTTTTGGTGTTTTTGATAATGATAAATTGGTAGGATTTATTATTCATGCAATCAATAATTATGATGGAATAAAAGTTGCCTACAATGCATCTACTGGAGTAATTCCTTCACATCGACGAAAAGGATTATTGAGTAAACTATATGCAAAAGCAATTAAAGTTTTACAGGAAAACGGAATCGAAAAAAGCACGTTGGAATGTATCACAAAAAATGAGCGAGCTATTTTAGCATACCAAAAAGTTGGTTTTAAAATTGATCGACAATATCATTTATACAAATTCAACTGGAACCAAAAAGAAATAGAATCTGAATACAAGCCTCATATTTCTGATAACTTTTCTTTTGAAGATTTTAAAACATTACAAAACTATTTTCCTTCTATAGAAAATCAAGATCATTGTTTAGAAAAATATAAAAACAATTTACAAGCAATCTCTGTTTTGTACAAAAATGAAATCGTTGCGTATTTACTTTTTCATAAAACTTCAAAAAGAATTCATAGGTTAGGAGTAAAGGAAAATAATTGGAATACTTTTGGTGAAACTTTATTTTCAGGATTAGAAACAGGAAACTATAATATTATCAATATTGATTCAAAAAATAAAAACATGCATGATTTTTTTAGAAAAATGAATTTTGATAATTACATAGATCAATACGATATGAGTTTTAATTTTTAAATATGGTTTAGTTTTTGTGAATACTTGAAAAAAAATTTAAATATGAAATCGATAAAATATATTAGCAGTCTTCTTTTAGTTTTTTTCTTCACAAGTTGTATTTCCATAAAAAAAGCTCCAGAAATTACAGAAGTTGGATATTCTATTATTGAAGGCAAGAAACTGAAAAAGGCTTTAGGGAAATCTAATCACTTTATCTTTTTAAATCATTTAAGCGAAAGTGACCTTACTTCATTTATAATTTATAAACTAGATGCAGCAGACGATAGTTATTTACAAAACTTACCAGTAACGATTCATGATACTCGTTTTTTAATGACGTTTTACACGGTAAAATCAAAAGACAAAACATTAGACTTATTTTCGCCAATTGTAAACAGAGCTCTAAATAATAAATTAAATACTGATTTTGATGAAGATATTCAAATTGATGAGTTCGAATATTATTATGTAGCTGTCTATGTGGAAAGCGATATAGAAGCAGATAGCTTAAAAGAGAAATCAATTCATAGAGCAATAGTAGAAAGATATTTAGTTGATTTAATGGACGAATATCAACGTATAGGTTCTGAAAAAGAATTAAACTTTATAATCAATAATAACTAAATGTTCCACGTGGAACATTTTGATAAAATAGAAAGCCAACAACAAATGAACACACTTACGGTAAAAGATCATTCTGTTTCTAACGAAGAATTTCAATTGGTATTTGATGAGGTTTTAGAAATGTACAAAACCGAACCACAACCAAGTTTGGACAAACTATCTTCGTATTACGAAAGTGAAGATTACATTTCTCATACTGATTCCAAAAGAAATTTGTTTGAAAAAATATATCATTGGGTTCGTATATATATGCTTTCTAAAAAAATGTCTTTTGTCGTTCTCAATACAAAAAGTGATGGAAAAAAAGTTTTAGACATAGGTTGTGGAACAGGAGACTTTTTAGCAATGGCTCAAAAATACAAATGGGAAGTTGCAGGAGTTGAACCTGATGCGCAAGCTAGAAAAATTGCTGCCGAAAAAACCAATACAGAAATCTATACCAACGATTGGCTTTCTGAAATAGAAGATCACAGTTTTGATGCAGTTACAATGTGGCATGTATTAGAACATGTTCCAAATCTGTCAACACAAATTGAAACGCTCAAAAGAATTGTAAAGCCAAACGGAACTATTTTTATTGCAGTTCCAAACTTTAAAAGTCATGATGCAAAACACTATAAAGAATTTTGGGCAGCCTATGATGTGCCAAGACACTTATGGCACTTTTCACAAAAAGCAATTAAAGGCTTATTTGCAAAGCAACAAATGGAAGTAGTAAAAATCTTACCAATGAAATTTGATGCATACTATGTGAGTTTACTTTCGGAAAAACACAAAACAGGAAAAATGAATCCGCTAAAATCATTTTATAGAGGATTTGTGTCAAATTTTAAAGCCATCACTAGTTCTGAGTATTCTTCATTGATTTATGTTATCAAAAACGAAAAATAACGCATTTTAATACGTTTTAAGCGCACTTTACCACATAACATATATAATGTGTGCGCTTTTTTCTGAAACGACTTAAAACACACAATAAAAAAAGCTACTTTTAATTAGTATTGACTATAGTTTTTATTTTTGATATAAATTATTCTTATAGTTTGAATTTTCCTGAAAAATCGTACAATTTTCACAATTTGATATGTAAACTTTATTTCTATTTTTGCGGCAACGAAAATTTAAGAAGATGCAGAGGAACGATGTCGATGTATCAATTTTCAAAAAAATAAATTAGAAACAACTTAAAATTCATACTCATGAAAAAATTAATCGTTTTAGCAATTGCAGCTTTAGGATTATATTCTTGTCAGCAACCAGCAAAAATTGGATTTGTAGACAATTCTGAATTGGTAAATGAATACCAAGAGAAAA
Source organism: Kordia sp. (assembly GCF_965224175.1). Classification (GTDB taxonomy): domain Bacteria; phylum Bacteroidota; class Bacteroidia; order Flavobacteriales; family Flavobacteriaceae; genus Kordia. The sequence goes on from NZ_OZ245041.1 coordinate 3,393,855, forward strand.
AAGATTTGGAAACAAAGATGAAAACCAAAATTGAAAACTTCCAAAAGAAGAATGACAGTATTGGACGTGCTTTTCAAATGGAAGTGCAAGATGCACAAATAAAAGCAGCAAAAATGTCTCAGAAAAAACAAGAAGAGTTAATGGGACAATTGCAAAAGAAGCAAGGAATGTTACAACAACAATTTCAAATTGAAGAAAAAGCAATTTCAGACGAAAGTAAATCACTGAATGATTCTTTATTAAACACCGTAAAAAAATTCGTAGAAGACTACGGAAAGAAAAACGGATACGATTACATTCTTGGAAAAAACGAATATGTTGGAACTGTATATTACGGAAAAGAGCAAAACGATATCACAAAAGACGTGTTAGAATTGCTTAACAAAGAATACGCAGCCAAAAAATAATTTAAATTACATACAAGATTCAAAAATTAAAGACTTTCGAAAGAAGGTCTTTTTTTATGGACTTATTTTCGCTTCCGCAGAATGTACGCATGGTTACTCAAAGCATTTATCATTCTAAACCACAATCAATTTCCCACAACAATTTTTAATTAGTGCTACAAAACAAAACCACAAGAAGAAAACAATAAAAACAATTCGTGCATTCGTGGTAAAAAAATTAGTTTTCCTAACTCTCATCCCATAAAACAAAGTGTGTATAAAAACTCAAAACCGTCAGATCGAGTGGCAAATCTCAGATTTGTTGTATCGAGATCTACTTTGAATCAATCCCTTTCTAAATACTATTTGATACATTCAATAAAAATAATTCGTGCATTCGTGGTAAAAAAATAGTTTTCCTAACTCTCATCCCATAAAACAAAGTGTGTATAGAAACTCAAAACCGTCAGATCGAGTGGCAAATCTCAGATTTGTTGTATCGAGATCTACTTTGAAACGAGTCTCCATTTAAAAATACTTCTCACTAACCACACGAAAATAAATCTAAAAACGTTTAGGCTTCAAACAAATAGGTTTCACTACATAATACTTTGTTAAAAAAGTGCAAAAAATCAAAGCTCAGTGCCGAGAAGATTACTTTTGTTCCTTAAAATATTGTTAAACGTGCAACCTTTCATTTTACAGATTGTCAATAGCTGTATAATATCAATTAGAAAACCTAACAAACAATGAAAAACAGTGTTATCTGGATTTGTCTTTTAATGAGCACATTTCTATTTGCGCAAGAAAAATTTAGCGTAAGTGGAACCATAAAAGACAAGAAAAATGGAGAAACCTTGCTTGGAGCTACCGTATACCTTAAAGGAACAACAAACGGAGCCGTAACCAACGAATATGGTTTCTTCTCACTAACAGCGCCAAAAGGAACCTATACTATAGTCGTTTCCTTTTTAGGTTATGAAAACGTAACCAAAGAAATTACACTCGATGTAGATCAAACGGTAAATTTCGAAATCAAAGAAGCATCAACGTCTCTCGAAACTGTGGTCATTGAAGCCGAAGAATCTGAACGGCTCAACATTCGAAAACCACAAATGAGTGTTTCCAAACTAAATGCAGAAACCATCAAACAAATGCCCGTAGTTTTAGGTGAAGTTGATGTGATCAAATCTATTCAAATGTTACCTGGAGTAACCAATGGAGGAGAAGGAACTGCCGGATTTAATGTTCGTGGTGGTGCAGCCGATCAAAACTTAGTACTGCTTGACGAAGCTATCATTTACAACACATCACACTTTTTTGGTTTTTTCTCGGTCTTTAATGCAGATGCAATTAAAGATATCAAACTATACAAAGGAGACATTCCCGCAAAATTTGGAGGACGAATTTCTTCAGTATTAGACGTACGTCAAAAAGATGGAAACAGCAAAAACCTTGAAGTAAATGGTGGAGTTGGTCTAATTTCAAGTCGTTTGGCTGTAGAAGGACCAATGTTCAATAAAAAAGGATCATTTTTAGTTGCAGGTAGAACATCATACGCGCACTTATTCATGCCTTTAATCGAAGAAATAAAAGATGATAAAATTTCGTTTTATGACTTAAACCTAAAAACAAATTACGAAATCAACGAAAACAACCGAATCTATCTTTCAGGATACTTTGGAAGAGATATTTTCGATATTTCTAAATTCATCAAAAACAGATATGGAAACTCTTCTGCAAACTTACGTTGGAATCATGTATTCAATGAAAAACTCTTCTCGAATCTTTCATTAATTTATAGTAAATACGACTACAGAATTGTCTTAGACTTTATAAAACTTGATTGGATTGCCGATATTGAGAATTTTAATTTAAAATATGACTTACGTTACTATGCAAGTGATAAACTTAAGCTTGATTTTGGTGTTAGTGGAATTACTTACGACTTTAATCCTGGAGAAGTAAAACCTACAGACCCAAGTTCATCAATTAACTTCCGAAAACTAGATCAAAAAAGAGCATTTGAAGCTGCTGCGTATATCAGTGCTGAGCATGAATTAACAGACAAATTAACAGCACAATACGGTTTGCGTTTCAGTACATTTAGTCGTTTAGGTGGGCAATCATTGTCTGATTATGCTAACAATCAACCAGTAATATACAATGAAGAAATTGGTATTTACGAAGAAGGTGAGGAGATAGGCACAACGGACTATAAGAAGAGTGAGAGCATTAAAACATTTGCAAACTTTGAACCAAGATTAGGACTGTCATATCAACTTAATGATCAGTCATCTGTAAAAGCAAGCTATACTCGTTCGGTACAATATGTACACTTACTATCTAATACCGTTTCTGTAACACCTGTAGATGTTTGGGCACCAAGTGGCCGCTATATCAAACCACAAAAATCCAATCAATATGCAGTTGGTTACTACAGAAATTTCAAAGACAAAGCATATTCGTTAGAGTTAGAAGCATATTACAAAAATGTAGACAATCGTATTGATTACATTGATGGTTCAGATTTAATAGGAACAAACCATATTGAAACTGAAATCTTAAACGGAGAAGCAAGAGCTTATGGTTTTGAAGTATTGCTTCGTAAAAACAAAGGAAAATTCAAAGGCTGGTTAGCATATACACTATCAAAATCTGAACAAAGAACGCTTGGCGGAAATGCTGGCGGACCAGGAATTAACAGAGGAAATTGGTACAATACTCCTTTTGACAGAACACATGATATTTCAGTTACAGGAATTTATGACTTCAATGAAAAGTGGAAATTTAGCGCCAACTTTGTCTATCAAACAGGTCGTCCAGTAACATATCCTAGCGGACAATACGAATACGAAGGTTTATCTATTGCAAGCTATGATACGCGAAATGCAAATCGTTTGCCTGCCTATCACAGACTAGATTTATCGGCAACATATACGCCAAGTAAAAACAAAAACAGACGTTGGCAAAGCGAATGGGTTTTTGGTGTGTATAACGCTTACGCGAGAAGAAACGCTGCTTCAATCTCATTCTCGCAAGACACCGGCACTGGAATTAATGAAGCACGTAGACTTTCTATTTTTGGAAGTTTTATTCCATCCATAACATATAATTTTAAATTTTAAGATCATGACAAAAAACATAAAACTTGCTGTTCTTTTAGCCGTATTTATCACGTTTATTTCATGTGATGACAAAATTGATGTAAATGTTCCTGAAGCTCCACCACGTTTAGTAATTGAAGCTTCTCTCGATTGGGAAAAAGGAACTTCAGGAAACAATCAAACTATAAAATTAAGCACATCAACACCATTTTTTGATACAACATCAAACACAAGTGTCATTGGCGCTTCTGTAAGTGTTACCAACAACAATTCAAATGCAGTATACAACTTTGTAGATCAAAATGATGGAAACTACACCATCAACAATTTTGTGCCTGTTATCAATGATTCGTACACCTTAGAAGTTACATATAATGGAGAAACATATACAGCAACGGAAAGTTTGACTTCTGTATCGCCAATCATGAATCCAACACAATCATTAGAAGGCGGATTTGATGATGAAGTACTAGATGTAACGATCTTTTTTGATGATCCTGCAGATGAAGAAAACTTCTATATGGTTCGTGTAAAAGAAGATACTGACTTACTTGCTGAATTAGAAACACAATCGGATGAATTTACCAATGGAAATGTGCAAGAAGAATTCTTTGAAAAAGATAGAGAAGACGATGATCCAGAAGCAGAATATAATCCTGGAGATACTGTAAACATTAAATTATATGGGATTTCACAACGTTACTACAATTATATTACTTTGCTAGTAGAACAATATGATGCTGGAGGCGATCCATTTGCAGCTACGCCTGCAGAAATTAGAGGAAACTGTATCAATGAAACCAATGAAGCTAACTATGCTTTTGGCTATTTTAGAGTTACAGAGTTCGATCAGATTGATTATACATTTCAATAAAAATTAAAAAAGGATAGTTTTATTTAATTATTCATATTCGAGAAAAGGCGTGGTTTCTTATGAAATCGCGCTTTTTTATTTAAAAAAAGGATGTTTACGTTGCATAAATTTTATGTCTCTAAAAACTTTGAAAATAGATAACTTTAGCACTTAAAAAATATTTTTTTAAAAAAATGCAACCTTTTACAAACTCAGTTGTCTATTAAAAAGATAACAAACCATAATCGTACACCATATTTTATAGCATAGTGAATAACGCTATCTTATTTACACATAAAGATCTCATAGAAAAGAGCAAGCTGGGAAACCGTAAAATGCAGTACAAATTGTATTCATTATACGTTGACGCTATGTTCAATGTGAGTATTCGAATAGTGAAAATAAAAGAAGATGCTGAAGATGTGGTACAAGATAGTTTTGTAGATGCCTTTAAAAATTTGGAATCTTTTAAATATGAAAGTACGTTTGGTTCGTGGTTAAAACGAATTGTAATTAACAAAAGCATTAACTACCTAAAAGTAAAACGCATTCCGTTAGTTGCTTTAGAAGATCAAGAATACTGGATTCCAGAAACAGAAGAACTCAAACCAGAACAATTAGACATAAGTAAAATAAAAAACGCCATTCAACAGTTGCCAAATGGCTATCAAACCATTATCAATTTGTACCTTATAGAAGGTTATGACCATAAAGAAATAGGAGACATATTAGAAATTAGTGTATCAACTTCTAAATCGCAATATCACAGAGCAAAAAAGAAGTTAATTCAATTAATCAATTGATCATGAAAGACGAATTACAAAAATACATACAAGCTAACAAAAGCCAATTCGATGATCATTCCGTAGATGAAGTTGACAAACTTGCATTATGGGGAAAAATCAGTGAACAATTGTCTGAAACACCTAAAAAAGTAATTCCATTATGGAAAAAAGCATCTTTTAGAGTTGCGGCTGCAGTTATTTTACTTTTTGGATGCATGTTTACATACTACACTACCAATCAAGAATATGAAGATTATGATATGGTAAGCGAAGAATTTCTTCAAATAGATACACATTACAAATCGTTGGTAGAAAATCAAATCAAACTAGTAAAAAATAGTGCTAATTTATCCAAAGAAGAGCAAGCTGATTTTCTAAATTACATCGATGAACTCGATCAAGAATACATAAAGCTAAAAAAAGAGCTCAAACAAGGAGTTAACAATCAAATTATCATAGAAGCAATCATAAACAATTATATAAAGAAAATACGAATCATGGAAGATCTTTTGCGTAGGTCTTATCCTGTTCAAAATACCGTAGACGATGGCGAGCTCATTCTATAAAACATTCTTCTGTGTAGTGTTTTGTATGCTAGCATATCAACATGCAGTATCACAACACAAAAGCACTGAAGAAATCAAAGAAATACATGCGTTTAGCAATGAAAGTAAACTATACTTAGAAAACAAGTATGGTGATATTTTTGTGAGCGGTTGGGACAAAAATAATATTGAAATTGTTGTAAATATTGAAGCTGAAAGTAAAACTGAAGAAAAAGCTGAAAAACTTCTCAAACGTGTACAAACTTCTATTGTGGTTTCTGATAAAGAAGTAAAACTCACGTCTACAATTGCCAAAAAAGAAGGTGGTTTTTTAGGAAGACTTGATCCGTTTAAAAACGAAAAAACGAAAATTAACTACACAATATACATGCCCAAAAACGCTACGATAGAAGCGTATAATACCTACGGAAATATCATCATATCGGATTGGAACGGAATGCTAAAGTCAGAGATAGAACATGGCGAAATACAACTATCAAGCACAATTCGTAATGCAAACCTAACCGTAAAACATGGAAAACTCAACGCTGTAAGAATAGAAGAATCACATATTACGGTAAAAGATGCAACAGTTACCATACACAACGGAAACAATCTAAAAATAGATGCTGATGGTTCAGAAATGACGTTAAACAATATGAAAAATTTAGCGTTATACTCTAACAAAGACAACATTGACATCTTAAAAGTTGATGGAATCACTGGAAACATTAAACATTCAAAAACATTTCTAAAAAATCTTGGCGGAAAAACAAAACTCGATTTACATTATGGCGAATTGAGAATATTAAAACACATTACAGCTTCCCCAAACATCGATATCAATCAAAAAGAATCAGAAGTATATATAAACATTTCGGAAACCAATATTGCTTTCAAAGCAAAACTCGAACAAGGTGTATTGCGTATTCCAAAAACAATGGACAATATAGAAAGTGAAATCATAGACCGAAAAGACAAAATAAGACACATTAGCGCAACATATGGCGCAGAAAATGGCGGAACTATAACATGTACAGGTTTTAAAGGCGTCATTATTTTAAAAGAATTATAAACAAACTAAGAAACAATTATAAAAATGAAGAAGTTAATAACTGCAGTATTCACACTATTCATTTTCAATTCACTTATTGCACAAACCAATGAAACGGAAGACTATGTCGAATTTGACGATCGCAAAAACATAGTGCATGGAATTTATTTAGGAGTTACACCACAATACGGAAGAATTTCTGGTGAAAGTGCAGGTTTTTTAAACATAAAATTTGCTTATGTAGCCAATAGAAAGGTTGAAATAGGCTTTTCAGGAACTGTTTTTGGTAGTATACAACCCAACAATACGAATGTTTACAGAGGTAGTGAAGTATTATTAGCTGGTGGTTATGCAGGCTTGCATTTAGAACCAATTCTTTATGGAAACAGATCCGTAAGTATATCATTTCCCTTAATGATTGGAGGTGGATTGGCAACAATTCTAGAGAAAAAAGAAAATGGTGATTTTGACGAATCACCTATAGAAACTGATAGCAGTGATGATGATTCTTTTTTCATTGCCGAACCTGGTGTAAACGTACTTTACAACGTTTCTCGCTTTTTACAAATAGAGGCTGGATTTCGATATCGAATCTCAGAATCTTTTCGATTACCATTCTATGGAAAAGAGAATATCAGTGGCTTTTCAGTAGGTATTGGATTAAAAATAGGAATCTTCAATATGGGAAGAAAGAAAAAAATAAAAGATAAATTCTAAAAATTAGGCACAAAAAAACCTCGGCAATATATAGAAATTACCGAGGGAAGAAAAACTAGTAAATAGGTTTTGAGATGTATTTTCTTTTTCCCGAATATTATATGACAACTATCGCTAGATAGCCGTTTCTTTTTCATAGCATTCTTTTCCCATCCTAGTTTTAAGTTTTAGTCAAAAAAAGGGCAACAAAGACTTTAGCCTCGATCTCAATAGCTTTGCTGCCACTTATTTTCAACTAATAAAAAACCGACTTAATTGAACTTAATTAATTTTTATGAACGTATTAGAAATGTTAAATTTCTAAGTAATTAATATCTTTTCGATGCTTAATTTGTTGATAAAACAGGTAACTTTAAAAATACCCTACCATTTATTTAAAAAAAATTTAAAAATAAATTTACGTAGTTTTGAAAATCCAAATCAATGAATTAGGAATCAATGGCCCCAGAGGAAAAATCTGTTTGCGAATCTAAACACTACGAAAGTATATTTAATACACATGCCGAAACACTACGGAATTTTGTGTATTACAAATGCGGAAGTGAACAACAAGCAGAAGACATTGTACAAGAAGCATTCATTAAACTTTGGAAAAACTGTGCAAAAGTAATTTTTACAAAAGCCAAGTCGTATTTATTTACAGTTGCCAACAACATGTTTCTAAATGAAGTTGCTCACAATAAAGTAGTATTAAAGTATAAACAGCAATCACCAAAGCGAGTTTCTCATGAAACGCCCGAATTTGTATTGCGACAAAAAGAGTTTCAAGAAAAACTACAACGTACTATTGCAAAACTACCAGAAGGACAACGTGAAGTCTTCTTACTCAATAGAATAGATAAAAAAACCTATGTGGAAATTGCAGAAATTATAGGACTTTCAGTGAAGGCTGTTGAGAAACGAATGCACAAAGCATTAGTGACTTTGCGAAAAGAAATTGGAAATGTTTAAAAAAAAGTAGGGTATTTCATTTGAAAACTGTTTAATAACCGAATCAAACGTAATGATGGAAGAAAAATATGATGATACGTTTTTAGCAAGATGGCTTGCTGATGAACTCACAGAGGACGAAAAACTTCGTTTCGAAAACTCTGCTGAGTATCACGACTATTTGCATATCATAGAAAGTGCAGACCTATTGGAAGCACCTTCTTTCGATAAGCAATCCGTTTTGAATTCGATTCACCAAAAACAACAAGTTGCTTCACCAAAAACAAGAAGATTACAAACATCGTGGCTATATGCTGCAGCGGCAGTTGTACTCTTATTTGTAGGATTTACATACATATATTTAAATACTGACGAAACATTTGAAACAGGTTTTGGAGACCAAATGGCAGTAACATTGCCTGATGGATCAGAAGTAATTTTAAATGCAAAATCAACACTTTCTTTTAATGAAAACTCTTGGGATGAGGATAGACTTGTTTCTCTAGATGGAGAAGCGTATTTCAAAGTAAAAAAAGGTGAAAAATTTACAGTATCTACAGAGACAGGAACTGTAGAAGTATTAGGAACACAATTTAATGTGCTTTCTGATGATGCTATTTTTGAAGCAAAATGTCATGAAGGAAAAGTAAAAGTGACATCTCAAAATCAAAAAACGGCAATTTTAACACAAGGAAATGCATTTTCTTCAATAGAAGGAAAAACAGATTCATGGAACTTCAATATCAATCATCCAACATGGCGAGATGGTGAAAGTAATTTTCGAGAAATGCCTATAAAACATGTTATTGAGGCACTTGAAGACCAATATGGAGTAGAGTTTATTATTGAAGATATAGAAACGGCTCAACGCTTTACAGGAACATTTTCTCATAAAAATTTAAAACTTGCACTACGAACAGTTTTTGTTCCTATGGAAATTTCATATACTTTTAAGGACGAAAAGGAAAAAACAGTTATTCTTAAAAGAGCGAAATAAACACCTTTTTCTTTCGACTAAAGGTATGAATCGCTCAATGGAATTTTACCGTTACGTATATGAGAAGTGTCTTAAGTGTTGTCTTATTGTTCATCACACATGCATTGTTAGCCCAAAACAATGTGTCGCTCTCGTTTGAAAAAGAACCACTCAAAGATGCTTTAACAACCATAGAAGAAGGTTACGATGTAAAATTTTCATACAAAGCAGAAATTGCTGAAAATAAATACATTACACTTACTTTAAAAGATGCTTCACTCAATACTGTTTTTCAACGTTTACAAGAACAAGCAAACATTGTATTTGAAAAAGTAAATGAACGCTATTACATTATCCGAAATCAATCTCAAGAAGGAAAAATACGCATTTGCGGTGTTCTAACAGATGCTAAAAGTCAATTACCTATCATAGAAGCTTCTGTAGTTAATATTACGCAATACAAAGGAACTGTCACCAATACCAATGGTAAATTTGAACTCTTTCTAGCATTTCCGTCAGATACGATAGAAATTAGCTTCTTAGGTTACAAAACTAAGCGCTTAATAGCAAAAGATCTGCAAAAGAAACCTTGTGAAAATATTTTATTAGAAGTAGATCAATATGACTTAGGTACTGTATTAATAAGTAACTATCTTACTTCTGGAATCAACAAAAAAACGGATGGCGCACTATCATTATCACCTTCCAAGCTAGGAATATTACCAGGATTAACCGAGCCAGATGTTTTACAAAGTATTCAACTATTGCCAGGAATTCAAAGTCCTAACGAAACAGCTTCAGGATTATTTATCCGAGGAGGAACACCAGATCAAAATCTGATATTATGGGATGGAATCAAAATGTATCACTCTGGACACTTTTTTGGTTTAATTTCTGCATTTAATCCATACGTAATAGAAGAAGTATCTGTCTACAAAAGCGGAACAGAAACGCGTTATGGCGATCGTATTTCTGGTGTAATAGACATTCAAACAGACACCAAAGTTCCAGAAAAATTATCTGGCGGATTCGGATTCAATATGACACATGGAGATGCATATTTAAAAGTGCCAATCGCTAAAAACTTTGGAGTAACCGTTTCTGCGCGTAGAGCATTTACAGATGCCTGGGAAACTTTTACATACAATAACTTTTCGGAGCGTGTTTTTCAAAACACGAAGATTACAAAAAGCTCAGAAATAGTTGAAAACGTATTCTCTGAAACTCAAAATAGATTTTACTTTACAGACTATACCGTAAAACTCATTGGAAAACTCTCAGACAAAGACGAAATCATGTTAAGTACATTGCGTACTCGAAATGAACTCGATTTTACATCTGAAATAGAACTCTTTGAAGAAACTTCCAGAGACCAACTCAGTATTCGAAATGCAGGTTTTAGCGGATTCTGGAAACGACAATGGAATCCTAACTTTTCACATACCTTAGATGCGTATTACTCTCGATTTGATTTTAGTTATTTAGGAAGGTTTAGAGGCGATATTGTATCGTTGTCTGAAGAAGATCAAAAGCGAAACAAAATTAAAGACATAGGTTTTGCCTATAATACGGTTTGGAAACTCGACGAAAAACGTAGCATACAATCTGGATATCAATTCTCTTCCAACGACGTATCTTTTGGGTTTTCAGGTTTCTCTGCCACAGAAGCAGAAATTTCAAGATACAATGCTGAAGAAGAAAATATAAACAATTCGCATGCTTTATTTACTTCATACAAATACAATAATAAAAACGAACTGATTATCAATGCTGGTTTGCGAATGAACTATTTCAGCACGACCAAAAGAGCATTTTTTGAACCTCGTTTATATGTAGAAAAAAAATTAAACAATCTTTTTAGTGCTACCTTTTCAGGGGAATTAAAACACCAAGCAGTAAGTCAAATACTAGAATTCAACACATCAAATTTTGGACTCGAAAATCAAGTGTGGGCAATTGCAAATGGTGAAGAATTTCCAGTATTAAAAAGTAGACAAATTTCTGCGGGAGTTTTATTCAATAAAAAAGGCTGGCGTGTAGATTTAGATGGATACTATAAAAACATTACGGGACTTACGTCATTCAATAGAAGTTTTGGAAACACGAGTGTTTTAGAAACATTCTCAGAAGGGAAAAGCCAAGTATTTGGTGTGGATATTCTTATTGAAAAAAAGATCAATAACTACCAAACTTGGATGGGATATTCATATACAGACAACAAGTTTGAATTTTCACGTATCAACAACGGACTTACATTTCCTGGGAATTATGACATTCGTCACTACTTCCGTTGGGCACATTCATACACGATAAACAACTTTAAATTCTCTCTAGGCTGGAATTACCGCACTGGGACACCATATACACCTGTAACGTCTGAAACGCAGGCTAACGGCAATTTATTCGTTTTTATAGGAGATACAAACAGTACACGTATTCCCGATTATCATCGTTTGGATTTTTCAGGAACGTACACATTCAACTTTGACAAAAAACAAAACTGGAAAGGAAAAATAGGTTTCTCGCTACTCAACATTTATGATCGAGACAATCTACTAGAACGTTATTACGAAATCAGACCATTTTTGAATGACAATAATGAAGTACAATTTCGCTTAGAAACCGTAGATAAGTTTTCTTTAGGAATGACACCAAATATTGTTTTTAGAGTAGATTTCTAAGCATCTTCCATAAAAAAAGCGAGCAAAATACCCGCTTTTCATAACATCTATATTCAATAGCTTAACTAGCTGAACTTGTCGCTTTTGCAACAGCTCTAGTTGCCCAGCAAGTAATTACATGCCCATTTCCATAGTCACCACTAATATCATCATCAGAAGTATATACATCATCCATAATAGAAGACGTACATAAATAATTTGCTCCTCCGTTGATTGCGTTTTGCTCTCCTTTACTCAAAGCTCTTGCTGAGCTTACATTTAAAATTTTCTTTAACATAATATAAAATTTTTAAGTTATATCATGTAGTTCTAAAAACGCAAAAGCGTAACCCAAGAAAAAAGTTAAAAAAAGAAAAACTATAATTTTTGATCTTTTCGGTGAAGTAATCGTGTCAGTTTAATAGACAAATCTGTCAAGACAATTTTTGAATTTCCGTTTCGCTCTATATGGTAAATAGCGTCTTGTAATTCTTTAGAAATATCTAAAATATTATTTCCGTGTACAAAAGGAGCAAACTTCTCTAAAAAGAAGCCTTTGGTATGCGGCTCAAAGAAAACTAAATCTGTAGCAGTATAATTTTGTAATAAAGCTTGTCTAAAAAGATCGAGACAAAAGCCTAAAAACTTCTTCTGTGTTTCACGACCTGTTTTAGCGACTTCTTCACTCCAAGCAATTAAATCTCGAACAGCCGTTTTATTTCCTTTTGCTTTAAAAGCAGAACGAACCCAAGACACAAACCAAGTTTCAAACATCAAATCTTCCGAATCTTGATGCACCAAATCAACAGCTTTATTATAATTTCCATTAGATTGATGCGCAATTTTGGTTGCTTCGGTTTCAGAAACATTCAACTTTTCCATCAAAGATTCCTTAATAGCTTGTTCGCCCAAAGGAGGAAAATGTAGAATTTGACAACGTGAACGAATTGTATTGATAATCTGCTCTTCGTCTTCGGCAATCAAAATAAAAAGTGTCTTATTTGGTGGTTCTTCAATCAGCTTCAACAATTTATTGGCTGCAGCTGTATTCATACGTTCAGCCATCCAAATAATCATCACTTTATAACCACCTTCATATGATTTTAAAGCCAATGCTTTAACAATATCAAGTGCTTCATCAACTCCAATTTGTCCTTGCTTATTATCAATACCGAGCAACTTATACCAATCAAACAAATTTCCGTATGGTTGTTCCTGTAAAAACTGTCGCCATTCTTCCATAAAATGCTTTGATACAGGATGACTTTTCACTTTATGATTTCCAGCAACAGGAAATGCAAAATGTAAATCGGGATGCGAAACATGATTAAATTTCAAATTACAAGCATCATTTCCACCTGTATTTTCACCATCAACATTATTACATAACACATATTGTGCATAGGCAACTGCCATAGGAAGTGTTCCACAACCTTCTGGACCTACAAAAAGTTGCGCATGCGGAATACGTCCGCGATCGGCACTTAATGTGAGATGTTTTTTAATATGTGTTAAACCTAAAATATCTTGGAAAAGCATGTGGCAAATATAGTTGTAACGATTTAATTTTGCACTATGAATTCATTGAGGTTTCCCGTAAAGTGAAAACTCACAATCTAAATTATAAATTTTGTAAATAGTATCTTAGCTAAAACAAGAAAAATGACATTTCCAGCAATTAACATAGCATTAAAAAAATGGAATATTGAAGACTTAGAAGATTATGCATTTGAGTTTACACTTTATGATGATTATATACATCACAAAGATGAATCTTATTTTATAGAATATTTTAAAAATGGTCTTTTCTGTGATGCGGAAGGGAAACTCTTTAAAATGGTTGCTAAGGCAGAAATGACACAAAAATGGAGGAATTGGTTGCAATTTATTCCAGGTGTATGGAAGACAAAAGTTATATTTAAAGATACATATCAAAAGATAAGTGTGGAGGAATTACGGACGTATTTGCTAGCACGTCTTTCAGAATTAGGAAATGAGAAACTTTTCTAGAGTGGAAACAGGATTTACAAAAAGCGAAAACGTACAAAGAGCTTATTGACGGTATCTAAGAAAACAAGTTTTATAGACTATTCATTCCTAAAAAGTTGTTTCAAATTCTGTTTATAGGTTTGACCAATAGGAATAAAACGTTCACCAACTTGAATTCGGTTTCCTTCAATAGATTTAATTTTTCTCTTAGCAACAAGAAAAGACTTGTGAACTCTTAAAAAATCTGAAGTAGGCAATAATACTTCCAAAGAAGAAATTTTTTCATGACTCACAATCATTTCTTGACTCAAAAACACTTTTGTATAATTACCATAGGCTTCAATACAAACAATATCTTCAAGGTGTATTTGATGTATTTTTTTATCTCCTTTCAAGAAAAAACTAACATGCTTTTCATCTGAAAAAGAAGCGATCGTAGACTTCTCAGAAGCTACAACTTTATTAATGGCTTTTAAAAAACGTTCAAATGAAAAAGGTTTTAGTAAATAATCGGAAATATTTAATTCATAACCTTCCAAAGCAAATTCTTCATAAGCTGAGGTTACAATTACTTTTGGATACTGTGGCATTGTTTTTAAGAGATCAAAACCAGAAAGTTCAGGCATGTTAATATCCAGAAAAATTAAATCGATTGTATTATTTTTTAATAATTGCAAGGCTTCAAACGCATCATAGCAATTTCCTGCTTTTTCTAAATATGATAGATTTTTACAATATCCTTCTATAATTCTGTGTGCTATAGGTTCGTCGTCAATAATGCAATATCTCATGATACGTCGAGGTTTAAATAAACTTTATAAGTCGCTTCTTCTGTTATATTCAATTCATGTTTGTTAGGATATGAATACGCTAGTCTTTTTTTTAAATTTTCCAAGCCAATACCTTGGGTTGGGTTTGAAATTGACGTGTCAAAATTATTTTCAATCGTAAACGACAATTGAGTTCCTTGTGTTTCCATCTGAAGATGAATAAAAGCATTTTTACGAATTTTCTCAACTCCGTGTTTAAAAGCATTTTCTAATAAAATAATAAACAACAATGGCGCTACTTTAATCTCTGAAGCGACATTGTGTGTAAAAATAATCTCAACGTTCTTTTGATAACGTATTTTATGTAATTCAATATAATTCTCTAAATAACTAATTTCATCTTTCAATGCTACCAAATCTTCTTTTCCTTGATAAATCGTATAACGCATCATCTCAGAAAGTTGTAAAACCACTTCAGGTGCTTTCTCCGATTTTTCTACCACCAAACCATATAAATTATTTAAGGTATTAAAGAAAAAATGTGGATTTATTTGACTTTTCAATGAAGCTAATTCTGCTTTCATTTTATCATTTTGTAATGTTTGTAACCAACGCCATTGTTCATACATCCACAAAACCGCAAAAAAAGGAATAGGAATTAAAACAAAATTCAGGAAATTCTGATGATGATTTTCTACATAATTAGGTAGCATTCTAAACACTAAAAAATAACATAAAATAATTCCATATACCGAAAAAATTGCGACTCTATACTTTTTAAAAAACTCAGGAACAATAAAATAAACCATTCCTAACCAAAAAAGAACTAAAGGCGGAATTGTAATAATACTAAAAGGAATATCTATAAAACTTTCAACAATAATAATCATGACCAATAATCCAAAAACAACCAAAACTTTATAAATAGAAAACTTATAAATAAAAAAAGAAAGCGCTAGCCAACAAAGTACAAATCCAAAGACATTAATAATGTAATATACAGGTGTAGAAACATACACTGGTTTAATAATGACAAAACTAGCTGTACTTAGCAAAATACTTAGTACAATAGTAATGATTCCACCTTTAATGAAAGCACTATAATTCTTCTGAAGAAAACGATTCATATTACAAAAATATTATTCAGAATATGAACTCGCAATCTTTTTGACAAACACTATATAATTTGTGTCAAACACTCGTATTTTTTGGTTAAACCTTATTGAGGAATTATTGCAATATATCTGTGTCTTTTTTTATCGGATTCATCAAAATAATTATATGCTGATTGTGAATCAATCTATGTTTGAAGTGAATTTGTAAAACGACATACGATTATGAAACTTATTTTAAAAATTTTAAAAAAGATTGGTTTTGCTATTGGCGCCATATTATTACTACTAGTTTTAGCAGGCTTAATTTTTCGGCTAATAGGACCCAATCCGCAACAACCGCTTGGAAAACTTGTAGACATCGGCGGTTTTAAGTTACACATCAACGCAGCTGGCAAAAAAAATGATAAACCAACACTAGTTATTGAATCTGGCTCAGGATCTGCAACAGAATATTATCACTGGTTACGTGAAGGTCTCAAAGATAGTTTGCGCGTTGTTTTGTATGATAGAGCAGGAGTTGGATACAGTGAAGCTAGCAACACATCACGCGATGCAGAAACCATTTGTCATGAACTACACACGCTACTAGAAAAAACGGGAGAAGCGCCACCATATATCTTAGCTGGACATTCGCTTGGTGGTTCTTACATCCGTGTTTTTGCAGAATTATATCCAGATGAAGTAGCAGGATTGGTTTTTATAGACGCTACACATCCTGACCAAGTAGAAAGATTGGGCGCAGCACCGGCATCTTCTTTTAGATTTACATCTGTAATTGGAGCATTAAATGTGACAACAATTTTAGGCGATTTAGGTGTTTTAGGACTCTTACAATCACTTACAGGACCTATATTTACAAAAGAAGGTTTGCCAGATGAAATCAACAAGCGTACCGCAGACTTTTTATTGAACGGAAAATGTTTGCAAGCATACAAGGAAGAACTTAAACATTATCACGCAACACTAAAACGTGCTGGCGAAGCAAATGAATTTGGTTCATTACCCATTAGAGTATTTACAGCTGTTGAAATAAACAAAGAAGCTTATCGAAAAAGTGGTATAGATCCAGAGCAGCATCTATCCAAAAAGATACAAGCGCAAAAAGAATTTACGAATCTTTCTACCAATGGGAAACAAATCTTAATTGACGGAAATCACAGTACTATTTTCACCAAAAAAGAGAATGCAGCTATCATATGCAAAGAAATAATTCAGGTACTAGAAGAATAGAAACAACATGATTAAATAGAATATTTTCAGATTACTCAAATTAGTTTTAAAAAGGAATCGCTAAAAATTACGACAAACTCAATACCTTTGTAATAACTCGATCTAAACCAACACAATTCGTATGGCGGACAAAGCGCTTCTTTTTATTCCTGATATCTCCGGATTTACCGAATTCGTACAACATACGGCTATTCAACACAGTCGTCACATCATTTCGGAATTGCTGGAACTATTGATAGATAACAATATCACAGGTTTGCAATTGGCAGAAATTGAAGGAGATGCACTATTTTTTTACAGAATAGGAGAAGTTGACATCAAACAAATCCGAGAGCAAGTAAAACGTATGTACATAGCGTTTCATACCTACTTAAAACGCTATGAATACGAGAAAATTTGTCAATGTGGTGCATGTTCATCCGTGTACAATCTGTCTTTAAAATTCATCATTCACTATGGAGACATAGAATTTATCTCTGTAAAAGATACCAACAAACCGTACGGAAGTAATGTAATCAAAGTACATCGATTGCTCAAAAACGATGTGCCTATTCAAGAATATGCTTTGTTTACAGAAGATGTAGATACAGAAATGGTACAAACGGCCAAAAATCAATTGCAAGCCAATTATGATTTTGGGCACATAAACTACGCATACGAATCGCTTTCTGACTATAAAACGGAGCTTCCTGAAATATCGCCAATTCCAGACAATGTACCCAAACATAACTTATACAGCGAAGAAGCGAGTATCAACATGCCAATATTAGAGCTATATGAAATTATCAGTAACTTCGATTATCGCTTATTATGGGCAAAAGGAATTGATAAAGTAGAATACGAAAAAAATCGTGTCAATAGAGTAGGAGATAAACACAAATGTCTTATTGATAAAAAAGCAATCAATCCGACAACAGTTACCAAAAAATCAGAAAAAAATCAATTGGTGTATGGCGAATCGACAACAGAAGTTCCATTCACAAAAAAATTGAACGTTTATTATGTCTTAACACCTGAAAATGAACAAAAAACCCGACTCCAAATAGAGATATTTGTCGATTTTAAGCCGTTTGGGATCTTACTAAAACGTTTGATGAAAAAAAACTTCAAAAAAGTCGTTCCGGAAAATATAAAAGAACTTATATTGCTTGCTGATTCAGGATTTAAAACAACAATAACCGAAAAATAAATACTTGTGAAAACGCTAAATGACTTTAATTTTAAAGATAAAAAAGCACTAATTCGTGTCGATTTTAATGTACCCTTAAATGATCAATTTGAAGTAACAGACGATACAAGAATTCGTGCAGCAAAACCAACAATCATTAAAATATTAGAAGATGGTGGAAGTTGTGTGTTAATGTCACACTTAGGAAGACCAAAAGGATTTCAAGAAGAATACTCATTAGCTCATATTGTTGAAACTGTTTCTCAAATAATTGGTGTACAAGTAAAATTTGTTGGAAACTGTGTCGGTGAAGAAGCAGAGAAAGCTGTTGCAGGCTTAGAAGAAGGCGAAGTATTATTACTTGAAAATTTACGTTTTCACGAAGAAGAAAAAGCTGGTGATGAAGCCTTTGCAGCAAATCTTGCCAAATTGGGAGACATCTATGTAAATGATGCCTTTGGTACAGCACACAGAGCGCATGCATCTACAGCAGTAATTGCACAAAACTTTACAGATAAAAAATGTTTTGGTCTTTTACTTGCTAAAGAAATAGAAAGCATTGCAAAAGTAATGGAAACTGGAGAAAAACCAGTAACAGCAGTTCTTGGAGGCGCAAAAGTGTCTTCAAAAATTACCATTATAGATAACATTTTAGACAAAATAGATCACTTAATAATTGGTGGTGGAATGACGTTTACGTTCATTAAAGCGCAAGGTGGAAGCATAGGGAATTCATTAGTTGAAGATGACAAGCTAGAATTAGCCAAAGAAATTATGGCGGAAGCTGCTGCTAAAAACGTAACCATTCATTTGCCAGTAGATTCCGTTATTGCTGATGCATTTGCTAATGATGCAACAACGAAAGTTGTAGACGTAGCACAAATTCCTGATGGTTGGATGGGCTTAGATGCTGGGCCAGCTACACAAGCAAAATTTGCTGAGGTTATTGCACAATCAAAAACCATTCTTTGGAACGGACCTTTAGGTGTTTTTGAAATGCCAAACTTTGCCAAAGGAACCATTGCTTTAGGTCACGCTATTGCAGATGCTACCAAAAATGGCGCTTTTTCACTTGTTGGTGGAGGCGATTCTGTAGCGGCTGTAAAACAATTTGGCTTTGAGCCAAAAGTAAGTTATGTAAGTACTGGTGGCGGTGCAATGTTAGAAAGTTTAGAAGGTAAAACTTTGCCAGGAATTGCAGCTATCTTAGCGTAAAAACATACTCAAATTATATATCAAAAATCTCGCTATAACGCGGGATTTTTTGTTTTTTTATAAATGCAAAAACTCCGTTAAGCAGACGTTAAAAATGTTAAAAAATCTCTCCATTCTTTTGTCTAGTTATATTTTTCAAAATAAATCAATCACATGAAAAAACAACTACTTTTTTTAGCATGTATGCTATTCATTGTGAGTACAAATGCACAATCTGTAAATGAAAAAACAAAAATCAAAGAATTTGGATGTATCTGGGGATTTTTAAAATATCACCATCCAGTACTTTCGGCAGGGAAAAAAGATATTGATGCTGAATTCTTAAACTACTTTCAACAACTAGAAAATATAAACGACAGGAAAGAATTAAATACATTCTATCTGAACTGGATTCGTAGTTATGGAAACGTTGACAACAAAATCAAAAAACCAAATGCAAAATACAATTTTGATAAAAACTTAAATATCGATTGGATAGAAAACAGTGCATTTAACCCAGAAATAAAGAAAACGTTACTAGCATTGCGTGCCAATGTAAAAAACTTCAAAGGTCATTATGCAAAACTAGAAACTCTCACACGTTTCGTAAGTTTTAATGAAGAAAAAACATTAGCAGGATTTTCACCAGAAAACAAAGCACATCGACTATTAACTTTATTCCGATTTTGGAATGTGATCAATTATTATGATGTAAACAAATACGTGGCTCAGAAAGATTGGAACGCTGTGTTAGATGATTCATTAAATGAATTTTTAACAGCTAATGATGCAAAATCGTACGATAAGGCAAAAACTAAACTTATATCAACACTCAACGATGCTCACACATACTACATTGGAAAAGCGTATGGTTTGCCAAAATTGAACTATAAATCACCTTTTCAAACGAAATATATGAATGATACTTTGGTAATTACAAAACTCTGGAATACAAAATTATGTCAAAAAAATGGACTAACATTAGGAGGTATGATTACGCAAATAGAAGGCAAAACGGTAAAAGAATATCTAAAAACAAATTTTGGAACTTTCTTTAGTCATTCACATGAAAATGCACTTATGTACAGAACAGAAAGATTTGCATTATATCAAGAAAACAGCGATCATATCAACGTAAGTTACACAGCTCCAAATACAGTTCAAAGTACTGCAAAAACCATTCAGTTATATGAGAAAATGGATGTTGATAAAACGATACAAAGTATTGCCAAACAACCTTACCACGAACAGAAATTCTATGAAATAACGCCTAAAATTGGCTACATAAACGTTGGATACTTAAATAAAAAGGATTTAAATAAAATTCTAAAAAAGTCAACCCGATACGAAGCTGTGATTTTTGACTTTCGAAAATATCCAAAATATGTAGACATGGCAAAATTGACCAAATGGCTCTATCCGAAAAGAAGTAAATACATAAAAGTACTATTTCCAACAAAAGTACCTGGTTTGGGAGAATACAATGCTGAAGCTCCTTTAAGTTTTGTTTCAGATCCGTTTTCGGGAGGAAGAAAAAACAAAAACTATTACAAAGGAAAAGTAATTTTGCTTGTAGATAAATCTACCATAAGTCAAGGAGAATATATAGCAATGGCCATTCAAAATAGTCCAAATTGTATCACTATTGGCGAACAAACTATGGGTGCTGTCATGAATATAACAAGTATTCCAATGCCAGAAGGACAAGAAATAAACTTTACAAGCATGGGCGCGTTTTATCCTGATGGGACTAGCGTACAAAGAAAAGGGTTGAAAATTGATTATAAAGTAACACAAATAGCTTCACAACCTGAAAGAGATATGATGATGGAGAAAGCATTGGAATTGCTGGAATAATCATCTCACAAAACAACAACTCAAAAAATGTCATTCCTGTAATTAGACTTTTTTAATATCAGGTAATTTCTAAATTCGAAGAAAAAACACGAATTTAGCAGCAATCACGTTATGAATAATTACAATAACGTCAGTTCGAGTGATTTTTTATCAATCCAATCGTATTAAAAATGATAAAAAAATTATATCGAGAACAGCTCAGAAAATAGTGAGATCATTACAAAAAGACACACAATAAATGAAACATCTCTTAAGCATATTATTTTTATTACTGGCCTTTGTGGGAATTGCCCAAGAAGATGAAAAGAAACCAGCCGTAAAAAAACCTGCGTTCAAAATAGTAAAAGACACGATCATTCTTGATGGTAAAAAAACTGTTATGACAGATACGATTTATTTTGATACAAAAAACGAAATAAAACGAACCACAGATGATATACTTCCAGAATTAGACAGTACAAAAATAGCCTTAGACGGTCAAAAAATACTCACCAAAGTCAATGAAAGCTATGATTTAAGAGACAACAAAATGGCAGCCAAAATAGACAGTCTTTGGTTGCGAGAATTAGGCGGATCAGATTTGTTTGATACTATTCACAATGAAATCACCGAACTTAAATACGATCCTGTTGTTTTTCAAGACTTACCAACTGATACGCTCAAAGCACGTTTAGAACGGCTCAATGCAAAAACACCGTTTAACATAGCGTACAATCCGTCATTAGAAAGTGTAATTCGTAGATTCTTAAAAAGACGAAAAAAATCGATGGAACGGTTGATGAAAATCAGTCAATACTACTTTCCAATGTTTGAACAAGAATTGGACAACTACGACATTCCATTAGAAGTAAAATATTTAGCCATTGTAGAATCGGCATTAAACCCAAGAGCACGTTCGCGAGTTGGAGCAACAGGCTTATGGCAATTTATGTATCAAACAGGAAAACAATACGATTTAAACGTAAACTCATATGTAGACGATCGTAGTGATCCTATAAAATCAACCAAAGCAGCATGCCAATACTTAGCCAGTTTATACAAAATATTTGGTGATTGGGATTTAGCATTAGCAGCTTATAACTCTGGACCAGGAAATGTTTCAAAAGCTATAAGACGTTCTGGCGGTTACGAAAACTACTGGAATATTCGTTCAAACTTACCACGCGAAACAGCAGGATATTTACCAGCGTTTTTAGCAACAATGTACATCTTTGAATATGCTGACGAACACGGTTTTCAAGTAGATAAAATAGAAGTTCCGCACTTTGCCACAGATACCATTCATGTAAAGCAATTGCTTACTTTCGATCAAATATCTGAAGTTCTTAATGTAAAAGTAGAAGACTTACAATTTTTCAATCCATCATACAAACTGGATATTATTCCACACATCAAAGGAAGAGAATATACCTTGCGCTTACCAGTACAAGATATTGGAAGATTTGTAAATAATGAAGAAGCCATTTATGGATTAGCAAAAGAAGAACTTGCAAAACGAGAAAAACCATTGCCTCAACTCTTTGAGATGAACAAGCGTACACGATATCGTGTAAAAAGTGGTGACTACTTAGGAAAAATTGCGCGCCGATTTGGTGTTCGTGTAAGTGATTTAAAACGTTGGAATGGATTGCGATCTAATCGATTGCGTATTGGACAACGCTTGACTGTATATCCGAAAAAACCAGGATTTGCGACCAAAAAACCTTCCAAAAAGAAAAAAAATACAGGAAATGCAAAAACCTACATTGTCAAGTCTGGCGACTCTTTGTGGAGTATTGCTCAAAAATTCCCAGGAGTTTCTGTAAAGAATATTAAAAAATGGAATGATATTAGTGGTAACAAACTAAAACCTGGAATGACTTTACAGGTTTCAAAAAACAAATAAAAAACTAAAACCCATCACACGTGAAAAAATTATACACATTGCTATTACTTTGTACACTAGCTTTATTTTCTTCTTGTGAAGATCCAAAAGACAAAGAAACAGCCGAACAATTTTTGCCATTATCAGCTGGAAAAGTAAACTTACTGGCAGTTGTTATTGATCTTGAACAATGGCAAGGAAAAGTAGGAGACAGCATACGAAGTATTTATGGCGCTCCAACAGATGGTTTGGCAATGGAAGAACCAATATTCTCGCTGAAGCAATTAAATCCTGAAGTTTTTAAAGACCCAATTACACAATACAGAAGTGTATTGATGATAAAAAAATCTGATAAAAAACAATACAAAGTTCGTGGGAACGTGTATTCAAAACCACAAAAAATAATTTTCATTGGTGGAACAGACGACGAAATCATTGAACAATTAAAAGAAAACCAAAAAGAATCAGTTCGTATTTTTAAAGACAATGAATTACTTTCAAAACAGCAATTCATCAAAGGATCTTTAAACAGAGATGAAACACTACAAGAAACTTTTGGTGTTACGTTAAACATTCCTTCTGTATACAAAATGGTAAAAAAGGAAGATAACTTTGTTTGGTTTGAGCGTAAAGTAGCAAAAGGAACAATGAATGTCATAGCATATACTTTGCCTTATGGAAGCATTCCTAAAAACGATAAAACGATTGATGCCATTATAAAAATGCGCGATTCTATTGGTGAAGCCTATGTGCCAGGAAGAGATCCTGAAACGATGTATATGATTACAGAAAAAGCCTATGCTCCTTACTTATATAATGCTACCGTAGACAACAAACCTGCGTTAGAAACCAAAGGAAGATGGGAAGTAAAAAACTTCTTAATGGGCGGACCATTTATCAACTACATTGTTGAAGACGAAGAACACAATCGCTTAATGGTGGTTGAAGGATTTACCTTTGCACCATCGGAAGACAAAAGAGATTTTATGTTTGAAATAGAGGCAATTTTAAAATCCTTGAAAATTCAAAAATAACACTCACAATCATACACAATATACAAAGCATGCAAGATAATTTTTGCGTGCTTTTTTTGTATTATTTTTTCGCTTTCGCGGGAACATACTCAATAATAGTTATATTATAAACAGCCTATCTTTTTATCAAAAATAGGAAAGCATATCTAGAATTTTAATTGTAAATTATTCGCATAAAAGTATATAACAATGTTAGCTGATTTTATACAGAAACTAGGCATTACAGAACCTGAATTGCAAAAAGAACTCGAAGAAACATCTTATATTACTTCGCACCAAAAAGGAGCGTACATTATAAAAAATAACGAGTACATTAAAGTATTAAAAATTGTACTAAAAGGAAAAGTAAGAGTCTACCAAGAACATGAAGATCGCGAAATACTCATCTATTATTTGAATGATATGGAAACATGTACATTATCATTATCAGCTTGTTTTGAAGATTGTCAAAGTACTGTAAATGCTATTGTTGAAGAAGAATGTACAATTTTAAACATTCCTGTACGATTTGTAAGAGATTGGAATTTTAGCTACAAATCTTGGAATATGTTTACAACTAAAACCTTTAGAGAAAGTTATAATCATTTAATAAATCAATATGCAAATTTGGCATTTCAACCTCTAAAAGATAGGTTATTTGATTATCTACTATCTAAATCAGAAGATGGAATTGTGAAAAAATCACATCAACAACTAGCAAGAGAATTAGGTACTACACGTGAAGTTATTTCCAGACTTCTCAAAACTCTTGAAAAAAACAACAAGCTTTCCTTAGGACAAAAAGAAATCATCATTTTAGACTAAAAAATACACTTGTAACAAAAGTCACAGGTAATTCCTATTGAAGCAGCTTTTCTTTGTACAGAATTTAAAAACAATTACAATGAAAAGTATAAAAATCACTATGATAGCTCTTATAATTACACTATCATTTACGGCTTGTTCAGGACAAACAAATAGCGAAAAAGAACCGATTCAAGCATACATACAACACGCGCCAACAACACATCATGAAGTCGCATTAGAAGTACTAAAAGCAAGTAAAGAATGGATTTTACAATTCAATACTGGAAATGCAAAAGCTTGCGTAGATCGATACGATAAAAATGCAGTAATGAGTGCTATGCCGTTTGGTGTAAAAAACGGAATCAAAGAAATTTCAGAATTCTGGACACCTTTTATGGAATCAGGTGCAACGAATTTAGTATACACAAATGTTCGTATTGAAGTAGTGAACGAAACTACCGTTTTTTTATCGGCAAACTGGAGTATGAATGTTGGAGAAGGAGTTATTTACCAAGAAAAATGGGAGAAAAAAAATGGAGAATGGTTGTACACTTATGACAATTTTGAAGTACTAAAACAGTACGAAACTCCAAGAAAAAACAATACCAATCCTGTAGCGAGCCATGAAGCATTAGAAGAAGTGATCAAAGCTTCTATAAAATGGACGACAGGTTTTAATACAGGAAACGGTACTATTTGTGGAAATGGATATTCAGAAAACGCAACTATGAATGCCGTTCCTTTTGCTTCCATCAATGGAAAAAAAGGGATTAAAGATTTTTGGACAAAACTCATCAAAGATGGCGCAACAAATTTAACCTATCACAATCCAACATTTCAAGCAATTACAAACAACACTGCTACATTATCGGCATCATGGAGTATGAATATTGGAGAAGGTAAAATCTATCAAGAAAAATGGGAAAAGAAAGGAAACGAATGGGTATTAACTTATGACGAATTTCAAGTATTAAAACAGTATAAATAATTTAACTCATAGGCTGTTCGATAAAGATTGAACAGTCTTATCTTTACATATGAACATACAAAACTTTACCTTACAGATATTTCAACCAGAAAAAACACTCGCTTTTTATACAAATGTTTTGGGATTTAGAGTAAAAGAAACATTTACCTCAAAAGCATCAACCTATTACAATTTGTATTTAAATGACAGTATATGCCACCTTCAACTCAAACATACGCCGTCACTTGAAAAAATGAACTATCAACAAATGCCAACGGACAACTATTGGAAATACAGTATATTTGTAGATGATATTCAGAAAGCGTACAAAGAATTACAACAACAGCAATATCAAATTAATGAACCATTTCAATTTGGAGATATTGGGTATTTAGCACATACAACCGATGTGGAAAACCATCAGATAGAATTCATACAAAAAACCTTCAAACAAAATTCGCCAACAACAAAAGATGCAGTAGCTTTCAAAGAAAACTCATCAGTCTTAGGTTTGCTCACCATACGCACCAAAGATCCTCTAAAAAGTATTGCGTTTTATGAAAACATACTTGATCTTAAATTATATGTGCGTATGTATGTAAATAGGGGAAAAGGTTTTACACTTTATTTTCTAGCGGATAAAAATTTACAAGCTCCAAACGCTGATATTGACGCTATCGAAAATCGAGAATGGATGTATCAACAACAACACTTATTTGTTGAAATTCAACACTATTGGAATAGCGAATACGATTCAGAATTCATGCTAAACTCAGGAGCTAAGAATGGTTTGCAACAGATCAATTTTTCTGGAAATAATGCAGTACTAAAAGAAAAATTAACGACAAATATGATTGCGTTTCGCGAAGAAACAACAGCCATTGTATTTGAAACACCTGACAAACACGTAATTTCATGTGAAAATATATAAAAACTCTTGTGACTAAGAACTTGATTGTAGATGAATACAGAAATAATCTTTTATTCAATCAAACTAAAAAACTAAATTGCGTTTCCAAAAATAATTTTTCAATTATTGAATCCTTCAATCTTTCAATAAAAAAATATGACGCAACTTCAATACATACAATCACAACTTTCATTACCAGAAAAAAGTATTCTCAAAACCATCGAATTACTAAATGAAGATTGTACAATTCCGTTTATTTCTCGATACAGAAAAGAAATGACAGGAAACCTAGATGAAGTTCAAATAGGAGAAATTGTAAAATTAAAAATAGCATTTGAAGAGTTAGAAAAACGCCGTGAAGCAATTATAAAAGCGATCACAGAACAAGATGCTTTGACGCCAAAATTGCAAGAAAAAATAGCGCAAGCCAAAACTTTAATAGCGTTAGAGGATTTATACTTACCATACAAGAAAAAGCGCAAAACAAAAGCGTCTATTGCCAAAGAAAACGGATTGGAGCCACTGGCAAAAATCATCATGAAACAACAACATGAAGACGTAACCTATGCTGCAAATCGTTTTGTAAAAGGAGATGTAGTTTCTGCAGAAAAAGCTATAGAAGGCGCACGACACATTATTGCAGAGTGGATTAACGAAAACGAATACGTTAGAAACAAAATAAGACGTCTCTATCAACGAAAAGCAACAATTACCACCAAAGTAGTCAAAACAAAAAAAGACGACGAAAGCGCGCAAAAATATAAGCAATACTTTGATTGGAGCGAATCTCTTCACAGAACGCCTTCACATAGATTACTAGCGATGCTGCGTGCCGAAAACGAAGGATTCATCAAACTAAAAGTAGCTGTAGACAAAGACGAAGCACTCGATATCATTGACGGACTTATCATTAAAACAGATGTTACTTCCTGCACCGATCAAATATTCATTGCCATTGAAGACGCATACAAACGTTTGCTTTCGCCAGCCATTGTCAATGAAGTTATGAATGATGTAAAAGCCAAAGCAGATGCAACTGCAATTGCTGTTTTTGCAGACAACTTAAAACAACTATTATTAGGAGCGCCATTAGGTCAAAAACGTGTCTTAGCGCTCGATCCAGGATTTAAATCGGGTTGTAAAGTAGTCTGTTTGGATGAAAAAGGCGATTTATTGCATAATGAAAACATATATCCACATCCGCCGCAGCGAGAAACATCACAAGCGAGTAAAAAAATACGTTCGTTAGTAAATGCGTATAAAATTCAGGCAATTGCTATTGGAAACGGAACAGCTTCACGCGAAACGGAATTCTTCATCAAAAAGATTCAATTTGATCGCGATTTACAAGTTTTTATTGTGAATGAAGCTGGCGCGTCTGTATATTCGGCTTCTAAAATTGCTCGTGCCGAATTTCCAAACTATGATGTCACTGTTCGCGGAGCAGTTTCTATTGGTAGAAGATTGAAAGATCCATTAGCCGAATTGGTAAAAATAGATCCGAAAGCCATTGGTGTTGGACAATATCAACACGATGTCGATCAAACAAAACTTAAAAACGAATTGGATACAGTTGTCATGAGTTGTGTAAATGCGGTTGGTGTCAACGTAAACACTGCAAGTAGTGCATTGCTAAGTTATGTATCTGGAATTGGTGCAAATTTGGCAGAAAATGTAGTGAAATACAGAACCGAAAACGGAAAAATTGATTCGCGCAGTAGTTTAAAAAAAGTACCAAGATTAGGTCCAAAAGCATTTCAACAAGCAGCTGCATTTTTGCGAATAACAGATGCCAAACATCCATTAGACAACTCTACAGTACATCCAGAAAGTTATCATATCGTAGAAAAAATGGCAAAAGACGCGAAGATTTCTGTTGATGAACTCATAGGAAACAAAGCAATTTTAAGTAAAATCAATCTTTCAAGTTATTGTACTGAAACCATTGGTTTGCCAACCTTAAACGATATCATCAAAGAATTGGAAAAACCTGGAATTGATCCACGAAAAGCGGCAAAGCTCTTTGAATTTGACCCGAATGTAAAAACCATTTCCGATGTAAAAGTTGGAATGTCTTTGCCAGGAATCGTCAACAACATTACCAATTTTGGTTGTTTTGTAGATATTGGAATCAAAGAAAGTGGTTTGGTACACATTTCTAAACTGGCAAACGAATTTATCAGTGATGTCAATTCGGTCGTAAAACTACACCAACACGTTACAGTCACGGTTGTTGAGGTTGATGAAGCGCGTAAACGAATTCAGTTGTCTATGATTGATTAGTTTTTAACTTTTTCAACAATATCTTCATAAATATCCATCATGTAAAAACCGCCAGATTCTACAAAATACATCCTGTGTTCTTCTAAAATAAGTTCGTGTGGCGCTTTACTAATGTAGGTCCAAACAGAACTTTTTCCTTTAGAATTTTTCAACATTTCATACACTGTTGTTGCGCTTTCGGGAGTTTTAAACACATACTCTTCAACGGTAACTCTTGGATATGTATTTCCGTTAGGTTTCATCGGTTTCGTTCCTTTCAAAAATGCTTTCCGTACTTCATGAAGTTCCTTCTTAAAAACAGTAATATTTACAGATTTAATCGTGTCTTTAAGTTTTAAAATACGTTGTAAACGTCCAAAAAGGACAGCTTTTTCTGTTGAAACAATTTCTAAACTCTTCAATTGATAATGATGTTCTAAGGCTATCAATCTGGAAATTTTCCTCTTCAATTTAGAATTGAGATTTATCTTTTTTTCAATAGGACTTTCGTCAGAATTTACTTTTTGTGAAACCGTATCTTTTGAAACTTCTTGTTGCTGTGCTTTCTCAGAAATTGTCTTAACTTTCTGTTTACAAGCAAAAAATAATAGCGATAAAATCGTGAAAAGGAAAAATAAACGTGTTTTCATAACATGAATTTATGAAATAACATGAATACTTTGACTATTTTTCTACAGGAAATTTATGTTTCAAAAAATTGAACACCAATTCAAAATGTTGCAATGGAGCCGCATGCGAACCTACAATAGCAACATGTTCCGTATAATATTTGAAATTGTGTTCTTTCAATCTGTTCATCATTTTAGTACACATAGGCGTTGTTGGCGCTATTTCATCTTCGGTAGCAGAAATGAATAAAATAGGAGCTTGTATTTTTTCCACTTGAATCAAAGCTTTTTTTTCCGCAGCTTTATCTTGCAACATCGCTTCAAAAGTTCCACGTAAATCACGTTTCATCAAAAAAGGAACTGCAGCTTCATTTACAGGAATAAATGGCAATTCGGCAGCATTATAGGTCCAAGTTGAGGTTGTAAAATGACTGGTATTTCCAGGAAATACTGCATGACTTGGCACAATTCCCACAACACAATCAATGTCGTCATAATAACTTGCAACTAACAAAGCCAAATCGCCACCACGAGAACCGCCAACAATTGCAATGCGAGTTGCGTTTACCTGTGTATGCTCTGTGGCTTTTAAAATGGCATTATGAATGTCTTCAAGTGCAATTTTTTCCAAAAGTTTTGGCGTTCCTTGCGCATTAAAATAACCAAGAGCTAAAAACGCATAGCCTTTTTCAATAAATTGATCTCTGGTTTTTTTCCAATAATCGCTTGTCCACGCATTTCCGCCTTCCGATCCGCCAAGGCCGACAATTAAAGGTTGGTTTTCGCCTTTTCCAAGATATAAAACAGCTTCTGTATTTTTGGTATCTAGTGTTTCTTGTGCATAAATTGTTGAGGTAATACTGAAGAAAAATAAAAATAGTGTAAAGGGTATTTTTTTTGATAAAATCATAGTTATTTGCTTTTGAAACAAAGTAACTTCATCTCAAATTCAAAACTTTTGACATATATCAAATAATCATTTTTCAGCACGAATTCTACTCAAAGTTTCTTGAGTAATTCCAATATAAGAAGCGACCATTCCAAGTGGAATGCGATGATAGATATTATGATAGGTTTCTATAAAATGTGCATATTTTTCTTTGGCAGAAGCAAAACGCATAGAGGTAATTCGTTCCATTAAATGTCCAAAAACAGTTCCCATAGAAAGTCGTGCGTAACGTTCCATTTCTGGAAAATGATCAAACAAATACACCAAATCGTGTACATGTAATGAAAAAGCTTCTGTTGTTTCAATGGCGTCAATATAATAGATGTCTTTTTTTTGCTGCATAAAGCTTTTCGGAGAATTCATCCACTCGTTTGTACTACAAAAGTATTCGCTCACTTCTTTTCCATCTTTCAAAAAATACGTGCGTAAAATTCCTTTTCTAATAAAGTAACTTTTGGTAGAAACTTGATTGGCATCCAAGACAAGTTCGCCTTTCTTAAAGGTTATCACATGCAATCGATCTTTCAGTTCAGCTTTCAGTGCATCAGAAAGTTTGATATACTGTTCAAAATGTTCAAAAATGTTTTCGGTAGTTTCGATAGCTTATAGTGTTTTTTCAATAAGTTCTTCTAACAAACTTATTCCTTTTTGATCTAGATTTTCAACAAGTTGCTCTGTCGATTTTCCTTCTCCATCTCGAAAAGTTACGGTAGCAGTTTCTCCACGTAATATAATATTTTCGATTTTAGAAATAGGAAGTGTAAACTTTTCACCAATTTCTCTTTTTAGATACTTATATGCAGTGAAAGCTAAGACCAATATTCCAAAAATTAGTGAGAATTTAATCTTAGTATGCTCAAACTGAAATATAAAAAGGAAAACAGCAATTACGATGAGTATAAAAGGAATGAATTTCATTCGAAATTGTCTAAACGTATTTTGTTTTTGAATTCCTTTTTCTTCCAGACCTTCAATTTCTGACCAATTTCCAGTATTTGTAAAATACAGATTTTCAGCATCTACATTTACAAAACCATATTTATATTTAAACCATTCTTTCACTGATTGAGAGTTTTTGATATTTCTTTAATCTGTTTGTTAAAACTTTAAAAAGTTACAAAAAACAAAAAATCCACACTAATTACAGTATGGATTTGTATTCTTTATATGAAATAGAAAACTATTCTTTCTCTACTTTCTTTGTTTCGTCATCTTTTGTAGCGTCTTTGAATTCTTTTATTCCGCTACCTAAACCACGCATTAATTCTGGAATCTTTCTTCCTCCAAATAAAAGTAATACTACAACTACGATCAAGATAATTGAATATCCTCCTGGAATTGCTAAAAACATACTTAATGACATCATAATGATTAAAATTTAAGTTACAAAGGTAAAAATAAATAGATATCTAGCCGTAAAGAAGCATAAAAAAAACACTTCGATACAATTTATTCCTAATATTTTTCTTTTAAGTTTGTAGAGTACATTAAAATCATGGCAAAAGAAAACCGAAAAAAACGACAACTCAAAAAAAAGCTTTTACACAAGTATCGTTTGGTCATTCTCAATGAAGATACCTTTGAAGAACGTATATCTTTTAAACTCACACGTTTAAATGTATTTGTGTTAGTCACGTTTTCCGTGATTCTTCTCATTGTACTCACTACGTTTTTAATTGCATTTACGTCGTTACGCGAGTACATTCCAGGATATTCTTCTACAGCTTTAAAACAAAAAGCTATTGAACTTAATGAACAGATTGACTCTTTAAAGCAAGTTTCGCGAAGAGACTCTGTGTATTTAAGTTCTATTCGTAATGTCCTTACGGGAGAAATAAAAAGCGAAAGTATCAATAAGGATTCCTTATACAAATCGTTTGAAATTGATCCTGACGAAGTCGATTTAACACCAAGCAAACAAGATTCGTTACTACGAGAAGAAGTAGCACAAGAAGACAAATACAATTTATTTGAAACCGCAACATCCAAAGTGAATTTTGTCTTGTTTCCGCCTGTAAAAGGTGAAATCACTCAAAAATACAATCCAAAAGAAAAACATTTTGCCGTAGATGTCGTCGTACCAAAAGATACACCTGTAAAAGCAACTGCAGACGGAATGGTTATTTTTTCTGAATGGACAGCAGCCACAGGATATGTTATTATCATTGAACATTCCAACAATTTAGTATCTGTGTACAAACACAATGCTTCTTTAACCAAAGAACAAGGTGATTTAGTGACAGCTGGTGAAGTGATTGCTATTGTTGGAAATACTGGCGATTTGACTACTGGACCGCATTTACATTTTGAACTTTGGAGCGAAGGATATTCTATTGATCCAACATCAATTATTGATTTTAAATTGTGATTCAAGTTGTATGAAATCATTAAAAGCACTCTTAGCAAAACCATTTGCACGTCGCATTCAAAAAAAAGTATCGAAATGGGCAAACAATCCATTAGAAACACAAGAAAAAGTATTTAAAAAACTGATTAAAGAAGCTGCACAGACTGCTTTTGGAAAAGATCATGATTTTAAAAACATACAAACGCATGACGATTTTACAAAACGTGTACCTGTTCGAGATTATGAAGGTTTACGCTTGTATGTAGATAGAGTAGTAGCTGGCGAAAACGATATTCTTTGGAAAGGAAAACCTTTGTATTTTGCCAAAACTTCAGGAACTACTTCAGGTGCAAAATATATTCCTATTACTAAAGAATCAATGCCAACACATGTAGAAGCTGCTCGAAATGCAATTCTACTTTATATAGCGGAAACAGGAAATACCAAATTTGTAGACGGAAAAATGATCTTTTTACAAGGAAGTCCTGTATTAGAAGAAAAAAACGGTGTAAAACTTGGACGACTTTCAGGAATTGTAGCACATTATGTGCCAGGATATTTACAAAAAAACCGAATGCCTACTTGGGAAACTAATTGTATAGAAGATTGGGAAACCAAAGTAGAAGCTATTGTAGATGAAACTTTGCCTGAAAAAATGGCCATCATCAGCGGAATTCCTTCATGGGTTCAAATGTATTTTGAACGCATTGAAGCACGTACAGGTAAAAAAATAGGTGATGTTTTTCCAGATTTCAATCTGTTTATTTTTGGAGGTGTAAACTACGAACCGTATCGAAGTAAATTTGAAAACCTCATAGGAAGAAAAGTAGATAGCATAGAATTATATCCAGCAAGTGAAGGCTTTTTTGCATTTCAAGATCAGCAGCATGACAAAGGAATGCTGTTGCAACTAAACTCTGGAATATTTTATGAATTTATCAAAGCAGATGCGTTTTTTGATGAAAATCCTACACGAATTACATTAAAAGATGTTCAACTGGGCGTAAATTACGTAATGATCATTTCTACAAATGCTGGACTTTGGGCATATAATATTGGTGATACTGTTGAATTTACTTCACTAAAACCATATAAAGTGATTGTTTCAGGGCGTATCAAACATTTTATTTCTGCTTTTGGCGAACATGTTATTGGAAAAGAAGTAGAGCACGCATTAAACGAAGCATTGCAAAATTCTGGCGCAAGCATCAACGAATTTACCGTAGCACCACAAATAAATCCATCAGAAGGTTTGCCGTATCATGAATGGCTGATAGAATTTGAACAAGAGCCAAAAAACCTTGAAGCATTTGCTGCTACAATGGATGCTTCTTTACAAAAACAAAACAGTTATTATCTTGATTTGATTACTGGGAAAGTATTACAGCCTTTAAAAATCACTAAAATTCAAAAAGACGGCTTTCAAAACTATATGAAATCGATAGGGAAATTGGGTGGACAGAATAAAATTCCTAGATTGTCTAACGATAGAAAAATTGCCGAAACGCTAACGAATTACAAAAAAGCATAGAAATATCAAATTAACTTGTATTTTTGTGCGGAAAAACCATATATGAGCAATATTAAAATACACAAAAGAACAAGAGCGCAAGAATCGTCAGGAGCTATTGAACGTTTGTACATTACCATGAGACATTTATTTAATCGTGGATTTTATAAACCAATGGGAGTTTCTGGAGAGACATTACGTCAAGCACTGTTGTTGTTGCGCCCAGAAATATATGGCTCTGTAGCCGAACAAAAAGCAGAAATAAACGGTTTGTCTTACGTAATTGACCGTTTGCCAATTGGTATTGAAGAATGCCGATTTATCAATTTAACTTCTGACGAAGGGTATAAAAATTCACATTTCAAAGTAATCATTCCACCCAAAAGACGTAGAAACTGTTACCGAATTGATGAGGAACAGATGAATATTGAAATTACACGTGGACGTTCGGAAATCTATGACATACTAACGCACTTAACGTTTCTATTTATAGAATCGCACAAAATCAGCGATCGTGTTTTAATTGGAGAAGATGGTGAAACTACGCGCGATTGGGAAAAACTGGAAGCTGCAGTTTGCAAAAAGAAAAAACTAACTCTTGCCGAAAGAGAAGTTGCTATAACGCATACGGCGAATATTTTGGGAAGAACTTTTGAAGAAATATTAGACGCGCACAAAACATTTTCTACCAAAGAAAACCCTGAGCGTTTCCTAAATATTATTTATTGGTTAGGAAAACTAGCAATCAAAGAAGTTACCAAATCAGAAAAAAGAACAATTACCTTTAGTCCTGTACTGCGTGAACGATTAGGACATCATATTCACGGAGAAGCCTGGGCAAATAATATCAAAAGAGTATTAAAAGAAAACAATTTATTGCATAGACCTATTCATATCATTAGTGCCAATATGCATAGTGTGATGAATTCTATATTTGCACCAAAATTGTTACAAAAACAACTCAATACTACGGACGAATTTGACATTTTTGAAGCCTTAAGTACTTCTGGTAATGACAAACTTCGTACTAAAGTAGAGAAAGAAGCACTGAAAAAAGGAATGATTTATATTGAAGATGAATCAGGAACGAATATTCATGTGCAAATTTTTGATACTGCTAAAATAGATTTCAAAAAGACAACCTATACATGTTGTGCTGATAATGACGATGAAAAACCTGTTTTATTTGTGATGGATTATGCGTTTGGAGAACAAGCGTACGAAACCATTGATGAGTTTTTAAAACCATATACAAACAAAGACAAAACGGAAAAAGAATATCTAAATGTGGCTTCACTTTCCATCATGGGAAAAGCAGGAATCTTAGAAGGAGGAAAAGGAGATATTATGATTCCATCAGCACATATTTTTGAAGGAACAGCAGATAACTATCCTTTTCAAAACGAATTGCAAAAAGAAGACTTAGAAGGTCATGGATTGCAAGTATTTGAAGGTTCTATGATTACAGTGTTAGGAACTTCACTCCAAAACAAAGACATTCTAAAGTTTTTCCACGATTCTACTTGGAATGTAATTGGTTTAGAAATGGAAGGAGCACACTATCAAAAAGCAATTCAATCGGCTTCTAAAATTAGAAGGAGCATTTCAGAAGACGTGAAAGTGCGTTATGCATACTACGCTTCAGATAATCCTTTAGAAACAGGAAGCACATTAGCTTCAGGCGGATTGGGAACAACAGGCGTAAAACCTACTTACTTAATAACAAGAAAAATATTAGAACAACTATTTAACAACTAATAAGAATATGAGCGAAAATATTCAGAATACACCACATAACCAACCTGAAAAATCTACTGAAATAGATTTAGGAGAGTTATTTAGAATGATAGGAAAAGTGATAAATCGCTTTTTTGCCTTTCTTAGAAATACATTATTATTTATCCTTGATTTGCTAATTAGAGCGCTAATTATAGTTAGAGTTCACATTGTAAAATTTGCTATCGTAGGAATACTAAGTGTAGCTGTTGGATGGTTTTTTGATTCTAGACAACCTAAAGTATTTGGTTCTAATCTTGTAGTAGAAACTAACTACGGAAGTGCAAGACAATTATATTCAAATATCAAATACTACAATGCGCTAGCATTAGAAGGTGATAGTACAAAATTAGGAAAAATCTTTGGAATAACTCCTAACAAAGCAAGAGGTTTAAGAGGGTTTTACATTGAGCCAGATGTTACCGAAAATGAAATGTTGAGTGCTTATGATGAATTCATGAGAAAATCTGATACAACGATTATAAGAAATGAAATCAACTACACTAAATTCAAAAGAAATGTAGATCCGTTTGAATTTAGAATCCATAAAATTGGAGTACTTGCCTACAGAAAAGACTTGTTTTTAGATTTGCAAAATGATATTCTTACGCACAATATTGACAACGATTACATAAAAAAGCAAAAAGAAGTATACCTGCAAAACCTTACAAAAAGAGAAGAATTGTTATTAGCTAAACAAGTTAATATTGATACTTTACGAAAAGTATATAACAGCTCAATTATAGCTGAAGCAAGAAAAACTACGCAAGCACAAACGCATATTCAAATGACGACTTCAAGTACGGTAAAAACAAACGAATTAGAGTTATTTGCGTTAGATGAAACGATTTCTCAAGAACTGTTGGAAATAAAACAACAAAGAGAATTAAAAAAAGAAACCATAAATGTTTTGAGTGACTTCATTGCAGGAAGACAAATTTTAAACTTTTTTGATAGTTACCGTTTTAGAATTCCAATTCTAACATTATCTATTTTATTAATATTCATCTTATTGAGAGAATTAAATTCTTACTTAAACACATATTCAGAAAACAAACGATTGAATGGCTAAAAACGTCGTACTTATTACAGGAGGAGCAGGATTTATAGGTGCAAACTATATTCCGTATTTCTTGGAGCAACACCAAGATACAACTGTTGTGAATATTGATAAACTTACGTATGCAGGAAACCTAGACAATCTTGCAGAAATAAATACTCATAAAAATTACACATTTGTAGAAGGCGATATCTGTAATAGATCTTTAATAGAAGAATTATTTGAAAAATACGATTTTAAAGCGGTTATTCACTTTGCTGCAGAATCACATGTAGACAATTCAATCAAAAATCCTGATGCGTTTATACAAACCAATATTTTTGGAACGTTTAATTTATTAGATGTTGCAAAAAAACATTGGATGGATGGGCCAAATCAAGTAAAAGAAGGTTGTGAAGATTGTAGATTTCATCATATTTCAACCGATGAGGTTTATGGAACGCTTGGAGAAACTGGTTTATTTACAGAAAGCACTTCATATGCGCCAAACAGCCCGTATAGTGCTTCCAAAGCGTCATCAGACTTTATTGTACGCAGTTATTTTCATACCTATGGAATGAACGTAGTTACGACAAATTGCTCTAATAATTACGGACCTAAACAGCATGATGAAAAGCTGATTCCAACAATTATAAGAAAAGCAATTTCTGGTGAAAACATTCCAATTTATGGTGATGGAACCAATATTCGCGATTGGTTATACGTTTTAGATCACTGTAAAGGAATTCACCTAGTATACCAAACAGGAAAAGCTGGTGAAACGTACAATATTGGTGGAAGAAACGAACGTAATAATGTCTACATCGCAAATACAATTTGTGAATTATTAGACAAATTACAACCAAAAGAAGGTTCATACAAAGAACAAATAACGTTTGTTACAGATAGACCAGGACATGATTTCCGTTATGCTATCGATGCTAGTAAAATAGAAAATGAACTAGGTTGGAAAGCAGAAGAAAATTTTGAATCAGGCATATTGAAAACAATTGAATGGTATTTAAATAAATACACAACAAAATAAAAATATGAAGGGAATAGTATTAGCCGGCGGATCAGGAACACGATTGCACCCACTTACGCTTGCAGTAAGTAAGCAATTAATGCCTGTATATGACAAACCGATGATATACTATCCTGTTTCAACACTTATAAGTGCAGGAATTCGAGAAATACTGATCATTTCTACACCACAAGATTTACCACTATTTCAAAAATTATTGGGAGATGGTAAAAAATTTGGTTGTGAATTTCATTACGAAGTGCAAGAAAACCCTAACGGATTAGCAGAAGCTTTCATTATTGGCGAAGAGTTTATTGGAGATGACAAAGTTGCTCTAATTTTGGGTGATAACATATTTTATGGATCTGGTTTAGCAAGCTTATTACAGGCAAATAACAATCCTGAAGGTGGAATTATATATGCTTATCATGTACACGATCCTGAACGTTATGGAGTCGTAGAATTTGATGAAAATGGCAATGCAATTTCGATAGAAGAAAAACCTGCACAACCAAAATCAAATTATGCAGTTCCAGGAATCTATTTCTATGATAATGAAGTGGTAGAAATTGCCAAAAATATAAAACCAAGTGGTCGTGGTGAACTCGAAATTACGGATGTAAATCGCGTATATTTAGAAAAAGGAAAACTAAGCGTAAGTATTCTCGATAGAGGAACAGCTTGGCTAGATACTGGAACATTCAACTCATTAATGCAAGCTTCACAATTTGTACAAGTCATTGAAGAACGTCAAGGACTTAAAATTGGAGCCATAGAAGAAGCTGCGTATAGAATGGGATTCATTACCAAAAAACAATTAGATGAATTAGCAAAACCATTATTAAAAAGTGGTTATGGGAAGCATCTATTAGAAATACAATAAAAATAACGTCTTGAATATTACACATACATCATTAGCAGGCTGTTTTGTCATAGAACCTCAAGTATTTGGAGATTCTAGAGGAAGCTTTATGGAAAGCTACAACGAACAAAAATTCCCAGCAAATGTACATTTTGTACAAGACAATCAATCTGTATCGCAAAAAGGCGTATTGCGTGGCTTACACTTTCAAACAGGCGAATATGCGCAAGCAAAATTAGTACGTGTCATTCGTGGAGAAGTGCTAGATGTTGCAGTAGATGTACGACCAAACTCTAGTACTTTTGGACAGCATTTCTCGATCATTTTAAATGCAGAAAATAACAAACAACTCTTCGTACCTAGAGGATTTGCACATGGTTTTGCTGTATTACAAGATGATACCATTTTTGCCTACAAATGTGATAATTTCTACAACAAAGAAGCAGAATCAGGAATTATATACAATGATTCAGACATTGCCATCGATTGGATGCTAAACGAAGATGAAATCATTCTTTCTGATAAAGACAAATTGCTTCCTAATCTGAAATCACTATCGCTATGAAAACAGTTTTAGTAACTGGCGCTAATGGTCAATTAGGACAATGTATTCAAAAAATACAAAACACACATTCAGACATCAATTTTCAATTCAAATCATCAAGCGAATTGGATATCACAGATACGCAAACGGTATATAATTACTTTTCTAATCATAATATTGATTATTGTGTAAATTGTGCTGCGTATACCAATGTAGAATTGGCTGAAAGTGAAGAGGAAAAAGCATATCTAGTAAATGCTGAAGCTGCAAAAAATCTAGCAAAAGCTTGTGCTGAACATAACGTAAAACTCGTTCATATCTCTACAGATTATGTTTTTGATGGAACGAAAACAACTCCGTATGTAGAAACAGACATTACAAATCCGATAAGCGTATATGGTGCTTCCAAATTAAAAGGTGAACAAAACATTCAAGAAATATTTGATGAATACTTTATCATTCGAACTTCTTGGTTGTATGCTGAATTTGGAAATAATTTTTACAAAACTATGCTGCGTAAAGCAGCAGAAAAGGCAAACTTAACCATAACAACAGAGCAAAAAGGAACGCCAACAAACGCAAATGATCTAGCAGAATTAATTGTGAAAATCATTCATACAAAAAACACTGACTACGGAATTTATCACTTTAGTAATGATGGTGAAGCTACTTGGTACGATTTTACCAAAGAAATCATTCAAAATTTAAACCTAGCAGAAGTCGATCAGCCATCTTTAAAACCTATAGATAGTTACAAAACCAAAGCAGCACGACCAAAAAATAGTGTATTGGACAAAACGAAAGCGCGCAACATTATTCAGACAATTTCTTGGCAAGAAAGTTTGCGTAACCTCATGAAAAATAATTTATAATTGATGAAAGAATATCTATATAGTGCCATAGAAGCTGCAGTAAATGCAGGTGCAATTATTATGGATATCTATGACAATCAAACAGTAACTGTTGAACGAAAATCAGACGATTCTCCTGTAACTATCGCAGACAAAAAGGCGAACGATTACATAGAAAGTGCGTTACAAAACACTAATATTCCTGTACTAAGCGAAGAAGGCGAACATGCAAAATTTGAAGTTCGTAAAAACTGGCAACAATGCTGGATTGTAGATCCACTTGATGGAACCAAACAATTCATCAAACGAAATGGTGAATTTACGGTGAATATCGCTTTGGTGGAAAAAGGAAAATCTCTCTTAGGAGTTATCTATATTCCTGCGACAAAATCATTATATTTTTCAATTACAGAAGAGAAAAAAGCATTTAAAATACAGCTAAAGGCACATACAATTACAAAAAGCATGATGCAAGATGCTGTAGAAATATTTGCAGCTTCTGAAAAAGATGTAGTTACTATAACATCAAGTCATTCATCCAAAAACCAAGAAGTATTAGGTTTAATAAATACGCTAGAAACAGAAGGAAAAGAGGTTAATTTAATCAAAGCAGGAAGTTCTTTAAAATTTTGCTTAATGGCAGAAGGCGCTGCTTCATATTATCCTCGTTGTGCGCCAACCATGGAATGGGATACAGCGGCAGGACATGCTATTTGCAATGCTGTAGGACTAGAAGTGTATTCTTTAGAAACCAACAAGCCACTAAAATACAACAAGGAAAACCTACTAAACCCTTGGTTTCTTGTTCGAAAAATAGGGTGATAGTTAAAATTGAAAACCCTTTCAATTACAAAAAAGGCTGGTTTTTGAAATTATAAAGTATCGGTCAATACTTTCGTTTTGTTATATATCTTTTTTCTTATATTCGCAAAGTCTTAAATGATAACAAAAAGCAGTATTTATCTTCAGTATTTACGGAAGATATTTTGTCACTTTTTGAGTTGAAAATGTTTTTAAAGCCAGGTATAAATAGACTAATATGTTTTTTAATTCATTAGATTTTGCAATTTTTTTCCCAATTGTATTTGTTCTTTATTGGTTTTTTTCAAAAAACTTACGCCAAAGAAATTTTTTCATATTAGTTGCTAGTTATTTTTTCTACGGATTTTGGAACTGGAAATTCTTATCACTTATCATTATCAGTTCTTTTGTAGACTACTTTATTGGGAAAAAGCTATTTAAAGAAGAATCTCCCAAAAAGCGAAAAGTTCTATTATACTGTAGTTTACTGGTAAATTTAGGCTTTCTAATATACTTTAAATACTTCAATTTCTTTATAGAAAGTTTTGTAGATGCATTCAGTCTATTTGGAAAAGAATTACAAATAGAAACTTTAAATATCATACTTCCAGTTGGTATAAGCTTTTACACCTTCCAAACACTTAGTTATACCATTGATATTTATAAAAAAAAGCTAGAGCCTACAAATGATATTATTGCCTTTTTTAGCTTTGTTGCCTTCTTTCCGCAATTAGTTGCTGGTCCTATAGAAAGAGCATCTCACTTACTTCCTCAATTTTTTAAGAAATATACTTTCAACTATGAGCAAGTAAAAAGTGGTATTTTATTGATGTTGTGGGGACTTTTTAAGAAAATGGTCATTGCAGATAGGCTTGCAATTGTAGTAAATGAAACCTTCAATAATGTAAATGATTACGCTGGAATAGAATTTATTATTGGAACCATTTTCTTTGCATTTCAAATTTACTGTGACTTCTCAGGATATTCAGATATAGCAATTGGAATATCTCGAACTATGGGATTTGACTTAATGAACAACTTTGAAAGACCTTATTTTTCGAAATCGATTACTGAATTCTGGCGAAGATGGCATATTTCACTGTCCACTTGGTTTAGAGACTACGTATATATTCCATTAGGAGGAAGTAGAAATGGAAAATATAGAACATACTTCAACTTATTTATGGTATTTTTTATAAGCGGAATATGGCATGGAGCTGCAATGACTTTTGTAATTTGGGGAGCAATACATGGAATTATAATCGTGTTAGAAAAAGCTACAGGAAAAGTCAGGAAAAAAACTTTTGAATCCATAAAACTAGACAAAAGAAGTTTCTTCGGTAAAATATTTTTTATTACCATCACATTTATCATTGTTTGTTTTGCATGGATCTTTTTTAGGGCAAATTCGTTAAGTGATTCTTTAATAATAATAGATCAGATATTCTCATTTGGATCTTCAGGAAAGAGTATTACTTCTGAATTAGGAATGAATCAAGTAGAATTTTATGCTTCACTATTCTTTATTTTATTTATGCTTTCTTTTGAATGGAGTCATAAAAAATGGAATTTAAGTACACTATTGCAACGACAAAATACTTTTGTAAGATGGAGTTTTTACGCAGTTTCGGCAATTGTTATAATTATTTTAGGAGTATATGGTTCTTTTAACGAATCTGAATTTATATATTTTCAATTCTAAATTATGAAAAAACTATTTTTAAAATTATTGCTATTATCAATCATAGTTTTGGCGTTACTTCAACTTGGAAATACATTTTTCAAATCTCAGGAAGGTTCTGTAAAAACTTGGAAACAATTTTATGAGAATGATAAAGAAAAGTACGATATTATCATTTCTGGAAACTCTATAGCATACTCTTCATTTATTCCTAAAGTAATGAATTCTAAATTGAGCGTAAGTACCTTCAATTTATCTAGTGCAGCAATAGGAATTGAACAAGTATATTTTAATTTTAAAGAAACCATAAAACACAACAAACCACAATTATTTATTGTAGAAGCTCATGCTTTAGATGTAATTACAGTTAATACTCCTAAAAGATTAAAATTTAACTATCAAAATATTGACGGACAAAAGTTTTCTATGAACAAACTAGAAAGTGTCTACAGTGTTTTCGATACCAAAAGCACTATGGTTGAAGCAATGCTTCCTGTAGTTCGTAACCATAACAAATGGTCTGATCTTGAATTTTTGAAGAAAAATATAAACTACACGTATCGATTCAATCCTAATCTTGGATATAAAAAGCTATCTACCAAAGGATACCGA
The DNA here is from genome assembly GCF_965224175.1 of Kordia sp. Taxonomy (GTDB): domain Bacteria; phylum Bacteroidota; class Bacteroidia; order Flavobacteriales; family Flavobacteriaceae; genus Kordia. The sequence goes on from NZ_OZ245041.1 coordinate 3,437,639, forward strand.
GAAAGAATAAAAAAGACGATGGGAAAAATTCCTGAATCGTATGAAATTACAGAAGAAAACGAAACGTATTTAAAAAAGATAGTAGACTTATGTAATGAACAAAATATTAAGTTTTTATTGGTAAGAGCGCCACAAATAAAATATCAATCTAACACGGAACTTGTAAATCAGATATATAATAAAACCTCTAAGCTTTGTAAAAATTTAAATATTAGTTATTTAGATCTTAATAAAGACTACGAAAAGAATAAATTTAACGAATCAGAGTTCTATGATGCATTGCATTTAAACACAACTGGAGCTACCAAAGCCACTGATTTACTGAGTGCGGAAATACACAAGACCTTTACACTTACTGCAAACGAAAATATAGTTCGTAGCGACCCTAACTATTTCATTAAAAACAACAGCTATAAAACATTCAAAAAACTAATAGATACAACTTTTATTCCTGTTGAAGATGTACTAATTGACCAAATATATGTAAAGCACTTGCAAGATGATGAATATAGTTTTTATATCTGTTTTAATAAAAACTCTAAAAAAGATAGAATTTCCGAATACAAACTTGCACTACAATTTGTTCCTACAAAAGCAAATGTTTCCAAGCTAAGTAATAAGAAAAATAGGAAAAAAGGAAGAATTAGTTTTGGTTCTCTAACAACACCTTTAACAGAAACTTCCGATCAGTACATAAGAGTACTTGAACAGAAGAAAATAGACATTCCAGACTTTAAATCATTCATTGTTTATCTTTATAAAGACAAAGAGATTAGCAAGAAGAAGGTAATTAGAAACATAAATCTGAAATAAACTTTATAATGATTTTATTGATTCTAAACCAACGAACCACTAAAATACAACAAGAAAAATCTACTAAATCCTTGGTTTCTTGTTCGAAAAATAGGATAAAATAAAAGGGGATAAAACCCTTGCAAAAAAGGGTATTTCCCCATTAAAGTCAATTATTTCCTAGTGTTAAAATTTATAGCTAGTTTTGCAGCGAATAATAGCACTATGTACCAAGAAGCATATCATCACGAACCGCTAGAAAATTACAGTTTTTTAATTACTGGTGGAGCAGGATTTATAGGATCAAATTTAGTAGAATACTTATTAAAGCACAACGCTAAAAAAGTTCGTGTATTAGACAACTTATCTACAGGTTTCAAACACAATATTGAGGAATTTGAGTCACATCCAAATTTCGAATTCATATTAGGAGATATCAGAGACGTAGAAATGTGTAAAACTGCTGTTCACGAAATGGACTTTGTGTTGCATCAAGCTGCTTTAGGTTCGGTGCCAAGATCATTCAACGATCCAATCTCTACAAATGCTGTAAACATTTCAGGTTTTTTAAACATGTTAATCGCTTCGCGAGATGCAGGTGTAAAAAGAATGGTATACGCAGCTTCTTCCAGTACTTATGGTGACAGCAAAACATTGCCAAAGCAAGAAGAAATCATAGGAAATCCACTATCTCCATATGCAATCACAAAATATGTGAACGAATTATATGCAGATAATATCTCAAAGCACTTTGACTTTCATTCGGTAGGATTGCGTTACTTTAACGTTTTTGGACCAAAACAAAATGTAAAAGGTGCATATGCAGCGGTAATTCCATTATTTTTCAATGCAGGAATACATAACACAAAAGTAACCATCAATGGTGATGGAAATCAAACAAGAGATTTTACTTTTATCGAAAATGTAGTGCAGGCAAATCTAAAATCAGTATTTGCAGAAATTACAAAGCACGAAGTAGTAAATGTGGCAGTTGGCGATCGCATCAGTGTAAACGATTTGTGGAATAACATCAAAGAAATTACACAAAGTACTACCAAAGCTTCTCATGGAGAAAGTAGAATAGGTGATGTGCGCGATTCATTGGCAGATATTACAAAAGCAAAAACAATACTAAAATATAATCCTAAATATACCGTACGCGATGGTTTGACAATTACGTACGATTTTTTCAAAAAGCAAGCGGAAGCAAATGACAAATAAGGTAATCTCTATAATAGGTTTAGGATACGTTGGATTGCCACTTGCGGTTGAATTCAGTAAAAAAGGATATCAAGTCATAGGATTTGATATCAACCAAGAGCGAATTCAAGATTTACAACAAGGAAACGATCATACACTAGAAGTAAGCACAGAAGAACTAAAAGAAGCTGCTACTTTACAATACACAAACAAAGCAGAAGACATTGCACAAGCTAATGTGTATATTGTAACCGTTCCGACACCAATTACAGATCATAAATTTCCAGATTTAAAACCCTTAGAAGCTGCATCAAACTTAGTCGGTTCAGTATTAAGTAAAGATGATATTGTCATCTACGAATCTACAGTATTTCCGGGTTGTACCGAAGAAGTTTGTGTGCCGATTTTGGAAGCACAAAGTCAATTGGTTTTTAATGTAGATTTTTTCTGCGGATATTCTCCTGAAAGAATCAATCCGGGAGATAAAAAACACAGAGTTAACAATATTGTCAAAGTAACTTCAGGAAGTACGCCAGAAATTGCAGAAACTATTGATGAATTATATAAAAGTATCATTACGGTAGGGACCTTCAAAGCAACATCTATAAAAGTAGCAGAAGCAGCCAAAGTGATAGAAAACTCACAGCGTGATATCAACATTGCGTTTGTAAACGAACTAGCGTTAATATTTGGCAAGCTAGGCATTGATACGCATGAAGTATTAGAAGCTGCAGGCACCAAATGGAATTTCTTGCCATTTACACCTGGTTTGGTTGGCGGACACTGTATAGGAGTTGATCCATACTACCTAACACACAAAGCAAAAAGCGTAGGATACATTCCGCAAGTCATCTTAGCTGGAAGAAAAATAAATGATAACATGGGGAAATACATCGCAGAACGTGTTGTAAAACTCATGATTAAACAAGGAAAACTAATCAAAGGAGCAAAAGTGACCATTTTAGGAATCACATTTAAAGAAAATTGCCCTGACATTAGAAATACACGAGTAATTGACATAGTACAAGAACTTGAAGAATATGGGATTGAAGTTGAGGTATTTGACGATAACGTAGACGCTTCAGAAGTAAAAAAGGAATATAATATTGACTTAGTTTCATCGATTTCTAATGACACTAGGGCGATTATTTTGGCAGTTGCGCATAAAAGTTTCAATAAAATTGATGTAACTCCCTTTTTTAAAGATGGATGTATTATTTTTGACGCGAAAAATTTCCTCCCAAAACCAATTGTGACAGAAAGATTATAGCCGTTAGAACAATAAAATAACAAGAACCGATGAAAAAAAACCTTATTGTATTTGGTACACGACCGGAAGCTATTAAAATGGCGCCACTGGTAAAGGAATTTTTAAAACACCAAGACACTTTTGAAACAAAAGTTTGTATCACGGCTCAGCATAGAGAAATGCTGGATCAAGTACTATCATTTTTTGAAATAACACCAGACTATGATTTAGACTTGATGAAGCCAAACCAAAACTTGTATGGTTTAACTTCAGATATCATCATGAATTTAAAACCTGTATTGGAAGAGTTTCAGCCAGACTACGTATACGTTCATGGAGATACAACAACAACAATGGCAACGAGTATTGCAGCTTTTTATTCGGGAGCAAAAGTATGTCACGTTGAAGCAGGATTGCGTACTTTTAATAAAAGATCACCTTTCCCAGAAGAAATCAACAGATGTGTTACAGGAAGTATCTGTGACTATCACTTCTCACCAACAGAAACTTCAAAGAAAAATCTGCTAAACGAAAATGTAGCAGACGAAAACATATTAATTACAGGAAACACGGTAATTGATGCGTTACACTTTAGCGCTGACAAAGTAAAATCGGAAGGATTCGAAGATCAAGAAATCGAAGACGTAAAAGAAGTTTTAGACACTTCTAAACGATTAATTTTAGTTACAGGACACCGTAGAGAAAATCATGGACAAGGATTTATCAATATTTGTACGGCTTTAAAGCAAATTGCATTAGATCATCCTGATACACAAATTATTTATCCTGTACACTTAAATCCTAACGTACAAAAACCCGTATACGAATTATTAGCAGACATAGACAATGTAAAGCTTATCAATCCGTTATCTTATCCGGCGTTTGTTTGGCTTATGGATAAATCTAGCTTAATTATAACAGATAGTGGTGGTGTTCAAGAAGAAGCACCAAGTTTAGGAAAACCAGTATTGGTAATGCGTGATACTACAGAACGTCCAGAAGCTGTAGATGCAGGAACCGTATTATTGGTAGGAACAAATACCGAAAAAATTATCAGTGAAGCTAACAAATTACTAACAGACGAATCTGCTTATCACAAAATGAGTAAACTACACAATCCTTATGGAGATGGAACAGCTTGTGATAAGATCGTAAAATACATGTCAAAATTATAATACAGAATCATGGCGAATAAACCAAGTGTTGTTATGGTAGGTCTAGGATATATTGGACTTCCTACCGCAGCGTTAATTGCAAGTAGAGAAATTAAAGTAACAGGAGTTGATATTCATCAACATGTAGTAGATACTATTAACAAAGGAGAAATTCATATTGTTGAACCAGATTTAGATGGTTTAGTACACAAAGTAGTAAAAGACGGATATTTAACAGCGAGTACATCTCCAGTGGAAGCCGATGTATATTTAATCGCAGTTCCAACGCCATTTAAAGGTGATCACGAACCAGATATTTCGTATGTAGAATCGGCAACAAGAGCATTGTTACCAACACTAAAAGAAGGTGCTTTGGTAATTGTAGAATCTACAAGTCCAGTAGGAACTACTGAAAAAATGCAAGCTGTTATTGAAGCTGAACGTCCAGAATTGAAAGGTAAAATATATATGGCATACTGCCCAGAGCGTGTATTGCCAGGAAATGTTATTTACGAATTAGAACACAACGATAGAGCTATTGGTGGAATTGATGAAGCTTCTACTGAAAAAGCGGTTGAGTTTTATAGACATTTTGTAAAAGGAACATTACACAAAACAAATGCAAAAACTGCAGAAATGTGTAAGTTGGTTGAAAACTCATCAAGAGACGTTCAAATTGCCTTTGCTAACGAACTTTCTATGATTTGTGATGATGCAGGAATCAATGTTTGGGAATTAATCAATTTAGCCAACAAACATCCAAGAGTAAACATTTTACAACCAGGAACAGGAGTTGGTGGACATTGTATCGCAGTAGATCCATGGTTTATTGTGTCAGAATTTCCAAAGCAAGCAAAAATCATTCGTTCTGCAAGAGAAATTAACAATTACAAGACAGAGTGGGCGATTGAAAAAGTAAAAAGCACAGCTTTACAGTTTAAAATAGATAATGGTAGAGATGCAAAAATTGCGTGTATGGGATTGGCATTCAAACCAAACATTGACGATTTGCGTGAATCACCAGCTTTATTAGTAACGGAAACACTCATTAAAGACGGTTTCAATGTATTGGCAGTAGAGCCAAACGTAAAGTCTCATAAAACCATTGAGATACATTCTATGGAAGATGCTCTCCAACAAGCAGATATTATTGTATATTTGGTTGCACACAGAGAGTTTTTTAGTATCGAAAAAGTAAAAGAAACTTTAGATTTTTGTGGAGTTTATAAATAAAAATAGAATATCAATTATGAAAAAAGTAATTTGGATTTTATTACTTGTTGTAACATTTACAGCTTGTAAAGATGAAAAAAAGAAAGATACACCAGTTGTTGATACCCCTAAAAAAGAAGAAGTTGTAAAAGAACCAGCTAAAACGTATCCAAAGGTAGAAAAGAAATATGCAGTTGATATGGATATGATTTTTGAGAAAGGATATCTTTTTGACGAAAAAATTCAGTTAGAAGAAATTGCAGTTATTCCAGGAGAAAAAGCAAATACATACGATCTTATTATGTTTTTCAATGATAAAGCAACAGATTATGAAGCTTTAGAAAAATATAAAGTAGGACTTATTTTATATCCAAAGGATCCAAGTAAATTAGCATCTGCTAAAGATAAAGCAGCAAAAAAGAAAAAATTTGGAAAGCCTGCTAAGGTAAAAATGTTAGATAACGAGCATGTTGTAGTGTTAGATAATATTAAAATTATGCCTAAAGATTTTAAGCAAGTACGATTATATCTTTACGATTCTAATGGTGTATTAAATAAAAACTTCTTGAAGTTAGCAAACGTAGTTTTTCCTTAAATAACCTATAAATACTAAGAATCTTGCTAAGATTTGAAAAATATCCGTTAGTTATACTAACATTAATTTTTATTGGAGTAGTTGTATCTTTTTTCTTTACAAATGATTTTGCATTTGAATTTGAAGGATACAACTACTTGATTTTTCAGGTTCTTTTGTTTGTCTTAGTTTTTGTGCTAAAAGATCAAGGAGTTAAGTTCTTACTTTCTCCAAGTTTTATAGCAGTTTCATATGTAAATATAAATTTTTGGTTAGGGAGTTACGTTTTTAAAACGGGAAATGTTTTTACCAGGCTACTTCCTACCTTTGATGCATGGGAAAATTACGATCATCGCATTTTTTTTTTCAACGCCATAAATTTTCTCATCATACTCTCTTACTTCTTAACGATTAACTTAAGACTCAAAAGACGAAAACTACCTATTTTATTAGACATAAAAAGGATCAATCCTAAAAAATTGTTCCTAGCAACAGTAGTAATCTTTTTACTAATATCACCTTTCAAGTTTCCTTTTTCTATTGTCTTTAAAAGTTTACTTGCAATTATAATGTTTACATTAATCTCACAACGTTTTTCGTTAAGAAAACGAATTTTCTTTTATGTGTTGATTATCTTTATCTTTGTATTGTTTTCATCTCATAGCAAGCGAGAAGCCATCTTTTTGCTTTTACCTATTTTCCTTCTAGAATCGTATAAAATAAGAATTAAGTTATCTATAAAACTGTTTTTAAAAGTTTTTGTAGCGAGCTTTTTACTTCTATATGCAATTATAGCAATGTCTATATTAAGAGGTTATGGAGGTTACAAAGTAGATAACTTTTATGATGCGTCTGGGCATGTATTTGATTATATGACGTCGCACTTTTTTATGCCAGCCATTGTAAACAATTTAGAAATTTCATCTACTTATTTGCACTCTAACAATTCAGTAGAATACCTAGAAGAAGGAAAAATGGATTATTTATATGGTGAAACATTTATAAAACCATTATTTATATTTTTCCCTAGAAGCATAATTACAAAGCCTAAAAGTTCTATTGGCTACTATACAGAAACGCATGATCCCGAATTTCGAGCCAAAGGAGGTTCGTTTCCCATAAGTATTCAGTCAGAATTCTATCTAAATTTCGGAATATACTCGCTATTACTCATTGTGCCATTTTTTATGATTTTTAATATGATGTATAAAACCATATTGATTATGATTAAAAATCGGGAGATCATTAATTTTGCGTATGCCTTATATATCTATCAGATTTTTTTAAGCTTGGTAAGAGGTTCAGGACTTGACATATTTTTAGTATACACCATCTTTTTATTGTTCTTCTTTTTCTTGTACAAAACAAGTATTAAAGTATTTACCTTGCCTTTACATGTTAAAGTTTAAAGATAACATACACCAAAACCAAGTAACACTATTGGCTGTTTTTGGTCTTTTAATGCCTTTTAGCAGAATTGTGAATGTTAATATGGTATTATTGGGTTTAGTTGTGTTGTTAGCCATCATTACGGCTGTAAAAAAACAACATAAAGAGCATGTGCACACAACAAAAGAATTGTATAGTTTAATTATCTTTTTTGGAGTTTTATTGTTCTCATTACTCTATACTACAGAATTTTACAAAGGTCAAAAAGTTGTTGTTCGGAGTCTTCCAATACTCTTATTTGCCTTGAGTTTTCTTTTAATGAGGCAATTCTCAAAAAAAGACATACACAAAATATTAAAGTATTATGTCGTAGGCTGTGCACTATCTATATTGTACAGCTTCTTGGTTGCCTTTATAAACTATGCAGACAATCCTTTGCCTATAACAGAAGGTTTTACCTATTTTACATTGGCCTTAGATTTTCACCCATCATATTTTGCATTATATATCATCTTTGCATTTTGCATTTTTGTCTCCATATTTGATTGGACTTCAAAAACCAAAAGATGGATTCCAATAATAACATGGTTTTTATTGCTATTATTCATACTATTTTTAAGAAGTAGAGCTCCTTTAATTATTCTGCTTAGCGTGACAATTTTAATGTTGCTTAAAAAGGTAAAAAAACAAATAGCCTTTACAATCGTAGCCGTATTGCTTATACCAGCTTTATTCTATATTCAAGATATTTTAGAATTAATTTCTCAAGGTAGAAGCATTACATTATCATTAGCAGATAGGTTTCACATTTGGTCAAGTGCAACAGATATCATAAAAGAAAATGTGTTTTTAGGTGTTGGAGTAGGTGATTATCAAGTGGCTTTAGATAAACAGTATTTCTTAACAGGGTTTGATAAAGGAATAGATGAAAAATTTAACTGTCACAATCAATATTTGCAAACATTTCTTTCCGTTGGATTGATAGGCTTATTAAGTTTGCTCTCAATATTCTTTTTCATCTTTAAAAAAGGAATTCAATCGAAATCATTTTTACCATTTTACTTCTTAATTTGTATCAGTATCTTAATGTTTTTTGATTCAGTATTGATCTTACAACATGGAGTGTACTTTTTTTCTTTTTTTGCGGTTATATTACTAAAATTTAAACACAATTCTAATGAACTTACATAAGCTGTTTTTTTTCTTTTGTTTTTTCATAAACTGTGTAGTGTATTCGCAAATAGACATGAGTACATGTAGCGAAGCATTAAGAGAAGATTTCTCGCCAAGAGTTTTCAGTGTTGCAAAAAATAAACTTCTTTCAAACTCATCTAATGCAAATACATTGTATTTGCAGGATAAACAAGATAAAAACGATTTAAAAATATTCTCTTACAATGGAAATGGCGTAGTAACAGCTACTACAGATACAGCATACAAAAGAATAGCAATTTCATACTATATCAATGAAATACACGTGTACAATGTGCAAACACTAGACATGATCAAGAAAATTGAATTAGAAGCCAAGTCAAGTGTTTTGTCGCTTCAAGAAGATGCATTATTGTATGGTTTAGACAACGGATTGGTGAAAGCATATAATTTTATAAATAAAAAAGAAAAAACAATTGCAACACATAAAGATATTGTAAGAGGTATAGCAGTTTTAAAAGATGGTACTATACTAAGCATGTCTAGTGATGGTGAATTAAAAATAACTCATCCAACAAAAAAATCTGAACAAAAAGTATTTCCTAAGGTGTTATCATCAATGGCGGTTTCTCCTAATGAGAAAATAATCGCAATTGCTGCTTTTGATGGCACAGTATATCTTTTGAATAAAAACTATAAAACTGTGGCAGAATTAGCTCCGCATACAAGTGTTATTACACAAATAAAGTTTAGAAACAACGAAGAACTCATCACGGCTTCTTTTGATAAAAAATTAGTAAACACAGATATTACGACAAAAAAAATGACAGTCATGTATACTGCAAAAGATTATATCATGGCGTTTGATATGAGTACGGACAAACTTATATTTAGTGATCGAAGCGGAAATGTTAGATATTATAACCTTAAATGTCAATAAGCTCTACAAAGAGAGTATTTTTAAAAATTAAATGGCAGCTATAAAAGAACAAATACAGAAGTTATTAAAAACCAAATTGATCAAAGACTCTTTCTGGTCTCTATTTGGAAATGTAGCGCACAAAGGATTAGCCATTGTGGCAGGAATTTTTATTGCCAGAATTTTAGGAAAAGATGTTTTTGGTGAATATAGTATTATAAAAAGTACTATTACTGCGGCAGCACTTTTTTCAAACTTTGGATTGATGTATACGTCTACAAAATTCATTTCGGAGTACAACAAAAAAAATAAAGAAGACTTAAAGCTAATTGTAAAATATACGCATCAAATAGTATTGCTGTTTAGTAGTATTGTGGCAGTTTTAATCTGCTTAAATGCTGCATATGTGGCAGAAGTAATTTTAGAAAGTGAAACATTCACAAAACCTTTGCAAATATTTGGTGCTCTAATCATTGTAAATTCCTTAGTGTCTTTGCAAGTAGGAACGCTTGCAGGTTTAGGGAAGTTTAAGGAAATGAGTAAAATTAACGCTATTGTTGGCGTATTAACATTTGTACTCAGTACTGTATTTGTATATTTCTATGGGTTTTATGGTGCGCTTTGGGCGTTGTTAACGGTTCAGGTAGTAAACCTATTGCTTAGCTTCCGATTAACAAAAGCCTCACTACCTCAAGATATTGTATACAACACGAAAAGTCCTGAATTACGAAAAAAGATTATCAAATTCTCTTTTCCTATAGCAATTCAAGAAGCAGTTTATTCAGTATTTAGCTGGACAATTGTATACTTAATTCTAAATGTGTCCTCATCTGGAGAAGTAGGTTTGTACAGAGCGAGTTTACAGCTCAATGCGATGATATTATTCATTCCAGGTATTTTAAGAAACGTAGTGCTTTCACATTTATCAAGCGCAGATGATGGTGATCATGGTAAAATAATGAATACAATATTAAAAATAAACTTCGTCGCTACTTTCATTCCTGCATTGATATTATTTCTAGGATCAAACTACATAGCACAACTATATGGAGAAACATTTTCAGATTTAGGTGGCTTAATTCAAATATCTGTATTTATTACTATCTTTGTCAGCATTAGCAATGTTTATGCTCAAGCATATATGTCTAAAGGAATGAATTGGACAATGTTGGCTTTCAGGCTTGTAAGAGATTTAGGGACCATTAGTGTATTTTTACTATTGGTTAATGAATTTCAGTCTGCAGCGAAAACTATGATTTACAGTCAACTTACCTTGAGCTTTATTTTTATGCTTATCATGATTTTTTATTACAAATACAAAAAGAATTGAATAATAAAACGATACATAAAAAGGTTAATTTAAACATTGTTTTAGGAATAATTCTATGCTTTTTATCTTTTGATTTAATCACTAAAATATTTCATGTATACAACATAGGTGGATTCAATAGATACAGTGCTATTCCAAAATTGTTGTTAGAAATATTCTTAATTTATCTCTTCTTTAAAAACAGTAAAAAAGATATAAAAGGAGCCTCTTGTATAGCCATATTAGTTATAATGTCTGGTATCAATCTCTTTTTTACAGATGAGAAAATAACTACCGATTTACTATTTGAAAAAGTATATGATCTTAACAAATACATGTACTCTTTTTTCTTTGCAATTGTCTTATTAGCTTATGAAAAAGACAAGCAAACAAAGATTTTGACATACATACGCAATGTTTTACTATTTGTTGGTATTGTCAATGGAATCTTTATGATTATAGGTTTATTCACAGACATAGAACTACTAAGATCCTATTCAGGGACAAGGAGATTTGGATATAATGGTCTTTTTGTGAAAACATCAGAGACGAGTTATATGTATATTTTACTAATCATATCAACCTATTATCAATATATCAAGACAAACAAAAATGGACTATTATGTTTATTTTTTATTTTCGTGTCATTGCTCATAGGAACCAAAGCTATATGGTTATTTATCATGCTGCTAACTGGGATACACTTATTACTAAACAAAAACAAATTCATTCGAAATTTTTCTAAAATCGGATTGGTTCTTGGTGTAATATCATCATACGTTTTTTATGATCATATTGTAAAACTGGTGGTTAATTCATTTTCTTTTGGACCATCCATTTACAAAGAATATGGTTTTCTTACGGTACTTACCTCAAAAAGAGATTTATTATTAAAAAGTACTATAGAATACTTGAATGAAAAAGGAACGATATTAAATTACCTTTTTGGTGGTATAAACATTAGAGATTATGGTGCCGAATTTGAGATAGTAGATATTTTCATTTTCTTCGGAATTCTAGGTGTTATCATATTTGCTTACCTAATAAGAAGAACCTATTTCAAAGAATTTGCGGGAATTCATAAAATTTTATTACTAATTTCTCTGATACTAGTTACTTTCTTTGCTGGAAATTTTTTTATGAGTATAATGTGTAGCATCTTTGCATTTGTAATTTTTCAAAATATGGATTATTACGATGTTCCTGATAAGTCAGATAGTTAGCAATGAATTTTTGATACAAATGAAAAATGAAAACCTTATTAGTTCTTTTAAAATCTTCAAAATACACACATATTAATTGTTCATAACACTTCTTTATAGTGTATAACAAATACATAAAAAGTATTAAATTAAGTTCATCACAAAAAATGAGTATCAAAGTTCTCTTCATAACAGGTAAATTACAGCATTATAGAGTGCCTATTTTTAACTTAATAGTTGAAAATAGTAACATCGATTTAACTGTAGTACATGCTTCAAAAAAGATAACTACCGAGAATGACTTATTTGAGGAAAAAATTTTTCACGAAAAGAAAATAGGGCCTTTTACATTTCATAAAGAAAACCTGCTAAAATATTGCAATGAATTTGACGTAGTAGTTTCTATGCTATACCTGCAAAAACTTTCTTTAATGAAACTATTATTCTCACGAAGAAAATTTAAACTTCTCTATTGGGGAATTGGAGTGAAAGCTTCACAAAACAGTGAGTTTGATGCACCCACATTTCTCAATAAAATACGATACTTTATTGCGCGTAAAAGTGATGGAATGATATTCTACACAGAGTATGCAAAAGATAAATACATTGCCAATGGCATTGCCAAAGAAAAATTATTCGTCATGAATAATACAGTAGAAGTATTGCCTAAAATTGAAAAAGAACAAAACAAAGAAATTTTTCTATTTGTAGGAACTTTAAATAAATCAAAAAAAATACTAGATCTTTTAGAAGCTTATAAAAAAGTGTATATCGCCAATAAAAACATTCCAATACTAGAAATTGTTGGTAATGGAGTTGATTTTGAAGAAGCAAATACTTGGGTAAAAGAAAATAACCTAAGTGAAAAAATTAAAATGCTTGGCGCTATCTATGACGAACTAGAATTAGAGAAAAAATATAAAAGAGCCTTAGCATGTATATCTCCTGGTCAAGCAGGCTTATCTGTATTATCTGCATTTGGATATGGAGTCCCATTCATAACTAGGAATAATGCAATTACAGGAGGAGAAAGACTCAATATAAAAAACGGATTTAATGGTGTTCTATTCAGTACAAATGAAGAATTAGAAAATATCATTGCTGACATTGCAGTAAATCCAAAAAAATATATTAAAATGGGCGAGAACGCTCAAGAATTTTATCGTAAAGAACGTTCGCCAAAAATAATGGCACAAGGCTTTATAGATGCTGTTAATTATGTTCAAAATAAATAATCATGATATCATACCTTATCTCACTATTCTCACTTAAAAAACTGACTCACAAAGCGGTTTCGTTTTTGGCGTATTGGGACAAAACATCATCCTTTACCAAAACATCAGAAATAAGACGATTTGCAAAATTAAAATCGAGTACTGTTGGACGATACTCCAGAATTAATCCAAATTGTAAATTGGCAAATACCAACGTAGGAAACTTTACTGCTATTGGTAGAGATACTACCATTGGACTTGGAAAACACCCGATGAATTACGTTTCAACCCAAAATATTTTTTACAAAAAAAATAACATGAACAATAGATGGGTAAAGCCTATTGACATGGGAAAAATACCTCCAATAACAATTGGAAGTGATGTGTGGATTGGTGTAGAAGCTATGATTTTAGATGGACTTACTGTCGGTGATGGAGCTGTAATTGGAGCCAGAGCAGTAGTAACAAAAAATGTACCGCCATATGCAATTGCGGTTGGAGCACCAGCTAAAATAATTAAATACAGATTCGAACAAGAAGTTATAGATAGACTCTTAGAAATTCAATGGTGGAATTTTACTGATGAAGAAATTGATAAACATGTAGCATTTTTTAGGGAAGAAGAGATTACACTCGAAGTAATCAACAAATATTTTCCTAAATGATTTTTTAAACTGAAGAAATAATGAAACAAATATTACAGTCTTTTAAAACAGGAGTAACCGAATTAGCAGAATTACCAGCTCCAAAAGTAAAAGGAGGACAAGTATTAATCCAAACAACAAGAAGTTTAGTTTCGCTAGGAACAGAACGTATGTTAGTAGAGTTTGGGAAGGCTTCTTTAATCCAAAAGGCAAGACAACAACCAGACAAAGTAAAAATGGTGTTGGATAAAATAAAGACTGAAGGATTAATGCCTACTATCGAAACGGTTTTTAACAAACTAGAACAACCACTTCCACTAGGATACTGTAACGTTGGTAAAGTAGTAGCTGTTGGAAAAGGTGTTACTGATTTTAAAGTCGGAGATAGAGTTGCCTCTAATGGACAACATGCCGAATTTGTTTCTGTACCACAAAATCTGGTTGCACACATACCTGATAATATTACTGACGAAGAAGCCGCTTTTACAGTCATAGGTTCTATCGGTTTGCAAGGAATTCGTTTGGTAAACCCTACAATGGGAGAAACTATTGTGGTTATCGGTTTAGGACTTATTGGATTGCTAACTGCCGAAATGTTAGTAGCTAATGGTTGTAAAGTAATTGGATACGATTTAGACGATAAAAAGATTGAAATTGCCAAAGAAAAAGGCATCATTGCTTTCAATCCGCTTAAAGGAAATGATCCTGTAAAATTTGTCTTAGAAAATACAAACAATATTGGAGCAGATGGTGTTGTCATTACTGCTTCTGCCAAAACAAATGATATTATTTCGCAAGCAGCTCAAATGAGTAGAAAACGTGGAAGAATTACATTGGTTGGTGTAATTGGTTTAAATATTTCTAGAGCAGAATTTTACGAAAAAGAATTAACATTTCAAGTATCATGTTCATACGGACCAGGACGATATGATGATGATTACGAATTCAAAGGAATCGATTATCCACTACCATTTGTACGTTGGACAGAAAAACGAAACTTTGAAACCGTTTTACAATTAATCTCGTCTGGAAAACTAGGTGTAAAAAATCTAATCTCGGAAGTAGTTCCTTTAGAAGAATACGACAAAATATACGGAGACATTGGAAACTCAAAATCCATTGCTTCCATCATAAAATACAACGAAGACACAAAGCTAGAAAGAACAATTGTAGTCAATCAAAAAGAACTGCAAGCAACAAAAGGTGTTATTGGATTAGTTGGCGCAGGAAACTTTACAAAAATGACTTTGTTGCCAGCCTTAAAAGGTTCGGATGCACAAATAAAACATATCGTATCTTCTGGTGGTGTCAACGGAACAGCACTAGCTAAAAAACATAACATTGCACAAAGTACTACAGATTACGATTTAGTATTAGACGATAAAGATGTTGACTTAGTTATGATTACAACGCGTCATAACTTACATGCAAACATGGTGACAAAGGCATTAGATAAAGGAAAACACGTATTTGTTGAAAAACCTTTAGCTTTAAATCATGAAGAACTAGAAGCAATTGAAGCGAGTTACCAAAAAAGTAATGGAACTTTAATGATTGGTTTCAATCGTCGTTTTTCTCCGCATACACAAAAAATAAAATCTTTAGTTGGTGATGCACCAATGAACATCATTGCTACGATGAATGCTGGAGCTATTCCGCCAGAAGTTTGGGTACATGATATGGCAGTTGGTGGAGGAAGAATCATTGGAGAAGCATGCCACTATTTAGACTTAATTGTTTATCTATCTGGAAGCAAAATTAAATCAGTTTGTATGAATGCCTTAGGAGAAAATCCAGCAGAAAACACAGACAATGCAACTATCTTAGTAAAATTAGAAAATGGTTCTACAGGAGTTGTAAATTACTTTGCAAACGGTTCTAAATCATACGCTAAAGAACGTTTGGAAGTCTTCTCTCAAGAGAAAACCCTCATCATGGATAACTTTATCAAAACTTCAGGTTATGGTACAAAAGGCTTCTCTAAACTAAAAACGAAGTTAGACAAAGGACACAAAGCACAATTTGGTGCCATTGTAGAAAAAATAAAAGAAGGAGATATTGCATTAATTCCTTATGATGAACTCATCAATGTTACCAAAGCAAGTTTTGCAGCAATCCAAAGTTTAAAAGAAGGAAAGTGGATTGAAATCGCTTAATATTTCACGTTCTAATTAATAATATAAATCATGATTCAAAAAATAAAAAGGATAGCCAATCTTATCTCAAACATGGGTTTGCGCTATCTTTTTTTTAGAATCTTTTATACGATAAAAACGAAACTTGGTTGGCAAAAAAAAGCATTTCCAAAACAACCTAAAACTTCTGAATATACAAGCTTAGAAGACTGGAGAAACAATTTACCACCATTTTTCTTTCACGGAAAAAACATTCCGAATCTACCTAAAGAAAAACAAGAAATCCTAGCAGAAACGTATCAGGAAATCCAAAAAGGAATCTTTACATTTTTCAACAAAACAAAAATAAAACTAGGTACAGAATACAACTGGTTGGTCAATCCATCTACAGGATATCGTTACAATATCAACAAGCACTGGTCAGAAGTACAAGATTTATCAAAAGAAGCAGGTGACATCAAATACGTATGGGAAAAAGCACGTTTCTCATTCCTATATGATGTAATTCGCTATGACTATCACTTCGAAGACGATCAATCAGAATACGTATTTAAAGAAATAGAAGATTTCATCACAAAAAATCCAATCAATCAAGGACCAAACTACAAATGCAGTCAGGAAGCTAGTTTGCGTGTCATGAATTGGACGTTTGCACTCTATTATTACAAAGATTCACCAAATCTTACAGAAGCATTATTCCAGAAAATAATGCACAACATTTACTGGCAAATTCATCACGTTTACCATAACATTCACTTTTCGCGAATCACAGTACGTAACAATCATGCGATTACAGAAACCTTAATGTTATACCTTTCGGCGAAACTCTTCCCGTTTTTTCCTAATGTAAACGAATGGAGTAAAAAAGGTAAAAAATGGTTTGAGCAAGAAATTGCCTATCAAATCTATGAAGATGGTACATTTTTACAGTTCTCTATGAACTATCACAGAGTTGTAATTCAACTATTAACATGGGGAATTCAACTTGCAAAATTAAATGGAGAAAAATTTGATAAAGTTGTATACGAGCGCGCGCAAAAATCACTCGATTTTTTAGATACTTGTACAGATCCACTCACTGGAAAATTACCAAACTACGGATCCAATGATGGCGCACTATTTTTCAAGCTTACCAATGACGATTACAGAGTATATCGCTCACAATTAGACGACTTACGTGCGGTATTACACGGTTATTCATACTACAATTCCAAAAGTACACTTTGGTACGGAATACAACCCAAACAGCAACAGAAACCAGAATTACCAGAAACCAATAGCTTTGGAAAAAGTGGGTATTACATTATACAAGATGGTTATACAAAAACTTTCATTCGTTGTGGTGCGTACAAAGACAGACCTTTTCAATCAGACAATTTGCATCTAGATATTTGGGCAAATGGTATCAACTACTTACGAGATACTGGTTCTTACAAATACAATGCAGAATTGGATGAGGTTAACTATTTTAATGGCGCGCAAGGTCACAATACTGTCAGTGTTGATAAAGCGGATCAAATGCAAAAAGGTGGACGATTTATCTGGTATTATTGGGTTAATAATGTAAAAGCAAGTCTAAAAAAAGACAATAACACGTATGCGTTTGAAGGTACAATCAATGCATTCAAACAGCTTGGAAATAACATACAACACACACGAAAAGTAACAAAACAACAAGGACAAAATACTTGGGAAGTTACCGATACCATTGAAAACAAAGGGAACAAAAAAATCTATCAATACTGGCATATCCATCCTGATTATGCAGATGCTGTAGAAATAACTACCATCGATGAAAATGGTAGCAAAATTGAGCCTTTAATTGAAGAAAAATGGTTTTCTGGGTACTATGGTGTAAAAGAAAAGGCAATAAGGCTTACATTTGCAAGCGAAAATAATGTGTTTAACACTACAATACGTATCAAATAACAGATGAGGATATTACTAATTCATCAGTATTTCCTAGAAAAAGGAGATGGCGGCGGATCGCGTTTTAATGAAATGACGCAAGTATGGGCAAATCAAGGTCATGAAGTGTCAGTGCTTGCAGGAATGGTACATTATACCACAGGGAAAAAAGCAGATCGATACAAAGGGAAATTCACGTACAAAGACACTCAATTCTATGACAAGGTAGATGTGGTGCGTTGTCACGTATCTGAAAGTTACAATGTGAGTTTCTTAGGAAGATTGTGGGCGTATTTTTCATTTGTATTCTCAAGTATCTATGCCGGGTTGTTCAAAACCAAAGGAAAATATGATATCATTGTAGTAACATCTCCACCATTATTTGTTGGAATTACAGCGTACATACTATCAAAACTAAAACGTGTACCATTTGTCTTTGAAATTCGAGATTTATGGCCAGAATCAGCCATTGACACAGGTGTTCTAAAAAATGGAATGATCATAAAATTTGCTTATTGGTTTGAAAAATTCATCTACAAAAGAGCAAAACTAATTAATGTATTGACGCCTGCATTTAGAGACAAACTTATTCAGGACAAAAAAGTACCTGCTGAAAAAGTAATCTTTATTCCAAATGCTGCCGATTTTACCTTGGCGGAAAAAATTCAGGAAAACTTTGATGCTGCTGCATTCAAAAAAGAACTAGAATTAAGTGACAAATTTGTCATTACCTATGTGGGCGCACATGGAGTTGCCAATCACTTAATTCAATTAGTAGAAGCAGCAGAAAAACTAACAGATACAAACATTGTATTTCAACTCATTGGCGCAGGAATGCGAAAAGAAGCGCTAATAGAAGAAGCAAAAAAACGAAACTTATCAAATATCATATTTAGAGATCCAGTATCAAAACAAGAAGTATTCAAATACATTTTGGCTTCAGATGCAGGTGCTTCTGTGCTAAAAAAAGTAGATACTTTCAAAACAATATACTCTAACAAAACGTTTGATTATATGTCGTGCAAGCGTCCAATTCTCTTAGCAATTGATGGCGTTTCACGAAAATTGGTAAACGATGCAAAATGCGGTGTTTATGTAGAACCAGAAAACATTGATGCTATCGTTAAAGGAGCCAAAGAATTAGCAAGCAAAAGTGCTGCTGAAATTCAGCAAATGGGCGCGGACGGATATGCGTATGCAAAAGCACATTTTGACAGAGATAAACTAGCAAAAGAATACACAAACAAAATTCAAGGAATTCTAAAATAATGTATCGACATTTTCTAAAAAGAGTCATTGATTTTATTCTAGCACTAATAGGTTTCATCCTATTAAGTCCTATCTTTTTCATTGTATTAATTTTATTAATGATTAATAACCAAGGAAAACCGTTTTTCTTCCAAAAGCGACCTGGAAAAGATGAAAAAATATTCAAGGTTATCAAGTTCAAAACCATGAATGACAAAAAAGGAGCTAATGGTGAATTACTTCCTGATGCAGACCGTTTAACCAAAGTTGGAATCTTTGTAAGAAAAACATCCTTAGATGAAATTCCACAATTACTCAATGTTCTCAAAGGAGACATGAGTCTTATTGGACCAAGACCATTATTGCCAGAATACTTACCTTTATACAACGAAACGCAAAAAAAACGTCACAATGTAAAACCTGGAATCACAGGTTGGGCGCAAGTCAATGGACGAAACGCTATCAGTTGGAAAAAGAAATTTGAATACGACGTATGGTATGTAGAAAACCTAAGCTTCATACTCGATATAAAAATCATATTCAAAACCATTATAAAAGTAGTGCGCTCTGAAGATATCAATACAGAAAATCAGGCAACTACGGTAAAATTTACAGGAAATGAGTAACATTTGTCTATTCGGCGCAAGCGGACATGGAAAAGTCGTCAAAGATATAGCGACAAGCACAAATACTGTGGTTGAAGCATACATTGACGACAACCCTAAAAGTGAATATCTTCACGGGATTCCTGTTGTTACTTGTGAACAAATGGCAACTTACGAAGCAAATCAATTCGTGATTAGTATTGGAAACAATAAAATCCGAAAAATTATCAGCAAAAAAATAAAAAACGATTTTGCTACACTCATTCACAAAACAGCAATCATATCACCAACAGCCAATATTGCAGAAGGAACTGTAGTCATGAATGGTACCAACATCAATGCAGATAGCAATATTGGAAAGCATGTAATTATCAATACAGCAGCTATTGTAGAGCACGATTGCAAAATTGATGATTTTGTACACATTTCACCAAATGCAACCATTACAGGAAACGTGCACATTGGCGAAGGTTCACACATTGGCGCTGGCGCAATAATAATTCCAAACATTACCATAGGAAAATGGGCAACTATTGGTGCAGGAGCTGTCATCATCAATGATGTTCCAGACTATGCTGTGGTAGTTGGAAACCCAGGGAAAATAAAAAAGTACAACAACGAATAACTATGAACTCAAGAATTTGGCTTTCATCTCCGCATATGGGCGGAAACGAATTAAAATACATTCACGAAGCATTTGATACCAATTGGATTGCTCCATTAGGACCAAACGTAACAGGATTTGAAGATGACTTAAAGCAATTTCTAAACACCCAAAAAGAAGTTGGCGCTTTAGCATCTGGAACAGCTGCAATTCATTTAGGACTTATTCTAGCAGGTGTTACCGCTGGTGATGAAGTTATTTGTCAGAGTATGACTTTTTCCGCTTCCGCGAATCCAATACTATATCAAGGAGCAACTCCGGTATTTATTGATAGTGAACCGGAAACATGGAACATGTGTCCAAACCATTTAGAAGCAGCAATAAAAGATAGAATCGCTAAAGGAAAAAAGCCAAAAGCAATTATTCCTGTACATTTATACGGAATGCCTGCTAAAATTGACGAAATAGTGGCAATTGCTAACAAATATGAAATTGCTGTCATTGAAGATGCAGCAGAATCATTAGGTTCTACTTACAAAGGAAAAAACTGTGGAACATTTGGTGAATACGCAGCCTTATCGTTTAACGGAAATAAAATAATTACAACTTCAGGTGGTGGAGCTATTGTTTGTAATGACGAAGCAGCCAAAAAGAAAGCTATTTTCTTAGCAACGCAAGCCAGAGATGATGCGCCACACTACCAACATTCGGAAATTGGATATAATTACCGAATGAGTAACATTGTTGCAGGAATTGGTAGAGGACAAATGGAAGTTTTGGATAAACACATTTCGCTTCGTAGAGATATGCAAGTGCTTTACAAAAACATCTTCAAAGATGTAAATGGTGTTACGGTATTTGAAGAGCCAAATGACAATTATTTCTCAAACCATTGGTTAAGTTGTATTACTGTAGATGAAAAAATAGCTGGGTTTTCTCGTGAAGACTTACGCTTGGCATTATGGGAAGACAACATAGAATCTAGGCCACTTTGGAAACCAATGCACTTACAGCCAATCTTCGAAAAATATGCGTATTACGGAACAAATGTCAGTGAAAACCTATTCAATAACGGACTTTGTTTGCCATCAGGTTCAAACCTAACAACACAAGAAAAAGAACGTATTACACAAGTTATAGCCGCTTTTCTAGCATAGAAACAAATAAATTAAGTAATTTGTGTCATTAAATAAAGAATCGGTTTTTTTGAGAAGATGAAGGTATTGAATTCAAGAAGCATAAAACACGCATTAAAACAAGTCTTAAAATCAAGCAAAAAACGCATTGACTTTAAGAACATAGGATATCTTCCTAGATGGCTTATATTATGTTTTGATATGTTTATTTGTTGCGTATCATTACTACTTACAAGTGCTATTGTAAACAATATTAGTATCACAGAATTAAATGAGCAAGTCACTTCAACGTTTTTAGGACTTTCTCCTAGAGATGCTTTAATTCTTATTACCAACTTACTATTCTTTATTTTCTTTAGAACGTATGCAGGACTAATTCGTCACTCTACATTTATAGATGCGATTAAATTTTTCTTAGCATCTTTAGCGACACTTATTACGCTATTAGTAGTCAACTATTCGCATCTTTTTATCAATCGTGAACCATTATTCTTAACACCAAAGTTAATTATATACTTTGTGATGTCGTTCTCGTTTCTATTACTCTTCAGAGTATTAGTAAAGCAAGTATTTGAAGCTTATTTTGATTATGCTACCAAAGAAGATCAACTCAATGTAATGATTTACGGAATTGATTCTAATGCGATTGCCATCTCTAATGCACTCAAAGTAGAACGTCCGGTACGTTACAAATTGCTAGGTTTTATTGATAAAAAAGGAAAAAATCAAAGTAAAGAAATCTTAGGATTACCTATAATTCACTTAAAAAGAAAACTCTCTGTAATCTTACGTGCACATGGAGCAAATGCCATCATACTGGCAGACAAATCCATTACACAAGAAGAACGTATCAAAATTGTAGACGAATGTCTAGAGCATAATTTCAAAGTATTTAGAGCGCCAATTGTTTCCGATATGGAAGACAAAGAAAATGTAAACTTGGCGCAACAAATTCAAAACGTTCAAATTGAAGACTTACTAGAAAGAGAACCAATAGTTTTAAACAACAAATTAATTGCCAAAGAATTGTACAATCGTAGAATTCTAGTTACTGGTGGAGCTGGTTCTATTGGAAGTGAAATTGCACGACAAGTTGCCAATTACAATCCTGAGAAACTAATAATTGTCGATCAAGCAGAAACGCCTTTGTATCAAATACAAATGGAAATCAAAGCAAACTTTCCTGAGTTAAACTTTGAAGCTGTAATTGCCGATGTTCGTGACAAAGAAAAGCTTGAAAATATTTTTGAACTCTACAAGCCACAAGTAGTGTATCATGCAGCAGCATACAAACATGTTCCACTAATGGAAGACAATCCTTCGCAAGCTATTTTTGTGAATGTGATGGGAACAAAAAATGTGGCAGATACCGCATTAAAGTACCAAACAGAAAAATTTGTATTGGTCTCTACAGACAAAGCGGTAAACCCAAGTAACGTAATGGGAGCTTCCAAGCGAATTGCAGAAATATATGTGCAAACGTTACAAGAAGCCTTCAAAAATGATAATAATTACGTAACAAACTATGTAACAACACGCTTTGGAAATGTATTAGGTTCAAACGGTTCTGTAGTACCATTATTTAAGCGTCAAATTGCAGAAGGAGGACCATTAACAATTACGCACCCTGACATCATTAGGTACTTTATGACGATTCCTGAAGCTTGCCAGCTAGTACTTGAAGCTGGAGCAATGGGACATGGTGGAGAAATTTACATATTTGATATGGGAGAAGCCGTAAAAATCATTGATTTGGCAAAGAAAATTATCAAACTAGCAGGATTTGTGCCTAACAAAGACATTGATATCAAAATCATTGGATTACGCCCTGGAGAAAAACTATACGAAGAATTACTCAACGATAAATCAACAACGTTACCAACATACAATGAAAAAATCATGATTGCACGTGCAGAAATGTATGATTATGATGAAATCAATAACAATGTTGGCGAATTAATTAAATCTGCTTCATTATTTGACAAAGTAGCAGTAGTAAAACGAATGAAAGCGATTGTTCCTGAATACAAGAGTATGAATTCTTCCTATGAAGAATTAGACAAAAAAGAAAAAGATACTACGGTAAAAAAATTACCAGGTAAAAAAGTATCATAAGGAACAAATCAAAAAATAAAAATATCAAATCAAAGAGTTTTGGTTTCCTCTAAAAATTAAAAACTCTAAAGATTGCAACAAAAAAGAAACATAAATGAAAATAACTGTTGTAGGAACAGGATATGTAGGACTCGTTACTGGAACGTGTCTAGCTGAAACAGGAAATGATGTACTTTGTGTCGATATCGACAAACATAAAGTGGAACGAATGCAAAATGGCGAAGTTCCTATCTATGAACCACATTTAGATATACTTTTTGATAGAAACATAAACGCAGGTCGTTTAAAATTTACAACTTCACTAGAAGAAGGACTTTCTCACGGACAAATTATATTTTTAGCATTACCAACTCCAGAAGATGAAGATGGATCTGCCGATTTATCATATGTATTAGGTGTTGCCGAAAATATTGGTAAAATGATGACAGAGTACAGAGTCATTGTAGATAAAAGTACGGTGCCAGTTGGAACTGCTGAAAAAGTAACGGAAGTTATTGCACAGCATGCTACAGTTGATTTTGATGTAGTATCAAATCCAGAATTTTTGCGTGAAGGATTTGCCGTAGATGATTTCTTAAAACCTGAACGTATTGTAATAGGTTCAAGTTCAGAAAAAGCAACCAAGCTTATGGAGCGTTTATACAAACCATTTGTGCGTTCTGGAAATCCAATACTTATCATGGATGAAAAGTCAGCAGAATTGACAAAATACGCCTCTAATTCGTTTTTAGCAGCAAAGATTACATTCATGAATGAAATTGCAAATTTTTGTGAAAAAGTAGGCGCAGATGTTGATAAAGTTCGTATCGGAATGGGAACTGATTCTCGTATTGGAAAACGTTTCCTATTTCCAGGAATTGGATATGGAGGTTCTTGTTTCCCTAAAGATGTAAAAGCATTGCACAAATCAGGGAAAGACAATCACTATAACTTCCAAATTTTAGATGCAGTTATTAATGTAAATGATAAACAAAAAACGGCGTTAATTCCAAAAGTAGTCAGCCATTTAGGAGAAGATTTATCTGGAAAAACAATTGCCTTATGGGGATTAGCTTTCAAACCAGAAACAGACGACATTCGTGAAGCCCCATCTTTATACATTATTGATGAATTATTAGCTAGAGGAGCAAAACTAAAAGCATTTGATCCTGAAGCGATGGATAATGTAAAAGCGAAATTGGGTGATAAACTAGAATATGCAGACAGTATGTACGATGCTATTACAAATGTAGATGCTTTAATTATCTGTACAGAATGGAGTATTTTTAGAACACCAAATTTCCAAAAACTAAGAGAACACTTAAATCAGCCAGTCATTTTTGACGGTAGAAACTTATATGATGTAACGGAAATGGAAAGAGAAGGATTTACCTATTTTTCTATTGGACGAAAAGAAGTTTTATAATTACAAACGAACCAACAACCACAATGAAATGAGCCATTACAAATCTTGATGCAAACAAGATAATTATTGGCGAATTCCATCTGATAGGTGAAAAAGAATAAAAAATAAACAGATGAAACGAATTCTAATCACGGGAGCAGCAGGATTCATAGGATCGCACCTATGCGATCGATTTATCAATGAAGGATATCACGTTATTGGAATGGATAATCTTATCACAGGAGACATTCGTAACATTGAGCATTTATTTCATCTAAAAGAATTTCAGTTTTACCATCACGATGTGACAAAATTTGTACATGTTCCAGGGAAACTAGATTATATTTTACATTTTGCTTCACCAGCAAGTCCTATTGATTATTTAAAAATTCCGATTCAAACCTTAAAAGTAGGTTCACTAGGAACACATAATTTATTAGGATTAGCTAAAGAAAAGAAAGCGCGTATTTTAATAGCTTCTACTTCGGAAGTTTATGGAGATCCGTTAGTACATCCACAACATGAAGAATACTACGGAAATGTAAATACTATTGGTCCACGTGGCGTATATGATGAAGCCAAACGATTCCAAGAATCAATTACCATGGCATATCATCGTTTTCACGGATTAGAAACACGAATTGTGCGTATATTTAATACCTACGGACCGCGTATGCGACTCAATGATGGACGTGTAATTCCAGCTTTTATTGGGCAAGCTTTACGTGGTGAAGATTTAACGGTTTTTGGTGATGGAAAACAAACGCGTTCTTTCTGCTATATTACCGATCAAGTAGAAGGAATTTTTAGATTATTAATGAGTGATTATGTAGAGCCAATCAACATTGGAAATCCGCATGAAATCACCATTAGAGATTTTGCAGAAGAAATCATCAAACTTACGGGAACAACGCAAAAAGTAATTTATAAAGAATTACCTGTAGACGATCCGTTACAGCGAAAACCAGACATTCGCAAAGCAAAAGAAATTCTAAATTGGGAGCCAAAAATAGATCGTACTGAAGGAATGCGAAGAACTTACGAATATTTTAAATCATTACCAGAAAAAGAGCTTTTCAAAAAAGAACACAAAGATTTTTCAACCTATACAAGAATGTAATTCATGCACATAAGAGGAAGATATTCGTGGCTCTTGCGACCATTTTTTGTGGTGTTCGACTTGTGCGTCATCAATATTCTTGTCTTTTTCTTTTTCAACTTTAACGATCAAGACTTATATTTTTTTGATTCCAGTTTTTGGAATAACAAACACTTATTATTTATCATATATACGGTGATTTTTTGGCCGTTATCTTCTTTCTTTTTAAAATTTTATAACGTTTACCGATTTACATCAGTACCACATATTTTATCGTTACTCATTAAACAATTATTGGCGTATACGCTGATTATGTATGCGTTTATTGGAATTTTTAGAAGTATTAATGTCTCTGCATTTGTTACGTTTAAATACCTAATGCTTAGCTTCGGAATTATAGGGTTGGGTAAAATAATTGGGTATTATGGTCTAAAAAAATACCGTGCCGTATTAGATGGAAATATTCGTAGAGTAATCATTATTGGAGCAAGTGCTGGCGCACAAGAATTAGAACGTTTATTCAGAAACAACAAAGAACTTGGATATAAAATACTTGGTATTTTTAGCGATAAAAGGCAAGATGCTTCTGGAACAATAGATGAAAGTTTTGACTTTATAGAAAAGGAGCAAGGTATTGACGAAATTTACTGTACCATTGACGAACTCTCAGAAAAACACGTTAACGATTATGTGAAATATGCAAGTATGAACATGATCAACATTAAATTTATTCCAAACACAAAAAAGTTAATTACCAAACGACTCAAAACAGATTATTATAACTATTTACCTGTATTATCTATTCAAGAAATAGCACTCAATAACAACTTAAATAGATTTATAAAACGAGCATTTGATGTAGCGTTTTCGTTGCTTATCATCATTTTTATTCTGTCTTGGTTAATTCCGTTAATGGCAATATTAATCAAGCTTGAATCGAAAGGACCTGTATTTTACAAGCATATTCGTAATGGAATCAATTACAAAGAATTTACATGCTACAAATTCCGTTCACTAGCGCACAATAACAATGATGGTTATGAACATGTAAAAGAACAAGATTCACGCGTCACAAAAATTGGTCGTTTTATTCGAAAAACCAGTATTGACGAATTACCACAATTTTTCAATGTTTTAAAAGGCGATATGTCTGTTGTAGGACCAAGACCACATATGATTCCGTACACAAAAGAGTACGCAAAAAAGATTGATAAATACAACTTTGTATTCCGCCATAGTGTAAAACCTGGAATTTCTGGTTTGGCACAGGTGAAAGGATATCGTGGTGAAATAAAAAATGATGAAGACATTATAAATCGAATTAAATACGACATCTTTTACATTGAAAACTGGTCGTTATTTTTGGACATAAAAATTATCTTTGAAACGATTGTTAACATTCTCAGAGGAGAAAAAAATGCATACTAATCATGCGTGAACTGTTAGTTTCTGTCATTACACCTACATACAATGCACAATCGTTTATTGCGGAAACTATTGATTCTGTCAGAGCGCAATCGTATACAAACTGGGAAATGATTATTGTAGACGATGCTTCTTCAGACAAAACCGTAGAAATCTTAAATCAATACGCAGCTATAGACGATCGTATCAAAGTTCATCTATTACAAACCAATTCTGGCGCAGCCATCGCACGAAATTCAGCCATAAAAAAAGCTTCAGGAAGTTATATTGCATTTTTAGATGCAGATGATTTGTGGAAACCGGAAAAACTCACCAAGCAACTCGCATTCATGCAAGAAAAAAACATTGCGGTTAGTTTTTCAAGCTATGAATTGATGGATGAAGACGGAAAATCATTAGGAAAAATGGTAAAAGCCTTGCCAAAAGTAGATTTTTCCAAAATGCTCAAAAGTAATTATGTCGGAAACCTTACGGGAATATACAATGCGCAACAATTAGGAAAAGTCTATATGCCAAATATTCGTAAACGTCAAGATTGGGCATTATGGCTTACACTGATCAAAAAAGTAGGTTATGCCTACAGTTTAGAAGAACCTTTAGCGAAATATCGTGTGCGGGAAAATTCAATTTCGTCTAATAAACTAAATTTATTAAAATACAATTATACTATTTACAGAAAGGCGCTTAAATTTGGGGCTTTCAAATCGAGCTTATATTTGCTGCGATTTTTAATAGAACATTTCTTTATAAAACCACAACAAACAACACAACTATGAACATTCTTGTTTTAGGATCAGGAGGAAGAGAACACACATTTGCTTGGAAACTAGCACAAAGTCCAAAACTAACAAAGCTATTTGTAGCACCTGGAAATGCAGGAACGGCAGCAATTGCACAAAACGTAGCAATGAATGTGAACGATTTTGAAGCAATTGGTAAGTTTTCTGTCGAAAACAATATTGACATGGTTGTTGTAGGACCAGAAGATCCTTTGGTAAAAGGAATTCATGATTATTTCTTAAATGATGATGCTTTGCGCAAAATTCATGTCATTGGTCCGCAAACTGCTGCTGCCGAATTGGAAGGAAGTAAAGAATTTGCCAAAAAATTTATGATGCGTCATCATATTCCAACTGCAGCGTATGAGAGTTTTACAAAAGATACAGTAGAAGCAGGTTGCGAATTTTTAACTACGCTAAAAGCACCTTATGTACTAAAAGCAGATGGTTTAGCGGCAGGAAAAGGAGTTTTAATCATCAATGATTTACAAGAAGCGCAGGATGCGCTGCGTGAAATGTTGGTAGATGCTAAATTTGGAGATGCAAGTACAAAAGTTGTCATTGAAGAATTTTTAGACGGAATCGAGTTAAGTTGTTTTGTGTTAACAGATGGGAAAAACTATGTAACACTTCCAACGGCTAAAGATTACAAGCGAATTGGAGAAGGAGATACAGGATTAAATACTGGAGGAATGGGCGCTATATCGCCAGTACCTTTTGCAGATGCAGCATTCATGGAAAAAATTGAATCACGCATCATCAAACCTACTATTGAAGGTTTTCAAAAAGATAACTTACCATACAAAGGTTTTGTCTTTATTGGATTGATAAAAGTTGGTAACGATCCGTTTGTTATAGAATATAATGTGCGAATGGGAGATCCAGAGACAGAAGTAGTTATTCCTCGATTAGAAAATGATTTAGTAGCTATATTTGAAGCTGTAGGTAATCAAACCTTAAATAATATTACATTAAAAGTAAAACAAGAAGCGGCTACTACAATAATGGTTGTTTCTGGTGGATATCCGGAAGCTTATGAAAAAGGAAAAGAAATCACGGGTGTAGACACCATAGACGATTCTATCGTATTTCATGCAGGAACAAAACTAGAAGGAGAAAAAGTATTGACAAACGGAGGAAGAGTGATCGCTATCACATCACATGCAGCTACTTATGAAGATGCCATAAAAAAATCTTATCAAAATATAAACAAGTTACATTTTGATAAGATGTATTATAGAAAAGATATCGGCTTTGACTTATAAATAAGAATGAGCCGTAACTTCTTTGCTTTCTTCGTTATTGTCGTTGAATTTCTTTAACTGCATTACCCAGTAAACCATAGCAACGGCTCCAATAATCATAAAGAGCCAATTGATCGTATTTGCTGCAAACCAGCTTTCTAATTCTAATTCACGCATTGAGTCAAAAGGAGCAAATAATACACCTTCAAACAAGTAAGCGATTCCTTCAAAAAAATCTTTCATCGATAAATCATTATTATATTTACACTACAAAAATATAAAAACCTAAAATGATAACAAGCGTTTTTGGCAAATCAAAACCAATAAATTTTATTTTATGCACTGCAATAACGCTAGTGTATTTTGTAACATACTTATTTTCAAGTAATAAGGTGTTTGGTTTAGAAATGTTCTCCTTAGAAATTCCAGTAGTGCTTTTACTATTATTTTCCCTATTTATGGTAAATTTCATTGTAAAAAAGAACGAACTCACACAACAAAACGATTATGCGCTTCTATTGGTTGCTATTTTTATAGGTTTATTTCCTACTATTTTTGAGCATATCAAAATTGTATGTATTCATGTTTTAGTGTTATTATCTTTTAGAAGAATCATTAGTTTGCGAACTCTTAACAGTGTAAAACAAAAACTTTTTGATGCATCCTTATATATAAGTTTGGCAATACTGTTTGATTCTTGGATGATTCTGTTTTTAGGAATCATATATATAGGAATCTTGATATATGTTTCTAGTGATTATAGAAATTGGTTAGTTCCATTGGTTAGCTTTACAATGGTATTATTTTTATCGTTAGTCTACATCTATCTTACAAAACAAGACATTCTTACAAATCCTTTATTTCAGTTTGATATAAAAATTAATTATTCTTTGTCAAACTATAGAAGAATTTCATTACATATCTTCATTACACTTCTTTTTTGCATAAATTTTGTAATATTTTTTCTAAAATTTAAAACGTATTCTTCTCAAAAAAAGATTTCTTTTTTACTAACTAAAGTGCTGTTTTTTATTGGGGTTACCTACGTTTTATTCGCTAAAAATACAACTCATGATACAGAGATTTTACTCTTATTTCCAGTAGCTATTTTAATGGCAAATCTTCTAGAAAATATTGAAAATAAAAGGATAAGCGATATTTTAATAGTATTACTAATGATTGTTAGTTTTATCTTCAATATTTATTAAAAATAAACTCAAAAACCGTAAATACAAGAACGTTTTTACTTACATATATGTAGTACTATTATTACATAAAGTGCTTTTTCTCGATTTTAATGACGTTTTATCTAAAAGAAAACCCGTTGTCTGTTTATTAAAAGAATTCCAAATATTTTTGTGTTCGAGAATTAAGCCGCTCACCCCAAACTTATTATTAATTAAAATCTATTTGTGTATTTGGATACATATAATAGTTAACTAAACAGCAAATCAATGAAGACTAAAATTACTCTTTTGGTCCTAACTGCCTTATTAGGACTGACGAATGTTTTCGCGAATTCGATGCCCTCGAGCGAAAATGTTGTCGAGAATGAAATCATGACCACTGGTGATAATTCAATTATCATTTCAGCAGGGAAAAGAATCTACACACTCGACATGAACACGTACCAAGCTACGTTGTTGGCAACATCACCTTATGTAAACGAAATTAACTCTATCGCAAGTGATGCCACTTCGGGATGGATTTTTTACGTTTCTAACCATATTTCTAGGTACAACTGGACTATTTATGGTTACAATGTGTACACAAACACACACAAAAACTTTGGATCAGTTAGACATTTCTTTACTAGTACTGGTCATGCTTACTCATCTAGAGGTTTAGCTTCTGGAGGAGCAACTTTCTACAACGGGAAACTATATTTCGCAATGGAATATCCTGTGTATTGTTCTTACTACTACAGAGGTACTGGAAGATCATCAGGAAGAGGAACTTCATCTACTGGTCAAAATCTTAAAGATGAATTATCGGACAATCAAAGAGCGGCAGGAACAGGGTCAGCTGGATCAACGATGATTACTAGAAACGCATCTAGAAGAAGCGCTTCAACTGGAAGAATAGCAAACAGAGAAGAAGAACAAGATACAAGAGATAACGGAAGAGATGGAAATGGAGAATCTCCAGAAGATTTCGTTATTGTTGAAGCTGAAGAGGCTAATCAAATGAACGAGAACGTTAGTGATTACCTTCCTGAAGAAGAATTACCAGCAGAGACAGAAGCAACTTCTGATGACAACTTGCAAAGAAGATCATCTAGAAGTGCTAGAGGTTCTAAAGGTGGAGGTACTCAGAAGTCATCTTACTACCACAGTACATACAACAACAACATGTACTTATTAGAAATTTCTTTTAATGGATTATCTGATGCTACAGGACAAACAACGTCTGTTGCAAACGGAACACCTGTATATGACAACTGGTGGTACTCTAGTTTCCTTTACAAAGGAGAACTTGGAGATATCGTAGTTGGAGATAACGGCCAGATGTACGCTGCTACATCTTACCAAGTACAAGCATACAACTTCAACAATAACACATATGACTGGGCTAACAATGAAGATGTTTATGCACAAATGGCAAAAGATAAGCACAGCAATCTTCAATTATTGAAGAATAAAATAACATACACTACATATTACTATCACGGTTGTCCACAAAATGTGTATACAACTAAAAGTTATGTACAGTCGTATACAGCACCTTCTCATTTAAGAACTTACAACAACATTCAATTAGGATCATTAAATGAAATTACAGGAATGGATCCTCATGATGTAGGTAAAATTACTGATGCATCAGATTATGTAAACCTTACACCACCTGTATCTTACAAAGTAAAAGGTACTGTATATGATGATAATGACGAAGACGGAAACTTTAATAGTTCAGTTGACGGAAGATTACAAGGTGTTTTGGTAACATTATATGCTGATAATAACGCTGATGGATTGTTAGATTCAGGAGATACAGTAATTGATACAAGAAATACAAGCTCAACTGGATGGTATTCTTTCCCAGATGTTCAAGTTGCTAAAACAATAGTAGCTGTAACTAAGCCAGCTGATACAAATACAGCAACATTTACATCAACAAGTCCAGAAGTTGTAGCTATTACAGGTTCAACAGATGATGTACGTGTTAATTTTGGAATCAACGAACAACAAATTCTTGTAAACTACGATGTTTTTGGAACTGTATTCGATGATAATAATGAAAATGCAACATTAGAAAATGGTGAAGCAGGATTAAACAATGTAACATTAACATTATACAATGACACAAACGCTGACGGAGTATTAGATACTAATGATACAGTAATCGCAACAACTACTTCAGGAGTAGACGGAACATATAGCTTCTTACATGTATGCATTCAAAATACAATAGTAGCAGTAACAGTACCAACTAATACAGGGACTTTTACATATACTCTTACTACACCAGGAACACAAGCAATCAACGAAATCAACAATGACGTAACTGGACTTGACTTCGGAATTAACGAAGAGCAAGTAGTTGATTATACAATCTCAGGAAATGTATACGATGATAATGACGAAAGTGGAGCACAAGATGCTGGAGAAGATGACTTAGATGCTATCACGGTAACATTATATGCTGATAACAATGCTAACGGAACTGTTGATGCTGGAGATACTGCAATTTCAACTGCTGTAACAGGAGTTGATGGAGCGTATAGCTTTGCAAACGTAACTGCACCAAACACAGTAGTAGCAGTAACAGTACCATCAAACACAGTAGACTTTACATATACATTAACAACTGCAGGAGAAGTGAACACAAGTTCAACAACTACTGATGTACCTAATGTAAACTTCGGAATTAACGAAGTACAAGTTATCGATTACAATATCTCAGGAACTGTATTCGATGATGACAATGCTAATGGAGTAAATGATACTGAAGCTGGATTAGATGCTGTTACAGTAACATTATATACTGATAACAACAATGATGGAACTGTTGATGGAGGTGATACAGTAATCACAAGTACTACAACAGGAGTTGATGGAACATATAGTTTTGCAAACGTAACTGTGCCAAACACATTAGTAGGAGTAACAGTGCCATCAAATACAGCAAACTTTACATATACATTAACAACTGCAGGAGCAATCAATACAAGTTCAACTATTACTGATATAACTGGAGCTGATTTTGGAGTTAACCAAGAACAAATTATCAACTACAACATCTCAGGAACTGTATTCGATGATGATAACGAAAATGGAACAAACGATAGTGAAGCTGGATTAAACGGAATCACAGTAACATTATACGCTGATAACAATGCTGATGGAAACTTAGACGTAGCAGATACTAATATTGGATCTACTACAACTGGTGTTAACGGAGCATATAGTTTCTCAAGTATTACAACTGAAAATGTATTGGCTGTTGTATCAACACCAGGAAACACTGCAACATTTACATATGTATTAACAACTTCTAACACACAAGCGGTTAGTTCATTAATTACTGATGTAAATGGATTAGATTTCGGAATCAACGAAAACTTAGTTATTGATTACAATATCTCAGGAACTGTATTTGATGATGATAACGCAAACGGAACAAATGATACTGAAGCTGGTTTAGACGCAATAACAGTTAAATTATATGCTGATAACGATGAAAGTGGAACTTTAACTGCTGGAGACGGACTATTAGAAATTACTTCAACAGATGTAAACGGAGACTATAGCTTTACAAATGTATCAACACAATTTACATTAGTAGGTGTAGAAGTGCCAACAAACACTCCAGACTTTACATATACAGCTACAACAGCTACAAAATTAGGAGTAAGCTCTACAATCAGTGATGTAAATGATCAAGATTTTGGAATCAACAAAGTACAAATCATTAATTACAATATCTCAGGAACTGTATTTGATGACGATAACGAAAATGGTTCAATTGATTCAACTGAAGCAGGAAGATTAGAAAATGTTACATTAACATTATATGCTGATAACGATAACAACGGAAGAGTAGGATCTGGAGACACAGTAATCTCTACAACAACTTCTGCTATCGACGGAACATATAGCTTCTCAGCTGTAACTGTTCAAAATACATTAGTTGAAGTAACTGTACCAGCTGATACAGCAACATTCACATATGTATTAACAACTTCTACAGCAATCAATACTAGCTCAACAATTACAAATGTAACTGGAGCTGATTTTGGAGTCAACCAAGAAGAAGTAATCTTATACAACATCTCAGGAACTGTATTTGATGATGATAATGGAAGTGGAGTAAGAGATATGGGCGAAGGATTTATCGGAGCAGCAACACTTACTTTATATGCAGACAACAATAACGACGGAATCTTAGATTCTGGAGATACAGTAATTGGTACTACTACTACAAGTACAATGTCTGGAAACTATAACTTTACAGGAGTAACAGTAGGAAACACAATAGTTTCGGTAGCTGTACCAGGAAACACTGCAACATTTACTTATGCATTAACAACTGCAGGAGATCAAGCAGTAAGTTCTGTTAATACTGATGTAAACAATGTAAACTTTGGAATCGATAGAGTTCAAGTTATCAACTACAACATCTCAGGAACTGTATTTGATGATGATAACGAAAATGGTTCAATTGATTCAACTGAAGCAGGAAGATTAGCAAATATTACATTAACACTATATGCTGATAACGATAACAACGGAAGAGTAGGGTCTGGAGATACAATTATCACTACTACAACTTCTGCTATGGACGGAACGTATG
This sequence comes from Kordia sp., assembly GCF_965224175.1. Taxonomy (GTDB): domain Bacteria; phylum Bacteroidota; class Bacteroidia; order Flavobacteriales; family Flavobacteriaceae; genus Kordia. Next base: position 3,473,124 of record NZ_OZ245041.1, read on the forward strand.
GCTTTGCAGGTGTAACTGTTGAGAACACAATCGTAGTTGTTTCAGTACCAGCTGACGATAGTAACTTCAGCTACACATTAACAACATCTGAAAGAAAAGTAACAAGCTCAACAATTATAGATGTAAATGGAGCTGATTTTGGAATTAACCAACAAAGTACTTCATACACAATCTCAGGAAATGTGTTTAATGACTTAAACTCTGACGGTGACAGCACTTCTGATAGAGGATTATCAGGTGTAACGATTAGATTATTTGCTGATGCAAACCAAAATGGACGAGTTGATAGAGGTGAAGCAGTAATTGCTACAACAACTTCAGATAGAAATGGTAACTACCAATTCCCTGGATTAACTGAAATAGATGTAATAGTTCAAGTAATAGTGCCAGCTAACACTACACAATTCCAATACACAGCTACAACTGCAGTAAATGTTCCTGTAAATTCAGGTGCAAATACAACAGTAGACTTCGGAATCAATAGAGCTTTAGTAATACTATACGACATAAGTGGTGATGTTTGGGATGATGACAATGCTGACCAAATGAAAGATACTAACGAATTAAGATTAGAAGGTATCGGTATGACACTTTACAATGATGTAAATGCAAATGGTGTTATTGACGGAAGTGATATTGCATTAAGCACAATCACAACTAATCAAAATGGATTCTATGAGTTTACAAACATCAACTTAGCAAATGTAATTATTGCACCAACAGTACCATCAAACGGAACACTTACTACACCAGGAATAAGAGCTATTTCTAGTGTAAATACAAACGTAATTGATGTAGACTTCGGTATTGATATCGCATCTACTTTATACCAAGTAACTGGAGTAGTATTTGATGATGACAATGAAAATGGTATCGCTGATCCAGGAGAAGGTTCTCTTGACGGATTAGCAGTAGAAATCTATGCAGATACTGATGGTTCAGGAACATTTGATGCTAACCTAGATGCATTAGTAGCATTTACACAAACATCAAACGGAGGATTCGGATTCTTAGATCCAAACTACTTAGTTGATAATGTACCACAAGGATTAGTATTCGTAGTAGTTGTAATTCCTGATGATATTCCACCATTTGAGTCATGGACTGCAACATTCGATCCAGATACTGGAACAGCAAACCCTGACGGAGTATTCCCAACAATTATGACAGCTTCTTTAACAGGAGTAAACTTCGGAGTAAACTACAGAAACTTAAACTCTACAGCTAGAATGGCTGAAGCAGAAAGCACAATGATTACAAATGAAAGTGCTCCAGAAGATGTATCTGAAAGATTAAGATTATATCCAAACCCAACTGTAAACAATTTCGTTGTTGGAAATGCAGATCAGTTTGATGGAGAAGTAACTGTTGAAATATACAATGACAGAGGTTACAGAGTAATGTCTACTACAGAAAGTCCTATTAGAGGAGAAATCAAAGTAGATGTTCAAAGATTATCACCTGGAATGTACTATGTTAAACTAGCATCAAGAAATGCAGTTGCAAACAAGAAGATTATTAAAAAATAATTAATAGCATACCCTATAACCTTGAGAAAAGCCGCTGAAAAGCGGCTTTTTTTATTTCCTATACTAAATCAAATATTAGCGTATATTTGCATCAAAATAAAAGAATTATGTTTAGTGATCTAGCGAATAAAATATTTCAAGAAAGCATTGAAAAATATCACATCATTGATGATGTAGACCAACCATTTGAAAATCCTTATGCAAAAGATAAAATAGAACATCTACTTTACAGAAAAAATTGGATTGATACGGTACAATGGCACTACGAAGATATTATTAGAGATCCTAATATTGATCCTGTGGCAGCATTAAAGCTAAAAAGACTTATTGATGCTTCTAACCAAGATAGAACAGATACTGTTGAATACGTTGACAGTTATTTTCTTCAAAAATATAACAACGTTCAAGTAAAAGAATCGGCAACCATCAACTCAGAAAGTCCAGCATGGGCAATTGACCGTTTGTCAATCTTAGCTTTAAAAATATATCATATGCAAGAAGAAGCAGATCGTAAAGATGCTTCAGATGCACACAGAGCAAAGTGCCAAGAAAAGCTAAACGTTTTACTAGAACAACGTGTAGATCTTTCTACAGCAATAGATCAACTTATTGCTGATATTGAAAATGGTGATAAATACATGAAAGTATACAAACAAATGAAAATGTATAATGATGATGATTTAAATCCTGTACTTTACAACAAAAACAAATAAGCATATAAGTCTCAAAAGAAACGAAATATTCATACGATGATGCAGTCATCTTCGAAACACATTTTAGTCATACGTCTCTCTGCCATGGGAGACGTTGCTATGACTGTACCTGTCATAAAAGCCATGACACGTACATATCCAAATGTGAAAATCACTGTCGTTTCAAAGGCATTTTTAAAACCAATCTTTCAAAACATACCCAACGTATCTTTTTACACAGCAGACGTAAAAGGAAAGCACAAAGGAATCTTCGGATTATTCAAACTCTACAAAGAACTTAAAAAGTTGAATATTGATCTCGTTGCAGATTTGCATAATGTATTACGATCAAAAATTTTAGGACTTTATTTTAAACTTGGCGGATACAAAATTTGTAAAATTGATAAAGGACGCGCGGAAAAAAAAGCGTTAATCAAAACAGAAGGCAAAATATTTAAGCAACTCAAAACGACTCATGAGCGCTATGCGGATGTTTTTGCAAAATTAGGTTACACTATTAAACTTCAGGCAAAAGATGTACTAGCGCAGCTAGAAATGACCAAAAAGATAGCGTTATTTATTGGCGAAGATCAAAAAAAGTGGATTGGTATTGCTCCTTTTGCAGCTTTCGCTGGAAAAACCTATCCGACGTCACAAATGGAAGACGTTATTGCAAAGCTCAGTGAAACAAAAAAATATAAAGTTGTTCTTTTTGGTGGACCAGCAGATAAAAAACAATTAGCTGCTTGGGAGAACAAATTCAAAAACGTTATCAATTGCGCAGGATTATTTTCTTTTGACGAAGAATTGGTTTTAATATCCAATTTAGATGTAATGCTTTCTATGGATTCTGGAAATGCACACTTAGCAGCCATGTATGGTAGAAAAGTAGTAACCATTTGGGGAGTTACGCATCCGTACGCAGGTTTTTATCCGTACGGACAAGCTAAAGAAAATGCACTATTGGCAGACAAAGAACAATTTCCACTATTGCCAACATCTATTTACGGAAACAAATATCCAGAAGGATATGAAAACGTTATGAAAACGATTACACCACAAGCGGTTTTTGATAAAATTGTTCAAGTGATTGATGGTGTGTAAAGTCAAAAAATAACAATCTAATGAGTTTAGATTCTGTAGCATTATTAGTTTCAATAGAAGAACAATTTGGAATTGAAATTCCAGATGCCGAATGCGAAACAATTGCTACAGTGCAACAATTGGTTGAGGTTGTGTATAAAAAAATAAACATTCAGCCGAATCAAAAATGCATATCGCAACTCGTATTTTACAGACTGAGAAAAGCATTAGAGCAATTAGGAAATAACAGAAAAAACATCACACCAAATACCAAATTATCAGATTTACTATCTCAAACAAACTTAGCATCAGACTGGAAACAACTTGCAATTGCATTACAACTTCAAATTCCAGACTTAGTTGATTTAGACTTAGATAAAACCTTAAACAAGGAAGTGAAATTCTTCGGATTCAAAGTTTTTGAGCGCACAGAACCTGTAGCAGAAAACACCTTACGCAAATTTACAGACTGGATTATTTCTATGAATTTTGACAAACTAATTACTTCCAAAAATATCTCAGACACATATGAAGTTGAGAGAATTGTTTGTGGAATCATAGCATCGAGTACAGGAGTTCCTGTGAGTGAAATAGAACTACATTATTCACTCACAAACGATTTAGGAATTGACTAAAAACTCAGTTGTGACATTTTATAAAGCGTCAATGATCCTTTATAAAACGTCAATTGCATCATTTCTTTTTTCAAAGATTTGGCGGTTACTTGCAACCATTAACTAAAACTTTTATATTATGAAAAAAAGAAATCTTAACAGTTTCAAACTACGCAAAGAATCAGTATCATCATTAAGTCAAAACAGTGTAACAGGTGGAGCAGAACAAGAAGCTGCTAAAAAATCAAAAAGATGGTGGAACTGTCCACACAATTGTACTGCATATTGTAAGTAAACTTTGCTGAAAAATCATCAATAAGTATCATGCTTGTTGATGATTTTTTTAAATCAAAAAATGAACCCAGAAAATTAAATCAAACTTCGTGGGAACTTTTTTCAATTTTAATGCGTCTATATGAATATAACATTAAACCATTATTATTATGAAAAAAAGAAATTTAAAAAGTTTCAAACTACGCAAAGAATTAGTTTCTACCTTAACGGAAAAAACTTTAATGGGTGGAGCAGATGAAGGAAATGCGTTACCACAAGACGATCAGGTATTAAAATCAAAAAAATGGTGGAAATGTCCAAAGCATTGTACTGCGTATTGCGGGTAAACCTTAACAAAAATCATCAATGAGTGTCAAAACTTATTGATGGTTTTTTTATTTTCACAACTCACACCGAGCGCAGCCGAAGTGCTAAATATCATCAAAATCAACCTTAATTGTTGCCGTTGTTGGATGTGCCTGACACGCTAAAACCATTCCTTCTTCCAGTTCGCTATCAGTTAAAATCTGATTCTTTTCCATAATAGCTTTTCCTTCAGTAACTCTGCAAATACAACTACTACAAATTCCGCCTTGGCAAGAATATGGAGCATCAATTTTTTGCTTTAAAGCAGCGTCCAAAATCGTTTCGCTGGCATCCATATCAAATGTAAAATCTTCATCATCAACCGTAATAGAAATTGTTGACTTTCCAGTAACAGCTTCTGCTTCCGCATTCGTTTCAGAAGAAGCAGTAAACAATTCAAAATGAATTGCTTCTTCGGCAACATTATTTGCTTTTAAAGTATCAGAAACTGTATGAATCATCGCTTCAGGTCCGCAAATATAATAATGACTAAAATCAACATCTTTCATTTGATTCTTTACAACATAATTCACAGCAGTACTATCAATACGTCCTGGTAATGCGTTTTCGGCACGTGCTTGACTGTATGCAAATTTCAAATAAAAATTAGGATACTGTTCTGCCAACGCGATCAATTCGTCATGAAAAATAGTTTCTTCAGTAGATTTATTTCCATACAACAATGCCACTTTATTTCCGTAAGCCAAAGCGGTTTTCAAAATACTCATAATAGGTGTAATTCCACTTCCTGCAGCAAAAAGTGCAATGGCTCCTTGATGTGATGAAGGTGTGTAAATGAAATTTCCTTCTGGCGAATGTACCTCTAAAACAGTACCTTCTGTCAAATCTCTGTTGGCATACTTAGAAAAAGTTCCATCAACAACTTCCTTAATAGCTACTTTAAGCTTATTTTCCTTTGGTGTTGTACACAACGAATACGCTCTGCGAATTTCTTCACCATTCAATGTGGTTTTGATGGTAATATATTGTCCTGCTTTAAAAGAAAAAGAAGGTTGTAAGGCTTCTGGAACATGAAATTCAACGCTAACGGCGCTTGGTGTTTCTCTATGAATATGACGTACTTCTAATTGACGAAAATCTGACATGCTGCAATTTTTTAAATAAAAAATGATCGCTATTTGCGAATAATTGCGCAAAAGTAACAATCCTACAAGGGTTTTAAAACGATTTTAGTATAAATTATAGCTAAAAAATTCAATTTCAGTGATATTATACACTACTTTACAATAAATCATAGCCGCAAAATACGAGTGCTAAAAGCATCTTTTATCTTGCATGACAAAAATAAATTGTAACAAATCACAAAAACTACTACTAACAGGACAACCAATTCACATACATAATGGTCAAAAAATTTCTAAGCTTACAGTGGAAAGAATTTAAGCGATCTTCTTCTTTTCAAAAAGGAATAGCTATCAAAATATTACTTGCATTTGCAGCATTGTATTTTGGTGGAGCTGCAATTTTATTAGGTTCTGGTTTGTTTTTCATTCTAAGAAAAGCGTTTCCAGCAGAAGATCCGTTAATACTCGTTAATAACTTCATCATTTTTTGGTTTTTGTTCGATCTTGTTTTTCGATACTTCATGCAACAAATGCCAGTGATGAATGTAAAGCCATTAATGATTATTCCTATCAAACAAAAAACCATCATTCACTTTCTACTTGGAAAAACAATGGTATCGTTTTTTAACTTTTTACCATTACTTATTTTCATTCCGTTTTCCATTGTATTACTAGTGAAAGGATATCCACCATTAAGTGTCTTGCTTTGGTTTTTGTCGCTAGTAGCCATAACATTATCACTAAACTTTATCAACATACTGGTCAACAAAAGCAATACAGTTTTTTATATTGTTTTAGGTTTTTTAGCAACGCTCGCTGGATTGGAATACCTGTACATTAATGAGTACTTTAATACGTTTCAAGTCTCAGAAATCTGTGGAATGCTTTTCAATGGTTTATACAATTATCCGTACTTAATAATCATTCCAGTTGCTTTAGCGGCATTCTTATACTATTTAAACTTTCAATACTTAAACAAACGCTTCTATTTAGATGATGTCGTTTCTAAAAAAATAAAAGAAGTAAACGCGTCTGATCTTTCATGGATGAATCGTTTTGGAAAACTAGCAACATTCTTAAAAAATGACGTGCGAATGATTGCCAGAAACAAACGACCAAAGCAAGTACTATTTATGTCTGCCTTTTTTGTTTGCTACGGATTGTTCTTTTTTACACAAAGTGCCTATCAAGATAAACCAGCAGTAACAGCTTTTGCATCTATCTTTATCACGGCAGGATTTTTATTCTCCTTTGGACAATTAGTTCCTTCTTGGGATAGTGAACATTACAAAATGCTGATGAGTCAAAACATTCCATACAGAAAATACTTAGAATCAAAATGGTATCTAATGGTATTAGCAGTACTAATTTCGTTTATCTTAAGCACACCATACATTTACTTTGGTTGGGACAAATATGCTATCATTGCTGCAGGAGCTTCCTTCAACATCGGAATCAACTCGTTTGTAACACTATTTGGTGGCGCACTTAACAGAGTTCCTATAAAATTAAACGAAAAAGCAAAAGCATTCAGTAATACACAAGGTTTCAATCCTACACAATTACTCATTGCATTGCCAAAAATGTTACTACCGGTATTACTCTTTTACATTCCTTACGCCATATTTAGCTTAGAAGTAGGAATCATCACCTTGGCGGCCAGCGGAGTTGTTGGCTTAATATTTAGAAACTTTTTCCTATCACAAATAGAAAAAGTATATCAAAAAGGAAAATACAAAACCATTGAAGCTTTTGGCGAAAACTAATAACACAAACTTTTACGATCATGATTACAATCGATAATATATCAAAAACATACGGACAAAATACAGTTTTAAAAATAGACTCATTAAGCATTCCCAAAGGACAAAGTTTTGGTTTGGTAGGAAACAACGGAGCTGGAAAAACCACGCTTTTTAGTCTCTTACTAGATTTAATTCAGCCGTCAACTGGACACATAGAAAACAACGGTGTCAAAGTACACGAAAGCGAACAATGGAAACCGTTTACTTCGTCGTTTATTGATGAAAGTTTCCTAATTGGTTACCTAACGCCAGAAGAATACTTTTACTTTATTGGTGACTTACGAAATCAAAACAAAGCAGATGTGGATGCTTTATTGGCACAATTTGAAGACTTTTTCCACGGAGAAATTCTCAATCAAAAAAAATACCTGCGCGATCTCAGTAAAGGAAATCAAAAAAAGGCAGGAATTGTAGCATCATTCATCGGAAATCCAGATGTTATCATCTTAGATGAACCCTTTGCAAATCTTGATCCAACAACGCAAATTCGCCTCAAAGGCATCATCAAAAAACTAGCAGAAGACCAAAACACAACTGTATTGGTGTCTAGTCACGATTTAATGCATGTCACTGAAGTTTCCGACAGAATTGTGGTGCTAAACAAAGGAGAAGTGGTAAAAGATATTGTAACCTCAGAAGCTACACTCAAAGAACTAGAAGCCTTTTTTGCAGGTACCGAAGCTAGAATCTCTGAAGAAGGAACCTCTGAAGAAGAATAATTTGGGCGTTCCCACAATAACATAAAACCCGCATGGACATTGATCGAAGTCGAAATGCGGGTTTTATGTTATTGTGGTCAGGCTATTCGCGTTACACGGTAACTTGCTACTATCCTTAACGCAGTAAATATTCAATAGTAGTTTCGAGTTATAAAAGTTTAAAAATAAATAAAAACGGAACTCATATAAATTAGTTTTTCTTATCAAGAATGTCATTCAACCAATCTTCATAAAAATCTAAAAAATTTGCGGCTTCAAAAAAACTTGGAGCATAAAAAAAGTCGTAATACCCACGAATAAGCCTTCCACGATGTATTCCGTTTAACACAATTCCTAGGTAGCTATCACAGCCACAATGCGCAACAAATAAAATTCCAGCATACGCTGCTGCTTTCTTGTTTTCAAAAGCTTCATCAGTTTTTAAAGTTCTTGCTTCTTCATATAAAGAATTCCATTGTTTTTTAGTGGTTTCTGGAGTCAAAACAGTTTCCATATTCAAATAAGAAATCGTTGCTTCTTCAATAAAATGATCAAAATGGCCAAGTTCATACAATCCCTGATATGGACCTGCACCACCATTTCCAATATGAATCAAAAAACTGCGGTAACATTCGGGAAGTCGAATTGCATACTCTTTCTCAAAAGCGATTACTCTTAATTTAGATATTTTTGGCTGTAACTTATAATGATGTGAAGTAGCGCCAAAAACTGCTAAATCTTTATCTAAGGATTTGACTGTAATTAATTTTCGTCGAATGCGCTTAATTTGTAAAATATGTTCTGTGAAGTAATAAAATTTTAAAATTCTACATAGAAATACAATATTACGGATTCTGTTTTGATTAAAAAAAAGCGCTTTATAGGTTAAATTTAATTGCAATTACAAAAGAACTCAATCGATTGCGTAAATAGTAATAAAGTCAATGTTTACAGTGTGTAAGCAAAGACTTTTTACTTTCCGAAAACAATAATGTAAGATTAAAATTTCGTTTTTTGTAGTCTAAAATCTTCTTTAGCTTAAATTTATAATACGAAAAAAACAAAATTTGATATGTTTATAACATTTAACATTTAGAAACTGTAAAAAAAATTATTTTTGCGAAAAAGCAAAAATTCCCCTAATTACGAAAATCTACTCATTATGAAAATATGTATTGGCTTAGATGCAATATTTTTAAACATGTCTTTTTACAAAAGGATGTATTTATTAATATTGTGTTTATCTTATTTTAGTTTTTCCCAAGCACAAACAACAATTGCTCGCCAACAATTCAATAACGGTAGTGCAGTCGCCCAAATTTTGATTGCAGATCAAAATACTACAACCAACGTTACCACACATCAAGGAACTGATGATTGGGATTATACTGCTGTTTCAACAAATGGGCAAATTAGAGTCGTAAATACTGCAATAACAACGCCAGCTTCCAATGATTATTGTTTAGAATTTAAAAGCTATTGGGATAATCAACCTTACATTACACTTGCAGATCAAGATATAAGTGTTTATAACAGTGTTACATTTACAATAGCATATCACTCTTTGGGAGAACCTGAAAACAATGAAGATTTATGGTTAGACTATTCTTATTATGAATCAGGAGCTTGGGTTGATACTACAGTTCAACTAATAGATGGTGCTAACGGAACAGGAGATGCATTAGCTTTTGGAACAGACGGAACACTTACAAATCCTTATACGGTAGCAATTCCAGATACGGCAACTTCTTTTAGAGCAACAATTCGTTGTACTTTTCAAAATGCAGCAGGAGGAAACGATAACTACTACATAGACGATTTATCATTAGAAGGTACATTGTCTGTAACGCCACCGCAAGCAATCTGTAATGACATAACTATCAGTTTAGATGCTTTTGATAATGCTACAATTACAACCGCTGATATTGACAATGGCTCAACAGTAGACTCTGGAGCGCCAATGTTATCAATTGATAGAACAAGTTTTACCTGTACTGATCTTGGGACAAATACAGTAACCTTAACAGTAGAAGATACGAATGGTTTAACAGATAGCTGTATGGCTACTGTTACTGTAAATCCATATACAGGAAGTTTAATAGCGCCAACACTGCCAAACGTTAATGCATACTGTGATTATACTGCATCAGCAACAATTTCGTCATATCAATGTAGAACAATAACACCAACTACAAGTGATCCTGTAACTTTTACTGTAGCAGGAAACTATACGATCAATTGGTTGTATTATGATTCTGTAACAGGAAATTCTGATATTGCAGTCGAAAGTATAACAATTAATGCATTAACGGCACCAAGTAATATTACGACAAGTAATTTAGAATCTACGACAGCAACTGTAACTTGGGATGAGCTCACAGCAATACCAACATACGAACTAAGATACCGTGAAGTAGGTGCTACAAATTGGACGACGATACTTGCCGCAACTAATTCTGTAAATCTTACAGGCTTAAGCGCGAATACAAACTACGAAGTACAAGTAAGTGCTGTGTGTAACGGAAGTAATTCTGCGTTTTCAACTGTTTTTAACTTTACCACACTAGACCATGTATACTGTACACCAAATGTACCAAATACTGCTACAGGACATTACATTAATAGAGTTCGTTTTGGATCACAAGCACAAAACATTGATAACTCTTCTGGATACGACAATGGTTATGGAGATTACACTGCCAGTATCGCAGATGTAAACATAGGAAGTACAGAAACTATCCGAATAGACGTAAATAAAGATCAAAACTGGATGCAAGTAGGTTTTGCTGTTTGGATAGATTTAAATAATGATGGAGACTTTACCGATGCAGGAGAAGATGTTTGGTTTCAAGGAGGAACAGGAACCGCTGGAACAGTAGCAGGAAACTCAATATCAACAAGTTTTACAATTCCGGCAGATGCAAATGCGGGACTAACAAGAATGCGTATAGCATTCAGAAACTGGTGGCATCCCGATGATCCGTGCGACGGTTCTTTTGATGGAAACCTAGGAGAATACGAAGACTATTCAGTCAACCTAATTATAGATCCAACAACTCCTGCAGAAATTTCAGTTTCAGGAAATGGAAATACAATTAATGATGGCGCATTACTTGGTGACGTAACAGTAGACAACGCTACTGACTTTGGAGTATATGACATCTATGAAGGTGCTATCACGAAAGTATACACCATAAAAAATAACGGAGGATTAGATTTAAACTTAGTTGGTTCTCCAATCATTGAAATAACAGGAAGTGGTGATTTCTCTGTAACACAACCATCAGATCCTGTATTAAGTGTTGGTGAAAGTACAACATTCAATATAAGTTACAATCCTTCAACACTAGGAACTCATCAAGCAACCATCAGTATTGGAAATGATGATAGTGACGAAAATCCATATACATTTGTTGTACATGGAGAAGGTGTGCAAACCTTCCCAGATACCGACGGAGACGGTATTACTGACAATGTAGATATAGATGATGACAATGATGGGATACTAGATACGCTTGAAAATTCAGCATGTGGAAGCTTTATAAATTCAACACAAACGGAAGTAGTTTTTCTTAACGAAACCTTTGGTTCTGACTCAGGAACTCGTGTAGAAATTGATGCCTTTACCATTGGAGTATCTACAACATATTGTTATGAAGATGGTGCAGGAACTGGATGTCCTGCGGTTAATAATCCAACAAGTTTAAATGATGGAGAATACACTGTATATCATCAAATAGCAAACGGAGACGGAATAGATCAAACCCCAACAGACGATATCTCACAATGGGCTGATGCTTATTGGTATCTAGGAGAAGATCATACACCAGGAGATATTGATGGAAGAATGGCAATATTTAATGCCGATGAACAACCAGGAATATTTTTTGAAGCAGATGTAGTAGGAGTTACACCAAATGTGCCAATTACTTACGGATTCTCTGCTTTAAATATTGATAGAACAGATGCGCCAGACCTTGCAACAAGACAACGACCTGAAGTGCAAATACTTGTCTATGATCCTAACGGAAATCAAATAGCGACAGCAACTTCAGGATTAATTCCGCCAACATCGCCAGCAGGTGATTGGGTTGAAGTAAGTGCTACATTTACAACAACATTTACGCAATTTAGAGTGCAACTTGTTAACAGCCAATTAGGTGGAATAGGAAATGATTTGGCTATTGATGATATCTTTGTAAAACAGCTATTGTGTGACTCAGACGGCGACGGAATTTCAGATACTGTAGATTTAGATAATGATAATGACGGAATCCCAAATGTTGTTGAATTAAACTTGCCAGATAATGATAAAGACGGAACATTATTTAACGATACGGTAATTACGTGGTCTGATACAAACAATAACGGAATGCACGATGCATATGAAAGTATTACGTTGTTAGATTCTGATTTTGATGGAACACCAGATTATATTGACTTAGATTCTGACAACGACGGAATATTTGATAGTGTAGAGTATGACGGATTTGGAGATATCGACGTAAGCGGAGATGGAATTGGTGATGGAAGTGATAAAGACGATGAAGATCCAGCTACAGAAGCAGATGGTGACGGAATATTACCAATAATGGATTTAAATGATGATGGTGTAGGTAATGATCATGGAAGTAATGGTTACCCAACGCCAGAAGATAGCGATAATGACGGAATCCCAGATTATTTAGATGTAGATAGTAATGATGCAACCAACAATCCTGCTAACGGAACGGATATCAGTGGCACTATAAATGCTGCCTTAGATGCTGATAACGATGGAGATATTGATGGAACAGCAGATGTAGATGGTGATGGGATTTTAGATGCTTTTGATACTAACACAGCATACTATGGATCTCCTCGTGATTATGATGGTAAATATACGCTATTCTTTGACGGAAGAAACGATTATGTAGAAGATGATAATATTATAAGTGCTGGAGAAGCTACACTCATGGCATTTGTAAGAGTTACAGGAAACAATGCCACCAACTCGACACGTGTTGTCGTTGGACAACAAAACTTTTACTTTACTGTAAACGTAGACAATACGGTAAGTGTTTCATTAAATGGAGCTACCATAATAACCTCTACAACAACGATCAAAAACCTAATATGGACACATTTGGCAGTAGTAACGGATTCTTCGGGGAAAACAGCATTATTTATTAATGGAGAACAAGATGGATCTGATGGATCGGGACCTGTAAGCTTAGATACTTCAAATTTAACTATAGGAAGACTATCAGGAAGTGATGCCAATTATTTTGCGGGTGAAATTGAAGAAGTTCGCGTGTTTAATAAATCATTAACTTCGGCTGAATTACAACGTATGGTGTATCAAGAATTAGACGATACAAATAGCTTTGATAGTGGTCAAGTAATTCCTTATGAAATTTCTACTTCGTTAGGAACTTCACTATTAAAATACTACAAGATGGACGCTTTTAAAGATGATATCTTAGACAACAAAACAACAGTAACAGTTGATGAAAATACAGGTGCAAAAATTTACAACATAAAAAACATATATCCGCAAACGGCGCCACTTCCATACGAAACGCAAATAGATGGTGATTGGAGTGATTCAGCTACTTGGTTGCATGGTGATGTATGGGATATTACAAATGCGAGTACCAACAAAGATTGGTCTATAGTACATGTAAAAAACAACATTACAACTTCAAGCCAACATAAAGGTATTGGATTACTAGTAGATGCTGGTGCGAAAATAGATGTAGAAAGTGATGTAGAACTCCAAAACTCATGGTATTTAAGTCTTGATGGAGAAATTGATCTTCACGGAGAAGCACAACTCGTACAATCACCTACAAGTATATTAGTTGCTGGAGCTAACGGAAGACTAGAAAGAGATCAACAAGGAACAAGAAACTTGCATACTTATAACTATTGGTCATCTCCAGTACATTCAAACAATCCAAATGCAGATATTGATGGTGATGAAAGTTATACATTGCAAAACGTACTTATGGACGGAACTGATCCAGACAATCCGCAAGCGATTAACTTCGTTGCTGGACTTGATGGAAATGGAACTACTACACCAATTCAAGTTGCGGAATATTGGGTTTGGAAATTTGTAAATGGTTTAGATGACGACTATTCACTTTGGCAACATGTACAAAGTTCAGGTAGCTTAGCTGTTGGTGAAGGATACACAATGAAAGGACCTTCAACAGATGCCATAGCAAATGAGCAAAACTATACCTTTAGAGGTGTGCCAAACAACGGAACAATAACATTAGGTATTACTGGAGGAAATGACTATTTAGTTGGAAACCCATATCCTTCTGCTATTGATGGAAATGAAGTAATCAACGACAATACACATCTCAACGGAACACTATACTTTTGGGAGCATTACGGTGGAAACTCTCATACATTAGCAGAATATCAAGGTGGATATGGCTTATATAACCTTTCGGGAGGAACGCCAGCAATTGCTGATGCAGATGTTGATAGCGGCGGAACAGCACAAAAAACACCAAGAAGATACATTCCTGTAGGACAAGGATTCTTCGTGGTAGCAACTTCTAACGGTTCAGTCACTTTTGAAAACGATCAAAGAATATTTGTTACCGAAGCAGGAAACACCAATTCATGGTTTTACAGAAATGGAGACTCTGGAAGTGAAATCACTCGTAAAAATCAAAACTCTGATATTCCAGAAGATGTGCGTCCTAAATTTAGAATCAAATACCATTCTCCAGAAAACTATGAGCGTAATTTATTATTAACAATAGATGAAAATGCTTCTATAGAATACGATTGGGGTTATGATGGTGAACTCAACGAAGATAACTTAGAAGACATGGCGTGGTCTTTTAATGGTTCTAACTATGTTATTCAAGGAATTGATGCAATTTCAGAAACAACCGTTTTACCACTAAGTGTAAAAACTCAAAATGGTGGAATCATTGAAATAAGCATACATGCCTTAGAAAATGTAGAAGACGATGTAAACGTATTTGTTGAAGACACATATAATGGTACTTTCCATAATTTGCGTGATGGAAACTATCTGACTACGGTTACAGCAGGCGTTGTTGCAGATCGATTCAGAATTACTTTTGCTCAAAATATCTTATCTGTAGACGAATTTCAAATAGCAAAAGACTTAATTGTACATTACAACACGAATGATGATACACTGATCATCAAAAACCCAAAGAATCATAACTTAAACGCATTACATGTGCATAATTTACTTGGGCAATCTTTATTCACAGAAAAATTGAATTCTGCACTGTCAGAAATAAAAATTCCGATGTCTATCAAGACAGGAGTATATATATTTACGATAGAAACCCAAAGAACGAATATTACCAAAAAACAAATAATAAATAATAAATAACCCAAATTTTTTTAAACCTACTTACATATGTATAAAAAAATACTCTTTATTACACTACTTTGTGTATCATATACTTTTGCCCAAGGTCCAATGACGCCGCTTCCAACTGCTGTAACTTCTGGTTCAGATTGGGATACGTCAACGCTTACAGCAGATTTTGCTTTTGACTTTCCTTGGGAAATAACTTACGGACCTGACGACAATCTGTGGCTTACAGAACGTGTTGGGGAAAAAATAGTACGTATTGGAACTAATGGCGGAGCAATTACAACCATGATTGATCTTAGTAGTAAAGTAACCAACGCCAAACAAGGTGGATTAATGGGAATGGCAATTCATCCTGCACTATATGCTGATATCACAACTACTACCAACAATTATGTATATGTAGCTTATACGTATACTGACAATGGTTTAAAAGTGAGATTGGCGCGATTAGTCTACAATAATGCTACAGGAACACTAACAGAAGATACTTCTTTAGATGCCAATGGAGCAATCTTAGAAGGTTTGCCAGGAAGCGCAGATCACAACTCTGGTAGATTGATTATTGGACCAGATTTAAAAATATATTATACGATAGGAGATCAAGGAGCCAATCAATTTGAATACTCTTGCGATCCTGTATTATCTCAAGTATTGCCAACGTCTGCTACAGACTACGCAAACTATCCTGGAAAAACACTACGAATTAACTTAGATGGTTCTGTACCAACAGACAACCCAACGTTTAACAATGTGCAAAGTCATGTATATACTTATGGACATAGAAATGCACAAGGAATTATCTTTGCTCAAGACGGAACTTTATACAATTCAGAACACGGTGCCAAAGTTGATGACGAAATCAACATTGTACATGCAGGAAAAAATTATGGTTGGCCAGAAATTGCAGGATATTACGATAATATGGCATATACATACTGTAACTGGTCATCATTAGGAGGCGCTTGTAATGCAAATAACTTCAGCGATCATAATTGTCCAGTTGGAGCAACAACTGCAACAGAATACGAATCATATCCTACTGTAAATGATGTTCCAGTTAATTTTCAGCCGCCGATAGGAACATATGGAAGTACAACCGCAACAGATCCGCAAGGAGGTTGGTTTACATGGCCATCAGTAGCGCCATCAGGAATTGACATTCACGAAGCAAACAACATTCCTGGATGGGGACGATCTTTACTAATTCCAACACTAAAAAAAGGAACGATCTATCGTGCAAAAATAACGGCTAGCGGAGACGATATTGTAGGAGATAGCTATGAAGAATTTCACTCCTCAAATGATCGCTACAGAGATGTAGCTATATCTCCTGATGGACTAACGATTTATGCTATTACCGACAATGCTGGAGGAACTTCAGGACCTTCTTCTACAAGTGGAGTATCTATTGAAAATGGAGGAACAATCATAAAAATTGAATATGTAGGAGCAACAGTGGCAAATCCGCCAGTGGCCAATTGCCAAGACATTATAGTAACACTTAATGCTACTGGAAACGCTACTATTACGGCTTCTCAAATAGACAATGGTTCTACAGGTGGCGCAGCAGGAATTAGCGGAATCACAATCAATAGAGATACTTTTGATTGTACAGACGTAGGAACACCACAAACAGTTTGGTTAACAGTAACTGACAATGATGGAAATGAAAGTAGGTGTTCTGCTGCAGTTACAGTACAACCAAATGCAAACCCAGATCCAATTGTAGCACCTACATTAGATAATATTGTAAGTAACTGTGAAGTTACGGCAGTAGCACCAACAGCAATTACAAACGGATGTGTTGAAATTACAGCAACAACTACCGATCAAACAACATATACTGCAGGTCAAAGCGGAACAATCACTTGGTCTTTCAATGATAACGGAAACATTGTAACGGCTATGCAAAACGTAACGGTAAATGCAATTCCGATTCCTGCCAATGTTATGATTACGCCAGGAGCAACTACTGCAGATATAACTTGGGATGCTATTGACGATGTTACTTATGATGTGCGTTATCGTCCGACAAGTTCGGGAGTATGGACAAATGTGGTGACAACAACTAACATGATTACACTTTCAGGATTGTCTATTTTGACCGATTATGAAATTGAAGTGCGTAGTAACTGTGGTTCAAGTCAGTCTATATATAGTTTTCCTGAATATTTTACGACTACGTCAATCACATATTGTACACCTACGGTAGATTTTTATGCGGATGATTTCTACATTAGCAATGTAACATTAGAAGATACAGGAGCTACTATTATGAGTCACTCTTCTAATGCATCAGATGATGTGATGGGATATTCTGATCATACAAATCTTGCGCCGACAGATTTAGATATCGACGGAACATATGATATTGATATTACACTCTTAAATACACATCCTTGGAACAAAACGACAGGACATTCTGTTTGGATTGATTACAATCAAGATGGAGACTTCGATGGTCCAAATGAACGTGTTTGGGGAACGACGGCTGGAGATGATTTATTTCCATACAATGCAGTAGCACAAGGAAGTTTTACGGTGCCAAGTTCAGCATTATCTGGTATAACTAGAATGCGTATCGCGTCTCGAACTTACTATACAGGATCAAATCCGTGTCATTTAGATTTCGATGGAAACAATGGAGGAGAATTCGAAGATTACAGTGTCAATATTGTGGGAAGTACACTTTCTAATGATGAGGTTTCAACAGTAAACGCTATAAAAATCTTTCCAAACCCTGTAAAAGATATTGTAAATATTGCGTTACCGTCAGTATATCAAAATGCAAGTGTGACACTAACATTGCATGATGCGCAAGGAAGAATATTGCTTCAAGAAGAAATGCAAACTACTGTTGGAAATATTATAAAATTCAATGGAATGAAAAATGTGAGTGAAGGACTCTACTTCTTAGAAATAAAAACACCAAATCAAACATTATCTGTGAAAAAACTAATGAAGTTATAGATTTCATAAGATATCATATAAAAACTCCCAAAATCAAACCATTTGATTTTGGGAGTTTTTCTTTTTCATCAAAAATCAAGGCAACCTAGCAACGCAAAACCCACATTTTACCTATCATTTTGTCAAATTTTTCAAAAAGAAATGTATTTTTACCCTTCTGTATACTAAATGCTTAAGATTTTAGTTTAAGAAATACAAAAAAGATCGACCTTGAAGAAAACAGTATATATATCGGTAACCATATCAGTACTAGGGTTTTTACTCTTTAGCTGTTCTACCAAAAAGAACTCATTCATCAACAGAAGTTTTCATTCTGTCACTACAAAATACAATGTGTTATTCAATGGAAAAGTAGCCTTAGAAGAAGGACGTGAAGCCTTGATGAACGCTTACATTGACAACTATTGGGAAATTCTTCCTGTAGAACGTATGGAAATCCTAGATGATTTAACGCTTCCAGGACAAGGTGGGAAAAATCCAAACTTTGAAAAGGCAGAAGAAAAAGCAGTAAAAGCGATTCAGAAACATTCTATGGATATCAAAGGTCGTCAGCGCAATCCGCAAATGGACGAAGCATATCTATTACTTGGAAAAGCAAGATACTTTGATCAACGTTTCATTCCTGCTCTGGAAGCTTTCAATTACACCATTGGTGAATATCCTGATAGTGACAAAATCAACCAAGCAAAAATCTGGAGAGAGAAAACATATCTTCGTTTAGAAAATGAAGAATTCGCCATTGCCAATTTGAAGAGAATCATAAAGTTTGAAAAACTAAAAGATCAAGAATATGCAGATGCAAATGCAGTTTTAGGACAAGCATACATCAATCTTAAACACAAAGATAGCGCTGTACAAGCACTAAAACGTGCAGCTTCTACAACAAAAATCCGTGAAGAACAAGGACGTTATAACTATATTATTGGTCAATTGTTTAATAGATTAGGTCACAAAGACAGTGCTAATATTGCTTTTGATAAAGTAATTGATTTAAATAGAAAATCGCCAAGAGTCTACATGATCAATGCAAAAATTGAAAAAGCTAAAAATTTCGATCTAGAAACTGGAAACAAAGAAGAATTCTTAGAAATGCTAAATGACTTAGCTGAAGATCGTGAAAACAGACCGTTTTTAGATAAAATATACCGTCAACTAGGAGAATATCATCTATCGCAAGATTCGTTAAAATTGGCAGAAGAATATTTTAACAAATCAGTTCGTAAAGCTACGACAGACAAGTATATTAAAGCATTAGATTACGAAAACTTAGCAGCATTACGTTTCGATGATGCCAACTACAAAGATGCTGGAAAATACTTCGATAGTACGTTATCAAATTTGGAAAAAAACACACGCAAATTTAGAAGAATTGAAAAGAAAAGAGCAAATCTAGATGATGTAATTGCGTACGAAGATGTAGCTCAAAAAAATGACAGCATTCTCAAATTAGTAAATTCTTCAGATGATGAAAGAACAGCGTATTTCCAAGCATACATTGACGAATTGAAAGCCGAAGAAGAAGCAAAAAGAGAATTAGAAGAACAAAAACAAAGCTTTGCTAACAATGAGTTTGCTTCTAGCAGAAACTCAGGTCCAAAAAACTCAGGAGGAGAATTTTACTTTTACAATCAAACAACGGTTGCGTATGGTAAAAATGAATTCCGCAAAAGATGGGGCGATCGTACACTAGAAGATAATTGGCGTTTGTATGATAAAAACGTAATTATAAACACAACTGCAGAAACAGCTGCTGCCTCGGGTACAGAAAGTAAAGGTGCGGAAGATATCTACTCGGTAGCTTTTTATACGGATAAAATTCCAACAGACGAAAAAGTAATAGATAGTATTGGGAAAGAACGAAACTTTGCCTACTATCAATTGGGATTAATCTACAAGGAGAAATTTAAAGAATATGAATTGGCAGCCAATCGATTGGAGCAACTATTGCAAAACAATCCTGAAGAAAAACTAATTCTACCATCAAAATACAATCTGTACAAAATATATGTACTATTAGAACAGCCAGGTAAAGCAGATCAATGGAAAACAGATATTTTGAGCAATCATGGCACTAGTCGTTATGCGCAAATCTTACGCAATCCGCAAGATGTAATTGCTTCTGACGAAAACAGTCCTGAAAGTCTGTATGCAAACACCTATAAAAAGTTTGCTAGCCAAGAATTAGAAGGCGCACTCAACGATACTGAAAAATACATTCGTCAATTTACGGGTGAAGAAATCGTGCCAAAATTTGAAATGTTGAAAGCAGTAATCATTGGACGATTAGATGGTTTTATTGCTTACAAAGAAGCACTGAACTATGTAGCGCTAAACTATCCAAACGATGACGAAGGAAAACGTGCGCAGCAAATTGTTACAACTTCATTGCCAAAAATAGCCAATAAGGCAGTGATAAATGATGACAAATCAAAAAGCTTCAAAATCATTTATGCTTTCCAGAAAAATGATACTGAAGCTATGGAAGCGCTCGAAAAAACAATAGCACAAGCCATTGAAGATACAGGATACGGTTCACTTTCTGTTTCTAGAGATGTATACAGTAGAAGTCAGCACTTTATTGTTATTCACGGATTCAAAACAAAATTAGCCGCTGTTACCGTAGAAGACATGTTGGAGTCGAAAGAAGAATATGCCGTTAAAAAGGAAAACACCATTCTATCTGCTGAAAATTACCAAACCGTACAAATTCACAAAAATTTAGACGAAGTAAAATAACAATAGCCAAATCAAATAGTAATCCCTCAAACCAACAAAACCATGTTTTCAGAATCTAAAAAAAAGCGTAGTGGCGAAACTACACGTGGACAATCGAATCGAATTGGAAAATCAACCAATATCAAAGGCGATGTCGTCTCTAAAGCCGATTTTAGAATTGATGGAAAACTCGAAGGAAGTGTAGAAACTTCAGGGAAAATTGTTATTGGAGCTAGTGGAGTCATTACAGGAAAAGTAATTTGTGCAAATGCTGATATTGAAGGACGTTTTGAAGGAGAATTATTGGTTTCTAACTTGCTTACGCTAAAAAGTACTGCAACTATTGAAGGTGAAGTAACAGTAAGTAAACTATCTATTGAGCCTGGAGCTACTTTTAATGCGACCTGTGTGATGAAAACTGGTGTTAAAGAACTCAAGTCAAGTGAAGGAAAAAAAGCCGAAAAAACAGCTTAAAAGCTATGTAAGATTCACGGGAATTGCATTTCAAATGGCAGTTGTCATTGGACTTGGTGTATATCTTGGAATGTGGCTTGATGAAAAATATCCAAACAAACACAAACTCTTTACCATTGTATGTTCATTAGTATTTGTAAGTTTGTCTATGTGGCAAGTAATACGCCAGCTTAAAAAATTCAACAAAGACTAAACAGTGAAACAAACTATACTCAAATTCGCTACGCATTTCTTTATTTTTACTATTGCGCTTTTCGCGATACATCAACTATTGCACTCATTTGTATTAACGGAGACTAAGTTTTATTACAATCCTTGGAGTATTCATATATTTCTCTTTCTAATTACACTTTTATTATACATTGCAGTTGCATACATAAAAACCATCTTTGCGGAAAAAGCGGCATTGGCATTCTTGGGAGGAAGCTTCCTAAAAATGATGGCAGGGATTTTATTTCTCGTTCCTTTTTTCAAAAACAAAGACTACTTTAACATTGAAAATGTACTAGCATTTTTCATTCCTTATTTTTTCTACCTAGCTTTTGAAGCATACTATGTTTTAAAGCTAATAAATGATAAATAAAGGACTCCGCGAGATGCTTTCAAAAAAACTTTTCAGGGAATCAAAAAAAAAATAGTTATTAACGTTGTATTGTTAATTAAAAACTTACCTTTGCACCGAAATTTAGGAACCATATATTTATATATAATACAATAAATATGATAGCTAAAAAATCTATCAAGAATCTAATTCTAGCAGTACTTTTTGCATTACCACTATTCGCAACAGCAGGTGGAAGCTCAGAAAAGGGAAAAGAAAAAGAGTTTAACGTAGTAGAAATGATCATGCATCATATTGCTGATTCTCACGAATGGCATATATATGGAGAAGGCGATGAGTCCGTATCCATTCCACTACCCGTAATATTATATACAGACAATGGTTTGGTAACCTTTATGTCTAGTGAATTTCATCACGACGATTCAGGTCACCACATTGTAACGAAGAATGGAATGAACTTCGTTAGAAATCATGGAAAAATTTACCAATTAGATGCTGGTCAGAAAGAGGTGAATTTCGACCATGAAACACATGCCATTACTAATGGTAAAAAACCATTAGACTTCTCTATTACAAAAAACGTAACGTCAATGTTTATATCAATCATTTTGATATTATTAATATTCACAAGCATTGCGAGATCATACAAAAAATCATTAGTTCCAACAGGATTTGCTGGATTAATGGAGCCGCTAATTCTTTTCGTAAGAGACGATATAGCAAAATCATTAATCGATGAGAAAAAGTACATGAAATATGTACCTTACTTATTAACGTTGTTCTTCTTTATTTGGGTAAACAACTTATTAGGTTTAGTACCAACGGGAGCAAACCTTACAGGAAACATCGCAACAACAATGGTATTAGCAGTGCTAACATTATTAATTGTAAACTTTAGCGGTAATGCACACTACTGGAAACACATCTTTTGGATGCCAGGTGTTCCTGCTCCAATCAAATTAGTGTTAGCTCCAATTGAATTTGCTGGAATCTTTATCAAGCCATTTGCATTAATGATTCGTTTATTTGCAAACATTACGGCAGGACACATTATTATATTAAGCTTAATTTCATTAATATTTATTTTTAAATTGGCGGGAACGCCGTCAATTTTATTAGCAATATTTATTATGATTTTAGAATTTGTGGTAGCATTTGTACAAGCATATATATTTACATTCTTAACAGCACTATTTATTGGAATGGCTGTTGAAGATGCACATCACTAGAAAGAGTAAAAGAAATAAAAACATAAAGAATTAATTTTTAAATTTTATTATTATGATTGGTAGTATCGCAGCATTAGGAGCTGGACTTGCAGTATTAGGAGTAGGTCTTGGTATCGGAAAAGTTGGTGGACAAGCAATGGAAGCTATGGCTAGACAACCAGAAGCAGCAGGTAAAATACAAACAGCAATGATTATTGCTGCAGTATTTATCGAAGGTGCAGGAATGTTTGGTATCGTAGTATCATTATTAGGTCTTAGATAATCTAACTAGAAAACATAACTCTTGTAGTACGGTTGGTACTACAAGAGTTATTACTATTAAAATTTAAAGAAAAAGATAAATAATACAATACTATGGATTTAACTACACCAGCAATTGGATTGTTATTTTGGGTAACTGTTGCTTTCTTAGCATTAGTAGTAATTCTAAGAACTGCAGCATGGAAACCAATTTTAGGAGCTGTAAAAGATAGAGAAGATTCTATCAGAAACGCACTAGAAGCAGCTGAAAATGCAAAGAAAGAAATGCAAAACTTGCATGCTGATAACGAAAAGTTACTAAAAGAAGCAAGAGCAGAAAGAGAAGCAATGTTAAAAGAAGCACGTGAGATCAAAGAAAAAATGATCGCAGATGCTACAGGAGAAGCAAAAGAGCAAGCAAACAAAATGATTGCACAAGCTCAAGAAAGCATCCGAAGTGAAAAACAATCTGCTTTAGCTGAATTGAAAAATCAAGTAGCGAACATTTCTGTAGAAATTGCAGAGAAAGTAGTACGTGAAGAATTAGCAGACAAAGACAAGCAATTATCTTTAGTAGATAAAATGCTTGGTGACGTTACATTAAACTAATAAGAACACAATGGCAGGATCTAGAGCAGCAATACGTTATGCAAAAGCAATCTTAGGATTAGCACAAGAGCAAAATGCAGGAGAAGCTGTAGCGAAAGATATGGACAGCATCGTAAAAACTGTAGAAAACAGTAAAGATTTACGATTGATGCTAAACAGTCCTATAGTAAAGTCTGAAACTAAAAAAGCAGCCTTACAAGAAATCTTTACAGGAATGCATTCTGTATCTGAAGGAGTAATAGATATGTTAGTGTCTAACAAGCGAATTGACTTATTAGATAACATAGCTGTTCAATATTGTAACTTATTCGATCAATTACAAGGAAAACAAGTTGCCATAGTAACGACAGCAGTTCCTTTAACAGATGGTTTAAGAGACAAAGTACTAGCTAAGGTGAAAGATCTTACGAATAACGAAGTAACAATAGAAAACAAAATCGACGAAAGTATTATCGGTGGATTCATCCTACGTGTGGGCGATTTGCAATACAATGCAAGCATCGCAAACCAATTGAATACATTAAAACGAACTTTCTCTCAAAATTAAATACTAAATAAAATGGCAGAAGTTAAAGCTGCTGAGGTATCAGCAATATTAAAAAAACAACTATCAGGATTTGAAGCTACAACTTCTCTTGACGAAGTTGGAACTGTACTACAAGTAGGTGATGGTATCGCTCGTGTTTACGGATTAGCTAACGCTCAATACGGAGAATTAGTTGAATTCGAAACAGGAATGGAAGGTATCGTATTGAACCTTGAAGAAGACAATGTTGGTGTGGTATTATTAGGACCTTCTAAAGAAATTAAAGAAGGAGCTACTGTAAAGCGTACACAACGTATTGCTTCTATTAAGGTAGGAGAAGAAATGGTAGGACGTGTAGTTGATACGTTAGGAAACCCAATCGATGGAAAAGGTCCAATTGGAGGTGATTTATATCAAATGCCTTTAGAGCGTAAAGCACCTGGAGTAATTTTCCGTCAACCAGTAAACGAACCATTACAAACAGGAATCAAATCTATTGATGCAATGATTCCAGTTGGTAGAGGACAACGTGAGTTGGTAATTGGTGACCGTCAAACAGGAAAAACTACAGTATGTTTAGATACAATTCTTAATCAAAAAGAATTCTATGATGCTGGAGAACCTGTATTTTGTATCTATGTAGCTATTGGACAAAAAGCGTCTACAGTTGCAGCGATTGCAAAAACATTAGAAGAAAAAGGAGCCTTAGCATATACAGTAATTGTAGCAGCTAACGCATCAGATCCTGCACCAATGCAGGTATATGCACCATTCGCTGGAGCAGCAATTGGAGAATATTTCCGTGATACAGGTCGCCCTGCATTAATCGTGTATGATGATTTATCAAAACAAGCGGTTGCATACCGTGAGGTATCATTATTATTACGTCGTCCACCAGGACGTGAGGCGTATCCAGGAGACGTTTTCTACCTTCACTCAAGATTATTAGAGCGTGCGGCAAAAGTAATTGCTGATGATGATATCGCAAAAGACATGAATGATTTACCAGAATCATTAAAGCCAATCGTAAAAGGTGGTGGATCGTTAACAGCGTTACCAATCATTGAAACGCAAGCAGGTGACGTATCAGCCTATATTCCAACAAACGTAATTTCGATTACTGATGGACAGATTTTCTTAGAATCTGATTTATTTAACTCTGGTGTACGTCCAGCGATTAACGTAGGTATCTCGGTATCTCGTGTAGGAGGTTCGGCGCAGATTAAATCAATGAAAAAAGTAGCAGGTACTTTAAAACTTGACCAAGCTCAGTTCCGTGAATTAGAAGCATTCGCGAAATTTGGTTCTGACTTAGATGCAGCTACATTAAACGTAATTGAAAAAGGAAAGCGTAACGTAGAAATCTTAAAGCAAGCACAAAACGATCCATACACAGTAGAAGATCAGGTTGCTATTATCTACGCTGGTTCTAAGAACTTATTAAGAGATGTTCCTGTAGATAAAGTAAAAGAATTTGAAAGAGATTTCATTGAGTTCTTAAACGCAAAACACAGAAACGTTTTAGATACTTTAAAAGCAGGGAAATTAACAGACGAAGTTACAGACACATTAACAACTGTTTGTAAAGAAATGTCTGCGAAATATAACTAACATATAGTTAAGAGTTAAAAAGTTATGAGTTTAGAGTTTGTTTCAAAGTACAGGCTCTAAATTCTTAAACTGATAACGATATAAATGTCATTAGAGGATAGTCCGATACGAACAAAGAGCTTTGAATTTGCTTGTGCAATTGTAAAATTCTGCGACGAATTAAAAGCGACAAAAGACTACGAATTAGCCTCACAACTACTCAGAAGCGGAACGAGTATTGGAGCCAATACTAGAGAAGCACAAAGAGGAGTTAGCAAAAAAGATTTTAAATATAAATTTGGTATTGCTCTCAAAGAAGCTGATGAAACTAAATATTGGTTAGAAATATTAGAAGCTACAGGAAGGCAAATACCAGAAGAAATGATGAATAAATGTGATGAGTTGATTAGAATATTAGTAGCAATACTAAAAAACTCATAACTCAACACTTTACAACTCATAACTCGAAAAGATGGCAAACTTAAAAGAAATACGTAATAGAATTAGTTCTGTAAAATCAACAATGCAGATTACGAGTGCTATGAAAATGGTATCGGCAGCAAAGTTGAAAAAAGCACAAGACGCGATCACAGCGATGCGTCCGTATGCAAACAAACTTACAGAATTACTACAAAGTTTAAGTGCAACGTTAGATGCAGATAGCGGAAGTAAATTTGCAGACCAACGTGAAGTAAACAAAGTATTAATTGTAGCTATTACATCTAACAGAGGATTGTGTGGAGCATTTAACTCTAACATTATCAAACAAACAAACAACTTAATTGACAATGCATACGAAGGTAAGCAAGTTGATGTGTTGACAATTGGTAAAAAAGGAAACGATATCTTGTCTAAAACAAATACGATTATAGACAATCGTAGTGATGTTTTTGATGCGTTAACTTTTGATAATGTTGCAGAAATTGCACAAAAACTAATGGATTTATTTGAAGACGGATCATACGATAAAATCGAGATCGTTTACAACAAATTCAAAAATGCGGCGACACAAATCGTAATGACGGAACAATTCTTACCAATTGTACCAGTTGAATCGGAAGCAAGCGCACAACAAGATTACATTTTTGAGCCATCAAAAGAAGAAATTGTTGAAGGACTAATTCCGAAGTCATTAAAAACACAATTGTACAAAGGAATCAGAGACTCGTTTGCAAGTGAGCACGGTGCGCGTATGACGGCGATGCACAAAGCGACAGACAACGCAGGAGAACTAAGAGATTCTTTAACATTAACATACAACAAAGCACGTCAGGCTGCTATTACTAACGAAATCTTAGAAATCGTTGGTGGAGCAGAAGCGTTGAATAACTAATATTTAAAGTTCGTACACTGAGCGGAGTCGAAGTGTACTCACATTATAGAATTAAAAAACCTCATGGAAACATGAGGTTTTTTGTTTTTAAGATCTATTAGAAACGTCATTGCGAACGTAGTGAAGCAATCTGTTCGTTTCATATACAATCGTTTCTATTATTTAAACAGATTACTTCGTCATGCTTCCTCGCAATGACGTTTCATAATTCAAACCGTCAGATCGAGTGATTTTTCGGAATGGAATAAAGAAAAATTGTATCGAGATCTACTCACAAACCACAAAATATATTTCGAAGTACAATTTTCATCGAAAAAAACACGTTAAAGCACAAAGTCATTTCGTACTAAACCACCATTCCATATCTTTGCAAAAACCGAAACCAATTGCATGCACCCAAAACTCCCTTATTTCCTCTTTCTTTTCCTCTGTTTTAGCTTAAATACTTTTTTAAATGCACAAACCGAAAATGATTCCTTGGCGAAGTATAGTTATGAGGAGTTGCATGCTTTAATTGATAGCACAAAATATAATAAGCAAAAATTATCAAAACTATATACAGAAGAATATCTGAGGAGAGCCAAATTTGATAATGATAAAATTAAGATTTCTAGAGGTTATTTTTATATTATGTATTATTATTATGATAAAGATATCTCTTCAAGTCTAAAGTATGCTGATAGTATTATTGAAATTTGTAAAGATTGTAAGCATGAAAAGTATCCAGCACTAGGTTATTATTTTAAAGGATATTTTTATAGTTTAGATGGTCTTACAACTGATTTAGCTCTGGATAATTTTTTAAAAGCATTAAGCATCTTAAACAATAATAATATCGAGTTAGAATTAGATATTCGAAATGCAATAATGAATATACAGGGAAATTGGCTTGCAAATGAAGAAACTCTTAATTTTATAAATGAAAGTTTAGATTTTATAATTAAAAATAAACAAGAAATATCACAATATAATGAAACTTATTTTATTGCCTTAAACAACTTATCATTAGAATATATGCGTCTCAAAGAATATAAAAATTCTATGAAAATGGCAAAAAAAGGACTTATCGAAGCTTTTAATACAAAAGATTCATTAATGTATTATGAATTTATTTCATTAACAGGTACAGCACAATACTATTTGGGAAACTACCAAGCATCGATAGATAGTTCCTTAAAAGCATTACCAAATTTAATTAAAATTAATGATAGGAATATAGTAATGAAATATTACTACCTAGCCAAAAGCTACGACCAACTCAACCAACCTGAAAAAGCACAATTTCACTTTCTAAAAACAGATTCTATCTACCAAGCCACAAAAGATATCTTCCCAGAAATGCGAAATGCATACGAACACATCATTGAGTATTACAAAAGCAAAAATGATACTGAGAATCAGATAAAATATTATGATCGTTTACTTGAAGTAGATAAAATTATTGATTCAACCTATACTTATGTAACCGAAACTATAGAAAAAAAATTCGATACACCGCAAGCCATTGCCGAACGAAACCGCTTAGTAGAAGAAGCCAAAGCCAAAGAAAGTTCTTGGAAATATAGTTTTGCAGCCATAAGCGGAATTTTATTGGTGATTCTAGGAATATTGGTCGCAGCGTTTCGTCGTCAGAAATACTATAAAAGACGTTTTGAAAGTGTAATGAACACTGAGCGGAGCCGAAGTGTTCAAAAGACAAACCCAAAAGTTGCTGAAATGAGCATTGAACAGAGCCGAAATGCGCTCAATAATAGCCCTGAGGTTCTCGGAGAGGAGAACACTTCGACTCCGCTCAGTGTAAAGAAAGACATTGGTATTTCAGAAGAAATCGTGCAAAATATAGTAAGTCAGTTGCAAAAATTTGAAGCTTCTCAACAATTTACAAAACAAGTTTCACTCACAGAACTCGCGAAAAAATTTAGGACAAATCCGAAGTACTTATCAAAAGTCATCAACGGACATTACCAAAAGAATTTTAGTTCTTATATCAATGATTTACGTGTTGAATATGTTGTTTCTAAATTAAAAGAAGATTCTAAATTCAGAAACTACACCATCAAAGCTATTGCCAAAGAAGCAGGTTTCGGGAAAACAGAATCCTTTTCCAAAGCATTTCATAAATCTACAGGAATCAAACCTTCGTATTTTATAAAAGAATTACACAAACGTTTGGAAGGTGATTAATCATAACGCTCTCGTCAAGCTGAACTTGATTCAGCTTCACATGAGCTAAATTTCAATTTAAGGAGATTCTGAGTTAAACTCAGAATGACGTAAAAAAGATCCAATTAGAAATTTAAAGTACTAGTCGTCAGATCGATCTATATGAAACGTCATTGCGAGGAAGCATGACGAAGCAATCTGTTTAAATCATAGAAAAGATTGTATATGAAACTAACAGATTGCCACGAATTTCTCATATTGAGCGAAGTCAAAATGAAAAATTCTCGCAATGACGTTGCAAACTCTAACTATCATATTGAGACTTCAAAGCACTTCTCGATACAAATTTGCTGCGCAAATCCACTCGAAGTGACGATTTTATAATGAAGTATGAAAGAATCAATTTAAAATTCAACAGCTAATATTTAACATAAAAAACACAACAGTAAGCGAGTCTAAAATCGCAGCAATCCAAAAAACATTCGCGCATTCGTGGTAAAAAAAGTTTTCGGTTGTCAGTTTATTTAAAGAAAATGTACTATGAACCGAGCTAAAACCCAAAAGCAAAATGCCAATAGCTAAAAAAACCACAACAGTAAGCAATCTAAAAGCGCAGCGATCTAATATCTAATAGCATAAGCGGTCTAAAAACGCAGCAATCCAAAAACCATTCATGCATTCGTGGTAAAAAAAAGTTATCAGTTTTCAGTTTATTCAAAGAAAATGTACTATGAACCGACTAAAAGCTAACAGCCAACACCCAACAGCCAACAAAACCACAACAGTAAGCAATCTAAAAGCAAAGCGGTCTAACATCTAACAGCGTAAGCGAGTCTAAAAGCGAAGCAATCTGAAAAAGTTAAAAAACTTTTTCTGTAACATTTTCAAAAAACTGCATCTAAAGGGAAAATAAAACAAACAAACAGTATGAAAACCTTTAGAAAATTAATGATTATAAGTTGTCTTATGATTTCATTTACAATCTTCTCGCAAGAAAAATCATTTCAAGTAGAAGTCACAGGAAAAGGAAATCCAATCTTATTATTTCCAGGATTCAGTTGCACAGGCGATGTATGGCAAGAAACCGTAAAAGAATTATCCAAAACTCACGAATGTCATGTATTTACCTTTGCAGGATTTGGAAACGTACCAGCAATTAAATCTCCATGGCTAGAAACCATCAAAGAAGATGTAGAAAGCTATGTAGCACGTAAAAAATTGCAAAGCGCAACCATTATAGGGCACAGTATGGGCGGATCGTTGGCATTATGGTTAGCAGCAGAACATCCAAACACCTACAAACAACTGATCATTGTAGATGGTTTGCCGAGTATTGGCGCATTAATGATCCCTGATTTCTCACCAGAAAAAGTAAGTTATGACAATCCGTTTTCGAAGCAACAATTGGAAATGGACGAAAGCGCTTTCCACAAAATGGCAACGCAAATGGCAGCAGGAATGACAAAAACGCAAGAAAAAAAAACAACATTAGTTTCATGGATGGAACAAGCAGACCGAAAAACCTATGTATATGGTTATATTGATCTCATGAAATTGGACTTACGCGAAACCATCAAAACCATTAAA
This sequence comes from Kordia sp., assembly GCF_965224175.1. Taxonomy (GTDB): domain Bacteria; phylum Bacteroidota; class Bacteroidia; order Flavobacteriales; family Flavobacteriaceae; genus Kordia. The sequence goes on from NZ_OZ245041.1 coordinate 3,504,630, forward strand.
ATTCCTGTAACGGTTATGGCAGCAGTTAGTTTCTATCCAAAACCACAAGTGGAAAAACTATACACAGAACAATATCAAAAACTAGCAAACAAAAACATTGTATATGTTGACAATTCAGCACACTTTATTATGTTTGATCAAGCAGAATGGTTTCTAAAAGAAGTTAAAAAGTTAGTGGTTAAATAGTTTTGAGATATTAGTATTTGGTATTGAGAAGTTTCAAAAAGCAAATCCATAAAGAACATTCGTGCATTCGTGGTAAAAAAAATATCGGTTTTCAGTTTTGAGTTGATTTAAAGAAAGTATACTATGAACCGACCAAAAGCTAAAAGCCTACAACCAACAGCCAAAAACCATTCGTGCATTCGTGGTAAAAAAATTATCGGTTTTCAGTTTTGAGTTGATTCAAATAAAATATACTATGAACTGACCAAAAACTATTCGTGCATTCGTGGTAAAAAAATTATCGGTTTTCAGTTTTAAGTTGATTTAAAGAAAATATACTATGAACTGACCAAAAGCCAGAAGTAAACTGCCAACAAGTAAAAAACATTCGTGCATTCGTGGTGAAAAAGTTATCAGTTTTCAGTTGATTCAAATAAAATATACTATGAACCTACCAAAAGCCAAAAGCCAAAAGCCAAAAGCCAGAAGCTAAAAGCCAACAACCAATAAAAACATAAAAATAAGCCATCTAAAAGCGCAGCGGTCTAAGAGATTCCTGCATTCGCAGGAACAAGTCTAACAGCGAAGCGCTCTAAAAAAACAACAAATTGACAAATCGACAAAACAACAAATTCGAACCAATATACCAAAATCACTACGATAAAGTCTACAGACTCTGTCTTGGATACGTTAATGGTGACGAAACTTTGGCGAAAGACTTAGCACAAGAAGTGTTCATAAAAGTCTGGGAACATTTGGATCAGTTCAAACAAAAATCCAGCATAGGAACTTGGATTTATAGAATTACAGCTAATACTTGCTTATTACACATTCGAAAAAACAAAAAAGGAAGCTATAGCTTGCCTCAATTGCAAGAAGATGATACAAATGTCGCGGAAGAAGAAAAAATGCATCAAAATCGTTTACAACAAATGTATGCGTGCATTCAACAACTAAAAGAAACGGATCGAATCGTCATCTTATTAGTATTAGAAGGTTTGCCACAAAAAGAAATAGCAAACATAACAGGACATTCACACCAAAACATTCGTGTCTTGGTACACAGAATCAAAGAAAAACTCACAAAATGCGTCTCTCATGGAATTTAAAGACATACAAAACACATGGCAACAACAATCAGAAGAAACAAACATTCCTGATTTTGAACCAGCCAAACAAAAACTAGCACTCGTACGCAAAGGACAACGAATTACACAACTAATTTTAGGCATCACAGGAATTATACTCATCCTATTTTTCTTTTACATTTCGGCTTACAAATTCAGCGGAACACTCTTAGGAATGTCCTTGCTCATCAGTGTATTGATTATTCGTGTATTCATAGAAGCTAGGAGTCGACAAAAATTGCGAAAACTCAATGTATTACTTTCGTTAGAAGAATTCAAAGCGCAACTCATTTCCTATTACGAAAACAGAAAAACGCTCGCTTTCAAAATCATTCCAATCTTATTAATTGTATACAATATTGGAGTGATAATCATGATGTATTATTTCTATCAATACCTGTCGAGAGGTTTCTTTTACTACATTGTCATCTCGTACATTGTATCTTTTGTCGTATTATTTTATTTCATCCGAAAACAAGTCTTAGCAGAACTGTTAATCTTAAAAACCTTGCAGGAAGAATAAAATGTCACCGAATATGTTGTAAGATGTCTGTATTGAGATTTATTTAATTAACTTGGAACTATTATTGCAGAAAGTTATATTTTAGATTGAAGATTCTATTGAAGAAAAACAAGTTAACAAATACACGAATCAACAGAAAACACACATGTTCAAACACATAAAAAAAATATTGCCAATACTCGTGATTATCGGTTTTACAAACTGTTCGTCACCACAAAAAACGATGAAAATGCAGGAGAAAGTTTCCTTTACCATTACCAATCCATTTGCACAAGCGTGGACAGGAGGACAAGAAGAAGCTGGTACAGGATTGAATGTACAGTTTACAATTCAAAACCTAAACAAAAAAGAAATTGTTCTAAAAGAATTTTTCTTCAGAGGAAGGAAAACCACCATAGAAGACATTGCTACAGATAACAACGGATTGTACATAGCGCGTTTTGTTAATACTGTTGAAAAAGATATTGTGTTACACAAAAATCATAAAAAAGAAGCTGGAAACGAGCCGCCAAAAGTACAGCAAGACTTTCCGTTTACGCTCGCAAATGACGAAGCTGTTATCAGTTATGAAGAAAACGGAACGCTTAACTATTACAAGCTAAAAAATATTGTAGATAAGTTTCCGTTGTACTATCCAAGTGCGCCACCAAATAGGCAATAAATGATATTGGGCTTGACCCTTTAATAATCAGGGGAAAAATCCTTTTGGGAAAGCCCTCAGAAATCAATACTTTTAAGGCTTAAACAAAACATTCCTTGAGCGCATTAAAAAAGTTCTTTAAAGACACTATAATCTATGGAATTGCAGCAATATTGCCACGTGCAGTCAATATTGGTTTAGTTGGATTACATACGGAAGTTTTAAAATCTAACAAATTTGCAATCAATACCGAATACTATGTATACGCTGCATACTTAAATGCACTGCTCACATACGGAATGGAAACGGCATTCTTCCGATTTTTTAGCAAAGAACAAGAAAAAGGAAAAATCATTTCTACATCATTTGTCACGCTACTAATTACTACGGTTATATTCTTAATCTTAGGACTCAGT